>NZ_QRDZ01000006.1:177144-291006 GCF_003386235.1 Cohnella phaseoli
ACGGGATCAACGGGCCCGACAGGAGCGACAGGTCCAGCAGGAGCCACCGGCGCAACAGGAGCTACAGGTCCGACAGGAGCAACCGGTCCAACAGGTACAACTGGCCCGACTGGAGTAACCGGTCCGACAGGAGCAACAGGTCCGACAGGTCCGACAGGTCCGGCGGGGGTGACAGGCCCAACAGGAGTAGGAGTAACGGGTCCAACAGGAGCTGCAGGCTCGACCGGAGTAACCGGCCCGACAGGAGCCACCGGTCCAACAGGTACAACTGGCCCGACTGGAGCAACCGGTCCAACGGGTGCAACAGGCCCGACGGGAGCAACTGGTGAGGCAGGTGTAACAGGCCCAACAGGAGCAACTGGTCCAACGGGAGCGACCGGTCCAGCGGGAGCCACTGGTCCGACAGGAGCAATCGGTCCGACGGGAGCGACAGGCCCAACAGGAGCGACAGGCCCAACGGGAGTAACCGGTCCGACAGGAGCCACCGGTCCAACGGGAGCAACAGGCCCGACGGGAGCGACAGGCCCAACAGGAGCAACCGGTCCAACGGGTGCAACAGGCCCGACAGGAGCGACAGGCCCAACAGGAGCAACAGGTCCTACGGGTGTAACAGGCCTAACAGGAGCAACTGGCCCAACGGGAGCGACCGGTCCAGCGGGAGCCACTGGTCCGACAGGAGCAATCGGTCCGACGGGAGCGACAGGTCCTACGGGTGTAACAGGTCCAACAGGAGCGACAGGACCAACGGGAGTAACCGGTCCAACAGGTCCAACCGGTTCAATGGGAGCCACTGGTCCGACAGGAGCAATCGGTCCGACGGGAGCGACAGGTCCTACGGGTGTAACAGGTCCAACAGGAGCGACAGGTCCTACGGGTGTAACAGGTCCAACAGGAGCGACAGGCCCAACGGGAGCCACTGGTGAGGCAGGTGTAACAGGCCCAACAGGAGCAACTGGCCCAACGGGAGCCACCGGTCCAACAGGTACAACTGGCCCGACAGGGGTAACCGGTCCGACTGGAGCGATAGGACCAACGGGAACCACTGGTCCGACAGGAGCAACAGGAGCAACAGGCTCAACAGGTCCAACCGGTTCGACGGGTGCGACAGGTCCAACAGGAGCAACTGGCCCAACGGGAGCAACTGGCCCGACAGGAACAATCGGTCCGACAGGAGCGACAGGCCCAACGGGAGCGACAGGTCCAACGGGTGTAACAGGCCCGACAGGAGCAACTGGTGAGGCTGGTGTAACAGGCCCAACAGGCCCAACAGGAGTCATCGGTCCAACGGGTGCAACCGGCTCGACCGGAGTAACAGGCCCAACGGGAGCGACAGGCCCAACAGGAGCAACAGGTCCTACGGGTGTAACAGGCCTAACAGGAGCAACTGGCCCAACGGGAGCGACAGGTCCAACAGGAGCCACTGGCCCGACAGGAGCAACAGGTCCAACGGGAGCAACCGGTCCAACGGGAGCAACCGGTCCGACAGGAGCGACAGGCCCGACAGGAGCAACAGGTCCAACGGGTGTAACCGGTCCGACGGGAGCGACAGGCCCAACCGGTGTAACAGGCGCGACAGGAGCCACAGGTCCAACCGGTCCAACCGGCCCAACAGGCCCAACTGGTCCAACCGGTCCAACCGGCCCAACAGGCCCAACTGGCCCGCTGCCTGAACTGTTTGCAACCGGAGCCGCCGGAACGTTGTCATTGTCCAATAATACTCCGCTATCGACCATGACAGTGAACAACGTGCCTGTAACCGCTGCGGATAATGTGAAAATCGATTATGCGATTCAGGTAAACTCGGTCATCACTCTAGGGCTTGTGAACCTGACGGTCACGCTTGAATTGCAAAGGGACGGCACGCCTGTTCAAACGATTCAGTACGCAAGCGCAGGTCTCGCCATAGGCAGCCAGATCCAACCGATCAGTTATACGTTTGTCGATAATCCGCCGAGCACCGCTACGGTTGATTACTCCGTTCAAGTCACATACTCGGCAACGGGACTCGGAGCGGCAGCCGTTACGGTAAGCAACAGATATATGAACGTCGCAAATTTCCAGTAATCCGATAGCCCTCAACCGACAAGCAGGATATGCCTTTCTCTTTCCCGGAAGCATATCCTGTCTTTGCCGTTTGGCCTGACCGCCAGACTGAAAAAATTTTTCTCGATGCGAAAGGGGAAATTATACGGTGGTTTCAATCAGCCTCTGCATGATCGTCAAGAACGAGGAAGCCGTGCTGGCCCGCTGTCTGGAATCCGTATGCGATCTGGTCGACGAGGTCAATATCGTCGATACCGGATCGACCGATCAGACGGTTGCCATCGCCCGCCGATACACGGATCGGGTATTTTTCTACGAGTGGACCGGTAACTTCGCCGCAGCCCGCAGCGCCTCCTTTTCCTATGCGACCAAAGAATACATCCTTTACATGGATGCCGATGACGTCATTCTTGAGGAAGACCGCCATAAATTCAAGAAACTTAAAGAGATGCTGGATCCGGCGGTCGACTCGGTGTCGATGTTCTATAATGCGGGGGAGGACAGCTTCGGCAACGTCACTCTGAGATATCGCCGAAACAGGCTAATTAAACGATCCCGAGATTTTCAATGGAAGGGAGATTGCCATAACTATTTGGAAGTCACGGGGCTGATCGTTAATTCCGATATCGCGATTACCCATCGCAAGATCAAGCATTCCGTCAGCAGAAATTTGAATATTTATAAAATGAAGCTTGAACGGGGAGATCCCTTTACCGCGCGCGATTATTTTTACTACGGGAACGAGCTGAAGGATAACCGGCACTATGCGGAAGCGATCGAGAGCTACAAGAGGAATATCGAGCTTAATACGGGGTGGGTCGAGGATAAAATTAACGCCTGCATTAACATGGCAGACTGTTACCGGTACTTAAACGATCAAGATAATGAATTAACGGCGCTGTTTCAATCGTTTCGGTTCGACAGTCCCCGGCCTGAAGCGCTAAGCCGGATAGGCGATCAATTCAAACGCCGGCAAGTGTACAGGACGGCGGCCTACTGGTATGAACAGGCGATCCGGATTCCTGAAAACAATACCCAGTGGAGCTTCAGCTACCCAGCGTACCGGACATGGTATCCGAACTTGCAGCTATGCGTTTGTTATTATTATCTCGGGGATTTGGATGCCGCTTATCGTCACAACGAGGAAGCGCGCAAATATCGGCCTCAAGATCCGCACGTGCTTCACAATAAGCAATTGCTGGAAGCGAAGCGAGCCTGAACGGCCGCTCTTTAAACAACGAATAACCGCGCGGAAAGCATACGTTCAGCTTTCTGCGCGGCTTCCTGTTCTTTGTCAGTGTCGCCGATTACTTCAGCAGATCGAACAGGTCCCTTCGGGACAGCAGCATGAGATCGTTGCAGCCTTTGTCCAGCGCGAAGTACTTGGGCACCTCGTTGACGGGATCGGTAAATTCGATGAGCTGACCGCGCCTGTTTACCGTACAGACGACGAAACTCTGTTTCAGATAGAAGAGAAACTCTGCTGTATCGATATTTTTGCTGTGCAGGTAAGCGAAATTGAATTCGATACATCCGACGACCGTTCCGCATTGCGTCAGCAGTCTTTTCATGCCGCGCAGAGCATGCCACTCGTAGCCTTCGATATCCATTTTGAATAGCAACGTGTCCCGATTAACGTCTCTGTCCTTGAAAATGCTGTCAATTGTCGTCGTGGGAAGCTCCACTTGCCGCGAAGATTTGGAGTATTCGGGATGAGCCGACGATAATCCGGAATGAAGCTTGTTGACGAAGAAGGAAGCTTTCTCCCTATCCTCGTCGGATACGAGCGCGTGCACAATCTGAATTTGCGAGGCATTCGGATGCTCCTCGATAGAGCGGCCCAAATAGGGCAGCAGCATTTCGTTAGCCTCGATTGCCGCGATAACGGTATCGACCGGATATTCCGAGGACAGGAGGACTTCACCGTAGTTAACGCCCGCATCCACGACAAGCGAGGGTTTGAGCGCGTTAACGGAATGCCTCCAGAAATTCGTGACTCGCGGCTGGGACAAGCCGCTGAATCTGATCATCCGGCCGCCTCGTCGGTCTTTCGGATTGACGTACATGACGCGGTCGGTGCCGCGTATAGAAACTTGGTACAAGACGAGATCGCACCTCCCTGAAGTTTCTAGAATTTATTTAGCGCTTTGGACTAGCATATTCAGGAATGAAGCGATGGGAGTGGACAAGTTGAAGGGAAGGAATGACTATTTACGAAAAGCGGGTTATGGCCGAGCGGTTATCCAACAGTAGGAAATGTTATAATCTTCATATCGGCAATTGAAGGCTCGAGCCGGGGCGAAGGAGGGAAAAGATGAGTTTTCGCAGACATTCCGCTTTCTTGAAGTATTCGCTTCTCTTTATCGGGTATGGGATCGCAGTTGCTCTATACGTGTGGTACACGATGCCGAATCAGGTTCCGGAGGCGTACCGGGGTACGGCTGCCGATCCTACGACGTTTTTTACCTCACACCAGCTTAGGAACAGCGAATGGTTAAATGCGGCCCGCAATTGGATTTTCTTCATGAGCGGTCCGTGGGAATGGCTGGTCTATTTCATGATGCTGGCAAGCGGACTTGCGCGTCGCTGGAGAGTGATGCTTGAAGAACGCGGGCTTCCGATTTACATACGTTTTCCTCTCTATGTGCTGATGGTCCAGGGGTCCGCTTACTTGCTCTATTTTCCCCTGCGGGTTATCGGCTACAACTTATCGAAGGCCTACGGCATCTCGACTCAGTCGGTGGAAGGATGGCTGAGAGACAAACTGATCGCGTTCGGGATCGGTTATGCGACGATGTTGGCCGTATCCGTAGTCGCGTTCTGGATCGTCTCCCGGGGCGGACGATGGTGGCTGAAGCTGTGGCTGCTGTCCGTTCCGTTCACCTTGTTCATGATGTACGTACAGCCGGTCGTGATCGATCCGCTGTACAGCAATTTTACTCGTCTGTCCGATCCGAAGCTGGAAGCGGCCATTCTAGAGCTTGCGGATAAAGCGGACATTTCCGCGCATCGGGTATACGAGGTGGACATGTCCGAGAAAACGAACGCTTTGAACGCGTACGTCAACGGCATCGGTTCTTCGCTGCGAATCGTGCTGTGGGATACGACGCTGCAGCGGTTGGACGAACCGGAGATTTTACTGATCATGGCGCACGAAATGGGGCATTACGTCATGCATCATCTGGAATGGAGCGCCGTGGGCGCTGTCGGCTCCTCGTTCGTGCTGCTCGCGATCGGGGGCTGGATTTACCGGGTGGCGATCCGTAATCGGGGCAGCCGCTGGGGGATTCGGTCGCTGTCGGATATGAATGCGCTGCCGCTTGCGCTGCTGATCGTCTCGATGATTTCCTTCGCATCGCTTCCGCTGTCGAACTACGTGTCAAGACAAGCGGAGACGGCCGCCGACCGGTATGCGGTGGAATTGATCGGAAGCGCGGAAGGGTCGGTGACGATGAATCAGAAGATGGCGGTGGCTGCGCTGAGCGACATCAATCCGCCTCTGCTGGTCAAGTGGTTCAGGGACACCCATCCTTCCGATATGGAAAGGATCGTCTATGCGGACAATTATGAGCGAACACGCGGAAAATAAAGTCGAACTATACTTGTTGGCAGGATTGGCGACGGCTCCTCTCTTTATGGAGGATTTGCGGCTTGCGCTGGAACGAAGGCTGCGTTATGCGGCGTTGCCCGGGCAGGCGGGAGCGGTCGGCGGGGCCGAGATACGATCCTGTCTGCTGTATCCTTACGGAGACTGGAGTCGTAACGTGCTTGCGCAGCTCTGGGAGATCCGGGCGGATATGAGGCGAAGAGAAGGCAAGCTCGATCGTTCAATCGGAGGCGGCAGGACGCTGGCAGAGATTCGGCGCGAACGAGGCAAGGCTGACATAGCGGGCACAGTCGGAACGACGGTGCTTGTCGGTCACAGCGGGGGCGGCATTGCCGCCGTCCACGCCGCTGCGACGCTGATGGCGAGCGGGGCAAGCGCGTCCTGCTTTGCGGTTAAAATCGGCTCACCCAGGTGCCGCATTCCTGAGCGATTAAAGCATCGCGTGCTTTCGATCCATGCGGAAGGTAGATGGAAGGGAGACTCCTTCAGGCGATCGCCGGACATCGTTTCTCGCATCGGCTCCTACGGAGGCTGGGGCATAAACCGGTCGCTGCCCGTCTGGCGCAAGGACAAGCATGCCCCGGCAAGCTGGATCGGCGTGCCGATCGTCGGCAAACACCCGGACTATTTTCGAAATCGGCCCCCTTATTTCAATGCGGACGGGAAATCGAACCTCGACTTGATCGTCGAAGCGATTGCAGCTTGGTTAAGTGCATTGAAATAAGCATCATTTCGATAGTTTCGCTCATTTTGGCTCCTAACGTCCGGCTTCATAATGGAAGGTACATTCGAAGTCGAAGGCGAGGGAGCTTATTTGAGCTGGATTGTGGAAGAGACGGGATTCGATCCGGGCAGGATCGCGACCAATGGCAACAAATATATGCTGGGCAACGGAGCTATAGGTTACAGGGGAACTTTGGAGGAGTTCGAGAGGGAGCAGTTAACGGCCTGCACGCTGGCCGGCCTATACGACAAAGTCGGCGACCTGTGGAGGGAGCCTGTGAATGCGCCGAACGGACTGTCTACGCGGTATTACAGCGGGGACGAACCGCTCGGCTTGTTGTCGTCGGCTTATGAATCGCACGGGCAATCGCTGAATATGCGCAATGCGACGTTTTGTCGAGAAACGGTATTCGCAAGCTTAGGAGGCAGCCGGGTCGAGGTTCGCTCCCAGAGATTCGTCAGCATGAAGCGGCTTGACCTGTTGCTGATGAAGATGGAGCTGCGAGTTTCGGAGGATGGCGAGTTTACGGTGCTTACGGGCATCGACGGCGAAGTGTGGGATATTAACGGACCCCATCTGGAGGACTCCGAGACAGTCTCTGCCGGCGGCATCGTGGCCGTATCTGCAGTAACGCACGAATTGCGCAGGGCGGTCGTCGTCGCCGAGACCGTCAGGTGGGAAAAGGCTCCCCAGTCGGAGCAGCTTGAACGGAAAGGCTCGTCAATCTATAGAAGGGCAACGTTCTTGGGCAAGGCGGGAGAGACATATTCTTTTACGAAATACGTTAGCGTCGTTACCGGCGATGACCGTCAAACCGCGTTGGCGCAAGCGGTGAGCCGGACTCTGGGCGCGGCGGAATCGACATACGAGGATCATCTTTGCGAGCACGAAGCGGAATGGGAGAACAAATGGGAGGAATCCGACGTAACGATTGAAGGGGACGAGGCAGCGCAGTTCGCGCTGCGCTACAGTCTGTACCAGCTGCATATCATCGCGCCGACGCATTCCGAGAAATTGTCGATCCCCGCTCGCGGATTGTCCGGTCAAGTATATAAAGGCGCTGTGTTTTGGGATACGGAAATGTTTATGCTGCCGTTTTTTCTGTACAGTCAACCGGATGTCGCCCGCAATCTGGTCATGTATCGGGTGCATACGTTGGAGGGCGCCCGCAGGAAGGCGCAGGAGTATGGGTACCGCGGCGCCTTCTATGCTTGGGAGAGCCAGGAGACGGGCGACGACGCCTGTACGCTGTTTAATGTGACCGATGTGTTTACGAACCGTCCGATGCGGACGTATTTTCGCGATAAGCAGATCCATATTAGCGCGGACGCCGCTTACGGCATCTGGCAGTATTACGAGTATACCGGAGACGAAAGCGTACTGCTGGACGGCGGGGCGGAGGCGATTCTCGAATGCGCTCGCTTTTTCTATTCGTATTCCTACTATAAAAAGGAGAAAATGCGGTACGAACTGCTCGACGTTACCGGACCGGACGAATATCATGAGCGAGTCGGCAACAATGCGTTCACGAATGCGATGGCCAAGCGAACGATCGGCATTGCGCTGGCGACGTTGGAGTTGCTGGAAGCGAAGTACCCGGAGGCATATCGCGAATTGGTCGATAAGCTGAACGATATCGACGATTTGGCCGCATTGAGCCATATGCACGACGAGCTGTACGTTCCGAGCCCCGACCCAAGAACGGGAATTATCGAGCAGTTTGACGGTTATCTGAAACTGGAGGACGTCGATCTCCCGACGTTAAAGTCGAGAGTGCTGGACAAAAACGAATATTTGGGCGGCAGCAGCGGGCTGGCGACAACGACGCAGATTTTGAAGCAGGCCGACGTCGTGCTGATGCTCCATCTGCTGAAGGACGATTATTCGCTGGAGGCGAAGCGGGCGAACTGGGAGTATTACGAGCCGAGGACGGAACACGGTTCCAGCCTCAGCTCCTGTATCTACGCGTTGGTCGCGTCGGACATCGGGGCGCCGGATTGGGCCTACCGCTACTTTATGAAGACGGCGACGATCGACTTGACAGGCGAATCCAAGCAGTATGTCGGGACGCTATATATCGGCGGAACGCACCCGGCTGCGAACGGAGGCGCATGGATGGCCGCCGTACTCGGCTTTGCCGGGGTGCGTTTGCACCGCGGGGCTCTGGTGGTGAAACCTGCGCTGCCGCAAGGGTGGTCGTCGATTTCGCTGCCGATGCGCGTTAAAGATCAGCGTCTGTTCGTTACCGTAACGCCGACAGAGGTCATTGTCCGCGCCGCTGCCGCAAACCGTTCATCCCTGCCGATTCGCGTCGGAGAGGAAGAGCGCGAGGCGGAACCGGGAAGCGAGTTGACTTTCCGCTACGGCAGCTCGGAAAGGGGGGACGGACTTGCTGGATAATTTCAAGGGCGCGCTGTTTGATCTGGACGGAGTGCTGGTGGATACGGCGAAGTACCATTATCTTGCGTGGAAGCGGTTTGCCGAGCAATTGGGCTTCGAATTTACGGAAGCCGACAATGAGCGACTGAAGGGCGTCAGCCGGACGAGATCGCTGGAAATTGTGCTGGAGGTTGGTGGAATTACGCTAACGGAAGAGGAGAAGCTGAGGCTGGCCGAGGAGAAAAACGAAAGATATTTACAGTACATTCGCCGGATGGACGAAGCCGAGCTGCTCCCCGGAGCCAAGGAGTACTTGCATAAGCTAAGAGCGAGAGGCATTAAAATAGCGCTCGGCTCCGCAAGCAAAAACGCGGCGTTTATCCTGGACAGAGTGGGCATCGCGAGGCTGTTCGACGCGATTGTCGACGGGACGAAGGTATCCCGCGCCAAGCCCGATCCGGAGGTGTTTGTCGTCGGCTGCAAGGAGCTTGGGCTGGAGCCGGCCGATTGCGTCGTGTTCGAGGACGCCGAGGCCGGCGTTCAGGCCGCGCTTGCCGCGGGCATGCGCGTCGTCGGAATCGGCCGAGCGGACATTCTCCGCGCGGCGAATCTGGTCGTGCGCGGCTTGGACGAATTGGTCGGCTAGGGCGTGTATGCAAACCCGCTCAACATCTGCTGCCCTCGGAGTATGCATACACGCCTTAGGTTGACGCCCAGGCTTGCCGCTTATATACTCGATTACAATGACTATTTTTCGGAGGGATAAGCGGCATGACGCAGCATGAGGCAAAGCTGGGCAAGTTTGAGAGCGAACAGGCGATCTTTTTGAAATATGGAAAATATTCGGCAATCGTATTGCCAGGAATCGGCGGCAATCTGATTTCCTTCAGGGACGACGACCGGGGATTTCGGTTTATTCGCGAGCCCGAGGCGGGAGATTGGGCAGCATTCGTCGAGCGTCCGTGGGTGCACGGAGTTCCCGTGCTGTTCCCGCCGAACCGCTACGATGCCGGAGCGTTCGAATTCGACGGACGTACATACAATTTTCCGGTGAACGAGCCGTCGACCGGCAACCATCTGCACGGCTTTGTTTACAGCTCCAAATGGGAGCTAGTCGACTATGGCAGCTCGGAGGAGAAGAGCTTTGCGATCGTTCGGCTGCGCTTTGACGAGAAGGAGCCCGGCTATGCGTTTTTCCCGCATCGGGTAACGCTGGAGATGACGTTTACGTTGACGGACGCCGGACTCTCGCACCGTTTCGATGCGACGAACGAGAGCGAAGAAGCGATTCCGTTTATGCTGGGCTTCCATACGACGGTTAACGCGCCGTTCGTGCAAGGCAGCCTGGTGCAGGACTTGGAGTGCGGCTTTTCCTTCGGCGAGCGTTGGGAGCTGAATGAACGGATGCTGCCGACCGGCAAGCTGCTGCCTCTGGACGAAGGAGAGCGGCAATTGCGCGAAGGAAAGGGCAATCCTTACTTCGCGTCGATGGACAACCACTACACGGCGGCGAACGAGAACGGAAGCAACGCCATGACGCTATACGACCGTCGCGCGGACGCACGCTTCGTCTACGAGGTCGGCGACGCCTACAAGCATTGGATGGTGTACAACGGGGAAGCGAGCGGCAGCTTCTTCTGCCCGGAGCCGCAGACCGGCATGGTGAACGCGCCGAACGTCGACCTGCCTGCGGAGCAAACCGGCCTGATCCGCCTTGAGCCGGGTCAGAGCTGGAGCGCAATCAGCCGGATGTATTCCGAATAAAAGTTAGAGCAACGTTCGTTAAACGAATCCCGCAACTGCAAAAAAGGTATCCCCGGTCGCGTACTGACGCCCGGGGATACCTTTTATTGTACAACCGATAGTTTCAGACCTTCCTGAACCCGCTCAACGTGGACTGCAGCGCCGAGGACAGCATCTCAAGCTCCTTGGCTACGTCGACGACCTCGCGGCTCGATTCAAGCTGTCCTGCGCTAAGCGCCGCGACTTGCTCGGAGGTGGCCGAGGCCTGACGAGAGAAGCTGCCCACGTTGGAGATCGAGCCGTTTAGCTCACCCTGCTTGCGTTCCAGCAGCTCGATATTTTGCTTGATTCGTTCGGCGCGTTCGATGAACGCCTCCGATTTCTCGTGCACTTTGGCGAAGAGGCCGTCCGCCGTCTTGATCGAGCCGATCTGGTATTGCAGCAGCGGCAGGGCGAGCCTAAGCGCTTCGACGGCTTGGCCCACCTCCTCGCGAATCGCCTCCGCCAACTCTCCGACCTGCGCCAGAGAGAGCCGGGATTGGTCGGACAGACGTCCCATTTCCCCGGCGATGACTTTAAACCCGCCGCTCGCCTGCGCGCTTCGAGACGCTTCAATGCCGGCGTTCAGGGACAAAATTTTTGTGTTTTGGGCCATCCGGTTCATCAGGTCGACGATGTTACGCATTTCTCCCGTGTTTGTCTCAAGATTGGAGATCCGTTTCACGAGTCTGTCGATGGAGGCTTCGGATTCCATCGTCGAGCGTACGATGTCGCTCATAAATGCATTGCCATCTGAGCAGGCGTCCTTGACTTCAGCGGAAGCGCGTCCGATCTCGTTCGTCGCGTCCACGACGGCGGTCAAATCCTCTTGCATCGAGGAGACGAGGCGACGCGATTGGTCCGCTTCGGCGGCAAGCTGAGCGGAGCCTTGCGTAATTTCCTCAGTAGCCGCGGAGATTTCGCCGGAAGCCGCCGCCGTGCCCCGGGAGACCAGCAGCAAGCCGGACGCGGTATCCAGCACCCGATCCGCGGACTGCCTAGTCTGCTCGATCAGTCGCTTCATGCGCTCCATCATCGTATCGAAGCTGGCCGCAACCTCCCCGATTTCGTCGTTTCTGCGCAAGCCAAGCCGCGCATCCAGATTGCCGTCTGCGGCTTCGTTCAGCAGGTTGCGCATCCGCAGCAGCGGCTTGCCGATATGAAGCAGCATCAGATAGCCGATCGCAACCGCGACGACGGCGGCCGCAGCGCACACCAGCAGTGTTACGTTCCGAATCGACTTCGTTTCCGATACCAGTTCGCGGAGCGGCACGATGCCGGTCAGCGTCCATCCGGTTTTTTTCAGCGGCTCGGAGACGATGAGCAGATCGGACGACGCAGCTGCCGGATCCAACGTCTGTCCGGTCTCTGCGGATTGCGATGAGAGCATAACCTTCCCGTCTTCTCCGGTTAACATCATGCCCGAGCTTTCGCTGAAGCGGATCGTTTCCAGCGTTTGCGACAGCAGGG
This sequence comes from Cohnella phaseoli, assembly GCF_003386235.1. Classification (GTDB taxonomy): domain Bacteria; phylum Bacillota; class Bacilli; order Paenibacillales; family Paenibacillaceae; genus Cohnella; species Cohnella phaseoli. Next base: position 189,150 of record NZ_QRDZ01000006.1, read on the forward strand.
CGGCGTCGATCTCGAACACGATAAGGTAGCCGCCGATCATTCGGGACAGCCCGAACAGATTGCCTTTGGCCAAGCCTGTATAGCCGTCCTTCGCCATGGGCAGCCATAGGGCTGTCCCTTTCATGCCCGTAACCTTGCCGTACCATGCGGAATCCCGGTCTATCCGAATCAGGCCGGCGGATACGGACGAGATCGTCTTGTTTTCATCGGCGGAATCGAACAAGGAAATTGCCTTAATATGCGAGTTCGTGCGGGCGATCTGATTCAGCGCGTCTTGAATCGACATTTTCGCCTTCATGCCGTCGGCGGGGTCCGCCGTCTCGTCGAAGACGGCAGCAAGCTGCTGCTGCAGTTCGCGGCTCGTCGAAAATTGGAGAGACATATCCTCGAACTGCTTGAGCATCAGGCCGATTTTCTCCCCCGCTTCTCTTACGGTCGTCTGTGAGAGAGCTTTCATTTTACCCTCGATGATGGTCTGGGACTTGCCATAGGAGATCATTCCGACAAGGAGAACGGACAGGAACGTCGAAACAAAAAATAAGATGAGCAATTTTGCCCCTACTGAACGCAGCAAATGCATGAAGGCGCCTCCCCCGGATTTGTCTCATAGGTCTACAGACGGAATACGTATTATTAATTGTAAAGGCTTACGCGAGCCTGATAATGTGTTATTCTACGAAAACTAGGCGCTCTTGTACGACATTGGCTCGTTAGTCTCCGCGAGAGTCGGCTGGCGTGCCATAATTGAAATGGACCGATCGTTGGAGGGATAGCCGTGCGCTTAAAATTAACGAATCCTCTGACGAGGATGAACGTCAGGCAGCAGCTGATTTTGCTGTTCCTCATTTTAGTCAGTCCCGTCATCTTGCTGAATTGGTATGCCAACTCGAAAGCCGAGGCGATTTTGAAGGAGCATGTGACGAGCGCTTACGAAGAGCTGAACAAGCAAAATCATTTTCTGATCAACCGGGATATCGATACGATCAGTCGCATTATGACGACCATTATCCAAAATCCGACCACGCAGAGCATGATCAGCAAGAAGACGGACACGGAGTTCGACCGCGTCGTGAAGTACGGGGATATGAATACGCTGCTCGGCAACAATTCCGTCGGACTGTTCGGCGGAGAAGCGATCTATTATTTTCTGTTCGTCTACGATCCGCACAACAGCTATCCGTTCGCTCCGACCATTCCGGATATCAACCGCAGGAACAACGGCTCCTCCGTGTTTTTCTATTCCGAAGACACGAAGACGTCTTGGATCGAAGCGGCGTTGGCGGCGAAGGGCAAAGGCGTGCTGGCGCTGATCGACAATTTCGGACCGAAGGGGGACCAAATGACGCTGGCGTATCTTCGCGCAGTCAACAGCATTACGAACGGCCGAAGCGTCGTCGGGGTGCTCGTCGCTACGAAGATGGACAAGAAAATCGAAGAGGCGTTCCGTACGGTATCCTTGCCGGAGGGCGGACAACTGTATTTGACCGATTGGTCCGATCGCATCCTGGCGGCCACGACTCCGACGATGGGCGAGACGTTCCGCTTTCCGGACGCCCTTAAAACCGGGCAATCGATGGAGGAAACGCTCAGCGAGGTGACCGACGATTCGATCTACGTCGTCCATACGAAATATTCGCTGCAGCAGAAGCTCGTCTATACGATTCCTACGCAGTCGCTGCTGCAGCAGCAGAGCGCGCTGAAGAGGGTCATTCAGACGATCTCGATCGTATACTCGGTGTTCGCGATTGTCGTCATGATGTATTTCTGGAGATCGCTGATGAATCCGCTGCGCAAGCTGGCGATGTTCGCGAGGTCGCACGAGCCGGGCAAGCCGCTCTCCTCCTCTCCGTCCAAGGAGCGCAACGACGAGGTTGGCGTACTGATTCATTCCGTTCACAATATGGCGAACCGGATCAACGATATGATTCATGAACAATACTCTATGGAGATCAAGCAGAAGGAATCGCAGCTGCAGCTTCTCTACCAGCAGATCAATCCTCATCTGCTGTACAATACGTTGGAAAGCATTTATTGGAAGAGCTCTCTAGAAGGCAATACCGGCTCGGCCGAGATGATCAAGGAGCTGTCCAAGCTCATGAGAATCAGCTTAAGCCGGGGCAGGGAACTGATCACGATCGAGGAGGAGCTGGAGCATGCGCGGGCCTATACGAGTCTTCAGCAGAAGCGATACGAATACGGATTCACGATCCGGTGGGAGATCGAGGAGGAGACTTTGCCTTATCTGATTCCGAAGATCACCTTGCAGCCGTTAATCGAGAACGCGATTATCCATGGGGTTATCCATATGGGAGAGGACGGGGAGATTGTCGTCTCCGCGCGCTCCGACGGCGAGCTCATTCGGCTGTCCGTCGAGGACAACGGCTACAAGCCCGCCGACGTTGCGCGCATTAACCGACTGATTTCCGACGAGGAATCCGGAGCCGGCTACGGGATCAAAAACGTCAATAAAAGAATTCAGCTTCATTTTGGCAGCGAGTTCGGCCTGCGTTACGAGGCGAGGGAGCCGGAGGGCACCCGCGTCGACGCCACGATTCCGAAGCGGCTGGCCGAGGCTGCGGAGCAGCGTCAGGGAAGGGGAGACAACGCGGATGTATAATATTCTGATTGCGGACGACGAGCCGCTAATTTGCCGAGGACTGGCAAACCTGCTGGAATCTTCCGGATTAAATATCGAGAACATTTATACGGCCCATAACGGGTACGAAGCGCTGGATTATTTGAAAATGGAGTCGATCGACCTGCTTGTGACCGACATTCAGATGGGCGCGATGAGCGGTATCGAGCTAATGCAACAAGCGAAAATCGTCAAGCCCTGGGTTCAGGTCATCGTCATATCGGCGCATGAGACGTTTCAATATGCGCAGCTGGCGATGAGACTCGGGGCGCGGGATTATCTTATCAAGCCGATCAATAGCGAACAGCTGCTTAACTCCGTTCGGCACGTGCTGCTTCACATGGATCGGCCCGAGCAGAACCAGGCGGAGCTGATCGCGGATTTGCGCGAGCATTTTCGCATGGAGCAGCCCCAGCCGCAGCGCATGGAGACTCTCGATCGCCTCGTAAACGAGCCCGAATCTGCGAGGGAGCTGCTTCGGACGGCCCGAGAGCAGGGCGTCGATCTGAACGGCCCCTATTTCGCGATGCTCAAAATCCGGCTCGACTGCGAGAGCGAGGGCAGAAGCGTCGCCGACAAGGACGTTGTGCTGCTCCAATATGCCGTGCTTAATATCGTAAACGAGCTTCTCGACAAGGATTGGAGCCATCATTCCTTTTATTCCGCCAATCGCGACGTCAGCATCATCGTGCAGTGGGACGAGGCGTCCTACGGAGGCAGCAGCTCGGACAAAATCAATCAGCTGGAGATGATCGGACGCAGCCTGCATTTCAATATTCGCAAATATTTGGGCTTCCAGTGCGTCGTTGGCATTAGTCAGATTTTGAAGGGGCATGAGTTTCTGTCGGAGCTGAACGATCAGGTGGGCAAGGCGATCGTATGGAATCGTCAGCATCGGGACCATCATCTGTTTTTTTACGGAGATTTCAAGTGGGAGCTGACGACCGAGGACCCGACGGACGAGGAATTGGCCGCGCAAAACAACCTGATCGTCGAAAAGGTGAAGGAATACGTGCTCGCCAACTATGCGCAGAAGGGACTCACGCTGAACGAGGTCGCGCAGAGAAACCATGTCAGTCCGAATTATCTCAGCTATTTGTTCAAGAAATATATGGGAATCAATCTATGGGAATACGTGATCAAGCTCCGCATGGAGGAGAGCAAGCGGCTTATTCAGAAGACGGATCTGCGTCGATACGAAATTTCGGAGCGGGTCGGGTACGAATCTCCCGAGCATTTCAGTAAAATTTTCAAAAAGTATTTCGGAATGAGCCCCAGCGAAATGAAGAAGTAAGATTGCCCATGATCCGCATAGATACGCACCTGTTCACGCCTCATTCCTTTTCCTACAATTAGGCTTATCGATACTAAGGAAGGAATGAGGGAGACCTAATGAATCAAACAACCGCAGTTCCGGTCCGCTCCTTGGACACTCAGCCCAAGCGGCCTCCCGCCAAATGGAAAAAGCATCTGTGGGGCTACCTGTTTCTGATTCCTGCGATCGGCATTTTCTTCACGTTTCTGTGGCTGCCTATCGGCAAAGGGATCGTCTATAGCTTCTATCACATCGACTTCGTCAAAGGCGATACTTATGTCGGCTGGGACAATTACGCCCGAGTGCTGAAGGACCCGAACGTGCTCGTCTCGGTGAAAAATACGCTGTACTATATGGGCCTCGGGCTAGTAATCGGATTTTGGGTGCCGATTCTGTTCGCCATCGCGATCTCCGAGATGAGGAGATTTCAGGGCTTTGCGAGAATCGCCGCCTATTTGCCTTACGTCGTGCCGGTCGTTGTCCTGTACGGCTTGTGGAGATGGCTGTACGATCCGGTCGGCCCGATTAACGCCGTATTGACGAAAATCGGCTTCGATTCGGTGCTGTTCCTCACGGACAAGGCATGGTCGATGATCTCCATCGTCATTATGGAGACGTGGCAGAGCTTCGGTTCCGCTCTACTTATCTACATCGCCGCAATTTCGAGCATTCCGCGCGATTGGTACGAGGCGGCCGAAATCGACGGCGCGGGCATCTGGAAAAGAATTCGTTACATTACGCTTCCCGCCATCAAAAATCAAATCGTGCTGCTGTTCCTACTGCAGCTGATCGCAACCTCGCAAAACTTCCAGACGCATTACGCGGTGCTTGACGGGGGACCGAATAACGCGACGCTGACCTATGCGCTGCTGGTCATCCGCTATGCGTTCACCAGACAGGACTACGGCTCGGCTTCGGCGCTTGGCGTCCTGATGTTCCTTGTGCTCAGCGTGCTGGCCATACTCCAATACCGGATGTCAAGCGGCAAGGAGGAGGCGTAAGCGATGAAAGCGATCGAGAGAGGCATTATTTCGGATTACGATCTGAAAAGTCCGGGCAAACGCGCGATTTACTACGTGATGCTGCTTGTCGTGCTCGTCATGGTATGCACGATGCTGTATCCGATGCTCGTGATCTTCTTTAACGGCGTCAAGCTCAATACGGAGGTCAACTCGTTCCCGCCGACGTTTCTGCCCAGCGAGTGGCATTTCGAAAACTACAAGAAGGCATGGGGGTATATCAACCTTCCGCAATTCGCGAGGAATACGCTGTTTATTTTCGCCGGCAATATGGCTATGACCGTCATTGTCGTCGGGTTCGCGTCGTTCAGTCTCTCGCGCATGAACGTTCCATACAAGAAGGTCATTCAATATTTCTTCCTGCTGACGCTGTTTATTCCGCCGACGACGTATATCATTCCGAACTTCGTCAACTTGCGCGACCTCGGGCTGATGAATACGTTCTGGGCGCTGTGGCTGCCCGCTGGCGCGAACGCCTTCTTCCTGCTGCTGCTCAAAACGTTCTTCGACGGCATCAACATGGAGATGTTCGAGTCGGGCCGGATCGACGGCGCATCCGAGCCGCGTCTGTACTTCCAGATTGCGTTCCCGCTGTCGGTTCCGATCTTCGCTACGCTGGCGATTTTCGTCTTCTCGTCGGCGTGGAACGACTGGTATTGGCCATCGTTAATTCTATCAAGCGATCAACGATATCCGCTGGCAACGGCGATCTATAAATACGTCATCAACGTAAGGCGACTGGACTTGAATCTGCGGTTCGCGATTCTGTCGATGATTACGTTTCCGCCGGTGATCGTGTTCTTGATTTTCCAAAAATATATCGTCAGAGGGCTGCATATGGGCAGTGTGAAGGGTTGATTCCAGTTTCCAGGTATGCGTAAAACTGCACATCATTGACATAGGAATACACATCGCTTTGAGAAATGCGCCTCCATTATGATGAGCGTGTAAGCCAAACCACAACGAAAAGGGGATTAACACAATGCGCAAGATATCAACGGTAATCGCTTGTCTTCTCATGTTCAGCCTGGTCCTGGCCGCATGCGGCGGCAACAACAAGAATAGCGAGTCGTCTCCTTCCGCCTCTTCGGCTTCGCCTTCCGCGAGCCCATCGTCGAGCCCGTCGGATACGCCGTCGGACAGCGGCAGCAGCGGATCGGGAGGCTTCGATCCAGCCACGCTGAAGGCGACGATCAGCATCTACTATCCGACGCCGGACCAAGTGGAGAAGCGCGCGCTGGAGGACGACCGCATCAAACGCTTTAACGAGGTGTTCCCGAACGTTGAAGTCGTGAAGAGCGATTGGCAATACAACCCGAACGAGATCGGCATCAAGATGGGCGCGAACGAAGCGCCGACGCTATTCAATACCTACGCGACCGAAGGCAAATTCCTCGCGGAAAAAGGCTGGGCGGCCGACATTACCGAGCTGTTCAACGCTTACGACAAGAAAGACCAGCTGAACCCGATTTTGCTGAACCAGTTCAACATTAACGGTAAAATTTTCGGCATTCCTCAGCAGGGCTATGTCGTCGGTACAGTCGTCAACAAAAAGATGCTGGAAGAAAAAGGCGTCGCCGTTCCGCCGCTTGACTGGACTTGGGCCGACGTGCTGAATACGGCCAAGGCGGTCGCCGATCCGGGCAAAGGCGTATCCGGCATCGCTCCGATGGGCAAAGGCAATGAAGCCGGATGGAACTGGACGAACTTCCTGTTCGAGGCCGGCGGGGAAATTCAAAGCGTCGAAGGCGGCAAGGTGATCGCGAAGTTCAACTCCGACGCCGGATTGAAGGCTCTGGAATTCTACAGCCAGCTGAAGGAAGCGAACGTAATCCCGGCCGACTGGGCGCTTGGATGGGGCGATGCGGTAGGCGCGTTCGCTCAAGGAAGAACGGCGATGGTCATCGCCGGCCCGGACGGTCCGGTCGACCAAGGCTTGAACCAAGGCGGAATGAGCCCGGCAGATATCGTCGTCTATCCGATGCCTGCGGCAGAGGCGGGCGGCAAGCATACGGGCGTTCTCGGCGGCGACTTCCTCGTCATCAACCCGAACGCTACGCCGGAAGAGCAATATGCCGCATTCCACTACGCGGTGTTCGACTACTTCACGGATAAAGGCCTGGAATCGCTGGAAGCAAACATTCAAGCCCGCAAAGCGGAAAATAAGTTTTTCGTGCCGCCGGTTATCCAATACTTCAGCCAGGATTCCGAATACGGCCAGAAGATGAAAGACGTATACGCGAAATACGACAACGTGTACCAATACAGCGACGAGCTAATGACGCTGCTCGACGGCAAACCCGAAGCGCAGTTCAATACGCAGGAGTTCTACGCAGCGATGACGAACGTCATCCAAGAGGTGTTCTCCAAGAAGGACGTGGACCTGAAGGCGCAGCTCGACGCGGCGGCGAAGACGGTGCAGGAGCAATTCTTCGACAATATTAAAGTGGAATAGAACGAAGATGAGGGTTGCCTTGGGCGAACGAAAGTTTGCAAGGGGCAACCCTCTGCAATATCCGGATAACGGAGGAGCCTCAACAATCGATCAACGGGAGGACGGCTGCGGTGAAGCGAATGCGATCAAAGAAAACGATAGGAATAACGGCCGGAGCGCTTGCGGTCGCGTTGGCTGCGGCCATCTGGGCGCTGGTGGCCTCGCCGCTGGGCGCCAAGGCCGATTTCAAGGATCGGGACGGTCTGCTGACCGTCAGCCTCGGCGGCGCGGAAATCGCGTTTCGCGCCGATAACGGCGCGATCGCACATATTAAGAAGAAGGAAGCGGGCGAGGCGCTGACGCTTGGCAATCGCGAGAATGCGCTGTGGTGGGCATTCTTCGAGGACGATTCCTCTGTCAACGGGCAGAAGGCGGAAAGCTTCTCGTACGATTGGAGCTCTAGCAAAGGCGAGCTTACGCTTCAATACGGCGGCTCGATTCTAGTAGACGTTAAGGTCCGGTTCGACAAGGACAACCGCATTTATATGCAAGCCGAGGTCGACAATCGGACAGAGAAGCCGATCAAGTCTTTTCGGTTTCCGTACGAGCTGAAGGTTGACTCGGAAGGCGTCAAGGACGCGCTGCTGCCGATGCTGCCGGGCGTGAAGCTGCGCGACGCGTTTTTTAAGGAAAGCAATTCGTTTCAGGACCAGTATCCGGGCGTTCTGTTCGCCTCTTATTTGGGGGTGCGCACGGGAGGCGGGGAGCTTGCCGTGTACGACTTGAGCCGCGACATCGCGCCGATGACGGAGCTGGGATTCAAAAATCAGGTGGACGACAAGGGCAAGTCCGGCATCGTTCACAACTATAAAACGTGGATTGCCGCCGGAGCGAAATGGAGCAGCCCAACAATCGTGCTGGAGCTAGGAGATTACGAGCAGACGATCGCCAGCTACCGCGAGCTGAACGGCATTGCGAAATACCGTTCGCTGGCCGACAAGCTGGGCGCGGAGAAAGAGAAGTATTTCGCGCTTCCGTTCTACAAGACCGATATTTCCGCGATCAAGGACGGAAGTTGGAGCCAGTTAACGACGAATTTCATTGACAAAATGAATTACAACGGCGTCATTCATCTCGTCGGCTTCCAGAAGGGCGGGCATGACGAGAACTATCCGGACTTTATGCCGCCGGAGCCGCAATGGGGCGGCCAGAACGCTTTTGCGGCGTTTATGCAGGCGGCGAAGAGCAAAGGCAATCTCGTCATTCCGTATACGAATATGAGCTGGTGGGGCGTCAACTCTCCGACGCTGGCGAAGCTCCCCGAAGGAACGAAGATGGAAGATTTGATCGTGATGAAGGATAACAAACAGATTATGAAGGAGGATTACGGGGCGCACAGCGGCTACGTAGTCAACACCGGCCATCCTTTTTTTAAGCAGCGGACCGCTGAGGAGCATAAGAAGCTGCTGGAGGGCGGGTTCGACGGCATTTTCGAGGACCAGTGGGGCATTCGCAATTCGCCTTATGCCTATAACGCGACGATTCCTGAAGAAACCGATCCTTCGACGGGCTATTTCAAGGGTCTGCGAGATTATGTCGGGACGGTCGGCCACAAGCTGTACATGGAGGATGGAACTGACGTATTGGCGGACGGAGCGGTTGGCTTTATGGGCTCGACTTATTTATGGGACCTGCTTGGCTATCGCAAAAACACGGCCAGCTATGCGGACTATTATCCGATGTCCGGCATGCTTCTGCGTGACAAAGTGCTGCAGTATCAGCACGACCTGGCCGCGGAGACGATGACGGACGACCCGGATATGCTGCGGTGGAATTTGGCGATGGGCTATAACCTGGCGGCGGACTTGTTTAACGGAGTGTCTAACCCGTGGGTGGATACAGTCGCCATTATGCAGAAAAATATTTTGTCGCAGTACGGGGATTCGTTGGTGAAAAGCTATCGAGAGGTTGCGGCGGGCGTGACGCGTACCGACTTCGGCGCATACGCAGTGACGGCGAATTGGAGCAAGGAGGCCGGCTATGCTCCGGATGCGGACAGGGAGCTGCCTCCGGGCGGATACGAGGTCGTCGCCGCGGACGGAAGCAGACGAGCGGGCAGTTACATTCGCTTGAACGGTCTGGAGCTTGACGCCGGCGAGCATCATCTAGTCGAGGTTCGGGAGAAAGACGCGATCCGGATTTACCAGCCGATCGGCTCGGATACGACCCTTAAAGTGAAGAAAGGCGAGGATTGGACGCATACGATCGCGGCCGCTTATGAAGCGAACGGAACGAAAGCGGCGGATCTGGTCGTTAAGGAAGAGGGGGATTACGTTGAATTCGATTATGTGGGCGTCATTAAGGAACTCAGGGTCGCTTACGTCGAGCTGAACAGATCGGAAGAGGCAAGCAAAGCGACGGAGGCGTTCGAGAAGGTCAAGGCGATGGAGAATAGGGCGCTCGGGAAGAAGGCGCATGCGACCTCGCTGACGGCCGACGCGTTTCCGCCGGAGCTGACGGTGGACGGCGATCCGTACACCTACTGGGAAAGCACGGCCAAGCAGTTTCCGCAATCGCTGACCCTGGATCTGGGCGAGGAGCGGGAAGTGACGAAGCTGATCTTGCGGCTGCCTCCGCAGGACGCTTGGGAGAAGAGGGAGCAGGTGATCGAGGTGCTTGCCGGCTCCGACGGGAAGAATTATGCGTCCGTCCTTGCCGAGACGGCGTATACGTTCGATCCGGCGGCGGCCAATGCGGTCGAGATTCCGCTTAACGGTACGAAGGCGCGATACTTCCGGCTGACGATTACGGGCAACACCGGCTGGCCTGCAGCGCAAATCTCGGAGTTCGAAGCTTATTGACGAAAATGGGAGAATGGCCGTATGCAAAGTACCGTTCCCGTCTTGTCCACACCCTCATATGCTGAATTATCAACTTGCAACTATGAGGGGGGAACGGTACGTGCAACTGTACGCGGGAACGGTTTGCGCTCTGTTGGGGGCCGCGGTCACCTTTTCGTTCGGGATCTGGAACGAGTCGCTTACTTTTTTACTGATTTTAATGGCCGTAGACTATTTTACCGGAGTGGCGGCTTCGATTAAGGAAGGCAGCGGGCTGAACAGCAGCGTCGGCTTCTGGGGGTTGTTCAAGAAAGGGCTTATTTTACTCGTCATGATGATTACGCACCGGCTTGATATTTTGCTGGGCGCGGATATGATCATGGGCGGGGCCGTATTTTTTTATATCGCGAACGAATTGCTGTCCATCATCGAAAATTACGGACGTTTGGGTCTCCCGCTCCCCGACAGGCTTAAACGTATCGTTCAAGTGCTGCGCGACCGGGCCGGCAACTAAAAATGCGATTCTCAACGAAAGGGGCTAGGGAGAGGGCTCCTTTTTTCTTGCCTTTCTGGGGACTATAATGGATGAGTAATCCCATTTCGCCAGGGAGGTTGGTTCAGGATGAGATTGGAAAGCGGGACGAGCGTCATTATGCGGGTCGAGATGGACAAGCAGGCGGTGACGTTCGGGGAACTCGTGTCCTTGATCGGCCAGCAAGGGGGAGACATCGTTGCGATCGACGTCATTCAACCCGGAAGGAAGACGGAAATACGGGATTTAACGGTCAGCGTCGCCGAGCCGTCCGTCATCGGCTCGCTCTCGGATGCCGTCAAGGCGATGAAAGGAATTCATCTGGTCAACGTCTCCGACCGGACGTTCCTGCTGCATCTCGGAGGGAAAATACAAGTTCGTTCGAAAGTTCCGATTAAAAATCGCGACGATCTGTCTCGGGTTTACACGCCCGGAGTGGCTAACGTCTGCCTAGCCATTCGGGACGATGTGAACAAATCCCATTCGTTGACTATTCGACGCAATACGGTTGCCGTCGTGTCGGACGGGACGGCCGTTCTTGGCTTGGGGGATATCGGACCGCACGCGGCAATGCCCGTCATGGAAGGGAAAGCGATGCTGTTCAAAGAGCTGGCCGGCGTGGACGCGTTCCCGATCTGCCTGGACACGAAGGATACGGAAGAGATAATCGCTATCGTGAAGGCGCTCGCACCGACGTTCGGCGGCATCAATCTGGAAGACATTTCTTCGCCGAGATGCTTCGAGATCGAACGCAGGCTGAAGGAGGAGCTGGACATTCCGGTATTCCACGACGACCAGCACGGGACGGCGGTCGTTCTGCTTGCAGGCTTAATTAACGCGCTGAAGATCGTCGACAAGAGCATTTCCGACATTAAAGTCGTCGTCTGCGGCGTGGGCGCCGCCGGCTTCGCTTGCTCCCGCATGCTGCTGGCGGCCGGCGTCTCGCGACTGATTGGAGTCGACAAGTGCGGCGCCATCCATAGGGACGAGCGCTACGACAACGAAGCGTGGAACGAATTCGCCCGGCTGACGAATCCCGACAACGAGAAAGGCAGCTTGTCCGAGGTCATCGCGGGGGCGGACGTATTTATCGGTTTGTCGCGGCCGAAGCTGCTCAGCAACGCGGACGTGCGAAGCATGAACGCCGATCCGATCGTATTCGCGATGGCCAATCCCGATCCGGAAATTACGCCCGACGAGGCGGGAGATGCCGTGCGAGTGTTCGCGACAGGCCGCTCCGACTATCCGAACCAACTGAACAACGTGCTCGCCTTCCCGGGAATATTCCGCGGCGCATTGGACGCCAGAGCGAGAACGATCAGCGAATCGATGAAGCTCGCCGCCGCCCACGCGATTGCCTCGATCGTGACGCCGGAGGAGCTTAACGAGGAGTATATCATCCCAAGCGTGTTCAACGATAAAGTCGTGCCCGCCGTGAGACGCGCCGTCGTTCAGGAAGCGATCGGCTCGGGGGTCGCCCGAAAGGTCCCGAGCGACTTCCGAAATCTCGACTGAAAGAAGGCATTACATGCCGTATTAGCGCCGACTTTCGGTTTGTTCATGAATTTGTCATAAGTTTTGACGGAAGTTTTGTGACAAATACTTGAGTTCAATCGCGGGTTTTAGGTAGAATATGAGGTAGACATTTTGTAGGAAGCAGGGGAGCAGACAATGCACAAATGGATCATGTCCGCATTGGTGACGATCGCGTGCGCAATGGGAGTTTACTTGCTGGCGACCGCGCTGCCGGAGAGACCGAAAGAGGAAACTTTGGCGGAAGGCCAGGAAATGCTCAGAATCAAGGCGACGAATTTCGAATTCGACCAAGCGGAGTACAAAGTTAAAGCCGGAACCAACTACAAAGTGAAATACTCCAATACGCTTGGCAATCACGGCGTTGAGTTCGTCGGGCTCGGCATTGAGCTGAACAAGGACAATCCGGAAACCGAAGTGACATTCGACAAGCCTGGCACTTACGAGATGCACTGCTCGATTATGTGCGGTCAGGGTCACTCTACGATGATTTCCAAACTGATCGTCGAATAGAAAAAGAAAGGAGCCGCCAGGCTCCTTTTTTCCGACTCAGGCACGGCTTCTTGCTCTTGCGCGTGTACGCGAGAGGCCGAGATCCGTCAAATATCCGATTAAAGCCCAGCTAAGCACAGTAAGTGCGTACATTAGCCATACGTTGACGCTGTGAAGATCGGCGAACAGCTCGACGAACCACATCGGGACGCTGAACATCATCAGGAACAGGTTGTGGGGATCGTAGCCGGTAACGTTGAACAGGCAAAGCGCAAGTCCGATGAGCGTACATATTGCGGTAGCGGGATAGCGCATATTGCGTGCATGCTCCCTTCGTCTTTTAGGACTAGTATGCGCGAAACACTATATCCTCATGATAAGAAAGGAATGGGAAAACATGATTACTCATATTGTAATGTTTAAGTTGAAGGATCGCAGCCCGGAGAGCGTCGAACGCACTGCTCAAGTGCTGCGCGATATGGAGGGCAAAATCGAGGAGCTTCGTTATTTGGAGGTTGGCAAGGACGTGCTGCATACCGACCGTTCTTACGATATCGCTCTGGTAACGAAATTCGATTCGCTCGAAGCGCTTAATGCTTATCAAGTACATCCCGTGCACCAAAAAGTAATCGAGCATATGACAGAGGTTCGCGAAGCCTCGGTTGCGGTCGATTATGAGAGCTAATCTCGGATTGACGCTTGCGGAGAAAAGCGCGTCAGACATGAGGGACGTATACGAGATGGGGACCTACGTAGTGGTCATTCTCGTCAGCGCGTTGATTATGATCATCTGGTTAAAGCGCAGAGGGCGCGCCAAGAAGAAATGACGGGAGGGCTTCGCAAATGTATGACGTTAACGTAACCTTCATTCGCAGCCGACTTGCCTGTCTTCCGGAGCTGGCGCAGGCGCTGTCCGCGGCGACTGTGGCATGGACCGGCGCGCTGCTCGAAGGGCTGGCTCAGGAACGAGCGCTTCATCTGGCGGCCGAAATCGCGACGGATGTCGGACACGCCTTGATTGACGGCTTCATTATGAGAGACGCGAGCAGTTACGAGGATATTATCGATATTATTTCCGAGGAGGGCGTCGTCACGAAGGAAGTGGCGGAGCCGCTGCGCAATCTCGTTCTGCTTCGCAAAGCGCTTGTGCAGGAATACGACAGCTGGCCGCGCAAGGAGCTTCATCCGCTCACTTCGGAGCTCCCTAGAGTGCTGATGGGCTTTTCCGATCAGGTCGAGACGTATTTGGCTAAAGAGTTGATTTGAAAAAGTTGAATGTATCGGGTTCGATTATCCGTCGGTTTAAATCTCTATAACTATATATAGTCTCGGTTAACTAAAGCTCTGCCGCTTCGCGCGGTATGGGCTTTTTTCTGTTTTCGTATCCCGTACGAATATTTATGCCCGTCCGCTGTGTCGGGACAAACCGCTGCTGCTTATATTGTATTAACCGCATGGGCATTCGCCCGGGATCGCGGCGGACGGGAGGAAATCGGATGGCGTGGCAGGCGGCGGGTTACGCAATTGCAGTTGCGGCGGTTGTGGTCGCCATGGCGATAGTATTGTCGCTGGCGTCGTTATCGAGATCTATCAGGCGGCTTGAACGAACGGCGGAGGCGGTAAGCAAGGATGCGACGACGGTTTTGCGGCGTTGCGACCATCTGGCGGAAGAAATCGAAGCGACGCTTGCTATGTCCAGGAAAAGCTTGGAAGATTTCGCCTGGCTCGCGGAAGGAGCGCGCGCGATGGGGGAGGCCGTTCATTCCGCGGCAAAGACGACAGCGCGCTTGACTGAGCTGTATCGCGATTGTCTATCCGCGCCTTTCCAGTCCGCCTCCGGCGATAGCGATGCCGGAGAGAAGACGGAGCTGTCGAATCTGGCCCGAACGCTTTGGTCGATGTGGAAGAGCCGAGGGCGAGCATCGTCCTCCGAACGACGCGACCCGTCAGCGAATGCGGAACAATCAGAAGGAGAGTGAGAAGGATGGCAGAGAAAAAAGCCGTAAAATCGTTTCTGTGGGGTGCGTTGACGGGCGCCATTACGGGCGCGGCAGCCGCACTGCTATTCGCTCCGAAATCGGGGCGCGAGCTTCGCGGAGATATTGCGGATACGGCGCAAAAGGTCGGCGAGAAAACGGCTGAGATCAGCCGTCAAGCCGGTTCGGCCGTACAGACGTTGGCGAAGCGTACGTCAGGCCTCATTACGGACATTCGTTCCCGCAGAAGCCAGGAAGCTGCAGAAGCCGTTTCAACAGACGAGAAGGAAGAAGAAGCGGCCGCTTTGTAACTTGCGCTATCGCAATCGCCCAAATCCTTGTACAGTCAAGACCGCCCGCTCCCGCTGGGCGGTTCTTTGCCGTAGACAGAGGGAACCAAATGTTCTTCGTCCTCATAATGTAATTTGTAGCGACCTCCACAACAATGAAGAAAGCGGTGTTTCTGTGCAGCAACCGATCGCTGTTCTTGACTCCGGAGTCGGGGGGCTGACCGTCGTCAAAGAGGTGATGCGGCAGCTTCCGTGTGAGCAAATTTTGTATTTCGGCGACACCGCGAGAGCTCCTTACGGACCTAGGGCAGCGGAAGAGGTCGCCCGGTTTACGCGCGAGATCGTCGACTATCTCATTCAATTCAAGCCGAAAATGATCGTGATTGCCTGCAACACAGCGACCGCTGTAGCGCTGGAGGATATTCGAAGCCGAGTGGAGGTTCCGGTCATCGGCGTAATCAATCCCGGCGCGCGAGCGGCGTTCCGACGCACGAAGTCGGGAGTGGTCGGCGTAATCGGCACGGAAGGAACGGTGAGAAGCGGAGCTTATGAAACTGCGCTTAAGCAGCTGTCATCCCGAATTGAAACCGTTAGCCTCGCTTGTCCTTCGTTCGTTACGCTAGTAGAGGAAGGCAACTTTCGATCGGCTCGCGCACAGGAAATTGTTGCGGAGACTTTGTCGCCTCTTCGCGCTCCGGGCATGGACTGTTTGATTCTTGGCTGCACGCACTACCCTTTTCTAGCGGACAGCATTTCCCAAGCAATGGGGCCGGAAGTCGTTCTGATCAATTCTGCGGAGGAAACCGCCAGAGAAATTCACGAGGTTCTTGAACGAAGCAACGCCCTTGCCGTTGAAGGCGAAACGTCGGTTCACAGGTTTTTCTGCAGCGGCGAGCCTGTGAGGTTTAGGGAAATTGCGCAGATTTGGTTGGGCGAGCAAATTCGCCTGATGCCCGTCATATGGCAATTTCTCGCCTTAGCCGGCCGGCCCGGCCATTCATAAGTCGGATTATCCGCGCATACATGATTACCATCTCGATAAATACGGGAGGGATCGTCATGAGGAGCTATCCGGCAGACGCCAATTATGGGCCGGAACAACTGAAAGCGGATTTGGAAGCTCTAACCCGGCAACATTCGTTTGTCGTCGCGGGATCGATCGGCAGCAGCGCGCTGGGCCGATCGATTCCGTTTTTTAGGCTGGGAACGGGGCCGTTTCGCTGGCATTTCAACGGCGCTTGTCACGCGAACGAATGGATTACGTCCTTATTGCTGATGAAATTCGCCAAAGACTACGCCGATAGCTATGCGAGCGGCGCTTCGTTCTGGGGCAAGTCGGCGAACGAGCTGTTTGCCAGATGCAGCTTGTGGATCGTTCCGATGCTTAACCCTGACGGGGTGGAGCTTGTCCAGGAAGGCATAACGGAGGAGCATCCGTTCTATTCCGAGCTGCTGCAATGGAACCGGGGTTCGGGACGGTTTCACCGATGGAAGGCGAACGCTCGCGGCGTCGATCTGAACGATCAGTTTCCCGCGTTCTGGGAAGAAGAGCGAGACCGGCGAGCGATGCCTGGTCCCGGCCCCCGCGATTATTCCGGGAAGAAGCCGCTGAGCGAGCCGGAGGCTGCGGCATTGGTCGAATTCACCGAACAACACGATTTCCACGCGGTTCTCTCGCTGCATACGCAAGGCGAGGAGATTTACTGGAACTATCGGGGAGGAGAGCCTAAGGAGTCGCGGGAATGGGCCGATCGGATGGCGAAGGCTGCGGGCTACCGCTCCGTCTATTTGGAAGGAAGCGACGCGGGGTATAAGGATTGGTTTATCGACCGGTTCGGACGACCGGGCTTTACGGTCGAAGCCGGCTGGGGACACAACCCGCTGCCCGCCGAGAATGCTGAAGAGCTGTACGATGACATCGCTCGGCTGCTGGCGGAAGCGCTGGATTGCGCGCCGCTTGACTGACGGAGACGCCAATCGGTTACAATGAGAGAAAGCTTCGTACACAGGAAGGGGCGTTCTCTCGTGGCTCGCAAATCCGGTCTTACGTTATGGCTGCGCATTCCCGGACGGGTGTGGAGAATATTGCGTTCGGGCAGGGTAGCGCTTAAGGATAAGCTAATCTTTATCATTCCGGTGTTGCTGTACTGGGTGCTGCCGGACTTCATGCCGATGCTCCCTATCGACGATGCGGCGTTCACCGCAGTGGCCGCGATATGGTATGCGAAGGCGATGGAGCGCAAATACGGTCTGTGAGCTCGACTAGGGCTGATCGCAGAGTTGTTTGAGATAATCAATATATAAGCAAGGAGTATGTATCTCCCGGAGACCTAATCATGACCCACAACGTTTCTAATTTATGGGATATTAAACTTTTACGACGGATCTATTTTGCACACATGAGCTTACGCGGGAAGTTAGTCGGAAATTCGTACAACGCAGCTCGAACCAGGCTTAAACGGCGGACGTTTGTAGGAAAATCCGTACAAAGCAACTCGGCTCAGACTTAAAACGGCGGACGTTTGTAGGAAAAACCGCACAAAGCAACTCGGCTCAGACTCAAACGACGAACGTTTGTAGGGAAAATCGTATAAATCAACCAAGATCAGGGATTGTATGCCACTAAAGCGTCTTCGATAATTATACGAATAGTTTCTAGGAATTATCTGGAAGTGTTGTGGGTTATGATTAGCCCGTAGACTGCCTCATACGCTCCTGAAATCACCTTTTAACGGGTTTGCCTATCCAAATTTCAGGAGCGTATAGCATCGGAGGGGGGGGACATACTCCTTTCGCCTTTATCATCGATTATCTTTCAGCGCAATTATGTAACGCTTATGGGATAGCTCCTTGTTTTCCGCAAATAAACTCATTACAATAGAACGGAGAAACCGACGGGAGTGAAGATTAAATGAACTGCAAAATTACACGCAATGCGGCAAAAGTGCTGCGCCTGGAACTGGACAAGCCTGAGAACGCCGAACTGACTCTTAAAGTATTCGTTACGCACAGCCATGGGGACCATGCGCATTACGGTATGGATCTGGCCAAGCCGACTGAGCAGGACGAGGTCGTGACAACGGATAAAGACATCGATGTTATTCTGACCAAGGACGATTCCTTCCTCGACGGCGTGAAGATCGATTATCTTTATTTTCCGCAAGAAGGATTCGTCATTACGAATCCGAGCAAGGGGAACCATGGAGACCACTGATTATAATCGCGTCGTTTCCCGGAACGATATCCGGATTTGCGACAAATGCAAGCATATCCGGGTCAAGTCTATGCTGCCCAAGCTGCAGAAGATGGCCCCGGGGACCGAAATCAAGGTGGCGTGCAAGTCTTATTGCGGGCCTTGCGCCCGTAAAGCCTTCGTTTTTATTAACGGGCGCTATGTAACGGCTCCAACGGAAGACGAAGCGATCGACATCGCCAGCAAGTATGTCAAATGAGGATGTTCGCAACGAACAAGGCCATCCGACGATTCTCCGAAAGGAATCGCGGATGGCCTTGTTCTGTTTGACGCTTTAGAATTTGCCGTCTTCTTCGCGGAACAGCGAAATCAAATCGTTCTCGATCGTAAGATCGGAAGCGTTCAAATCTTTTTTCGCGGCTTCGGCTCCTTCGACGCAGGCGGCGACATCGGTTTCAGCCGCTTCTTCCCCTTCAAGGGAATAGCACTTGCCATTCTCGATCAAACCGTCCGCGTTCGGCACGAAGTACACTCGGCCGTCGGTAAAGCCGCCGTTGCGGAAGACGACGGATTTCTGAGCTTGAGATAACATGCTGACTCCCATAAAGTAACGATCATCCGTCGGGATGCCAAGCAAGTGCATTAGAGTAGGCGTCGTATCGATCTGTCCAACCGCCTTCTCGATGACGCCGGCATGCTCATCACCCGGAAGATGAATGAAGAACGGTACTTGTCGAACGATCCGATCCTTATCCAGCTCGGAAATCGGTTTTCCCAACAGCTTCTCGTATAAATTCCAATCATAGACGGAATTGTCGTGATCCCCGTAGAACATAACAATGGTATTGTCCCATAGGCCCTCATCTTGCAAATCGCTAACGAGCTTTCCGACCGCAGCGTCCACATAGTGCGCTGCCTGGACGTAGTCTCCCATGATCGTACCGTCCAGCTCGCCTGTTTTCAACTCCTGATTGACAGAAGGCAGTTTAAACGGATGGTGGCTGGAAAGCGTAATGGACAGGGCGTAAAAAGGCGATTGTCCGCGTTCCTTCAACTGCTCGACCGTTTGATGGAAGAAGGACTCGTCTCCGAGCGACCAGCCGATCGGCTCATCGATTCGATAATCTTTAAGGTTGTAGAACTGATCGTAGTTCATGTTGTGGTACATATTGTTGCGGTTCCAGAAGCTTCCATCGTAAGCGTGATGGACCGTCGCCCCGTAGCCCTTGCTTTTCAGTATGCCCGGCGCGCAATCGAACTCGTTGCCCGCAAACCGAATGAACACGGAGCCGGTCGGCAACGGATGCATCGAACAGCTGGTCAGGAAGTCCGCGTCGGAGGTTCTGCCTTGCGCCGTCTGATGATAGAAGTTCGGGAAATAAATACTCTGTCCGATCAGGCGATTCAGGTTAGGCGTAATTTCCTCTCCTCCGATCGATTGCCCGATGACAAACGTTTGGAAGGCTTCCGCCTGAATGATCAGCACGTTCTTGCCTGCATACTGTCCGAATAATGGCTCGGACTCCGCCTGTTTTTGCAGCTGACGTCTGTCCGCAAACCAGTTTTTCGTCTCCAGGATTTGTTCCTCGGACAGCTTAGCGCCGAACCAATGCTCAT
The DNA here is from genome assembly GCF_003386235.1 of Cohnella phaseoli. Lineage (GTDB taxonomy): Bacteria > Bacillota > Bacilli > Paenibacillales > Paenibacillaceae > Cohnella > Cohnella phaseoli. The sequence goes on from NZ_QRDZ01000006.1 coordinate 209,026, forward strand.
TGGCATAACGATAGGCGTCATAGCCGTGAAAACCAAGCAGCCCCGTCACATTGTAGATCGGAACGTTCCACCAGTTTCCGACGAACAGGCCGCGAGCCCAGCCATTCTTCTGTTCTTCAACGGGATAGTAGACGAGCGCCCATCCGACGACAAACACAAGAGAGGCTGGCAGCAGTTTACGCCAGAGGAAGCCGATCCCGGAACGTGAGAACTGCGAATTCCGCTGTTTTGCAAGCGCCCGCTTGGCGGAATTCTTCCATAATATCCACCCGGCCAGAGCGAAGGCGAACGGAAGATCAACGAAGTAAATCCAGTCTCCCGGACGCATCAGACTCCAGATGCTGTCTTGCAGCTCGCCCACTTGGCCGGCTTGCAGCAGCACCGGGACGGAGATGAAGTCCTTGAAATAACGGAAATAAATTAGATCTGCGAAAATTAAGAACGACAAGGCAAGATCCAAGACGGCTAGGGACACCGCTCTTGCTCGCACCCCCAGGAAAATCGTCCAGAAGGAGACGAGCAGCGTCGCTCCGAGATTAACCGCCCACTTCCAATAATTCATTCCGCCGACATTGAATTGGTGATCCAATTCGTTTAACTTATATAATATCGACGCCACGAGTAGTGCGATCCCCCAGATCGGCCACGTACCTAGCGCGCTCCAGCTCCGGCTCAGCCATACTCCGGCGAAGGATCGCATTTTTGACAGCATAATCAACTTCCTTTCCGGCATTCGGCAAGCGCTGTATCCAACCTCTAATGCCGCCTTGCCGCCGTATAATGATTTCTCATGAAACATAAGCAAAGTTTAGTATAGCTCTTCTGCCAAGGAATTTACAAACTTTGTGTAAAAACACGCGCTTAAAAGCGTAAATCGGCTGTAAAGCCGAGGATAACAGGATGGGGGAATAAAAGATGGATAGGACACCTGAATCTTATTTCGACGCACTTTATGAAACGGACGCTGATCTCGAAAGGGTTGCCGAGTGCTTGCGCGAGGCGGGGATGCGGGATATTTCCGTAGCTGCAGGCTACGGGCGGCTGTTGACGCTTCTGGTGTCGGCTTCAGGAGCGGTAAATGCGCTTGAAATCGGCGCCCTCGGCGGATATAGCGGCATATGTCTGGCTCGCGGACTGCCTGCGAAAGGCAAGCTTGTCTCGCTGGAATTACAAAGCGAATATGCCGAGCTGGCAAAGGCTAACTTGACGGCGGCGGGCCATGGAGACAAGGTGGAATATCTCGTCGGGGAAGCGGCGGCAAATCTTCGGCAATTGAAGGAAAGCGGCGCGTCGTTTGATTTTTTCTTCATTGATGCAGATAAGGAAAATTACCCGCTTTATTTGGAAGCTTGTTTGGAATTGGCAAATCCGGGAGCGATCATTGCGGCCGATAATACGCTGCTTAGAGGGAAAACGATCGATCCGGCGAAGCAGGGTCCGTCAGTTCAAGCGCTTCGCCAATTTAACCTGACGATTGCGCGAGATGCGCGTTTGCAAGGGGTTCATTTGCCGGCATATGACGGTTTAGCGCTAGCACGCGTGAAAGCGGGAGCGGATTAATAGGCAAATGTGATTTTGACGCGGAAAGAGCTCTGTTTACAGATGTATAATCAATTAATGAGCAAATCCTTTAATTTAATTAGTATTTTACCAAAGAAATGCCCAAATCTATAATATTAATTCAATTATTTACCACTTTTATGAACAATTTTTCACGCATGGGTATTGCCGATTTACATTGATATCAATGCTGATGAATGTTTATACAAGCTGGTAAATGTTTAATCATATATGTAAGCGTTTTCTGTCATGAATGTGTTAGGCAACCTTACATAAAGCTACTCAGAGGCCCATCGTTCCATAAACTCTCATTGCAGAATACGAACATTTCATAGTAAGATGTCTTTTGTTCCAGAAGATTCATCAGCATTTGAACTCAGCATTCATATGCGAAAGGAGTTGACTGGAATATTGCTCTGCGAATTTTGCTGAAGATTTGCAGAGATCTAGGGCGCATAGAAACGAAGCGCTCCAGAGAAGATACTCAATAAAACGGGGAGGCAATAATGATGAAGTATCAAAAGGTTTTATCGACTGCAATGGCAGTTACGCTTGCCGGTTCGCTTCTAGCGGCTTGCAGCGACAACAAAGACAAGAACACGGCTTCGCCGTCCGCCAGCGCGGGCAACTCGCCTGCGGAAAGCCAGGCGTCTCAGGAGAACAAAACTCCGCAAGAATTCCGTTTTACACTGGCAAGTGAACCGCCAAGCTTGGATCCTGCTCTCATGACCGACGCTCAATCGTCGATCGTTGCGTCCGGCCTGTACGACGGCCTGACTCGTCTGAATCCGGAAGGCGTTCCGGAGCCGGCGATCGCCAAAGAGTGGACGGTGTCCGATGACGGCAAAACGTACACGTTTAAGCTTCGCGACGACGCGAAGTGGAGCAACGGGGATCCGGTTACTGCAAATGACTTCGAATATTCCTGGAAGCGCGCTTTGAATCCTGAAACGGCTTCCGAATACGCATACATGCTGTTCTACCTTGAGAATGGCGAGAAGTACAACTCCGAGCAAGCTACGGAAGACGAAGTCGGCGTCAAGGCGCTTGACGCGACGACTCTGGAAGTTAAACTTGCTTCGGCTACGCCTTATTTCAATAGCTTGATCGCTCACTACACGTACTGGCCGGTTCATCCGGCTTCCGTGGACGGCAAGCCAGAGTGGGCTGCCGACGCTAAGACGATCGTATCCAACGGACCTTTCCTGCTGAAGGATTGGGCGCACGGCGACAAGCTTGTTCTGACGAAAAACCCTGACTACTATAACAAAGACAAAGTAAACTTCGATACGGTAACGATCTCTCTTGTAGAGAGCGAGTCCACTGTATTCAGCATGTTCCAAACCGACAAAATCGACTGGATCGGCGCTCAAGCAGGCTCCGTACCGACCGATCAAGTTCCGCAGCTTGTGGCTGACAAAAAAGCGACAATCAAAGAAATCGCATCGACGTATTACTATCTGTTCAACACGAAGCAAAAGCCGTTTGACAATGTCAAAGTTCGTAAAGCATTCGCAATGTCGATCGATCGTCAAGCCATCATCGACAACGTGGCTAAAGCGAACCAAACGCCGGCATTCGCTCTGATTCCGCCGAGCATCAACGGTCTGGACGGCAAAGGCTTCCGCGAAATGTATCCGGATAGCGGCTACTTCTCGGAAAACATTGAGGAAGCGAAGAAGCTGCTTGCTGAAGGTCTAGCGGAAGAGGGTCTCGATAAATTCCCTGAAACGACGCTTCTGTACAATACGAGCGAGGGTCACAAAGCGATTGCGGAAGCGATTGTGGATATGTGGCGTAAAAACCTCAATGTCGAGGTTAAGCTGTCGAATCAAGAATGGGCTACATTCCTGGAAACAAGAGACGCTGGCCAATTTGGTCTGGCTCGTTCCGGATGGGGCGCAGACTTCAACCATGCGATCAACTTCTCGTATGACCTGATTCACCCGAAATCTTTGAACAATGACGGCCAATACGAAAACGCGGAAGTCGGCAAGGCGCTCGACGATGCAATCGTCGCAGCCGAGGAGAAGGATCGCGTAGATCTGATCGCGAAAGCGGAAAAAATCGCAATTGCGGACGATATGGCAGTACTGCCAATCTACTACTACACGACGGTTACGATGCTGAAGCCTGGCTTTGAAGACGTCGTCTCCGATTATGCAGGTCACTTGGACTGGGCATTCGGTAAGAAAAATTAATCGATTGCGTGTGCAACATTAAATGTCCATGACTGGAAGGGTATATATAGCGTCCCTATATATACCCTTTCGGTTGCATAATAAAGGGAGAACGGGCGGGTGAAGAAAGCTTGATTCGTTATATCGCGAAAAAAATCGTGTTTATGCTACTGTCGTTGTATTTCCTGGTCACGGCCACGTTCGTTCTAATGAATGCCGTGCCAGGAAGTCCGCTGAAGGCGGAAAAAGCAACCAGCGCGACCATCCAGAAAAACTTGGAAGCGTATTACGGCTTGGACAAGCCGCTAATCGTCCAATATGGCGTTTATTTGAAAAATCTCGTTCAGGGCGACCTGGGCATTTCAATGAAGAAGAAGTTTCAAGCAGTAGATAAAATTATTAAAGAATCTTTTCCATATTCGCTTAAGCTTGGTTTAGTGTCTGTAGTGACCTCCGTTATAGCAGGTTGCGTGCTAGGCATTCTTGCCGCAATGTATCATCGAAAGTTTCTCGATAATCTATCCATGGTTATCGCTACGATCGGCTTGGCCGTACCGAGTTTGGTTATGGCGCCGCTCTTGCAATACGTCTTCGCTGTGAAAATTAGGGCGTTCGAGGTGGCCGGGCTTAACGGACCGCTCGATTACGTGCTGCCGACGATTGCATTGTCGGCCTCTTCGATCGCCTTTATCGCCAGGTTGATCCGCTCAACCATGATAGAAGTGTTAAACGCCGACTTTATTAAGACGGCGAAGGCCAAGGGCTTGGCCGGACATCTGATCGTGTGGCGCCACGCGCTGCGCAACTCGATGCTTCCGGTCGTCACCTTCCTTGGCTTCCTGATGGCAAGCGTCATTACCGGCTCCGTCGTCATCGAGCAAATTTTCGCAATTCCCGGACTGGGCAAATTTTTCGTGCAGAGCGTCTCGAATCGGGACTATCCGCTCATTATGGGCATCACGATTTTTTATGCCGTCATTTTGATGGTCAGCAGACTGTTGGCGGATATTGCCTACGCGCTGGTCGATCCGCGCATTAGAATGTCCGGCGCTAAGGGGGCGAAATAGCTTGCTACAGAAAGATTCCAAGACGAATGCTCTTCGACCGGACATGTTCCAACCGCTTGATCGCGATTCCCGGACATCCGAGAAAATTGAGCGCAAAAGACTGACAGCCTGGCAGGATATTCGCATGAGGCTGTACAGCAATAAGCTGGCGATGACCGGTTTCTGGATTACGATTGCCGTTATCGTTTTCGCCCTATTCGCGCCGCTTCTATATCCGTATGATCATTTCACCAATGATTTGAGCAAGACAAACCTGCCCCCGAGCGCAGAACACTGGTTCGGTACGGACGATCTTGGCCGCGATTTGTTTGAAAGAACGTGGAAGGGCGCGCAAATTTCGTTGTTCGTCGGCGTTATGGCCGCATTAATCGATTTGATTATCGGGATCATCTACGGCGGCATCATGGGGTATTACGGCGGCAAAGTGGATGAGATCATGAACCGCTTCGCGGAAATTCTATATGCCATTCCTTACCTGCTCGTCGTTATTTTGCTGCTAGTGGTTATGGAGCCGAGCTTAACTACGATTATCGTAGCGATGTCGATTACCGGCTGGATTAACATGGCGTGGATCGTGCGCGGGCAGATCATGCAATTGAAAAACCAGGAATACGCACTCGCGTCCAAAGCGCTTGGCGCAGGCGCGATGCGGATCATTTTCCGTCATTTGATTCCGAACGCGATGGGACCGATTCTCGTAACGATGACGTTGACCGTTCCAAGCGCGATTTTTACGGAGGCTTTTCTAAGCTTCCTGGGTCTTGGCGTTCAGTCGCCGGTCGCTTCCTGGGGAACGATGATCAACGACGGGGTTAAGTCGATGACGTTGTATCCGTGGAGGCTGTTCTTCCCGGCATTTTTCCTTAGCTTGACGATGTTTGCTTTTAACGTATTCGGAGACGGAGTGCGGGACGCGTTCGATCCGAAGCTGAAAAAATAGACGAGAGATGCGGAAAGGAGGTCGAGGCCTTCATGAAATCTACACAAGCTGCGAAAAAGAAATTACTGGACGTTCAAAATTTGAGCGTTTCGTTTGATGTATACGCCGGTGAAGTGCAAGCTATACGGGACGTCAGCTTTCAAATCGAGGAAGGCGAAGCGGTAGCCATCGTAGGCGAATCGGGCTCGGGCAAGAGCGTTACCGCCCAGACGATCATGCGCTTGATCCAGATGCCGCCAGGAAGAATCAAGAACGGTAAAGTGCTGCTTGACGGTCAGGATTTGTTAGCCCTTTCCGAGAAAGAGATGCAGAAAGTTCGGGGCAACAAAATCGGCATGATTTTTCAGGACCCGATGACATCGTTGAATCCGACGATGACGGTCGGCAAGCAGATTATGGAAGGCTTGCTGCAGCATCAGAAGCTGAGCGCCAATGAGGCGAAAGAACGGGTGATCGAGCTGCTGCGCTTGGTCGGCATTCCGAATCCCGAAACCCGGCTGAAGCAATATCCGCACCAATTTTCCGGCGGCATGCGTCAGCGGGTCGTTATCGCCATTGCGCTGGCCTGCAATCCGTCTCTGCTTATCGCCGACGAACCGACGACGGCTCTCGACGTAACCATTCAAGCGCAGATTTTGAATTTAATGAAGGAACTGCAGCAGAAAATGAACACGTCGATCATTCTGATCACTCATGACTTGGGGATCGTTGCGGATATTTGCGATCGCGTTATCGTCATGTATGCAGGACAAGTGGTGGAGACGGGGACGAAGCGGGAAATATTCAACAATCCGCAGCACCCGTATACGAAAGGGCTGCTGAAATCTTTGCCTCGCCTCGATCAGGCGAAGGACGAGCCGCTGATTCCGATCTTCGGAACTCCTCCGGATTTGATCAAGCCGCCGCAAGGCTGCGGCTTCTGCGACCGTTGCGACGAAGCGATGCGCGTCTGCGAAACCGAGGTTCCGGATTATACAATCCTCAGCGATACGCAATCGGTTCGCTGCTGGCTGCAGCATCCTTATGCGAAACAGGCGGGCTCGTCCGGCAGCAAGGAGGCTAGCGTATGAGCAAGGCGTTTATCGAGATTGAAGGCTTGAAAAAGTATTTCGATCTGGGCAATCATCGTATTCTAAAAGCCGTTAACGACGTCAGCTTCTCGATCCAGAAGGGTGAGACGCTAGGCCTCGTCGGCGAATCGGGCTGCGGCAAATCGACCGCAGGACGTACGATCATTCGACTGTACGAGCCGACGGCCGGCAGTATTTCCATCGACGGTACGGATGTTGCGAAGCTGTCGAAATCCAAATTAAAAGCCTATCGCAGTAAAATGCAGATGGTCTTTCAGGATCCGTACGCTTCCTTGAATCCGAGAATGACCGTTCTGGACATTGTCGGCGAAGCGCTCGACATTCACGGTCTTGCAGGCAGTAAGGTGGAGAGAAAGCGTCGGGTTGAGGAATTGCTGGAGATGGTCGGTCTGAATGCCGAGCATGCTTCGCGTTACCCGCACGAATTTTCCGGCGGCCAGCGGCAGCGGATCGGCATTACCCGGGCGCTTGCGGTCAATCCGCAATTTATGATCTGCGACGAGCCGATCTCCGCGCTTGACGTTTCCATCCAAGCGCAGATCATCAACCTGTTGATCGACCTGCAGAAGAAGATGGGGTTGACCTATCTGTTCATCGCGCACGATCTGTCGATGGTCAAATATATGAGCGACCGCGTCGCCGTTATGTATTTGGGCAAAATCGTCGAGATGGCGCGAAGCGAAGACCTGTACTCCAACCCGCAGCATCCTTATACAAGGGCGCTGTTGTCGGCGATTCCGGTTCCGGACCCGGACGTGGAGGAGAACAAGGAGCGCATCGTCCTGAAAGGCGACCTGCCGAGTCCCGTCAGCCCGCCGAGCGGCTGTCCGTTCCGGACGCGTTGTCCTCTAGCGACGGAGAAGTGCGCGGCGGAGGTTCCGCTGTTCCGCGAGACGCGCCCAAACCATTACGCGGCTTGCCATTACGCATAAGAATGAAGACGAAGCGCCGGTTGGCGCTTCGTCTTTTTTTTGCGAATCAGCAGATGAATGGAAGATTGTACAGGGAGGGAGCTATCCTTCCCTATTTGGTAGGGGCACTCTTGTTGAGTATGTGTTGAGGGTCAAGCTATATAATGAATTCGTTACGACAATCGAGAGAAAAAATTAGGAGGAATGACAACTTGTTTAAGCTGCTCAGGAAAAGTTTGTCCATCATCATGGCATTGAGCGTCTTTTTATCTTTATGCTCCGTCGCCGCGGCGGCATCGGATAGAATCAAGTTCAAGCTGGAAGAAAGGGTCGAAGGAAGGCCGGGCTATACGATTAGCGTTCCCATAGAAGTAGATGTTCCGTCTGATGGACTTTTTTACGATTACAATGTTTTCTTAAAGTCGGATGTACCTGTAACGGACGCGTATTGGGGACAATGGAGTGAAGACGGGACCCGGATCGATCTTTCCATCAGGATTGCGGACGAGGCTCCATCTGGAAATTATCAGGTGGAATTTGATCGAAGCCAGATGTGGGTGAAAAAAGGAACCACAAGCGAAAACTTGGAACTGACTACGGAGTATGATACCGAGATCGGCGTGATTGCCGTTAAGAAGCTAGTGTACGTCGGCAAAGTGAGCGGAAGCGCGGGCGGCTATGTAGAAGTTCCGGTATTCACCAACTCTACCGAGCCGATCAGTGCTTACGGGGTAACGCTTTCTTACGATCGCAACTTATTCGAGGTGGCGGAAGTGTCGGGAGTCGGCGAAGGCGAGCTGACTTTTATCGAAGATGAAGAAGAAGGATTAATCGTGAATTGGAACAACGAGGGCAACTCCTCCGTGCTCATGACGAACGGGCCGTTGTTCAAGGTGAAATTCAAAATCAAGGCTGTCGATCCGATTGATTACATACCGCTTGACCTGTACATCAACACGCTCCTAGACGACTCCGGCGAGATAATGTACGGAGTAGATTCGCGAATGGGCTACATATCCGTGACCGAGAATCAAGCACCGTCTGCCGACAACGTGAACGTAACGGGCACGCCGCATGTCGGGGAAACGCTTCAGGGCGATTATACGTTCGCTGATGAAGAGTCCGATGCGGAAGGCGTATCGACTTTCAAGTGGTATCGGGCAAATGACGCAGCCGGCGCGGCAGAGGCTATGATCGCTGGCGCAGACACGAAAGAGTATGTCCTCCAGCAGGAAGACAAAGACAAGTATATTCGTTTTGAGGTGACTCCGATCGCCGTCTCGGGAACGTTGGCCGGAACCTCGAAGACGAGCGTGTGGACGGGACCGATTGGGGTTCCGACCTACCAGGTTCTCTACGAAGCCAATGGTGCGACGCAGGGCGACGTCCCCGCGGATTCGAGCGCATACGTAACAGGACAAGAGGCGACGGTGCTGGGCAACACGGGCCACCTGGCGAAGGCGGGGCATACTTTCGGCGGCTGGACGACGGATGAAGCCAATCTTGAAGCCGTCTATGCGGCGGGCGACTTGCTTCCGATCGAGTCGACGAATCGTACGCTTTATGCCAAGTGGGATTTGAATCGCTACCAGGTGAACTTTAATACGAATGGAGGCAGCGCGGTGCCAAGCGTCGAGGCGGACTACGATACCTTGATTGCCGAGCCGCAAAGACCGAGCCGTTCCGGTTATTCCTTTAGTGGCTGGTATAAGGAGGCGACGCTGACGGACAAGTGGACGTTCGCCTCCGACAAGGTGGTTGCCGACACGACTTTGTATGCCGGATGGTCGCAAAACTCCCAAGGAGGCGGAGGAGGCGCCCCTGCGCCGGCAGGACCGGCGGCCTCTGAACAAGGTCTGGACGTGCTCGTCAACGGCAAGGGGGAAAGCGCGGCCAAAGCGGATACGAAGACGGAAAACGGGCTTAAAAAGACGGTGGTTACCGTAGACGGAGCAAAGCTGGAAAGCAAGCTAAACGAAGAAAAAGCGGGAGGCACGCTCACGGTTCCGGTCGCGGTGCAATCGGATTCCGTGGAGGTAGAATTCGAAGCCGGCACGATGAAGGCGCTGCAGCAGAAACAGATGGTCATCGTACTGCAAACGCCGGGCGGAACGTATTCGCTGCCGGCATCGCAAATCGATCTTCAAGCTGTGAGCGGCTTATTCGGCTCCAATGTTTCTCCCGAGGGCATCAAGGTGCGGCTGAAGATCGCCAAACCTTCCGAGAGTCAAGGTAAAACCGTACAGGGGGCCATCACCCAAGAAGGGCTGACGCTGGTCGGCGAGGCGCTTGAATTTACGGTAGAAGCCGCGTACGGAGAGCGCAGCTTAGAGATTGCGTCATTCTCTTCCTATGTCGAGAGGTCCATCGTTCTGCCTAGCGGCACGGGGCCGAATCGGATCACGACGGGCGTGACGATAGATCCGGACGGAACGGTACGTCACGTACCGACAAAGGTCGTTCAAGAGAACGGACGTTATCAAGCGATTTTCAATAGTTTGACAAACAGCACGTACGCTGTCGTCTGGAATCCGGTCTCGTTCGCGGACGTAGCCCGCCATTGGGCGAAAGACGCGGTTAACGAGATGGGAGCGCGTCTCATCATCGACGGAATTGGGGATAATCAATTCAAGCCGGACCTGGCGGTATCGCGTGCAGAGTTTACGGCGATTGTCGTGCGGGCGTTAGGACTTAAGCAAGCGAAGGGTGCGGCCAGCTCCTACTCGGACGTGAGCGCTACGGCGTGGTTCAGCGGAGCGATCGAGTCCGCTAAAGCTTATAAGCTGGTCGGCGGATTCGAGGACGGCACGTTCCGTCCTGAGGAGAAGCTGACTCGCGAACAGGCGGTCGTCATTCTCGCTAACGCGATGGAGCTTACCGGACTGAACGATAAGCTGTCCGTCCCTACGGACCCGATGAAGCGTCTTGGCTCCTTTACGGACGCCGGGCAAGTGTCGGAATGGGCGAGGAAGGCGATGGCCGCCGCGGTCGAAGCGGGGCTGGTGAACGGACAGAAGAATAACCTTATTGCCGCGCAAAGCCAGATAACGCGTGCCGAGGTGGCTTTGATCATCCAGCGGTTGTTGGAAAAGTCGAACCTCATTTGAGGTCAAGCTTCATAAGCTTGACAATCGATTCGGGTTAGGATAAAGTGATTCAAATAAAAGCTATAAACGAAAGCGATGAAGGGAAGCAGTAGCCCTCGAATTTCGCGTTACAGAAAGCCGGCGGTCGATGCAAGCCGGTACGCGAGCGAATGGCGAATTACGTCCCGGAGCTTCCTGTCCCGAACCCGTGCCGGCGCGGAAGGGGCAAGACGGCTGCCTGCCGTTAACGGGCGAGAGGTGGAGCTGCGAATGAAGCGCATGCTCAAATAGGGTGGTACCGCGATGACTCGTCCCTGTCTTAACGACAGGGCGGGTCTTTTTTGATTTTCGGGCGCCGCGTCGTCCGCCGAACATTATCTAAAGGAGAGACATCGAAATGACAAACCTGGATCAAAGCTTGCTCGATAATCTTGAATACAGAGGGTTGATCTACCAGTCGACCAATCGCGACGGTCTGCTGGAGAAGCTGAACAAGGAGCCTGTCGTGCTATACTGCGGCTTCGATCCGACGGCGGACAGCCTGCATATTGGCCACCTGCTGCCGATTTTGATTCTTCGCCATTTCCAGCAAGCCGGCCATAAGCCGATTGCGTTGGTTGGCGGCGGCACGGGGATGATCGGCGACCCAAGCGGACGTTCGACGGAGCGCTCCTTGAACACGTCTGATACGGTAGCTTTGTGGACGGAGCGGCTGAAGGATCAGCTGTCCCGCTTCCTCGACTTCGAAGGAACGGACAATCCGGCCAAGCTGGTTAGCAACTACGATTGGTTAGGCCAGCTCGACTTGATCACGTTCCTGCGCGACATCGGCAAAAACTTCACCGTTAACTACATGCTGGCGAAGGATTCGGTCGATTCTCGTCTGGCCAACGGCATATCCTTTACCGAATTCAGCTACATGATTTTGCAATCGTACGACTTCTACAAGCTGCTGACGGATCACGGCTGCTCGCTGCAGATCGGCGGAAGCGACCAATGGGGCAACATTACGGCAGGTCTCGACCTGATCGGCAAAATGGGCGGGGGAGAAGCGTACGGCATGACGCTGCCGCTCGTAACGAAGAGCGACGGCAAGAAATTCGGCAAATCCGAATCCGGCGCCGTCTGGCTCGACCGGAACAAAACATCGGTATATGCCTTCTACCAGTTCTGGATCAACACGGATGACAACGATGTGATCAAATTCCTGAAATACTTCACGTTCCTGGGGCGCGAGCGGATCGCCGAGCTGGAGCAAGAGCTGGCCGAGCGTCCGGAGCAGCGCGCTGCGCAGCGAGAGCTTGCTCGCGAAGTAACGAAGCTTGTTCACGGAGAGGATGCAGTCGTTAGTGCGGAGAAGATTACGCAGGCGCTATTCTCGGGCGACGTAACGCAGCTTAGCGAAGCGGAGCTGGTGGAGGCGCTGCAGGATATGCCGACGACGGTTGTCCAAGGCGACGAGGAGAAGCTGCTGCTCGACTTGCTCATCGAGACGAAGGCCGCACCTTCGAAACGTCAAGCGCGCGAGGACATCGAGAAAGGCGCGGTTTACTTGAACGGACAGCGCGAACAGGCGCTTGATTTCGTCCTGACGCGGGAGCACAGACTGCACGGCAAATACGCGGTTATTCGCAGAGGAAAGAAGAATTACTTCCTCGTTAAGTTCGAATAACGTACGACAACGATAGACGCGGGAGCTATCCCAAAAGCGCTTATAGTTGCTCTGAAAGATAATCCAGAATAAAGGCTTAAGGGGTATGTACCTTCTTCCGCTGCCATACGCTTCTGAAATCTGAATGGGGAAACCCGTTACAAGGTTTCAGGAGCGCACGAGGCAGTTTTTCGGAGGTGCGTACCCCTTACTTCGTCTATCGATCGTCTCCAGGAACTCTGATTTCGGGGCAGTTCCTTTTATTAAAAGCAGGCTCCTCCTCGATTTTTTAATATTCCTTTACAGGAATATTCCTTGTGTGGTATATTCAACTCAGAAGGAAAACGACACGGTGATGAAGGGGTTGAGGAGCCGCCGGACATTATCAATTAACGAGGTGAATGACATGTCAGGAAATTCTCCGGACATGGACACGACGATGTTGAGCGCTTTGGCCGAGCCGAATCGCAAGCGGATTGTCGAATTGCTGCGAGACGGTCCTCTGACCGTAGGGGAGATCGCCGATCGGCTGGAAATCCGCCAGCCTCAAGCATCGAAGCATTTGAAGGTTCTTAGCGAGAGCGGCATCGTGGACGTGCAGGCGGAAGCCAATCGTAGAATCTATAAGCTGCGGCCGGCGCCATTCCAAGCTTTGGATTCGTGGCTGCAGTCGTTCCGCCGCATTATGGAGGAACGGTTCGACAAGCTGGATGACTATTTACGCGAATTGCAAAATAAAGAAAAAAACCAATGATTCCAAGGAGGAATTTGTAATGTCCGGAAACGCTATGATTTCGAGAGTAGAAAACGAAAAGGTGCTCGTCCTGGAACGCGTATTCGATGCGCCGCGCGAGCTGGTATTCGCCATGTTTAAGGAAGCCGATCATTTGAAGCATTGGTGGGGACCGAGAGGTTGGGAGATTCCGGTGTGCAAGGTCGATTTTCGTCCCGGCGGCGTGTGGCATTACTGTATGAAGTGCGTCGATCGGAACCAGGGCGATTTTTACGGAATGGAGTCTTGGGGCAAAGCTATCTATAAGGAAATGATTGAGCCGGAGAAAATTGTCTATACGGACTACTTCTCGGATGCTGAAGGCAACTCCAATGCCGAGATGCCGTCAACCGACGTCACATTGGAGTTCATCGATCTGGGCGACGGCAGGACGAAGCTGGTCAGCTCCGGCGAGTACGTGTCGGCAGAGACGCTCAAGACCGTTATGGATATGGGCATGCTGCAGGGCATCACCGAAACCTGGGACCGCTTGGCTGAGCGTCTCGAAGCAGTCAAGTAACAAAAATATGGGAAGAGGGCGTCCCCTAGTCAGTGACTTTTGGGACACCCTCTTTTTCAATAAAAAAGCTTGAATAGTTTAAATGTCGGGCTTGTCCCCACTAACCATTCGCCCTTTGACGAGAGCGCAAAGCGCGCGTAGCCCAGATGCAAGTCAGGAACAGCAGCACGCCCGCAAGAATGAACAGCCCCTCGATGCCGATCCAGCCAGACAGAGCGCCGCCGACGACCGGTCCCATCATATTGCCGAGGCTAAGCGCGCTCGTGTTGAAGCCGAACGCTCTGCTTTCCTTGCCATCCGGCGTATATTGGCGCACGAGCGCGTTGACGGTCGGAATCAAACCTCCCATAAAACAGCCTAGCAGGAAGCGGAAGACGAGCAGCATGCCGACGGAATCCGCGAACGCTTGCGGGATCGTCATCACGGCGGAGCCCGCCAAGCAAATCAGCAGAATTCGCGTCGCGCCGATTCGATCGCTAAGCTTGCCCAGCACAGGGGAACAAATCATGTTCGAGATGCCGGTTACGGAGCCGACGAAACCGGCGTAGAACGCCAGATTTTCCGAAGTGCCGTGCAGATGCTGTACGTAGAGAGGGATGAGCGGCATAGGGCTAAGCATGGCGAATTGAATCAGAAACGTGACTGTAAGGAGCACGGGAAGCTGGCGGATGACCATCAGATCCCGGAAGCCTTTCAAGACGCTGACCTGCTCTTTCAGGGCGGCTGCGGCGCGATCGAATTTCTCGTGAACGAGCAGCCACGTAATGACGGATGCGAGAAATAATAAAGTTCCGGTTATGTAGAAGATCGGACGAAAACCGAAGTTATCCGCCATTAATCCTCCGATAAAAGGGCCGAGAATCGCCCCCGCAGTACCGCCGGATTGTAACGTGCCCATGGCGAATCCCATTCGCTCCTTCGGCGTTGAAGACGAGACGAGGGAGACGGCGGCCGGCATAAATCCCGAAATGACGCCGTTGAGCATTCGCAGGATGAGCAAATGCCAGGGGGCGGTCGCGAAGCCCATCAACAGCATTACGATCGACATGCCGAAGCCGGAGCGCAGCAGCATCATTTTACGGCCGTATTTTTCCGCCAGCTTGCCCCATAACGGTTGAAACAGGAAGGACGTCACGAAGTTCGCGGCAAAAATGATGCCCGCCCACACTCCGATCTCGTGCTCGTCAGTCAGACCCAAATCCTGCTGCAGGTAGAGCGACAGAAAAGGCATGATCATCGTCATACCGGCCATGACCAGGAAGTTGCCGACCATTAAGATGTAGAGATTGATTTTCCAACGCTGCATGGTTTACACCTTCTTCGATGCTGACATAAGCATAGCCAGTATAACATAGTCCCGCACGCAGGCAAAAAGCCGCATTGTCAAACTATTGTCATACTCCATCCGGGAGTAAAGGTTGTTCACGCAGGATAAAAGGGGCATAATGAAAGCAATGAAAACCAAATTGGTACATAAATGAGGCTGGAAGCTTATGTTGAAAAACGACTTGTTCTTGCGAGCTTGCAAGAGGGAGACGGTGGAACGCATCCCTGTATGGTACATGCGCCAGGCGGGACGCTATGATCCGGATTATCGTAAAATCAAAGAGAAGTTCTCGCTTCTGGAAATTTGCCGACAGCCCGAGCTGGCAGCCGAAGTGACGCTGATGCCGGTTCGCAAGCTAGGAGTCGATGCGGCCATTCTCTATTCGGACATTATGAATCCCGTCGCTTCGATCGGGATCGACTTCGATATCGTCAAGGATGTCGGCCCGGTCATCCATAATCCGGTGCGCAGCGCCGCCGACGTGGACAAGCTGAAGCCGATCGATGTGGAGGGCGATCTGTCTCACGTGCTGGAGACGATTCGTATTCTCGAGCGCGAGCTGGAGGTTCCGCTCATTTCTTTTGCCGGCGCACCGTTTACGCTGGCCAGCTATATCATAGAAGGCAGACCGACCAAATCGTATATTCGCACCAAAGCGATGATGTATGGCGATTCGCGAACCTGGCATCTGCTCATGGGCAAGCTGGCCGAGATGGCGGCAACCTATTTGCGTGCGCATATTGCGTCGGGGGCCAAGGCGGTGCAGCTATTCGACAGCTGGGTCGGCTCTTTGGCGCCGCACGATTTTAAGGAGTTTGTGCTGCCTCATATCGAAAGCATTTTCGCGTCGCTGTCGGATTTGGATGTGCCTAAAATCTACTTCCCGGGCGTCAGCTCCGGCGAGCTGCTCCAACACTTGACCAACCTTCAGACGAACGTCGTCGGACTCGACTGGCGGGTGCCGCTGTCAGAAGGTCGGCGCAGGCTCGGCGGACGGTTCGCGATTCAAGGCAATCTCGACCCTTACGTGCTTACCGCCCCGTCCGAGGTCATTCACGAACATGCGCGCAGACTGCTTGACGAAGGCATGCGCGAACCGGGCTATATTTTCAACCTGGGACACGGGTTATTCCCCGAGGCGTCGCTCGATAAGCTGAAAGAGTTGACGGACTTTATTCATAGCTACAGCGAACGGAAGCTGACAGAGGAGGCGCAAGCATGAGCGCGGACAAACGAACGATCGGCGTGCTGGTTATGTCCTATGGAACGCCCGAGAGCTTGGAAGGGGTAGAAGCTTACTATACGCATATTCGCAGAGGTCATCCGCCGACGGCCGAGCAGCTGGAGGATTTGACATCCCGTTATCGGACGATCGTGGGCGGTGTGTTCCCGCTGCGCGAAAATACGAACCGACAGGCGGCGGCTTTGCAGAGCAAGCTGAACGAGCTGGCCGGAGACGGAGCTTACGTGTGCTATCAGGGACTGAAGCATGCGGCGCCATTCATTGAGGACGGCATCGCAGCAATGGCGGCGGACGGCATTCGCGAAGCGGTCGGTATCGTGCTGACTCCGCAATACTCGTCGATGAGCGTTGGCGGTTATTTGAAGCGGGCACGCGAGGAAGCGGAGAAGCATGGCATTCGTTTCCGCGGAGTCGACGAGTACCATCTGCACCCGCAGCTGATCGAGGCGTTAAGCGAACGCGTGAACGAAGGTTTGGAGCAGCTTGGCGGCGAACGGGGAGAAGCGCTCGTGCTATTCAGCGCGCATAGCCTTCCGGCTAAAATTTTGGAGCTGAACGATCCGTACGCGGACCAACTGCTGGCGACTTCGGGAGCCGTAGCCGCGAAAGCGGGCGTTGCCAATTGGCAGTTTACCTGGCAGAGCGCAGGTCAGACCGGACAGCCCTGGCTTGGGCCGGATATTCTTGAGACACTCGAGAAGCTTGCGGCGGAAGGCGTCCGTTCCGTGCTCGTGACTCCAGTCGGATTCGTATCCGACCATCTAGAGGTGCTGTACGATATCGACATCGAAGCGAAGCAGCTCGCCGAAGAAAAAGGAGTTCGCCTCGCGCGGATTCGCATGCTGAACGACGATCCGCAATATATGGCCGTATTGGCCGATTCGGTGATCGGCGCGGCGAACGGGGGAAACGGCAATGACGAATAAAAGTCGCCGGGTGGCGGTGCTGGGCGGCGGGATTACCGGCCTCAGCGCCGCTTTTTACTTGCTTAAGCTGGCCAAGGAGCGCGGAGAAACGGTTGAAGTGACGGTTTTGGAAGGCTCCGACCGACTTGGCGGCCGAATCCATACGCTGCGCAGAGACGGATTCGTTATCGAGCGCGGCCCCGATTCCTTCCTCGCGCGCAAGCTGCCGATGATCCGGCTGGCCGAAGAGCTCGGCCTGATCGGAGAGTTGACGGGCACGAATCCGCAGGCGAAGAAGACGTATATCTCTCGGGAAGGCAAGCTGGTTTCGATGCCGCAGGGCTTAGTGATGGGCGTTCCGACGGATAGCGATAAATTCATGCAGACGGAGCTTGTGTCCGAGCAGGGCAAACTGCGGGCTTTGCAGGAATCGGAGCTGCCGGGAGAGGCGAAAGCGGAAGACGATTCTGTCGGAGCGTTCCTTGAACGCAGGATGGGCAAGGAGATGGTCGAGCGCGTATTCGAGCCGCTATTGGCAGGCATTCATGCGGGCGACCTGTACAAGCTCGGGCTTGAGGCGACATTCCCGCAGTTCAAGCGGATGGTCGAGGAGCATGGCAGTCTGATCGCGGGAACCCGGGCGGCCCAACAACATGCTGCTGCAGCTGCGAAGACGGGAGGGGGCGCGTCCGTTTCGTCGGCGGCTCCCGAGCTGCCGGCCAGCGTGTTCCTGACGTTCACGAACGGATTGTCGACAGTAATCGAAGCGCTCGAGCAGCGGATCCGCGCGGAAGGCGGAAATATCCGTCTGGAAGCGAAGGTGCGGGAAATAGAGCCGATTGCCGAACCGAAGGAAGCGGCATATCGTTTGCATATGCTCGACGGTACGGTATGCGAAGCCGACCAAGTCGTCGTTACGCTGCCCGCCTATGTCGCTGAGGAGCTGCTTGCTCCGCATATGGACGTGTCCGCGCTGTCGGCGATTCGTTATGTCTCCGTGGCCAACGTTGTGCTCGGTTATGCAGCCGATGGGTTCGGACACGAGCTGGACGGTTCGGGCTTCCTCGTGCCGCGCGGAGAGAAGCGGCTTATTACCGCGAGCACATGGACCTCTGCGAAATGGCGGCATACGGCGCCGGAAGACAAGCGGCTGATTCGCTGCTACGTCGGGCGGGCGAACGACGAGCAGGGCGTCGAACTGGACGACGAGGCGATGACCGCGGCGGTACGCGGAGATTTGCGCGATCTGATGGGGTTGGAGGCACAGCCGGAGTTCGTTGAAATTACGCGTCTGCGCCGCTCGATGCCGCAATATCCGGTCGGACATGTCGGGGCTATCGCCGATTTTCGCGCCGAGCTTGCGCAGAAGCTGCCCGGCTTATTCGCCACTGGCGCGGCGTTCGAGGCCGTAGGCCTGCCGGACTGCGTCGCTCAAGGAAAGCAGGCCGCCGAAGCTTTGCTGGCCAACTGACCGTATAGAGGCTGCTTCAAAAGTCCGATTGGATCACGAAGCCAATAGGAATGCGGACCGCAACCATGATTCAGGCCATCCTTTCCGGGATGGTCTATTTTGTCTTGAAGCGGTAATGCGAGGCAAAACGACTTATTTCCGGACGGAGGCGAGGGAATCTGTGCTAGAATGATGGGGAAACCGCATGCAAGAGGGGGAGACGGATGAGAATCGGCCGCTTTAGACTTCCGACGCGTTGGCGCAGTATCCGCTTGCCTTACAAGCTGGTGCTCGTCTATACGCCGCTAATATTGCTTCCCGCGCTTGCGGGCATTTATTATTTGACCGAAAGCTACACGTCCTCCTCGAAGGCCCAAGCCGCCGAATACGCCACCGACCTGCTCGGTCTGATGGGGCAGAAGGTCGACGACCGGATGAGGAGCTACGAGCAGCTCAGCAAGCAGATCATGACGGACGGCGAGCTGCTGAAGCTGGCGAAGACGGAGCCCGAGTCTGCCTACGACCGATTCAAGGTAGAGAGCGCGATCAACGAGAAGCTGAACGTGCTTTGGCTGGGCGCGGACCAGAACAGCTACATCCGCTCCATTAAGATAGAGACGCCAAGTGCTATCTACACGTACGGCAAAAATGCGATCGACGAGTACGACGTGCGCAATTCGGAGTATCGGACGGAGGTCGGAGAGATGAAGGGGGGAGCCAGATGGTTCGCCCCGCAGACGTTCGACGACGGCTATACGAAACTCCGGGCGTTCCGGTTAGGACGAACGATTCGCGACGAGAAGCTGAACGAGCTAGGTACGTTAACGCTTGTCATTCGGGTCGAGGCGGTCGGCGATATTTTTCGCCAGATGAAGTTTCAGGAGGATACGGCGCTTAAGCTGCTGGACGAAAAAGGAGAGCCGCTCGTCGACAACGAGGTGTCGATCGGCGACGTCAAAGCCAGCCGTCTGCTCAGCTTTACCGACGACAGGCTGGGCAACGGCTGGACGCTGGCGGTACAGATGCAGCTCGACCGGTTGTACGAGCCGATCTTCTCTACGGTGCGACAGGCGCTGTTTATTTTGTTCGGCTGTATTTTGCTCGGCCTTGTCGTCACTCATCTGCTGGCCTTGGACCTTGTCATCCCCATTCGCAGATTGACGATGAACATGAAGATGGGCATCAAGGGCGTGCGTCCGGGCAAGCTGAAGCGTTTTGGCGGGGCGGTGGAGATCGTGGAGATGAACGATACGTTCATCTCGATCATGTACGAGATCGAGCAGTTGATCGACGAGGTCGCCAGGCAGGAGAAGAAAAAGAAGGACGCCGAAATTCGCGTGCTGCAACACCAATTGTCGCCGCATTTTCTGTACAACACGTTAAATTCGATCCGCTGGATGGCGATGATTCAGAGGCAGGATAATATCAAGGAAATGGTCGATGCCCTAAACGCACTGCTCACCTATGCGCTGCGCGGGTCGGGAGGGCCGGTGCCGCTGGCGAGCGAGATTGCGATCCTGCACAATTACGTGGCGATTCAGAAGGTGCGCTACCAGCACTTCGAGTTCGCGGTGAACGTTCCAGCCGAACTGGAGCAGGTCGAGGTGCTGAAGTTTCTGCTTCAGCCGCTCATCGAGAATGCGCTGATCCACGGCTTGGCCCCGTCCGAGCATCCCGGGGAAATTACCGTTTCCGCGGTGTCGGAAGGCGAGCATCTGCTCGTGACCGTTGCCGATAACGGGATCGGCATGAACGAGGAGACGGTGGAGAGGCTTGTTCGCGGGCTGTCGGCTTCTCCGACGGACAGGCTCGGCGTGCGCAGCGTTCATGAGAGAATCCAGCTTCATTACGGAACGAATTACGGTCTGTCGATTCGCAGCGAACCGGGAGTCGGCACGTCGATAACGGTTAGAGTGCCTATGCGGATGGACGGATCGGCGGAGGAAAAGGGGGAGCGCTCGCATGCGTAAAGTGATGATCGTCGACGATGAAGCGCTCGTACGGATCGGCCTGCAATCGATCATCGATTGGGAGAGCAGAGGCTACCGAATCGGCGGAGTGTTCAAAAACGGAGAGGAAGCGGTGCGCGCGGCGGCGGAAGAGAAATTCGACATTGTGCTGACCGATATCCGTATGCCGGGCATGGACGGCTTTGCGCTGATCCGCGAGCTGAAACGGCTCGATCCGAGCCTTCGTTTTATTATTTTGAGCAGCTACAGCGATTTCGAATATACTCGTCAGGCCATCCAGGCCGGCGTTAACGACTATATTTCAAAATACGAGATGGAGCCTGAAGAACTGCTGCGCGTTCTCGATGCGCTATCCGTAAACGGCGAAAGGTCGGGAGTGCCGGAGACGGCCGGCGAGGCGGGTTCGCTCGACGACGAGAGAGCCGCGTGGCTGACGCGGACCAAAGAAGACCGGGACGCGCGACTGTCAGAGCATTGTCCCGCACTGCTGGAGCGGCTGGGAAGATGGGGAGGCGAGGCGCGCTGGGTCGTCCTGATGCCGCTGCCGAGAACTTCCGACTATTCCCAGACGGAGCGCAAAGCGATGGCGCTGCAGACGGAGGAAATTTTCTCCCGGCTGGACGGTCTGGAGTATTTCGGCGAGCAGGACGGCTTGCTGCATGGCGCTTGCGCGCTGCGTGAAGGCGAGCAGGACGACTCGATTCGACTGCGGCAGATTGCCGAAGAGCTTACGGCGGCATGGGCCAAAAATCTGAACGTCGCGCTCGTCGCCGGAGCGGGGAATTCCGTGACGTTCGATCGGCTCGGACAATCGAGGAAGGATGCGGAGCGCGCGGCTCAGATGTGCTTTTACGACGGAGCGGGGATCTACCTCGCCGAGCATGTCGTCTTGAGAGAAATGGCGGAGCAGGAGCGTCTGGAGCTGTACAGACAGGCGAAAAACAAAATCGACTTTCTTCATTTCGAGCAATTGGGAGACGAAATTCGTCGCCGTATCGGCGATCCGGCCGCCCGACTGCTTCCGGCCGAATGGCAGCGGGTCGGCGAGATGATCGCGACCCATCTGATGAATCTGATGATCGAGCGTTACGAATCGGATCCGGAAAGCCTTCGCGACCGCTTCGGCGCCGCTTGGCCGCTGAACGAAGCGTTCCGCAAGCTCGGTACGCAGGCGGAGTTTGTCGGTATGCTGCAAGAGATGCTGGCGCGCGCGCAAGAGGCGGCATCTTCGCTGCATGCGAGCCGGGGCTGGGTCGCCAAAGCGAAGGCGTTCGTGGAGAGCCGTTACGGCGAACCGCTGCGGCTGGAAGACGCCGCCGAGCATGTCAGCTTCAGCCCAAGCCACTTCAGCCAGCGTTTTCGCCAAGAGACGGGAGAGGCATTCTCCGACTACTTGACGCGTATTCGCATTCGCGAGGCGATCCGGCTGTATAACGAGACGGAGCTTTCCACCGAGGAAATCGCCGCCCGCGTCGGCTATTTGAACGCCAATTATTTCATTAAAGTGTTTAAGCGCATGACGGGGCAGACGGTGAAACAGTTTAAAAGCAGATCCTGATCGTGTAAAAAGGAATCTGGATCGTAAAATATGGAACATGGGCCGGAGAACGTCCGCATTCTCCGGTCGAGATGGAACATTCTCGCTCGATTGCTGCATGGAGCAGGTAGGTGCAATCGCTTACAATGTAGAAAGATCGCGATCATGCCTACATTTCTAAGAAAATCGGAGGGGTTTCATTTGAAGAGAAACAGATTCGTTATCGCGCTTGGGCTGCTTGCTATGACCGGCGCGGTGCTGCAAGGCTGCGGCGGTAAGGACAATGGAAACGGCGCCTCGAGCCCATCGGCCAGCCCTTCCGCGAGCGCTTCCGGCAGCGCGCCGGCGGAAAGCTCGCAAACTCCTCAAGAAGAGAACGTTACGCTGAAAGTATGGGGAGACCTCGGCAACCAGGCCGTGCTGGAAGAACCGTTCAAGAAGATCAACGCCGCCTTCGCGGCCAAGTATCCGAACATCAAGCTGGAATACGACTTCGCTCAAAACGATCAGAGCTTAAACGTCGCGCTGCAGGCCAACGAGCTTCCCGACCTGTTCTGGGTGCAAGGCGACAAAACGGCAAAAATGGGCGAAATGGTCAAAAACGGCTTCCTGATGGATCTGACTTCCTACAATCTCGATATGTCCCGTTACTCCGAATCCGAGAAAACCTACTGTACGGTAGACGGCAAAATCTACTGCTCGCTGCCGTCCTTCTTCGATACGAACGTCGTGTACTACAACAAGGATCTGTACGAGAAGAACGGAATTCAGGCACCGACGACATGGGACGAATTCGTTCAAGGCCTGGACACTTTGAAGGCGGCGGGAATCACGCCGATTACACTTGCCGGGAAGAGCGAATGGGATCGCGCTTGGCCGATCTTCGCCTTCGCGCCGGCCTTCTCCAATACGGCGCTTAAGGCGGCTCAAGCCGGCCAAGGCAAGCTGACCGATCCGACCGTCGCCGAGACGCTGCAGGCGTTCCGCGATTTCGTCGACAAAGGCTATTTCGGCAAAGATTACCTGGCGCAGGATTACGCAGCGGCGCAATTCGCATTCACGAACGGCAAAGCGGCGGCCATCATCGACGGAACGTGGTCTAATGCAACTTATGTCGATTCAGGCATGAATCTGGGACGCTTCTCGATTCCGAATAAAGAAGGCAAGAAGGTCGTGCAATCCAGCTACAGCAACTTTATGACTTATGCGGTGTCCGCCAAGACGGCGCACCCCGATCAGGCGGTCAAATATATCGAGTTCCTGAATTCGCTTGAGGCGCAGCAAATTCTGGAAGATGCCGTAGGCCTTGTACCGACGCTCAAAGACATTACGCCGAAGGATGAAGGCGTTAAGGAACTGGCGGTATTCGACGAAGCGGGCGTCAACATCTACAGCGTGCTGACTGCACTGTCGTCGCAGGAATCCAATACGGCCGACGTATTCATGAAGGATGTTATTCCGAAGCTGATGACGTCTGCAATTACCGGAGCCGAGGGTGCGGTAATTCTCGACAAGGCGGCTACTTACCCGGCACAGTAAAAATAAAGACATCATCCGGATCAAAGGGCTGTCCCATGCGCTAACAAAGCTGCTATGAAAGGTAATCGATGATAGAGGTGATAGGGGGATGTGCCTCTCTCCGACGCTATACGCTCCTGAAATGGGAATGTTTAAACCCGTTAATAGGAGATTTCAGGAGCGTATGAGGCAGGTCTCCGGGAGGTATATCCCCCTACTTTGTATCGATTATCCCAAGCTTCTACTCATGGGACCGCCCCTTTGCCGCGGGCAGAGAGGGTGTTACGGTTGACATGGATTAAAAAACGGCCATTTCTGTGGTTTATTTTGCCGGGCTTCGCGCTGTACAGCTTGTTTACCGTCTATCCGATCTTCTCGGCGTTCCAGATCAGCTTGAACCAGTGGGACGGGATCGGACCGAAGACGTTTGTCGGCTTCGCCAATTACGCCGAGCTGTTCGGCAACAAGGAGCTGTTTGCGCAGCTGACCGGCGCGTTCCGGCACAGCGTTATTCTGTTTTTGCTCAATACGTTCGCGGTGCTGCCTGGACAGCTGTATATGGCCTATTTGCTATACAGCAAGATCAAGGGACATCGCTTTTTCCAGGCGATGATTTTCTCGCCTCAATTTATCGCCACGCCCGTCATCGTGTTTATGGGAACGCTCATCTTCGACGGCAACATCGGCGTCTTTAACAAGCTGCTGGAAGCGATCGGATTGGGCGAATGGACAAGACCGTGGATCGGATTGCCGGAGTTCGGCATTTATATCGTCTGGATTATGGTCGCATGGTCGGGAATCGGTGTCGGCATGATCTTTTTCCTCGGGGCAATGAAGATGATTCCTGTGGAAATGATGGAGGCCGCGCTGCTCGAAGGGGCGTCGTACTGGCGGAGATTTTTCAGCATCGTGCTGCCGCAGATCAAAACGACGGTGTTGAACATGTTGATTCTGACCTACATTTTCGCGATGACGATGTTCGATTTCAGCTTCATTCTGGGCGGCGTATCGGGCGGCATTAATCGCAGCGTGGACGTCATGGCCCTGTTCTTCTACCGGATCGCCTTCGGCGACAACAGCGCGGTCGGAGGCACGATGAACGTGAACGCGATGGGGATGGGCACGACGATCGCCTGCGTGATGTTCGCCGTCATTTTCGTCGTCGCCGTCGTCCAAGTCATTCTCACCTATCGTCGAACGGAGGATGGAGCATGAATCTGAAAGCAAACCGAACCTATGTCAGCTCCGCGATTTTGTGGTTATATTCCTCCTTTACGCTGTTCGTTCTGGGCTATATGACCTATCAGGCGTTCCGATCGAAAAAAGAGCTGCTGTCGAACACGTTCGGCTGGCCGGATGTGTTCAATTTCGCCAATTTCGGCAAGCTGTTCGCGGAGGCGGGCTTCCACCGTTACTTTTTCAATAGTGTCTTGATTCTGGCTGTGACGCTTCTGATCGTAATCGCGCTGTCGTCGATGGTCGCTTACGGGATCGGGAGGTTCCGGTTTCGTTTCAAAAACGGACTGCTAGTCTATTTTCTAATTGGCCTGATGTTTCCGGTACAGCTCGGCATCGTTCCGATTTTCCTGCTCATTCGCGATATGGGACTGATGAACTCGCAATGGGGCGTCGTAATCGTGCTCGCGTCGGGGTTGTCGATGCCGGTATTTCTATTGACGACGTTTTTCGAGAAGCTGCCGGCCGATCTGTACGAATCCGCGAAGATTGACGGAGCCGGGGAATGGACGACGTTCCAACGAGTGATGTTCCCGCTGGCGAGCCCGGTCGTGTTCAGCATCTGCATCATTATGTCGGTGCAAATCTGGAACCAATTTTTCGTTCCGTTGATCATGCTCCAGAGCGAAGCGAAGAAGACGATTCCGCTCATGATTATGAAATTCACGAACAATTTAATGTACAACATCGATTTGGCGATGGCCGGTTCCGTCATGGCGACGGTGCCGATTCTGATTTTGTTCTTTATTTTCTCCGGTCGAGTGCTGGAGGGTGTCGCTTCGGGCGGAATTAAAGGATAGAGAGAGATAAGCAATGCTTGGGAGGCGGAGAGATGGAAACGTTGAGAGCGCAGCGGCTTCGTGCGGAAAATTTGGACGATCCGCTTGGAATAGATGTCGAACGTCCTCGCCTCGGATGGATCGTCGACTGCGGGCGAAGAGGAGCGGCGCAAAGCGCGTACCGGGTGTTGGTCGCTACCAGGCCGGAGTTGCTGGACGAGGAAAAGGGCGATTTGTGGGACAGCGGCGTTGTGACGAGCGCGGCGACGCAGCAGGTGGAGTACGCGGGCAAGAAATTAGTCTCCGAGCAGCGGGCGTACTGGAAAGTGCGGGCGTGGGATGAGCTAGGACATGAGGGACCTTGGAGCGGGACGGGCTGCTGGTCGATGGGGCTGCTGAGCCGGGACGAATGGAGAGGCGTATGGATCGGGTCGAAAAAGGACGTTAAGCCGACGAAGGAAAAGCCCAAGCCTAACGTGTATTTGCGCAAGGGCTTCGGCGCGCGCGCCGGCGTGCGCAGGGCCACGGTATATGCGACCGCGCTTGGCCTGTATCGCTTGTGGCTAAATGGGGAGCGCGTCGGGAAGGACGTGTTCTCGCCGGAGTGGACCGATTACCATGTGCGCGTCCAGTACCAGACCTACGACGTTACCGACCGTCTGAGGGAGGGGGATAACGCAGTAGGCGTTCTGCTCGGACAGGGCTGGTACTCGGGCTATATCGGCATGTTCGGGTTTCAAAAATACGGCATGGACCCGGCTTTCCTGCTGCAGTTCAACATTGAGTACGAGGACGGCTCGCGAGACTGCGTGACGACCGACGGATCATGGACGGCGTCGCTTGGCCCGGTCGTCTCCTCGGATCTGCAGATGGGAGAGACAATTGACGCGCGGCTGGGGATGCCGGGCTGGAATGCGCCGGGCTTCGCGGATACGGCATGGACACCGGCGGACGTCATGTACGATTATCGCGGCTGGATCGTTGCGCAGATGTCGCGGCCGATCCGGGAGACGGGCGAGCGGACGCCGTACAGCTTGCGCTGGACGCCCGACGGGCGCGTGCTGATCGACTTCGGGCAAAATCTCGCGGGCTGGCTACGAGCTTCTATAAAAGGCGAGGCCGGAACCCGGATCACATTCCGGTTCGGCGAGGCTTTGGACGCCAGCGGCGTGTTGTATACGGATAATCTTCGCTTTGCCCGCCAGACCGATGTCTACGTGTGCCGTGGCGGCGACGGGGAAGTTTTCGAGCCGACTTTTACGTATCACGGCTTTCGATATGTGGAACTGAGCGGGGACGGTCCTTTCGAGCTAGGAGAAACGGCGGCCGTTGTCGTTCACTCGGAACTGCCGGAGACGGGGGAGCTGGAAACTTCGCATCCCCTGGTCAACAGGTTGATCGAGAATGTGCGCTGGACGCAGCGGGCGAACTTTATGAGCGTGCCGACGGACTGTCCGCAGCGGGACGAACGGCACGGCTGGACGGGGGACGGGCAGATTTTCTCCGGGACGGCCGCTTATTTTATGGACGTTTCGGCTTTTTACGCCAAGTGGCTCGTCGACCTGGAGGATGCGCAGCGGCCGACCGGAGCTTACACGGACTTCGCCCCGTTTATTTTCGGGCCGAAGACGGAGTTCGACAACGATTTTACTTACACGCATACGGCTTCGGCCGGGTGGGCGGACGCTCCTCTTATCGTAGCTTGGCTGCTGTACGAAACGTACGGCGACCGGCGCGTGCTTCGCAAGCATTACGCATCGATGAAGCGCTGGGTCGAATTCAACCGCGCCTTGTTCCCGGACGGCATCCGGGACGATGTGTCTCAGTATGGGGATTGGCTGTCCGTGAACGAGCGGCCGTTCGAGGAGCGGATCGCCGAATTCGGCCGTATGGTCAGCCATTATTCCACGACGCCTTACGATATTTTCTCGACGGCCTACATGGCTTACAGCGCCAAGCTGATGTCGGACATCGCTGCAGCGCTAGGCGAAGAGGAGGATCGTCGGACGTATGGCGAGAGGTTCGAGCACATTCGAACCGCGTTCATCGACCGTTTTGTCGACGGGGAGGGACAGATCAAGGGAGATACGCAGACGGCCTACGCGATGGCGCTGGAACTGGACCTGCTGCCGGAACGGCTGCGGGAGGCGGCGGTATCGAGACTCGTCGGTAAAATCCGCGAGCTCGGTGATATGGCGACGACGGGCTTCCTGGGCACGAAGTTTCTGATGGATGCGCTTGTGCGGGAAGGGCATGCCGATTTGGCGTTCCGTCTGCTGCTGCGCGAGGAATATCCATCCTGGCTGTATTCGGTGCGCCAGGGCGCGACGACGATCTGGGAGCGCTGGGACGGTTGGACGGAAGAGCGGGGCTTCCAGGATCCGGGCATGAATTCGTTGTGTCATTACGCCTTCGGTTCGGTCGGCGAGTGGCTGTTCAGGAACGTCGGCGGTATCGGACGCGAGGGCGCGGAAGCGGGCTTCGGGGCGCTGTTGATACGGCCGCGTCCGCTCGGCGGGTTGACGTTCGCGCGCTGCCGCTACGACGGAGTAAGCGGACCGGCTGCTACAGAGTGGCGGATCGCGAACGGAGAGTTTCTGCTTAACGTGGAAGTTCCGGCCAACGCGACCGCGCTCGTATACGTGCCGTCGGTGGAAGGTACCGAGGTGTTGGAAGGCGATACGCCGGCTCGTTTGGCGGAGGGGATCAGCGAAGTCGGCCGAGAGGACGGCTGCGCCGTGTTTCGAATCGGCTCGGGCAAGTACAGCTTCGTTTCGCTGCTGCCGGTGTAACGGTTTGAATGGGGAAAACCGCTGTGTGGGGATCGTTCGAAGGAACGATCGCTGCTCGGCGGTTTTTTTGTAGATCGTTTTTTGCCAACTGGCAAACCGAGGGGAGAATGGGGAAGGAGCGGGAGACGGAAGAGTCACAGAATCGTAGAACGCAGAGCGTCTAAGCGGCTTGCTTCGGCAATCGATAGCGGTCTACAATGGAGGGAGTTAACCTCCGGGTTGCGCGGGCGGAAGAGGTGCGGAGTAGTGAAGACGGCAATGACGACAGTTATACTGGCGGGCGGGCAAGGCAGACGAATGGGCGGGCAAAATAAGGCGTTGTTGACGCTTGGGCAGGAGACGATCATCGAACGCCAACTGCGCGAAACATCGAAGGTGTGCGAAGAGATCGTTGTTGTCGCCAATGATTCCGGCTTTGCCGAACAATTGCTGAAGATGGCCCCGCACATTCGAATCGCAGCCGACTTTTATCCGGGGGAAGGTCCGCTGGCCGGCGTCCATGCAGGCTTCCAAGCCGCCGCATCGCCGTATGTATGGCTGCTCGGCTGCGATCAGCCGTATCCTGACGCGGATGCGGCCGAATATTTGCTTGGTCGGTTGAGGAACGGTTCTGCGCAGGCGCTGGCGGCCGTTCCGCTGATCGACGAACGGCTGCAGCCGCTGCACGCAGTCTATCGCAAGGAAACGGGGGCGATCGCGGAGGAGCTGCTGCAGGCGGGAAGGCGACGTCTGCAGGATTGGCTGGACCGGTTGGAGCCTTGCGCAATCGGGCAGGACGAATTGCAAGCCAACGGGCTATCGCTGGCCTTGGCGGACGATATCGATACGCCGGAACAGTTCGCCGAGGAGAACGCCCGCTGGGCCGAGCGCGCGCAGCAAAGGAGCTAAGTCCATGATGCAGCAAGCAGACAACGTCGAGCGATATCGCCGCAAAGCAGTGCAGCCGGAAGAGGCGCAGCAGACGATATTAAACCATATTCGCGCTCTAGACGCGGAGAACGTAACACTATATGAGGCGTGGGGCAGATCCTTGGCCGAGCCGCTGATCGCGCCGCATCCGTTTCCGCCGTTTCGCCGGTCGGGGATGGATGGTTATGCGGTGCGAACGGCGGATCTGGCTGAAGCCGCGCCCGGCCGTCCGGCAGAGCTGGTCGTGCTGGAACATTTACCCGGAGGCACGGAGCCGAAGCGCTCGCTCGGTCCCGGACAGGCGTCCCGGATTATGACTGGAGGGATGGTGCCGGAAGGGGCCGACGCCGTCGTGATGCTGGAGATGACCGAGACTGACGAGAGGGACGGCCTCTCGTTCGTGCGGATCGGGAAGGCGGTGCCGCCGGGCGCTAACATTTCCGAAATTGGGAGCGAGATTCGCGAAGGCGAGCGGCTGTTGCCGGCAGGGAGGCAGGTCGAAGCGGGAGAGAGCGCCGTTCTTGCCGCTTGCGGCTGCGCTCGCGTTGCCGTAGCGCGACGTCCCAGGGTGGCGATTCTCTCTACCGGCAGCGAACTGCTGGAGGTGGACGAACCGCTCGCCCCCGCGAAAATCCGCAACAGCAATGCGCCGATGCTGGCCGCGCTTATCAGGGAGTTCGGAGCCGAGCCGACCTTGCTCGGCAAGGTTCCCGACGATCCGGAAGCGGCCGGCAAGCTTGTGCGTCAGGCATTGGCAGATTGCGACTTGCTGCTAACGTCGGGAGGGGTATCGGTGGGAGATTATGACGTCATGGTCGACATTCTCGCCCAGCCGGACGTGAAGCTGCTGTTCAACAAAATCGCGATGAGGCCGGGCAGTCCAACATCTGCAGCGCTGCTCGGGGACAAGCTGATACTCGCGCTATCCGGCAATCCGGGAGCGTGCTTCGTCGGCTTCCACCTGTTTGTCGTACCGGCGCTGCGTCGAATGCTCGGCGTGCAGCGGCCGACTCACCCTCAGTTTACGGCCAGGCTGGGCGAAGACTTTCCGAAGGTGAACGCGTATCGTCGCTATATTCGCGCCTTTACGTCCGTTAGCGGCGACGGACAAGTGTGGGCTACGCCGACAGGTGACGACAAATCGAGTCTGATGACGACGATCGTCGGAGCGGATTGCCTGATCGAAATTCCCCCGATCAAGGAAGGGTTGAGGCGGGGGCATCCGGTGAAGGTGTGGAAAATAGGACAGTAGCGGGACATCAGGATAGAGCGGTAAGGAGACGGACGGAGATGCGCATCATTCAAATTGTCGGATATAAAAATTCGGGCAAAACGACTCTGGCATGCGAGCTTATTCGCGCCTTCGCCGCCGAAGACCGCAAAGTCGGAACGCTTAAGCACGACGCCCATCAGTTCGAGCCGGAGCCGCCGGGCACGGATACGTGGAAGCACCGGCAGGCCGGTTCGTCGACAACGGCAATCGTCTCTGCCGAGCGTACGGCCTGGGTGGTGGAACGGACGACGTCTATCGAGGAGCTTGTCTCGCAGATGACGCTGCAGCGGCTCGACGATCTGATCGTCGAAGGCTTTAAATCCGCGCCTTATCCGAAAATTGCGCTGATCCGAGAGGAAGAGGACGCGGATTTGCTGCAGCTGTCCAACGTCATCGCGGTCGCGCTCCGCAAGCCGCTTCCGTCGGTCGAGAAGCGAGCGAGGGAAATGAGAATTCCCGTTTTTCTTCATTCGAGCCTCGACTCGTTCGAGCCTCTGCTCGCCTTTCTCCGCCAAGAGCCTATGGAATTGATGACTTCCTGGGAAATTAAAGGCATGAAGAAAGGACTCAAGGAAGGCCGCGAAGAAGGGATTAAGGCGGGGATAATCAAGGGCAAAGCGGAGGGTAAGCAAGAAATTGCCGTGAAAATGCTGCAGAAAGGCTTCGAGACGCCAACGATCCACGAGCTGACGGGCCTGTCCCGCCAGAAAATTCAGAAGCTCAAGGAAGCAATGCAGCAATGGAATTGACAAGTCTCGAACAAATAGTGTAAATTAGCGAAAAGCTATTTTTGATCCTATATACGATTAATGGCGTAGACCAAGGATATGAGATTCGGCCCCCGTCGTACAGAGAGGAAGCGCCTGGCTGCGAAGCTTCCCGACGGCACGAACACTCCCCGCCTTGTCAGCCGCAGCGGTGAACCCGAAGTATCCGCTGCCGGGAAAATCCCGTTATCCGGTTGAGGAGTGCCGATACGCGCGAGCGGAAGGCATTCGAATTAGGGTGGTACCGCGAACGAACACATTCGTCCCTTGACGAGTGTGTTTTTTATTTTGATATCGAAAGCAAGGAGGCTGCACAAAAGAATGAGACAAAGTCGATTGTTCGCCCAAA
Organism: Cohnella phaseoli; assembly: GCF_003386235.1. GTDB lineage: Bacteria > Bacillota > Bacilli > Paenibacillales > Paenibacillaceae > Cohnella > Cohnella phaseoli. The sequence goes on from NZ_QRDZ01000006.1 coordinate 240,859, forward strand.
CGTACCGAGAAGCGCCGACGGAAGCCGATACGACCAGTCATCGGCTGCTGCTGCGCGCCGGGTTTATCAGTCAGTTGGCGGCTGGGGTATATGCGTATTTGCCGTTAGGTCGCCGAGTGCTGCGCAAGCTGGAAAGCATCGTGCGGGAAGAGATGGACCGCGCCGGGGCGCAGGAGCTGCTGATGCCGGCGATGCAGCCGGCGGAACTGTGGCAGGAATCGGGCCGTTATGCCGCCTACGGACCAGAACTGATGCGGTTAAACGATCGTCACGACAGAGAATTCGCGCTCGGGCCGACCCACGAGGAAGTCGTAACGGCGCTTGCGCGCGAAGAGATCCATTCCTACCGCAAGCTGCCCGCGGAACCGGGAGAGTACCGATGAGTTTCTTTGAACGAATGGCCGTTAAGGCAAACGTCGCTTTGAACGAGCAGCAGCGGCAGGCTGCGTCCCATTCCGAGGGACCCTTGCTGCTTCTTGCTTCGCCGGGTTCGGGCAAAACGACGACGATGCTGATGCGGATCGCTTATTTAATGGAAGAAAAGCGGGTCCCGGCAGAGCGGATCAAAGCAGTGACGTTCAGCAAAGCGTCTGCGGAGGATATGAGGGCGCGCTTTGCCAGATTGTTCCCTTCGCTGTCCGCGAACGCTCCCGACTTTTCGACCATACACAGTCTGGCCTTCGAGATTGTTCGGAATCATTTTCGCAGTCGCGGCGTTGCTTATCGGATTATTGAGGGACGAAGCGGGGAAGAGGACGACGGGCGGCCGAACAAGCCGAAAATTATTCGCGAACTGTACCGACGCGCGAACGGCGATTATCCGCCGGACGATCGGATGGAAGAGCTGACGAGATACATCGGCTTCGTCAAAAACAAGCTGGTCCCGTCGGATCGGCTCTCGCAGATCAAATGCGACGTTCCAGGAGCGGAGAAGATCTACGAAGAGTACGAGCGCTACAAGCGGACGGCCGAAGACAGACTGCTGATCGATTTCGACGATATGCTGACCGAGGCTGACGCGGCGCTGAGCGCCGACGCCTCGCTGCTTGCGAAATTTCAGAGCCGTTTCGATTATGTAATGACGGACGAAAGCCAGGATACTTCGCTTGTTCAACACGAAATTGTAGAGAAGCTCGTGCGGAAGCACGGCAATCTGTGGGCCGTCGCCGATGACGACCAGAGCATCTACGGATGGCGAGGCGCCGAGCCTGCCTATTTGTTGGACTTTAAGACGAAGCATCCTCATGCGTCCGTTTTATTGTTAGAGCAAAACTACCGTTCAACCTCGAACATCGTAGATGTCGCCAACCGCTTTATTAAGCGCAATCGCAATCGATACGATAAAAATATGTTTACGGAAAATTCGAGCAAGGAAGATATCGCCGTTACCGTGCTTCCCGACTACCGTTATCAAGCAAAATATGTGACGGAGAAAATTATCGACGACGGAGAGCTGGGCGACACTGCGATTTTGTACCGAAACAATAGTTCTTCCATCCTGCTCATGAATGCTCTCGACCGTGCGGGTATTCCTTTCTATATGAGGGATGGGGATGCACGCTTCTTTTCCCACTGGGTCGTAGAGGACGTGCTGAACTTTATGCGGTTGACGTTTAACGATCGCCGCACGGATATTTTGCAAAGAATCCATTTGAAGTTCGGCGGATACATTTCGAAAAAGCAAATGGAACAGCTGTTAGAGCTTAAAGCGGACCCGGACGATTCGGTATTCGATCGCCTGGTGAAGCATATTCCGCTGCGGGAGTATCAGGGGAAAGCTCTGACGGCGTGCAAGGCGGCATTTCGCAGCATGCAGGGAGCGGAGCCGCTGACGGCGATTCGCATCATTCGCGACAACCTCGGCTACGACAAAGCGATCGATAAATCGTGCGAACGGATGGGCTACCGGAAGGAGACGCTGTTTGGCATTTTGCACGCCTTGGAGGAAATTGCCGAGCCGCTGGAGACGATGGAGCAGTTCGCGGCTAGACTGAAATTTCTCGAAGGGCGAATGAAGCAGTCAAAGGGCGGAAAAGAGGCCGGGACGGTTACTCTGTCGACGCTGCATAGCGCCAAGGGTCTGGAATTTGCGCGCGTGTATGTCGTCGATCTGATTGAAGGCGTGCTGCCCTCCGCAGACGACGTTCGCAAATGGGAGGCGGGCGACGCAGAGGATATGGAGGAGGCGGCCAGGCTGTTCTATGTCGGCATGACGAGGGCGAAGCGCCGCCTGGAACTGATCTCGTATGCAAGGAAGGAAGGGGAGCCGGTAAAGCCTTCCCGCTTCGTTGAAGACGTTCGTCGTTTGCAGCGGGATGAACCCGCCGGGAGGGCAGCGGAGGCCGGTCTTCAACGGTTCGTCCCTGAGAACCCGAATGCGATCCTCGATTCGTCGCGTCTCGTTGTCGGCGCTAAAGTCCGGCATGCCGTCTTCGGAGACGGAGAGATTGTTCTGACGCTTGGGGATAGCATGGACATCCGCTTCCGCAAGGAGACAAAGCGGCTCTCCGTCAACATTTGCGTGCAGATGGGACTGCTCGAACCGGCGACTGCGGAATGAGCAAGCCGCCGTAAGGCCGTTTGTTGACGCGGACTCCCGACTAAGACCGCATTGCTCCAGTCTGCGGCCGGGAGCTTGCGATCACGAGCCCGTGGAGCGGTATCGGCGGACGCCAAAGCTCCACAGCATTAAGCAGGGGACAATGAACAGACAGCCGGCCAGCGGAGCGAGCATATACGGAATTCCGCTGCCCTCCGTCCGACCGAGAATATATTGAAGCGGCACGTAGTTGACGAGTCCGAACGGAATAACGTAAGTGAAGAAGCGGGACACCCATTTGTGATAAATGTTAAGCGGGTATTGCGCCATCTCGCGGCCGCCGTCCGTAAAAATGTTGCCCACCTCCAGCCCCTGAACCGTCCAGAAGCACATCGTAGCGATAAGGATGAAGATGCCGGTGAATATCATAACGCCGCTGACGATCATGAAGAGCAGCGTAACGGCCTTCATCAGCGTCCAGTCCGTCTCCACCCGGCTGATCGCCCAGACGAGCACGACCAGGCTTTGCAACAATCTGCCGAAGCGGGTGAATTCGAATTTGGAGCCGAGCACCTGAAGCACGGTGCTGCGGGGACGAACGAGCAGCCGATCGAAGTCGCCGTTTACGATCAGCGCGGAAAACATGTCAAAGCCCCGCGCCAGGCACTCGGCGATGGCGAACGCCATGTGAATGACGCCGAATACAAGCGCGACCTCGAAAAACGTCCAGCCCTGAATTTGCCCGAATCGCTCGAACAAAAAGTACAGCCCCGCGAATACGGAGAACGGGATAAAAAATTGACCGAACGACAGCAGCCAGAACGATGTTCGGTACTGCATTTGGGACTTGAATAAAATAAGCAAATATTTGCCGAACAATCTCATGTCGGATTAGCCTCCTTGGACGACGACTCGTCTCAGCGCTTTGCCCATCGCGAATTTGCCTATCATCAGGAGCGCGGTCAGCCATAGCAGCTGCACCGGAATCGTGGCGAGCGCCTCGGCCGGCGGAATGTGCCCGGAATAGACGCGAAACGGAAAATCGGCCGCGAGCCGGAACGGAAGCGCATAGACGATTGTCTGCAGCCAGGACGGCATCAGCGGGACGGGAACGATCATGCCGGCGAGAAATTCTCCGGCGACACCGAACATAAGCAGCGAACCGGCCGGGGACATCGTAATGAACGTAGAAATGTAAATGAGCATGGAAACGGCGACCAGAATGAGCAGGCCGAGAACGAGAACGATTAAAAACAATAGGGCGGTAGTTGTGTCGTGAGGCAACGTCAGTCGATAGGGCGAAGGCAGCAGAAGGGCGACGGTGAGTATCGGGAAGCAGCGAAGGGCGGCGTTGGAGAGCCTCTGCGCGAGCAGCTTGGCATACCACAAGCCGTATAATCCGCTCGGCCGACAGAGCTCGTAGGCGATATTGCCCGTCGTAATCAATTGGAACAGCTCATTGTCGCGGAACCAGAGCGCGATAAAGGCCAAGAAAGCTTGCTGCAGCCAGATGTAGGTGACGACCTGCGTCAGCGAGATCGGAGGATCGGCCAGCGGCTGACTGTAGAAAGCTTGGTACACCATTATGATGATGAAGCCCCAGAAAAATTGCGTCGCGATGCCGGCGAGGGCGGCGGATCGGTACTGGAAGCCCGTTGCGAGCTTCAGGCGGAATACGGAATAGAAAGCCCTCATGAAATTTCGTACTCCTTGTACATGTTGACGAGCGCTTCTTCGATCGCGGAGCCGCCGCCCGTCTCTCCGCCTTCGGCCGACGCGTACTTGGCGCGCATGGCGGCCAAATCGCCGTCGTACAACAGCTTCCCTTTGCCGATTAGCAATATCCGCTGCGCCAGCGCCTCGATGTCGCTCATGTCGTGCGTGGTTAGAATGACGGTAACGCCTTTCTCCTTGTTGATCGTAGAGATGAACCGTCTGACCGCGATTTTGGATACGGCGTCAAGTCCGATCGTCGGCTCGTCCAAAAACAGAATGCCGGGTCCATGCAGCAGAGAGGCGGCGATTTCGCAGCGCATGCGCTGCCCGAGGCTGAGCTGTCTCACCGGCGTTTGCAGCAGCTCGCCAAGATCGAGCGTCTCGGTTAGCAGGTCGAGATTGCTTCTGTATTCTTGCTCCGTCACGTCGTAGATGTCGCGCAGCAACTCGAACGAATCGATGACCGGCACGTCCCACCAGAGCTGGGAGCGCTGTCCGAATACGACGCCGATGTTGCGCACGTACTTGACCCGGTCGAGCCAAGGGGTAAACCCCATGATGCTGCACGTGCCGCTGTCTGGAACGAGAATGCCGCTCATCACTTTGATCGTCGTCGATTTGCCGGCCCCGTTCGGACCGATATAACCGACGATCTCTCCTTGGCCGATCGAGAACGAAATATCGTTCAGCGCGGCTACCTCCGTATACTCTCTTCGAAACAGCGCCTTAAACGCGTTTCCGAAGCCCGAAGACCTTCGGGCCACCTTAAAGCTCTTGCTGATTCCGTTAACGGTAATCACAGTATGTCCTCCTGTATGGAATAAAAGCGAAAGGAAGAAGATACTACCATTGTCGGGGAAGCGCTGTCAAGCGTTATTTTACGTCTTAGCCAAGCTGCTTCGACGTATTAGGGCGCCGGAGGCGTTTTTTGCCTGGCGAGGCTTTTTATCCGGGTTACTGTTCATTTTTATCCCTCCATTATGAGAATGGCAACTTATCGATATTCGCGCGGTTTTCTATAATAAGAGGGAGTACAAACTTTCGAGCGTGCGAGCCCAGCGGCTTCTCCTCCTGCTATAATGAGATCAACCTACATGAGAGGACGGACATCGAAAGATGAGTTTAAGCAAACGAATTTTCACCGCCTTCTTCGCTTTTATTATCATTCCGTTGTTCGTGTTGGGAAGCGTCTCGTATCTTGTATCGCAGAAGGTGACGGAGAAGAAGTACGCGGAGCAGACCGAGCTTACGCTCAAAGCGATCGGCCGCAACATTAACAACATGATCAAGGAAGCCAATTATTTTTCGGATTTCTGGGTAACGATGGAGGACAGCGTGGAGGTCGTTGAGCAATCGATCGATGACGGCGGCGGTAACGTCGATCCTGCCGGGGGGGAATCGTCCAAGGGGACGGATTTCTATTCTCAGCTGCTGGAGAAGGAAAGGCTGCGCAAGCGCGTGCTGCTGACGTATCCGGGCATCCACTCGCTTACGTTGTACCGCAATGACAACAAACAGGTCAACGTCAACTTTTCGGCCAAGGACACGCCGATTCCGCGAGAGGAATTGGAGGCTCATCCCATCTATCAGGAGGTTTTGCGCAAGAACGGCGCTCCCGTATGGATCGGCCCTAACGAGGATAAGAACTTGACCGGAGACTACAATCTGTTTACGCAAATTCGCGTGCTGCTCGACGTGGAGACAATGAAGAACAAAGGCGTGCTCGTCACGCGATTCCAGTTGAACGAGCTAAGCAAGATTTTTACCTTTTATAATAGTCAAGGGAAGATTGATCGTCGCTTCCTGATTGTAGCGGGCAACGGCAACATTGTGTACGACAGCGAGAAAAGCCCTGAAGGGCGCCGGATTTCCGACTACGTGGATACCGAGACCCTCGATATGCACAGCTCCGTGGCGCAGAGCAAGACGCTTCCGTTCGACGAGCACAAAAGTCTCGTATCGGTTCAGGATTTGCAGCTTCAGCGGCTCGGCATCGGCGATTGGAAGCTGGTCATGGTTACTTCCTGGCAGTATCTGTCCGGCGATATGGCGGCCGTGCTGCGCTGGACAGTCGTCATTACGTCGTTCTCGCTTGTGCTTGCGCTTGTTTTTAACCTGATTTTCGTCCGAAGAATGGTGACGTTGATCGTGCGGGTTGTCCGAGCGATGCGGCAGGTGGAGCGCGGGGATTTATCCACGCGGGTTCCGGTCGTCGGCAACGACGAGACGACGGCGCTGTCCCGGGGCTTCAACAGCCTTGTCAAGAGAGTGTCCGAGCTGCTCGACGACGTCACGGAGGAGCAATCGCGCAAGCGCAAGGCCGAGATGATGCTGCTGCAGGCACAGATCAAGCCTCATTTTCTGTTTAACGCATTGGAATCGATCAATATTTTGGCCGTGCAGAACGAGGGGCGCAAAGTCAGCAAAATGGTGCAGCGGCTTGCGAATATTTTTCGCATCAGCATTCAGCAGAAAGAGGAAATTACGATCGAGCAGGAGCTGCAGCATTTGATGAGCTACCTGGAAATTCAGAAATACCGCTTCGAGGAGCTGTTCGAATACGCGATTGACGTTCCCAAGGAGCTGATGGACTGCACGATTCTGAAGCTGACGCTGCAGCCGCTCGTTGAGAACAGCATTCAGCACGGGTTCGAAGGCATCGATTATATGGGGAGAATCGAAGTCCGCGCGGCAATTGAAGGACGCAATATCGCCTTCTATGTCGAGGATAATGGAATCGGCATAGCGGAGGAGCAGTTGGCGCGGTTTGCGACTAGCGGGATTACGACGCTGCAGGAAATGTACGCGGAATCACCGGAGATGGGGGAACGACGGGGTCTTGGCGTCGGCAACGTCGCGGACCGGCTGCGCATTCATTACGGGAACGGCTATGGCGTAATGCTGTGCAGCGCTCCGGGATGCGGCACGACGATCAAATGTCTAATACCTCTAGAGAGGGAGGGGCGGCGATGAGGCTTAAAGCTTTGTTGATAGATGACGAGGTCAACATTTTGAAAAATCTCCAGGCCGTTATTCCTTGGGAAGAGCTGGACATTGAGCTGATCGGGACGGCTCGTAACGGAGAGCAGGCGCTGGAGCTGGCTCGGGAGCATCGTCCGCAGCTCATTATGTGCGACATTCGGATGCCGGTCATGGACGGCATCGAGTTTCTGGGCGAGCTGCGACAGTTCGATACGTCCGCGGAAGTCATTATGATGACGGGATATCAGGATTTCAGCTATGTAAGATCGGTTATTCGTTACGAAGTGAAAGACTACATTTTGAAGCCGATCGATTACGAGGAACTGGTCGAGACGATTCGCAAGCTGGCGGACGCCGTCCGGGAGAAGAGCATGGAGCAGCGCTCGATGCAGCAGGAATGGAAGCAGGTGTTCCATCTCGCCTACGAGAAGGTACTGTACGATCAGATTACCGATCTGGGCGGGTCGGCCAGCGGGCCGATACTTAGGCTTGGAGAGCTGGAAGGCGAAAATCTGGCGTTCGCGATGATGCTCGTAGACGTCGAAGACTATTCGAAACGAGAGAAAATTTGGGATGACAAGGAACGCAAGCTGTGGAATTTTGCCATCAACAATATTTTGCAGGAAAACCTGACCGCGTTCGGCGTCGTACATACCGTCATTCAAGTCAGAAGCGGGGAATGGTGCGTGCTGATCGAACGCTCCGCGCCCGATCTGTACGAGCGCGTACAATGCTTGTCGTGGGCGGAGACGCTGCGGCAAGCCGTACAGAGCTATCTCAAGCTGAGCATTCGCGTCGCGCTTCATCCGGCGGAGGTGACGCTGAAGCAGCTGTCCAAGACATATAAAAGCTTGCAAAGATCGTTGTACCTGTCGTCGACGGCTCACGAAGGCGTTATCGTGTCGGAGAGAGCTCGCGGCAGCTCCGAAACTTCGCAGCAGCTCTGGGACACGATCGAAGAAATGGTTACCGGGCTGAAGCGCTGCGACCGACGTCGCACCGAAACCGCGCTGCGCGAGCTGAACGAGAGTTTCAAATCGCTACCGGAAAATTCGTTCGAGCGAGTCGCGCCGATCGTCCATTATCTATGCATTCATCTGCTGCGAGAGATGCGGGAGATGGAGGTGATCGGCCGGCACGAGGAGACGGAAATCTGGCGGCAGATCGATCGGCATCAAGGCATTCGCGAGACGCTGCAGGTCGTTAACCAGCTCGTCGATCAATCGCTGGAGAGCGTCATGAAGAAAAAGACGAGCGACGTGCTGATGCTGTCCGCGAAAGATTACATCGAACGAAATCTGTCCGCAGAGCTCAGCATCGACGTGTTGGCCGAATACTTGGGCATTAGCGGCAGCTATTTCAGCTTGCTGTTCAAGCAGCATTTCGGGGAGACGTTCGTCGAATACGTAACGAAACAAAGGATGGAGATGGCCCGATCTTTGCTGGCTCTCAGCGATAAGAGCGTTACGCAGGTCGGATTGATGGTCGGCTACGCAGAGCGCCGATACTTCACCCGGGTATTCAGCAAATACACGGGAATGCTGCCGTCGGAGTACCGCGAGCAGCAGCAAAACAAGTCCGGTGCGGATAAGCCGGCTTGGACGAATCACGAGGAATAGAGGAGAGAAAGTCATGACGACAAACAGAGGTTTCGGAGAGCTTTCGCTTAAGCAAAAGATCGGACAGCTGTTCATGTGCGGATTCGAAGGAACCGAGCCGACGAAGGAGATCGGCAACCTGATTCGGGATTACGGCGTTGGAGGTATTATTTATTTTCGCCGCAATCTTAAGGACGCCGGGCAGGTTCGGGAGCTGTCGGACCGTTTGCAGCAAATCTCCGAGTATCCGCTCTTCATTGCAATAGACCAGGAGGGCGGCATGGTCGTCCGTCTGGAGGAAGGCGTAACCGTGATGCCGGGAGGGATGGCGCAGGGCGCTGCCGACAACGAAGCGCTGACGCGCGAGGCCGCTAAGCTGTCCGGCGCGGAGCTGCGCGAAATCGGGATCAATATGAATTTCGCCCCCTGCCTCGACGTGAACAACAATCCGCAAAATCCGGTAATCGGGGTGAGATCGTACGGAGAGGACCCAAAGCGTGTGGCGGCGCTTGGCCTGGCAGCGATTCAAGGCTATAAGGAAGGCGGCGTCGTTGCCGTCGCCAAGCATTTTCCGGGCCATGGAGACACCGCGGTCGATTCGCATTATGCTTTGCCTGTCGTTCCGCACGGCGTCGATCGGTTGAACGAGGTTGAGCTTTATCCGTTCCATTACGCGATTGAGCGCAAAGCGGATGCGATTATGACGGCGCACGTCGTATTTCCGGCCTTCGAGCCCGATTCCGCCATTCCGGCGACGCGCTCGGAGCCGATTCTAACCGGATTGCTGCGGAAGCAGTTGGGCTTCGAAGGCGTGATTGTGACGGATTGCTTGGAGATGAATGCGATTTCGGGGACGATCGGAGTCGCGCGCGGCGCAGTAGACGCGATCAAGGCCGGCGCCGATCTTATTCTGGTCAGCCACCGGGTGTCGAGGCAGACGGCTGCTCTTGAAGCGGTAATGGAAGCCGTGATGACGGGTGAAATCTCAGAGGCCCGCATCGATGAGGCGGCTCGCCGGATCTGGAACCTGAAGCAGGAGCAAGGTCTGTTCGGAGACGAGCTCCCGAAGGCGGATCGGGCAAGAGCCGCGGAGGTGCAAAGGGAGCTGTGCGAAGCCGCTGTGACCGTCGTCAAGGGAGGAGAGCGGTTGCCGCTTCCGAAGGAAGGTAAGACGGTTGTCATCTGGGCGGAGCCTCATTCCCGCACGGAGGTCATCGAGGTTATTCCGCAGGATTGGACGCTGGGCAAAGCGCTCAGCGCAGCAGGCTACGACGTTGTAGAGGTGCGGGTGGGAACCGATCCGACGGCGGAGGAGGCGGAGGCTGCCCGCAAGGCGGTAAGCACGGGGCAGCGAGCGGTGTTCGTGTCGTACGACGCGGCGTTTTCCGAATCGCAATCCGGGCTGATCAGCGAACTGAACGCAAGCTGCGAAGGCTCGTTCGTATGGGTTGCCTCGCGCACGCCTTACGATCTGCTGATCGCCCCGGAAGCCCCGGTATATCTGTGTACGTACGAGAACAAACCGGCAATGGTATCGGCGCTTGCCGGCGTGTTGTCCGGAGAGCTGGCCGTCAAGGCTAGACTGCCGGTGACGATCGGAAATTACGCTCGAGCCCCGGAAGGAGACTGATGGATGAGCTGCCGGATCGGGATGGACGTTGGAGGGACGAACGTCGTGACCGGTTTGTTCGATTCCGAAGGCCGGCTCCTTCGACGGAGCAAGGTTCGGACAATTAAGCTGAGCTCCTGCGAGCTGATTCAACAGCTAGCCGGTCAATGCAAGGAAATATTAGCTGCGGAGGGAGTCCGTGAGTCCGAACTGGAAGCGGTCGGCATCGGGCTGCCCGGATTTATTCAAAGCGAATCCGGGGTGGTGAGCTCCGCCAATCTGCCGTTTAACGACGTTCCCGTCGCAACTCGGCTGCAGCAGCTGTTGGGCGTGCCGGTTGCTGTCGAGAACGATGTGAAGATGGTCGTATACGGCGAATATTTGCATGGCGCAGGCAAAGGCTACTCGCATGTGCTGGGTCTTACGATCGGCACCGGGATGGCTTCCGCCTGGGTGTCGGACGGGCGGCTGCACGAGGGCGCCGGCGGTCTTGCCGGAGAAATCGGGCACATCTCTTTTCCCGACATTTCTTACATGTGCGGCTGCGGCATGAAGGGGTGCCTGGAGACGGTCGCGTCCACTGCGGGCATTGCCCGCCAGGCAAGGGATGGCTTGAAAGCGGGCTGGGTCGGCTTGCTGGCGGAACGATTTCCACCGGAAATTCGCGACGAATTGACGTCGCACGACGTATGGCAGGCGTATCTTGACGGAGACGCATTCGCGGGCCAAGTGTTTCAGAGGACGGCGAACTGGTTGTCGCGTGTGCTCGTTCCATCTATTGCGCTGCTCAGTCCGGACGTTATCATTGTCGGGGGCGGAGTGGCTGCGGCAGGCGATATCTTCTTCGATTCGCTCAGGTCGTACGTCAGCGCCAGCCTTCATCCGCTCTACAGAGAGAGACTTCGCATCGTTCCTCCATCGCTTGGCGATGACGGCGGGCTCTACGGAAGCGCGGAATTTGCGCTTAAGAGCCGTAAGATCGGTTTGCGCATCTGAATTGGACAGCGATTTTTCCCCCGTAAAATCCGAGGGAAAAATCGTTTTTTTATTGTCCATGTTGTATAATTACGGGCAGGGAAGGAGGACGGGTTACGTGACTACTTATTCGCGAGCGAGAACGCAAACCCAGAAGAAGGCGAAGCGCCGAGCGAAGACGAGAATACTGCTTGTCGTTAACGGGATTTTGCTTCTCTGTATCGCCGCGGCAGCGTTTGCAATCTGGAAAGCGGAGCAGGGCGATTCGAATGAAGCGCCGCCTTCGGCCGCTGTCCAAGCTCCGTCCGGGCAGCCGGACGACGCCGATCCGTCCGGAGCGCCGCCGACGGACGATTCAAAAGAAGGGGCGGAAGCATCCGCGTCTTCCGAGCCGTCGGAAAAGCCGGAGCCGACAACGGAGCCGGTCGACGTCGCGGAAGGAGATACGGTGTCTCTCGCGTTTGTCGGAGATATACTCCCAGCGGCAAGGGTGCTGGAGTTGATGAAGACCAATGGCTACGATTACCCGTTTCGCGAGTCGAAGGCGCTGCTGGAGGCTGCGGATATTGCGGCCGGAAACTTGGAAGCGCCGATTACCGTTCGCGGGACTCCCGCGGAAGACAAGCAGTTCGTATTTCGCGGAACCGTCGATGCGTTGAAGGCGGTGAAGGACGCCGGTTTCGACTTTGTCTCATTGGCTAACAACCATACGCTCGATTACGGATGGCAAGGTTTAAGCGATACGATGGACGCTTTGGACGACGTCGGCCTGAAGCATGCGGGATCGGGCAATGACGATAAGGAAGCTTTCGAGCCGTCGTACATAGAGGCGAATGGAATTACCGTAGCGTTTATCGGCGTTACGCGAGTCGTTCCGGTAGTGGAATGGAAGGCGGACAAAAACCGTCCGGGACTTGCGGAGGCGTATTCGCCGGTACGTGCGGTCGCCACCATCGAGGAAGCGAAGAAAAACGCCGATATCGTCGTGGTCATGGTTCATTGGGGAGAAGAGAGAAAGGATACGCCGGTCGCCCATCAAACCGATCTCGCCCATCGTTTCGTCGATGCGGGAGCGGATTTGGTCATCGGCAGCCATCCCCACGTGCTGCAAGGCTTCGAGAGCTACAAAGGGAAGTGGATCGCCTACAGCCTCGGCAATTTCGTGTTCTCGTCGACAACGGTGCGTTCGTCGGAGACGGGCATTCTGAATGCCGAATGCCGCAAGGGCGGCGGTTGCGAGCTGTCGTTTAATCCGATGTTCGCCACCAACTCGCAGCCGGCGCCGATGGAAGACGCGGAAGGAAAAGCGCTGCTGGCCAGGCTGTCGTCGCTGTCCATCGGGGCTTCGGTGGAGGAGGATGGAGCGATTGCTTCACGGAATTAAAAGCTATGCGAAGGGACTGCGCAATTTGCCCTTCAGATTTCATTTTTACGGAAGAAGGGGCAAGATGGATAAACAGACGAAGGCGGCGCTTCATCCGTGCGTCGCTCATCGGGGCTTTTCGGGCAAAGCTCCGGAAAATACGCTGGCAGCTTTTAAGCTGGCGCTCAGTCATCCGCACGTGAAGTGGATGGAGCTGGACGTGCACCTGTCCAAGGACGGGGTTCCGGTCGTTATTCATGACGGCACGCTGGAGCGAACTACCAACGGTAGAGGAAGGGTCGCCGATTACAGCGCGGAGCAGCTGGCGAGCCTGGATGCGGGAAGCTGGATGGACGCTTCGTTCTCGTCGGAAGGCGTTCCCACTTTGGAGCAGGTGCTCGATCTGGCGGCGGGAAGATGCAAGCTGAATATTGAGCTCAAGAGCGACGATGCCGATTTCGAACGTCTCGCTTCGCGGGCGGTTGAAGTCATCCGCTCGCGGAAAATGGAAGCCGAACATACGATAACGTCGTTTGAACCGGCGATTTTGCGCGCCGTGCGCAAAGCCGCCCCGGAGCTTAGAATCGGACTTATTATCGACGACAACCCCGACGATCTGGTCGAACGGCTAATCTCGCTCGATTGCTCTTATCTGTCGATCGGGTTCTATCACTTGAACGAGAAGCTGCTTGAGCAGACCGCCAAAGCGTCGATCGAGGTGATGGCGTGGACGGTTAACTCGGTTTCCGATTTGGGAAGGCTGGCCGCTCGTCCGGAAGCCTTCCAACTATGTACCAATTATCCGGATCGTTGGCTTGCTGTTGTCGAAGGAGAGGACTAATATGCGCCGATTAAGCGAAATGAGAACGGCGGATCTGCGCAATATTTATTGCGTCGGCCGCAACTATCGTCTGCATGCCGCCGAGTTGGGCAACGAAGTTCCGACGACCCCAATGATCTTCACGAAGCCGAGCCATTCGGCAGTAGATATGAACGGCGGGGAGATTATCCTTCCCGGCTCTCAGGGCAGCGTTCACTACGAAGCGGAGCTCGTATTCGCAATCGGCAGACCTTATGAACCGGGAATTCGCTTTGACGAACTGGCATCCGCTTTTACCATCGGGCTGGATCTAACTTTGCGGGACGTGCAGGCTCGTCTGAAGGAGAAGGGGCATCCGTGGCTTGCGGCCAAAGGCTTCCGCAACTCCGCTTTGCTCGGCCGTTGGTTGCCTTATTCCGGCTCCGCAGAGCTGGAAGCGCACGACTTTACTCTGCTGATTAATGAGGGTGAGGTCCAGAGGGGCAACGTTCGCGACATGGTATTCGATCTGCAAACGCTGACTGAATTCATCGCCCGCCATTACGGACTCGGGCCTGGAGACGTATTGTTTACCGGAACGCCGGCCGGAGTAGGCCCTCTAGCCGACGGAGACCGTCTTGACGCCAGGTGGAACGGGGAAAGTATCGGCAGCTTCGTGGCGTCAATCCATTCTTAAACGCAAATAGAGGAGTCAACCGGACGCATTGTCCGCGAAGACTCCTCTATTTTGCTATTCCGTCTTCTCTTCAACGTCGGCCAGACGTTCGCGGATCGCCTTGATTTGCGGCAAATGGGCAAAGAAAGCGTCCACGACGGCGGGATCGAAATGCCGTCCCCGCTCCTCGCGGAAGAAGCTTTCAATCCGGTCCATCGGCCACGGTTTTTTGTACACCCGTTCCGCGCTGAGCGCGTCGAAGACGTCGGCCACGGCCGTAATCCGGCCGAAAATATGAATTTCTTCTCCTTTTCGTCCGGCGGGGTAACCGCTGCCGTCCCATTTCTCGTGATGTTGTTCGGCAACGACGGCGGCGGCGCGCAGTAGTTCGCGCTTGGATCCTTGCAGCAAGCGATAGCCGATGTCGGTATGAGACTTGATCGCATCATATTCTTCCGGCGTCAGTCTGCCGGGCTTGTTCAAGATGGCATCGGAGATGGCGACTTTGCCAATGTCGTGCATGGGAGAAGCGGTGCGCAGCAGCTCGGCTTCCGCTGGGGGCAGACCGAGCGCGATTGCAAGAATATAGGAGTATTCGGCTACGCGCTTGACGTGGTTGGCGGTTTCCTTGGAGCGGATTTCTCCGACCTCGCCCATTTTGGCGATGATTTCGCGCTGTGTGTCGTAGATTTCTTGGTGGAGCATGACGGACTCCAGAGATTTGCCGGCATAGGAGGCGGCGAGGGAGAGCAGTTCCAGATCTCGAGGAGTAAAGCTGTCGACTTCGGTCAGCTTGTTGATCGCTTGGTAGGCCCCTATAATTTGTCCGTCATTGTTGCGAAACGGAACGGTAATGACCGATTTGGTCCGGTAGCCGGTTTTGCGATCATTCTCGGAATTATGCCTTGGATCCGAATAGGCGTCTTCAATAATGATGGCTTCCCCGGATACGATCGAGCTTCCTACGAAGCCGGTTCCATATGGGATGCGAATTTCGTCGACACCGTGGGCCACCGTCGTATAAAGCTGTTTATTTTCTTCGTCGATCAGCCACACCGTGCATCTATCGGATAAAATTAATTCGCGTCCCATATCGGCCATGTGCACAAGCACGGCGTTCAGTTGCCGTTCGCTGGCGATTTTAGACGTGTAATCGAAGATGATCTTCAACAGCTCTTCGGGACTTAACTCTTTTTTGCGCATAAGATGTCACTCCTTAACCACTCCTTTCCAAATATTCGCGAAATTATTGTCGAATCCTGCTGCAATTTATTCCGTCCATATAATAAGTAATCGCTTTGGACAAGCTTTCCTTCAAATCCTCTTTCATCTGGAAGCCGCCCATCGATTCGAGGGAGGCAAAGCCATGAACCATGCTCCGCAGGCCGCGTACAGCATGAACGGCTTCCTCTTCCAGAATGCCGAGAGGCTGCATCAGGCGAATGAACAGATTCAGAATACTGTCTGATGCTTGCTCGAAGGCTTCAGGCTTCGGCGAGACGACGCGATTGATCGCTTCGTACAGCCCGGGATGCTCCCGTACGAACTGGACGTAGGCATGCCCGACTTCAATGAAGGCCTGCTTGCTCGAATACCCGATTGCAGCGTCATGAAGCTGATCCTTCAGATTGGCAAGGGCATAGGAGGCCAGTTTCTGGCGCAAATCCGCCAGCCCTTCGACGTGGTTGTAAAGGGAGGGGGTTTTGATGCCCAGATTCTCTGCCACGCTCGCAAGCGTAATTCGATCCCAGCCGTCGCGATCGGCGATCGCGGCGGCAGCTGCGACAACCGACTCCGGCTTGATTCCGGCTCTCATCCGGCATTTCTCCTTTCCAAGGCGGTTTGAGCGGCCGCTATCGCTTGTTCAATTGCCGCAGCAGGTTGAAGCACGGCGGGGCCGTGGCCGACGGCAAGCGCGTTGGGACGCAGATCGAGTATTTTGCGGGCGCTCTCGATTGCCGTTCGTGCATGCCAGGTCGCCATGGCCGGGAAGGGGAACTTCCATTGCAGATGACCCGAAACGGCCAAGCCGCCTTTCGTCTGAAAAGCGTCTCCCGCAATCAGCGTCTTGCTGCCAATTTCCAGAAAACAGAAGTGTCCGGGCGTATGACCCGGGGTAGCGATCGCGGTCAGAGAGCCGATTCGTTCTTCGTCGTCGAACAGGAAGTCGGGCTCGAATGGCGGCTGCTTGGGTACCCCACCTTTGATCGGACTTTGGGCTTCGTAGGGCTGCAGCCCCCGATCTCCTCGCAGGAGCGCAGCGTCTCTCCGGGAAATACCTACTTGCGCATCCGGGTAGATCGACTTTAGATAAGGCACCGCCCCGATATGATCTTCGTGGGCGTGCGTGAGTAGAATACGGGTCAGCGGCTTGCCGGTTTCCTTGATCGCGGCATGAATCTTCTTGGCAACAAAAGGCATGCAGGCGTCGATCAGTGTGATGCCGTTCTCCTCCTCGACAAGATAGCAATTCATCGGGAAGAGCCGCGGCATAAAAATAAGCTGGGTTACGTTTCCCCAAGTTGTAGCTCTCATAAGTAAATCCTCCTTCGAAAACTAATTACATTTATATTATAACTAATGGAATTAGTTTTTGGGAAGGGGGAATTTTGTCCTATGCCGCGTGCAAAGGTGTTAAACGTCGAATAGGGGGGAAAAAATCTACAAATATAGCAAGACGATCTTATCCCCCCGTTAGTTGTTTAAGTCCCTTACTTTGGCTAAAAATGCACGTACAATAAGGGTGTAAGCAAAACCACATTCCATTTAGGAGGGTCCTAAGTTGAAGAAAAAATTGGTAACAGTAACGGCTTCGGTTCTGATGTTATCCTCGGTATTGAGCGCATGCGGAAGCGACAACAAAGAGAACAACGCATCTCCGTCGGCATCTCCGGCAGCAAGCCCAAGCGCAAGCGCATCAAGCCCAGCCCCGAGCGAATCCGCGCCGGCTCCTGTCGAAAGATTCGACGTCTCCCTTCGTCACATTCAAATCGGCGAACTGCAAAAGTTCCGTAAAGCGATTTTGGACGAGGTCGTACAGAAGGCCGAGACCGAAGTGCCAGGCGCCAACTTCGAAATGGATGCCGTAGAGGACAGCTTCAACCGCTTTACCAAGCTTCCGGCCGAGATGGCAGCCGGCAACCCTCCGAAAATTTTCGACTTGTTCGGCGGTCCTGGCGACGGACAAAAATACGCTCGCGCCAACAAACTGCTTGACCTGACTCCGATTATCGAAGAGCTCGGCATCAAAGATAAGTTCACGGACTATTCTACATTCGTAGTAGACGGTAAAGTGTACGGCTTGCCGATCGGCGCCGGATCCGAAGGTTGGTTCTACAACAAAGAAATTTTGGAGGCTAACGGCCTAGCTGCTCCGACAACGCTCGAAGAGCTTGAAGCTGCGTTCGCGACGCTCAAAGGCAAAGGCATTACGCCGATCGCAATGGGTTCGCAAGCGGCATGGGTACCGTTCATGCTGCTGAACACGCTCATTCCGCGTTATGCCGGAGAAGACATTCAAGCAGGCGTTGCCGACGGTTCCCGTAAAATGACGGAACCGGAAGTCGTAGCAGCTCTGGCAAAATACAAAGAGTGGGTTGACAAAGGCTACTTCACCAAAGGCGAGCTGGGCATCGACTACACGGGCCAAACGAACGAATTCATCGCCGGCAAAGCTGCATTCCTGTTCGACGGTACTTGGAGAATTTCCACGTTTAACGCAGACGGCGTAGGCGCCGCGTTGAACGGCAAAGTCGGCTACTTCGCAATGCCAGCCGTACCAGGCGGCAAAGGCAGCCAAAAAGCGGTTAACTTTAACCAAAATAACGGTTACGGCTTTTCGTCCGACGTGAACGACAACGAAAAAGCGGCGATCAAAGCATTTATCAAAAACCTGTACACGGAAGAATATCAAGTTCGCGGCTACCAAGAAGACGGCGTATTGCCTTCCATGAAAGTGGATGCGTCCAAGCTGACTTCCGACAATCCGATTATGCAGCAAGTTCTGGCTTCCAACGCGGCAGCAGAAGGCGTAGTATTCCCGCACTTCGACTCCCTCGTTCCGGGCGCAGTTAACGGCGAGTTCGAAAAACAAATCCAAAACTTGATTGCAGGCAAAACGACTCCGGAAAAAGCGGCTGAAGAAATTCAGAAAGCTTTGGACAGTGAGCTGGCAGCTCTGAAATAGTTTAGAAAACAACGGAGAACGAGGTATCGCCTGCCCGGTCGGGCGATACCTCTCTCATGTCACAAGGGTGGGAGAACCATGAACAAAACACTGAGAAATCCATATGTATACCTGCTCTTCGTCCTGCCGACAATCGGATTGTATTGCCTCTTCTTTGTCTATCCGGTGTTTCAATCGTTATTTTACGGGCTGACGAATTGGGACGGATTAAGTCCGGCCAAGTACACGGGATTCGCCAACTTTGAAAAAGCGTTTAACGATGACGATTTTTGGGTTTCCGTCAAAAATAATATGTATTTCATCCTGTTTTCCGTTTTCGTGCAAGTTCCTTTGATCATTATGTTCTCATTGTTGATCAGCGGCGTTAAGCGCCTCCAAGGTTTCTACAAAACAACGGTGTTTATGCCGTCTATTCTTTCCACCTCGATTATCGGGATTTTGTGGGGATTCATGTATCATCCGAGTATCGGATTGTTCAACAATTTTCTGGGCTGGTTCGGCATTGAGCCGATTTACTGGCTGTCCGATACGAAATGGGCGATGCTGTCCATACTTGTTACGAATGCCTGGCAATGGATGGGCTTCTATATCGTGCTGGTGCTTGCAGCCATTCTGGCTATTCCTAAGGAAATCAACGAGGCGGCGGAAATCGACGGAGCTACCGGCATCCAAAGAGCTTTCCGGATTACAACGCCGCTCATTATGCCTGTTATATCGGTAGTTATCATGCTGTCCATCGCCGGCGCGATGCGTGTCGTCGACATCGTCCTCGTCATGACCAACGGCGGACCCGCGGGCGCGACGGATGTTATGGCCTCGTATATGGTTAACAAAGCGCTTAGATACGGTCAATACGGTTACGGTACCGCCCTTTCGATTATGATCTTCGTCATTGCATTGTTGCTGACGGCGATTTACCAAATCGCAATTGCCAGACGGCAGGAAAGGATCGAGTACTAATGCCAAAAGTCATCAAAAAAGCCTTGCCGCATCTGCTGCTGCTCATATACGTCTTCATTATTCTGTTCCCGTTCGTGTTCGTGCTATTCTCGTCCTTAAAGGAGTCGAACGACCAGATTGTTACCGCTCCGTTCGGATTTCCTGTCCAGATGGCGTTCGATAACTATGTGGATGCTTGGACGCAAGCGAAAATCAGCAAGTATTTCTTTAACAGCGCCTACTTGTCGGTAAGCGCAGCGGTATCCGCGATTCTCATCGCCGCAGCAACCGCTTATGCGCTGTCGCGTATGAGATTCGATAAGAGTAGCAAAGCGATCTACCAATTTATTCTGATCGGGATGCTCATTCCCGGAAACGTATTGTTTATCGCTCAGTATATTTTGATTCAGAAGCTGGGTCTGCTGGACACTCACTGGGCGCTATACTTGCCGTATACTGCCGGGGCGCTGCCGTTCAGCGTGCTGCTCATCGTCGCATTTATGAAGGCGATCCCGTCGGAATTGGAAGAGGCCGCAATTGTCGACGGACTGGGCGTTATTCGCTCGTTCATCCGAATCATTTTGCCGCTGACGATGCCTGCGCTCGTGACTGTCTTTATTATCAACCTGCTTGGCAACTGGAACGAGTACTTGCTCGCCAATTTCTTTATCAGCAAGGATGCGCTTAAAACGTTGCCCACAGGGATGGTCGGTTTCCGCGATGCATTCCAGACGAGTTATCCGCTCGTATTTACAGGGGTCGTCATCAGCGTTCTGCCGATTCTGGTCATCTATGCTTTCCTGCAGCGGACGATTATCGAAGGTCTGACCGCGGGAAGCGTCAAGGGCTGATCGTTCGAATTCGGGACAGCCGTTCTGTCGCCAATGGCTTAAGCCGGCGCAAATCTCATCTGGAGATTTGCGCTTTTTGGCGTATGCGGCTTATGATGGGAAAGACTATCGGCTATAGAAAGGAGAATGTTCTGTGATTGTACATTCGTTCCCGCCGATCATCGATTCCGGGTGCCGGATGCTCGTTCTGGGCAGCATGCCGGGCGCCGCATCCTTGCAGGCGCATCGATACTATTGGAACCCGCGCAATTATATGTGGCGTATTCTATACGCTTTATTCGGGGACGGGAGGGAGCCGGACGAAGCGTACGAGGAGCGGCTCGCATTCGCGCTTCGAAGCGGCGTTGCTCTGTGGGATACGATCGCGAGCTGCGAAAGGAAGGGGAGCCTGGACAGCGAAATCCGCCAGGCGGTCCCGAACGACATCCCGGGTCTGCTGGCCGATTATCCGAACGTGCGGGCGATCGTCTGCAACGGCTCGAAGTCGTTGGCCGAGCTGACCAAGCACTTCGGGGATCATCCGGAGGTGCGCAGCCGCGAGTTGATTCGCATGCCGTCCACGAGCCCGATTCCGACTCGAGACTACCGCGGTTTGGAGGACAGGCTGGAGGCTTGGAAGCGATTGCTTGAATTGTGAAAAGAGGGCTGGTCCTCAAGAGGTGTTTCCAATTTATTGGATAATAAACTTTTACGACGGATCTATTTACACACATGAGGTTAGGCAGGGGAATTAGTCGAAAATCCGCACAAAGCAATTCGGCTCAGACTCCAACGACGGACGTTTGTAGGAAAATCCGCACAAAGCAATTCGGCTCAGACTCCAACGACGGACGTTTGTAGGAAAATCCGCACAAAGCAATTCGGCTCAGACGCAAACGACGGACGTTTGTAGGGAAAATCGTATAAATCAACCAAGATCGGGGATTGTACGCCTCTAAAGCGTCTTCGATAATTACACGAATAACTTCGAGGAATTATCTGGAGGTGTTGTGGGTCATGATTAGCCCTGGAGACTGCCTCATACGCTCCTGAAACCTTGTAACGGGTTTACCCATTCAGGTTTCAGGAGCGTATAGCAGCGGAAGGAGGTACATCCCCCTCGGACCTTTATCGTCGATCATCTTTCATAGCAACTTGAAGTGGTTATGGAACAGCCTTATTTCGTTATTTCGTCATTTGCTCCATCTGTTCGATCAAATTCTCGAATACGCTCATCGCCTGGCGAATCGGCTCAGGGGAGGACATATCGACGCCGGCCGTTTTTAGAATGTTGATCGAATAGTCTTTGCCGCCGCTTCTCAGGAAGCCGAGGTAGCGGTCGACGGCAGGCTGGCCCTCGTCGAGAATCTGTTTGGCAAAGCTTGTCGCGGCGGAGAAGCCGGTCGCGTACTTGAATACGTAGAAGCTCGTGTAGAAATGGGGAATTCGCGCCCATTCCATTTCGATGTCTTTGTCGACAACCATGTCTTTGCCGTAATATTTCACGTTCAAGTCGTAGTAGATCGAGCTTAACTCCTGAGGCGTCAGCGCTTCTCCGTTTTCCGCTTTCGCATGAATGATTTTCTCGAACTCCGCGAACATCGTCTGACGGAATACCGTCGTCCGGAATTGATCCGCATAGTAGGTGAGCAAATACATTTTTTCCTTCGGATCGGTCGACTTGCCCAGCAAGTAGTTCATCAACAGCGCTTCGTTCAGCGTGGAGGCGACTTCGGCCAAGAAAATCGTATATTGCGCGTCGCGATACTCGTTGCTCTCGTCCGAGAAGTAGGAATGCAGAGCGTGGCCCATCTCATGCGTGAGCGTAAACATGCTGTTCAAATTGTCGTTATGGTTGAGCAGCACATACGGATGCGTGCCGTAGGCGCCCCAGCTGTATGCCCCGCTGCGCTTGCCTTGGTTTTCGTAGATGTCGATCCAGCCGCTGTCGAAGCCCTCCTGAAGCACTTTGCGATAGTTGTCGCCAAGCGGGGAGAGGCTGTCGTACACCGTTTTCTTCGCTTCCTCGTAGGTGATGTTCAGGTCGAACTCTTCGACGAGCGGAGCGAACAGGTCGTACATATGCAATTCGTCCAGCTTAAGCAGCTTCTTGCGCAGGTCCATATAGCGGTGCATCAACGGTAAAAATTCATGAATGGTCGAGATCAGGTTATCGTAGACGGACTGCGGAACGTTGTCTCCGAACAGCGACATCTCCAGAGCGGAAGGATAATTCCGGGCTTTGGCGTAAAACAGGTTTTTCGTCACGTTGGCGTTTAAGGTAGCGGCCAGCGTGTTGCGCCATTTGCCGTACGTGTCGTACATGGCCTTGAAGGCATCCCGCCGCACGTCCCGGTTTTTGCTTTCCAGAAATTGAATGTATCTACCGTGGGTCAGCTCGACTTCTTCGCCTTGCTCGTTTTTCACCTTAGGGAACTTCAGGTCGGCATTGTTCATCATTCCGAAGATGGTGCTAGGGGCTTGCGATACATTGCCGACTTGGGCCAGCAGCGCTTCTTCGCTCTTGGAGAGCGTATGCGGCTTCTGACGAAGCATTTCCTCCAGAGTACGCTTGTACTTGGAGAGAGACGGATCGGCGATGAGCCCGGTCAATTGCTGTTCGGACAGGGCGAGAATTTCGGGCGTAATGAACGAGGTCGCCTCGCCGACTTCTACGCTAAGCTTCTTGGACTTGTCGGACAACGCCTGATATTTCGGCTCGGCCATATCTTCATGGTGCCGCATGTTGGAGTATACGTAAAGCCGTTCGGTCAGCTGGGAAATTTGCTCGTCAAGAGCAAAGCAGCCGGCTATGGCGGCTGCATCCTGCAGCTTGCCCTGGTAGGCGGCGATCTCGCCCTTCAGCTTCTTGACCTCGCTGTATTCGGCATCCCATGCTTGTTGATTCGGATATAGATCTTCGAGTTTCCAACGGTGCTCCTGCGACACTTCGGATCTTGCGGCGACTTGTTTCATAGACATCTTCAACCTCCTGAATAATGGATCGTAATCGGCCGAGACGGCGGTGCACAGCAAAGACAGCGCCGCGACCGAAGCGGTCAGCGGCAAGATAAGCTTCTTCATGACGGGCCTCCGGTCTTGGAATAAGTTTCCGGAGTAGTATGCCCCTGTTAAGCGCCGATAATGAAGAGGTTATAGACGATCAGGAAAAAAGCGAACAGCACAAGCGCAATCGTAATAATAGCCATGGGTCGCCGCATTCGCTCGGGAACCCGATCCCGGGTCAATATCAGCACGACGGCTAGGCAGAATGACGAGATGATAAAGATCAGATTGGCTTCGTTATTCATTCGAGGGCGGACTCCTTTGCAATCTCAACTATTCGGAATGGAGCTGAATCAGATCGATTTCAATTTCTCCATCGTATTTCGCAGTCCTTCTTCCCCATCCGGGAAATCCTCGGGCAAAAATCGTTTTTGGGCCCAATCCATCATCTCCGGGCGGCTGAGGAACTTGTGGCAGGTTTCGCCCCACTGCTCGGAAATTTCGCGGACGACCAGCGTCTTGCCCTGAACTTCTACAGTCAGCATATTGTAGTTATCATGTTTATAGACGGTATGTTTAGCGAACATAGAACACTCCTGGGCTAGGGCAGCAAATGCCGTTTTTTTCATCATAGAAGAGTTCAACAGAGAAATCAATGTAACGCTGGAAAATCGAGGTTGACAGTGCGGATGATCTATGGGATTCTACTATGAAATCCGCCAGAGGGCGGGTGGAGCTAGCAGCCGAGTTGAGATGAGATGGATGAGACGAGAGGAGAACGGAATCAGATGACAAATGAAAAAGCTGTGCCGGCGTATCCGCAGACGGGGGTCGCCTCGACCTGCCGTTCGTTCGACGAGTACTGCGCCATGTTTAAGCTGGACCCTGCGAATTTGACAGGCCCCGTGCTCGACGTAGCGGGGGGAGCATCCTCCTTTACCGCTCATCTGCACGCGAAGGGGGTGCGAGCGATGGCTGCCGATCCTTTCTATGAAGGAATTACGGATGAGATCATCGCAACGGGGTACAAGGAGATCGAGACCGCTTCGGCTAAAATTGCCGCGATGGCCGCGAGCTTTGATTGGAGCTATTACGGTTCTCCGGAGCGTCAGCGCGAGATCCGGGAACGATCCATGACGCTGTTCGCGGAGGATTTCCGCAAGGAGGATGCTTGGTCGCGATATTTCGCTGCCGCGCTTCCCCGGTTGCCGTTCGAGAACGATACGTTCGAGCTTGCTCTGTGCAGTCATTTTCTATTTTTATATGCCGATGCTTTTGACGAGCATTTTCATGCAGCCGCCCTGCGGGAGCTTATTCGCGTACTTCGTCCCGGCGGGGAGCTTAGAGTGTATCCGCTTGTCACGTTAAAATGGGAGCCATGCTCCTTTTTGAATAGGGCTATCGAAGGGCTGGCGGACGTCGCCTCCCATGAGCTTCTTCCGGCGGGTTTGCCGTTTACGCCCGTTCGCAGTCCGCTATTGAAACTGGTTAAAAGAGGGAGCGGTGAAGGCTGAAAAGCTCCTAAAGAATGGATAATTAACGGCCAGAATATATTGCAAAAAAGGGTAATTTCGGTTATAATCATCGTATTCGCCGATCGACGGCGAGATTTTAGGAGGTTTTTCATTTGAGAGGAACAGTAAAATGGTTTAACGCAGAAAAAGGATACGGATTTATCTCCGTAGAAGACGGAAACGATGTATTCGTTCACTTCTCGGCAATCCAAGGCGATGGCTTCAAGACTTTGGAAGAAGGTCAAGAAGTTGAGTTCGAAATTACGCAAGGCAATCGCGGTGCTCAAGCGTCCAACGTGGTTAAACTGTAAGTCTGCGAGCCAGACTTGCTTCTCATATCACGAACAGCAGCGAAACCCCTGGTCTACCGGGGGTTTTGTTTATTTGTGTTGGGGAAAAGCGGCGGGATCAGACTATGTAGTGTATTTGAACTGCATGGCGTGCCCCGAATTTTCCTCCCCCTTTGACCGTATGGCAGCCCAAGTGGTAAAATAATTGGTGATTTTTATCGATTCAATTCCTATGTTCCCTGGGGGTACAAAGTTATGCCAAAATTCAAGCTGTTCGCCGACCGCAAGGGGAAAGCCGATCAAGCTAAAAACAACCGTTTCGTGAAGCTGGCACGTGAAATCTACGTGCAGGCGCGCAAGGGCGGCCCGAATCCGGAATCCAATTACGGACTCAGAAGCGCCATCGCCAGCGCTCGCGCGATCCAGATGCCGGCCGACAATATCGACAGAGCGATCAAGAAAGCGGCAGGAGCCGGAGAAGGCGACGACTACGAGGAAATTATGTACGAAGGATACGGACCGGGCGGCGTGGCGATCATGGTGAAATGCCTGACGGACAATCGCAATCGGACCGCTTCGGACGTTCGCTCGATTTTCGGCAAACGCGGCGGAAATTTGGGAGAATCGGGCTGCGTATCCTATATGTTCGATCATAAAGGACTGCTCGTCATTCCTCGCGACGAGAGCTCGCCGGATGAAGACAGTTTTATGATGGAAGCGCTGGAAGCCGGAGCCGAGGACGTCGTCATCAGCGACGAGAGCTTCGAAGTTTTGTCTACGCCGGAGGATTACGAAGCGGTGAAAGGCAAGCTGGAAGAGGCGGGTTACAAATTCGAGACGGCAAGCGTTCGCTGGCTTCCGCAAAATACGGTGGCTGCGGAAGGCGAAAATGCCGAGAAGCTGATGAAGATGATGGACGCATTCGAGGATAACGACGACGTACAGGATGTGTACCACAATTTCGAGATCAGCGACGAAGAGATGGAGCGCCTGAGCTAAGCCGACCCGAGAGCGCCGGACGGGTTTCATAACGGACAAAAAAGAGGCCGAGAGGCCTCTTTTTAGCGGGACAAGCATCCGAAACGCTGTGCAGTAGCTTGCGATTATTGCGCTGCTGCCGGTTCAAGCATATGAACCAGATCGATCGTACCTCCGCCAAGACACACTTCGCCATCGTAGAAAACGACCGCTTGTCCCGGCGTAATCGCCTTCTGCGGCGAGTCGAACTCGACCCGATACTCTCCTCCTCCAAGAGGCGTAACGGTGACGCCCTGATCCGGCTGACGATAGCGGAACTTGGCCATGCAGCGAACCGGGCTAACAGGCTCGTCCGGGCTGATCCAGTTGACGCCCGTGGCGGTTAAGCCGACGGAGTAGAGGCTATGATGAGCGTCCCCTTGGACGACGTACAGCGTGTTCGTCTCCAAGTCTTTGCTTGCGACGAACCAAGGTTCTCCCGTTCCCGAGCCGCCAATTCCGAGACCTTGCCGTTGGCCGAGCGTATAGTACATGAGCCCGTCGTGGCGACCTTTCGTTTCGCCGCTGACGAGATCGACCATATTGCCCGGCTTGGCCGGCAAGTATTGGCTAAGGAACTCTTTGAAGTTACGTTCGCCGATGAAGCAGACGCCCGTACTGTCTTTTTTCTTGGCGGTAGAGAGGCCGGCTTCTTCGGCGATTTTGCGAACATCCGGTTTCTGCAGATGGCCGATCGGAAACATGGCGCGAGATAGCTGGGCCTGATTCAACGCATGAAGGAAATAGGTCTGATCCTTGTTCGAGTCCACGCCCCGGAGCAACTCGTATTTGCCGCCGCGCAGCTCAAGCCGGGCGTAGTGACCGGTAGCGATGGCGTCGGCGCCAAGTTCAAGCGCCTTCTGCAGAAATTCGCCGAACTTGATCTCGCGATTGCACATGACATCCGGGTTAGGCGTTCGGCCGGCCCGGTATTCGGCGAGGAAATATTCGAAGACCTTGTCGTAATATTCTTTCTCGAAATTGACGGTATAGCAGGGGATGCCGATCTGGCTGCATACCCTTCGCACGTCCTCGGCGTCTTCTTCCGCCGTGCAGACGCCGAACTCGTCGGTATCGTCCCAGTTTTTCATAAATACTCCGACGACGTCGAAGCCTTGTCTTTTAAGCAGCAGTGCGGTCACCGAGGAGTCTACGCCTCCGGACATGCCGACAACGACGCGCACTTTGGACGGATCCGGGAACCGTGCCTCCAGCGATGCCGTATAGGCCTCTAGATTGTTCATCCGCTTCACCTCATTAAG
This sequence comes from Cohnella phaseoli, assembly GCF_003386235.1. Classification (GTDB taxonomy): domain Bacteria; phylum Bacillota; class Bacilli; order Paenibacillales; family Paenibacillaceae; genus Cohnella; species Cohnella phaseoli. Next base: position 268,160 of record NZ_QRDZ01000006.1, read on the forward strand.
AACATTCAACTTATTTATTTTAGCACAAAGTATAATAATTCTCACATAACCGGGCGTTTCATGAATATGTCACGTTTTTTTTGCCCACAAAGAGAATAGTTGTGATAACATATATTTATTATGGGGATACCCTCCATTTTCCGACGACGGCATGAAAGCAGGTGTTCGAATTGAAAATTTCGACTAAAGGCCGCTACGGCTTAACGATCATGATGGAGCTTGCGGCTAAATTCGGCGAAGGGCCGATTTCATTAAAAAGCATTGCAGAGAAAAACAGCCTGTCCGAGCACTACTTGGAGCAGCTGATTGCGCCTCTGCGCAACGCAGGTCTCGTCAAGAGCGTGCGCGGTGCGTATGGCGGCTACATTCTCTCGAAGGATCCGGAGACGATCTCATCCGGAGACGTCATCCGTATTCTTGAAGGTCCGATCAGTCCGGTAGATTTTACAGAAGAGGACGATCCGGCGAAACGCGATTTGTGGCTCAAAATTCGCGACAGCATCGCGGAAGTGCTCGACTCTACGACGCTTCACGATCTGATCACGTTCAAGGGCGAGGACAAGCTCAACAACTACATGTTCTACATTTAATAAGCGATAGTTCAAAAAGATCGGTGAAGCGAGGGGCGCGGCTTGAATTCCATATACTTCGACCATGCGGCAACGACTCCGATGCATGCGGCGGCAATCGAGGCTTACGTCGAGGTTGCGTCTGCAGGGCCGAGCAACCCTTCCAGCCTTCACGCGGCCGGCCGCGCGGCGCGGGAGCGAATCTCCGTCGCCAGGGACGCGCTCGCGGAGGCGCTTGGTTGCTCCCCGACGGAGCTCGTCTTCACGGGCAGCGGAACGGAGAGCGATAATTCCGCTCTATTCGGAGCCGCGCGCGCTCAGCGGCTGAAAGGCCGCAGCGGAATCGTCACGGCGGCGGTCGAGCATCATGCGGTGCTAAACGCCTGCCGTCAGCTTGAAGCGGAAGGCTTCGAGCTGACGATTCTTCCTGTGGACGAACACGGGGTAGTTCGACTTGAGGATGCGGAGTCGGCTATAAACGAGAACACCGCGGTCGTCAGCGTCATGGCCGGCAACAACGAAACGGGCACGCTCCAGCCAATCGCCAAGATCGGGGAACTCGCACGGCGTCACGGCGCTGTCATGCATGTCGATGCGGTACAAGCATTCGGCTATTTGTCGATTGATTTTCGCGAGCTTCCGATTGATCTGTTGAGCGTGTCGGCCCACAAAATCAACGGCCCGCAAGGCGTAGGCCTATTATACGTACGCAGAGGGACGCCGTGGCTGCCGATGCTCTACGGGGGCTCTCAGGAGCGCAGCCGCCGGGCGGGAACGGAGAACGTTGCCGGAATTGCGGCATTCGCCGCTGCGGCAAAACTGGCTTGCCTCAATCGGCACAACCGCTGGGAGCACGCCGAGAGCATAAGAGCCGAGGTGTTGCGGCAATTGTCGGAGCAGCTCGGACCAGAGCGATTTGTCGTAAACGGCCATCAGGATGACCGGCTTCCCCATGTGCTCAACGTGAGTTTTCCCGGCATCTCCTCCGAAAGCATGCTGATGAATTTGGATCTCGCGGGCGTCGCCGCTTCCGGCGGTTCCGCGTGCAATTCGGGCTCCCTGAAACCTTCCCATGTGCTTGAGGCCATGAATCTTCCTTCCGACAGAATCGTTTCCGCTGTACGTTTCAGCTTCGGTTTGGGCAATACTATAGATGAAGCCGAAAAAATGGTGAAAATTATTGCAACTATTTCAGCCCGTTATGCGTAATACATAACAAGACGCTGAAGTTAGGAGCCCGCATGTTTCAAGTGGAGCGCATTCTCGGTTTGCCGGTGCTGTTCGAGAGCGGCAAAAGCGTCGGAAAAATCAAGGATTTGTGGTTTGACGAATTTTGGCGGTTGGTCGGAGTCGTGCTGGACAGGCACACGCGATCGGGACTGTTCCGCAAATTGTCCAAGATTGTTTATTGGAAGGATATCGTTCATCTTGGCGAAGACGCTTTGTTGATTCGCAACGCAGCGGCTGTCGCGTCCATTAACGGCAAAGAGCTGCTAAGGACGTTCCATTCCGGAATCGTCCGCTTGAAGGATATGCCAGTCTATACAATTGAAGGACAATATTTAGGCAAAGTATCGGATGTTTATTTTAAGCCATCCGAGGGTACACAAATAATAGGATACGAGTTGACGGACGGGTTTCTCGCGGACGTGATGGAAGGAAGACGGCAGCTGTTTCTGCCTGACGCATCGGATAAGATGACGCTGGGCGACGACGCCATATTGGTGCCTGCTTCTTACGAACGGATTTTGACGAGAGAGCCGACGTGGAAAGCGACAGGTGAAGACGGATGATGAGATGTCCGAATTGCAGTTCTAAAGATATCGGTAAAATCGGTTCCCATCAATTTTATTGCTGGAGCTGTTTTATCGAGCTGACGGTTAACGGAGAGAAGATGTCGGTTTACCAGGTGGAAGAGGACGGCACTTTAAGCTCGCTCGACGATTTGTTCTTCGAGGAAGCGATCCCGGCCCATATTCACGCCAACGGCATGTAAAGAGAAGAAGCGCTCCGCCCTGGAACAGGGGACGGGGCGCTTTTTTTCTACGACTGCCCAATTAACTCTCACACTCTGTATTTTGGTCAATCGTAGTTTTTTCAATTTTACGTGGCATCTCGGGTTCGATATACATACAACGTCAGCGGGACAAATACGGCTGCGAGAATGAGCGGTAATCCTATGCCGGTTATCAGGCCAACTGCGTCCCACGTCCCGTGCAGTAATCCCCGCATTAAGTTTACAACAATGCTGACCGGGTTCCAATCGATCGCCGTCCGCAGCCAACCGGGCATGGACGAGGTGTCGACGAGCACATTGCTGGCAAACAGGAGCGGATACATGATCATCATGCTCGTGCCGGATACGGTCTCCGGCCGCTTGGTCAAATTGCCGATCAGCGCGAAGATCCAACTGATGCAATAAGAGAACAAAAGGGCGTACAATAGTGCAAGCACCACGCCTGCAATGCCGCCTTCCGGTCGGAATCCAAGCGCCGTTCCTGTCGCCAGGACAGCGAGCAGGGCGGCGATGTAACGCAATCCTTCGGCTGCGATGGAGCCTAGAATGGCGGCAGGCTGCCAGAACGGCATCGTGCGAAACCGAAGGTAGACGCCTTTGGCGATATCCGAGCACAATGTAGTTCCACTGTACACCGTCAACGGTATAACCGTCAGCATAAGGATGCCAGGCAGCAAGTACTGGATGTACGCCTGCGTGGAACCGGCGATTGCTCCGCCGAACAGAAAGACGAAGAGGAGCAGCATTACGATCGGCGACAAAATGGCTTCTATGGCGATTCCGAAGCCGTTGTTCCCCATATGATGTAGCGTTCTCCCGGCGAATAGCGTCGTCGAGGCCAGACGACCGGGATACCGGCGGGGAGGTTGTTGCATTTCCATCGTTGCGAATAAGCTCATAAAGTAGCCTCCTTGCAGCGTCCGGAGGTCAGGGCAAAGTATACGTCATCGAGGCTTGGTTCGCCCAACGCGAAATCTACGACTGCCGCCGAATGCTGCAGCAGGGTAGCTATGACGGAATGAGCCAGCGAAGCTTCCGGTATGGACAATTTAAGAGTCTGGCACTCCCCGCAAGGTTGAACGGTAAGGCCGTGCTCGACGGCAAGTAAGCTGCAGACGGAACCGGGATCACTTCCTTCCGCAAGGCGAATGGTCAGTGTTTTGCCTCCAACCAAAGACTTCAAGCGCTCCGGCGTATCGATGGCGACGATACGGCCATCGGCAATGAAACCGATCCGGTCGGCCAATCGATCTGCTTCTTCCAAATACTGCGTCGTCAGCAACACGGTCGTCCCTTGCTGCGCCAATCGACGCACCGCCTCCCACAGCTCATGCCGACTCTGCGGGTCCAGCCCTGTAGTCGGCTCGTCTAGAAACAGTGCTTCCGGCTGCGAGAGGATTCCGGCGGCCAAATCCAGGCGGCGCCGCATGCCTCCGGAATAAGTGTCGACCGTCCGATCGGCCGCTTCCGTAAGACCGAACTCCGCGAGCAGTTCCGCAGCAGTCATGCGAGCAGCCTTGCTTGAATAGCCGTAAAGACCGGCGAATAGCACAAGATTCTGCCTTCCTGTCAAAGCTTCATCCAGCGCCGCGAATTGACCGGTGGCGCCGATGCGCTTTCGCACCTCGTCAGGGCTGTTCGAAACATCCCAGCCGCAGACGCGCGCGCTGCCGGCGTCCGGGCGAAGTAACGTCGTCAGCATATGGATGGTTGTCGATTTTCCGGCGCCGTTCGGTCCGAGGAGTGCGAACAGCTCTCCCTTTCGGATCGATAGGTCTACGCCGCGCACCGCTTCGCGTCCCCTGAAAGATTTGCGCAAATTTTGCGCTTCGATGGCGATCGTCATTTTCTGCTCCCCTTCCGTTACAGGAATTCCCGCTTATGCTCGACAGCCCACTCGGCGAACGTGCGTGCCGGCCTTCCGAGTACCTGTTCGATCGTTGGCAGCACGGTGTAACCCGCTTCCGGCGGTTGGATCGCCATCTGCACAAAAAAATCCACGCTTTCCTCGTCGTATCCTTGCGATCGCCATTGCTGCCGAGCCTCTGCCTCACTCAATTCGATAAACGGTACGGGCTTCCCAATTGCGGCCGCAATCGCTTCGACCGACTGCCTGCGCGTAATCGCTTCCGGCCCTGTCAACATATAACTCTGTCTGTGATGCCCATCCTCCAGCAACGCCGCGACAGCGACTGCGGCAATGTCTCCTTCATGCACCTTGGCGCTAAGTGCGGCTCCGTGAAACTCCCGTACGACGCCTTCCGTACGAATCGTTTGCTGCCAGTCCGACAGCGCGTTCGCCATAAATTCGGCCGGTTTCACCAGGGTCCAATGCATGCCGCTTGCTTGCAGGGTTTGTTCGGCTGCCCCTTCCTCATAACCGACCAGCACGACGACTCTTTTTATGCCGGCAGCTTCCGCCAGTTTCACCACTCCCGGGTCGGTGTTAAGATCGGCTTCCGGCTCGTCGCTGGAAACGATCAGGAACATCGCTTCCGCACCCTGAAGCGCTTCACGTAGCGACTCCGGCTTCATCAAATCTCCCGCAACGATCGATACGCCTTGGGGAAGCTTGTTCCGAGCCTTCACCGGATTACGCGAAAGTGCCCGCACGGCAGCCCCTTTTTCGACTAACAATTCCGTCACATGCCGACCGACTGTTCCTGTTGCCCCAGTAACTAAAATCGTCACTTTACATCTCTCCTCGTTCTTTTCTTTTTTGATGGTGGCGGCGGATGGCTTCGATATGGGAGAGAACGCAATCGCGCAATTCGTCCGGCGACACAATGTACACCTTCGTCCCGTAGCTGGCAATGACGGAAAGGGCATACTCTTCGGTGTAAAAGGTCGTACGAACGTCGATGCGATCCCCCTGGTAGTTGATTTCGCCGGGAAACTGTTCGAGCACGCGTGTGGCGACCGATTTATCGAAGCGCAGATGAGCTTGCATGCCCGACTGGCGATCTCGCTCAGGCTCGTCCGGAAGAGCTCGGGGGGCGAACGTCGTCTCCGTCACAAGTAGGCGTTCGATGCGAGAAACCCGAAAATACCGTTTAGCTTGGCGCGTTCGACAGTAAGCTTCCAAATACCAGACGCCTTTCTCCCAGAGGAGATTGAGCGGTTCTGCGCGGCGTTCGGACCGTGTGCCGGAAGCGCTCGAGTACGCAAGCTCGACAATCCGCGATTGCCGTATGGCTTGGAACAACCGATGAACGATGTCCCGGTCGCGTTCCGTCGCGCTCATGTCGAGGATGACGGCTTTGCTCAATTCTTCGTCCGACCCCAGCGACGGATGAAGGCTGGCCAACTTCCGCATGGCGGGCGCTACAGCGCTGCCCAGCGCTCCTTGCATTGCTTTTAGCAACGTGTAGATCACGGACAGGTCCTCCATGGAGAAGTACTGGCGGGTCAAGAAAAAACCGTCCATCAGCTCAAACCCTCCGTCCGCGCCGGTGAACGAGGCGACCGGGATGCCGGCCTGATCGATCAGCTCGACATCACGGTAGACAGTGCGTACAGACACTTCGAATTTGACGGAAAGCTCCGCGGCGGTCACCCTTCGCTTGGCCATCAACTCAAGCGTCATCCCAAGCAAGCGGTTTAATCTCATGCCATCGCCACCTTTGCGAATGATCCCGTCAGGATCATCTGAATGAGATCATATTACACTAATCCTGACATCATAGTTGTCAGAATTAAAAATGACGCAAGAAAGGTTGCGGCCCTTGCATACCGGTCTCTGGTTTACTCGCGCGGACAAGTGCATATACTGGAAGGGATGCTCGTCCTGTGGGTGCAGCGGGCGAAGGAGGGGGTGCGGAGATGGAGACGTTCACGAAAAATCGTTTGTTCCGCGTGCTCGTGTATGCGATCCTCTTGTTGGTCGTTTTGTTCCTGATTGTGCTCGTTCGTCCGATGCTGATGTCGGTGTACGGTTTTCTCAAAGCGGTACTGGCTCCTTTTCTCGTCGCGATGATCATTTCTTATACGCTTAACCCGATCGTCAACATGCTGCATGATCGCAAAGTTCCGCGTACGGCGGCGGTGCTGCTTATCTATGCCGTTTTTCTTTCCGTATCCGTCGTGATTTTGATGAACGTCATCCCGATGTTTATGAACCAGGTGGAGGAGCTCAACGAGCATATGCCCGAGTTGACGATGAAGGCGCAAGGGTTTGTCGACCATTTTAATAACAACAATGTGCTTCCGGAAGCTGTCCGGGACGGCATAAACCGATCGATCGGCACGCTGGAGAAGCGGGTCGAGCAATGGATCGCGAATTTCCTCAACAACATCGATTCCGTCGTCAATGTGCTGTTTATCGCCATGATCGTCCCTTTTCTCGCCTTCTATATGATGAAGGATCTGGACGTATTCGAGCGCGCGGCGCTGCAATATGTGCCCCGGACGAGGCGCAAACACGCGGTAAGGCTGCTAAAGGAAATCGATGCGGCTCTTGGCAGTTACATTCGCGGTCAGTTGATCGTATCCGTCTGCGTCGGAGTGCTCGCTTATATCGGCTATTTGATTATTGGCATGCCCTATCCGCTGCTGATGGCCGGATTCGTCTCGCTATTCGATATTATTCCGTACTTAGGTCCGTTTTTCGGGGCGCTGCCCGCGCTGATTATGGCGACGACGATTTCTTGGAAAATGGTGTTGATGGTCATTGTCGTGAATATGATCTGCCAAAACCTGGAGAGCAACGTGATCAGTCCGCAGGTCGTCGGCAAATCGATGAAAATGCACCCGCTCACGATCATTCTTGTGCTGCTGATCGGAGGAGAGTTGGCAGGCATCGTGGGAATGATTTTGGCCGTTCCGTTCTATGCGGCGATGAAAGTGGTCGTACAGCACGTATCCGCCTACTATATTCATCGAAAAACCGTTTGACAGCGCCGAACGCGCTTGTCTATAATTTAATGTGGTATAGCAACATATCACGCAACACGTTGACGGAGCATAAGTACCTCGCAGTCCGCATCGCCAGAGAGAAGATTTCGGGTTCGGGACGTCGCCACTGCGACGCGGACACGGCTGGAAAAATCTTCGTTGCGAAGGGCAGGGGAAAGCTCGCTCCGGAGTGCGGAGGCAAGTCCGCCGGCCAGGGCCGTTATCCCGTCAAGAGGAGATCGCTTCATGAGCAAGCGATAACCAGGGTGGTACCGCGAAGCTATTCGTCCCTGATTTTGAGGGGCGTTTTTTTATTTTTTTTGGGTGACGCCTAGGAGGATACGAGATTATGAAACCGATGAAAGCAGCAGAAATCCGCAGCAAATGGCTTGAATTTTTCGCAAGCAAGGGCCACAAAATCGAGCCAAGCGCTCCGCTCGTTCCGCACAACGATCCGTCTCTGCTCTGGATCAATGCGGGAATGGCGCCGCTTAAGGCGTATTTCGACGGCCGGGTCATCCCGGAAAATCCGCGGATCACCAACTCGCAGAAGTGCATTCGTACAAACGACATCGAGAACGTTGGCAAGACGCGGCGGCATCATACGTTTTTCGAGATGCTCGGCAACTTTTCCATCGGCGATTACTTCAAGGAGGAAGCGATCACCTGGGCATGGGAGTTTCTGACCGGACCGGAGTGGATCGGCTTCGATCCGCAGCGGCTGTCCGTCACCGTCTATCCGGAGGACGAGGAAGCTTACCGGTACTGGAACGAGAAGATCGGTCTCCCTGCTGAACGGATCGTGAAGCTGCAGGACAATTTCTGGGATATCGGCGAAGGGCCGTGCGGTCCTTGTACCGAGATTTTCTACGATCGCGGCGACAAGTACGGCGATCTGTCCGATCCCGAGTGCACGCCCGGTGGCGAGAACGAGCGCTTCCTTGAGGTGTGGAACCTCGTGTTCTCGCAGTTCAACCATAACAAGGACGGCAGCTATACGCCGTTGCCGAACAAAAACATCGATACCGGCGCAGGATTGGAGCGCTTCGCTTCCATTCTTCAGGACGTCGATTCGAACTTCGACACCGACCTGTTTATGCCGCTTATCGAGCGCGCGAGCGCAATCGCCGGCGTGAAATACAAGGCGAACGAAGATCATGACGTTGCGCTCAAGGTCATCGCGGATCATATTCGCACCGTGGCGTTCTCCGTAGGAGACGGCGTGCTGCCGTCCAACGAGGGTCGCGGCTACATTATTCGTCGTCTGCTGCGCCGCGCTGTTCGTTACGGCAAAGTGCTTGGCGTCGACCGGCCGTTCCTGTGGGAGCTGACGTCGACCGTTGGCGAGGTTATGGGCGGCTTCTACCCGGAAGTGGTGGAGAAGCGGGAATTTATCGAGAAGGTCATCCGCACTGAAGAGGAGCGGTTCCACGAGACGCTGTCCGACGGTCTGGCGATTCTCTCCGATCTGTGCGGCAAGGCTCGCGCCGAAGGGCGCGCGGAGATTTCCGGCTCGGACGCTTTTAAGCTGTACGACACTTACGGCTTCCCGCTCGACCTGACGGAGGACTACGCAACGGAGCAAGGAATGACCGTCGATCGCGAAGGCTTCGACAAGGCGATGCAGGAGCAGCGGGATCGCGCCCGCGCCGCCCGTCAAGAGACCGACAGCATGAAGGTTCAGGGAGGACCGCTCGCCGACTACACGGACAAGAGCGAGTTTATCGGCTATGATGCGCTGAGCGCGGAAGTTCGCGTACAGGCGATTGTGGCGGGCGACGAGTTCGTCGACGTCGCCGGAGTCGACCAGAAGGTGCTGGTCGTGCTTGACCGTACGCCGTTCTATGCGGAAAGCGGCGGCCAGGTGAGCGACCGCGGCGTGCTGCTGTCCGACGGCGTCAATGCCGAAGTGACCGGTCTGAGCAAGGCGCCGCACGGACAACCTGTTCATCAGGTTGTCGTGACCGGAGGCCTTCTGAAGGTTGGAGATACGGTAACGGCTTCCGTCAACTCATCGGAGCGCAGCGATACGATTCGCAACCATACGGCCACACACCTGCTGCACAGGGCGCTCAAGGATGTGCTGGGCGGCCACGTCAACCAAGCGGGCTCGCTGGTCGAGCCTGAACGACTGCGCTTTGACTTCTCGCATTTCGGCGCAGTAACCGCCGAGGAGTTGGCCGATATCGAACGCCGCGTCAACGAGCAGATCTGGCTTGGAACCGAGCTGGATATCAGTCTGAAGCCGATCGCCGAAGCGAAGGCGTTGGGCGCGATGGCGCTGTTCGGCGAGAAATACGGCGATATCGTCCGCGTTGTTCGCGTCGGCGACTACAGCCTCGAGCTGTGCGGCGGCTGCCACGTACGCAACACGTCGCAGATCGGGCTGTTCAAGCTCGTAAGCGAGGGAGGCATCGGCTCCGGCGTACGCCGGATCGAGGCGGTAACGGGCCGCTATGCATACGGCTATCTTGACGACCAGCTTGGTTTGCTGAAAGATGCCGCCGCTCTGCTGAAGAGCAGCGTAGCCGATGTGCCGAGACGTGTCGAAGCGCTGCAAGGCGAACTGCGGCAGGCACAACGAGACAACGAGTCGCTGCAGGGCAAACTCAGTCGGTTGGAAGCGGCGGAGCTCGTCTCCTCGGCGAAGAAGGTCGGCGAAGCGACGCTGCTCGCCGCTCAAGTGAATGCCGGCGGCATGGACGCTCTGCGCGGAGTTGCCGACGAACTGAAGACCAAGCTCGAATCGGCGGTTCTCGTGTTGGGGGCGGTTGACGGCGAGAAGGTAAACCTGATCGTAGCGGTGACGCCGGATTTGGTAAAGCGAGGCTTGCATGCCGGCAAGCTGATCAAGGAGATCGCCGCGATCTGCGGAGGCGGAGGCGGAGGCAAGCCGGAGCTGGCCCAAGCCGGCGGCAAAGAGCCAGCGAAGCTGGCTGAAGCGTTGAAGGCTGCGGAGTCTTTGGTTTCGGCTCAGATTTCGTAACCACTAATTTCCTGTCGAACGGAGATTATGTTATGATGGATTTAGGTGTTAGAGTCAGTCATTGAAAGCGAGGTGCTGGAGATGAGCACGTCGGATAAAAATCATTTCGACCAAACCATGAAATTTGATGTTGTGGCCGACCCTCGCGAGGTTTCGCCGCGAGACATTCTGTTCACGGTGCACGACGCGTTAGTTGAGAAGGAGTACAATCCGATCAACCAGATCGTCGGCTATCTGCTGTCCGGAGACCCTGCTTTTATTCCGAGACATAACAACGCGCGCAGCCTGATTCGCAAGAAGGAACGGGACGAATTGATCGAAGAGCTCGTTCGCTTCTATCTTCAGCAAAACCGTTGACGATGCGCCGCACGATGGGATTGGATTACGGAGAGAGACGGATCGGCGTGGCGATGGGCGATTTATTCGGCTGGACCGCGCAAGGGCTGGAAGTGATCGATAAGAAAGTCGTCGCCGATCCGGAGGCTCGCATCGCGGAGCTGATCGCCGAGTACGAGGTCGGAACGATCGTAGTCGGATTGCCTAAGAACATGAACGGCACGATCGGGCCAAGTGGGGAAAATTGCATCGCATTTGCCGAGCAGCTTCGGCAGAAGCTAGATTTACCGGTGCAGTTATGGGATGAAAGGCTGACAACGGTATCCGCGGAGCGGACGCTCCTCGAAGCCGACGTAAGTCGAAGCAAGCGCAAACAAGTCATCGACAAGATGGCGGCGGCGATTTTGCTGCAGAACTATCTTGATTCGGTATCGAAACGAGGGATCGTCCATGACGGATTTGAATCATAACGAAGAAGAAGCGGAATTGATCTATATTACGGACGACGAAGGCAATGACGAGCCTTTCGAAGTCGTTATGCGCTTTGAGCTCGATGACGGCACGGACCGGAAGTATATGATGGTCGTGCCGGCAGACGAGGACGAAGACGAAGAGCAGGAAGTGTTCGCTTTCCGCTACGACGAGGATAATGAGGGCGAAATCAAGCTTTATCCAATTGAAGATCCTGCGGAATGGGAAATGGTCGAAGAGACGTTCAACACGTTGGTCGGCGAGTTTGGAGAAGCCGATGACTGAGAGCGGCGGCAGTGATTCACCGCTGTCGGAGCTGAGCCGACGTTACGGAGACAGCGTCGAATTGTTGGCCGACAGCGGAGCGGTTCTGACCTATCGGATTGCCGCCGAGCTAATTGTGGCCGATACGCGCTATGCGATCCTGCAAACGAAGAAAATGCAGCGGGACGACGAGATCGAAGTGTTCAAAGTTGTCTCGAATTCCGACGGCGAGCTTGAACTCGAATCCGTCGCGGACGAGGAAGAGTGGGAGCTTGTCGCCGAAGCTTTCGACGATATGCAGTTCGGCAGCGACGAGCGGCCGTAAAGTCCATCGATCGAAGAGCGGGCGACCGCTCTTTTTCTCGGTGACGACAGGTGTGCTGGAGGGGAAACAGCTTGAATAGAGACGATGAACCGACAACGGGATGGAGATCCGTATACGGTGACAGGATAACGGACGAGAAAAGCAGGCAAGCCGACAGAAGCGAGGCGGCTGCGGCGACAGAGAGCGGCAGCTTGCCTCAATTGTCCCGCTCCGCATCTTTGCGTTCGGAGGGACCCGGCCGAGGAAGGACGGCGGATCGCTCCGCGTCTGCCGAGCCTGCCGGGCAAGAGCCCAATGCGACGACGACGTCGGTTCCGGCCGTGCGGCGCCGCAAGCCCAAAGTACTGCTCTGGTCGTTCCTGATTGCACTGAGCTTGGTGCTGGTCATGGTCGGAGGGGCGCTGTTCTATGTTTGGAACGGCCTGAGACCGACGGCTGCGGCTTCCTCACCGGTAAAATTCACGATTACTTCCGGCATGCGAGCTCAGAAAGTCATTGAGTTGTTGGAGGAACAAGGACTTATTCGTAACGCTTTTCTGTTTAGCGGCTGGCTGAAGCTAGAGGGCGAGGGCTCGCGGTTTCAGGCGGGAGAGTATGAGCTGACTCCGGGGATGACGCGCGAGGAGATTGTCGCCAAGCTGAACGAGGGAGATACGGTCGCCGCCCAGACGATCAAGTTCACGATTCCCGAAGGCTTCACCGTGCCGCAGATCGCCGAGCGGCTTGCGGAGAAGGCAGGCGTGGACAAGGAGAAGTTCATGGAGGCGGCGAGTAAGCCGGAGCTGTGGACCGGATCGATCTGGACCAAGGGGCTTCCGACGAACGCAGATCTTCGTTATCCGCTTGAGGGCTACTTGTTCCCGGACACTTACGAGATGAAGGCGGGCAGCACGGAGACGGAAGTCATTAACCGCATGTTGGCCGAACTCGACCGCAAGCTCGATCAGCTGCCGGAGGACTGGCTCAGCGTGATGGAGGATCGCGGATTAACGGTGCATCAGCTGTTAACGATCGCCTCCTTAGTGGAACGAGAAGTCGTCGCCGACGAGGAGCGTCCGATCGTGGCAAGCGTCATTCAGAATCGGCTTAAGAAGAAGATGCCGCTGCAGATCGATGCGACGATCCAGTATTTGCTCGATAAGCAGAAGGAGCGGCTGCTTGAAGTGGATCTTAAGGTGAAGAGTCCTTACAATACGTATTTGAATCAAGGACTTCCGCCGGGACCGATCGCGGCTCCGAGCCTTAAATCGATCGAAGCCGCCCTCTATCCGGATCAAACGGATTACTTGTACTACGTAACGAAGAAGGACGGGACCAATACCCATCTCTTCGCGGAAACTTACTCGCAGCATCAGAAGAATATTAAGCTGAGCGAGAAAAACGCCGTTCAATAAACATTCGCATTCGAAGAAATGCGCGCCGACCCGGCCAGCCGTTCCACAGCATTTTTGAGATGCTGCGGTAAAGCTTGCCGGGTCGAAGATTTCCCGGAGGTGCATCACCATTACAACAGCTATTCCTGAATTGCTCATATCCGCCGGCTCCATCGACCAGATCGAGCGATATATTCGTGCCGGAGCTTCTGCGGTTCTTATCGGCGAATCCAAATACGGCATGCGGCAGCCGGGAGACATTGGACGGGACGATCTTAAGGAAGCGGTTCTGCTCGCTCATCGGCTCGGCGCCAAATCGTACGTTAATATGAACAAGTTGTTCCGCAACCACGAGCTGGACGAACTGCCGGATTATTTGCGAGCGGTTCGAGAGGCCGGAGCGGATGCGGTCGTCTTCGGCGATCCTGCGATACTGATGTACGCACGAGAGCATGCTTCCGATCTGCAGCTTTTCTGGAATGCCGAGATGACGGGAACGAATTCTTCTTCCGCAGCTTATTGGGGAAGAAGAGGCGCCGCGCGCGCCGTGATCGCCCGCGAGCTGAACGAAGAGGAGATCGTCGATCTGAAGACGAAGACGGAGATCGAAGTTCAGGTTCAAGTGCACGGGATGACGAACATCTATCATTCTCACCGCAATCTGCTGGAAAGCTACATGCAGCATCTCGGTCGGGAAGCGACTCTGATTCGCAAAGGGCCGGACCAAGGGCTTTTCCTCGTCGAAGCGGAGCGTCCCGATGAGAAATTTCCGGTATACGAGGACGAGAACGGCACGCATGTGATGAGTCCCGACGACATTTGTTTGCTTGAGGCGCTGCCCGAAATAATTAACGCGGGCGTCGACAGCTTGTATATCGAGCCGTTGCTCAAATCAGCCGAATATAACGAAACGGTGTTGAAAGGCTATCGCGAAGCTCTTGATCGCTGGCAGAGAGATCCCGAAGCATATACATTAAATGAAGAGGCGTTGAAAAGCATTCAGCGGCTGCAAAGTCCGGACAGAGAGCTGGGCTTCGGATTTTTATATAAAGAACAAGTTTATTGACGATTAAGATCAGGAGGAATGACGATGAGTCATGTCGCAGCGGGCGTTAAGCCTCGTTACGCGGGCAAGAGGACGCGTCTGGACAAGCCCGAGCTGCTGGCGCCGGCCGGCAGCTTGGAGAAGTTGAAGTTTGCCGTCCATTACGGAGCGGATGCCGTCTATATCGGCGGCCAGAAATACGGTCTCAGATCCAACGCCGATAACTTCAGTTTCGAAGAGATGCGCGAAGGCGTTGAATTCGCGGCCAAATACGGAGCCAAAGTATTCGTCGCAACTAATATTTACGCACATCAAGAGGATTTGGACGGGATCGCCGATTATTTGCGCCAGCTTGAGAGCGCTGGAATCGCCGCCATTATCGCTGCCGACCCCGCCATTGTGGAAATGGCGCAACAGGTCGCGCCCAAGCTGGAGGTCCATCTGAGTACGCAGCAGTCGACGATGAATTGGCAGGCTGTGCGCTTCTGGAAAGAGGAAGGGCTGCCGCGCGTCGTGCTTGCAAGGGAAACGACGATGGATGAAATCGCCGAGATGAAAGCCAAGGTAGATATCGAGCTTGAAGTGTTTATCCACGGCGCGATGTGCTCCTCCGTATCGGGGCGCTGTGTGCTCTCCAACCATTTCACAGACCGGGATTCGAACAGAGGCGGCTGTTGCCAGTCGTGCCGCTGGAAATACGACCTGCATGCGGACGAGCAATCGGTTATGGAGCCGGGAGAAAATAGCTTTACGATGGGCTCCAAAGATCTGTGCATGATTCGGCATATTCCCGATTTGATCGATGCGGGCGTAGACAGCTTCAAAATCGAAGGTCGGATGAAAAGTATCCACTACGTCGCTTCGGTCGTGAACGCCTATCGTCAGGCGATCGACGCCTACATGGCCGATCCGGAGCGCTATGAGCTGCGGCAGGAATGGGTAGACGAGATCGGCAAGGCGGCGAATCGGCCGCTTAATACGGGATTTTTCTATACGACGCCGGGAACGGAGGAACATATTTACGAGCCGGAGGAGAAGCCTGCTCCCTACGACTTCGCGGCCGTCGTTACCGACTATGACGAAGCGTCGGGAATCGCCACCGTTCAGCAGCGAAGTCCGTTTCGCCCGGGAATGGAAGTCGAATTTTTCGGCCCGGGAGGCCGGCAGTTCGTTCAGCGTCTGGGCGAGCTTGCGGACGAAGAAGGAAATGCGTTGACGGTTGCCCGCCATCCCCTTCAGAAAATTCTTGTCAAAACCGAACAGCCTGTCGCTCCTCTCGACATTATGCGCAAACGACTGTAAAAAACTTATTCACAAGTCCGGTTCATTCCGCCTATTAGGTGCTGAGAACCGGGCTTTTCAAACTTGCACTAAAAAGTTAACAGAAGGTAAATTTTTCGAGAAAATTCCAAAGAAATAAGAGGAAATAGAAATAGGTTTGTCGAATGTGTCAAACATAGGTAAACTTACCCACACAAGCGGCCGATATATACTTTGTTGTGTTTCTGCAAGTCTATTTTTTTGTGCCGTTAGTCAGTCGTCACTACATAGTTGGAGGGTTAAAGCAGATGAAGCAATCGTGGCGTGAGAAAATGGGAGCGAAGGATTGGAAAAAAGTTTCCGATTCTGTGAGCGGTTTATCCAAAAAGGTTGGCGGTCAGCTGAAGGAGACGAGATTCGAAAATCCGATACGTTCCGTCGGAATGAAGCTTTTTCTGCTTATCTTTTGCAGCATTTTGGCTTGCGTTCTGATTCTGGGGTGGTTCTCTTACTCCAAATCGAGTTCGATTATTCAACAGAAAGTTGCCGATTCGAGCAGTCAGACCGCTATGCAGACTGCCGGCAAAATCAGTTTGATGCTAGAAGGCTACGAGCGGCAATCGCTACAGTTTATTACCGATTCTAAGTTTACCAGTTTGCTTGGCACTCTCGCTGTTACGAAAGACGATTACGAAATGTTCGATACGGCCCGTCAGCTGACGGAGAAATTGAACAGCGTAGCGATGGCCGATTCCAACTACGAGAGCATTTCCTTAATCCCGTTGGATGAAGGCGGACAGTTTATCTCCACCGGGTCGATGCTGAATCAGGAAGGAGTTCGGGGACAGGAGTTTCTGAAGACGATCTCCGAAGCGAACGGCAGGGCAGTCTGGGTTTCAACCCTGACCAAAGGCCTGGACAATTCTCGCGGCACGCCAACCTTCGTCCTAGGTCGCCTTTTGAACCAAGGTAAGCCCTACCTGCTCATGCTGGAAATCAAAATCAAAACGCTTGAAGCCCAGATGGAGTCGGTTAACTTCGGAGAGGGCAGCTCGGCGTTCATCGTTGCCGGCGATAAGACGATCGTGTACGGTCCCGATGCCGCGAAGATGGGAACGCCTTACGAATTCGAATTG
Organism: Cohnella phaseoli; assembly: GCF_003386235.1. Classification (GTDB taxonomy): domain Bacteria; phylum Bacillota; class Bacilli; order Paenibacillales; family Paenibacillaceae; genus Cohnella; species Cohnella phaseoli. Next base: position 284,835 of record NZ_QRDZ01000006.1, read on the forward strand.
CCGGAGGCGGATTCTTCCGCAACGATTACGGTCGACGGAACGAAGGTGCTGTCGTCGGCAGGGAATTTCATGAACGGCTGGCAGCTGGTCGGCAACATTCCGGTTTCCTTCCTTGTTAAAGATGCTAAAGCCATCAGCAATCTGACTTGGTTGATGTCCCTGATCGCGGCTCTGATCGCGGGCGGAATCGGAGCGATCGTCATGCTGTCGGTCGGGCGCCCGCTGTCTCAACTGCGCACGCTGATGAACGAAGGCGAACGCGGCAACTTGACCGTTCGCTCCACGATCCGCAAGAAGGACGAAATCGGCCAAGTATCCGACAGCTTTAACCGGATGATGGAAGAGATTACCGGACTTGTCCGCCAGACGAACCTGTCCGCGCAGGAGGTGCTTGCGACCGCCGCATCGCTGTCCGATGCGTCGCGCAAAACGGCCGGAGCGGCCAAGGAGATCGCCGTCGCAACCGAAGAAATCGCCAACGGCGCGACGAATCTCGCGGTGGAAGCGGAGAAGGGCTCGGATTTGACCGTTCAGATCGGCACGCAAGTTCAATCCGTCATCGATGCCAACGTCGAGATGGGGCAGTCGGCTAACGAAGTAGAGGAAGCAGGCCGTACGGGCTCAGTCTACATGGACAATTTGATTCAGAAGACGGGACAGACGGAAGAAATGACTCGTTCTATGGTCGAGAAGGTCGACAAGCTGCAGGAAAGCACCGGTTCGATTCGCAAAATTCTCGATGTGCTAGGCAATATTACGAAGCAGACGAATATTTTGTCCTTGAATGCGACGATTGAAGCGGCTCGTGCCGGAGCGGCGGGCAAAGGCTTCATGGTCGTTGCCGACGAAATTCGCAAGCTTGCCGATCAGTCTCGCGAATCGATCAGCGTTGTCGGCGGAATTGTCGAAAAGATTTCCAGCGAGATTGAAGAAACGGTCAGCGTATTGTCCGAAGCGTATCCGATCTTTCAGGAGCAGATCGATTCGGTTCGCGAAGCCAATCAGATTTTCGTGACGGTTCAGGACAATATGAGCGGTTTTATCAACAGACTTTCTTCAGGTACCGATTCCGTACGTCAGCTCGAAGGCGCGCAGAGTACGCTTGCGCTTGCGATGAGCAATGTCAGCGCGGTTGCCGAAGAAGCCTCGGCTACTTCCGAGGAAGTTGCTTCCTTGAGCAACGAGCAATTAAGCATCAGCGACGGTTTGGTGCAACTGTCGAGCAATCTGGAGGCGGTATCGGGCAAGCTGCGCGAATCGCTAAGCCGGTTTACCGTATCCTAAGTCACACTGAAGAAGCCTTCTCCCGCTTACGGGGAGGAGGCTTTTTTTCGCATTAGATTGAGGTTCAACCTATATCGATTATGGCAATGCTAGGGAAAGGAGAAAAAGAGAAGGGGCTAATGCGATGAGACGGGAAATCGCCGTAAGAGCTTTTCGGATGCTTGTGCTGCTGGCGGCGCTGTTCGGCGTGCTGGGAGCAAGATTGGCATGGCTGCAAATTTGGGGCGGAGAGTCGAGGGGAGCAAGCGGCTCTCTGAAGGCCAACGCCGTTCTTCAGCATTCCGACGCGCTGCTTCTTGACAGCGGGCGGGGACAGTTTCGCGATCGCCGAGGGCGGTTGCTGACAGGCAGTACAGTACAAAGTCTGGCGGCCTTTCCGAACAACGGACAGCCGAGAGGGGCCGAGCGGGACATTCGCGAGCTGGCATCCAGCTTGGGCGTTGAGCCGGCTGAGCTGACAGCTTGGTGGAGCAGACTGCGAGAGCCTGCCGTCTGGCGGATTCCAGGCTCTGGACAAGCCGTCGATTTGACTTCGAAGCAGATTCATCTGGTGGAACGGGCGCATCTGCTTGGCGTTGCCGTTTTGCCATACTCGAATCGATACCCTTCAGGGATAACGCCTCTTCATGCGATCGGATATATCTCACAGCATCCCGAGCACGCGCTGCAGCTGTACGGGGACCAAATTGCGAAGAAAAGAATGAAGCTGACGGCGCCCCTCGGCGGATCCGGGCTTGAACAATCGTTGGACCGCCTGCTGCAAGGAAGAGCGGAGACAACGGTAAAGCAGGTAACGGATGCCGCGAGAAGACCGTTGGATGGATTAGGCTTGCGCTTGAACGTCGACGACAATCCTCATTTTCCATTGCAGGTTACGACTACGCTGGATTTGGACGTTCAGCGCATAGCCGAATCTGCAATGAAAGAATACGGAATCGGCAAAGGCGCGATAGTCGTACTGGATGCTGCAAATGCCGACATTCTCGCCATGGTGTCTCTTCCGCAGCTGGACCCGTATCATATTGGCGCCAACGGTACGGATGAGCGCAATCACGCAGTCACCGCCGTGCCGCCAGGCTCCGTGTTCAAGACGGTGACGCTGGCAGCGGCGCTTGAAGCGGGAGTGACGGGATGGCACGAAACGTTCATCTGCAACGGCCATTACGGGAAATACGGGCTCAAGTGCTGGAAAAAAGGCGGACATGGCCGACTGACGCTTGAGCAAGCCTATGCGCAATCATGCAATGTCGCTTTTGCGACGCTGGCGGAGCGGCTGGACCCGGCTTGGCTGCAAGTTACGGCGGAGAGGTTGGGCTTTGCCAGACAAATCGGCTGGCATACCGACCGTTTTGCCGATGGCGCACCTCTGCGGCTGCTGGACGAAGAAGAAGCCGGATCGGTGTTCTTAAGCAAGCAAATTGCAAAGGATGGAGGAGCGAGGACGGGAACGGGCATCGGTCAGCGGGACGTGAGGGTTACTCCGCTGCAGGCGGCGAATATGATCGTGACGATTCTGAACGACGGCCGCGCATTTGCTCCAAGGCTGGTGAAGGAGGTACGTTATGCGGACGGGGGACTGATGGCTTCGCTAGGCGTGCAAACCGCGCCCTCGAAGTACGGAGGAATCGAGCCGGAGACGGCTGCAGCGCTGCGCAGAGGCATGCTTGCGGTCGTACGGGAGGGAACGGCTGCAAGCGCTCTGAGGGGAGCCGCGTGGCCGTTGTCCGGCAAATCGGGCACGGCCGAGCTTGCGGGCAAGCAAAAGGGGAGAAACGATCATTGGTTCGTCGGATACGGTCCCGTAGGCCAAAAACCGCGGTACGCAGTCGCCGTGCTGATCGAGGATCAGCCGGCAGGCCTGCGCAACCGCGGCGCGACAGTGTTCGGCAATGTTATGGACGGGCTTCGGCGCTTGGAGCTTCATCGGAAGCAGGCTGCGGCGCAAGCGGGGGAACATTAAATTCGTCTCTCGGAAACCGGATCCAACTATGGAAGTAGCCTTGATCGTACAGGGCTTTAAGCAAAATCATCAGAATCGGAGCCAGGATCAAGCCTGCCACGCCAAACAGAGATAAGGAAATCATCATGAAGGCAAGCATCGTAAAGGCGGATACGCCGACGGTCTGACCGGTAATTCTCGGTTCCAGAAATTGCCGGGTCAGCGTAACGACGAGCAGCAGTACGGTAAGGCAGATGGCCAGCGTTGTATCGCCGACAATGAACAGATAAGCGATCCATGGAATGAACAGCGTATTGACGCCCAGCAGCGGGAGCACGTCGAAAATGCCCGCGAGCAAAGCGATGGAAAACGCATTGTTCACGCCGAGCGCCAGCAATGTGACGAAAATGACGAGGAACGTAATGCTGATCAGCTTTCCTTGCGCTTTCAGATACGCGCCGATGCCCTTGAACACGTTGTTGCGCAGAAACTCAAACGCCACTTTTAACGTTTTGGGCGCTCTGTCCGCCGAAACCTTCTTCCAGCTTTCGATCTCCAAGCTGAGGAAATAAGCAAGGACGATAGCGATGGAAATGTTCAAAATAAACGAGGAGAAAGAGCTAAGGAAGCCGACGAGCCATTTCAGAAATTTGCCGGCCCAATTCGCACCCAGATCGGTCACGTAGGCGGCCGCATCGCTTAGCCTTTTAGCGATATCCGGAGGCAGCGCCTCGGCTTCGTTCTGCAGCCGTTCCGCGATGGAGCTGACCTGGCCTTGAAGCAGCTTCTGATATTTCGGCAAATCGTCCGCGAGCTGTGTAAGCTGAATCGTAAATATATATCCGAGCCCAAAGAAAACGGCAAGGATGATCAGCGTAAAAAACAACATGCTGATGCCGGTGGCGATCGATTTCGGGAGCCCGATGCGGTTAAGTCGTTTTGCAAGCGGTTCGATGATCCAGAAGATGAGAAAGGAGAGAAATACAGGCGTCGCAAGATTGTATAAGTAGCTGAATATGTACATCGTCAGCCATACGGTGAGCGCGACTACACCTAGATCGAAAGCGGTTCTCCAATATTTTTGGTACAGTGATAGCATCTGTCAGCCTTCCTTTACCGATTCGTTATGGGCAGCTTGGCCGATCCATTTATTGTTTATTGTACACGATAACAAAAAAGATGCATACTGGCATGCCTATTTTGTCTGAGCATATGTTAAAATATATGGTGGGCTAACAACCGCGCGCACAACTAATATGGCAATCAAGATGGTGGGGAAGGCATGGAAATCATCCTCTGGATCGGTTTTTATTTTTTGACTTTTTATGCTTTTTTGCCGGCGTTGATCAGCCGGATTTTCGGCTACAGAGTGTTTATGAACGGGAAATCGTCCGACGGGATTTCCTTGACGTTCGACGACGGCCCTGATCCCGAATATACGCCTAAGCTGCTTGATCTGTTGAAGCAACACGGAGCAAAGGGAACTTTTTTCGTTGTCGGGGAAAATGCGGAGAAGTATCCGGACATCGTGGCGAGAATACACGAAGAAGGACATATTCTGGGCATACATAACTACGTCCATCATATGAACTGGTTTATGCGCCCAGGCACGGTAAAGCGGCAAATCCGTCAGACGTCGGACGTGATTGAGCGGATTACCGGAAAGAAGCCGATGTACTATCGTCCGCCGTGGGGAATCGTCAACGTGTTCGATTACGCCCGGCTCGGACATCTTCAGATTGTGCTCTGGACGTCGTTGTTCGGGGACTGGAAGAAACGGATCGGAGCAGACAGGTTGTATCGCCGAATGAAGAGGAAGCTTAAGCCCGGGCAGGTGTTCCTGCTTCATGATTGCGGAAGCACGTTCGGCGCGGACCGGGATGCGCCCGAGAATACACTTGCTGCGGTGGAGAGAATTTTGAACGATGGAGAGAAGCTGGGCTATCGTTTTATCGGCATCGACGAGATGATCGAGGTGACAGAGCGGGCTGCGAAGAAGAGAAAGGCAGGTCGAGCTGCCGAGGGAGCAAGCGCGGAACGGAAAGCCTCCGTCGGCCCGCTCAAGAAACTGGTCATTGGCTTGTGGATGCTATGGGAGAAGCTGTTTCACGTCGTATTCAGGCTTCGTCCTATCGGCAGCGCCGGATTTTTCAATTACCGCATTCGCAAGTATTCCGGGTATGAGCTTAAGCTGCAGAACGGCAGGGAGCTTAAACCGGGAGATCTGATCATGGAAATCCATTTCGAAAACCGTATGCTTGTCGAAGCCGGGATGAAGTCGAAGACGTCGCTGCAGGTGGCGATCAGAATCATTCGCGAGATCGAAAAGGTGCTGCCGGATATGGCTAGAGAGCTGGCTGTCATCCCGAAAGGCGACGAAGTTAAGGCGCTTTATGGAGTATCGATGATTCACCGCGGAGGCGAGAGCTTGGGCTTCGAAATGTTTGATCTGCCCAAAGGACTATTCGCGTGGTCGACAAACCTTTATTTGCGGTTTATGATTAGGGTCGTTCACCCTGCCGGCAACGAACGGGTGCGCGAGCATAGCGAATCCTTGAATCCTCGGATGTTGATCATGGAGCGGGATACGCTGCTGAGATGGGCAGACGAGTCGAAGAAGGTTCGCCGCGTCGGACGGGAGCGCGCCGCCGCCAAGACGAGCGATACGTCAGCCGGCAAGCGGGCTGCGGAACCAGAGTTATCGGAAAACGTCTCTGGACCATTTGATGAGACTACGGTGGGCAAGCTGGTGTAATCTATAATCCTAATTAATAAAAAAAGACTTTCCTTCAGTCACCTCACGGTGACTGAAGGAAAGTCTTTTTTTGCTTGACGCTGGCAACGAACAAGAGGATGTCTCAAAAGTAAGTTCTAGCTCACTTTTAGAACAGCTCGCTTGAAAAAAAGGTGCCTAATTGAAAAATGACGGCGTTAAGGGTGCTAACCCTG
>NZ_QRDZ01000007.1 GCF_003386235.1 Cohnella phaseoli
CCTCATCAGGAGCAAGCTCCATCAGAGATCCGCTCGACTTGCATGTATTAGGCACGCCGCCAGCGTTCGTCCTGAGCCAGGATCAAACTCTCCATGAAAGGAGCTTTCACGGCAGGGCTTCCAGAGGAAGTCCCGAGAGTGAAAGTCTCCAACGCATAGAGCCTTTGAGGCTCATTCACTGCTGGTTTGCCTTCCGACGACCGAAGCCGTCTTCCGACGTTTTTGTTTCTTACGCTCAATGTTCAGTTTTCAAAGAACAATCGGTGTTGCTTGTCCGCTCCGTTCCCGAAGCAAGGTCTTTATCTTACCTCATTCGCCGCCGTCTTGCAACCCTCAATTTTTACCAGATTCGATATTTTTCGAGGATATTCGACTTTGCGAATTCATTCGTTATCCGTCCGTCTCGCGGCCGGAATTAGAATATATCACGTTTCATCATAGATTGGCAACCCCTCAAAATATTCCATTTTAAATCGGGAGTGCAATCTCTATCGTCGTCCCCTCGCCCACAACGCTCTGGATCGCCAGACTCCCTCTATGAGCTTCAATAATCCGGCGGCATACCATTAACCCCAGCCCCGTTCCCTGTTCCTTTAAAGAAAAAAACGGTTCTCCGATTTTCTCCAACCGGTCCTCAGGAATTCCGACTCCTTGATCGACGATGCGGGTCAGAACCATGCTCTCGCCTATCTTCTCCATCGATATTTCAATGCTGCCGCCTGATGGCATGGACTCGATAGCATTCTTTAGAACGTTCATATATACTTGCTTGATTTGGTTCGACTCGCAAGGAACAAAGTATTCGGGAGAACTCGTCGTTAGCTTCATTTCTACATTGAACAGCAACGCCTGAGGATTCATAAAGACAATAACGCTATTCATGAGAGTCAAAATATCGCATTCGATGAAATGATTCACCTGAGGTTTGGCCATGCCCAGAAATTCGTTTACGATATAGCTTATTCTATCGATCTCCATGAGCATGATGTCAACGTAAGCGGTATTTTGGACTTGTAGCAACTGCAGGAACCCTTTGAGAGCGGTCAGCGGATTCCGAATCTCGTGCGCCACGCCCGCGGCCAGCTCCCCCGCGATCGATAGCCTGTCCGACCTGCGGATCATTTCTTCCGTTCTTTTGCGCTCGGACAAATCCCGAATGACCAATTGTACGACGGGATTAGCCGAAGTCCGATTGACGCAGATGGAAGCCACCTCGATGTCTACCAACTCCCCGTCCAGCCTTTTCAGCTTCATCTCGATGAAATCCATCATTGCGTCTATTTGTACGACTTTCGTCATTCTCTCTACAATAATCGGAAGATAACTGGAACAGAAAAAGTCCACAATCGGCTTCCCGACGAAATCCTGGTTGGACTGTCCCTTCAATAGCTTAACGCCTACATCGTTAACAAAAGTAATCATACCCGCTTGATGTAAAATGATCGGTTCGGGGGATAGCTTGATTACTCGGCTGAACTCCTTTTCCTTTGCAGCAAGCTCCAGCTCGGCCCGTTTGCGGTCCGTCATATCCCTGATTAAGAGCTGAACGGCCGTTTCCCCCTGAAAGTCGATCACGACTGCCGTCGCTTCCACATAGATGAGGCTTCCGTCGAGCCGAATCAAGTGTTTCTCCACGCGGTCGGACGATGCGTTGCCAGACATCAATTCCGCAAGAGCCGTCGGCAACTTGACCATTTCTTCAGCGGGAAGGAATCGCGAGACATGCTGACCGAGCAACTGCTCCTGACGATCGGCGCCCATAAGACGCAAAGCGGCCTGATTCACGAAAGCGATCTCATAATTCCGATAAACGACGATCGGCTCGGGCGAGCGTTCTACTAATACCCTGTAGCGTTCCTCGCTCTCCCTCAGCTTGTCCTCGGCTCTCTTTTTCTCCGTCGTATCCCTTTCGATCGCGATGACCGCGACTAGGACCCCTTCCTCGTCGTGTACGGGCGAGATGGTCACGTCTGTATGAAAATAGGTGCCCTGTTTCGTCTTCTTGACCGCTTCGAGCACCGTGATTTGTTCTCCGCGCCTAATTCGTTCCAATATCTGCTTGGATTCGACTCGGACGGCCGGGTCCAGAGGAATTTCCTTGCCGACGATCTCCTCCCGGCTCCAACCGTGCAGCTCCTCGAATTTCTTGTTTGCTTCCAACACAATACCGTTCAGATCGACGACATATACCGCATCCGAAGTCAAATTCAGGAAAGCATTCAGAAGCATTAATCGCTTATTGACGTCTAAGAGCAAATTTTCGCTAATGTTAATCACCCTGAATATGAAATGAGATACTTGAGATACTATTCACCATTCCTCTGCAAAATCCTGTATGTTAACGGAAGCTCCGTAAAAGAATGCTATCTCCTTATCTCTCACTGAGCGAATAATCCGTCCATCGAGCCTGATTGTTGCGATCCAGCTCGTTATCTCCGCCCCTCGAACATCGTAAAAAGCCCTCGGTTCCCGATAACGGGAAAGCCGAGGGCTTTTCTAGTCGAGTTCTATTCACGGGACTTTCCCATCTCCATAACTGAACCGCTCGGCATCGAACCGCCCAGATGCTTCAACCACCCCTTGTACTTCTCCAAAGAAAACGCCGGAAAGCCGAGCAGATAATGATTGCCGTACGTCTGACCGTCGACGGTCCAGCGGATGAGCAGCATCCGTTGGTCGCTATGCGAGATCCGAATGCGGCCCAGCTCGATATTGCCGTTAACGGCGGAGACGAACGGCCCTTCCAGCAGGTTCTCGCCCGAATCGGCGTCCCATACCCGGTACGTTCCCCGCTTCTCCTCCAACGTATCGTTGGACAACACGACCCGGACGTGCCAGTCGGACGGCTCGTCGATCATGACGCACAGATCGCGATGCACGTTTTGCAAGTATTGGAAAGCCAGCTTCTTATTAAAATAGTAATCGACCACCGCATCGGAAAACTGCGGCCAGCCGTCGATCATGTTCCACCAGATGATGCCTGTCCTGCGCCATTTTTTCAGCCGCGTCATCTCGACGAAAAACTTCTTGGCCTCGGCCTGGGAAATTTGCGAAGCCAGCGCGAAGTCTTCAAGCCGGTCCGGCACCTCGCCGAACAGCTCCTTGATCTGATTGGCCATCAGCCCGATCCGGTACCCCCACGTCCCCTTTGTGCCGATCGGATCGGAGGCGTGGATCGCCCACTGCTCGTTGTCTTGCCAGGGCCAGAGATGGTCCGCGTCGATGAACCGCTTGATCGATTCGACGTCCGGACAGCCGTGATAGCCGATTTCGCTGACGAAGTGCATTTTGCTCTCCGTATAATATTTGCTCTTATAGTAATCCCGGGGTCCCCACAAATGTTCCTCCGGCAACAACGACAGGTCTTTCTTCTCCCAGAAGCCGGGCGACAGATACGGAGAGCTGGGCAGATAGGGCCGATACGGGTCGCATTGGGAGACGACCGCTGGCAGCACCTCGCGGGAAATCCGGTTAAGCGCCGGATCGATGCCCCGGTTGAGGCTGAATTGGTCGATCTCGTTGTCCCCGCACCATAGAGCGAGCGAAGGGTGGTTTCTCAGCTTGCGCACGACGAAACGCGCCTCCTCGCGAATTTTCGCGTAAAACTCCTCGGTCTGCGGATACAGCCCGCACGCCAGCGAGAAATCCTGCCACACCAGAAATCCTTCGCGATCGCAACGGTCGAAGAAATCGTGATCCTCGTAGACGCTGCCTCCCCATACGCGGACAATATTGCAGTTCATTTCGGCGAACAGATCGAGCATGCGCGGGATGCGGGCCTTGTCCTTGCTATGGAACATATCGGCCGGCACCCAGTTGGAGCCCTTGCAGAAGATCGGGACCCCGTTGACTTTGAACAGAAACTCTCCCGGACGTTCCGCCGAAGTCGTCTCGCTTCTGATCAGCTCCACCGTGCGAATGCCGAACGTATCCGTCCGCTCCGCCAGTACGTCGTCCCGGTGGCGCAGCTCCATGCGAACCTCGTACACATTCGCGGCCCCGTAACCGCGAGGCCACCATAGATGGGGATGGTCGACCCGAAATTCAACATTGCCCGAGGAAAAATGAACCGGACAGCACTTCTCGAACCGGGAGGTTCCGCAAGTACCGACGATGCGCAGTGTAAGTTCGCCTAATAGCAAAGGGTCCGCTTGTACGCTATAAAGCGCTCCGATCCATGCTCCTTTATCGTCGGCGCTTCGCGTATAGAAATACGGCTCCTTGATTTCCGTTTCCCGGTGAACGGCAAGCTCGACGTCCCTCCACAGTCCTGCGGACACCGCGCGGGGCATAATGTCCCAGCCGAAGCCGTGAGCCGCTTTGCGCACCCAGAGCTGCGCCCAGTTGTAGTCCATCGCCCACATCGACGGATCGTATTCGCGCCCCATCGCCTCCAGAACCGGCGATTGCAGACGGATATGAAGGCGGTTCGCTCCCTCCTGCTTCAACTTGCCGGTGACGTCGAACATATGCGAAATCAGCATATTGTCGCTGCTTCCCAACTCCTCGCCGTTCAGCCAGTACGTCGCGAGACAGTCGACGCCATGAAAGACCAACTCGATCCGGCCGTCGCCCTGGCGAGGGACCGGCGTCTCAAACTCTTTCTCGTACCACCATTCGTACAGCTCGTATTTTTTCAGTTCGCCGATCCGACTCCCTCCGTACGGGTCCTCCAGCCTCCCTGCCCGCTGCATGTCCAACTCCACGTTCCCGGGCACTTCGGCCTCCAGCGAAGTCGGTCCGCCATCCTTCAGCCGATCGGGATGAATCATTCCGCTCTCCCGCTGCGGCAAGCCGTATAGCTTCCACGTTCCGTTAAGACTGATTGTTCGCACTCCGTTCTCCTCCGTTTCCCGCCGTTCCGTCCGCTCGCGCAAGAGAGACGGCAGTATCTATAGATTGGCGATCCGGGCTTCCTCCGCCACGGATAAGCCGGCGTAATCCCCAACGCGCTCATTTAATTCAGCCGGAACGATGCGGCATGCGGACAGCGACAAGGATAGCCCCTCGCTGGCCAGCGCCTCCGTCATCGCCGACTCCAGAAGCTCGCGCTGCCTGGCGTAAATGCTGCCGATCACGATTCGCTCCGGGTTCAGCATATCAACCAGAATCGCCAGTCCCCTCCCAAGCTGCCGGCCGACGAAGCGATAGATTTCCCGCGCCAGCTCGTCGCCCGCATGGGCGGCCTCCGCAACGGCCAGCGCCGTAACGGAAGGGATATCCCGCTCCCGAGGGCAGAACGCGACCGCTTCCCCGCGGGCCAGACGTTCGGCGGCAGCCTCCCGAGCCAATTGGGCGATTCCCGCTCCGCTGCAATAGCCTTCGAAGGAGCCGGCTTTGCCGTAGCCGACCGGTCCGTCCGGCTCCAGCCGGACATGTCCGATCTCGCCTGCCATATCGTTCGTTCCTGTATGCAGCCGACCGCTCAAAATCAAGCCGGCGCCCATACCCGTACCGAATGTCAGAAACACGACGTTGGCAGCCCCCCGACCGGCCCCCCACTTCCATTCGGCCAGCGCACAGGCGTTGGCGTCGTTCTGCAGGGCGACGGGCACTCCGAATCGCTGCCGGAACGGCTTAAGAACGTCGATCCGGTCCCAGCCAGGCAAGTTCGGCGGAGAAAGCGCCAGCCCCCGACGGCTGTCCAGCGGTCCGCCGCAGCTTACGCCGACGGCATCCGGAGAGGAGAAGCCATGCTTGGCAAGCAGCCGCTCCAGCTCCTCCGCCAAGCGGGACAGTATCGCATCCGGTTCTCCGTTCGTAGGGAAAGCGACTCTATCGATCAGCCGAATTCCCTCACTCTCCGCCCCTCCCGTCGCTCCCAGACAAACCGCGCACTTCGTCCCCCCGATATCGATTCCCGCCAGGACGTTCATGATCCGAAAAACTCCTCTTCCAGGCAGATGCACAGGCCGTGATAGATCGGAAGATGCCGCTCCTGCACGTCTGGAGTCGACTGCCAGGGAACGCGGATCGCCACCTCGCACGCCTCGCGCATTCTTCCGCCGCCCTCGCCGGTCAGACCTACAGTGCGCAGCCCAAGCGTCTTCGCCACCTGCATCGCCCGGATGACGTTGGGCGAATTGCCCGAAGTGCTCAACCCGATCAGCGCGTCTCCCGGCCTCCCGTAGCCGTACACCTGCTGGGCGAAGATCATCTCCGCGTCGACATCGTTGCCGTACGCCGTCAGGAGCGCCGTCTGGCTAACCAGCGAGATTGCCGGCAGAGCCCCCTGCAAGCCTTCCGCCAAGCGGGCTCCCTCCAGAGGATCGCTGCGCAGAAACCTCTCGCGCTCCTCCGGCGGCAAGCTTCTTTTCTTCATAAAGCCCTTCATCAGCTCTCCGACGATATGCTCGCTGTCCGAGGCGCTTCCCCCGTTGCCGCACAGCAGCACTTTACCTCCTGAGCGGTAAGTTTCTATTAATAATTCCAGCGCGCGTCCGATATCCGGCAAGCAAACCTCCAAATCCGGATACTTGCGCAGCATGGCCTGCCAAACCGGCTGGCCCCGCATCTTAGCTTCATCTACTTCGCTCATGACGCTCCGCCTCCCGCCGGCTCGGCCAATCTCCCATTCCACGCTTGAAGCGCCCGAAGCTGATAGTCCCGATTGTTGTCGCCCGTTACGCTCCAATCCTTCTGCGACCAGTAATCGTACACCCACAGCGCGGCCAGCGGCACGTCCGCCTTCTCCATCGCTTCAAGCAATTGCCCGAATCTCCGTTCAGCCAGTTCATGATCGACGAGCCCGCCTTCTTCCTCCGCTTCTCCGACGCCGAACTCACCGATAAAAAGCGGCTTTCCGAGCTTACGGGCCGTTTCCTGCATCAAGCCTAGCGTTTTATCCGTATCGAGAGGTGCGCCGAAGCGCGTATTTTCATATAAATAGTAGTGAACGGAAAGCACGTCCAGCGGATCGGGATTGCCCTCCTCCAGAGCAAGCGCGAATTGCTCCTCCGTATCTTGGTCGAAAGTCCCGCGCTCCCGTTGGTTCCATTGGCTAGGCCGCGGAATGCTGCCGCCGCCGATGACGACTCTATGCTTGTCGTACTTCCTGACTTCTTCCGAGAACAACCGATAGGCGGTAGCGACCATCTCCCCCGTTAAGTCGTCCTCCTCGCTTCGCTCCATCGCCGTACCCAGCTCGCCTGCGATTGCCGGACGATTGTCGGCCGCGTTCGGCAGGTCCTGTTCCAGGTTATATTCGTTGCCGAATTCCCAGCCCCAGATCGCCGGGGAATCCGCGTATCTGCCGACAACGTCGGCCACGTACCGACGCATGAACGCGATCGTTCGGCTCTCCGGGTCGCCCCAGCGATTGCGAGGCTCCTTGACCAGATCGGGCACGTTCGAGTGATACCAGAATAATGAAGGAATCAATCCGATTCCGCGGTCCTCCGCGGCTTTGACGAAATCGTCCATGAGTTCGAAGTATCGCTCTTTGTTCTCAAGATACAGCTTGTTGTCGTTCGGCCAATACCCGCCCGCCATAAACCGGATGAACGGAATTTGATACTCGGCCAGTACGTCCAGGCCGTTCCGGTATGAGGTGTCGGTCGGATCGGCCAGCGTTCGCGAGAACGCGTTGAAGTAATTGACCCCGACTCCCTTATAGGGTTTGCCGTCCTTCGTAAGTACGCCGTTCGCGTCCACGCAAAGCCCGGTCGCTTGGCCGCAGCCGGAATCGGGCCGTTCGCTTCCGGTGCAGCCGGATAGCATCGGCAAACATAACATAGCCGCCGACAACAGCATTGGCGCTCGCTTCATCTCTGTTGCTCCCCTCGTCGAGCCGGTATGCGCCCGGCGCTATCGTTGTTACAGCTTAATGCCCGAAGACGTTAGCCCTTCCACGTAATATTTGCTGGCGAAGGCGAAGAGAAGGATAAGCGGAACCGAAGAAATGACGTATGCCGAGAACAGCAGCGGATAGTTCGTCTCCGCCCCCTTCGTGCTCAGTTCCGCCGAGAAATCCCGCAGCGCCACGGCAATCGTGAAAATCTCCCGATCGGTAAGGATGATCGAAGGACCGACCAAGTCGTTCCACACATTCATGACCTGCATGACGGCCAGCGTCGCCAGAATCGATAACGAAACCGGCACCGCGATCCGGTAGTACAAGCGAAAATTCCCGCAGCCGTCCAATCTGCCGGCTTCGAACAACTCCTCCGGGATCGAGGCGAAAAAGCCTCTCAGCAGAAAAATCCCGAAAATCGGAGCGCCGAAGATGCCGGGAAGAATGAGTCCCCATAAGGAGTTGACCAGCCCGAGATCCCGGATCAGAAGATACCAGGGAATGAGCCCGAGAATGCCGGGCACCATCATTAGCGCGATAATGAAATAGAACAGAACCTCTTTGCCGTAAAATCGCATTCGCGCGAATACGAATCCGCCCAGGGAGGAGAGAAACACGCCCCCGACCGTAATCAGCCCGGCGACGAACACTGTATTCCATACCGGTCGACCGATTCGCTCCCACGCCGGCTCGAGGTTAGAAAACCAAAGAGGCAGCGAAGGCGCGAACTGATTATATTGGAATTCCAATCCGTCCTTCGTAAATCCGAACAGCAGAATGGCTAGGGGATACACGCTCATGAACAGCAGCAATAAAATGACGAGATGCAGCAGCAGTTGCGCTTTGCTCTTGGCCATCTTCTTCACCCCCGGTCCGATTGAATATATTTCATGCTGACGATGGTCAGGAGAAGCGCGAACAGGAACAGCATCAAGCCGATCGCGCTGGCGTAACCGAAATTGTTATACGTAAACGCCTGCTTGTACATGTGGTAGCCGGGAACCATGGAGGAATAGCCCGGCCCTCCGTCCGTCAGCACCAGTTGGCGGCCAAAGTCCTGCAGTCCCCCGATCATTCCCGTAACGATGAAAAATTTGATCTGTCCCGTCACGAGCGGAATATCGATGTAACGCACTCTTTTCCACGAGGTCGCCCCGTCAAGCCTGGCGCTGTCGAGCACCTCAGTCGGGATGTTCATCAGCCCGGACAGATAAATCAATGGACCGATCCCCGCCGCCCAAGGAAAACCCATGAACAGCATGGAGAACAACACCGTGCTTCCGTCGCTGAGCCAGCCTCTCTTCCACGATTCCAGCCCCAGGTAATCCAGCAGCGAATTAATAAGCCCGATGTTCGGATCGTAGATGAAATTCCAGACAAGCAGCCCGACGACGCCGGGAACGACCAGCGGAACGAGCAGGACAACCCGGTAAAAGTATTTCATCTTCGGATCGCGGACGAAATAGATCAACTCCGCTACGATCAACGGCACCGTAACTCCGATGACGAGTCCTCCGAACAGCAGGATCAGCATGTTGGGAATCGAATTCAACAACACTTCGTCGTGCGCCATTCTGGTGAAGTTGGTCAAGCCGACGAACGACCATTTGTCGGTCGCCGCGTCCCAATCGAAAAAGGCCTGCCCCAACCCGCGAATCGGAGGATAATAAGCGAACAAGAGCAAACCGCCGATGATCGGCAGCAGCAAGAGATAGGCTTGCAAGCTTTCGCGCCATTGACGGCTCATCGTTATCCCCCTCCCAGTTGAATGTGTCCGTTTTTGTTCGGCTTAGGCTTGCCGCCGTCCTCTTCGCCTTCGGCATCCGTTCCCGACGGCTTGACGACGGGAATGTCGACGAAAGCCTTCTTCTTAATGCCGATAATCTTGCCGACGGAAATGTCGGTAATCGCGATCCGATTGTCTACAATCGGCGTAAAAGGCCCTTCGCGATACGAGTAGTAGTCAAACGAGGCTTCGCCGTCGGCATTTGTCTTGATTCGACTCGCTTTTAATTGGCCGTAGCCTTCCGTGCGGACAAGGGTCAACTCGTCCCCGCCCCGCGGAGTACCGTCCGGATTCGTTACTGTGATCCGTACTTTCATCACGCTTTTACCGTCCGCGGGCAGGGTTTCCGTCTCCAGGCTGGAACGAATGACGACCTCCCGATTGTTCTCCAGCAGTCCGATGACGACCAGCACTGCCGCGAAGACCAGCACCGCAAGCCAAATCCATCCTTTGCTTCTCATTCCCGTTCACCTCGGCGACGCGGAAAGGGGGCTATGCCCCTCCCTCCCGCGCATGATTCCTTACCACTTCGACGTATCCAGCTTCTGGGAAGCGATCACCTGATCGGCTCCGGTCCGGAACGCTTTCTCGATATTGGCGAAGAAGGTTTTGTCGTCCATCTTGTTATCGACCCAGTTCGTTACGTTGCGGCGAACGGCATCATACGTTTCCGAATCGAACCAGACGTTCATGCCGAAGTTAATATCCGGGAGTATAGGCGATTCGGATTCCTTGATTCCGTCGAATAGAGAGAGAGCTTCGGCCCCTTTTACCGTCGGACGTCCGACCGGAATTTCGTTAACCAGATATTCGTTGACGTCCGCCTTGGTCAAATAATGAAGAAATTGGATTGCCGCATTGGTCGTTCCCGCTTTCTCGACGGTCGGCTTGACGATCGCCAGGTTGAACATCGCTTGGATATTTTTCGGAAAGCCTTGCTGCTTCTCATAATCCGCCGCCAGCGGCGTCGAGTCGGACCCGATATACGGTTTCGAGAACATTCCCCAGCGGAACGAACGCTTCGTATCGCTCAGCTCCGAGCTCAGCTCCCACATTCCTCCTTCGCGTATTCCGGCTTTCCCCTGCTGCCATAGCGGCTTCATATCCTGCGTCGCCCAGCCCTGCGGCCATAACGAGGCGAACGCCTTGTATTGCTTCCACACTTCTTGCATTTCCGGTTTGTCCTGGGAGACGATCCCCTTATGAATGGAACGGATCCATTCATCTCCAGCCATCTCCTCGGGCGTCTTGGCGCCAGTGTAATTGTACTCGCCGATGAATTTATTCGTGAGAATCGGTACGGAAACCTGAAGCATCTGCCATAACGTAGGTCCTTTGTTCTCTACAGTCGGAATAATCGGGATGTATCCGGCCTCCTTGATCTTGGTAAGCGCGGATACGAATTCGGCCCATGTGTTCGGAACGGCGAGACCCAGCTCTTCGAAAATATCAATATTATAGAAGAAAGTCGTGGAATCGCCTGCGGCTTGCATAATCGGAACCGTGTACCTCTGGCCGTCGCTGAACTTCGTAATAATCTCCGCATTGGTAAAGGTGTCCAGCCATTTCGCATTCGCATCGACGTACAGGTTGGGTTGATCGAGATAATCGTCGATCGGCAGCAACCAGCCCTGGCCGACCATGTTCTGCGGCGTATCCGTCGCCCAAGTAATGTCCGGAGCGTCGCCAGAGGCGATCTTCGTCGTCATCCAGGTCAAGTATTCCTCTTGCGAGCTTGTGGGCGCTTTCAAGATCTCCACGCTAATGTGCGGGTTCTCTTTCGTAAAATCCTCGATAATCTTGTCAAGCGCCACTCTTGGAACCGGCGTGCCTTCCGTCGGCGTTTTGTCTTCTGTTGGCGTAAACATCTGGGTTGTAATTCTTAACTTCACCGGCTTGTTGTCGTCCGGCTGCTTTGAAGCGGAAGCCGAAGACGGCGCAGAGGACGAAGGCGAACCGCTATCGGTTGCGGAGCCGCCGCTATTGCCGGAGCAAGCCGTCAGAGTAAGTGCGACGAGCAGCAGAATCAGCAGAGCGGAGCTTGCGGAATTGCTCAATCCCTTTTTCATGTAGAGACCCTCCCGAAATTTATTAACCACAATTTGATATTATTTTCTTTTTATTAATTAGTCAAAGATTAATTTTTAGTTAATTTTCCGAGATAAATGCTGGATTAAAGCAATTCCCAATGTTAAGATGTAGTTAATTCATACTTCCGCTTCATGGCTATTATTGTTAAAATGAGACTATAAATGTATACCCGGGGGTTTCCATGGCGAAAAAAGTCACTTTGCTCGATATATCCAAACAGTTGGGCTTGTCGACGGCAGCCGTCTCCAAGGCGCTGCGCGGTCTCGATGGCATTAGTCCGGAAACAAGAAAAGCCGTCATGGATACGGCCATAAAGCTAGGCTACAAAGACTTCGCAGAGAGCGCGCCTGCGCTTTCAACGTCGCATACCTCCCAAAGCGGACGGGTGCTGTTCGTCGTCGATCCCCGCTTTATGACCGAGGCTCATACGATGGCTTCCTATTTCTTCATCGATAAGACGTTGAAGGAGCTCGGCTTTCAATCGTCCCTGCAGGCTTTGTCGGTATCCGGAGAAATGACGGACGAGGCCGTCTTCCGCGACAAGGATGTCGTCGCCTTGTTTTTGTTCGGGAGAATTTCCGCGAAAAGCGTAGAAAGGATGGTCGGCTTGAACAAGCCGATCATCCTTCTGGATCATGAATTTCCTTATGCGGAGATCGATTCGGTGATGGTCGATCACTATGAGGGGGCATTCCTGGCGGTACGGCACTTCGTGCAAAACGGCCACATTCGCATCGGGTACATCGGCGACAATAAGCTGTCTCCGGGATTTCTCGCCCGCTACCGCGGCTTCTGCGACGCGCTCGATTTCTGGGGGTTGGAGCGCCGCTCCGAATATATGTACGACGTTCATTTCGCCGATTCGTTCGGAGACATCCACTTCGATATAATTCCGTCCAAGCTGGATTACGGGAACTTGCCGTCCGCCTTCTTCTGCGCGAACGATCCGATAGCCTTCGTCGTCAATCACGCTTTGACCGCGCAAGGTATCCGCACGCCGGACGACGTGTCGATTATCGGCTTCGATAACCTGGAGTCTTGCCAATGGCAATCCCCGCCGATCAGTTCGCTCGATTATCAGCGGGAGCAGGTCGCCATCCAAGCCGTGAACCTCATGCTGTGGCGTATGGATCACCCGGATGCGCCCCGCAACAAAATTATGGTGAAGCCCGAGCTGGTCGTACGCAAATCCGTGGCCCCTCCGGCAATAAAATAAACGAAAGAGGCTGTCCCATAATTAAAAAGAGTCGTACGAAAAGATGATCGATAGAGAATGTTGCCGTGCATGCATCTCTATGAGGCAGTCTCCAGGAGATACATGCACTTTTTCTGATCGATCATCTTGTACAACTCTGCTTATGGGACAGCCTCTTCGCGCACAACCATCAGCAAATCTTTTCCTTCTGCCAGCGGATCGATTCATCGTACTTCGAATAATGGAATCCGATGCTTTCCCAGTATCTCTGCAAATCTTGACGCTGCCAGCCCTCGTACAGTTCCTCCCACGTATACGGACCGTGCGGCAGCAGCGAGCCGGGCTCGATGACCGTGTCCGGCTTCAAAGCCTGGTACCTGAAATCGCAGGACATTCGGATTTGCCCCGGCTCCTGGTTCGGCATCGACTTGTGAACGGTCAAGCTATTAAAGGTCAACACGTCTCCGGCTTCGAAATCGATCGTCTGCCATTCGTAATCAAGGCCGCACAGAATCGTTTCCAGCCCGCCGGCTCCCGGCGCTTCCGTAACGCCCAGCAATCCGGCTTTATGACTGCCTTTCAGCACAGCGAGACCGCCTAACTGACGGGAAACGTCTCCAAGAGGAATCCAGGCCGTCCAAGTTTCGGTTTCTCCTTGTATATGAAGAAAATCCTGATGAGACGGCGTGATTGTGGCATCTCGATGGGGCAGCATCACCCGGGCGATATTTCTGGGATGGGGGAACGGCTCGTAGCCGAATAACGTGCGATACATGGAGAGCAGCTTTTCGTGATGGGCCATTGCATGAAAAGACTCCAACCCCTGAATCGCCCGATAGATATCCCTCGTCACCCCTACGCCATTCCAGCGAAGCTCTTCGTCGGAATGGCGATTAACCGCTTCCACATCGGCCATCCCGTCGATCAGCGAATAGCGGGAATCCATCAAGCCGCGACTTTCCAGAATCTCCATGACTTCAAGCCTCAGCTTCAGTACGGTCTCCCGCGGAATAAGCCCTTTGAAGAAAAGCATGCCGTCCTTCTCCGCTCGGCCTCGAAGCGCCTCGGAATCGGCAAGCAACGGTGAAGAGTCTAGAAACGTCCCTGCGATCGGACTTAGATTATTGTCCTTGACCGGCTGTTCTTTCACGATTCATCTCTCCTTGGAATATTGATTTTGATGCCATATTATCATAGAGAGAAGATAGAAGGATTTAGCGGCAGCCGGGTCGTATTTGTCATTTATCGGCTTTTTCGTTTATCGTCAGGAGGTATCGCCCATGTCCGACAACGAGCGCAAATTCAACCCTATCGTTCATTATGCAAATCGACTTGCCTGCCGGCCGGGAGAGACGTTCGGTCCGAGAGTAATCGATGATTATCAGTGGCTGTACGTTGAAAAAGGGAAGGGCGAGATCACGATCAACGGTCAAGTGCACCCCGTGGAATCGGGTTGCCTGCTCGGCTACGGCCCGGAGGTTCCGCACCGAATCTCCGCCGATACAGACGATCCCTTCGTCCTGTTCGGCTTGCACTTCGCACCCGATGAATCCGAATACGTCGACCGGCCGCATCATCCCTCCGTACGCAACATCGAGCATTCTCCGGAAATCGTTCACGGCTCCTCTGCCTCGGACGACGTTCCGAACGCCCTGATCCCCCCCTGCTCGCTAGTCGGGTCATGGGCGCTTCCTTTTTTCGAAGAGCTGGTTAAGGAATTTGATCGTCGGGACGAATATGCGCCGCTGGCTCTTCGCGCCGCGATGATTCGACTTTACGTTCGTCTACGTAGAACGGCCAATGCCGATTCCGCCCCGACCAGGCGCAACGACATCGTCGAACGGATTCGCACTGCGCTCGAAAAGCGTGCGGAAGAGGATTACCGGATGGAGTGGCTGGAGGAGATCACGGGGTATAGCCACGACTACGCCTCAAAAGTTTATAAGGAAATCGCCGGAACCTCCCCTCATTCCGATCATCAGAGGATGAGGCTTCAAGTCGCACAAAGGTACCTCGAAACGACCGGGCTGTCGGTGACGGAGATCGCGGATACGCTGCAATTCGGGAGCATTCATTATTTTTGCAAATGGTTCCGCCGTATGTCCGGCTTGTCTCCAAGCGCTTATCGTTCACGAAAACGGATGATCTAACCTATTGCGAACGCCGCCTCAATCGATTAGGATAATCTCAAGTAAACTTATCGACATTGAGGTGATTTGAATGCGCGAAGTTCCTATGAGATATGTAAAGGCAAACCAAGCGGGAATCGTGCTATCGGTTATTTTATTTTTCCTGCTGCATCAGATTTGGATTTTAGCAGCCCTGTGGGCCATCCAATTGGCCGGACTGCTTACCGAGGGAAAGCTGAATCTATTTGTACAGATCGCCAAGCTCGCGCTTAAAAATAAAGGAGAAGAAATGCAGGCGCTTGAGCTGCAGCGCTTCAACAATCTGCTGGCCGTCCTGTTTCTTACGCTTGCGCTAGTCTTTTTCGGCCTGGGCTGGGACATTGCCGGATACGCCTTCGTAGCCATGCTGCTGTTGGCAGCCGGGGCGGCGCTGGTCGGGTTCTGCATCGGTTGCACGATCTATTTCTGGATCAAACAGATACGCGCGGGGCGTTTTCGCCGGAATTAACGGCAAATCCCCCACATACTTTGGTGCATGAAAATATAATTATACGAATATATATTGCGACGGCATCGTCAAGACAAAAACGGCACAGGTTGCCGTTCCTTGAGGTCGACCAGATTAAACGGTCTATGCGTTACTCCGGCCGTTGGGCAATAAGGCACTGATTTGGCCTCCGCTCCACGGCTTGGTTGACACCAGGGCACTTTTTTGGCCTCCACCTGACTCAGACGGATCGATTTAGTCCCTCCCAGACACTTATTCACCTGTCATCGGCTCAGACGGACCGATTTAGTCACTCTCAGACACTTATTCACCTATCACCACTCCGCGGCTTGGGTAGCATAAGGGCACTTTTTTGGCCTCCATTCCGCGGCTCCGGTTGGCTAGAGCATAATCTAATCGGCTGGACCGTGGAGTGAGTAGGTTTAGGCTTAAACTGACAACATTGGGGACTCCCCGCCTTTTGCCTTCAACCGTTGAAAACGGTCAATTTGCCTTTATCTCCACAACCTCGCCTCGCCTCACCGCTCCGCCCCACCACGTTACGTCACGTCACGACTGCCGAATCTGTTTAAAAGAAGAAAAAAGCCCCTGCCCCACTTGTAAAGTGAGCGCAGAGGCTTTATCGATTTGTTCTATTCCGTGCCGCCGAGAAGGCGAACCAACTCTTCCTCATCCTCCAGCACGGGAACGCCGAGGTCGCGCGCCTTGGTCAGCTTGCTGCCTGCGCTCTCGCCCGCAATGACGAGGTCGGTTTTCTTGGATACGCTGCCTGACACCTTTGCACCGAGCGCTTCCAGCTTTTTGGCGGCTTCGTCCCGCGTCATCAGCGTTAACGTACCGGTTAGCACAACCGTTTTGCCGAAGAGAGGATGGTTCGCGTCCGCGCTCGCAGCGGCCGGGGCGGCAGCTTCCGCCCTCACGCCAAGCTCGCGCATCCGGGCGATGCTCGCTTCATTAAGCGGGTCGCGGAAGTAGTAATAGATGCTCTCAGCGACGATGCCGCCGACGTCCGGCAAGCCGATCAATTCTTCCACTTCCGCGACCATCAGGCGGTCCAGGTCTCCGAAATGATCGGCCAGCATTTTCGTCGTCGCCTTGCCCGTATTCGGAATACCGAGCGCGTTCAGGAACGAAGCGAGCCCGCGGGACTTCGACTTCTCCAGCGCATCGAGCAAGTTGGACGCCTTCTTTGCTCCGAACCGCTGCAATCCGACCAACTGCTCCAGGGTCAGGCTGTATAGATCAGCAGGCTCCCGAACGCCGAGCTCATCATACAACTGCTCCGCCGTCTTACCGCTGAACGTCTCGATATCCATGCAATCGCGCGAAGCAAAATGGGTGATTCGTCCGATAATTTGCGGCTTGCAGCCGAGACGATTGTTGCAGAACAGATGAGCTCCGCGCATCTCAAGCGGGAAGCCGCAGCCGGGACATACCTCGGGAACGGCGATCGCCGCTCCTTCCTCGTCATCCGCCTTGCCGAGTATTTCCGGAATAACGTCATTGGAACGGCGAATAAAGACCCTCGTTCCGAGCGCATTCAACAAGTTTTTCCGTTCGATGTCGCCGATGTTGTTGAGCGTACAATTTTGCACGGTCACTCCGGCCAACTCGACAGCCTCCACGCGAGCAAGCGGAGTCACTTTGCCTGTACGGCCCAGCTCCCAAGAGACGGACTCGAGCACGGTTGTCGTTTCCTCGGCCTCGAATTTGAAGGCGACGGCCCAACGAGGAAATTTGTCCGTATAACCAAGCGCCTCGCGCGTTCTCATATCGGTCAGCTTGACGACCGCTCCGTCGATCAAATAATCCAGCTCTCCGCGACGTGCGACGATCGACTCAAGCTCCTTAACAAGGTCGTCCACATTCGAAAAATAGGCGATGTACGGATTCACCGGAAACTTATTTTCCCGCAGGAACGCCATCATCTCGCGGTGGTTGGCGAACGAAATTCCGTCCGAAAAACCGACGTTGTAGAAGAACGCGTCCAGCTTGCGCGAAGCCGTCACCCTCGGGTCGAGGTTGCGGAGCGCCCCGGCGGCGCCGTTACGTGCGTTCTTAAGCGGCTCCGCCGCCGTTTCGTTATACTTTTCCAGCACGGAGAGCCGCATAAAGCCCTCGCCTTGAACCTCGACCGTTCCGCCATTGTACCCGACCGTCAGAGGAACGGTCCTAATCGTACGAACCTGGGCCAAGATGCCTTCTCCGACTTCTCCGTTCCCTCTCGTCGCGGCCTGCGTCAACTCCCCGCCGTCATAAGTCAGATTAAGCGACAGTCCGTCGAACTTCAGCTCGACGACGTACTCCGGATCAGGGAGCGGCTGTTCCGGATTTTTGGCGTTGTAGTCGGCAATCAGCTTATTGACGCGCGCCAGCCATGCGGTCAGATCCTCGATATCCTGCGCTTTGTCCAGGCTCCACAGCCGGGACAAATGGCGGTGAGGCTCAAAGCCTTTCAGAATGTCTCCGCCGACTCTACGCGTCGGGGAGTCCGGCAACACCGTGCCCATCGACGCTTCAAGAGCGGTCAATTCGTCGTAGAGAGCATCGTATTCCTTGTCGCTGACCGTCGGATTATCCTCCGTATAATAACGATGGCCATGCGCATTTAACTCGTCCACGAGGTTCCGCATCCGTTCCAGCAATTCCATTTGCGCCATGCACGTTGTCCCCTCTTAATTAAAAGTAATCTCGGGCTTCTCTTAAGTGTGAATGTTCAACAAGTTCGAGTGATCAAACTCCGACTTACTGAACAACATCTACGTCTATTGTAGCTCGGAAAGCCGCCAAATGATACCCGGGAGCCAGTCGCCTTCATTGAAGGAGTTGGAGCTTGCTCTAGACCGACTAAGTCAGCTTGCAGCTCCAGCTTCCATGCCATTAGCCGCTCCAGGCCGACTCAGTATGCTTCGATTTCTCGCCGCTCCCATCGCGAACTGAACTCTCCAGAAAGAAAAAACTGCATAGAATTTAATTCTACGCAGTTTTCTAAAAACCTTTGAATATTCTGTTTGTCGGAAAAGGCTAGCTTTGCGAGGCTTCCGCAGCAATCTCCGCGGCGGTCAGCGCATAGCGATACAGCTTGACTTCGTCGACCAGTCCGTCCATCGTCCGCGCGGAGTTATGGCCGATCGTTAGCGACAGCTTGTTGGAAATATCGCCGCCGAGCAGCGAGGCGTTCTCCCCGACCAGCACCCCGTCTACGTACAGTCTCAACCCGGCGTCTCGATCCGCGACGGCGGCGACATGGTGCCACTGGCCGTCCGCATATCCCGCAGAGGATTGTACCTGATCCGCGGTGCTGCCGTAATCGAGCCAGAAGCGGATCGTATCGTCGCTTTCGATTCGCAGGGCGTAGCTGGCATTCGTATCGCCTTTGTTCGCGATATATTTGAACGTGCCGGACACGTCGGTCTTGAACCAGGCGGTTAAGGTGAAATCGCCGTCCGTGCCGAAGTCGTAGGCGCCGGAATCCGGATCGCCCAGCTTGACGAACTGCCCGCTCCCGCCGAATCGAACGGCTCCTCCGGATCTGCCCACGGAGCTGCGCGACGCACCGTTAAGCAGCATGCCGTATTCGTAGCTGTTGGCGTCATTAGCCGTCACGATCCCCGCACCCGACTCGTCGAAGCTCCAGCTTCCGGCCATGCCGCCCAAGCCCCGTACTTCTTCTTGGCCAAGGGCGTAGTTGTATAGCTTGACCTCGTCGATCAGCCCCTTCATCGTTAAAGCCGAATCGGCGCCGATCGTCAGCGGCAAAGCGGTAGTCACGCTCCCGCCGACCATCGTCGACGTCTGCGCGGCAAGCGCTCCGTCCACATACAGCTTCAGCCCGTCATCCCGGTCGGCCGAGCCGACGACATGGTGCCACTTGCCGTCCGCATAGGAGACGGCGGATTGCACGGCATCGTACGTACTGCCGTAATCGAGTAGGAAGCGCAGCTTGCCGTCGGCTTCGAAACGAAGCCAGAACGCGGCGTTCGTATCGCCCTTGTTCACGATGTATTGAATTGAGCCGGTATGGCTCGTCCGTACCCAGGCCGACACGGTAAAGTCCTGCGACGTCCCAAAATCGAAAGCTCCGTCGGCCGGACTGCCCAGATCGACGCGATCTCTCTCCGCCGCGAAGCTCAGAGCGGCGCCGAAACGGCCCTCCGCGCCTGGAACGGCGCCCAGAATCGCGCCGCTTCGTCCCGCTGCCGAATCGTCTGCGGCGACGGTGCCGGCCGTTTCGTTGAGCGCCCAGCTTCCCAGCAAAGACCGGTTCCACCAGATACGGGACACGATCGTGCTATTAGGCTGCAGCGACTTCCATTCATTGCTCGTCACGATGCTCAGCTCCGGCGTCACGTCCAACGTTCCGAAGTTGCCGAGCTGTGCCCGGTCCGTCGTATTGGGCATGACGATGCGCTCGGTTTCTTTCATCAACCGCAGCGTTGCCGGATTCACCTCCGCCATCCATAGAGGCGCGCGGTAACGGAACATATCTTCATTGATCGAATCCTGACGGGTGTATACGAGATAGAGGCCGTCCGGACGCGCGATCCAATGCATCTGCGTGTTCATGCTGCCGGACACGGGAGTGCCGTCCTCCCACAGCAAATCGACGGCAGGCTGCCAGAGCAGGCCGTCCGCGCTTTTGGCCAACCGATTATAGGAATCGTCCCGGCTGGTCAGAAAATATTCGCCGCCGAACCGGGTCAACGACGCTTCGATGCCCGATCGGTTGCCGTTCAACCCGGTGTTCGCCACTGTGCCGCTCATGCTCTGGTAGACCAACGCGGTTCCGTCGAACGACGCGGTCACGACCTGCAAGGCGCCGGAACCGGCCGTCGAATGAATCGGCCATAGCACGCTGCCCGTCTGCTGGTCGACGTAAGGGTAAGAGCTTCCCGCATGACCGTATACGGGCGGCCAAGAGAATAACTGCCAATCGGAGCTCCACGTTCCGGAGGACGGATCGTACACGGCATAGGCGGGATAGGTTTGCCTTTTGCCATAGGAGGCGTCGTAGGTTTGAGCCATTCCGAGCAGGAGCACCTTGCCGGTGGCGGCATGGTAGACGGGTACGGGATCGATCAGCATGCCGCCGTAGCCGTTCGGCAGCGTCTTCCATTGATATTGCGGAATAACGGAATAAGGAGTCCAGCTCTCGCCAAGGTCCGTGCTAATCGTATAGCCGATGTCGTAAAACACGTCGGTATGATTGTCGTTCAAATCCTGGGAGGCGGTGCATAGAATCGCCGGCCCGCCCGCCTCTCCCTGCCCGGGAATGGCGGCGCAGCGAGTGTGCGTCCACCAAAAGTCGTTGGAGCCGTCGTTCTCGTATATTCGTTTGGGCTCGATGAGATAGTCGGCAGCGGGCGAGGCCGCGGCGATAGGTGCGGATAACGCCAGAACAAGCAGCGCGAAAACGGCAAACGGACAAACGAAGCTTATAGCAGTCGCGTTATTTTTCATGGTATTCGTCAGCTCCTCGATCGAAATAGGCAGCACATGCGATTCAAACCATTCCGTTTCCTGTTCCTCTGGCGTTTACGCTCTTGTACCCGCCGCTTGTCGCAGCGTTCCGTTGCCTTCGTAAAAAACGCGGATCGCCGCCGTCTCCTCCTCCGTCAACTGCTTAAGAGGCTGCCTGGTCTTCGGAGTGCGGATGATGCCTTGTGCGTAACAAATGTATTTCTCGTACGGAATGACGTCGAACCGAACCATGTGGGCGATGACCTCGTTGGCCTCGGCCTGCAACGCGGGGAGCTGCTGCCAACCTCCCCGCGCAGCCTCCCGATACATCCGGACGAACAGCGGCGCCATCATATTGTAAGTGCTGCCGATTGCGCCGTCGGCCCCGGTAAGCGCGCCGGCCGCATACACCTCGTCATGGCCGTTGAAGACGAGAAAGTCTTCGCCGCAGCGAGCGCGAATCTGCTGCATCTCGAACAGGTTAAGCGAGGTGAACTTGACGCCGATGCATTGGGGATGCCGCGCCAGCTCTTCGTAGAAGTCCATCGACAGCTGGACGCCGGTCGCGCCCGGGTAATGGTACACGATCATCGGCAGCGGCACGGCCGCCATAATGGCATAGTAATGCTCCTTGATCTGGTCCGCCGTCGTTTTATAGTAGAACGGCACTACCGCCGACATCGCGTCGACGCCTTGCCCGTGCGCATGCCGCGCCAGCTCGATGGAGGCTTCCGTGCCGATCGCCCCGATATGGGCGATGATCTTCGACTTCCCTTCGGCCGCCCGCACAACCGTCTCCAGCAGCGACTTCCGCTCCTCCCCGCTCAGGATAAAGCCCTCTCCGGTGCTGCCCCCTACGTAAAATCCCGTTACCTCCTGCTCCTGCAAATGCTGGACAAGACGAACCAGCGATTCGTGGTCGATGCTGCCGTCCTCGTGCATCGGCGTAACGAGCGCAGTGTAAATGCCTTTGAAATCGTTCGATTGGGTCATCTTCAACAGCTCCTTTTATGTGCGTCCGTCGGAAAAATCAACCTTTCACGCTTCCCGCGGTCATGCCTTCGATCAAATATTTCTGAATAAACGCGAACAGGACGATAATCGGCAATATGACGATGACGCCGCTGGCGAGCAGGCCGCCCCAGTTCGTGGAGCCCATGCTTTCCATCAGCTCGGCGATGCCGACCTGAACCGTCTTCGCTTCGATCGAGTTCGTCAGAATGAGCGAATACTGGTAATCGTTCCATCCGAGAATAAAAGCGTACAGCGCGATGGATACGAGTCCCGGCAAGGCGAGCGGAATAATGACGGTGAACAGCGTGCGCCATTTGCCCGCTCCGTCGATAGCCGCAGCCTCCTCAAGCTCGGTCGGAATCGTGCGGAAAAACCCGCTCATGATCCATACCCCGACCGGAATCGTCAATGTGCCGTAGATCATGACCAGAATCGCCTTCGTATTGAGCAGCGAAAAGGCCGCCGCCATTTTGTACCACGGAATCATAATCAGCGGGCCTTGAATCATCTGCGCCAGCACGATCAGGACGACGACGAGTCCGACGCCCGGCACCTTATAACGGGCCAGCCCGTAGCCGCTAATGCAGGAGATCGCGCCGGTGATCAGCGCGGTAGCGCCGCACGCGACGATGGAGTTGAGCAGCAGCCGGGGCAATCTCAGCCCCGCGTCGCCCAGCGCCCAACGGTAATGCTCCCAAGTCAAGTTGTCCACGATCCAGGTCGGTACGGACAGGAATATTTCGTTGTCCGGCTTCAGCGTCGTATCGATCAGCCAAGCGAACGGCAGCAGCGTAAAAGCCATCAGCAGCGCGAGCCAGACGTAATTGGCCGTTCTTTGGACCAACGATTCTTTCATAATGCGTCACCTCTATTCCAGATTCCGGCCGAACAGCCGGGCGTACAGGCCAACGAGAACGAGCACCATCGCCATGGACAGTGCGGCGATCGCGGAGCCTTTGCCCAGATCGAAATACACGAACGAATTCGTATACAGATAGGTCGGCAATATGCTGGTCGCATATCCCGGCCCGCCGTTCGTCAGCGCCCAGATCATCTCGAATTTCGTCCAGGAGGACACGATGCTGACCAGTCCGGTCACGTACATGATCGGCTTGAGCATCGGCAGCGTAATTCGCGTAAATCGCTGCCAGGCGGAGGCGCCGTCCATATGGGCCGCCTCGATCATTTCCTTGGAGATGCCCGTCAAGCCGGACAGCATCATCAGCGTAATGTAGGGGAACCCCTTCCACGCCGACGTCAGCAGCAGCGCGGGCCAGACCAACACCTCGTCCCCGAGCCAGACGATATTTTCCGAGATGAAGCCGGCCAGCTTCAAATAGTGGTTAAACAGCCCGTAATGACCGTCGTAAATCCACTTCCAGACGATGCCGATAATGACGACGGGCGACACCCACGGAACCATCATCAATCCCCGCCACAGCCCTCTCATCCGGATTTTCCCGAACAGGATCAGCGCCGCCGGAATGGCGATGGCGAATTGCAGCACGGTGGAACCGAGCACCCACACTAGGCTGTTCTTGAATATACGCCAGAAGGCGTTGTCGTTCATTAGCAGCTCCTTGTAGTTGTCGAAGCCGTTAAACGACATGCCGCGCCCGGAAATGAGCGAGTAGTCGTACAAGCTCAGCCGGACCGTCTCCACCAACGGATAAAATTGAAAGATCACAATATAAAGGACGACGGGCGCCAGCAAAAAATACCCGAAGCCGAATTCCCGAAAAAACGCCGAAGCGCGTCTCCGCCGCTTGCCGAGCGACGGAGCCCGTTGTTCCATCCGCAGTATGTCGGACATATCTCCCGCTCCCTTTCTCTGCTCCGTACCCCTTGAAGCCAAGAGGAGCCGCAGTGCCTCGGCACGCAGCTCCCCCGGAGTCCGGCCCTATTCCAGCTTGGCCTTGATTTTGTCTATGCCGTCCTTGATGGCGGCGTACGTATCCTCGACGGTCGCCTTGCCGGTCAACAGCTTCACCATCTGTTCCTGCACGACGACCTCCATCTCGCTCTGTCCCGGAATCTTGTCCATCGGGACGCCCGATTCGTCCAGCAGACGGCTGAAATCGTTCAGCAGCGTCTTGTGGCCTTCGATCGCCTTCGGATACACCTTCTCGGCCTTCTTCATGATCTCGTCCAGGCTTGTGCTCTTGATCGCCGTTACGTTAACGACGGATGCGGCCGTACTGTTGAATTCCTGGGACGACCATTCCTGCATCAGCCTCCAGGCGATCTCCTTGTTTTTGCCGTTCTTGAACATCGCGATCCCGACGTTGGACACCGGCGCCTTGGCCGAGGAGGAAGACGGACCGTGCGGGTAAGCAATTGTCCGCGACACGTTAACGATATCCGGATTGATGCTGTACACGTTGGCCGTGAAGAACGTCCCAGCCGCGATCATGCCGACTTCGCCGTTGCTGAACGCCCGGAACATCTCCGGATAGCCCCAGGTAAGGTGCGCCTTCGGCTGATACGGCTCAAGGTTTTGAAAATGGCGCAGCGTCTCCAAATATTTGTTTTTGCTCGCATCCGAAGTATCGCTCAGCAGCAAATCGTTGCTGTACGCCGCCGTAAAAGGCACGCGGAAGGCGAAACGCGCCGTGCCGAGCGGATAGCCGAAGCCGTACTTGCCGTCCTTCGTCATCGCCTTGGCCGCTTGCTCGACGTTCTCCCAAGTCTGCAGGTCCTCCAGCTTCATCCCCGCTTCGTTCAGCATCCGCTCGTTGACCATCAGCGTGAAGGAATTGGCAAGGTTCGGCACTGCATACAGCTTGCCGTCCTCCTGGGCGTACTCCATCGTGCCGGGGAGGAAATCCTCCTTCTTCAGCTGCTCGCCCTCCCGCTCGAAGTACGGCGTCAAGTCCTCCAGCCCGTTCAGCCTCACGAGATTCGTCACGTCCTGCGTCTGCGTCAGATCGGGTACGTCGCCCGAATTGAGCATGACGGCCAGCTTCTTCTCCATATCCGCCCACGACAGATACATATATTCGATATTGACGTTCGGATATTTCTCTTTCATTCTGGCCTTGAACTGCTCGGCCAGCTCCTTCTCCGCCTCGGACGTTCCCGGGTAGACGAAGCGAATGTCCGCCTTGACCGTGTTCCAGTCGATCGCTTCTCCGCCTGCCGATGCCGGCTGGCTGCTTCCGCTCTCCGCCGCTTCGTTCCCGCTGGACGCTCCGCACCCGCCGATCAGCAGCATTAGCGCCAGCGCCGCCGCTCCAAGCCCGAACCCCTTTTTTCCTCTGAGCATGCTTCCCATCATCCTCCCGTTTCGACTTGCTTAGCTTGTGCACACTCTCATCTTACTCGCCGTCTCCCAAGCCAACAATGCGGCAATTTCAAGATTTGGTGGACTTCGTCAAGAACCTCGTCTCCGGGAGCGATTCCCTTATTGAATGCCAAGAAAGCGTTTGCTAATGTAGTAAATGTAGTAAAGCAAGAGATCACGTCTTACTGCCGACGGAGGACCCGCCATGCTCGTATTCAGACAACTGCAGACCAAGCTGTTCGTCTCCTTCGTCCTGCTTGTTCTTATCCCGCTGCTGACGCTCGGCTTCTTCTCGTTCCGCACGGCTACCTCCTCGCTGGAGAAAGAGACGAAGCAGAATCAGGCGCAGACGGTGCGTCTCATAGGCAACAACATCAAGCTGATGCTGGACGACGCCGGAGAGATGACCTCTTATATTATGAACAACGTCAGCCTGCAAAGCTTGCTGAGCCAGGACGGCAACGGTCCGGTCAGCGTGGAGCAGGCCGCGGCGCTCGCTTATCTGGACAACATCAAGTCGGCCAAGAAATACGTCAGCTTCCTCGTGATTTACGGCAAGAACGGATTTCTGTACCGGGATTTCAGCGAATTTTTCCGCCAGGTCATTCCGTATTCCGATTTTATCGAGATGCCGCTGTATACGGCGGTCGCCGCGCGGGACGGCGAAGCTTTCTGGACGTATTCCAGCACTCCGCTCTTTACGTACGGGCACAGCTACAACGAGATTATGGTCGGACGCCGCATCGTGGATCTGTACGACCGGGACAACAAGCTCGGCCTGCTGTTCATGGGCGTCAACCGCGACTCGATCGGCAACATCATTCAGGACATCGAGATCGTGCGCTCGTCCAACATTTTTATTTTCGACGACAACTACAATCTCGTATCAAGCAAAACCCGCGACAACGAGCTGAGAAAAACGCTGACGAACGACATCGGGCTGAAGCAGAAACTGTTCCTGGAGACGCATTCGGATAATTACGAGATAGGCGGTAAAAGCTACGCCGTCGCCAGCGCCGTCGTCGAGCCGTACAACTGGAACATCGTCAGCCTTACGCCGATGGAGGTGATCCGCAGCGAGCACCGCATCGTGCTGAACGCGACGTTGGCGCTATCGCTGTCGCTGCTCGCCCTCGCGGCGATCAGTTCGGTGTTCCTGTCGCGAACGATTACGAAGCCGATCAAGCTGCTGCTGCGCTCGATGAACAATTTCAAACGCGGAGATTTCAACCAGAAGGTCGAGGTCGTCTCGCGCGACGAGATCGGCCTGCTTACCCATAAGTACAACGAGATGGTCACGGAGACGAACAGCCTGATTCAGAAAGTATACGTCAGTCAGACGAACCAGAAGATGATCGAGTTGAAAACCTTGCAAACCCAGATCGAGCCGCATTTTCTGTACAACACGCTCGATTATATTTTCCTCAATTCCAAGATGAACGGGGATGAGAAAACGGCCAAGGTTACGCAATCGCTGACCGAGCTGTTCCGGCTTTCCCTGAACAAGGGGAAGGATTACTATACGATTCGGCAGGAGATCGGCCAGGTGAAAGCCTACATTCACATTCAGCATGCCCGCTTCCCGAACCGTTTCGTGCCCCGCTACGAGATCGATCCGGATATTCTCCCGTTCTACACGATGAAGCTGCTGCTGCAGCCGTTGGCGGAAAACGCGATTTTGCACGCGTTTAACGCGAAGCGCGAGCGGCCGGGCACATTGACGATTACAGGGCGGAAGCTGGACGGGGAACGGGTGGAATTCATCGTCGAGGACGACGGCTGCGGCATGGAGGCGGAGCTGGCGAATTCGCTGCTGTCCGGGGACGGCGGCGGGCTCGGCGAATTCGGGGGATCTCGCGGAGGCGGTGACTCCGGATCGCCCACCGGAAAGAGCTCCGGATCGGGGTATGGCATTCGCAATGTCAACGAAAGGCTGACCATGCTGTTCGGTGCGGAATATGCCCTGCGCATCGAAAGCGAACCGGGCCGCGGAACGAAGATCAGGCTCGCCATCCCGCTCATATCCGACGACAACGAATGGAGGCTGCTCTATGAAAATCATGGTCGTTGACGACGAGCCGATCGTGCCTCAGGCGCTGCGCGCCCTTATCCCTTGGGAGGAGCACGGCTTTACCTGGCTGCCCCCCGCCGAAAACGGCGCCGAGGCGCTGGAGTTGATCGAGCGGGACAGGCCCGACTTGCTGCTGCTCGACTGCCGGATGCCGGGCTTGACCGGGCTGGAGCTGCTGGAGGAAATCAACGCGCGCGGACTTCCGATCAAATCGGTCATTCTGAGCGGACACGACGAGTTCGTATATGCGCAGCAGGCGATCAAGCTAGGAGCCCTCGACTACCTGCTGAAGCCGCCGGACCTCGATCAGCTGCTTCATGTCGTCCTGTCGGTCAAGCAAAGCTGGGAGGAGGAACGGAAACTTAAGCATCAGCTCACGGATCATCTGCCGATGGTTCGCTTCCGCTTCCTGACCTCCCTGCTGGAAGGCGCCCGTTTTAACGAGGAGCTGTTCGAGGAGAAGACGGGTTTTCTGCAAATTCCGTTGCGCGTCGGTCCCATCTATCTGGCGATCGTCGACCTGGAAGAGGATCCGGACGATCCGAAAAACTATTCCTACGAGGATCAGCAGCTCATGAACTTCGCCGTGTTGAACGTCTCTGAGGAGACGCTGGCAGCGTGGCCGCACAAATTCATGATCTGTCCCGGACACAATCGATTCGTGTTGCTGGTTAACGTCGCGGATGCGGACAAACGGAAGTTCCGCAACGATCTGCGCGCCCTTGCCGACAATCTGCGGACGACGCTCCGCTACTCGGCGATGATCGGAGTTTCGGCGCATGGATCGAGCCTGAATACGGAGGGAAAAAGCCTCTATCAATCGGCCAAGACGGCGCTGGAGTACAAATATTACACGGGTCCCGGCGAGGTCGTGTTCGTGGAGGATCTCGAATGGGAGAACGTCGTCGCCCCCGATCTGGAGCTTCCCGCTTCCGCTCCCGTCGACGAAGCGCTTCAGCTTGCGCTCAAAATCGGCAGCCCCGAGCAGTTAGACGCGTGGCTCGGCGACTTTATCCTTCATTTGAAAAGCAGCGATTACCCCGTTCAGGTGACCAAGTCGATCGCCGTCAAGCATATGGTGACGGCAGCGGACTCGCTGGCGACCATGCATCCGAAGCTGACCCTCGACGATTTGCTGCCTCCGCCGCAAATCTCGCTGTTCTTTGCGGCGGCCACGCTCGACCAGTTGGCCGGAGAGCTGCGCCGCTACTTGGACGGGCTGCTGCGGCGGACGCTGGACTTGCGCAAGGACGGCAAAAATGCGGTCGTGGAAAAAACGAAGCTGTTCATCGCCGAGCGCTTTCGCGATAACATCACGCTGGAAACGGCCGCTCAAGAGGTACACATGTCCCCCGTCTACCTCAGTTTTCTGTTTAAGCAGGTCGAAGGCGTCAATCTGTCCGACTATTTGACCGAGACCCGGCTCGGCGAGGCAAAGCGGCTGCTCGCGACCACCTCGCTGAAAACCTACGAGGTTGCGGTTCGCGCCGGCTATGCGGACGAGAAGTATTTCAGCCGCTTGTTCAAGAAGAGAACGGGATTGACGCCGACCGAATACCGCAATCGGGAAGCGTGATAAAGCCCGGCAGCGCGGCTCCGAGGAGCTCCGCTGCCGGGCTTTGTAGTTAGACTTTGGTTACGGGAGCGAACGCCGCAAGCAATCGCTTGACGCCGGTCGGCGCCGGGAAGGCGATCTGTAGCTCGGCGTCGTTGCCCGTTCCTTTGACGGAGACGACGGTTCCGACGCCCCACTTGGCATGCTGCACCTTGTCGCCGGCGGCGATCGCCATACCGTCTCCGACCGGCTTGGCCGCGGAAGGCGTCTGCGGACGGGCAACCGATGACGAGCCGCCTGCCGCGCCGCCGTTCATCGGAGAGACGGTTGGACGCGCGCCGAGACCCGAAGGCGGATAACCGCCTCCTCCTCCTCCGCTTCCCGTCGTCGAGCCGGAACCGGTGTAGGAGGAGCCTCTCTGAGAACCGTAGCCTGAACCTCCGTAAGAGGAACCTGAACTGCCTCCGCCTATCCGAGAGCCGTAGCCGCCGTACGAGCCTGGACGCGCGCCTCCTGCCGGAGCGAACGCCTCCTTCAGCTCGTTCGGGATTTCCCCAAGGAACCGGGACGGCGCGTTCGAGCTTGTGCGGCCGTATAGCAGCCTCATTCTTGCGCAGGTCAGGTACAGTTTTTTCTCCGCGCGTGTAATGCCGACATAAGCCAGCCTCCGCTCCTCTTCCATCTCCTCGTTGTCCATCAGAGAACGGCTTCCCGGGAAGACGCCCTCCTCCATACCGACGATGAAGACGATCGGGAACTCCAAGCCTTTGGCGCTGTGCATCGTCATGAGTATGACGGCGTCGCCGTCGTCTTCCTCGTCGTCGCCCATCGAATCGATGTCCGCGACAAGCGCCAGCTCCGTCAGAAAGCTGAGTAGAGACTTGTCTTCGTTGCGTTTTTCGAACTCCTGGGTAACGGACAGGAATTCTTCGATGTTTTCCAGCCGGGCCTTGGACTCGAGCGTATTCTCGCGCTGCAGCTCCAGCCGATACTCGGACAGTTCCAGCAGCTTCTCGGTCAGCTCCGTTACCGACAAGTAGTCGGTCATCGCGCTGAGGTTACGGATCAAATCGCGGAAGCTGCCGAGCGCCGACTTGGCCCGATTCTGGATATCGAGATGGTATAGACCATCGCCAAGCAAGCCGTCTCCTTCGTTCAGCAGCCGCAGAATCGAGATGCCTTTGCGGGTCGCTTCCGCCTGCACTTTCGTCATGGTCGTATCGCCAAGCCCCCGTTTAGGCTCGTTGACGATTCTTAGCAAGCTGTTGTCGTCATCCGGATTAGAGATTAAACGCAGGTAGGACAAAATATCTTTGATCTCTTTGCGATCATAGAACTTGATGCCGCCGACGATCTGATATGGGATTTCCGACTTGATCAGAATTTCCTCTACGACCCGCGACATCGCGTTTGTTCGATACAAGATCGCATGATCGCCGTAACGTCGGCCGCCCTGACGATTTTTGCGAATTTCTCCGGCGACGAAGTAGCCTTCCTCATGCTCCGAGTCGCCTTGATAAATCGTAATTTTGTCCCCGCCGGCCTGGTCCGTCCATAGATTTTTCGCTTTGCGGCCAATATTATTCTTAATAACCGAGTTGGCGGCGTCCAGAATGTTCGAGGTGGACCGATAGTTCTGCTCCAGCAAAATGCTGCACGCTTCGGGATAATCCTTCTCGAAGTTGAGAATGTTCGTAATGTCCGCGCCCCGCCAGCGATAGATCGACTGATCGCTGTCCCCCACGACGCAGAGATTGTGGTGCTTGCTGGCCATCATTTTACAGAGGGTATATTGCGCTTTGTTGGTATCCTGGTATTCGTCTACGTGAATATATTTGAATTTGTTCTGATAGAAATCGAGCACTTCGGGGGCGTCCTTGAACAACTGGATCGTCAGCAGCAGCAGGTCGTCGAAATCGAGCGAATTGTTCGCCTTCAACCGCTTCTGGTACTGCGTATAGACTTTGGCGACGATGGATTCGAAGTAGTCTCCCTGCCGCTGATCGTACTGCTCGGGGGACACCAGCTCGTTCTTGGCGGCGCCGATGGCGGCCTGAACGGCTTTCGGCTCGAATCTTTTGACGTCGAGGTTGTTGTCTTTCATGATGTTGCGAATAACAGACAACTGGTCGCCGGAATCGAGAATGCTGAAGCTCGAACTGAAGCCGATTTTATCAATATCCCTGCGCAGAATGCGCACGCACATCGAGTGGAACGTGCTGACCCAGATGTCCCGGCCGGACGGGCCGACCAGCTTGGATACGCGCTCCTGCATTTCTCGCGCCGCCTTGTTCGTAAACGTGATGGCCAAGATGCTCCACGGCGCCGCCAGACGTTTGGAGATAATATAGGCGATGCGATGCGTCAGTACTCTCGTCTTGCCGCTGCCCGCTCCCGCCATAATGAGCAGCGGACCCTCGGTCGTGACCGCCGCTTCCTTCTGCCTCGGATTAAGTCGATTGATTGAATCGTCGATATCGATGGAATGTTCGTTATCCCTTTCGAAGAACATCTTTTTGCTCCTTTACCGCTTGGTTAACCGCGTTAACTGTAGCCAACGCGGCAGCCAGATTTTCGTAAATAATATTGCCTACGACAACCGTATCCGCTCTCAGCGCCGCTTGCGCCGCCTTGTCGGGGCCGTCGATGCCCCCTCCGTAAAAGAGATGGGCTTGATGTAGCGTATTGCGGATGGTCCCGAGCAGCTCCATATCGCCGAACGTCCCGCTATACTCGACATACAGCACCGGCACGTTCCACAGTCTGTCGGCCACTTGAGCGAAGGCGACCGCTTCGGCGGGAGAGATGTCGGCGTCCGCTTCGGTCAGCTTGGCGACGGTCGCATCCGGATTTAGCACCAGATACGCTTCGCCAACGATCGAATCCCATGGCAGCAGATGTCCGAATTCCCGAATGGCGGCCGCATGATGGCCGATCAGCCACTCGGCCCGCTTCGTATTCAGCACGCTCGGGATAAAATAGCCGTCGAAGCCCGGCACTCCGCACGCCGGATCGGACAGCTCGAACGCGCAAGGAACCTCGTACCTGCGTATTCGGGACATCAGCTCCACCGTGTTGTCGAAGGTCACCCCGCTCGAGCCGCCGACGAGGATCGCATCCGTACCGGAGGCGCATACCGCCTCCAGCGCTTCGTCTCCGATGTCCCTGTCGGGATCGAGCTTAAACACATGTTTCCAACCGCTATAAAATGAGGGGCGCATACAGCCTCCATAATTCCGCATAATGTAAAATGCCGGCAAACGATTCCGCTCTAATAGAGTCGGCTAACTAGGGCGTGTCTGAATACTCCGAGGGCAGCAAATTTTGCCGAATTTTCGTTCCATGCAAGGAACTTTTGTGAAGGCGTACCGTAGGTACGTCAAGCAAAAGTGACGAAGCAGGGGGCGAAAAGGCGGTGAAAGGTGCCCCTGAGCGGGTTTTCAGACACGCCCTAGTAGAGGGGACTCAAAAGTAACGTAATCCAAACATCGGAAACCTGCAAGCTTGGCCAACGCGCTTGCAGGTGCGTAACATCGCGGTTGGACGCTCTAAGCTTGGCCAACGCGCTTGCAGCTGCGTAACATCGTGGTTGGACGCTCTAAGCTTGGCCAGCACGCTTGCAGCCGCGTAACATCGTGGTTGGGCGCTCTAAGCTTGGCCAGCACGCCTGCAGCCGCGTAACATCGTGGTTGGGCGCTCTAAGCTTGGCCAGCACGCTTGCAGCTGTGTAACATCGTGGTTGGACGCTCTAAGCTTGGCCAGCACGCTTGCAGCTGTGTAACATCGCAGTTGGACGCTCTAAGCTTGGCCAGTCGTCTTACGCATCTCCAAGCGAATTCATTACGTTATTTAGGGATCGCTCTTCTAGTTAATAGTCTACAGGAAATCGGCCGCTCTTCCAACCTGGGAACTAGAACTAATTTAGCCTCGGCTCAAAGTGGTGAGCAAGGCAGTCATGAACGATTCATTCGAAATAAATCTGAACGAATAAGCACGTAGGACGGTCTAATACCTGCCGTTCGACCTGATCCCAGACAAATAAGACCGCGCAGCGGTCTTATCGCTCACACCCCGGCTCCGTTCAGACGAATAAGACCGTGCTGCGGTCTTATCGCTCACATCCCGGGTCCGTTCAGGCGAATAAGGCCGCGCAGCGGTCTTATCGCTCACATCCCGGCTCCGCTCAGACGAATAAGACCGTGCTGCGGGCTTATTACCCACATCCCGGACTCGTTCAGGCGAATAAGGCCGCGCAGCGGTCTTATCGCTCACATCCCGGCTCCGTTCAGACGAATAAGACCGTGCTGCGGTCTTATTACCCACATCCCGGACTCGTTCAGGCGAATAAGGCCGCGCAGCGGTCTTATCGCTCACATCCCGGCTCCGCTCAGACGAATAAGACCGTGCTGCGGTCTTATTACCCACATCCCGGACTCGTTCAGGCGAATAAGGCCGCGCGGCGGTCTTATTCCAGCCGTCCGTCCCGTTGCAAGGCAGATAGGTAAGCAAGTCGTTGGGAAAAAATTATGAAGTCATCATTTCATAAGCAATGTCTTCTGTCTTCTTGAACTTCCTCGTCTTGAATGCAGCATGTTTCACGATTAATTCCTTATTCTTGATTTCAAAAGTAAAACCTTCGCCTGAGAGATTGCCGTTTTTTAAAGACAATCGAACATAGTTTGGCTTGGCGGAGCCTTCTTTTTCTATCCTCGCCCACCACTGGTAAAACAGAACTCGTTCCGTTCGATCCTCATTTTCCCATACCCCTGAAAATTCAATCATCATTTGTGTATACTTCACATATTTCCGGCTCAACTCATCGTTTGCAGCTCTCGACAGCAGCAGATTCGCATGATGAAATTTGCCTTCTTTATATTGGTCAATTCCGTAAGCGGAATTCACTTTTTTGAGGAACGTCACTGCCTCTCTATGATCCTGCAGCTCCTTGAGAACATCGATAGCTTTCGTATATTCTTTTGCGGAAAAATGGCGCTTGCTTATGTTGAGTTTTGCTTGGTAGAGCAGCTCCTCGCTGTCCGAATAACTTCCGAGCTCTTCGTATGCCCGTGCAGCGTTCTCATAATTTTCCGCTTTCATTTGCCGGGCGGCCCTCTGGTATTTCCTTTCCAAGCTACCCTGCGAGGAAAGCTGCAGCTCGATCGTATCCCGAAACTTCCAGAAGGATTCCTTAACACTTACATTTTCCGATTCGGTATATTTGTTCACCCACATAATAACAATAAAGACCACGGTCGCAAGCAACAGCAAATTTCTTCCTAATCCTCCCGGCTTGGAGGAAACGGGAGCGGTTTTCTCGTAGCTGTTCACTTCTTCGCTGCGATTTGTCTCGTCTTCCTCAACTTCGTGGCCTGTCTCCTCTTCCTCTTCCTCTTCCTCTTCCTCTACTTCGAGGTCTGTCTCTTCTTCCGCTGACGCTCCCGGCTCCTCTATCCGCGTTCCGCACAAGCGGCAATAGAGATCCCTCTCGGTCACGGGCTGTCCGCACTGGACGCAATTCATCGCATGTCCCCCTATTCAAACAACTATAGAGTATCATGCTCTCCCAAATTCAGGCAATAAACATCTCCGCTGACGACTTTTTTCGGGATCGAAGGAAAAAGTTCAAGCCGGCGGATAGGCCGCCGGCTTGTTCGTTGTGGATGTGCGCAAATGGGATTATTCCTGAAAATTGACGTCCCGTTAGAGGTTAGCGTCCCAGCTTTTCCTCCAAGTAGGCCCGAACCTCATCCCGCAAGTCCGGACGATCAAGCGCAAAATCGATGATCGTCTTCAAGTAGCCGAGCTTCTCCCCCGTGTCGTACCGAGTCCCCTCGAACTTGTACGCATAGACGGACTCGTCGTGCATCAGACGGTAGATCGCATCGGTCAATTGGATTTCTCCTCCGGCCCCGACGTCCTGGTGCTCCAAAATATCAAAAATCGCAGGCGTTAAAATATAGCGCCCGATAATAGCCACGTTCGACGGTGCGTACCCCGGTGCGGGTTTCTCCACGACCCCGCGGACTTTCATAATCCGTCCCCCGTCGCCTCCGGACGGATCGGGATCGACGATGCCGTAGCGGGACACCTCTGCGTCCGGCACTTTCTTCACGGCGAGCACCGAACCTTGAACCTGATCGTACACGTCAATCATTTGCCGCAGACACGGTACTTCCGACTGGACGATGTCGTCACCGAGCAGTACGGCGAACGGCTCGTTCCCGATAAACTTGCGGGCGCACCAGATTGCGTGTCCAAGCCCTCTCGGCTCCTTCTGGCGAATATAATGAATATCAATCAACTCGGACGGCTTCTGAACCTCCGACAACAGGTCCAGCTTGCCCTTGCTCAGCAAATTGTGCTCCAACTCAAACGAGCTGTCGAAATGATCCTCGATAGCGCGCTTGCCTTTCCCGGTCACGATCAGAATATCCTCGATGCCTGCGGCAACCGCTTCCTCGACAATATACTGAATTCCGGGTTTATCGATAATCGGCAGCATTTCTTTCGGCATCGCCTTCGTCGCCGGAAGGAAACGCGTTCCCAGTCCCGCCGCCGGAATAATCGCCTTGCGAATTTTCATCTTGCAGGCATCCTCTCTACAATTACATTGCGAGCTCGCCCGCCCTGCGAGAGGACGGCCCTGGAATGGATGGCAGCCGTCCGACCCCGATGCAGACAACTCCCTGCGCATTCAGGCTCTCGGCGTCCAAGATATTCCTTCCATCCATAATTATAGGCCGATTCATCCAACTTTTAAAGTTATCTGCCTGAATATGCCTGAACTCGCTCCAGCCAGTGACGACAATGGCAGCGTCTGCGCCGCAAAGCGCCTCCTCCGCGGACGCGCAGATCGCGACCGAAGCAGGCAGCACGGAACGGGCCGCAGCGGCGGCTTCCGGATCGTATGCCGTTAATACGATGCCGGGATGGCGGCGGTTCAGCTCCGCA
The DNA here is from genome assembly GCF_003386235.1 of Cohnella phaseoli. Taxonomy (GTDB): domain Bacteria; phylum Bacillota; class Bacilli; order Paenibacillales; family Paenibacillaceae; genus Cohnella; species Cohnella phaseoli. The sequence goes on from NZ_QRDZ01000007.1 coordinate 35,836, forward strand.
ATGAGGCGCAGCGACGGCGCGTCCCTCATATCGTCGGTTCCCGGCTTGCAGGAAAGACCAAGTAGAGCCACCTTGCGGCGGGCCGGGTCGGACAGCGCCGCTTCCAGCTTGCGCACCATGCGCAGCGGCAGCATTGCGTTAGCGCGTACTGCGGCCTCCACTAGCGTCTGGGGCGCTCCCGCATCGTCGGCCATACGGACGAGCGCATGGGAATCGCGCGGCATGCTGGAGCCGCCGAAGCCGAGACCCGCCTCCAGAAAATACGGCCCGATCCTCGGATCGAGTCCAAGCGATTGCGCCACCAAAGGGTAGTCTGCTCCGACCTGCTCCGCGAATGCGGCCATTTCGTTCGCGAACGAGATTTTGACTGCCAGGCAGGCGTTGGCGGCCAGCTTGGCCAGCTCGGCGCTTCTGCGATCTACCGCAATAATCGGCCCCGGTAGTCTGCGATGAAGCTGCGTAAGCCGATCCGCCGCTTCGGGGGTAGCCGTCCCGATCACAATCCGCGCCGGCTCGAAAAAGTCGCGAACTGCGTTGCCCTCCCGCATGAATTCCGGAATGGACACCACTTCCACCGCGCAGCTCGCCGGCAGCCGGCCGCGCAGACGCGACTCGGCCCTCTCCGCGGTGCCGACCGGCACGGTGCTGGCGATGGCGATCAGCCTTGGGCGGTCGCCATCGGCCGGCCATGCCTCGATGCGGTCGATTACCTTCCAGAGCGCGGCGAGCGACATATCGCCGCGCTCGTCCGCAGGCGTAGCGACGGCAATAAACAGCAGCTCCGCCTCGTTCATAACTGCCGACGGATCGTTACCGAAGCTTAGCCGTCCGGCAGCAAAATTCCGCAGTACAAGCGATTCCAACCCCGGCTCTCGATATGGAACGATTCCCTGCGACAACTGCGCGATCTTCCCTGAATCGCCGTCCACGCATCGCACTGTATGTCCGAGCTCCGCAAACCCCGCACTCATCGTCAATCCGGCCGCGCCCGCTCCCACAATCGCCATTTTCATATTCCGAGCCTCCTCTATGTCCAGCGCACTCATGCGCAATGTTGACTTGAACCGATTGTAGCATCGGAATGAAAACGAGAATGCGCGATTGTGTTAGCGGAGTGTAAATTATGCGCAAAACCCCGCCCCCGCAGCGAGCGGGAACGGGGCCTGGTCATGCCGTTTATTTCACCAGTTGACCTCTAGTAACGCCCAACTGATTGATTGCTTTAAGCTTGCGCCAAACCTCGGTGCCGGAGATACGGCCGTCGATGGCGGCGCGGTAGAGGGTGAGCACCTCGTGCACCTTGTCGGCGCTCTCTTCGAGAAACTCGACGCGATAGGAGCGTACGCCCAGCTCCATGAACAGGTCCAAGTACTCCGAGCCGGACTGCTCGATTGCGTTGTATACCGTATTGCGGCAGCCCTCGTCCACGCGCACCGGATGGGACATGCCGATCCGGTCCTGCAGCGACGCCCGCTTCTCTTCGCACGGACGGCCGCAGTTGGTGTAGTTCGTGCCTTCGCTCATGAACGTGCAGTAGACGCAATGCTCGGTATGGAACATCGGCATATGCTGGTGAATGACGACCTCCAGACGGGATGTGTCCGCCCGGCGCAGCATATCGACCATCTGCTGAATGTTCAAATCGTAGGAAGGCGTCACCCAGTCCAAGCCCGCTTCGCGGAAAAGATTGACCGTCTTATGGTTCGCCACGTTCAGCGAGAAGTCGCCGATCAATAGCGGATGCTCCTGCCCCGGATTCTCCATGCGATTCTTCAAATAGTAGTACAGCGCCCCGGTGTTGCGTACAAGCACGGCATCCGGCTTCAGGTTGAGAATGTTGCGATGGTAGCCGTTCTCGCCCGGCATATGAATACGCGGCGTTACCAACGCAATTCTCTTGCCCGCCTCGCGGCACACTCGAATCGCATCCGGGAACTGCTTAATAAATTCGAAGTCGGCATAGATCAGCTCGACCTCCGTCTTCGCCACCGCTTTGACCTGTTCCAGCGTCCGACACAGCGCAGTCAGCTTCACCTCGCTTGGCTTCACGCTGACATCGACCGCATCGGAATCGAAGGCATCGGCAAACTCGTCGATTTGCCGCTTCACATATTGCGGCGGCAGCTCTCGCATCGCCTCAAGCTGCTCGACGGCTTCGCGGCGCATCCGGTTCAGCTCGCTCTTGGGCACGATGACGTCGCCCTTCAGTCCGACTTCGAGCTGGTCCAGACGGTACAGAGACCCGCCCAGCCGGCCCAACTGCTCGCTCAGCACCTCATGTCCGAGCGGCCGCTTCTCCGCGCGTTCCAACGGCATTTCCGACTCTACGGCCACGGTCGTTCCCTTGCCCGTATCCGTCCAAATCGTTCTAAGCGGCACGCCCTCCTGTCCGAATACCGAGACGGCCAGCGGGAACGTGCGATACGGTTTCTCGGTTTCGAAGCTGGCGCGCAGACGGCGATCCAACGCCGGATCGCTTGTTTTCCAGATCCGGTCGCCCTCGTGCACGCGGTTGAGGTCGATGTCGTTGCGTCCCGGCACGATCTCGATTCGCAGCCCTTCCGCCGCTTCTCCCTCCAGCTTGGCTCCGGACACCCGCACGTCGTAGACGCGTCCGCCTTCTTCCTTCTTCGTCGGATCGCCCGCATCGAAAACGATGCCGTCGCCGCGTTTCAGCGGAGCTTCCAGCTTACAGATCACCGCGTCGCGCAATATTTTCTCGACTTTGCCCAGATAGACGCCGCGGCTCTTCGGGAACGTTCCTTCCACAAGCTGCTTGTTGTTCGTCCCTTCCAGAAAGCCGTGCGTAAAGCCGCGCGAGAAGCTCTGCTGCAGCTCCCGGACCTCCTCCTTCGAAGGCCCGTTCTCGTCTCCGGCGAAATATTTATCAATCTCTTTAGTGTACTTGCTGACGACGTTAGCCACATACTCGGGGCTCTTCAGCCGCCCTTCGATCTTAAACGAGGCGACGCCCGCCTCGATCAGTTCCGGCACGATGTCGATCGCGGCCAGATCTTTCGGAGACAGCAAATACGCAATGTCGCCCATCGGCTGCTGTACGCCGTCAACCATCAGATCATACGGCAGTCGGCACGCCTGCGCGCATTCGCCGCGGTTCGCCGAACGTCCGCCCCAGACCTCGGAAGTGAGACACTGTCCCGAGTAGGAGACGCACAGAGCGCCGTGCACGAACACCTCCATCGGCAGCTTCGCCTGCTCGCCGATTTTCTGAATTTGCTTCAGATTGTTCTCCCGGCCGAGCACAACCCGTTCCATCGCGAACGGCTTCGTGAATTCGACCGCCTCGGGCGACGTAATCGTCATCTGGGTCGAACCGTGGATCGGAAAATCGTGCGAAATCTCGCGGATCATTTTCACCAGGCCCAAATCCTGAACGATCACCGCATCCACTCCGGCGTCGATGCACGCTTCGATCAGCTTGCGCGCTTCCGGCAGCTCGTCCTCGAAGACGAGAATATTAAAGGTAAGAAAACCTTTTACCCCGTACTTGTGCAGAAACGCCATAATCTCCGGCAGCTCGTTCATCTGAAAATTGTGCGCCCGCGCCCGCGCGTTAAACTTCTCCACGCCGAAAAACACGGCGTCGGCCCCATTGGCCACCGCAGCCCGCATACACTCCCAATCTCCGGCCGGCGCCAGCAATTCGATATCTTCACGCCGCAAATCGGCTTTGTCCACCATGTTGTACCATCCTCCAAACCGCTCCGGACGAGCGGTATTCGCTGATCTCATTATTGCGCTTTACGACCGACCAGGTCAAGGAAATTGGGTTTCCAGCCTCTCCATAACCAAAGAGGCCGCCCCTCGTCGACTCCACGGGAGCGACAGGGCAGCCTCTCTTATTCTTGACTCCGATTTAACGAGTAAATGCGAACGTGCTGAGCGCCGCCTCCATGTTTTTCACATTAAAGTCGCTGGCGTTGGCCAAATAGTAGAACCCCCATACGTTGTACACTTTGTCGCCCTTCAGCACGAAATAATTCGTAATCCGATACGGAGTGCTGTCTTTATTGTTGGTCTTATCCTCGAAGACGACCTTCTTGGCGGTAAATCCGGCAAATTGGACGGTTGTGTTCTCGATGATTTTGATCTTGGAATTTTTCCCGGAAAGCTCTTTATAATAATCATCAATCGTCGATGTGAGCTCGCTGAATGTAACCGATTCGTCCTCCCAATAATTTACGCCTGCCCCGACCCCGGTCGTGGTGTACTCCATCTCGGTCTCTTCCAGGCTTTTCTTATCCCCTGTCCAATACTGCGGAAGCGTGATCCGATAACCGTATTTCTCGCTCGTTCTCGTCACGACGGCGCTGCGATCGATATTGTCCAATTCGTCGGCGAGTTCGCCAAAATTGCTCTCTACCGTCGCAAAATCAGCCTTCATGGAGCGAAGTACGTTATCCAACAAGTTGGACTGGGCGGCCGGGGAATCCTTCGGATAGGCTAGCTCTGTATAATAGCGGTACTCCCCCTCGATCGCGAAAATCTCGTACTCCTCCCACCACTTCTCCGTATCCCAGGAATAAGCAAGCTTCATCAACTTGGCGGACACGCCGTTCCAGACGACGTTTTTGATTTCCGGCTCCTTCCGGAAAGCAGTCGCGAAAGTCTGTTCGAAGCGAGCTTGCTTACGCTTAATCCACTCATCCAGCGTATCCCCCGGAACAAGAGAGGTGACGTCTAGGTACAGATACCCGCTATCCTCCAAGTAAAACCACGGAATGGAGGCTTCCGTGTCGGTCTTCCACTCTTTGGGAAGCTTGACGCTGAGCCCGTAATCCTCGTCGGCAAACGTCTTGAGGCCGTTGACGATCTGCGTCAAATCTTTGACCGAAACGTCCGAGCGGTTAAAGGCAGTGCGGAAGCTATCCAGCAATCCGGTGGATTTCGCCAGCTCCTGGGCCGTCTTCGCCTTCTTGCCGAAAATGACGATATACAAAGAGTCGTTGGCTTGGATTCCCCGATATTCGAAGAAGAATCCTCCCTTATTCTTCGTGGTCACCCGCTCGTAGGCTGCGGCTCCGCTTCCGACCGTCTTTTTATCGACGACTTTCTCTCCCTCGTCGAAGTAGCCGTAGATCGTATTCCGCGTTTCTTCCATCGTCAGCTTGTCCTTCGCTTCCTCGACGATAACGGCCAAGTAGTATTCCTTCTTCACATCCTCGAATACGACGATATCGCCGTCCTGCGTCTGCGAGCTCATCGTCAAACCGGTCGGATAATTCATCGACCAGCCGTAATAGCTATCTCCGATCTTGGATTTGCCGGCATCGGTGTCGATGTTCTTGCCTCCGGCGCTCTTGTCGTTGACAGACACAAACTTCAGCACGAGCTCCTGAGTCGCCGCATCTTTCGCCAACGTCGCCTCGAAGCTCTTGGCGATAATCGACAGCGGAACCATCGTGACTCCCTGTTTGCTGGCCGGAGCGACCGGAAGCGTCGTTTTCTTCCCGTCGATCGTTGCGTCTTTGCTGCCCAGAGTAACTACGATTGTATGAGTGCCGTAAGTGAGCTTAATAATTTTGTTGTTCGTCAGTTGAACCTTAGCTCCGAATCCTTTCTTATTCGTAAACACGCTGAGAGGAACCATAACGGTACCGGATTCTTGATACGGAGGTTGAATAGATACGGACTCTCCGTTGATTTTCATCTGTTTGCTGCCGACCTTCAGACGGATTTCCGTCTTGCCCGGAGCCTCATCCGCATAAGCCGGAATGGCGCTTACCGCCAACAGTACGACCGTCAGCAGAAGCATAACGAAGCCTTTTCCTTTATGAAGCATAAATAAATGAACCCCTCTCCACCTTAACGTCCCTAAATGTTAATGCCCCGAATATTCGGACAAAACCAGCTTGCGAGTCACCAAGTCTCCGTCGGACAGCAGCGTCACGTTGACGGTCTGACCCGGAAGAAACGCCTTCAGCAGCTCGTTCAGCTCGACGTTCGTCGAGACTTGTTTCCCGTTCACGGAATAGAGCTGATCCCCGGCGGAAATGCCGACTTTCCTCGCATTCGGCGAAGCGGCTTCGAGCACGGTCATCGGCTCCTCCGTTGGAAGCCCCACGACGGCCGACCAGCTCTCTTCCAGCTCCAAGCCAAGAGAGGCCCTCTTCACTTTGCCGTATTTATCGAAATGATCCAGCACGTATCGCACCGTATCCGCTGGAATGGCGAAGCCCATACTATCGATATCGACATCGACGAACTTCATCGAGTTAATGCCGACGACCTCTCCTTTCAAATTCACGAGCGGACCGCCGCTATTGCCCGGATTAATCGCCGCATCCGTCTGCAGCAAATTATAATCGGAAGAGACCGAGCGGTTCATCCCGCTGATCACGCCCACGGTGGCTGTATTGCGCAGCGAGAAGGAGACGGGCGTTCCAATCGCGATTACCGTTTCTCCCACCTCCACCTTCAGCGGAGCCGCGGCAAGCTTGGCAGGCTTGAAGCCCTTCGCATTGATCTTCACCAGAGCCAGGTCGCTTGCCGGATCGATCTGCTTGCGGGTTCCGGTATATTCCTTGCCGTCGGACGTGACGACAACGATTCGCTCCATATCCTGAACGACGTGCGCATTCGTCACAATCCATCCGTCGCTCTTGACGAATACGCCCGTTCCGTGGGATAGCGCGAACCGGCTCGCGTTTTTCTCGTCCGCCGGTTTTCCGATGATCGCCACGACCGAAGGCGATACTTTCTTGATCACGTCGGGTACGAGAGAGGCTTTCACATACAACTCGCCGTCAATGACCCGAGTCGACGGCCCTTCCTTACTCCCCGCAGCAATAACGCCGCTCGTTGACATCGTCAAAGCCAACAGCGCCGTCGCCAGCATCATGACGACTTTCCGTTGCCGATTTCCTCTCAACAACTTCCTCTCCCAACTTTTTCAAATAAACAGATTTACTTTATCATAGATTCCAGCGAATGGAAATGAAAAAATACATACGTCGAAACGTTGCACGAAATCACAAAAAAACAAGCCCAAAGCTCCGCAGCCTAGGCTTGTTTATGTATCGCGGTATTTTCCTTACCAGCCGCTGATCATCTTGAAATCAGCCGCAAGGAATACGAGAAGACAGACCGTTCCAAATCCGATTGCAAGCATGTTTTTACGAGGCCTCTGCATCAGCAGACGCACTAAACCGATTGCAATGAGAACCGTGAAAATCAACATGAAAATGTCGAAATGCGAGTATGTGCTCTCCACAGCTTCCGTTGCCGCTTCGGCTAGAAACATAAAGGGGACCTCCTTTATCTGACCTAATGAACCCATCTTTATCTATGTTAGCTTCTGAGCGTCTCCGTTGCAAGTCCAATGTTGGTCTCGTAACAACTTTGTCACACAATCCGAACCCCGGCTCGACCGACCTGCGTTAGGGTTAGTATCCGTAAGACAGAAGGATCGTATTCCAAAATCCGGTTGGGTGATAAATGATTTGCACCTGCGTTCGGATTCCAAAGAATGGGAAGTGTCGTTTTGTCCATACTAATGGAGAATCCAAGAAAGGGGCAGAACACGACATGAAACGTTATTTGCACGCTTTGCTGACCTTTACCGCGCTGGCCCTCGCCATCCCGGCGGTTGCTTCCGCCCATCCGGACGGTCATCACCACCACAATCACCAGCAGCCGGCCCGGCCGAACATCGATTGGAGCGCGATGCCTGCCGATATTCAAGCGTTAAAGACCCAGCTCGATCAAATTAAAACGGAGCAGAAAAGCTTGTTCCAACAGATGAAATCCCAGAACGAGCAGATCAGGGAAGCTGGAAAGGCACTGTCGAAGGACAAGCGCAAATCGCTCAAGCAACCTGCCAAGCAGCTGATCGAGAAAATGAAAGCCTCCAAAGAAGCGATCCGCGAAATGCGTGATCTTAAGCGTGAATCATGGAGCAGTTTCCATGAGAATGCCGAGAAGAAGCAGTGGGCTGCCGCCAAAACCGATATGGAAACGATTGTGAAGCAGAAGCGGCAAATTATCGAGAAGCAGCAAAATATCGTTAGGCTGCAGAAGCAGCTGATTACTTTGATTGGCCCTTCGGCTCAATCCTAGATTATGGGCGCCCCACTACCTGAAGATCACGCAGTGATCGGCCGCGATGCGGTCAGGCGGTGCGGGCGTCTTTCTTATTCATAGGGAGATCGCCCGTCCAAAATGGCTCTTGCCAGCTGCGTTCGGTTTTTAAGGCCGTATTTGGACAGCATCGCGTTGACATGCTTCTTCACCGCCGCTTCGCTGACGAACAAAGCGGCTGCAATATCCGAATTGCTCAGCCCTTGGGTGAGCAAGCTTGCGACCTCCTTCTCCCGCGGAGTTAGCGCCGCCATAATCGCTTCAATCGTTCGTGGAATCTCCTCTGCTGCTTCCGCTTTAGCCGCGGCCCCTGCATCCGCATTGTGGCCTTCTATGAGAGCTCCCCTTTGCGGCACCATTTTGCGTAAATAATCCTTCAATCGATTGCCGCGGGTATCAATCTCGTAGACGTAGGCCGGATATGACTCCCCGTATGCTGGATGACTTGGGACATCCGCGCATCCAAAGCCGAGCCCCTCGCAAGCATGCCGGAAATAAGCCAACGGGGGCGGCGATTGCAAAACAAGTCCCCCCTCGGCGATTTTCTCGAAAATGGCCTGCACGATTGCGCTCCTCAGACTCTCGTCCTCCAAATCGACGACATCCATGGCATAAACGAACCATCCTGCGGGATAGCGCTCGCTTCCTTCCGAAAGAATCGTCTCTCGTGTCTCGAAGTACATGCGGGATAAAGGGGCAGAGCGAAGAAAAGCGGCTGTTCCTCCATGGATGGGAACGATGGCGAATAAGCCAAGAACATTCCCTTCCTTCGAACGCACCAGCCGCACCGAATCGGGACCGGTTCTCAGAAGCTCGTTAAGCGGTAAAGCGGATAGCCGGAGCAGGCTCTCCTCCGCCGACATCTCGAACCGAAACAGCGCGCCCGTCTGGGGATCGGAGCAGCGGATACGCTGCGGCTTCGCCGTTCGCAGCCGTTCTTCGATATAGGTCTCCGCATCTGCATAGTTGGCGAAATCAATCGGCTCGAGATAATGACCGCAGTCCCTGGAATGACGCAGATGAGCCCGAAGCACCGGGCTTGAGGAAAAACGCATCAGTTGGTCAATCTCCCAGCCTTTTCCCCGCCCTGTGTGCGCTTGATCCAGCAATCGATTGTAGTGTGCGATCGTCTTGTCCGCGTATTCCGCAAACCGAGACGGCATTCTCGTTTTGAACGATGCTCGGAGCGTCTCCCAGACAAGTTCGGTCAATTGCCAGCCTCTGGGGGTCCTGTTCGTAAAAGACAAGCCGATTAACCGATCGAACTCGGCGTCGGAAACGCTGCGCCCGAGCAGTTCGCCAAGCTGCTCCTGATGGAAGCTTCTCGGCACGCTGGCGGCATATAGCAGCTCCCGCAAGGCGTTATCCGGCGCTTCGCCCAGCCATTGACGGACGCACTCCTCCGGCGGTTCCGGATTGGCGGCCATATCTCGTGACAACACCGTCTCCCCGCGCGAACCATCAAGCGAGAGATTGAGCGACAACGGATGTCCCAACGTTCTTAGCCAGATCTCGTCGAGCTGCCGCTCGTCCGTGACTCCCCGTTGACATAAATAGCCTCGGACGACCTCATAATCCAGCTCTTTCAGCGGTAATTTGACGACAATGCTGCTCCATACGGCCGAACGGCGCCACGGCCCCTCCAAAGAATGTCTCCCGGCAATTACCGTCAAAACGTTGGCATCAAGCCCTGGCAGCAGCTTCTCTCTAATCCGATGATCCAAACTGCCCATTGTCTCGAAACCGTCTATCAATAGCACAACCTTTTGTTCACGAGCTTTATCGTTAATCGCGTTAATGCAGGCTGGGATGTCAGGGATCTCCGTACTCTCGCCCAATGCTTGCAACAGCAAGCCGCAGAAAACCTCCTCGCTGCCGAAAGCCTCCTTTGCATCCACATAGGCCGCACGCGTCCCAACCCGTTCCGCCAGCTTGCCGAAGCGGTTCAACAGAAAGGTTTTGCCGATGCCGGCCGTTCCGTGCAAATTCAGGATGCGCTCGCTTCGCTCCTCCAATCCTTGCAGCATCGTCGTGAAAACATGCTGTTCGAACTCCCGTCCGACGAAATGGTCGTCCATGAGCTTGTTCATTCGTTGTCCGAGCGTTTCACCCAAGTTCCGCACCTCCGCCGCTCCGATTTTTATCGAAAAGTATACTATCAATGTAACCGAAAGGATAGCCTCGATATAGGTCCCGGCGTGGTATTTTGAAGAGGAATATCACTCGGGAGGAAATCGATATGAAGGAGTTAAAAAAGGAAGACCGGGTAACGGGCTCGGAAATTTTACTGAGGATGCTGCTGCTCGAAGGAGTCGAATGCGTCTTCGGTTATCCCGGCGGAGCCGTTCTTTATATTTATGACGCCATGCACGACAATCCGGACTTCCGCCACCTGCTGACTAGACACGAGCAAGGAGCGATCCACGCGGCGGACGGATATGCCCGCTCTACCGGGAAAATCGGAGTATGCCTCGCGACCTCCGGTCCCGGCGCTACCAATCTTGTAACAGGCATCGCAACTGCCCATATGGATTCGGTGCCATTGGTGATCGTCACCGGCAATGTCCCCTCCGACTTGATCGGTACGGATTCTTTTCAAGAAGCCGATATCGTCGGGATTACCCAACCGATTACGAAGCATAATTTTTTCGTGCGGCGGGTCGAGGATCTGGCGCGGACGATCCGGGAAGCGTTCCAGATCGCGGGTACAGGTCGCAAAGGCCCTGTGCTGATCGATATTCCCAAAGATGTCTCGGCCGCCCTGACGACGTTCGTCTACCCGGAACGCCTGAGGTTGCGGAAAATAACCCCCTCCGAGCCCGCGGACGAGCTATCGACGCAGATGGTTCGGTTGATTGAGGCCATCCGCGCTTCGGAGCGGCCTGTACTATTGGCGGGAGGAGGCGTCGTCTATTCGGAAGCGGCCGACGAGTTGGACGAATTCGTTCGGGTTACGGGCATTCCTGTCGTCACCACCTTGCTCGGATTGGGGGGCTATTCCAGCGAATCGGAGCTATGGCTCGGCATGGGCGGAATGCATGGCGCCTATGCCGCGAACGAAGCTCTGATTCAGTGCGATCTGCTGATCTCTGTCGGAGCCCGTTTCGACGATCGGGTTACGATGAGGCTGGACGGGTTTGCGCCGAATGCCTTGATCGCGCACATCGACATCGATGCTGCGGAAATCGGCAAGCTTGTGCCGACCGTCCTCGCGCTGCGAGGCGATGCAAAGGAAATTCTGGCCGACCTCAATCGCCGCATAGGCTCAGAGCTTCACCGTACTGCCGATGTCCGAGACTGGATCGATCTCCTGCTGCGTTATAAAAGGGAAATCCCGCTTAGCTATGAGCACTCGGCGAGCGTGCTGAAGCCCCAGTACGTCATCGAGATGATTTCGCGCACAACCGCAGGCGAAGCGATCGTAACGACGGACGTTGGCCAGCATCAAATGTGGACGGCCCAATTTTATCGCTTCAAGCGTCCTCGCTCCCTGATCACGTCGGGCGGGCTCGGCACGATGGGCTTCGGCTTCCCGTCCGCCATCGGCGCGCAGATCGGCAACCCGGATCGCATCGTCGTCTCTATCAACGGCGACGGAGGGATGCAGATGTGCGCCCAAGAGTTGGCCGTATGCGCCATTAACCGTATTCCCGTCAAAATCGTCGTCTTGAACAACGGTACGCTGGGCATGATCAAGCAGTGGCAGGAGCTGATCTACGAACGGCGGTACAGCCATATCGATCTGGACGGAAGTCCGGACTTCGTCAAACTGGCCGAAGCTTACGGAGTGGCTGCCGGGAGAGCAACGAGCAATGAGGAGGCGGAATCCGAGTGGCAAAAGGCGTTGGCCGAACCCGGCCCCTATCTCATAGACTTTGTCGTATCACGAGACGAACTCGTCTATCCGATGGTTCCTCAGGGAGCAAAACTGCAGGATATGATCCTAGGGAGGGAATGCCCATGACAGACAGGCATGCGATCTCCGTGCTCGTGCGCAACGATCCCGGTGTGCTCCAACGGGTGTCGGGATTGTTCTCCCGGCGCGGCTACAATATCGACAGCATCTCGGTCGGAGATTCCGGGCAGGAGCGCTGTCGCGCACGACGGTTGGAGCCCCCGGGCAGGAGCATCTGTCCCGCATGACGGTTGGAGCCCCCGGGCAGGAGCATCTGTCGCGCATGACGGTCGTTGCTCGCGGAGACGAGCCGCAAATCCGCCAAATCTGCAGCCAGCTCGGCAAGCTGCTCGATGTCGTCAAGGTCGAGCCCCTGTCCGGCAAACCGACGATCGAGAGGGAACTGCTGCTCGTCAAGCTGACAGCCGAGCCCGAGAAGAAGGCCGAGCTGTTAAGCCTCATCGAGACGTTCCGCTCTTCGATCGTCGACGTCGCGCCGCGGACTCTCATCGTTCAAGCGGTCGGCGATCGCGACAAGAACGATGCCTTCCTCCGGCTTCTGCGCCCTTACGGCATTCTCGAAATCGCTCGTACCGGGGAAACGGCGATGCTTCGGGGGTGAAATTAAAAGGGAGTTATTCGGGTTGGACGCTGTTGGCGCCGCTGTAGAGCGCTGTTAGTTCAAACCGCTGAGTGGAATGTATACGCCTTATTGATTTAAAGCGGAAAATCCGCTTTAAATTCGCTGCCGAGTCCTTTTTGGGCTAATTAAAGCGGGTTCTCCACCTTATTTTTCCCATTTTCCTTCTTTGGAGAAATTAAGTCGGATTTTCCGCTCTGAATCTGCGTAGAATTCTCTTTCGACAAAATCAGCGCGGATTTCCCGCTCTAAATTCTCGACACTCCCCTTCAACCGATGCAAACCACCAAAATTCAGCTATCTACCCCGAGAGAATATAAAGGAGCAGGCCGCGGGCCTGCTCCTTCTTAACATCTCATACAACGACGACTGCAGCGATCAAACCTTGGTCATAGCCGCTTCCGTACGAGCGCGATCCCGCTCCAGAACCGGGCCGAGATACTTGCCCGTATAGGACTTGTCGACGGCGGATACGTCCTCCGGCGTGCCGGTGGCGATAATCGTTCCGCCTCCGCTGCCGCCCTCGGGTCCAAGATCGACAAGATAATCCGCCGTCTTGATTACGTCAAGATTATGCTCGATAACGAGTACGCTCTCCCCGGAATCGACGAGACGGTGCAGCACTTGAAGCAACCGATCGATGTCGTCGACGTGAAGCCCTGTCGTCGGCTCGTCCAAAATATACAGCGTCTTGCCCGTGCTCCGACGGTACAGTTCCGCTGCAAGCTTAACGCGCTGCGCCTCTCCGCCCGACAGCGTCGTCGCCGGCTGACCCAAATCCATATAGCCGAGGCCAACGTCCATCAGCGTCTGCAGCTTGCGGTGAATGCGAGGAAGATTGACGAAAAACTCCGTCGCGTCCTCGATTGTCATCTCCAGCACTTCGGCAATATTCTTGCCCTTATATTTCACTTCCAGCGTCTCGCGATTATAGCGCTTGCCTTTGCAGATTTCGCAAGGCACGTAGACGTCCGGCAGAAAGTGCATCTCGATCTTGATAATGCCGTCGCCCTTGCACGCTTCGCAGCGGCCGCCCTTGACGTTAAAGCTAAAGCGGCCTTTCTTGTAGCCTCTCACCTTGGCTTCGTTCGTCATCGCGAACACGTCGCGGATGTCGTCGAATACGCCGGTATACGTCGCCGGATTGGAGCGCGGCGTGCGACCGATCGGAGACTGGTCGATGTCGATGACCTTGTCCAGATGCTCCAGGCCGATAAATTCCTTATACTGACCCGGTCGCGTCTTCGCCTTGTTCAAGTCGCGAGCCAGCGTCTTGTACAGAATCTCGTTCACGAGCGTCGACTTGCCGGAGCCGGATACGCCGGTCACCGCCGTGAATACGCCGAGCGGGAACTTGGCATTCAGATTCTTCAGGTTGTTCTCCTTCGCTCCCTTGATCTCCACCCATTTGCCATTCGGCTTGCGGCGGTTCAGAGGAACGGGGATGAACTTGCGGCCGCTCAGGTAAGCCCCGGTCAGCGAGCTCTCGTTCTCCATCACTTCCGACGGCGTGCCTTCGGCGATGACCTGTCCTCCGTGCTTGCCCGCTCCCGGCCCAATGTCGACGATCCAGTCGGCGGCCATCATCGTGTCCTCGTCATGCTCGACGACGATCAGCGTATTGCCGAGGTCGCGCATATGGTTCAGCGTCTGGATCAGCCGGTCGTTGTCCCGCTGATGCAGGCCGATGCTCGGCTCGTCCAGAATATACAGCACGCCCATCAGGCTGGAGCCGATCTGCGTCGCAAGTCGGATCCGCTGCGCTTCGCCGCCAGACAGCGTGCCGGCCGCGCGGGAGAGCGTCAAGTATTCGAGACCGACGTTGACGAGGAAGCCCAGCCGGTTGTTGATCTCCTTGAGAATCAGGTTGGCGATCGACAGCTCCTTCTCGGTCAGATCGAGGCCGGAGAAGAAGCGCTGCGCTTCGCCGATGGACAGCGAGGTGACGTGAGCAATATTCTGCGCGCCCACCGTAACGGCTAGCACTTCCCTCTTCAAGCGCTGTCCGCGGCACTTGCCGCAAGGCTTGGCGGACATATACACTTCGATGAACTCGCGAATGCCTTCGGAGCCGGTCTCCCGGTAGCGGCGTTCCAGGTTGTGGACGACGCCCTCGAACGGCACCTGCGCATCGCGCGTATGGCCGAATTCGTTCTCGTAGCGGAAGCGGATGCGTTCTCCGCCCGTTCCGTACAGAATGATCTGCAAATGCTTGTCCTGCAGCTGTTCGATCGGCACGTCGGTCGGTATGCCGTAATGCGCGCACACCGCGTTCAGAAATTGCGGATAATAGTTGGAGGTGCTGCCCGCCCAGGCCTCGAACGCGCCCTCTTCGATGCTCTTGGAGCGATCGGGGACAAGCAATTCGGGATCGACGATCATCTTGACGCCAAGCCCGTCGCACTCCGGACAAGCGCCGAAAGGCGAGTTGAAGGAGAACATGCGCGGAGCCAGCTCATCCATCGAGAAGCCGCACTCCGGACAAGCAAGATTGGAGTTGAACATCAGTTCTTCCTTATCGATAATATCGACGAGAACTTGACCCCCGGACAGCTTCAGCGCCATCTCAAGCGAGTCGGCAAGCCGCGTCTGCACATCGTCCTTGACGACAATGCGGTCGACGACGACCTCGATCGAATGCTTCTTGTTCTTCTCCAGCTCGATCTTCTCGGAGAGATCGCGGATCTCTCCGTTGACGCGAACGCGCACGAAGCCCTGCTTCTGAACGTCGGCCAGCAGCTTGGCGTGTTCGCCCTTGCGCCCCGATACGACAGGAGCCAGAATCTGCAGACGCGTCCGCTCGGGATATTCCATAATGCGGTCGACCATCTGCTCGACCGTCTGGGAAGTAATCTCGATGCCGTGATCCGGACAATGAGGCTTGCCGACACGGGCGTACATGAGACGCAAGTAATCGTAAATCTCCGTGACCGTGCCTACGGTCGAACGGGGGTTGCGGCTCGTCGTCTTCTGGTCGATGGAAATCGCCGGAGACAAGCCGTCTATGGAATCGACGTCAGGCTTATCCATCTGCCCGAGAAACTGACGGGCGTAAGCGGACAAAGACTCGACATAGCGGCGCTGCCCTTCGGCGTAAATCGTGTCGAAGGCGAGCGAGGATTTGCCCGAGCCGGACAGCCCGGTTAGCACGACAAACTTGTCGCGCGGAATCGTAACGTCGATGTTCTTCAGGTTATGGGCGCGAGCGCCCTTAATGACGATCTGCTCGTTAGCCAAAACGAAAAAGCCCCTTTCGCGACAAGGCGGGGGCTGCTCTTCCAGCTTGACCGTCCGCAGTCGCACTCCGTATAGGAATGTACGTTCCCGTTAATTATACCGAACTGCGGGCGGCCTTGCAAATAGATTTGAGAGGATGTTCAAAAAGTCAACTTTTGATGACGAAGTAAAGCAGGAAGCGGATTCGACATCGAATCTTGAATTCAGCCGGGCCTTCCGGTGCTCACGTAGGTTTTCCTACGCTCTGCTCCTCACTCCCTAAGCCTCATCCAACCTTCTTGGTCCTGAAAAGCCGACTTTTTGAACACGAACTTGTATGGAAGGTCTGAGAGAGCTACATTGTAGCCTTCAGCTCAAGCAACGCGTCGCGGAGCTCTGCGGCGCGCTCGAACTGCAGGCTCTTCGCCGCTTCCTTCATCTCGAACTCCAGACGCTCGATGACAGAAGCGCGATCCTTCTTCGACAGCTTGCTGAGATCCTCCGCACCGGTCAGGAACGAGCTCTTCGTTTCTACGGCTTTGGTCGCTTCGATCAAGTCTCTGACTTTCTTGATGATCGTCTGAGGCGTAATGCCATGCTGTTCGTTGTAAGCCAGCTGAATGGCACGGCGTCGCTCAGTCTCGCTGATTGCCCGCTCCATCGAATCGGTGATCCTGTCTCCATACATAATGACGCGGCCTTCCGCATTCCGCGCCGCACGGCCGATCGTCTGGATAAGCGATCGCTCCGAGCGTAGAAATCCTTCCTTATCGGCATCCAGAATCGACACCAGGCTGACCTCCGGCAAATCGAGTCCTTCCCGGAGAAGGTTGATACCAACAACGACGTCGAACGTTCCCAGTCGCAAATCGCGCAAAATCGCCATCCGCTCCAACGTCTTGATGTCCGAGTGCAAGTAGCGAACCTTGATGCCGACTTCCTTCATATAATCGGTCAGATCCTCGGACATCTTCTTCGTCAGCGTCGTTACCAGCACGCGCTCGTCCTTCGCGATCCGGTCGCGAATCTCTCCAAGCAGATCGTCGATCTGCCCCTTGGTCGGACGTACCTCTATAATCGGGTCGACCAGTCCCGTCGGACGGATGATCTGCTCGACGACGGTTGGGCAGTGCTCCAGCTCGTAAGGTCCCGGCGTTGCGGAAACGTAGATCAACTGCTTCGCCTTCTGCTCGAATTCCTCGAAACGAAGCGGACGGTTATCCTTGGCCGACGGCAGGCGGAAGCCATGATCGACGAGCACCGACTTCCGGGCCTGGTCACCGTTGTACATCGCCCGCACCTGCGGCAGCGTAACGTGCGACTCGTCGATGACGACGACGAAGTCATCCGGGAAAAAGTCCATCAGCGTGTACGGGGTAGCGCCGCGCTCGCGGAACGTCATCGGCCCCGAATAGTTCTCGATGCCGGAGCAAAAGCCCATCTCGGCCATCATCTCCAGATCGTACCGCGTGCGCTGCTCCAGCCGCTGCGCTTCAAGCAGCTTACCCTGCTCTCTCAGCTCGGCCAGCCGTTCCTCCAGTTCGCGCTCGATGTTCACGAGCGCCCGCTTCATTTTCTCCTCGCCGGTAACGAAGTGAGACCCCGGGAAAATGACGACGTGCTCTCGTTCGCCCGTAATCTCGCCCGTCAGCACGTCGATCTCCGTGATCCGTTCAATCTCGTCCCCGAACATCTCGACGCGAATCGCCGAATCCCCCCGCGACACCGGGAAAATCTCAATCACATCGCCGCGCACGCGGAACGTGCCCCGGACGAAGTTGAGATCGTTGCGCTCGTACTGAATGTCGATCAACTTGTGCAAAATGGCGTTGCGAGACTTCTCCATCCCCACTCTCAGGCTGAGCCTGAGATCGCGGTACTCCTCGGGAGAACCGAGACCGTAAATGCAGGACACGCTCGCCACGATAATGACGTCGCGCCGCTCGAACAGCGCCGCCGTGGAGGAGTGACGCATCTTATCGATCTCGTCGTTGATGCTGGAATCCTTCTCGATATACGTATCGGTAGACGGTATATACGCCTCGGGCTGATAGTAATCATAATAACTGACGAAGTATTCCACCGAGTTCTCCGGGAAAAACTCCTTGAACTCGCTGCACAGCTGCATCGCCAGCGTCTTATTATGAGCGATCACGAGCGTCGGGCGGTTCACCTTCGCGATCGTCTGGGCGATCGTAAAAGTCTTCCCCGTCCCCGTCGCCCCGAGCAGCGTCTGATGCCTCTTGCCCGCCGCTATACCTTCCGCAAGCTGGCTGATCGCACCCGGCTGGTCGCCGGAAGGCGCGTACTCCGAAACCAGGTTAAACGGCTTATTCAACAATTCCGTATCGGCCATCCGTTATCGTTGCCCCTTTCCGCATCCGCAGCTGCACGTGATCGGTTCAATCCCGTTCTTCTCTGCGAATCGTTCGTTTATATCCGTTCCGTCAACAGAATGTGTGTTCCCATCTATTATATCGGTTTGTCGGCGAAGCGTCAAAAGAGCCCGCGCCCAAGACGGGGTCGGATTTTGGCGATTATGCAGCAAACTTTCGTCTTTTTATGATACGATATAACTAATTGAACATATTCGCTAAAAAATCGCCTTTCGAGCGTTCGGAGGCAGACTGGAGAGTGACGCATGGGTTTGTTTGATTTCATTAAAGGACAGTTCATAGAAGTCATCGAATGGCTCGACGATCGGGGGATTGTCGTCTATCGCTTCCCGGCCTACGACAACGCGATCAAGATGGGAGCAAAGCTCATCGTCCGCGAATCCCAAGCCGCTATTTTCGTTAACGAAGGGCAGATTGCCGACGTTTTCGGCCCTGGCACCTATACACTAAGCACGCAAAACATGCCTGTGCTTACAGCTCTTAAATCGTGGAAGCACGGCTTCAACTCCCCGTTCAAATCGGACGTTTACTTCGTGAACATGACCACCTTTACCGATCAAAAATGGGGCACGACAAACCCGGTCATTATGCGCGATCCCGAGTTCGGGATGATTCGGATGCGAGGCTTCGGCAATTATTCCTTCCGAGTGCAGGATCCCGTCATCTTTTTGCGCGATATTTTCGGAACGAAAAAGGAGTTCACGACCGCTGGCATCACCGGCTATCTGAAAGCGGTCGTCGTATCCGGAATCAGCGATCTCGTCGGCGAAGCGAAAATTCCGGTGCTCGACTTGGCGAGCTCCTACGACGAGCTCGGACGAATGACTGCGGAGAAGCTGCTGCCGAACTTTGCGGCGATCGGTCTTGCCCTGACGAACGTAACGATCGAAAACCTGTCGCTGCCGCCGGAAGTGGAGCAGATGATCGACCGCAAATCGTCGATGAACATCGCCGGCAACCTGGATCAATATATGAAGTATCAGACGGCCGAGGCGCTTCGCGAAGCCGCGAACAATCCGCACGGCGGCGCGGCGGGCGCAGGCGCGGAGTTGGGCGCGGGCATGGCGATGGGTCAGATGATGGGACAAATGTTCCAGCAGATGAACTCGGGCGGCGGCGCGGCGGGGGCAGCCGGGCAAGCTTCTGCAGGCCAGAGCTCGACGGGGCAAGGGGCGGCTTCGGGAGATGCGGGGCAGCAGGGGCAAGCTTCAGGCGGCAAGAAGTTCTGCTCCGAATGCGGAAGCCGGCTGAACGAGAACGCGAAATTCTGTTCCGATTGCGGAAGTAAACTTTAGCCGGAGGCGTCATTTAGATGAATAACGCTGCGACCGCGATTCGATTCCCGTGCCCCAGTTGCGCGGGTCCGATGGTATTCGATGCGGAAAGTCAAAACCTGAAATGCCAATATTGCGGAGCGAATAAGGAAATCGAGAAAATTCTCGACGAGCCCGTGGAGCATGCCTTCAACCGGCGCGACGAGAATCTGGATCGCCTGCAGGACTGGGGTGCGCAGCAACAGGCAATTCACTGCGAGACATGCGGCGGAGAGACGCTGATCCCGGCGGGGCAGACGACGTCCACCTGCGTCTTCTGCGGCTCTCCGAAGGTGCTAAGCCAAGAAAATGTACGCAGCATCCGCCCGGAATCCGTTATCCCCTTCCGGGTATCGCGCGATGAGGCGCTCAACTCGTTCGCCCGTTGGAAGAAAAAGAAATATTTTATGCCTAATCACTTCAAAAAAACGGATGTCGACTCCCAGTTGAACGGGATCTATATCCCCTACTGGACTTACGACACCGAGACGTATTCGGTTTACTCCGCAGAGGTTGGCATATATCACTACCGGACGGTAACCAAGACGAGGGTCGTCAACGGCAAAACCGAGACGTACACCGCCCAGGAGAGATACACCGTCTGGCATTCTACGCGAGGGGATTACGGCAGGAGCTTCGACGACATTCTCATCCCGGCTTCAGGGCACTATAACTCCGATTTGCTGAAGGAGCTGGGAGATTTCAAGCTGTCCGAGCTTCACGGCTACAAGCCGGAGTATTTGAGCGGCTACATCTCGGAGCGTTATTCCATCACTCGCGAGGAAGGCTGGGAGAAGGCGCAGCAGCGAGCCGACAGTACGCTTAATACGGAAATCCGCAGTGTGATCGGCGGGGACGAAATCCGCAACCTGCGCATCCGGACTACGTACAATGCCATCACTTATAAACATCTGCTGCTGCCGGTATGGAACGCCAACTACGTCTACAAATCGAAGAAGTATTACTACATGGTGAACGGCCAGACGGGGACCGTCTCCGGACGCGTTCCCCGCAGCGCCCTCAAAATCACTCTGTTCACGCTATTCCTGCTGGGCATCGTCGGCTCCATCGTCTGGTTTATCGCCAGCCACCCGGAAATCACCTCGACTACAACATAACAAAGCGAAGTTCGGTTCATCGCCGGACTTCTTTTTTTGCCATCGACAGATAGTTGACTCCTTTCGATATTTAGCTTATCATCTAAATATAAGATTTAGATATTTATCTAAATATCGAAAAACACCACCCTCGCGAAAGGAGGGGCCGCTTTTATGAACGACGCGTTCAAGGCGCTTTCAGATCCGACAAGACGCAAAATTCTCCAGCTGCTGAAAGACCGGGACATGTCTGCAGGAGAGATCGCCGACCACTTCGACATCTCCAAGCCGAGTATTTCCCATCATCTGAGCATCCTGAAGCAGGCGCAGCTCGTTCAAGACGAAAGACAAGGACAGAGTATCATCTATTCCCTCAACATGTCCGTGATGCAGGAAGCCATGAGCTGGTTTCTCGGCATGATCGGGACTAAAGGAGAGACGCCCAATGACTGACGGCAACGACAAAAAAACAACCCTATGGTCAAAAAACGACTGGCTGCTGCTTGGCATGAACATCGCGATTTTTATCACACTGTTCCTTGTATTCAATTCCCGGCTTCCCGACACTGTCGCCTCCCACTATAACATCAACGGCGAAGCCGATCGCACGATGACAAAATGGAGCTTCTGGCTTTTCAACGCCGCGTTGACAGTTGCGCTGCCCGCTCTGCTGTCCCTGATACGTTACGTTGATCCCCGAAAAAGCAATTACAGCCGATTCGAAGGCTACTATCATCTGATGCGTTGGGCGATTAGCCTTTTCTTCCAATCTGTGATGCTGATTGTCATTCTGGACAATACCGGCCATAAAATGCCGATGCTCAATCTGGTGCTCGGAGGAATCGGGCTATTGTGGATTATTATCGGCAACCGCATGGGGCAAGTGCGCAGCAACTTCTTCATCGGCATCCGTACGCCCTGGGCGCTTATGGATGAGCGCAATTGGCGTTTGACTCACCGTCTTGCCGGTCGCCTGTGGTTCATAGCCGGCATCGTGATGTTCGTGTCCGCCTGGTTTGCCTCAATGCAATGGATAGCGGCAATCGTTATTATATGCGCCTTGGCGAGCGCTCTGGTTCCCGCCGTCTATTCTTACCTGATTTTCAAAAATAAAACGGAGGTATGACCCATGAAAAAAATTAGAAAAACCGCCCTGATCGCAACCGCATCCGCCATGCTTCTATCCGCAATCCCGTTATCGTCCTCTGCCGCCTCAGCGACTGCTTTTAAGCTTAACATCGACGGTCAAGCGCTTCTGTTCCCCGATGCCCAGCCGTACAGGAGCGGCAATGACGTCATGGTCCCGCTTCGTCCAACCGCGCAAGCGCTTGGCCTCAAGGTCGAATACGTTCCCGCTTCCAAGGAAGCGGCGATCACCGGCTCCGCCGTAACGGCAACCGTCAAGTCGGGGAGCAACGAAGCGCATATCGGAGGCCAAGCCAGCATCGCGTTTGGCGCCAATGCAGTCGTCAAATCCAACCGTATGTTCGTCCCGCTCTCCTTCTTCGAGAGAACGCTCGGCTTGCAAACGGTTATTCATGAAGATAGCGCAACGGCTTCTATTCTCACGGCGAAGGCTAGCGAAAACGCCGTGAGGACAATTGTCGAGAAGCTCATTGCGGGCGAATATGAACAGCTGTCCGGCACTTATTTCGATAACGCCCTGCAGAAAGCGGTACCGCCTGAAGCGCTGAAAGCCGGCTGGGAGCAAACGGTTGCTCCAGTCGGAAAATATAGCGGAATCGAAGCGATTCAAGTAAATGCCGCAGCTGCCGATCAGCCTCAGTTCATCGCTCTGCTAACCTTTGCCAAAGCGAAAGTCGCATTAACGCTCACCCTGAACGCCGACAATCAAGTTACCGGACTATGGATGAAGCTTGTTGCAGAGCAAGCTCCCGTTCCGGCCGGCCTAGTTGAAGAGGAAGTCACCGTCGGAGAAGGAACGAAGTATCCTCTGCCAGGTACGCTTACACTGCCCAAAAACAGCTCCGGCAAGCTGCCCGCCGTCGTTCTCGTCCACGGCTCAGGCTCAACAGACCGAGACGAAACCGTCGGCCTCGCCAAGCCGTTCCGCGATCTTGCCTGGGGGCTTGCCGAGCAGGGGATCGCCGTCTTGCGCTACGACAAGAGAACGTTCGCTCATGGACAGAGCTTCACCCCCGATATGCTCTTATCCTTCACGGTTAAGGATGAGACGGTCGACGATGCTATCGCGGCGGCGAAGCTGCTGAAGGCTGACCCGCGCATTGACGCCTCGAAGGTGTTTGTCGTTGGCCACAGCCTGGGCGGCATGCTAGCCCCCCGCATCGACGCCGACGGAGGAGATTTCGCCGGACTTGCGATTCTGGCCGGCTCTCCCCGCACGCTGTGGGAAATTATCGCGGACCAGAACGCTGCGGTGATCGCCACAATGAAAGACGGCGATCCGGCTAAAGCCGCCAACACGGAGCTCGTCGCCGCCGAGGTTAAGAAAGCGCAAGCCCTTGCCGGCCTTACCGACGATGAAGCGAAAAAACAAACCTTATTCGGCATCCCGGCTTACTACTTCAAGGAAATGGACAGCCGCGGCGCCGACGGCATCGCCGCCAAGCTGACAAAGCCGGTGCTCGTGCTGCAGGGCGAAGCCGACGTCCAAGTGTATGCGGACAAAGATTATATTCAATGGCAGGAAACCTTGAAAAACAACAGTAAAGCATCCTTTAAGCTGTATCCGGGCCTTAACCACTTCTTTGCGAAAGACAAGGACGGGCATGTCGACGCGCAAGTCATTCGGGATATCGCCGACTGGATTATCAAGTAATCGCGATTACTCTCCTCCGATTGCCTTAAGACCGACTACAGCCGAAACCACAAGCGCAAGGAAAAAAATTCTCCGGGGCTGGCGGGACTCTCCATACAGCAGCATGCCTACGAGCGTTCCGCCGACCGTCCCGATCGCCGTCCATACCGCATATGCGGTTCCCATCGAGATCGACTTCATCGCTACGGACAGCAGACTAAAGCTGATAATAAAGCCCAAGACAAGCATGAGCATGCTCAGCTTGTCTTTTTTCTCCTTCAGCCGATTCATGGCAAGCACGCCCACAACCTCAAATAACCCCGCGAAGACAAGCGCAATCCACGCCATTATCCGTTCTCTCCCTTCGCTTTGACATCCGTCGTCATTTTCAGTCCCCCGATGCCGACGATTAGCACCGCGACAAGGAGCAGTTTGACCGCATTCCACTCCGCACCGAAAAATAAAGACTCCGCCAGCACCGCACCCGCCGCTCCGATCCCCGTAAACACCGCATATACAGTGCCGACGGGCAAGTCGCGCGTTGCCCGCAGCAATCCCGCGAAGCTGAGTACGATGCCGACGACGGTCAGCGCCCACTCTCCCGCATTCGATGCGTGTTTCAAGCCGGATACCCAGCCTACCTCGCACACTCCGGCCGCAAGCAGCAATAACCAGGATCGATTCATAATTTCATACACCTCCGAATGTAGTGTGTCCCGCCGCCTCCAGTACTTCCGGCCGAACGACAAAAAAAGCCCGAAGCATCGCAGACCATCGCGATCCGTGCAGGCGTCGCGGGTCGTCATCGATACTCCCGGGCTTTTATCCCTCCGTGTTCATCCCGCCACAACGGCGAAGATGCGCTCCCTCTCGGACCGAACCGGCGTTGGCGGCGCCGTGGAACCCTAGGGACCCTATTCCTGATGATCACTTAAAAAATACTAAACCTCTCGCCCCTTGTCAAGACTTCATCCGGACATGGGCGGCGCGAGGAGGCAAGCCGACTTCTTCCTCCGCCTTCTTCCGCTCGGCCTCCGCCAGCGCCTCCGCAGCAGCTTGCGAAGCGGCCGCTTGTTCAGCTGCGGCCAGCTCCGCCTCGCGGCGAGCTTCCTGCTGCCTCATCGTTGGAGAGTTCCTTAGACGCCGCGCTCCCGCTTCTCTTAGCCCTTGCCAGATCGACGCAGAGCGCGGCGAGGCCACGAACTCGATGTCGTCGTCCGGAGCCGGAATAAGCCCCAGCTGATAATGCTCGCCCTCGTAACGCGCTCTTTGGAGGAACTTGACGTGTCCTTCGCGATTGACGACCTCCAGCTTGCAATAGGCCGATTGAAGCTGCAATGCGGCATGCAGATCCATTTTGTTGCGCACGACCGCCCCGTTAACTTTTTTGATGACTTCTCCGGCCTGCAAGCCAAGCTCGGCCGCCGGCGTTCCGGGGAGCACCGCCAACACCTTTACTCCTGTTCCGTCCTGGGAGTACAAAGGATCTTTGCCTGCTTCTCCGATCCGGCTAATCCATAGCAAGCCTTCATGCAGCAGGAAGGCCGCTGCCGAAGCGATCGCGACAAGCGGAGACCAGTAGACAGCGCAGACGGCCAACAAGGCGATAATTACGCCGTAAAGCATTAGCAGATTGCCCGACATCCCGGCCTTGCGTTCCGGCCAATTGGTCGCCGTTCGGTCGCTGAAACCGATCAAAACCGGAAAAGCCAGGAAGCTCCAGGCCGCCGCATCGCCTCCGAACAAAGGCGCCCATGGCAATGTAAACCCGCCGCTCGATGAAGGCACAAGCCAGAGCAGCGGAATGGGCCATACACCGGCAATCGCGTATGCCCCCATTGGCTTGCCTCGTTTTCCTTGCAGAAACAGAGGAATCGCAATCGTCCCTCTCTGCAATCGGACGAGAAAACCTTCCGCGATATGGAGAACGCCTGCTATGAAGAGCAGAGCAGGAACGTCGATCGCCAGAAGCATCCGCAACGCTTCTGCGACAGCCGAACCTTGGGCGGCCTCTATTCCCGCCCATTCCACCCCGGATTGCAGCAGACCGAGCGCCCCCGCAGCGTATGCCAGGCACACGTATCTGAAGCGAAACAACGCTAACACGGCCATTGCGATCCAGACGAACATTAACGTCTCGCCGTTCAGAACGGCGCCGGCTCCCAGGCCGACTACGGAAAGAACGATCCCGACAGCCAGCCCGGACGCCGTTCTCGTCAGCGTTAACCGCATTGCACCGTATAGACGAACATGATATAGCCTGCGCTGCAGCGTGACTGTATGACGGGTATGCCACCATACGAGCGCAATCGCAATATAAAAATATGGAAAAGTGAACAGACCGACCGCGGCTTGTCCAACCTCTTTAAGTATATTCAAAAGATCATCCATCGCGCCTCTCCTCTTCCTTGCAACTCAACGCACGCCAACGCAAAAAAGGAAGCTGATCGAGATCAACCTCCTAATTGATATTCGACGGCGCGAGGGAAAATCCTTCTCCCGCCGTTTCTTTGGAACACACCATTTTATGGAGATTCCGATGACTCCAGCAGTTTGCGGGCTTCGGCGAGCGCCGTCTGCCACTGGGCGTCGTTGGTTTTATCCTGAATAATGGAGTAGAGCTTCTCTTCCAGCCGTTGGGCTGTTGCGGAATCGACTTCGCCGGTCTTCGGCAGCGATTCGTCGGCCTGGAATCGTTCGACGGCCTGCTTGGTCTTCTCGCTGTAATAGCCGTCCGTGCGGTCCGTCGGATAACCGACGCCCGACAGAATCGTCTGCAAATTTCCGATGTCTCCGCCGGTCGAATCGAGCTTCAGCACCCGGTCTCGCGGCAGCCGCCACGCCAGAAAATAATCGGGCTGAGCGACCGGAACATCCGGCTTAAGCCCCTGCTCGTTGATCCAGGTCCCGTCCGGAAGCAGCCATTTGTATACGGTCAGCTTGATCAGACTGTCATCGCCCAATTCACTGTTGAAATGAACCTGTACGGTTCCTTTGCCATAACTCGTATCTCCTACAAGCACGGCGCCGGCCGATTGCTTCAGAGCGCCTGCCAATATTTCCGACGCGCTGGCGCTGCCTTTGTTGATCAGCACGACTAGCGGGTACCGCTCGCCGTTCTTCGCCCCATGCTCGGCAACGTCCACTTTGCGCTGGCCGTCGCGATATTCCGATTGCACGATCGGCTTGCCTTTCTCCAGCAACTGATCGGCAACTTCCACGACCGACTGAAGATACCCTCCCGGGTTGTTCCGAACATCGATCACGAGAGCCTTAAGCCCCTGGCTCTTCATCGCTTCGAGCTCTTCGGCCACTTGCGACGCCGTCTCGCTCGTGAACTGATTGATGAACAGATGCCCGATGCCGTCCTCCCCGACCTCCGACCCGACCGCGATCGGGTCGATCCGGTCGCGAACAAGCTCCAGGTCCAGCGGTTCCGCCCTGCCTGCCCGCTGTACCTTCAGCTTAGCTTTGGTTCCCTTCGGCCCCCTAATCTTGGCTATAGCTTCGCTTAGGGATAAGCCGTACAGGCTTTCCCCGTTAATCGAGAGAAGCACGTCGCGCGATTGCAGTCCAGCTCTCTCAGCGGGAGAGCCCCGAATCGGCGCTTCGACGACTACCGCCCCTTTTTCCATTCTCAGCTCTGCGCCAATGCCCGTGAATGCCCCTTGAAGGGCGTCAACGTACGCATCGGCTTCGTCAGCCGACTTATATATGGAATACGGGTCGCTTAGCGATTCCACCATGCCTTGCAGCGCTCCGTCGAGCAGCCTGTTGCGGTCGGCAGGAAGGAGATAGCGCTTCTCGATCAGAGACACGGCCTTGTTGAGCTTGTCGATCTCGCTCTGTCGAAGGCCTTCCTGAGTCTGCCCGTTTCCCCAGACCGCCGTCCCTGTCGCTATTCCGTTCCACCTCGGAAATTCAAGGACGGCATAGGTCGCGACGCAGGCCGTTACTGCCGTTAGCGCCATCAATGCCGCGACTGTGCGACCTCTGAATCCCACATGCCCCACTCCCCAAAATTTTCCTCGTCTATCGTCTTATAGAGGTTATTCAAAAAGTCCGATTTTGATCACGAAGCCTCCCAGGAAGCCTACTCGACGTCGAATCTTGAATTCAGCCGGAACTTCCGGTGCTCACGTAGCTCCCACTACGCTCCGCTCCTCATTTCCTAGCTTCATCCAACCTTCTTGGCGCTGAAAACCGGACTTTTTGAACTCACACTTATAGTTAGATTATGACAGGCTTAGTTCATTTAGACAATTCCTGTCCAAAAAGAAGCAGCCGATTCTCGACGATTCGTCGGGAGTCGACTGCCCTTGACCGTTGTTACTTCAAGTAAGGCGCCGGATCGACCGGCTCGGAGTTTTTGCGGACTTCGAAATGCAAGTGATTGCCTGTCGATTGACCCGTCGATCCGACCAGTCCAATCTTTTCTCCGCGTTTCACCGTATCGCCTTTTTTCGCCAAAATCTCGCTCATGTGCCCGTACAACGTCCACAAGCCGCCGCCGTGATCGATAATGACGCAGTTTCCGTAGCCGCTCCACGATTGAGCGATGATGACAACGCCCGTCTCCGCAGCATAGATCGGCGTTCCCTTAGGCGCAGCCATGTCCATGCCCGCATGCAGCTTCTTGGAGCCCGTAATCGGATGAATCCTGTAGCCGAACGGAGAAGATAATCGGTACTCCGACTTCAAAGGCATCCCCAGCTTGCCGCCCGTGTAGTAAGTCTTAATCCGGTTCTTCTTCGCTTCCAGCTCGGAAGCCTTCTTCGCCAGCTCCGTGAGCTGCTTGGCCGATTCCTCGCTAATCTCTTCCAGCTCTTCGATCTCCACCGCCAGCTTGGCGATCAGCACTTCCTTGTCCTTCTCTTCCTGCTCCAAGGTCGACTTATGCTGCTCGATCTCTTCGTACAGCAAGCGGATTTCTTCAAGCTCCTGCTCGCTCTGGAGCTTCAAGGCGGCAACCTCGTCTGCATACTTCTTCTTCTCGTCGAGGATATTGCGATCCTGTACGGCGATCGCCTCTACCGCATCGTACCGCTCCAGGAAATCGGAGAAGCTAGAGGAGCTGAGCAGTACGTCCAGGAACGATACCGGTCCTGCCGTATAGGCCATCTTGACCCGCGACGCCATCAGCTGATCGCGGTTGTCGCGCTGCTTGATTGCATTCTCCAGCTCCACGCCCGTCTGGATCAGCTTCTCTTCCGACTCTGCGATTTTCACTTGCGTATTTTCCAATCGCTTCTGTACCGTCTCGATCCGGCCCAGCAGCTTCTCGATGTCTTCCTTGGTCGCTTCCTGCTTGCCTGTCAGCTCTTGAACCGTTTTCTCCGCATATCTCTGGTTGTGGGCCGCTCGGTCCATATCCTTCTTGAGCTCCTTAAGATCCTGCTCGATCTTCTCCAGCTCCGTCTTAGCTTGTCCATCATACGGTCGGCCGACCAGACCGACAACCAACAGCATCGCGAGTAACAGCAACAGCTTCTTTTTCACTAGGCTCCTCCTCTGAATAGCGTGGACGTATTCCACAATATCATTAGACCCTTAAGTATCTGCGCACTGAAATCGTGCTTCCGAATATCCCGAGCAGCGTTCCCAGCCCGATTATCGCGCCGCCTACGCTGTTCATGACTTCGTCCATCGTCGCGAACTGGATCATGTACAACCCTACGGTTGCGCTGGTCGACTCGACCATCTGAGAATATCCGAACATTAGAATAACGGCGCTCACCAGCGAACCGAAAAATCCGATAATCGCCCCTTCGATGAAAAAAGGCCAACGGATAAAGCTGTTCGTGGCTCCGACCAGCTTCATGATTGAAATCTCCCTGCGCCTAGCGATAATCGTCGTCTTGATCGTCGTCGAGATCAGGAACATCGCCATTACGGTCAAACCGAGCACGATGACGATTCCGATGTTGCGTACCGCATTCGTGATGCTGAACAGCTTCTCAATCGTGTCTTTGCCGTATTTGACCCGCTCGATCGACTTCTCGGGATCGGTCAGATTAATCGCTTCGATCTGCTTGGCAATATAGGCGATCTGCTGCGGATCGAACGCTTCGATCTCGAAGGAATCCGGCAGCGGATTGTTCTCTTCGTCGTACCCGTCAAGCGCTTCCCGCCCTTCCTCGCCCATGCTCTCGCGAAACCGCTGCAGCCCCTCTGCCTTGGAGACAAAAGTGACCGTCTTGACCTGGGGAATCCGCTTGATCAGCCTCCCGACCTCCTCCGCTTTCGCTTCGGCGGTCCCGGTCTGCAAGTAAACGTTGATCTGGACCTGGCTGTCCAACTGATCGGCCAGCTTGTTGACGTTCATGGCCAGAAGCATAAAGACGCCGAGAATAAACAGGGAAATGCCGATGGAGCTCATCGAGGCGAAGGTCATCCAGCCGTTGCGGCCGACGTTCTTGAGGCCCTCCCGAATATGGCGGAGAATCGTGCTAAATTTCATAGCCGTATTCTCCTCTCGCCTGATCGCGCACAATGGTTCCCCGTTCGATGGCGATTACGCGCTTGCGCATCGTATTCACGATCTCCTTGTTGTGGGTAGCCATGACGATCGTCGTGCCGCGAAAATTAATCTCCTCCAACAGGTTCATAATGCCCCATGAAGTCTCGGGGTCCAGGTTTCCCGTAGGCTCGTCCGCTACGATTACCGCAGGGTTGTTGACGATCGCGCGAGCGATCGCGATTCTCTGCTGCTCGCCCCCCGACAGCTGCGCCGGCAGGCTGCCCGCCTTATGCTTCAGGCCGACAAGCTCGAGCACTTCCATCGTTCTGCGACGAATGAGACGGCGCGGCGTCTCGATGACTTCCATCGCGAACGCCACGTTCTCGAAAGCCGTCAGCTTCGGGAGAAGCTTGTAGTCTTGGAAAACAACCCCTATGTTGCGTCTCACGAACGGAATTTTGCGATGCTTCAGTTTTCCTATATTAAAGCCGTTGACCGAGATTTGTCCCTTCGATGGATATTCTTCTCGGTAAATCAGCTTCATGAAGGTGGACTTACCCGCACCGGACGGACCCACAATGTACACGAATTCGTTGCGGTCGATCACAACGTTAATGCTTTGAAGAGCTGTCGTGCCGTCTGGATAGGTCTTCCAGATGTCCTGCATTTCGATCACGGTATCACTTCCTGTTAAGATTCAGACTTTAGATACTTCGACATCATGCCTCATTTTCCTCTCTATGTCGATCGATTGCCCGGGAAATCTGTCGAAGGCGCGGACTTCCGAGCCTTATTGGGCTTGGGCTTCAGCCATTTGTTTAGAAATTTTTAATTTTTGGAAAGAACGAATCGATGAAACCGCAGTATAACTCATTAGAAACATTTTACAGACGTTTGCGGTCATTTGATCGCAGGAAAGGCGGGTAGAAAACGACAATGACGCAGACGATGAATACAAGACAGTCCCGTCACGCCGTAAGCAGAAGGAGGAAGGGGTCCGGCATGAAAAAACTCGGCATAATCGTTCTTATCTTCGTATTCCTACTGGTTGGCGCAGGAGTCGGCAGCGCGATGAGCTACGGAAGCGATCAAGCTCTGCCGGACGGCTTCCGCGTCGGCGGACTCGAGCTCGGCGGCAAGTCGCCGGAGGAGGCCTTGGCAACGATCCGGGCGCGCATAGCGGAAGCGCAGGCCGTTCAAGTGTCGCTGGATCCGAGCAGTCTCGGGGGGCCGGTCAGCGCGGTTAGTACGACGGGAGCGAGTTCGAGCGCGGGTATTCCGGCTTTGACGCTTGAGGAGCTCGGCTTACGAATCGCGGCTGACGAGGCGATCCAGGCGATCGAGCGCCGCCTCGATTACTCCTGGTGGGAACGGGCGAAGCTGCGGATTTATGGCGAACAGGGAGCCTCATACGGCATTGACGTGGCGTGGGATTCGGAACGGCTGGAGCAGGCTGCGAAGCAGACATGGGGAGACCTAGTGCGGGAAAAAGGGGCCGACGCGAGCCGTACGATCGACGAACGCGACAATGTCGTGTACACACCGGAAAAGATGGGCCGGAGCATCGAGCTGGGCCCGGCGATTGAAGCCATCCGCGGGCTGGCCCCGTCCTCGTTGGCGGATATCGGCAGCAGCTCGCGGCTCGTCCCGGCCGCTATCGTCGAGACGCCTCCCGAAATTACGGTCGCCAAGCTGAGGGAAGACGGGCTTGAACGCAAAATTGTCGAATTCACCACATCGTTCACTACAAGCGGAGAAGGTCGCTCGCACAATGTCACCGCAGCCGCGCTGTCGCTGAACGACACGCTGCTGCAGCCGGGGGAAGTGTTCGAATACGGCAAAATCGTCGCCAAAGCGGAAAAAGAACACGGCTACAAGGAAGCGCCGGTTATTCTTAAGGGCAAGCTGACGCCCGGCATCGGCGGCGGCATCTGCCAGGTGTCGAGTACGCTGTACAACGCCGCGCTGCTGGCCGGGCTGGAGATCGTCGAGCGACGCAATCATTCGCTGCCGGTCAGCTACTTGCCGCGCGGACTCGACGCCACGTTCGCGGACGGCTACGTCAACTTCAAGTTCCGCAACTCTACCGGCAAACAGCTGCTGATCCGCACCGTCGTCGCGGACAAAACGGTCACGGTCAAGCTGTTCGGAACGATGGACGAACGCGTATCCTACAAAACGGAAACCGCTCAAGTGAAAGTTAACCCGCCGAAAACGGTCTACGTCGCCGACAGCTCCGTCGCGCTAGGCAAGCAGAGCGTGCTGCAAAAGGGCGAGAACGGCTATGTTGTCGAGGCGTTCCTCGTGAAGCTGATCGATGGAAAAATCGCTGAGCGCAAAAAGCTGTCCAAGGACACGTATCGCACGCAAGACACGGTGATCGCCGTCCACCCGAACGACCCGCGGCTGAAGCCTCAGGGCGCCGAACAGACGCCGGGCGGCGGATCGGGCTCGGAGCCGGCTCCCAATACTCCGGCTCCGGAAGACGGCGTTATTGTAGAGCCGGTGTGAGGGAAGCATGACGCTGTAAGATAAGCAAACGGCCAGGCAGTGGAGTGGAGGCCATGAATGTGCCTTGGCTCCTCCCAAGCTGCGAGGTGGAGGCCAAGAATGTGCCTTGGCTCCTCCCAAGCTGCTAGGTGGAGGCCATAAATGTGCCTTGGACCCGCTCTAGCTGCGAGGTGGAGGCCAAGAATGTGCCTTTGCTCCTCCCAAGCTGCGAGGTGGAGGCCATGAATGTGCCTTGGACCCGTTCAATCTGCGAGGTGGAGGCCAAGAATGTGCCTTGGACCCGCTCAATCTACGGGGTGGAGGCCAAGAATGTGCCTTGGCTCCTCCCAAGCTGCGAAGTGGAGGCCATAAATGTGCCTTGGACCCGCTCAATCTGCGAGGTGGAGGCCACGGATTGCTCCACTACCAGTACGTCCTATTGGCCTTCGTTCAAATCCGGTTATTCGCGAGCATGCGACATCGCCGCCTGCAGCCATTTCGTGCAGTTTTCCCGATCCCAGCCGTCGATCTCGCTCTCCCGCTCCAAAGCCTCCCGCCAATGAGTCGCAGCCTCCTCCCACCGCTGTTCGATGGCGCAAAGCTGGCCCAACGATTGCGAGAGGATGGAGCGAAGCTTGGTAGAGACAAAATTATAGTAGCGCGTCAATTCAGCTGTGTCGGCGCTAGGCTCGATAGCAGAAGTATCGGCGGCGGCAAGAGGCGCTTCGAGAATGGCCAACGCCCGCCGGCATTCGGCGATCCGAGCGCGGGGAACGGCTCCGTCATCTGCCGCGGGCTGCCAGCCGAAAACGGCCTCCCCGTCCGTCCTCAGCCACGTATCGGTAAATCTGAGCTTGAAAAACTCCGTATTGTACGCCGTTAGTCCAGACAAGGCGTCCGACAGCCGCTCCAGCTTCTCTCGGCAGATCTCGGCACGCGATCCATACAGATGACGGCATAAGCGATCAATCGCCGTTCCCATCTCTTCTCCACCCCAAGACATCCGGGCAAACACGTATAGATTCGGCCACATCGCGGCTCGCTCCGAGTCCATCTCCCGTCCGGCGTCGGCTGCGTTCACCGCCTGTCCCTCGATCTCCTCCCGGATAATACGGACCGACTTGCCGTAAGGCACGATTAAGCTCATGACGCCGGTCGCCCCGATGCGACGAAAATAAGCCATGTCCTCTCCGATCGTTCGAAACAATGGCGGAAACAAGGAGGTCAGCATCCAGTAGTCGGAGTAATATTCGAACGCCGTCCAGGCGGTTCCGAACGTCCCGCACGCCTCCGCCCATCGGTCGACAGCCGCTTTGAACCTGGCGTCGCGCGGCAGCGTCGGCGCCTCGAACGAGTCCCGATAGTTCCGCCCCCAGCAGGCGATCAAAGTATCCAGCTCGCTTGATGCCGGAACGTCCTCCAACATGCGCCATTCCAACTGCGCATTGTAGGCGATGTGCTCTACGTTTACCTCGATGCCATTCGTCTCGAACGCTTGGCGAAGCCGATCGAGAAACCCTGTATAAGTGGCTATGAACCCGGCTTCGCGGCAAGCGGTGCAGCCGCATACGCGCTTGTTGTCGTTGGGCCACAGCGACAGCGTCCGCAGCACGACGCCCTTTTCCAGCTCCCGCTCCACGAAAGAGACGATGTTTCCGATCATGACCTTGACGCCTGCCTCGCACGAGTAGCACGGCTGATCGGTCATTCGTACGCCTTCCTCGCCCGCCAACGCAAACCATTCCGGATGCTCCGAATAAAGCTCCGCAGCAGGGAAAAATCTGTCCAGATTATGGCCGCCCAATGTCAGCCTCAATTGGCGTTTAGCAAGCTCGGGCCTTAATTGTTCTGCGTCCCGCTCCCATAGCTCGATTGTAAAAAACAGATCGTTTAAGCCGTTTTTGGCGGACCAATCGATGAGAGCCAAGGCGTATTCGGACGTCTCCGCGCTTTCCAGGACGATTCCCCTTCTCGGAAACGACGGTTTGAAGCGTCGGCTGCCGGTTATCGTTGCGGGTTTGTCCATGGGAACAGAGCGGTGTTCAGGCGTCGGCCAGGCAATTCCAGCATGCTCCTCCAGAAAGCGATAGGCGCCATACAATACCGCTCTTGGGCTGCCGCCAACGATGACCATACAGCCGTTCTCAGCGGCAAGCTCAAACTCCTCTTCCCCCATGTCGTTCCTGGAACCGGCGAAGCGAAGCGCAAGCCCGCCGTTTTCCGCCGCCCTCTCCTCCTCTGCTGAACAACGATAGCCAGCAAGCGCCAGATGCATCTTCAACTCGTCTGCGGCAAATCGCAACGTTTCATGAGGCGACGAGGGAAGTGATAGAAGCAACCCGGATTCGCGATAGTCTGCTAAACAAAAGCTTTTTTCCTTTTTCAAAAGGATCATCTCCTTAAATATAAGGGAAGGCACGGTCCGCATCAGGCGCCGCGCCTTCCCGCTTGCTATTGTTCGGGCACGAACAGAACGTCCCGGAAATAGTTCGTATCGTTAAACGTATAGATCGGCATCGTTCCGATCGCGGTCGTGCTTACTCCGCTGCCCGTGTAGGTAACCAGATCCCCGTTCGAGTTCGATTGGGCAAAGCCGTGCGGAGTCGCAGCGTAATAATAATCCGACGGTCCGTTCGTGATCGAGACGATATAGTCCGTCCCGGCGGAGACGGCAACCGGCTCGGGCAGCAGGAACTCCCGCCATCCGGCATGCCGCGTGGACACGTTCCACGTATACGGACCCGCGATTCTCTGCCCGTCGCTTACTCGCCAGAGAGAGACCAGATGAGCTCCCCCTTCGTCCGGATGAGCGTACAGCCGAACGCCGACAATGCGGCCGTCGACCGTCGTCTTGAACTTCGTCCCCAACTCGTAACGGGCATCGTTGGAGAAGCCGAGCGGAACTTCCGATCCCAGAGCGGTCTGCTCGTGATCCGCTACGAAGACGACGTCCCGAAAGTAATTCGTGTCGTTAAACGCATAGGTCGGCATCGTTCCGATCGAAGCCGAGCTTACGCCTTCCTCATAGGAGACGAAACTTCCGCTTCCAGATGGACCCGAAGGACCCCCTTGCCCGCTGACGGCATACAGCTTGTCATACACGCTGTTCGTGACCGACACGACGTAGTCGGCGCCGGCCTTGATCCTCACTGGCTCCGGCAAGACGAACTCCTTCCAGCCGGACGAACCGGCGCTTACGTTCCAATCGTAAGGACCGGCCAGCAGCGTTCCGTCGGCGGCGTTCCACAGTGATACCTTGTGAACGCCTGCCTCGTTCTCATGCGCGTAGATTCTTGCTCTCGTCACGTAACCGTTTGTGTTGGCGGAGAATCGGGTTCCAAGCTCGTACACCGCATCGCTGTCAAAGCGCTCCGGGACTTGCCCGGCCTGCAGGCTTCTGCCGTTGTTCGGAGTGAACACGATATCCCGGAAATAATTCGTGCCGTTAAACGAATACGTCGGCATCTCTCCCAATTGAGACGAGTTGACGCCGCTGCCCGCGTAAGAGACCAGGTGCCCCCGCTCGATCGGTTGCGAGAAGCCTTGCGGCGTATAGACGTAATGTTTGTCTGCCGCGCTGTTCGTGACAGAGACGATATAGTCGGTATCCGCTTGAACGGCCAGTGGCGATGGCAGCTCGAACAGCTTCCAGCCCTCGGTTCCCGCAGGGAAGGTCCAATTCAACGGACCGGCTATCCGCACCCCGTCGTCGGCTCGCCAGATGGAGACATCGTGCTGTCCACCTTCATTGGCATGCGCGTACAGCTTCACATGCGTAATCGTACCGTCCACCGTCGT
The DNA here is from genome assembly GCF_003386235.1 of Cohnella phaseoli. GTDB lineage: Bacteria > Bacillota > Bacilli > Paenibacillales > Paenibacillaceae > Cohnella > Cohnella phaseoli. Next base: position 72,020 of record NZ_QRDZ01000007.1, read on the forward strand.
CCTGAACCGGGTGCCGAGCTCGTAGCGGGCATCGTTGCCTGCCGCCGTCGGTGTTTCTCCGGCCAGAATCGACTCGCGTCCCGACTCGGGAGCGGTCGCAGGCGTTGCCGCCGTCAGGGCCGAAGCGGTAACGAACGCGTCTGCGACAGCAGCCGTTCCCGTGGACAGACGATGCTTGTCCGCAGACACGGTCAGTGTGGCGGTGTGCGTTCCGGCGGGCAGATCCAGCGCCAGAACAAACTCCTTGGCGTGTTCGGTCCGAGCAGCGTACAGCTCGGCGTAAGGGTATTTCACGCCGTCGATCTCGACGTCGATCCGGCCACCGTCCGGTCCGGCGGATGCGATCAGCGACAAATACGGGCCGGAGAAAGAAAACGTCAGCTTCGAGCCTGGAGCGTTCGACGATAATGCAGTGCCTCCGGAGTAAGAAGGGTTTGCCGCATCATTCCATGTCCCTGTTCGGACGACCGAACCGCTTTCGGCTTCGACGGCCGCAGTGTCGTAAGGAACGACGGCGAATAGGGCAGTCGCTTCGGCTTCCAGATCGTAGCGGAAGTTGGATACGTTCTCCCCTACCGTTGCCCGATTCAACACGTCCACCACTCTCGACGGCTTCGGCAGCGCAATCGACTTTATCCCCGCGTTGCCCGGCGCCGAATGAACCATCAACAGCTTGCCGTCGGTGCGGATATTGTCTTTGCCGCCATAGGAATACACATGAGCGCCGCCCAGATTGTCGGCGATCGAGCGGATCAATCCGGCCTTGAGCGGTCCGGAGCCGCTAAAGATCGAGGTCCACGTTCCCATGTCCTTGCGGGCGAAGGCCGTTTTGCCCGGTTCTCCGTCGTAATAGCCGAGCTTGACGGCGGAGGCGTCCGTGACATGGAAGGACGGAGTGTGCGCGTATTCCGCTTCCACGCCGCCGCTGTCTTCACCGACCATCCAGCCTCCGATCGTCGTCGCTCCGCTGCCTTCGGTAGCAGGGTCGGCAAAATTGGAAATGATCGTAGCTGGGCTGGAATAGTCGGACTTGGCGACGGTCATGCCGATCAAGTCGGTAATATTCGCGGCGCTGGAGCCGGAATCGTTGAAATAGCCGGGCGCTCGCAGAAAAACGAGTACGTTGTCGTCCCGCTTCAAGGCGTTAATCTCCGTTCGCTGAGCCGACGTGGCGCGATATGCGTTCAGGAACACGAACGTTTTGACCGAATCGGGGATGTTCGGCAGATCGGACATCACGTAGTAGCCGAACTTCACGCCGCTCCGGGCCATTTCCCGCTGCTGCTGCTCGAACAGATGAAAAAATCCGTAATCCAGATGGTACTGCGGGCCATAAGGATTGTTGGTCGGCGTTACCTGATTGACGTTTAACGTATGGTACGGAAGCGAGTTCTCGTCCACGATGACCGCCACGTCCGGCTTGAACTGCCGGTCGGCGCTTTGCAGATAACGACTCGCTTGCACGGATAACAGCTTCTGATACTCGTCCCAAATCTCCTCCTGCTTAAACCAGCCCTTGGAGTTGATGTCCATCAAGTACTGGCCGCCTCCGGTGACGATCTGATTGCCCGTCTCCCTCCGCAACGCTTCAAGCGTCTCGTCCAACGAGTACGTTCTCGGGGTGAACAAAATATCGTCGCGGTAAGGCAGTCCGTCCACGAGATGCGTGCGGGTGTCGTTTTCCAGAATGAACATTTTGCCATGCAGCGCCAGCGAGTCGAAGGAGCCCATCGGTCCCGCGTTTACGCCCATGGCGCGATCCCCGTATTTGACGGGGGCGCTGATGAAATCGACGGTGGAGGAAGCCAGCACATCGCCCAGTGCATAGTGGCCGTTATTGGACGGACGCGCGTAGTGGGCGGCGACGTAATGATAGCCGTACATCGAGCCGAGCAGCGTCTGCCCTCCCGTTTCCCGCTTGAACAGTCCCCCCGCGAAGTCGATTGTCTCCGCTATCTTTTTGCTGTAGAAAGTCTGATAATCAATGGCCTTGCCTTCAACGGCTATCGAACGGAAGAAATTTTCCTCCGAATGATCTCTCTCGGCCAGCGTCGGAATGCCAGCCGTTGTCAGCGTCACTCCGGAATCGTTCCACGCCGCTTGCAGCGCCGCGTCGGTCCCGTACTTGGCGGTCAGCCATTGCCGGAACGCCGCGACCATCGGAGGCGAGTAATCCTCTCCCGCACCGATTCTGCCCTCGCTGTTGGAGTCGAAGTACCATTCTCCGCTGTCCATGTTCATAATCTGAAAGCCCAGAATCCGGTCCGCATAGGGCTGCTGCTTCAGCCAGGCAATATAATCGACGACCAGGTCGTCCAGTTGATCCCGCCAATCCTGGGACGCCAACGACGGCCACCCGGAACGCAGCCCCCGCTCCGTCACCGCGTGCTGATCGGCCGCCAGATCGAAAAGCTGCCCGTCGGCGATGCCGATGCGCAAAATGCCGTAGGCTTGGGAGTCGCGAGCGAACACATCCTCATTAACCTGCTCGTTCCAGGCCATGTCGTCCAGCACGTTGATCCAGAACGTCACGTGCACGTCGCGCGACTGGGCCATCGTAATCGTATCCAGAAACGGACCGTAGTTCGGATGGATTTTCATCGTGCTGCCGTAGTTAAACTGCGGAACAACGGGCGTCCCGTTAATTTTGAACACCGGCCCGCCGTTCTCATTGGAGATCGTAGCGGTGACGGGCCAACCGGCCGAGGCGCTAACCTGGGAATAAGGCTTTGATGAAAGCGATAACGTTCCGGTCAAACTCAAAACAATGGCCAAGCAGATTCGAAGTGCCGCGGACAAACGGTTCATGTTGTTTCCTCTCCTCATCTTGGGTTGTCGAGCATTGTCAGCCTTTGACCGCGCCGGACATCAGTCCGGACACGAAATGCTTCTGCCCCGCGATAAACAAGACGACCACGGGCAGCGAAACTAAAATTAGAAACGCATATACCAGATTCCAGTTCCGCACGTATTGACTAATAAAATTGTAAACGAGCATCGGGAGCGTCCATTTGCTGCTGTCGTTCAGGAAAAACAGCGGCATGCTCAGATCGTTCCACACGCCGACCAGCATCAGAATCGATTGTGTTGCGATAACCGGCGCCAGCAAGGGCAGAATGATCGACCAAAAAATTCTCGTCGTGCCGAAGCCGTCCACGAAAGCCGACTCGTCCAGCTCGCGCGGAATGCCTTTAATAAAGCCGGTAAACAGAAAGACGGCGAACGGAAGATTCGTCGCGACGACGACCAGAATCAAGCCGGTGAACGTATTCATCAGGCTCAGAAATTGCAGCGTTTTGATCGTTGGAATGTACATCAGAGGCGCGACGAGGCCCGCGATGAACAGAAAATACGCTCCCGACGCAAACCGGCTTTGCCTTCTCGCCGTGACGAAGGATGCTACCGCCGCCAGTACGACCGTCAGCACGATCGAGAACATAGAGATGATCACACTGTTGCTCAGCGATTGCAGCATTCTCTCACCGGACAGCACTTGCCGGAAGTTTCCGAACTCCCACACCTCGGGCCACAGCCGATCGAAGGCGGACGCCTCCATGCTGCTCTTGAACGAACCGAGAATCATCATCAGCACGGGAAAAAAGTAGAAGAAGGCGGCAACGACGAGCACGAGCTCCAGTAGAGGCTTTCCTATCCGTTTTCTCATGCTAGATGTCCACTTCTTTTCTTTTGAAATAGGCCAGCATCAGGAAGGAGATGGCCGTAATGAGCAAAAACAGAATCAGGTTCATCGCCGTGCCGAGTCCCCAGCGGCCGTCCCCGAACATCTGGAAGGCGATCGAGTTCAGCACCGAGGATGCATAACCCGGCCCGCCGTTCGTCAGCACGAACACCTGCTCGAACACTTTGAAGCCGGCGATCAGACTGAGCACGACGTTAACGCTGACCGCCTGCATCATGAGCGGCAGCTTGATGCGGAAAAACTCCTGAAACGGATTCGCTCCGTCAATCTGCGCGGCTTCTCCGTAATCGCGCGGGATCGCGAGCAGACCGGCCATAAAAATAATCATATGAAAGCCGGTGCCCTTCCACACGTCGACGAAGCTGACCGTATACATGACGATGCTTCGGTCCACCAGCCACTCCTGTCGTAGTCCTCCCAGTCCGATAAAGCCGAGAAACTGGTTAAGGAAGCCGTCGGGATGCAGCAGCGCCGTAAATAGTACGCCGACGACAATAAAGCTGAGCACGGTCGGAAGGAAAAAAACGGTGCGAAACAGCCGCTTGAATCCGATCCGGCTGCACAGGGCGACCGCGAGCAGCAGGCCAAGCACGTTTTTCCCGATACTGGTCACGAAGGCGAACAGAACCGTGTTGCCGATCGACAGCATCAGGTCGGCGTTTTTCGTTATTTTGACGAAGTTGTCGAGCCCGGTAAACCGGATCGTATCGCGATAAGCGTTCCAATCCGTAAACGAGTAGACGAAGCTGAACAAGGTCGGAAAAATAAACAGCGCCAAATAAATCAGCAGAGCGGGATACAGATAAAAAAGCGGGTAAAGCCGTCTAGCATTCATGGCGTCTTCCTCCGAGTCTGTGAATAAAGGAAGAAGAGGCTTCCTTGTCGTCGGCCTCTTCTTCGGCGGCTGCGCCTTATCGCTTACCAGCCCGGCAGCTCGGCGGCTTTGGCCAGCTCGGCGACTTTCTCGTCCCAAGCCTCCAGCACCTGCTTAGGCGTCTTGCCTTTGCCGAACATGTCCTGATAGAGCCGGAACAGCTCGGACGTATCTACGGCGATCAGATCGTTGTATTGACGCACGACCTTGCCTTGGGAGATGTACTCGTCGTATTCTCCTTGCATGAGCGGGTTAAAGCTGACCTGGACGTCCTTGAACGCCGAGAATCTCGGATCTTCCGCGTACTGAATGCCGATAATGTCCGGCTGGCTCCAGAAGTCCAGAAACTTCTTCGCTTCTTCGATGTTTTTGGAGTTTTTGGAGATGAACCAGCCGGTTACAGTGCCGACGGTCAGGTCGGGATTATCCACGCCAGGCGTGGCGAAGATGCCGTAGTCGCCCAATTGCTCTCCCGCTTCGATAAAGTCTCCAAGCACGGTCATGGCCGCTTTCCCCGAATTCATCGCCGCCCCCAGACCGTCGAATCCGACGGAGAGATGGTCTTCGTTCACGTAGCCTTTCTCGAACAACTGCATGATTTGTCCCAAAGCCTCTTCGAAGCCCGGAACGTCCGCATGCTTGAGCTGGTTGGCGTTGATGTTGTCCATGATGTCGGTGTCCTTGACGACTTCCGAGAACGTGGTCAATCCCCAGATTTGCGCGACCCAGCCGTCCTTGTTCCCCAGGTAGAACGGCGTAATGCCGTTCGTCTTCAACGTCTCGCTGACCTGCAACAGCTCCTCGAACTTTCTTGGTACGCTCAGGTTGAGATCTGCAAATATTTTCTTGTTATAGACGATGCCCAGCGCGGAGCCGGAAGCGGCGAAAGGCAGATTGTAAATCTTGCCGCCGATTTTGAGAATGTCGGGATTAACGAGACGGGCGACCCACGGTTCGCCGGACAGATCGACGAAATTGTCGGCCGGGTTGTATCTTCTCGCCATGTCGGAGACGTTATGTCCGATAATATCCGGCAGGTTCTTCGTCGCGATGCGCGTTCTGAGCAGCGTGTCGTACTGGCTTCCGTCGACCGTCTGCAGATCGAAGGTCACATGCGGATTGCGCTTTGTGTATTCCTTAGTAATCGTTTCATAGAATTTGTTGTTGCCTCCGACCATGATCGAAAGCGTCACTTTCTCCGGCGCCGTCTCCTGGCTGGCCGACGGCGTTTCGGATGCGGGCTGCGAGCCGCTGGCAGACGGTTCTGCCTTATTCCCCGATCCGCATGCCGCGAGCATAATCAAGACGAAGCTCGTTAGAAGAGCTATCGCGGGTTTCCGTAGACGTAAATTCACTTGCCGATTCCCCCGTTCATATGGATGTCTGACTGTTTTGTCGAGCTTCGGACATGTCCCGATTTCTATTGTAAACGCGTTCAGCAGGAAGAAGAATGGACTCGTTAGGAAAAACGCATGTACGATTCGGCACAAAAATAACGCGCTGGCCGGGCGTTTGACGAATTGTCGAATCGTCTGGTACATTAGGCAGAAAAGTCGGAGCATTGCGAAAGCGAGGGCGGGCGGATGCTGAAAAATTGGAGCCTTCAGACGAAAATTTTCGTCACTTATTCGATTCTTATTCTGTTGATCATCGCCGGCTTTGTCGCCGCCTTGGCCGTGTACGCCTCGAAAATGGTCCAAAAAGAGGTATATACCGGAACCGAACGCCTGCTTCAGAAAATAACGGAGCAGTTCGACGGGCGCGTGAAGGATATGGAGCGGATCAACGTCAGCTTGTTGCTGGACGAAAACCTGGCCAAGCATCTCTATAACCCGGCCAGCCTTCCCGACCTTGGGGTTCAAGAGACGAGGAAGCTGGCCAATACGATTTTCTCGATCAACGGTCCTTTCAGCTCCGCCTATAAAATCGTCGCTTTTAATTTCGAGCATCGGTACGCCCTCTCCCCTCAGTCGGTAGACAATGCGGAAGCGCTCTTCCAAGCCGGACTGGATAGCATCCCGGTCTTCGCACCGCTGGCGGACGGGGACGGCAGCTTCACGCTGCTTCCCCCGCATCTCGACAATTGGTCGCAGCTTCAGGTTCCGGTGTTTTCCCTTAGCCGCAAAATCAAGGATACGGCGGGCAAGGAATACGGCTATATCGAAGTGCAGCAAAGATATAGCGATCTGGCTCGCTTATATGAGCCCGACCCTGCGATCGATTCGGAGTTCTATATTTTCGACGCGAGCGGCGATCTGTTCTACCCTCGACCGTCCGTCGATGTCTCGGCCTCGGTCTCGGGTTCTGCCGAAGATGCCGCGTTGTACAAGCGTTACGTGCTTGCAGGACCCAGCGGTTCGGCATCTGTTCGGAACAGTGCGGGCGAACCGATACTGCTCGCCTACCGCGAATCTCCGCTGACCGGACATGTGCTGGCCATCGCTCAGTCTCGAGAGCAGGCGTTAGCTTCCGTTGGCCGGCTGAACGCGCTGATTGTCGGCGCAGGCTTGCTGTTTCTGCTGGCGACGCTGCTCGTCCTTCATCGCAGCTCGAAGCGGCTTACCCTCCCTCTTCGGACGCTGGGCAGCTCGCTTAAGCAGGTGACCTTGAGCAATTTGGCACTGAACATCGATCATTCGGACAAAAACAACGAGCTGCAGCAGCTCGACCGATTGTTTCGAAAAATGTTTTCACGCTTGCAGCTTTCGATCGAGCAATTGACCGAGGCGGGCGAACGGGAGGCCAAGGCGCAACTGGTGGCTCTCCAATCCCAGATTAATCCGCACTTTATCCATAACACGTTAGCGACGATCGGAGCCGCGGCCAAGCACGGCGAGCAGCCCGAGAAGGTCGCGGAAATGTGCAGGCAGCTCTCCTCGCTGCTTCGCTATACGACCTCCTCCTCCGACTTCGTTCGGGTCGAGGACGAAATCGAATATACGCGGAATTACTTGATTCTGTTGAAATACCGCTACGAGGAGCATTTCGAGTATGAGATCGACATCGATTCCGAGTTGAAGAACATTGAGCTTCCGAGAATCACCCTCCAGCCCTTCGTGGAGAATGCGATGAAGCATGCCTTCTCCTCCGTTCCCCCTCCTTGGCATATTCGGATCGAGGGACGGGTTGACGGCGGACGCTGGGAAATTTCCGTCCTTGACGACGGGGCGGGAGCCGATGAGGCGGCTTTGGAGTCGCTTAAGGCGAGAATCGAGGCTTTGTTCTCTCGCGACGGGAGATCGGAGGAAGAGCTGCGAACGGGACCGGATAGTCTGGGAATCGTCAACACGTATGCGAGGCTGATGCTTCTGCATGGAGAAAGCGCGACGATGAAAATCGCCAACGCTCCGGAACGGGGACTAAAGGTAAGCTTTGGCGGAAAAATCAAAACGGGAACGGAGGACGGACATGTACAGGGTGATGGTAGTCGAAGACGAGCCGCCTTTGATTCGGGACATTCGGTATGAGATCGAGCGGAATTCCACGCTTTTCCAGGTGACGGCTACCGCGATCAACGGGGCGGACGCTCTACGGAAGTTGGAGGAGGAAACTCCAGACGTTCTGTTCACCGACATTCGCATGCCGGTCATGGACGGCTTGGAATTAATCAAGGCGATCCGGCAAAAGCACCCCGAGCTCCCGTTCGTCATTCTGAGCGGTTACCGGGATTTCGACTATGCCAAGGAAGCGCTGAAATTTCAGGCCTACGACTATTTGCTGAAGCCGGTGTCTCCAGACGATGTGCGGGAGGTGCTGATCAAGCTGGAAGCGATGCTCGGGGAGCGGCGGGAGCAGAAAAAGCGGGCGGTGCTGCTCTCCGTGCTGCAGGGCGAGCTGATCAGCGGCGAATTTTCCGAAGCGTTGTTTGCCGGCCAATCGCTGGCTCTGCTTGTGGCGCAATGCGACGGAACGTCCGGAATGGGGGCAAACGCTATGGACTTGGAAGCGGAGCTTGCCTCCGCGCTGGCGGTTCCTGGCGCTGCGATCCGGGTATTAAGCGGGAGAACGCCCTTGGAGAAAATCGCGATCGTGGAATACAATAGTCGTGGTTACGGTGATGGTGATGGTGATGGCGACTGTGATGGTTATGGTGACGGTGATGTCGACGGGAAGTTTGCGGAAAGAGAGCAATTGGCGATAGCGATGCAGCATTGGCTAAGCGGGAAGTCGGGGTCGGCAGTTAACGTCGCGATTGGAGAGCCGAGGGCCCAATTGGCGGATCTCTCCGAATCGCTAGGATTTCTCCGGGATTTGCTGCGGCGGAGGGCCGAGCATGGGGTATCCAAGCTGATACGCGAGAGCGAAACGTTCGAAGCAGCGGGTGGCAGCTCACCTGTCGCCGTTCTGACGAACGAGCGGTTGAGCTCATTGAGATCGATGGTTCAATTGCAGCAGAAAAGCTTGTTCAAAGTCGAAATGTCCTCGCTAATCGGAGAATGGCTTTTAGCGCGACTTCCCGTTCCGGACTTCACGTCTCTTGTGAAGCGAACCCTTCATGCTGTAGGCGAAGGGTACTGGCGAAGGGAAGCCGATATCGATTCCGTCGTCGACGAATGTTTGGAGGGCGTTACTTCGGGCGAAACTATGAGCGAATTTCTGGTGACTCGGCTTGAGAATGCTTTGTTCGAGGAAAGCAGCGCTTCCCGCGACTCTCCGGAAGGAGTCGTCGACAAGCTCGACGACTATCTGATAGCGAATTGCCATCGCAATTTCGATCCGAAGGAGCTCGCCTCAGGCGTCGGCCTCACCGCTCCCTATTTGAGCAAGCTGTTCAAGCTGCACAGAGGGATGCCGCTGATCGAATATCTCGCTTATCTCAAGATCGAGAAGGCCAAGCAGCTGATCCGCTCCGCCCCGGAGCTGCTGGCGAAGGAAATCGGCGAATTGCTCGGGTTCTCCGATCCTTTCTACTTTAGCCGTCTGTTCAAGAAGTTTGAAGGCTGCAGCCCGTCAGAATATAGGAAGAGGTTGGAGAAGCGGTAGTGTCGCTCCAGTAAGCGAAACAAGCCGCCCAAGAGTCTGGGCGGCTTGTCGGTCTTAGAATGGAAGGCTCGAACCGTCGGCATGAATGAAGAAGCCGTTGTGATCCGGCTTGCGCAATGCGGTAGCCAGTTCATAGATTTGCTGCGCCGGCTCCGAGACGTCTAGCGGAGCCTCGGGCCCGCCTTGGTCGGTGCGAACCCAGCCGGGATGAATCGCGTAGACGATTATACCGCTATCAGCCAGCTCATGCCGCAGCTTGCCGGTAAACATATTAAGCGCAGCCTTGGACATGCCGTAGGAATAGTCCGGGCTTCGAACGTCCTGAATAATGCCGGAAGCCGACGACATGTTGAGAATCATCGCCCGGTCGCTCTCCCGAAGAAGCGGAACAAAGTGCTTGCACACTCGCACAGGACCGAACACGTTCGTCTGGAACGTCGCCTCGTAGTCTTCCAATTCGGCGCTCTCGACGCCATCCTTCCGGCCGATGGCGATGGCGGCGTTATTGATGAGAATGTCCACATGACCAAATGATGCCTTAACTTGCCCGGCAGCCGCCCGTACCGAACTCTCGTCGGCGGCATCCAGCTCTAGGATCGTGATTTTGTTGCCATGAGCCGTCTTCAAGCCCGCAAGCTTGTCCGCCGTCGCCGGATTGCGCACAGCTGCGATAACGTCGTGCCCCTGCTCGGCAAACTTCTTTACCATCTCTAATCCAATTCCTCTGCTTGCTCCGGTAATCAATACCTTCATCGTTGTCCCTGCTCCCATCTTGTTGTTTATGTCAACTCCATTCCGGATTAGTTCTCCTGTAGTCACTGGCACAAACCGGCCGTATTGCCGTTCTCTTGCGATCACTAGGTGACCCCGGTCGCACTCCCCAAATCAAGCAAGTATGGCTTTTACGTAATCAGCAACTCGAGCATAAAATGTCGACCCCGGATCGGCACGACCGATTTGGCATGAGCCGGCAACGCAACGCCCTCCAATACGGTGATTTTAGGATGATCGGCCAGTTCGCCATGGAGAGGAATCGCATCGACGCCGGTCGGAGCCGGAACTTCAGACTACATTCAGAGCTTGCGGAGCTTCTCCACTTCGACTAGCGGAATTTCGAGGGTATCCGCCACTTGTCCCGGAGTAAATCCTTTGGCGATCATCCGACGGACAATCGAGGCACGCTCTTCGGCAATTCCTTCGGCAATTCCCTCGGCTTTTCCTTTTTCCAAGCCTTCTTGAATCCCTTCCTCGTACCCCCAACGTTTCCAAGCGGGCATGAGCTCCATCATCTTCACCCTTTCCTCCGGATAGTCTTTCAATATTTCGTCCAACAGCTTCTCGTCCTCGGTCTGATTAGGCTCGAAATATAAATCCGCCACCGACATCAAAAGCGCCATTCGCACGTCGTCGAGCTTGTATCTGAGCCGTAAAAGCATTCGCAAATAGGCCGAACGCATTTCTCTTTTCTCCTTCTCATTGTACCCCATCTTAGCTAAGAGCGCAGCAGCCACAGGATTATCCGAGGCGATAAACCGCCTCCAATCCATAGCTCTCAGTTCGACTTTCAGAAACTTGAAACGGACGATCTCATGATCAGGCATTGCCATTACAAACGTATCCGGCTCCTCCGGTCCTTGCCCCGCAGTAAAAATGGCAATCGGGATAATCATCCGATGCTCCTTGCGATGCCTCTCGAACAAACGGCTGAAGTAGATGAACATCCGTTCGCGGAAGTCCTTTTGATGATACGACTGTGGCTCCATATGCACAAGAATATAAGCGTCGAGCGCTTTATATCGGGTTTCCAGCAGCAGGTCCAAGGTTTTAGCCTCTTCGCCTACGACATCGACAAGCAGTTCCTGCATCAATAATCGAGTATGACGATGATCCAGCGAAGAGCTGAGCTCCGGGAAAAAGAGCTCGATAAACTCCGCAAAAAACGTCTGCAGCAGCTTCTTGAACGCTTCGTCGTGAGGTTTGGCTTTTTTATCGTTCATTCGCATTCCTCGCCTTCTTCGACGGTCGTTTAAAACAAAACGCCGCCCACTCCCCAATAAGGGAGCAAGCGGCGTGTGCTTCACGACCGAATTTATGATATTGGCTTTATCTTACCTGATATCTCGGCTCATGAACAGGCCTATTTTTATTGGCTTTTCTGTTCGTACTCTTCCACCCATTTCGTTGTATGGGACAGCTCCGCTTCTGCGCGTGCGATAGCAGCTTCCACCTGAGGAGTCGCCGTGCCGCCGTAGACGTTACGAGCGTTAACGACCGCTTCCGGCTGCAGCACGGCGTAGATCCGGTCGTCGAACAGATCGGAGAACTGCTTGAACTCGTCCAGTGTAAGATCGAGCAGGAACTTGTTCTGCTGGATGCAGTACAGCACCGTCTTGCCGATAACCTCATGCGCTTGGCGGAAAGGCAGCCCTTTGCCGACCAGAAAATCGGCGATGTCCGTCGCGTTGGAGAAGTCCTGATCGACGGCACGGCGCATCTTGTCCTTGCGCACCTTCATCGTCTCGATCATCGAGGCGAACAGTTGGAGCGCTCCTTGCAGTGTTTTGACCGTATCGAACATGCCTTCCTTGTCTTCCTGCATGTCCTTGTTGTAGGCGAGCGGCAGCGACTTCAGCACGGTCAGCAGGCCGACGAGGTTGCCGTATACTCGACCGGTTTTGCCGCGAACGAGCTCCGGTACGTCCGGATTTTTCTTCTGCGGCATGATGCTGGAGCCGGTGCAGAACGCGTCGTCAAGTTCAACGAACTGGAATTCGGTGCTCGACCAGAGGATCAACTCTTCGCTCAGGCGCGACAGATGCGTCATGATCAGCGAGGCGCCGGCGAGAAACTCCACGATAAAGTCGCGGTCGCTGACAGCGTCAAGGCTATTCTCATAGACGCGTCCGAAGTTCAACTGTTCCGCAGTAAAATGACGATCAATCGCAAACGTCGTGCCGGCTAGAGCTCCGGCGCCCAGCGGCAGCGCGTCGATACGCTTGTAGCTGTCCTGAAGGCGCTCGATATCGCGGCCAAACATCGATACGTACGCCATCAGATGATGCGCAAACAGAATCGGCTGCGCCCGCTGTAGATGCGTGTAGCCCGGCACGATCGTGTCGAGATTTTGCTTGGCTTGTCCGATCAGCGCCGCCTGGAGCTTGCGCAGCATCTCGACGAATTCGACAACGCGCTTGCGGAGGTACAGGTGCATATCCGTCGCCACCTGGTCGTTGCGGCTGCGTCCCGTGTGCAGCTTGCCTCCGACAGGGCCGATCTCTTCGATCAGCGCTTTCTCGATATTCATATGGATATCTTCGTCGGCGATCAGGAACTGCTGCTCGCCGCTGCGGATTTTCTCGCGTACCTTCAGCAAGCCTGCCTTGATCGTCTCTACATCCTCCGCCGGCAAAATGCCGCACTTGCCAAGCATCGTCACATGCGCCAGACTGCCTTGGATATCCTCCTCAGCCAGCTCTTTATCAAATGTAATCGACGCCGTATATTCTTCCACAAGTTGGTCCGTTTGTTTCGTAAAACGGCCCCCCCACAGCTTGCTCATAATCCGAATACCCCTCTCTTATCCTTATCGAGTAACCTCATCCGTTCCCTCGGCGTCCCTCTAGGTGCGGAGGAGCACGTTACGGTCTGGCGGACCGTTAAGAGCACCAAGCTCTCGCGTTCACGGACCTGTAACGGTCTGGCAGACCGTTAGAGCACCAAACTCCCGCGTTCACGGACCTGTAACGGCCTGCCAGACCGTTAACCGATGCGCAAAGTCTCACGCTCAACGCCACCCGCCGATAAACGGCAAAAGGGGAGCGCCGCGCGGCGAAGGTGCCTCCCGTCATAGCCCCGGCTGGCGGGGGATGGTTTGGCAGGCTTCGGGCGCGGTTCTCCCTTTTACACTTTATCGATTAAATGCCGGAAGCTCCGTTGACGCCGGAAGAAACCTTCAGGCGCAGAGCGTTCAGGCGGATAAAGCCGGTAGCGTCGCCTTGATCGTACGCTTGCGTAGGATCGGCCTCCATCGTCGCAATGTGCGGGTTGTAGAGGCTGACCGGGCTTTTCAGTCCGGCGGCGATGATGTTGCCCTTGTACAGCTTAAGGCGCACGGTGCCTGCCACGTTCTGCTGGCTTTCGTTGACGAGCGCTTGGATGGCCAGGCGCTCAGGAGCAAACCAGAAGCCGTTGTACACAAGCGTGCTGTATTTGGAGATCAGGGAATCGCGCAAATGCATCACGTCGCGATCCATGGTCAAAGACTCGATTTTGCGGTGAGCGGCGAACAGGATGCTGCCGCCCGGCGTTTCGTACACGCCGCGGCTTTTCATGCCGACGAAGCGGTTTTCCACCATGTCGACGCGGCCGATGCCGTGCTTGCCGCCGACTTCGTTCAGCTTCTCCATGACGTCAAGCGGGCTCAGACGCTCGCCGTTGATAGCCACGCAGTTGCCGGCCTCGAAATCCAGCTCGATATATTCAGCTTGATCCGGAGCTCTCTCCGGGGAAACGCTGAGCACGTACATCTCTTCCACTTCCGGAGCGCTTGGATCGAACCAAGGGTCCTCCAGCATGCCGCTCTCGAAGCTGATGTGCAGCAGGTTGCGGTCCGTCGAATACGGCTTGGCAGCGGATGCTTGAACCGGAATGCCATGCTTCTCCGCATAAGCGATCATCTCCGCACGTCCCGGGAACGCGGCGCGGAACGCTTCGTCGCGCCATGGAGCCAGCACTTGAATGTTAGGAGCAAGCGCAGCGGCCGTCAGTTCAAAACGAACCTGGTCGTTGCCTTTGCCCGTTGCGCCGTGCGCGATGTAGGTTGCGCCTTCCGCTTGCGCGATTTCAACCATGCGCTTAGCGATGAGCGGACGCGCGATGCTTGTGCCCAGCAGGTATTGCCCTTCGTAAAGAGCGCCTGCCTGGAACATCGGGAAAATGAAATCTTTCGCGAACTCGGCGCGAAGATCGTCGATGTACACTTTGGATGCGCCGGTTTTGAGCGCTTTTTCCTCAAGGCCGTCCAGTTCGTCCTTCTGGCCGATGTCGGCGGTGAAGGTGATAATCTCGGCGTCATACGTTTCTTTCAGCCAAGTCAGAATAACCGAAGTGTCCAAGCCGCCGGAGTAAGCCAGCACGATTTTGTTCTTTGCCATGGAAATTAGAAGCTCCTTTGAACTGAAAAGTGGATATGCAATAAATATTGCCGCTATCTCCCGGGTTCGGTCGACAGATTTACATAATTGCGGCCATGATCGCTTTCTGCGCGTGCAGACGATTTTCCGCCTCGTCGAAAATAACGGAGTTCTTGCCGTCGATGACGCCCTCCGACACTTCCTCGCCGCGGTGCGCAGGCAGGCAGTGCATAAACAGGTAATCCGGATTCGCGTACTTCACAAGTTCTTCGTTCACCTGATAGTTTTTGAACGCCTTCTCGCGCTCCTTCTGCTCTTCCTCGAAGCCCATGCTCGCCCACACGTCGGTGTAGACGATGTCCGCTCCTTCGATCGCTTCGCGGGGATCGCGCAGAATTCGCACGCTGCCGCCGGTTTCCGCCGCCGCTTCAATCGACGACTGGACGGAGCGCTCGGACGGGTCATAGCCTTCCGGCGATGCGCTGGAGAAGTGCATGCCGAGCTTGGCCGCGCCCATCATCAAGGAATGAAGTACATTGTTGCCGTCGCCGATGTAGGCAACTTTCAGCCCTTCCAGCTTGCCTTTGTGCTCCAGAGCCGTCTGATAATCGGCCAGCGCTTGGCATGGGTGGGACTGATCGGATAGTGCGTTGATGACGGGAATCGTCGCGCCGCGCGCCAATTCCACAACGTTGCGGTGACCAAACGTACGCAGGATCATGCCGTCCAAGTACCGAGACATGACCTGAGCCGTGTCGAGAATCGTTTCTCCGCGTCCCATCTGAATGTCGTTGCGGCTCAGGAACAACGCCTGGCCGCCGAGCTGGTACATGCCAACCTCGAAGGATACGCGCGTACGCGTGGACGATTTCTCGAAGATCATACCGAGAGATTTGCCTTTTAGAGGCTGATACGCTTCCCCGGCTTTATGTTTACGTTTAATCTCGACCGCAAGATCGAGCAGGTACCGAATCTCTTCGGGGCTAAAGTCCACCAAACCGAGAAAATCCCGGCCTTTCAGTTGTGCCGCAATCTGTTCCAGGCTCGCTGCCGTAGTCATGGCAAACCCTCCTTCTCTATTTGCAAAGCTGCGGGCTCCGCCGCAACTTCTGTTATTGAGCCGCTTTCGCCGCAGCTTGCTCGGTCAGAACCGCTGCAATCAGGCCGACCGCCGTATCGATCTCTTCGTTCGTGACTAGCAGATTCGGCAGCAGCCGAATGACGTTCGGTCCCGCCGGTACAACGAGCAAACCGCGCTTATGCAATTCGGCGATCGCGTCTCCCGCAGGAGCGTTGCACAGAATGCCGATCAGCAAACCTTTGCCGCGCACCTGATCGACGTTCGGCAAGCCCGCCAGCTTCTCTTGCAGTTGGGCGATCAAATATTCGGAAGCCGCTGCCGCCTTCTCGGCGACATTTTCCTTCAGCATCGTCTCGATCGTAGCCGCAACAACAGCCATCGCAATCGGCGTGCCGCCGAAAGTCGTCGCATGCGCGCCTGGCACGAACGCCGGCTTCACATGCTCTTTGGCCAGCATAGCGCCAACCGGGAAGCCGCTGCCGATGCCTTTAGCCAGCGTGAAGATGTCCGGCTCGACGTCATAGTGCTCGTAAGCGAACAGCTTGCCGGTCCGTCCCATGCCCGTCTGGACTTCGTCCACGATCAGCAGCAGACCGTGACGATCGCATAGCGCGCGAACCGCCCGCAGGAAGTCCTGATCGACGGGGATAACGCCGCCCTCGGCTTGAACCAGCTCCAGCATGATCGCCGCCGTCTTGTCGGTAATCGCCGCTTCGAGTGCCGGCAGATCGTGAAGAGGCACATGCACGAAGCCTTGCGGAAGAGGCAGGAAGCCTTCCTTCACCTTGTCTTGGCCTGTCGCGGTCAGCGTAGCGAGCGTGCGTCCGTGGAACGATTGTGTAAAAGTAATAATCTCGTAGCGTTCGTTGCCCTTGAGCTTCTGATGGTAACGACGGGCCAGCTTGATGGCCGCTTCGTTCGCTTCCGCGCCGCTGTTGCAGAAGAACACCGCATCGGCGCAGCTGTTGTCGACCAGCAGTCTGGCCGCCTTCTCCTGTCCAGGGATATGGAACAGGTTGGAGACATGCCACAGCTCGTCAAGCTGGCTCACCAGCGCAGCCTTGACGGCATCCGGTACGTGACCGAGATTCGCTACCGCAAGCCCGCTCATGAAATCAAGGTACTCTTTCCCTTGATCGTCCCATACGCGGCTGCCCTTCCCTTTCACCAAAGTAATGGGATATCTCGCATATGTCGAAAATAACGCGCTGTCACTCATACCCAATCGCTCCTTTTTCCACCGTGTGGCCTTACGCCCTTTATGCTCTTACGATCCGAGTGCCGATGTCGCCCTCCGTCAGAGCCCTGCTGAGAACCCGCTCCGCCGCGCCGTCCACGATCCGCACTTCCTTGACGTCGCCGTGCAGACAGCTCATTGCCGCTCGAACCTTCGGAATCATGCCGCCGTAGATTTCGCCGCTGGCGATCATCTCCTCGATGTCCGCAAACGTCACGACCGGAAGCACCTGCTTCTCACCGTTCACGGTGCGCATAATGCCCGGCACATCGGTGACGACGATCATCGTCTCAACGCCGAGCGAAGAGGCAACCGCGCCCGCCGCCGTATCCGCGTTGATGTTGTAGCGCTGCCCCGACTCGTCGATGCCGATCGGCGCAATAACAGGCAAGTAGCCAAGCCCGATGACGCCTTCGACCAGCTCCGCATTCACACCGACGACGTCGCCCACATGGCCGATCTCGTCCGCGTTCGCGACCGGTTTCGCCACAATCAGCTTGCCGTCCGTACCGGACAGGCCCAGCGACTTCGCGCCGTTCTGCTGCAGCTTGCGCACGATCTCTTTGTTGATGCGGCCCGCCAGCACCATCTCGACGACGTCAAGCGTGGCTTCGTCGGTTACGCGCAGCCCGTTGACGAACCGGCTCTCGATCCCCAGCTTGCCGAGCGTCTCGTTGATAGCCGGACCGCCCCCGTGCACGATAACCGGCTCGACGCCGCGCTCCTGCAAACTGCGCAAATCTTCGAAAAATACGTCGGGAAGCGCCGCTAAAGTGCTCCCCCCACACTTCATTACAAATCGTTGTTTACTCATGCGCCCGTTCTCCTTACGTCCGATAAGCGGCGTTGATGCGCACGTAATCGTACGTCAGATCGCAGCCCCATGCCGTCGCTTTGCCGCTTCCCATATTAAGATCAACATGAATGCCGACGGTATCGCCCTTCAAATATGCCAATGCAATTTCTTCGTCAAAAGGAACCGGACGGGACTGCTCCAGCACGACAATGTCGCCCAGACGAATGTCAACCGTGGCCACGTTAACCGGCACTCCGGCGCGACCGACAGCGGCAATGATGCGTCCCCAGTTGGCGTCCGCACCGAAAACGGCCGACTTCACAAGGCTGGAGCCGATGATCGTCTTGGCAATCGCCTGCGCCGCATCGTCGCTGTCCGCGCCGACAACCGTCGTCTCGATCAGCTTCGTCGCGCCTTCTCCGTCGCGGGCGATCGCTTTCGCCAGCTCGGCGCACACATGGCGCAAACCGTCGACGAACGCCGCCAAGTCCGGATGGCTGCGGGTCAGCTCGCTGTTGTCCGCCAAACCGCTGGCCATCGCCACGAGCATATCGTTCGTGCTCGTATCGCCGTCCACCGTAATCATGTTAAAGCTCACGTTCGTCACTTCGCGCAGCAGCTCTTGCAGCAGAGAGGAGCCGATCTTGGCGTCCGTCGTTACGAAGCCGAGCATTGTCGCCATGTTCGGATGGATCATTCCCGAGCCTTTGGCCGCTCCTGCAATCGTCACTTGCTTGCCGTCAATCGTCAGCTCGACGCAGCTTACCTTTTTGACAAGGTCAGTCGTCAGAATCGCCTGGCAAAAGTCGTCGGAGCCTTGATTGTCACCTCGCAGCCGTCCCGGCAGCTTCTCGATGCCCGCGTTAACGCGATCCATCTTCAACAGCTCTCCGATGACACCCGTGGACGCTACAGCCACCTCGTCCTTGCTGACGCCCAATGCTTCCGCCGTATTCGCCTGCATCGCGCGCGCATCCGCTTCCCCTTGCGCTCCCGTGCATGCATTGGCGTTGCCGCTGTTCACGACAACCGCGCGCAGCACGCCGCTTCGTCCCAACGCTTCCCGCGTCACCAACAGCGGAGCCGCTTGGAATAAGTTAGTTGTATACACTGCGGCGGCCGAAGCCGGAACCTCGCATACGATGACTCCCAGGTCGTGGCGATCGGTTTTTTTCAAGCCGCAGTGCAGCCCTCCGGCCTTAAACCCTTTTGGCGTCGTAACGCCTCCGTCTTCAACGATCGCGTAGCTTTGTTTTCCCATGATATTCGGTCGTTCCTCTCATCCGTAAAATTGAGCCGCTTTATTATGGATAAACCGGAGTGAACTGAAGCCCGAGCGTCTCGTCCCAGCCCATCAGCAGGTTTAAGTTTTGAATCGCTTGGCCGGCCGCGCCCTTCACCAGATTGTCCGTGACGGAAATGATCGTCAGTCGTCCCGTCCTCTCGTCCACGGAGAAGCCGATGTCGCAATAGTTCGTGCCGTACACTTCCTTCGTCGCCGGCCAATGACCGGCAGGACGAACGCGGACAAACTTGCGACCTTCGTAAAATTGACGGTACAGCTCGACGATCTCTGCATCGGAACGTTTCTCCGTTAGCGTAGCGTACATCGTCGCCATAATGCCCCGGGTCATGGGCACGAGATGAGTCGTAAAGGTCGTTACTACCGGACGTCCCGCCGCCTCGGACAGTACTTGCTCAATTTCTGGCGTATGTTGGTGCCTATTCAGTTTATAGGCTTTGAAGTTTTCGTTGATTTCCGAATAATGAGAGCTTAGGTTGAGACCCCGTCCCGCTCCGGAAACGCCGGATTTCGCATCGATGATAATGCTGTTCGGATCGATCCAGCCGGCTTTAACCGCCGGATACAGACCGAGCAAGGACGTTGTCGTAAAGCAGCCCGGGTTGGAAACAAAATCGGTCGTTTTGACTTGTTCTCCATACACCTCGGACAGACCGTATACTGCCCGCTCTACGAGCGCCGGGTCGGCCGGCTCGTGTTTGTACCATTGCTTGTACGCGTCTCCCGACTTCAACCGGAAATCTCCGGAAAGGTCGATCACCTTCAGCCCCGCTTCCAGAAACTGAGAAGCCAGCTTCATGCTGACGCCATGCGGTGTAGCCAAGAAGACGACATCCGCCTTGTCGCGAATTAAACCCACGTCGACATCGTCGAGCAGATCGGTGCGGATCTCCGTCAAGTGCGGATAACCGTCAGCGATCGGAGCGCCTGCACTGGATGAAGAGATGACGGACGTAACCGTCACATAAGGGTGAGACTCCAATAAACGAATAAGTTCGACGCCGCCATAGCCGGTGGACCCGACAATGGCCGCGCGGATTTGCTTAGCATTCATAATAGTATCCTCCATAGTTTAGAAAAGGATGAATCGCCAAGAAACGGCTTGCGCCGTTGTCAGGACTTTCGGTTGCGAATAGAGTTGCGGTTTGCCCAAACATTCTCAATTGTAACGGATTACGCTAGGGAATGAAAGATGTACTCTTGAGCGGCTTCCGCCATTTTTCGTCCGGTTCGGTTGTGTATTATTATACATTCGATGTATTATTTATGCAATGGTTATATTCGCTCGTCCCTAAACCCCTCGCCCAACACTTCTGCCGCATTTGTAATAATGACGAAAGCATCGGGATCGGCATCTCGAACAAGCAATTTAAGCTTTAACACTTCGTTCTGCCCGACGACGGTCAGCAGCACCGGACGATCGTCGCCCGTAAACCCTCCTGTGCCTTGCAAACGCGTCAGCCCCCGATCCAGCTCGTGCAAAATCGCCGCAGATACCCGTTCCGGATCGCGGGAGATAATGTAGGCGGCCTTCGAGGTTTGCAGACCGGTTTGGATGACGTCGATTGTTTTACTTGTCGTGAACAGAGCGATAAGCGCATATAGCGCGTTCTCCAGAGAGATGAATAATCCTGCGGATAAAATAACGAGACCATCCAGCATCGCGACCGCGAGGCCGAGACGAATGCCCAGCACTCTGTGAAGAATTTGTGCCGCAACATCCAGCCCTCCGGTAGAGCCCCTTCCGCGAAAAACGAGGCCCAGGCCGATCCCCACGCCGAGCCCTCCATAAATGGCGGACAGGAGCGGATCGCTCGTAGGCGGAGTCCAATGGGAGGTAAGAAGCACGAATAGAGGCAGCACGATAGAGCCAACCGCCGTCTTTACGCCGAATTGTTTGCCAAGCACAAGCACGCCTGCGATAAACAGCGGAATATTCAGCGCCCACTGCGTATAGGCGGCCGGAATGTGCGTTAGTGTATTCAGAATGATGGAAATTCCCGATACGCCTCCCGAAGCGATTCGGTTGGGCAGCAGGAATAGATTAAAGCTGGCTGCGATGAAGAAAGCTCCGGCCAGCATGGCGACGTAGCTGAATACTGTACGGGTGTTTTGGGAGAAGCGAGGGGCTCTCCTCTTGTTCGGAAGAGCGGGGACGATATGTTTCCGTTCGTCGATTGTACTCATGGCTCTGCCTCTCTTTTACGATTTACCTTCATTATGTACAAGGAATTAACGGATTACCGCTACTTTCCTCACATTCTCTGCATCGGTTTTGCCGAGCCGCTAAACGACATGGGAAAGGGGCTGTCTCATAAGTAAAAAAGTCGTACGAAAGAATGATCGATAGAGAATGTTGTCGTGCATGTATCTGCTTCCGCTGCTATACGGCAGTCTCCAGAAGATACATGCACTTTTTTCTTAATCGATCATCTAGGGCGTGTCTGAAAACCCTCGGAGTATTCAGACACGCCCTAGTACGACCCTACTTATGGGACAGCCCCTTAGTCGGATGCTGCGCCTCGATTATTGCGCTTCCTGCTTGATCTGGCTGCGAAGGTAGCCGTCGATGAAGGAATCGAGCTCGCCGTCCATGACTGCGCCGACATTGCCGGTCTCCACCTGTGTGCGATGATCTTTAACCATGCTGTACGGATGGAAAACGTAGGAGCGAATCTGGCTGCCCCAGGCGATCTCCATCTGTTCGCCACGAACCTCGGCCAGCTCGCGCTGCTGCTCCTGAATTTTCAGCTCGTAAAGCTTGGAGCGCAGCATCTGCATCGCCTTCTCGCGGTTCTGAATCTGGGAGCGCTGCGTCTGGCAGGCTACGACGATTCCCGTCGGCAAGTGGGTAATCCGGATCGCGGAATCCGTCTTATTGATGTGCTGGCCGCCCGCGCCGCTGGAACGGAACGTATCGACCCGCAAATCGTCGGGGCGGATCTCGACTTCGATCTCATCGTTGATTTCCGGTACGACATCGCAGGAAACGAAGGACGTATGCCGCCTTCCCGAAGCGTCAAACGGAGAAATCCGGACGAGCCGGTGCACGCCCTTCTCCGCTTTCAGGTAGCCGTAGGCATTGTGACCGCGAATCTGAATCGTAACGCTCTTGATCCCTGCTTCATCGCCAGGAAGATAGTCGAGCAGCTCGACCTTAAAGCCGCGTTTCTCCGCCCATCTCGTATACATTCGGTACAGCATTTGCGCCCAATCCTGCGACTCCGTACCGCCCGCGCCAGGGTGCAACTCGAGAATCGCGTCCAGCTTGTCGTAAGGCTGGTTCAGCAGCAGCGTCAGCTCGAAGGCATCGACTTTAGCGGAAAGCTTCCCGACGCTCTCGCTCCACTCTTCGCCAAGCGCCTCGTCCGCTTCCTCTTCGAGAATCTCGAGCATGTCTTCGAGATCTCGGCACTCCGCGGCCAAGCTCTCATATTGGTCGACGACTGATTTGATCGCGTTCATCTCGCCGATCAGAGCTTGCGCCTTCTCGTTGTCGTCCCAGAAATTCGGATCGCTCATTTTGACTTCATAGTTCTCGATCTGTTCCTTCTTCAGATCTAAGTCAAAGAGACCCCCTAAGTTGCTGTAATCGCTTCGCGTTGGCGCGAAGGTCTTGCTTAACAGATGGGTCTAACTCGAACATCGTTGCATCACCTCGTTGAAATCTTAGGCCCTGCGCGACGCTGCCACCCCGCCTTCTAGGCGCAGGACGGCAGCATCGGGCAGCTCTCTATTCTATGCGACCGTGGCACATTTTGTATTTCTTTCCGCTGCCGCATGGGCACGGATCGTTGCGACCGACGACGCTGGCGCTGCGAGTTTTCGGCTTCTTCGGTCCCTCTTCCGCTTTCGTGTCCACGGCTTGGCCCTCGGCAACCGCTTCGCGCTTCGGTGCGGCCTGAACTTGCGCCTTCGTAATATACAGCGTAACTTCTTCCTCGATCCGTTCGACCATGGCGAGGAACATGTTATGACCTTCGAACTGATATTCTCTGAGCGGATCGTTGCCGCCGTAAGCGCGCAGATGAATGCCTTGGCGCAGATGGTCCATGGAATCGATATGATCCATCCATTTGCTGTCTACGGCGCGAAGAACGACGACCTTCTCGAACTCGCGCATCGTCTCGACGCCGATCGACTCTTCACGCTCGTCGTAGAGCTTGTCGACCAGACCGACGATCAGTTCGATCATCTCGTCCTTTTCCTTGCCCCACAGATCGTCCTTCGTCAGGCGATCTTCCGGCAGGTAATGGGAATGCGCGTAAGCGACCAAACCGTCCATATCCCAATCTTCCGGGACGTCGCTGTCGGGACAATGATTCTCGACCGATTTCGCGATAACGGAACGAATCATGCCGGAGACGATATCGCGGATGTTCTCCGCATTAAGAATCGCGCGACGGTCTCCGTAAATTTTCTCCCGCTGCAGGTTGATTACGTCATCGTACTGCAGGACGATTCGGCGTGTGTCGAAGTTGCTGCCCTCAACCCGCTTCTGAGCCGATTCAATCGCACGCGAGATCAGCTTGCTCTCGATCGGGGATTCCTCGTCAAAGCCGAGGCGTTCCATCATCCCCATAATGTTGTCGGCGCCGAACCGTCTCATCAATTCGTCCTGCATCGACAGATAGAATTGCGAGGAGCCCGGGTCGCCTTGACGTCCTGCGCGGCCGCGCAGCTGGTTATCGATCCGGCGAGACTCGTGGCGCTCCGTACCGATAATGTGCAGGCCGCCCTTCTCGGCAACGCCTTCGCCCAGCAGGATATCCGTACCACGGCCGGCCATGTTCGTCGCGATCGTGACTCCGCCGTACTGTCCCGCGTTGGAGATGATCGCCGCTTCCTCTGCGTGATACTTGGCGTTAAGCACTTGGTGGGTTATGCCCTTCTTCTTGAGCAGCTCCGAGATGCGCTCGGAGTTCTCGATCGAGACGGTGCCAACAAGTACTGGCTGACCTGTCGCGTGACGTTTGACGATCTCTTCGACGACCGACTTGTACTTGCCGTTCTCGGACTTGTACACGACGTCCGGTATATCGTTGCGGATCATTGGACGGTTCGTAGGCACTTGAACGACTTCAAGGCCGTAAATGCGCTTGAACTCCTCTTCCTCCGTCTTAGCCGTACCGGTCATGCCGGCCAGCTTGCGATACATCCGGAAGTAGTTCTGGAACGTAATCGTCGCGAGCGTCATGCTCTCGTTCTGTACCGTGAGCTGCTCCTTCGCTTCGATCGCTTGGTGCAGACCTTCGCTGTAGCGGCGGCCGGCCATCAGACGTCCGGTGAACTCGTCGACGATAACGACTTCGTCTTCCTGAACGACGTAATCGACGTCGCGCTTCATAATATAACGTGCGCGCAGCGCTTGATTGACGTGGTGATTCAACGTCACGTGCTCGTGCGAGAACAGGTTGTCGATGTTGAAGGCCTTCTCGACCTTCGTTACGCCAGTCTCGGTAAGAGCAATCGTGCGCAATTTAATATCGACCGTGAAGTCTTCGGTGTCCGTCAGCTTGCTGACCAGCCGGTCTGCCGCATAGTACAACTCGGTCGACTTCTGCGCTTGTCCGGAAATAATAAGCGGCGTACGCGCTTCGTCGATGAGAATGGAGTCGACTTCGTCGATGATGGAATAGTGAAGCGGACGCTGAACCATCTGCTCCTTGTACAGAACCATGTTGTCGCGCAAGTAGTCAAAGCCGAACTCATTGTTCGTGCCGTAAGTGATATCGCACGCATAAGCTTCCTGTTTTTCCTCATGCGAAAGCCCATGAAGGTTACAACCCACCGTCATGCCAAGGAATGTATAGATCTGTCCCATCTGAGCGCTGTCGCGCTGGGCCAGATAGTCGTTGACCGTAATTACATGAACGCCTTCGCCCTGCAGCGCGTTCAAATAAACCGAGAGCGTACCGACAAGCGTCTTGCCTTCGCCGGTTCTCATCTCCGCGATTTTGCCTTGGTGAAGCACCATGCCCCCGATGAGCTGTACGTCGAAATGACGCATGTTAAGCACGCGTTTGGACGCTTCCCTCACGACTGCGAACGCTTCGGGAAGAATGTCGTCCAAGGACTCGCCTTTGGCAATGCGTCCACGGAACTCGTCCGTCTTCGCGCGAAGCTGATCGTCGCTCAGCGAGGAAATGGAGGATTCAAGTCCATTAATTCGCTCGACGGTTTTGAGAAGCCGTTTCACCTCACGTTCATTGGCATCTCCGAATATTTTTTTGACAAGTCCCATCATAATCGAATGTACCCCTCTCTCTCGGGCTAACTATATCTTTACATTTTAACAGTTTGGGGGTATTGGAGCAAGAAAGGACAGCTGGAAACGGAAGTCATTAGATATAAAAAAATGCTGCCCGCGCGGGCAGCGTGAAGATGGATTGGATTAGGGCTTGTTAAGCTGGAGGTCTCGCACGATGTTTTCTTGCTCTAATGAACGAAGACATAACGTTTCGAGGAGACGCATTTGCCTCAATTGGCCGTTCTTTAGTTCGTCCGAATCCGATATTAGTGTGGCTGTGGTTGTCTTCAGTTCGGCAACATCGCGTTCCATCCTGGTAATCTTGGCATCCATCACTTCTACGCTGTGCTTAATAGCAAGCAGAATCTCCTTTGTTTCATCCATTTCGTTTCCCCTCCCCATTCATGGAACTTTTATCCGAACTCATGCAACTTGTCCCTTTATTATACCTCACCTTGTCAGGGAGTGCAGTACCGATAATAACGCCATGAGGGACATACGCATCGTAAAAACAAAACGCCGCCCAACTCCATAGAAAGAAGTTGAACGGCGCGTGCTTCGCGTCCGAATGTTTATTTATTTGGATTATATCATGTGCTGGCTCAGACATCAAACGCTTCCCTTCGATGCCGCAAATCGCTTAATCTCCTCTACCATATACCGAATCTCCTCCGTGCCCAAGCCCGGATACACCCCCAACCAGAAAGAACGATTCATGACCTCGTCCGTATGGGTCAAATCCCTAATGACACGATACCCTTGCCCAGAGGCCCGCATCTCGTCATACAAGGGCTGTCGCAACAGATTTCCCGCGAACAGCATGCGCGTTTGTATGCCCCTGCTTTCTAAGTGTCGAACGATCTCCTCTCTGGTGAAGGGCGCGTTATCCCTTACAGTCAGTAGAAAACCGAACCAGCTTGGATCGGAGTTTTCTGTCGCTTTCGGGAGACGGAACAGATTAGCCAACGGGAGCAGGCCTTCGTGCAGCATCCTCCAGTTGCTTTGTCTGGCAGCGACAATGGTCGGAAGCTTCTCCAATTGCGCGCACCCGATGGCAGCCTGCATATCGGTAATCTTGAGATTGTAACCGAAATGCGTGTACACGTACTTGTGATCGTAGCCTGCCGGGAGCTCGCCGAATTGCTGAGAAAACCGCCGCTTGCACGTATTGTCCTTACCGGAAGCGCACCAACAATCCCGTCCCCAGTCACGGAACGATTCGATGGCTCTTTTCAACCGGGGATCGTTTGTGTACACAGCTCCGCCCTCTCCCATCGTGATGTGATGAGGGGGATAAAAGCTGGACGTGCCGATATGGCCGACCGTTCCCGTCAACCGCCATTGCCCTTCGTAAAAATATTTTGAACCCAGAGCATCGCAGTTATCCTCAATCAGCCACAGCCCATGCTTGTCACAAAACGCACGAACACGCTGCAAGTCGAACGGATTGCCCAGCGTATGCGCGATCATAATCGCTTTCGTTCGGGCGCTTAGCGCCGTTTCCAGATGGGCAGTGTCGATATTGTAGGTTTCCGGGTCGATATCGACGAATACGGGCACAGCGCCAAACTGCACGATCGGGTTCACCGTCGTCGGAAAAGAAGCCGCAACCGTAATGACCTCATCGCCTTTCCGAATTCTTCGATCCTTCAGCATCGGAGAGGTTAGCGCCATAAAAGCCAGCAAATTGGCGGAGGAACCGGAGTTCGTCACAAGCGCATACCGTACTCCGAGATAGTCGGCGAGCCCTTTTTCAAAGCGCTCTACATACCGGCCGCCGGTCAACCAGAAATCAAGCGACGAATCGATTAGATTAAGCACCTCGCGTTCGTCAAAGAAGCGCCCTCCATAGGAGATTGCTTGACCAGGAGAAAAAACCTTCTTCGGGGAGTGTTTCACCCGATAGTGGCGAACCGTCTCCAGCAGAACTCGTTTTCTGAGGACTGCTTCGAGAAGTCGGCTCTCCGCCTGGGCCAGGAAGCCCTCGACCTGATCTTCGGGGAGCGTGTAGGTTTTGTCCGCAACAATGTCCGTTTCAGTTGCACAACTTGGGTTCGCCTCAGGCTTCAGCATTATAAACTGTGCTTCACCGCTGTCGTCGCTATCGGTTACAGCAATCGCCGCCCGCAGCTCCCCTTTCCATTGAACTTGCCAAATCGAGCCCAGTGTAATCGTCATCTCGCCTCCCCCTCCTCATACTCGGCAATCTGGCGAAGGCATAGCTCAGCGACGTTTGCTCCTTGCAAATAGGCTTTGTGCCACTCTACCGTTTTGAGGAGTGCCGTGTGCAGATCCCAACGCGGACGCCAGCCAAGTCGAATGGCAGCTTTGGAGCTGTCGAGCTTCAAGGCTTGAGCCTCCGGCCAACCCGGTTTCCCCATATCAAACGTTAAAAGCCCCTCGCCCGCTCCCCACAATTGCCGAAGCCGCTCCGCAACATGGCCGACCGTCTGCACATCGCGGTCATCCGGCCCAAAGTTCCAAGCCCCTCCGTACGCAGGTCCCTCTTTGTATAAACACTCCGCCAATCGCATATACCCTTCTACAGGCGCCAACACATGCTGCCAAGGCCGCGTCGCATGCGGGTGCCGCAGAGTCATTTCGCTTCCTTGCTGTAGAGCTTGCAGACAATCCGGAACGAGACGATCTTCAGACCAGTCGCCCCCGCCGATAATATTGCCGGCCCTCGCGGTAGCGACGGCTACTCCATGTTCCTTGTAACGCCCCGCCGGAAAAAACGACTCCGAATACGCATGAGTCGCCAGTTCCGCGCACGCCTTCGAAGCCGAATACGGATCCTTGCCTCCAAGGCGTTCATTTTCCCGGTATCCCCATATCCACTCCCGGTTCTCGTATACCTTATCTGTCGTCGCAACGACAACTGCCCGAACCGAAGGGCAGCGCCGAACGGACTCGAGCAAATTAACCGTACCCATTACATTCGTTGCGAAGGTAGAGACTGGATCGGCGTATGAACGGCGAACGAGAGGCTGGGCGGCAAGATGGAAAACAACCTCCGGATCGGCTTGGAACATAGTTTTCTTCAGATCGTCCAAATTTCGAACGTCTCCGTAGTTGTCGGTGAGTAACTGATCAATCCCACCCAGGCTATATAAGCTTGGCTCCGTATCCGGCCTTAACGCATAACCGTACACCACTGCGCCTTGCCGAATCAGCGTTAAAGCTAGCCAACTTCCCACAAAGCCCGTATGCCCGGTTATCAGCACTTTTCGGCCACGCCAAAAAACCTCCATTGCAGAACCTCCTTGCTTGCATAGCTGCCAGGTTGGCAGGTATGCGTTCCGTTCTTCATCATATGGAAAAGGGGGTTGGGAGGATTGTACTTCGGGGCGGGGCGGGGCGGCGAGCTGATGGAGACAAAATGAAAAGCCCCAGCGAGATCGCTGAGGCTGAATTGTTTTAGTTATGGATTATTGCGCTTCAATCAATCCGTACCTGCCGTCGTTCCGACGGTAAACTACGTTCACTTCTTTCGTCTCGGTGTTCGCGAACACGTAGAAGTTGTGGCCGACAAGATTCATCTGCAGTATCGCTTCTTCGACATCCATCGGCTTCAAATTAAACCGCTTCGTTCTGACGAGTTCCATATCTTCGTCCTCGTCGCGGGCCAATGTCGTTACGCTGTTCCCGACGCCGAAATCTTCTATGAACAAAGCTCTCGCCGAGCCCGGTTCGCGAAATTTGCGGTTGATCTTCGTCTTATGCTTGCGAATTTGTCTTTCCAGTTTGTCCACTACGAAATCGATCGCAGCGTACATATCGTCCCGCTTCTCTTCGGCGCGAAGCATTGCTCCCGGAAGGGGAATCGTAACCTCGACGGCCTGATGGCCTTTCGTAACGCTTAGGGTTACGTTAACATCGGATTGTGGAGGTGTTTCAAAATACTTATCCAGACGACTCAGCTTTTTCTCGACGTACTCTCTTAATGCATCTGTGACTTCCATACGCTGACCTCGAATGTTGTATTTCATGGGGCAACTCCTCCTTTGCTTACCTCTATAATATCACATCCGCGATGGGCGTTTCAAAACATTCCGTTAATAATTTTGAATTTTTTGAAAACTTGGCCTATTAACTGCAAATGCCTTTTAGAAAAAGAAAAACCCTGGATTGCTCCAGGGAAGCGCTACGTTGCTTGTATGTGAGTTCGGCGATCGCGCCGGTATGATTACGATTTGGTAACGTTAGCTGCTTGAGGACCGCGTGCGCCTTGCACGATGTCGAATTCGACCTCTTGGCCTTCTTCAAGAGCTTTGTAACCGTCCATTTGAATAGCCGAGAAGTGAACGAACACGTCGCCACCTTGCTCTGTTTCAATGAAACCGTAACCTTTTTCTGCGTTGAACCATTTTACTTTACCTTGCATGTGTTAAACATTCCCTTCATATTCAAATGACGTTAGACATAGGCACCAGTACCCAGCCCACAATTCGAATATAACATTAGGTAAAGATTGGTGTCAATTGTTTTTTGTAAGCGGTGTCATCCTATCCGGAGACGAATTTCCTCAATTATCCTGACATGGCCTTATTCACGTATATTTTGACTGCCAATACATGTTATGGTCCTGAATTCCGAAGTTCATTCAGCTTTTCAGTCAAGAGTAATTCAATATCTGGGTATAATCCCTTGGTAATTCGATATAACCGGTAATAAAGCCTTTACGTTTCGGCGATTTTACACCTAAATAGTCTCGCCTTGGATTTCACTAGGATATCGCAATTAGCTTCAAGATTTTATTATACTTCAACACTTTTCCATCCAAATACTTCCTCCCCCAGGCTCTATCTCTTGAGGCAATAACTTGCGATACTCATCGAAATGATGCAAGCTCAAATAATGATTCCATAGTTTGATTTTAAACGACTCGTTGTACTGTAAGAATGCACGCAGAATATGGGTTTCATTCCACGCCCTTCCTTCATATACCCAATCGGATAAAGGCTCAAATGGATAGAAGATATCATGAAAATGAATAATAACCCCCTTGTTTAATCGTGGTAAAATTTCAAAAATAAGTTTGTTAACGTCGCTTCCGATTTTTGACACATGGGAACTATCGATAAACAGAATATCTCCTGCCTCTAGCTCATCAAATATCTTTAAGTCTACATCTTGCACTCTTTTGGAGATAATGCCTTTGTGATCAGACTCAGTATGCAATAAGGAGAGCAGTCGATCCGGGTAAGGTTCAATAAATGTACACTTAATATTATTATTATAAAAATTAGAATTCGTATCTAACATCACAGCAGATGAATAACCGGACCCTACCTCTATAATTCTTTTAGGTGAATACAACCTTATTACCCCATACAAGCATATCGCATCATTTAATCCTAGATATAAGTTATTAGGACTGTATCTCAAATTATTAGATGACAATTCATGTAGATATGGAAACTCATCGAAGTAATTCCCAATGGAATGTAGCAAAGATATTTGTTCATTTGTATTAAGATCGATTCCCTGTAATACTTTCTCCGATCGATCAAAAAGTTCACTTTCCCGTTCCTTAATATCCTCAATTAAAGGATATGGAGAATAATAATGACCATCTTCATACAAACGAAAGTAACCAAACCGATTCAAATCTTTAATTGAAATATAATGCAAACTTTCTTGAAAACCCATTTGCTTTAATTGCGATGAAATATCTAAATAATGGGAAGCGGCGATAATAATTAATAATTCATCTGCTTTCTCCAATAACAGCTCACTTGGTTTCTTAATCAGTTTTCCGTTAAACTCCGTGCCCCATTTGGTCCTATCATTGTCAACATAATATGAGATGACCAATCCAGGTATAGAATCGCTTAGTCTTAATGCGTATTCCCCAGTCCCGAAAACGATCATTTTCTGTTCTACTGATTTATCCATTGCCTCACAACCTTCACACAAGTGGCTTTCTATCCTATCCTTCATTCGCATTTATGATCAGTGTGTAACCTTCACGCATTGTTATACCACCAAAATAGCGCATGGAGAAACTATACTGCGGAAATGCCTGTATAATGTTAATCACTTCACTGACAAAAAGGAATCCCGAAAGGATAATCAGTGGCTTATTCTCTGTTATCATTTTTTGAGCACCATGTAATGCTTCAATATGTTTTCCACTCATATCCAAATGGAGCATGGTTGGATGTATCTCTTCTGCAAGCATATCCAATCGAATAGAGTGAGCACTGGCAGTCCGATATTCCTCCTGATCAATGAACCTGGAAAAAAAAATCTTCTCCACATAATCGGTTTCCACCTCCTGATCTCCAAGAAGGTAAGGAAAAACCATAACTTGGTCTGAATTATTCTGATGTAAATATTCTTTTGTCTTGGTCCGCCCTGCCCAAGTAGGCTCAAAAAGATAGGCTTCCTTCATTTTTGCAATCGTGCACAGATACTTTTCGTTGTCATCCTTAAAGCCATTTCGGCAGTGCACCAATACATCTTGATTTCCCACCGAAATAAGATCATTATGAAGAATATCGCCATCAAGAGATTTATAAGATCCTAAAACACCACAGTGATTCAATTTGCTTGTCAGATTTGAATAGATAAAGCCCTCGAATCGTTTCTTGGATTTGTCATCAGATAACTTGTCCATTATATGTAGAAGCATAGTCTCATTCTGACGAACATCCTCAACCCACTCTTGAGGCAACAACCTAGGCCGGAAATCTATATCGAGAAAATAGATCCTTTGATATCCTATCGAGTTCAAACGATCTATAAATTCATGATAAAAAGTGGCGGCAGACCAAATTGCGACAATGCAAATCGCATTCGGGCCAGCTTTTTGTATCGCATCTTCTGGAGTCAAGACAGGGATATGCAAAATAGAAGTGCCGGATTTTAATGGATCACTATCTGTAATACAGAAGGGTAATATCCGCCTTTTAAATAACCTCTTAAGTACCTCGCTGCAAGTTCCTCCTGCACCATACAGTATCACTGGATCATCCGAGTGCTGCAATATCTCCTCTAAATTCTCCAATTTGATAAGTCGACTTTCAAAGGGACTCCTTCCCTGATTTATACATTCTTGTAGTGTTTTCCTCATGGCAATGACTCCATTCTAGTAATTCCATCAATCATTTCAGGACGATACTTACGAATAAATGCGATTTCTTCCTCATAAAATTTCTTGACTATTGATACAGATATGCGCTGACTACTTTTCCCATCCATAGGTCCCAGACAATATTTATCTATTTCCGTTATAGGCCGCAGCATGGACGAATAATCACTTGTTAGGTTATCAATAAATTCAAATATATCTTCCTGTTTGGAGGTCATATTCGTTTGAGTCCAAAAAATAAAATCACAGTAGTCATTATAATAATTTGGTGTATTTAGAATTAACCCAGGTCGGTGGGATGGCAAAAATTGTGCATATAATGAGCTTGATTCACCAATAAATGCATCAGCCAAAAATAAAGCAGGATAACTATCCGGATTTTGATCTACAACAATCTGTGCTTGCAATTCAGAGAATTTTATTTGAAGATCTGAGAAAAAGCATAAAGGATGAGGTCTAAAAATTATAAAAATCGAACGATAGCGGTTACAGATGTCAGATAGTAACTTTAGAGTTTTTATAATCATTTCTTTAGTACCAACAAAATTTATTGAATTATCTGAATGAATTACAGGATTAACGTTCCACAAAAGAGTAGTCTTTCCTGCGGATAGTCGGATCCACTCTTCTGGTATTGAAATTTTTTTCTCTCCCGAGAATACCTGGTGGGACAAATCCATCAGTGGGTGCCCAGTAACTATATCTTGACTTCCCCATGTGATAGCGTTATATGAGAATTCCGATGTTCTAAATTGCAGCCAGGTATATGGAGTTGAAGAGTAATTGCTGTCATAAATCAAGACATCGTTTGGATTTAATGCATACTCTAGAAACATAGTCCGATTGAGGATAGGAATTAGGGTAGAGTGTTGCAAATGTAAGGGCATCATATAAGTGTGATTGTGAAAGGAATAGAAAACTGCGTCAGGAAGTTCCTGAAAAACGTCATATTCTGAGTATGGGATATACTCTACACCGGCCGATTCCAAAAATGTGACTAATTGTTCAAACTGTCCATCGGACTGATAGATATCCGCAGGATAATAATCGATTGCAATTATTCGCACATCAACAGATTCATATTTACGTAATTGATGATAAACAAGAAGTAAAAAAACTGCAGTTACAGGTCTAGCAAAGAAAATATCAATGCGAATTTTTACATCCACTATTTGCTCGAGAAGCCGTATCAAACCCTGCATGTCATTAATTAGAATAGTAGAAGTTGCCCCATCATGATCACCTTGGATTTTCTCTAGGTGATTTACGATTTCCAATCTTAACAAATTACTCAAATGAATATCTTCGGAGATCCTGAACCTTAGATCTATTATTATTCCTTTAATCCAAAGTCTCTTAGTAGCATTCAACTCAGTTTTTTCGAGCATCGTTATTATTGCCTGACAATCTTGAATTGCTATCTTAAAAAAACGATAATGCATCTAGACACCTCCCAACATTTAAGCCATGTCGTATCCGCCACAGACAGGGATTACAGCACCGTTAATGT
Organism: Cohnella phaseoli; assembly: GCF_003386235.1. Taxonomy (GTDB): domain Bacteria; phylum Bacillota; class Bacilli; order Paenibacillales; family Paenibacillaceae; genus Cohnella; species Cohnella phaseoli. Next base: position 105,985 of record NZ_QRDZ01000007.1, read on the forward strand.
AGCTGTTCATTAAAACGCTATAACAAAAATCCGCAATCTCAAATGGCTCTGCGAATCGATTCAGAGCAATTTTACTTTCAATTCGCTGTCTATGATCAGGTGCCTTACCGATTTGTGCCGGTGTATCCACGAAGCCGGGACAGACCGCATTGATCCTAATCTTCTTGGACGCATAAACTTTAACCATGCTTTGGCAAAGCATATGAAGTGCAGCTTTTGAAACGCCGTAACTGATGGAAATTGCATGAGGATAAATGCCCATCATAGCGCCCATACATACAACAGAACCGCTTTCTGCCATGTGATCATACAAGCGCTGCATCAAAAAAAATGGCATACTAACATTTGAGTCCATGACATGCTGCCATTGCACGAGGGATACCTGTTTGAAATCCGACTTATCCGTAGCATAGCTGTTGAGTATAAGGTAATCCAATTGAGGGCACTGTTTAATAATCATTTCGCAGGCTATGTCTACACCCTCTATGTTGGACATATCGGCTTTGATAATACAATATTTGCTGCTAATTTCGGACAAGGCTTCCCCCGCCACACGCGCATTATCTTCATCATGTGCAAAATTCACAAAAACAAAACAATCTTCATTTAACAACTTCTGGGTAATAGCCAAGCCAATACCTGCAGTCGATCCCGTAACAAAAGCATACTTCATGCGTTAACCCTTCTTTTCAATTACATTTGAATAATATCGTTGTCGTTCAAGCAACTTCTTCTTACCCTTGTAAGCCGATTCAGCAAAGCTTCTGAAATGTTCCAAAGCTACATTACTCATGTTAGAAACTCTAGCAAAATCAGACAGAACCATCGGTTGTAATGCCACTTCGAGATAGGGTTTCATCCCTAGAACAGTGACGAGGTGGTCAGCAAATTCGCAGGCATCTTCTAGAGGCTGGCTTCTAATTTTGAAAATAAAAATGGCATTGGCAATTAAGCGAAGCGCACTAACTGCAAGTAATGTTTCGCCCTGTGGAATATAAGCAGCACACTGTTGCAGCCCCTCCCAACGCAGCTTGAAATCCCGTAAGGAGTCCGCTGTATTAATGGTATACATCATTGAGCCTGGGCGATTAAAATAGACATAATAGGCTTGGCATATGGAGCCGGCAGAGTGGGCAACCGAAAAACAGTTCGCATTAAAAAAGGCATCTTCCCCCATGCTTATCGTTTCTTCGAAAGCTATTTCGTGCTGAGTTAGAAACCCCCTTCGATACACTTTATTGCAAACCGAGTTAGCTTGAGGAGACAATACCCATTTATACATAAAATCTCGTCGGGCTGTATTTAAGAGCGATGTGGTCTCCTTGGGATACTGCAACAAAATTTGCAATGGTCTTCTATCTGCATTATCTCTGAGTATACCGCAAACGCCTATATCTAAAGATTTCTTAGAAGAGAACGAGTATAGCTCGGCGAACATCTCCGGCATTACGTAGTCATCCGAGTCGACGAAACCAACATACTCTCCCTGTGCATAACGCAAACCCACATTTCTAACAGCACTAGCTCCGCGAACATTTTCACTCCATATCATCATTCGACTATCTTTTTTACAATATTCCTCTGAGATTCTATAGCTTTCCTCGCTAGTGCATTGATCCATGACCAACAGAATCTCGAGATCGTTAAGTGTTTGATTACGAAGGGAATCCAAACATCTGGGCAAGTACTTTTCCGTATTATAAATAGGGACAATGATGCTTACTTTGGGTCTCATGAAAACCAACTCTTGTCTATTGTGATTGTTTTATTCTTCAAACAAAGAGTAAGAATATCCTTGAATAATTGCTCATGTTCAGAATGTATGTCATTTATACGACAATAATCTCTTATATATCCCTTTTCATTACATACAGATAAATAATATTCGACCTTCTCGCCTTCGAGAAAACTCGTTATCGCTTCTTGCAGCTTGTCTTCTGGAAGTGAGGCTAGTTGTCCATAAAAAATTATACTTCTTATTCTCGTAAATGCATAAATACTAAGTATAGGGGAAACAAAGTCACTATCCACGCTCTCCAAGAATTTTCTCGCAATATCAAATACAGAAAAGTATATTTTTCCTTGGTTTGTTAGCCTTGCGGTTTGACGTACAGATGAGTCCTCTCTTTGAATGTAGTTATATAAAGATTTAGCCGTGTGTGAAATACGCGGCATAGAACAACTAAGCATTAAATTAAATAGATGGTCTTCACTTGTGAGTACGTCTTCATAACGAATACCGGTTTTTTGAATAAAATCACTTCGGTATAGCCGTGACCAGGCATAATTGTTAGGCTTTGGCCCGGCGTTATATCTGAAGTAATACTCTGCAAAGTTTTCAAGCGAAAGATCTATTGTGAGGTCTTGTAATTGAGAAAATGAAGTTATATGCTTATCAGGGTAAATCATGTTGAAATCACAAACCACAATATCGGCATTCTCAGTTGTTGCAACAGAGTACATCGTTTCTAACATATCAGGTTCCAATGTATCGTCCGCATCAGCAAATGCAATAAACGGAGAGGCTGCCTTCTCCATTCCAAAGTTTCTACCTATTCCACAACGCGAAAAAACATATTTATAATAAAAAAATCTTTCATCATTTCTAGCATACTCTTGTGCAATGGCAGCCGTATTATCCGTTGACTCAACATCTACTACAATGACCTCGAATGCTGTAAAAGTCTGTTTTTGAATAGAAAGTAAACAGCGTTCCAAATATTCCCCCGCATTCCATGCAGGAATGATTACACTAATTTTTGACCCTGCCATCAGATGAGCTTCCCTTTCCTGTAATCTAGGATGCGCTGATAGTCCTCGATGAAATCGATTTCTGCCCAAAAGTGACCTGCAACATCCCCCGTCCAGATGCTGCGCCCAGGAATCATATTATAAAGAATTTGTTCCCACCAAGCGTTATACCTCTGATTTTCAATCATGTATAACAATTCCGATTTGCATTCGCGTATAAAAGATCCTTGAATTTTTGCAAGTCCTACATATTCGCAGTTAGCTTTATTTTTATCCAGACCTTTTCCAAATTCTTGAACTGCACCATTCTCTACCCGAAAGAGATAGTCCCCTTGTTCTACCCTGGAACTATCACTTAGCATAACGCAATCTCGCTCATCTTCAAGCAAAATCGGCAATAAGTTTTCTTCCCAGAAAACGTCTGCATTACCCAGTATAATGGAGTCGCCACTTAACTGTTCTTTAGCAAACCACAAAGATGCCAAACTATTCGTAACGGAATAGAACACATTTTCGTGAAAATGCACAGGCAGGCCTGTAAGAGCATTAATAACTCGCTCTTTCTGATACCCTACAACGATATGGACTTCAATTCCATGTCTTTGCAGCATCTCAACAGTGTGTCGAATTAAAGTAGTACCGCCAATATCCAATGTACATTTACAATTTCCGTCTATATCTCTACTGATTCTGGTCCCCCGTCCAGCGGCCATTAATATAGCCTTTGTCACAAGCAAACCCTCCTTAAATAAAAAACTCAATATAATCTCTTTGTGGAGTGTATCCATAACGTCCTAACTTATCAGTAACCTCCGAAAAATGCTTGTCCATAGAAATAATAATATAGTATTCACTAGATTTCCCATCTAGTTCTTCAATCCTCATAACATAGGAGGAATCAATCGTCGCCCCCAATTCCTGCATACGCTGATCAACAATTCTGTAATGGGAATATCCCTGTTCATGCAATGAGTACTCCAGCATTTGACCGTTCCAACCATATCCCCAAATAACAGGAATACGGTTATTTACGTTAGTAGAAAATATTTTCTCTGATCGGCTTGTGTCTCGTGGTAATAAGTCAGATAAATCTTCACGTCCTAATCGGTATTTAAAAACTTGAAGTGCATCTCCATAAGTGAATGAATCCCGTTCTTTATCCTGAAGAATGTTTAATTCATCTAATGTAAGAGTTTTATAAAGTGCTTGTAAAATTTCTTTTTCCAATCTATTGCTCTCTAAAACGATAAGACTTTGATTGTTGGCATCTTTCTTCTTTAGATTCTCATAGGAAAGATTTTGCCCTTCTCTACGATACAATACAAGGGTTTCAGGTAAATTTGCAGTTTTTAATGAATAAACGACATGTGCAAACAAATCCGTATCTTCCGCTAAAACTTCTTCATTGTATTTTAGTTTTTTTTCAATGAATTTCTCTTTACGCCACATAACTGAAGGATGAAGAAAGCTGATCAATTTCAAGGAGCGACACTGGATTTCCTCATGCTGCAACGGATAGGTAGGATTGCTCCAACTGTTTGTTGTTCCAAATGCTCGGTACTGTGTTCCGCAAAAATCTATTTCAGGATGAGTTCGAAAAAACTCGATTTGTTTCAAAAATCTTTCTGGAAGCGCAATATCATCTGAATCCATACGCGCAATGAATTCACCCTTAGCCTGTTTAACTCCGATATTGAGAGATGTCGCCAAGCAAGATCGCACAGTATTCTGCACAACAATCGTACGTTTGTCGCCAAAAGCAGAGACAATTTTATCTAGAGGGTCATCATTCTGATATTGATTAACTAAAATCAGTTCAAAATCTTGATAGTTCTGCTCATAGATTGAGCGCAGCGCCTCCCATAGATATTGCTGCGAGCGATACACTGGCATTACGACGGTTATGACGGGAGTAGTAGCACTTGATGAGTCAGGTCGATTGGTTATCTGCTTCGCGTGAAAAAAACTTAGTTCAATTAAGTCCTTAAGTCTGACTGAATCATTGTATGACTTGAACAGATTAGAGTTATCAAAGAAAGAATGCATATCTTTTGTCGCACTGAACCAAATCTCATGCAAAATAGCATACGCCTTCTCTGGAGGCATTTGTCGTAATAAGTTCAAGAAACTACGTTTGAGCAAAAAATCGAAATCACGATAAGCTTTAAGCACATCAAAGAAAGTATGTGCATCCCACTGGTTATTCATTTCATCAATTTGAGTAAGGATTTGACGGTCATCTATAGATAATGCGCAACCATATTGCCAAAGTTGGTTCACGAAGGATCCTCCTCGATTGATCACCTTAATTTGGTGAAGAAGTACGATATTTTTATCGACATATTTCGAGTAAATCATTAGCTTAACATCCGTAGGGAAACAGATAGACAACTCTGAGTAAGTCAAGTACGATGAAAATGTCGAATGAGCAACTTAATTGTTTCCGCGCACTTAGACAGCAAGTAAGACATAAAAAATTTATCAGAGTAGGTGTGACCATGAAAGTGGTAATTCTAGCCGGTGGATTTGGGACAAGAATTAGCGAAGAGTCTCATCTTAAACCCAAACCAATGATTGAAATTGGAGAAAGACCAATACTATGGCATATTATGAAGATATTTTCCGCCTATGGTTATAATGATTTTGTAATTTGTCTTGGATATAAGGGATACATCATAAAGGAGTATTTTGCACATTATTTTTTGCATGAGTCTGATGTCACATTCGATTTTAGAGAAAATAATAGTCAGATTATTCACTCGAACAAGGCAGAGCCATGGAGAGTAACTATGGTTAACACAGGATTAGAAACATTAACAGGAGGCAGAGTGAAGAGAATTAAAGATTATGTCGATAATGAAACCTTCATGTTAACCTATGGCGATGGTGTATCGGATATAAATATCCGTGACCTTGTTAACTTCCATCGTTCCCACGGCAAATTGGCAACCATAACATCGACACAACCCTCCGGTCGGTTTGGCTCTCTAAACATCGACCAATCTAACGAAGTAACTGGGTTCAAGGAAAAGCCAAAGGGAGATGGCGGATGGGTAAGTGCAGGTTTTTTTGTATTAGAGCCAGAAGTATTCGATTATATTGATGGGGACCAAACGTCATTTGAAGAGGAACCCTTAGAGGAATTAACAAGGAATAGACAACTTTGCGCATTCAAACATGAAGGCTTCTGGCAACCAATGGATACGTTAAGAGATAAAAATTTGCTCGAGTCTATGTGGAGAAATAATAATGCACCATGGAAAAAAAGCTAGAAAGGAGCCGAAAATGTGGGTGCAAGTATATGGAGCAATAAAAAGGTACTTATTACTGGGCATACCGGATTTAAAGGTTCATGGCTCACGATTTGGTTAAGTCAGATGGGAGCTAATGTTGTTGGTTATGCTTTAAATCCTCCAACAACACCATCACTTTTTTCGCTAGGACAAGTTGATCAATTGGTTCATTCGATTATTGGAGATATCAGGGACCGTGAGAACGTATATCAAGTCATGAATGATTTTGACCCTGATATTGTCTTTCATATGGCCGCACAACCGCTTGTTAGAGAATCATACGTAAATCCTTTAGAAACATACGAAATCAATCTTATGGGCACCTTAAATGTATTGGAATCAGTTCGGCAAAAGAGCAAAAGTTCTTATAAAAAGAGAGTAGTTATTAATGTAACTTCAGACAAATGTTACGAAAATAAAGAGTGGGTATGGGGATATCGTGAAAATGAATCATTAGGTGGATACGACCCTTATTCAAATAGTAAAGCATGTTCAGAGCTCGCCACTAGTTCATATCGAAACTCTTTCTTTCACCCTGATAAATGTGAGGAACACGGTGTTTTGTTAGCATCAGCTAGAGCTGGCAACGTCATCGGTGGCGGAGACTGGGCTAAGGATCGATTAGTACCTGATTGTGTGCGAGCTTTGTTAGCTGAAGAAGCCATTACAATTCGAAATCCTAACTCAATTCGGCCGTGGCAGCATGTATTGGAACCGTTAAGAGGCTATATTCTTCTCGCAGAAAAACTCTATAGTGAAGGATCCAAATATGCTGACGGTTGGAATTTCGGACCTAGAGACTACGATGCAAAAAATGTGCAATGGATTGTAGAAAAATTAATTCGGATGTGGAATAAGAATCTTACATTTCAAATCGATAAAAACGAGCACCCCCATGAGGCTCATTATTTAAAACTCGATTGTACCAAAGCGCATCAATTGCTCGGTTGGAAACCGCGATGGAACATAGAAATCGCGTTAGAAAAAATTATTGATTGGACATATTGCTATAAAGAACAGGGTAATATTCGAGATTTTACGATACAACAAATAAAGGATTATGAAATGTTTATTTGATTAAATGGACTGTACAGGAGGAATTTAAGTATGATAGATGGTGTAATTATTAAGCCTTTACGGAAAATTCCGGATGACAGAGGTACGATAATGAAAATGCAAGAAAGGAGTGATCTCGAATTCAAAGGATTTGGGGAGATCTACTTCTCTACCGTATACCCAGGAATTGTAAAAGGGTGGCACTTACATAAAGAGGCAGTATTAAATTATGCAGTAGTAAAGGGAATGATTAAACTTGTTCTTTATGATAACAGAGAACAGTCAATCACAAGAGGTGAAATCCAAGAAATTTACTTAGGTGATCATAATTATTGTCTCGTACAAATTCCCCCAAACGTTTGGAACGGGTTCAAAGGATTAGGTACCGATTATGCAATTATTGCTGACTTAATTACCATTACACATGATCAAGATGTCATGGAACGATTAGATCCTCATAAAAACGATATTATTAGTTATAATTGGGAGACGAAGGATAGATGAGCAAAATTTTGATAACAGGCTCAGACGGCATGCTAGGAACCGATTTAATTAAACATTGCCATGATCTTGGATATGAAACATTGGCTCTTAACAGAAAAAAATTGGATATAACAGATCGTGCATCAACAAAAGATCTTATAGAAAGCTATAAACCCACCTTCGTTATCCATACGGCCGCTTTAACGAATGTTGATTTCTGCGAACAGAATGACCAAGTTGCATTTCAAGTAAATGGATGTGGCACTGAGAATATTGCATATTATTCGAATAAAGTAAATGCAACCGTCGTGTATATTAGCAGTTGCGGTTTATTTGGTGATGAGATTAGGGCATACAGTGAACATGATAATGTTCAATTAAAAACTAAGTATGCAAAATCAAAATATATGGGTGAACAAAAAGCTATTCAATGGTGCGATCGATATTTTGTCGTCAGACCAGGGTGGTTATTCGGCGGAAATATTAACCATAAGAAAAATTTCGTGTACAATCGATATCTTGAATCATTGAATAACAGTTCAATAAGCAGCGCAGTAGATAAATTTGGTTGCCCGACTTATACAAAGCACTTATCTACCAAAATTACTGACCTTCTAAACACAGATTATTATGGCACGTATCATATTACCAATCAGGGTTTCTGTTCTAGATATGATTATGTGAAAACCATTATCGATAACATGGGCATTAAAACCGAGGTAAAACAAGTGGACTCCAAATATTTCATACGAAATGCACCTGTCCCTGATTCAGAAATTTTAAACAACAATAATCTTTCTAGTAAGAGTTTGGGACTCTTGCCAAGTTGGGAATCAGCATTGGAAGAATATATACGGTTATTGAAGTCTCAAATCTAAATCAAGTCATGGACCCGAGGCGCTCATCATTATAAGTTAAGATTAGTAAAAGGGGAAATTCCTATGCGATTTAAACGTAAGAAGCAGATTTTGGAGCTCATTGATACTTTAAAGGAAGCCCTTCAATACTTAACACTGAAATCCGCAGCCTATTTACATGACGATTGTCTTTTATGCATATCGCATATTTCAGTGGAACTTCAAGAGGTAATAGACAATGAGAATATGGCCATATGCAAATCGTGTGAAACATCCATTCAACATGGAGATTACATGAAAGCATATGAATCAGCCGAACTCCTATCTAATTGGTTGAGTGAATACGTTCCAGCACGTTACGAAATTGTCTTCTTGCCTTACAAGGCTGATATGTGGGATGCCCTTGATAGTGTGTGGGAAGCTGCAAGTGCGGATCCAAATTGTATTGTTCGAACAATCCCAATCCCCTATCAAAGTCTCGACACCCAAGGGCGTCCGATCGCTGAAGAGTACGAAGGGGACCGCTTCCCACCCTACGTTGATATCACTCACTACAAGGACTACGATTTAAGTTCACAAAATCCCGATGTGATTTTTATTCACAATCCGTACGATGGCTATAACCGAGTAACACGAGTTCATCCAGAATATTTTAGTTCCAACTTGATTCATTATACAGAAAAGCTGGTTTATATCCCCTATTTCATTTCATTAGGGGAAACAGAACCACATTTCATCAATCTTCCAGGTATTAAAAATGCTTGGAGAGTATTTGTTCAATCAGAGTTAACCCGCAGAGATTATATGGAATGCAAAGAATTAAGACCAGACCAAATCGTTGCCATGGGTACACCTAAACTAGATTTTCTGTTTAAGAAAATGCAGGAAGGCGTCCCTATGCCTTCTGAGTGGGAAATGAAGCTTAGCGGAAGAACTGTGTTTTTTTACAATTCCAGTTTGGGCAGACTTCTCGTCGAAAACGAGAATATCACTAGAAGTATGCAAGAGATATTCAATTTTTTTGAGAGAAACCAGGATATTGCTATTATCTGGCGTCCACATCCATTAAGTATTAAAACAATAATGTCTATGAGACCACACTTACTTAGCCCATATCTGAAACTTGTGGAAAAGGTCAAAAATATGTCCAATGCTGTTTATGACGAGTCTGAGGATATGGATACTGCTATCATCCATTCAGACGCCTACATTGGGGATTTTAGCTCAGTCATAATTCCTTATACTTATACTGGTAAACCAATACTTAAATTCTGGCCAAATATGGATTTGGTTTTGGAAGACTTCGGAGTTAATCCCGCATATCTTGATTTTAATGAAGAACTCAACGTTCCGATCTCAGTAACCCCAGGTTCTATCTCAGATAATGCTTTCATATTTGCGGCTAAAAACCGAGGCGGTATATTTTCACTGGATCTAAAATCAGGCGATTTAACATTGATTCAGCCTTTCCAGCCCGAAAAGTACAGTCAACCACAACTTTTTGTCAAGTCACTCACTTATCAAGATACGGTATGGTTTGTTCCTGACAGATCTTCCACAGTAGTTTCCTTAAATTTCAAATCCGGAGAAATAAACGAGTACTCTCTTCCTTCGGATTGTATTTGTTACGGTCACAAACATTTTGCTACAGCAGTGCAGCATGAAGAGTACTTATGGATGCTCCCCGCTCAATCGAATATGGTTGTTCGGCTTAACATGATAACCGGGGAAATGATAGGACATAAGTTATATCCAGAAAGAACTATCGATATTCATGAAGAATCCATTTGTTCTGATGGTGTAATCTCTAATGGCTATCTATGGATTGCATTGCAGGGGAAGATGACAATCTTACAAATGGATCTTGATTCTGGGGAATTAAAAGTTCACGATCTGAAATTTCTGCAAGAGCCTATTCGATCTATCACTTCTGATGGTCAATCATTATGGCTTATTTTCGAGAAGGCGCCTTATGTCATCAAATGGAACCCTACATCCGATGCAGTGAAAGAATTTAACCATTTCCCTGAGGGCTTTGTTGGAGGAGTCAAACCTTTTTCCGGTGCTTTATTTGATGGAATGAATATATGGTTGGTACCAAATGAGGCCAATATGATAATCAAAGTTTCTCCGTACTCCGAAGAGATGTCAGTTGCCTATGCAACTCTACAAAAATCAACATGGGCAGTGATTAATTCATGGTATCTATTTGATCCGGCAGGAAAACCCCAAGGTCTAAATGCAGATCACAGCTTATTTTCAGGTGCCGTTATCAATCAAGATTGGATATGGTTCTCCCCTGTCACTGCACCAGAAATGATCGGAATAAACATAAATACAAACGAAACTAGAACAATCCCAGTAAAATTCTCAAGAATTAATGATGAAAAGACTTTTATAATCAATCGCTTTCCCGACCCGATTCAAAAAGGGGAGGGATTGAGAAGTACATTTAATAATCGATCTTTGCCACTTACATCATTTATTTATATGGTTCGTGACAAAGACGATACTTGGACTCAGAAACAACAAAAAGAGTTGCGTGCTAGCATTGCGAATTCTGATGGTAGTTGCGGCCTCAAAATCTGGGATCACATAATTGAGCATTTAGATCACTAGGATTTAATAAAAAGTACAACATGTATGATGTGGATAGAAAAGTAACCCTATCAGTAATCAGTGATCTTCTTAAGCTTTTCAAGCCGGAGGAAGATCTGACCACTGAAAGGGTTACTTTGTTCGTTTGCCTGATAGTTTCGTTGCTATTAGCCACTGCCTGTTAGAACTTATGAATGGCCCGTTAATTCAACCTTTCACTCTCGCAACCGCCGGTCCATACCTATATGAAGCCGCTAGCCCATAATACTGTTGCGCCTCAGTTTTGTTTCCCACAGACTCATAAAACACAGCCAGATTATAAGCCGCCAAGAAAGTCGAAGAACCAACTACAGTTTCAGAAACTCCCCGACGCCCCAGCTCCAGACACTTCAAGTAACTGTTTTCAATGTTTTCGATAACCGAGTAGTCCTGCGAATCAATTGCATAGTCAAGTAAAAACTGCCCCACCGCAAAGCAGAAATCAGGAGATCTCTCCAGCCACGCAACTTCATCGCCCACCAGTTCCATCGCTTTATCATAACGCTTGCATTTTGTGTAGGCTTGGAGCAACTCGGTAATATTTTCTATCGCAATTGGATCGGTTTGTCGAAGCAAAGCATACGCCTTTTCCAAGTATTGCACAGCGAGTTCGTGCTGCTTCATGCCCTGATATTGCCTACCTAACTGGAAATTCAAATATGCACTGCCAGGCTTGTCTTTCAACGCTTTCAGCAATAATGGTATATTGCGGTCAGACTTATCAGTCATATAGTAACCGTCATGCAACAACCTCAGCCCTGTCTCTACCATTGGTAAGATCGGGGTTGGTTGCTCATGAATACGCCCTTCATAGGTGACTCCTCGGGGAAACAGTCTTGGGTTAGAATGTATGCCTTCGAATGTGTGTCCATCCTCTACGAATTTGGATACAATCTCTATCAGGCCAATTCGACGAGAAGTCGATCTCGTAAATGCCCTGATCGCATCCGCGCTTTCTTCCACAAAGTACTCGTCGGCATCCAGTACAAGTAGCCAATCTCCTGACGCTTGCTTAAGCGCGTAATTTCTGGCTGCAGAGAAATCGTCGCACCATTCAAAATGAAACAACTTCGCTCCGTACTCTAAAGCTATTTCTCTTGTTTGATCCGTTGATCCCGTATCTACAACAATGATCTCGTCAACCATCGCAGCAGCGCTGCACAAACACCGAGCCAAATACTTCTCCTCATTCTTAACAATCATAGCTAACGATATCAAGGTTACACGCCCCATTGTGTTCGAATAGATATGTGATGCTCAATTAAACAATACTTTCCGTCCATTTGTTGTAGTAATCGTACAGAGCAGCTTGAAAAAAGTCGTAATGCCTTCTGTTAAGATAGGCCTCATACTTGAAGTCCAGCATTGCGTTCTTTAATTCATTCGTCTGATACTTCAAGTCTATATTGTCAAATAGCATGTAATACTGCGCGATAAGCACCTCTGCCCGACTCATCCCTTCGATTGCGCAATCTATGCTTGTATGCCATTCGTCTTGTTGAGATATTGGGTAATTGGACAAGACATATTGTAAAGCTTGAAAAACTTCTTGATTATAGGAATGAATAAGGTCCATTACTTGTTCTTTCAGAGTCTCCTTATATGAAACTGCAGACGACTCTTTGGAACCAAAACTGGCTATAAACCCTTCCGTTCCAAACGGATATAGTCTAAGACCATCCGCTGACAATAACTGATTCAACTCTACTCCATACATTCCCGAACCGTACAAAATCACCTGGCCGTTCTTAGCCGCCAAACGATTGCATTCGTACAGCATGCTTTCAAATCGGTCTCTGAACAGGTCAACGTTAATTAGAACTGCAACAAAGGCCTTGTCAGTTAAAACCTCCAAATCCTGAAAGCTTGTGCCGATGATGGAGATCCTATTATCGGAGCTGTTGGGCCTATAGTTATTCTTATCGCATAGCTCGTACAAGAGATTGTCTTTACCGAACATGCCAACCACATTTGCATATGCGCTGTTAAGCAAGTCGCCGCCCACGCTTAGCAATGCAACAGAAGCATTTCTGGAAGACATCGTCTTAAAAATCTCGGCAAAAATAACCATCGTTTGTGCCTGGATGATTCTCGGAAGATCAGACTCGTAAATCTGCTTAATCAACTGATAATAGACTTGAGCTTGCTGCTCCATACCAATCGAGGAGATGTTCCCGTACCTATCATTAAAATCGTAAATCACGTTTCCTTCAAAAACCAGCCTTCCTCCGGTAAAAACAAGCGATTCTCCATAAAGATAAATGTCTTTTATAGGATCAGTCAATTTACATGTCCCCTGGCGAGAGATTTATTAGATGATTCAACTTGTATACGATTTTTTCATAGCTAAAAAATCTTTCCTGGTATTCTTGAATATCATAACAACCTCTGGCAAAGTAACTTTCATCATTGCAAATTTCCAACAAAATTCGAGACAACTGCCTAATATTGCTGACCTCAAAACTCTTGCCACATTCCCCCCAGTTGGTGGCTTCACCTACTGCATCGATTTCACTACATATCATGTAACATCCATTTCTCGCAGCTTCAACCCATACATTCGGTGTTCCCCCTTCAAACTCGGAGGTCAATGCAAAGACTTTTGCCTTTTTATATTCGTTCTCAAGAATATCCTTATCCATAATTTTTTCGGTAAAAATCACTCTATCTCTAAGATGCGGAGATTCACTGAAAAAATCTTCAATATACGGTCTAAACGATTCTTCAATTACGCCCACCAGTTTCACTTTCCAATCGGGAATCGAGTCGGCAATTAATCGGAAGGATTCCATTAATATTTCGTTTGCCTTTTGTCGGGTTCCGATTCTACCTACTGTCAAAATCGTATTCTCTTTTTCAGAATACTCGGTTCGTTTGCGGGGGACAAAATCAGCAGAAGCGTTAGGTACATAATCAATGATATAAGGCCATTTTCGGGAAAGGTGCTGCTTCAATTTTTTGGACTCGACAGTGATTAAGTCACAGTTACCCAAAAATTCCTCATAGCCAGCCTCTCTAAAAGCTATTCTGTCTTGCCAGTAAAGGTTAGCATCCAACTTCAAAATAACTTTGCCATCGGGCCGCAATTGCTTGTAACGCCGGACCATTTCAATATGGGAAGCATAGGCTCCGAAACAAAACATCACATCAATTTTATGAAAATGTTCAGAAATATATTCGCAGCACACTTCCACCCACTCGTTTAAATCTTGAGGAGTTCTCAAGATCTCCAACTCAAGCCCGCTTAACAGTTGCTGATAGGTGTATTCCTCTTTTTGGGCAGTAACGATGACTGTCCTGTACCCTAAATATCTATGGAACATATAAGGGACAAGGCAACAATCCTTCATCAGTTGCTCATTTCTATAGTAAATATAAGGTGAAAAATTGTATATTCCCTTTGCCATATGCGTGCCGTCCTTGTCTTATAGTTTGGCTTATATTAGAGTATATCGGCCTATTTCATTCACACTATTAGAAAGTCCACAAATATTCCTTACAACTCTTGATTGTCTATTGGACTTTTCAGTAAACTATATTAATATTTAATTACGAACATCTCCACTATGCTCGTACTTCGGAGGATCAATGAACAAACTGATGTCTTTATGTATGATCGTAAAAAACGAGGAGCAATTTCTCGAACGTTGCTTAAAGAGTGTACAGGAGTGGGTAGACGAAATCATTATTGTGGACACCGGCTCTACAGATCGAACGAAAGAGATTGCTCAAGCTTTTACCAATAACATCTTTGATTTCAAATGGATTAACGACTTTGCTGCAGCCCGCAATGAAGCGCTTAAGCATGCAACCGGCAAATGGATTTTGATTCTGGATGCGGACGAATATATGGAAGAAAAAGATATTCGCGGATTAAGAGACTTCCTGGATGGCGAGAAGCCATCGACTGAATTCGTCTATCGCGTCACCGTACGTAACTTTATGGATTCATCGAATCATACCGGAATATCTGAATCTCCTATTCTCCGTATATTCCCTAACCGAGTGGGCTTCGAATATTATCGTCCTATTCATGAACAAATCCGGCTGACTACCGGTGCCCCTTACCAGATTATTGCATTGCCGTTCCAGATTCTTCATTCCGGGTATCTTGATCATGTCGTAGCCTCTCAGAACAAACATGACCGCAATATGTCTATTTTCGAGCAGATGATGAATCATACTAAACTTAATGCCTACGATCACAGCATGATTGGACAACAATTAAGTATGATGAGGAAGAGCGAAGAGGCTCTACATCATCTAGAAATTGCCTTTGCCCATGGGGACAAATCCTCACCCTGGTTCTTAAATAATCTCTGGACAATGCTCGACGTTTACCTGCAATCCCAACAGTATATCAAAGCATGGGACTTAATTGATCAACATATGGCGGAATATATCGACTATCCAGATATTCGCTGTGTGCGCGGCCTCATTCTCATCTCACTAGGAATGCGCGAACAAGCCAAGCAAGAGTTGATGCTTGCACATCAGGAAGCGGAAAATCGTGCTAGATTGCAGAAAGATATAACCCTGGTCAGCCCGAATTTGGGCATGCGCATGCCTTTATGGCTTCTTGCTATTATGTTTGAAAACGAAAATAATTTCCAGCCATGTATTCACTATCTAACGCTCTTGCTTAGAGCAGACGATCAAGACATAGAAGCATGGGTTAAAATGGTTGAGATTTTAAGTTTGAATGAATCAAGCGAGAATATTGCTGTTTTTCTGAACAGGCTACTTCATGTAGACGCATATCCAAAAAAAGTCGTTGCAATGGCTAAAATCTCAATTAGCCTAGGAAATCAGCAACTTGCGAAGTATTATGTAGACCGCTTGCCGTCCATTGATCGATTAAGTTTAAACGAACAACTGCGATATACATTATTAAGCAAAGATCCGATCACTTTCGAACAATTCCTGAAGAACAGAGCAGTTGAAGAATTGACTGAATCTGCTGCAGTTAAGATGATCATTCTCGGCTCCATCGTATGGTCTCGTCCAGAATGGATAGAGCTGTGCAATCAAGGGCTAACAGATGAAAGCGTTGGAATACAGTTTGCCAAGGATCTTCTTCAACCCGCTTTGACCAAGGAACTAGATTCTTCTTTTGAACCTGTAGCGATCGATATCTTAAGCCAACTCTACTTTTTGAAAGCATGGGATACATTCGACTCGCTCATTGACCAGTTTAGTTCAGCGGCCGTCATCAATCAATTGGCTAATGTTTTTCTATCCAAGCATTTTGTACAGCCCGCCATGCAGTTTTACCAACACTTGCTCGATCATAACGAATTAGATGCCACAAGTTGCGAAAACCTTGCCTTATTACATATCATCGATGGGAAAACCGAAGAAGCACTTGAGTTCTGGGAGCAGGCCATTTTACTGCAACCTAAAGCTCCAATAAGATTATTTATTCAATATTGTTTTTTTTGCAAAGATGCCTCTGCTAAAGCAAAAATGAAGGCCAAACTGACCGAACAATATCCGGATGATGCCAAATCGCTGCTAATCAAAGGTTTATAGTCAACAGAAAGGCCTGCGGATATCCGCAGGCCTTTCTGTTGACCTGAATACTATTCAAGTCTGCTGGGCCTCAGCCTGAGCCGATTTTCTAATCGCTGTGATCCAGGTTGCCTTTAACTCTAGCAGATGATTCAATGCCTCTTGAGCAGGCGCAGTCTCTTTGCGAGTATTGGCCGTAATTAATTGATGAATCATATATTCGTAAATTTGAACAAGATTGTGGGACAGTTCATATTCAAAATTCAGGGAGGCCACAAGCTCATGAATGACTTGCTGCGCCTTGATTAAATTGGTATTGGATTGCTGCATATTCCGCTGTTGAATCCCCTCAATCCCTGCACGCGTAAACCGAATAGCTCCATCGTACAGCATTAACAACAATTGCGGGCCGGATGTCTGTACTGCTGTCTGTTGATACTTCATAAACGGGTTCGTGTTCATCCTTATACCCCTTTGTCGAACATGATGCTTTCATGAGTACCTGTATACCCATATCCTTCTTTAAGCTTTCTGGAACCGCTAATCCGCTGAATACCTGATGAAGCCTCATCTTTTAACATTTGCATATGACTAAGAAGAATCTTGTCATACTGCCCTATACTGCTTAATAATACTTTTTCTGCTTCGGATACAGTACTTCTCGCATGCACTTCTTCCGCTAATACCTGTCTACGCTCAGTCAATCTCACATATACTTCATAGTCTGCCGGTTCCGCTAACCTTGCCAAGCGGTCACTCTCTGCCAAAACCTCTTGAACAAGCTGAATCATCTTATCCATTAGGAGAACAGGCCGGATTGTGCTTGATAACGATTCATAGCCTTCTCCATTGCAGTAAATTGCTTGTAATAAGAAGTTTCCCAACGATCCATTCGCACATTGAAGTCGCTGATGCGCGTACTAAGCGTTCTTAATTGTTCACTGATCAGGCTGGATTCCAAGAACGCTGCATCCTTGCTTGTACTCACCTTAGATGTACCTGCTTTTGATGACAGACTTTCAATACCTGTCATTAAAACGTTCGACAGACGGTTAAACAACCCACTATCGGGGTTAGTCGCTGAAGTTTTCTTTGCAGGGTCTGTTTCCTTAGTTTGTTGAATAAACAGTTTCTCGAAAGCGTTAGGGTCTGCCTCTATTGCAGCACGTAGCTTAGCTTCATCTTTAATAACTAATTTACCACGTTGCTGCCAATCCCCAGTTTCGATGCCAAAAGAGGCTAAATTGACGCTTTTCCCATCAATTGTAACGCTTGTCATCATCGAGAGCCTAAGATTATCAACCACAGTCGAAAGCGTCGGATCGCGACGCAGCAGACCACTCCGTGCCTTCTCCTCCCAGAGCTTGATTTCGTCATCTTTCATTTCTTCTTTCTGGGCGCTCGTAAGTGGAGCGTAGCTGCGGTATCGCTCTTCATTCAGTTTATTGTTAACCGACTCCAGTAAATCGTTGTAATCCTTAATAAAGGACTTGAGCGAGTCCACAATACTGTCCGTATTGGACTTAATGGATAAGTTGCTTACCGCCCCATTCGACTTTGCATTTAAAGTGATTTCAACCCCGTCTTCTGTAAACGTATTGCTGTTTCTCTCTACTGCTATTCCATTGATCACAACTTTAGCCGTACTTCCTGACTTCGTATCTACATCTGCAGGCAAAGTTGAAGGAAGAAACTTCTTCAGTAGCGACCCTGTTGAACTGTCCCACGTAATCGTTGTCGCTTCCATCGTTTTGGAGGTTAACGAAAGCTTGCCGGAAGCGGCATCAATGTACGCCGTTACATTCATTTCTTTATTTGCGTTGATCTTGGCGACCATTGAATTGAGCGTATCTTTCGTTTCATCCAATTGAATCGTCTTGTTGTTGATAGTAATGTTCACTTTACCACTGTCCAGAGTGTAATCCAAAACTCCCGCAGCCTTTAGTTCTGCTAGCGTTTTGGTTTTATCAACCTGTCCAACACCCGTCTTACTTGCGACAGACGCATTGACTCCCAATTCCGTAACCTCTATCGTCATCGCGCCAGTGACAGCAGATGAAGAAGCTTTGGCGCTGACCGCTGACGAATTGCCGGATACACTGACCTGCTTTGCATTTAAAGAACCTTCGAGTCCGTAGTTGAACAACTTGTTATTGCGCAAATCAATCATCTTAATGTTCAGGTCGCGATACTGCTCCCGCTGCCACTCCAGTGTCGTTTTTTGTTGTGTCAGCTTATCCAGAGGCGCCCGCTTCGCCTTCATTAAGTCTTTGACAAGACTGTCAATATCCAACCCCGATGTAAATCCTGTAATCCGTGTAACCATGTCTTTGACCTCCTCTATACCTTTTCATCGACCAAAATACCGGCAATTTCTTTCATTTTGACTACAAGATCAAGCGACTTCTCTGGAGGAATTTCCCGAATCAGTTCGCCGGTTTCCTTATTGAATACTTTTATCGTAACGACGTTTGTTGCGTCATGAACCTTCATCTCGAATCTTGTCTCCGGTCCTTCAAGGGACTTGATTGCACGATCGATTGCCCGAATCAATTGCTCTTCTCCTACCGACAGCTTTACGCCTTTCAATTCTGCTAATTGCAACTGTTTCCCGCTACGCACTTGCAGAATCTCCGATTGATTTGGCTGTTCAACCCCCTGTTTTACAGGTTCAGCTACGGGATTACTTGTGATCGGTGAATAACCAGTTGACTGAACATGAGTCGAAGATTGCACGTTCATGGTATCACTCCGCTCCGATAATATTGACATATTATTTATATCGACTGTTCTGCAACCAAATATTAGCTTGAACGCAAAAAAAGACCCTTGAAGATTTCCAAGGGTCTTTTTTCTGCATTCATTAAGCTTAACGGAGCAAGGACAGAACGCCTTGCGGAGCCGAGTTCGCTTGTGCAAGCATTGCTTGCGAAGATTGCAACAGGATTTGGTTCTTCGTGAGTTCGACCATTTCCTTTGCCATATCCGTATCGCGAATACGGGACTCGGAAGCCGTCAAGTTCTCGATTGTCGTACCAAGGTTGTTGGAGGTGTACTCCAGACGGTTTTGCATAGCACCCAGTTTAGCACGTTCTTTCGCTACCGTTTCAATAGCCGTTTCAATCGTGCTAATAGAAGTAGCGCCTGCCAAGCCTTGAATGTTCGAAGTCGTAATGCCTGCAATGCCAATCTTAACGGAGTTATCGTCAGCTTGGATCGATACCGTTCCGCCGGAGATGGAAATACCGTTAAACTTGGTATTTTGAAGAATGCTGTCGATTTGATTCGACAGATTTGTCAACTCAACCTCAATGCTGTCTGCCTTCTGAGTCGTAGTGTACGTACCTGTAGCATATTGAACGTTCAATTCTTTCATACGAGTAAGCATCGAGCTGATTTCGTTCATTGCGCCCTCAGCCGTTTGAATGAAAGAGATACCGTCTTGAACGTTGCGTTGAGCTTGTTCCAGACCGCGGATTTGGCCGCGCATTTTCTCGGATACAGCCAGACCTGCCGCGTCATCGCCAGCACGGTTAATACGAAGACCGGAAGACAGCTTCTCCATGTTCTTCCCTGTTGCTACGTTGTTCAAAGTCATGTTGCGGTGGTTGTTCAAAGCAGTAATGTTGTGGTTAATACGCATAATGATATTCCTCCCTGAATTATACAAATTGAGACCCGCATCCTTGCAGATCTCCTATTTACCGATAACAAGTCGGCCGCCTCGTTCCGGTCATAATCTATATATCGGTACAAAGAATCGCTAACTTAATACTGCTGTCATTATTTTTTTAATTTTTTTAACTGCTCTGATAGTGCTGCGATATCCGTCGGCTGCGCAACGGAATCAATATTCGATTCTTTGACGGAAAGAAGCAACTCTTTCCGAACGATTGGCATTTCTTTTGGCGCAGAAATCCCTAGTTTGATCGTATCTCCGTCGATCTCCAACAAGGTAATCTCTATCGAATCCTGAATGACAACGGATTGTCCCTTTTTTCGCGAAAGTACGAGCATCCCTCTCGCCCCCTTCTAGCGCCCTTCGGACGGCTCAAATAAACGATGTCTGGTCGAATATTGGGTATTGGTCAGAATGACCTGCCTGCCTTCACGATTCGTTCTATTGACGACAATCGGAGCGACCAGATTAACCGAAGCTTCTCCTGCCTCTCCCCGGATGGAGACGATGGAACGAATGAGCAAATCCTCGGCTTGACGGATTTGCAACTCCTGGCAAGACGTTTCGGCAAGATCGAACTCATAATCCTTAAAAAACAGAAACGGATCAACGACAACAAAGCTGATCGTTTCTTGGTCCGTAGATTGCAAAGTGCCAAACGGTTTATTGCTTTCGTTCTCTAAAAGGTTAAACGCCTTACAAGCTTCAAATCCGGGAAGTCCTTCTTTGAAATGTATCCTTAACGACTCAACGTTATCCGTTTTCGCTTCTGCAGACATTTTGACTGAACCTCCATAGTCAACAAAATTAGAAAAGCTATAAGCGATAACTCGCTTACAGCCAATAATGTGTCACTCTTCCCGTTATGCCGTAATGTCGATCTCGGGCGGAGTGATCGTCACTTTAGGATACTGCTGCATATAAATACGCACAGATCCGCGATGGAATTGTATATCTGGCCGATGGATTTGCGCGTCGACGGTTAAATTCCCTCGTTCAACTTGGATATTCACATCATTTGGTGTATATTGAAACGCAATATTAGTCGGAGAAGCATGTCCGAAAACCTGCAAATCTGGAGCTCCTTCAATGAAATCCCCCAGCGCGATATCTGCAATCGGGCTTCCCTTGATATGCAGCGCTCCCATTCGGTTACCGTTCTCCACGATTTGCTGAATGTTTTGCGCTGCGACCTGTTTATACTGAGAATAGATTCTTTCCCAGAAGGCTTGAGGCTTCCCCCCGGTCAAAGCATCGTTAGTTAGATTCTGATCGATGCTAAGTATGCCTGGTTTGTTGTTCGCCGTAATCGTTGCACGTTCGGAATGAATTTTCAGTTCGGGCTGCGGTCTGCTGATTTCATACTGCCCACGCTGTGATTCTATTCCGATAAGTGCCCTTTGTGACTGTATAGAAATTCTCGGGAACATATGGGGGGACACCTCAATTTTTAAGCTATCTCAGAAAATCGACCAAGGAAGGCTGAATCACTTTAGCTCCGACAGATAGGGACGCCTGATAGACCGATTCATTCACTTTTGATTTGATCAAAACATCTTCAATGTCCGCATCTTCGGTCTTCGATTGGAGCGTCGTCAAGTTCAAATTCAGATCCTGCAATCTTTGCTCCATCAACTCGACACGGTTTACTCGCGCTCCCAATTCCGCGCGCTGAGTTAAAACTTTATTTGCTCTGGAGTCCAGGAAAGTGAGTTGGGCGCTTACCGCTGACGTGTCACCGGCTTCCAAACCGGCAATCATCTGATCTAAAACGTGAAACAGATTGTCATCCTCATTCTTCGGCGCAGTCACGCCAGAAGGAGGGTAACCAAATACATCGTTTCCGGTCAGATTCACTCTCACAGGAGATCCCGAGCTAATCAGGTACTCAAGTCCGAAATCGTCTGTAAGCGTATTGGAAGCATTGGTAAGATTGGTATACGGCTCAACATCCGTAAATTGACCGTTAAACACATACTTTCCTTTGAACTGACTATTTCCGATACCCTGCAATTGTTCCTTCAGTTGCTTCATTTCCGCTGCAATATTATTCAAGGCAACATCCGGGTTAGTGCCATTGGAACCTTGAATTGCTAGTTCCTTCGCTCTCTTGACTACCTCTCCAACCTGAGAGAGCAAAGTATCACTATAATCCAACCAAGAGGCAGCCGCAGTAACATTTTCTTGGTAACGTTCATTAAGCGAAAGATCGCTTCTGTATCGCAGCGAGTAAGTGATCCCTACAGGATCGTCTGAAGGCCGATTAAGCTTCATCCCGGTTGACAATTGCTCCTGCAGCCCCTGCATCTGCCCCAGGTTCTTGTTAATGTTGCGAAGCAATTGATTGGTTATCGTTCCTTGGGTTACGCGTCCTAACACTTTACTTCACTCCCTCTCCTGCCAAATTATCTACCTACCGTACCCATACCGTTAATAATTCTATCCAATGTTTCGTCGATGGTTGTCATAAAACGAGCCGCCGCATTATAAGCATGCTGGAACTTCACCATGTTGCTCATTTCTTCGTCTAACGAAACTCCGCTTACAGATTGACGTCTCGACTCCACCTGATCAACTACGATTTTGGCGTTAGTCGTTTGACGGTTGGCTTCTTCAGCTTCAACGCCCAATTGACCGACGATAGACCGGAAGAAGTCGTTAACGGTGCCCTGCGCAGTAGCGGCTCCGGTAGCTACAGAAGAAAAGTCAATCTTCATTTCGCTGAATTGGCTGATCAGGAGCGCCAAATCCTTGTTTCCTTTGACGACAGTTTCAGGCGTCCCCGTCGTTCTCATCGAGGAGGCAATATATCCGGCATCATTAAGGATATTCTGGTTTAATCCCAAATTCCCGGCCGTCACAGGCCCTCCATCTTTGGATACGAAGAAGGTACCACCAGCCTGAGGCGGGTCCATCATCGTGTATCCGAGTTGGTGGAGACCGTTAAATCCCTGTACCGTTACAGTTAACGGAGCAGTCAAAGTGCGAGCCGTTCCACTGTAAGTGACGTTATTCAATGTTGTGCCGTCAGGCAGAACCGTCCCTGCCGGAAGCGTAACCGTAATATCTCCGTTAACCAATCCATTAACAAGCGTATCCAGTTGCCGTTGATAGTTGGCTACGTATTGATCTCTGGAAATAATCATCCCGTGAACTTCGCCGCCGTTCAAGTCGCCGCCTGCGAAGCTGGCTAGCAGCCCTTCGGCCGTTACCGGTGTGAACTCTCCATCTTCAACCAATGCTGTTCCACCCATTAACACCTGATAGTTGCCCTCAGTGGTTTCCACGCTTGTAACATTAATGATTTTGGACAATCCGTCCATTAATAAATCCCGTTGATCTCGAAGATCGTTCGCATTATCTCCAAGGCCTTCGATACGCTGAATTTGCAAGTTGAGGTTGGCGATCGTTTCGAGCGATGTATTGATTTGATTGGCTTTCACGCCTATGTTCTCAGTGATGTCGGCACTAAGATCGTCCAACTGACGGGCCGTCTGGTTGATCGCGTCCGTAACTGCCTTGGCTGTTTCGCGGACCAGTTTGCGAGCCGTTATGTCCTCCGGGTTCTCGCTAAGATCGTGCCAAGACTTCCAAAACTTATCAAGCACCGCCCGCAATCCAGTGTCCGAAGGCTCATTCACGATCGTCTCCAGCTTCTGCAGCGTATCCGCCTGAATCGACCAGCTTCCATGCGTTTTGCTCTCATTTCTAAATTGGGCATCCAAGAAACCCTCTCGAATCCGGGTGATCGAGCTGAACTCTACGCCAGTACCAAGCTGCCCCGGAATTGTCGACTTGCTCATCCCGAGCGCTTCCATCGGTTTGGTTGCCGCCATATTCACAACTTGGCGAGTATATCCGGTTGTATTAGCGTTGGCCACGTTGTGCCCGGTCGTCTGTAGAGCAGCTTGCTGCGTGAACAAACTGCGCTTGGCCGTTTCAATCGCATGGAAAGTGGAGCGTATCATTTACTATCTTCCCCATTTCGCCGTAAGTTAAAGTGACTAGGCTTTAGAATCAAAGAAGCTGAGCTTGTTTTGCCCGTACGCCGATTCGGTCGGCTTCTTGTATACATAATCTTGATCGTCATAAGAGCTGGATAAGAGATTTAAGGAAAAATCATTAAATTCGATGGATTGCTGCGTCAGCCTCATGTTCAGTTCATTCAAGGCTCTGACGTGCTCAACAGTAGCACTAAGTTTCTCTGCGAGGTTCGAAAGCTTCAATTTGTCTTCTGCGTTCGTAATCCTTCGAATAAGGCTGGCCACTGTAGTTGAGGGCGTAGGGCTGAAGCCCGCTTCCTTCAGAAATTGAACGACGGCTTGCTGGCGACGTCCTTCGGTTTCCACGATTAGCCTGACCAATCGCGACTCTTTCGTCACCATTTCGTTCAATAGCTCAATTTCGTTCGCAATCAGCGCCTCTTTCTTGCGCTCGGCAAATCCGCTCATCTGTTCATGCTGAAGCAGTAGCGTTTCCATTGCTTCGCACAATTCGTGAACTGCCATTGTTATCACCTTCCGCCATCTGGATTGCGAGCGACCTATTCACGAACGAATGGCAGCATCTTCTCGGCTAGCTTGCCGGAATCGACATGATACGTCCCCGTTGCGACTTCCTTCTTCAACGTCTCAATCCGCTGGGAGCGGTTCGGATCTTCCGCGCGCTGCGCTCCGAGAAGCTCCATCGCTTCAGCCGAAAACTGCACCTCGTCCTTGCGGCGTTTGCCGGAGGCCTGGCTGGCGCGGATATCGTTTTGCTGCTGATACGTGCGGTAGGCGCCAATGCGCTGAACATCATTTATTTTCACGAAGATCACCTCTATAAATAAAAAAGACCGATAATAATCTATCCCTATTATCGGTCAGTTCCTATGAAATGTTTAGAGTTTCCTTTAATTCCCGCCGCGGTCTTGAAGCCGATCGCCGATCTGATAGGCGCTTCTGTGCTTCTCCTCGTCAGGGTTGATGCGTGTTCCCCCCGGAGAAGTGGCATTCCGTACGTCCCGCTGCAGCCGCTTCCGGCAATTCTCGCATATGTGTCCTTCACGAATAGGCGTGCCGCAAGATTCGCAAGGATAGGTCAGGTTAGGCGCGTCCATCATCGAAATCCGGCCTTCGCGCACCCATCTGGCAATCTGTTTGATGCTGATTTCCGTTTCTTCGGATAGCTGCTGGATGTCCATGCCTTTATTTTTGCGAAGATGCTCGGCGCATCTCTCGTAATCCTTCTCCAGCTCCTGGTGGCAGTTATTGCAGACCTCTCGGAAGTTTTTCGAGAATAGTCGTCCGCATCTCGGACAGTAGGTTAAATCCATGCCATCATCTCCCCGAATTCCGACATCAACTACTACAATTGCTTAAATTATACTAAATATAACCTAAATTCGCCAGTCCATCAAAGATTATGCCGATGCAGCGGGTTTGCCGGACGGCTTGTCGACACGATTCGAGTCCGAATAGGCGGCTTGAAGCTGATTAGGAACGCTGCCGAACAGCAGCCAGGACCATCCAGTCAACCGACTCAACGCAGTGACGACGACCCAGGAAATCAGCAAGGCAAGCAGGAAGCCCCCGGCATACCAGGCGTGATGGATGAGCGTACTGCCGCCATTAGGCGGAAATTGCCGATAGACGAGCAGGACAAGCGGATGCACCAAGTACACGCCGAACGATACGATCCCCAAATGACGCAATCGGCCGACCCAGAACGAAGTGTTCATTTTTCCGCCAATCAGAAAAGCGATCTGGATCAGAACCAGCGGAGTGATCATCGTATAGAGATCCCACACGCCGTCGTATAGCGCATTCGAATACCTCGTCTGATACAGTCGAGCGTTATAGAACATCGTCACATAGGTAATGCCGGCCCCCAGCCAAACAGCCCAGAGCGCGATCCATGACGCTATTTTCGTTGCCGACAGATTTTCCTTCGCAATGATCAACCAGCCTTTGATCCGATCAAAGTAGATGCCCAGCCATGCCCCGAGAAAATAATGCCCGAAGTACGACAAAGACCAGCTCCCCCGATTCGTGACCTGCCAGTATTCGCGATTAAGCAGGAAAAATGCCCACTGTAAGCCGACGCCGATCAAGATCGCGGACGCCGCGAGCCATTTGTACCGTTTCATCAGAAACAGAAAAACCGGAAACAGCAGGTATAGCTGAATACTAATAAACACAAAATACAAATGCGTGTAGGCCTGGCCCTGCGACACTTTGCTCCAGAAGCTCGGCCACATCTGCGACAAATCCCAGGCGAAGCCGTTCTGATACCATCTCAGCACGAAATACACCATCGAAAACAGCAAATACGGAACGATAATATACATCAGCCGATTGCGATAAAACTTCTTGAAGCGCTGCAGCGTGAGCGGCTGCGGATAATAGTTGTAGAACAGCACGAAGCTGCTGAGCAAAATAAAAGAAGTCGTCCCGATCTTGGAAAAAATGTTCAGGAAGTTGTAAACCCCGAACAGAGTTGTATTTTTCATATCGATTGTTGCGAACGAGGTCGAGTGCACCATCAGCACGCCCAGAATCGCAATACCGCGTACAATGTCGATTTCGTTTAATTTAGCGCGACGTTCCATGTCTCCTCCTTTTGATTGCAGGAATGATTTGGATGAGAGTGCAATCCGAAGTCACCCTATCATAGCATAGGCGAACGCCGTCGAAAAGGAAGTTTCAATGGAATATCTCTAGGAGCGGGCCCAGAGCAAGCCGTAAATTCGACGCTCTGATTGCGGTTCGGATGCTTGCAGTAAGACGCGAGCGCACTCATCAAGCGTGCTTCCGGTCGTGTACACATCGTCCAAGACCAGGATATTTCCGGAAAAAGAGCTCCGATGAGTTGCTGCGAAATTGCCTTTCATGTCGACGACGCGACTGCGACGGGTTTTGAGACTTTGTTTCTCGGTGTGACGTAGGCGAAGGAGCAGCGGCTGATAGGTCATTCCGTACCATTGAGCCAATCTAATGGCTAACCGCTCAGCTTGGTTGAATCCGCGTTCACGCAGTCTCTCAGGAGCAAGCGGAACAGCCGTAATGAACGGGAAATGGGCTTGGGGATCCGCCGCTCGCAAACGCTCAAACGCAAATGCCGCCATAGCCGCCAAAATGGTCTCGACACCCTCGTTGCCCCGATATTTGTAAAGCGCCAGCCAGTTCTTCATCTCATCGGTGTATCGCACCGCGCAGCGACTGATCGCGTAAAAGCGTTCCGTCCTGCGAACGCAGTCCTCGCACAGCTCCGCGCGTCCGCAGACGCGACAGACCGGATTTGCAATCCAGGGGATGTTTTGAAGACAGGAGCCGCACAATGACGCCAAAGCCTTCCTCGGCGCCGAGTTCTTAACTGGAATAGGCACAGCGGCCGGACGAGAATCTCGCCCACAGATCGGGCATTCGCGCTTGGTCGGCGCAAACCAGCCACCTATGTTTATTGGCATGGGAAGATCACTCCTATTTGGACGAGATAAAGTTCTGAAAAGTTACGAATGAGGGGAAAGCCCCTCACATTTCGCAAGAATTAGCTTTGCCGACTGGGTCGCCTGCTGCGATACTCATCGTTCTTTTAAGTAACCTCTGCGTTTTGCAGCGGTATTCATCTTCTGGATCTGTCTTACCGAGCTTCGCTGAGAGCTTGTCCACTCCGGAGCGCCGTAGTAGACGAATCCGAATGGATCATCCCCCGAACGCCCCGCCCTGCCCGCCATCTGGACGAGCGAAGACGCATCGAACAGCGAGTTATGGGCGTCAATGACAAAAACGTCGCTACGCGGGATCGTAACGCCACGCTCCAAAATCGTCGTTGTCACAAGAAGCTGTACGGAGCTATCCCGGAAAGCGACAACTTTGTCGCCCCGCTCCTCGTCTTGAGAAGACGTGCCCGAGATCGCCGAAGCAGTCAGTCCAAGACTCTTCGCACCCTGACGGAGCAGGCGAACCATCGGTTCCACCTGTTTCACGTATGGCACGAACAGAAACACCTGCGCTCCTCGGGCGACGGATCGACGTATTGGGCTCAGCAGCTTACTAGGTATTGTCTGCTTACCAAGCATGAAGCGGATAGACGGCAGCTTTAATCTACCGGGCACAGGCAATGGATAACGATGGTACCGAACCGGAACTCTCGCATAGCTCAGTTTCCCGCGCGACACATCACGCTGCATCGCAACTGGAGGCGTTGCGCTAAGATATACCGTGCGCCCCTCCGGTTTGCCGCATTTACCCGCAGCGTAATGAAGCATCGGATCGTTGTGGTACGGAAAAGCATCCAACTCGTCAATCAGCACGAGATCAAACGCCCCTTGAAAACGAAGTAACTGATGGGTCGTCGCCAAAGTCAGCTCTCCTTCCCGCCACCGATCCGGACTCCCTCCATACAAAACAGCAAATCTGCGATCAGGGAACGCTTTAGCCAGCCTCGGCGCCAACTCCAACACGACATCCCTTCTTGGCGTCGCCACTAGTGCTCGCCCCCCTCTCTCCAGAACCGAATCCAGCAGCGGGAAAATCATCTCGGTCTTTCCCGCTCCCGTCACGGCCCAGAGCAGAAACGAACGCCCCCGGGAAGCCGAAGGGTCTTCCAGAAAAGCGAGCGCTTCAGCCGCAGCGTCGCTTTGCGCAGGGCTGAGCCCCCAGCGCTTGGCGAGATAGCGTCGAACTTCTTCGGCTTCGGCCGCGGTTGTGGAATTTACAGCCGGTTTGACGGCTATTTCGGGCGTCGAAGTGGCGGCCAAATGAGACGCCGACTTCGCGGCCGATATGGACATCGGGCATGTGGATTCGGTGCCCGCCGAGCCTGGGACCGGCGCGCCGACTATGAGCAGCTCGCATTCGCGGCTGCGCCCCATCGTCAGGCAAGCCTCGCAATACGCGCAGGCTTGCCTCCCACATGCGGCGCACTCCGTGCGCCGCAGCCTAGCGCTGCCGCAACGCCGGCAGCGCAATTCCGGGGCGCGACGCCGTCCGCGCCCCCACAACAGCCGAGCGCGGCGCAGCGCCCGCTCGGCCCAACCAGGCAGCCCCGCCGCAGCGGGGGCTGCAACATCATCGGGGGCCACGGCAGCCGTAAGCTGCACGGCCCCCAACAGCGCCGCGAGCTGCAGCGCAGCAAGCGGCTTGACGCCCGCGCTGCCTGCCGGCGCGGCGTCCAACAGCTGCTGCGCTTCCTCGCGGAGCAGCGAGCGGCCGGCCATGCGCTCGGCCGCTAACCCCGCCGCTTCGATCAGGCGCGAATCCGCCCCTTCCTTCAGCGCAACCCACTCTATCTCTCCACTGTATCCGGCGGATCTCGCCACATTCGCCAACCGATCCGCCCAGCTGCCGTCCTTATCTCGCCCTTCTACTGAACCTTTCGCGGAAGCTTCCTTCCCGCCGTGCAAACCCGTCGTTCGCTCAGCGTGTCTATCCGCCTTGGCCGCTCCCTCCCACTCTTCCTTCAACAAGCGGCACAACCGCTCCGCCTCGCCCAGAGGAAGCTCCTCGCGAAGGCGAACGACTTCATCCGCTCTTCCGCTCCAATACTGGCGATCCGTCTCCCAGTCGATGGAGAATATCGCCTTACGCTCTCTATTCAGTCGCACCGCATATACGACAACTCTCATACACTCCACTCCCTGGCATGAGCCAATAATCTCTCGGAAACAACAAAAAAAGCCCACCCTCATCACGCCTACACGGCAATTCGAGGTGTGCTTCACCTTGCTGCAAGCCTATTTAGTACCCGTAGTCTCCCCGCTCCGACCGGCATCACGTTACTTTGTCGACTTCAAGCCGCGAACTAAGCTCACGAATCCGC
Organism: Cohnella phaseoli; assembly: GCF_003386235.1. Classification (GTDB taxonomy): domain Bacteria; phylum Bacillota; class Bacilli; order Paenibacillales; family Paenibacillaceae; genus Cohnella; species Cohnella phaseoli. Next base: position 136,056 of record NZ_QRDZ01000007.1, read on the forward strand.
CCTGCAGGTAGTCCAGTCATTTCTTCCACAATAGCCGGATCAAGCCCTTTGGCCAGCATTTTAGTGGCGATTTCTTCCTTACTTTCTTGCCTGCCCTGCTCCAAACCCTTCTTCTCCCAGGAGGTTAACCATTCCATAACCATAGCCTCTCCTTCAGTTCTGTTTGCTCTATCTTCTACACCAACTGCTCGTTCTCCGCTTCCGTTAATGGCAAATACGTTTCGAAAAATACCGTCAGCAACTTCATTCTCGCCGGGTCCAACTGAAGCCGTGTCATCATCCGTAGAAATTCTAATTTTACGGTTACGCAGTCCTTCTTATTATATCCCATGCTGCTCAACAATGCAGCAGCCACCGGATTGTTCTTCCGCACAAACTGACGCCAACTTTTCTTGCGCAACTTCACCTCCTAGAAAAAGGTTTCAATAACTCCTTGTACTGTCGATCATGATCTATTGTAGCTGCATTGCTCATCCCGACCACTCACCCTATTTTGCCGCAAAATGCAAAAGCCACCCATCCCCCTGACCATCAAGAGAAAGAGCGGCGTGTGCTTCTCGCCCGAACAGATTTAGCAACACCGAGCAATGTTTAGTGAGTCATTTATGGGTAAAAAATTGGATGACAAAACAAAGGAGGTTACGGATTTGCGGATAGGCTAAGGTAGGTGAGGATCGGGATTATGTTGACGTGGAGCCGAGGATTAATGCGCGAGTACGTTTTCGGAATTGGACAAAGGCGGGTATGTTGAGGAGGCCGGAATTCGTGGAGTTTGTAGTTTAATGCCCGAGGTCTTTGGCTCTCGGGCTGAATGTTCTTATACAACAAAAATCCACAAAATACTGGATGACCAGAAGGAAGACGAGGACTAAAGTAACATTTTTGATAATTTTAAACTTTTTTTGTAACAAAATGTATTTAATCGTGTCTTAATATATGAAAGCTGGCCAGCTTATCACGTCGAGAGGATGATCTGTAATGAAAAAAAGAAATTTACTGCTTTTCTTTGCACTCGCATTAGGTATTTGCTTAACTTCTATTACTGCTGCAGCTGCAATTAATTTCGATCCTGGCGGTGTTGATGATATTCCGCCTCTGGCTTTGGATGCGTCCGATGAGGAAATGATACAGCACAAACAGATGTTAATGGAGAAACTTAAGAAAGAATTGAAATTCGAACCTCTTAGCGGAGACGAAACTTTGGGCAAAGAAATTATGATAAGTGAAAAGCTTGTTAAGCTCCCACCTGACACAAAGCTGGAAGGAATTATTATTTCGGACCATGGTTATAACTCCGACGATTTACCCGCATATAAGATTTCAAGAGGCGATTCGCTTATTAAGGTCAGCATTGCAACTGGAAAAATACTTGATGAACACCTAGACCCTTCTGCAAAAGGACAATCGCCATTTTCTTTCTTGGATGCGTTCACTTTTTCGGAAAAATGATAATACCAATTCCAATCTATGAGGTGAGAAAATGAAAAGACACTTATTGAGCTTCATTGCACTTTTCTTAGTTTTTGTGACCTTCAACACTACCATTTCCTCTGCTCACCACTATAGATGGATGATAATGGATCCAGCTAAGCATGCGGGATCTGCTGGTTTTAATAACATTTTCCTGTCCATTTTCAACAACGGCTATACCGAATATGGTTATACTCCTGGTGTCAGCATTGCGCCACAAATTGTCGCAGCATTCAACGCGTGGACAAGTAAGATACCTCAAACAAATTTCCGTGATATAAGTTCAACTGATGATATTAAAGTTGTTCAAATTTCATCTACAAGTACTTCATGTCAATTAAGTGCCGCAGCTTGTTTAGATGTAACTTTACGTGCCTTAGATTCAGATAGAAATGCTCACTTCAACGTAACAGGTACCATTTTTATTAGGGACACATACGCAGGGAGTGATGCACTTGAAATTTTACTTCATGAAATCGGCCACGCACTTGGTTTCCACGAAGGTTATGTAGACTCCACCGGGGCATGCAACAATGCATTGACCAGTGTAATGGACGCTTGGCGATGTGATAAACTGTCAGAGCCTTCTACCACCGATGTGAATGATTACAATAATGTGATGGGGGGGCTCATAGGAACAGCAACTGACATTTCCCATACTTGGGTTGGAAATCAGTTAAATCTAAGCTTTAAAGATAACGCTATTGGTGAATACAACTATTGGGTTCACTACTACAAGGTAGGCGATACAACACTACTTAAAGCAGCCAATGTAACGAAAGACATTGGATTAGTCAAGGGAATAACAACCTCTACGAGCCATGTCGCTAAGGATAGGATTATTACTGAAAACCTACTATTTTCAAAAGCCGGGCGTCCATCTGGACAATATAAAGCTGTAATAAAAACTTATTACAGAAACAACTTTAGTAGAAATGGGCCTGAAGTAACGTACTACTTTAATATCTAAGTTCTGAAATATCCCCGCCCGGCAACTTGGCTGAGCGGGTTTTTCTGTTTTTCTTTATCAAAATAGATCGAGAGCCTAAGCCACCAGGTTGAACGTTTTATTAATCGACATCAATCCACAATTCCAAAAATGAATATATTAAAATAAGTTAATTATATAAATTTTTACTATTTTTCAACAATTTTCATTAAATAGTGTTTTAATATATGAAAGCTGATCAGCTTATCATATCTAGCATTAGGTATTTTCTTCACGACGATCACTGCTGCAGCTGCAATCAATCTAATCCTGTAACTGAAATCAATTCCCGTCCTGAAGCTTTTGATGATTTACCGCCCTTACCGTTGGACGCATCTGATAAAGATAAAATAATGTACAAACAAAAGGTGTACGAGAAGCTCAAGTCCGAAGGAATTTTCGAAGTTGTCAGCGGTGATGAAACTTTAGGCAAAGAAATTTTGATAAATAACAAACCTATTAAACTACTGGGGATCTTCGCGGAGCAATATTCCAAGGCGGAGCAGACTCCTACTGCTCCAATACTTGCGATCCGTCTCCCAGTCGACTGAGAAGACGACCTTGCGCACCTGTTCTATCCGCACCGCATATACGACAACCCTCATCGATTTTTCACTCCCTTAAAACTTCATCCTCAGTTCCACTCCACTCGCAACGCGACCAATCGCCAACAAAATACAAAAGCCGCCCATTCCCCTGAATTCATCAGGAGAAAGAGCGGCGTGTGCTTCACGACCGTCTAGCTTTTTCACCATCGTAGCATGTATCCATGCAACGAATCAATTGGGTTTTCTCTTTCATCAGTCTTCTCTTCCATCAGTTGTCTTTCCACCAGTTATCTTTCCATCAATTTCTCTTTCATCTGTTTTCTCTTTCACGCTTTTCCCAGTAAAGATCCCTTCCCCACTGTTTCCCTTCTATACTCAGAGAGGAAGACGCTTCATCCCCTCCTGATGCCCCAGCTCCAACCAAACCACGCGCGAACCCACAGCCGATGACTCCACCATTGCCTCCGTCCGTTCGCAAACCTTTTCATATTCCTGCCTGACATCGTCCGATCCGTTCCGTCGCACCCACGCGATCCCCGAATCCCGGCGAGCCATACGCTCCAAGATCGGCCCTGTCTCGTCCGTCGAACGATCCAGCAGGACCGTTATGCCGATATCCGTTCCCGTCCTTCTCGAAAAATGCTGAAGAGTCCGAATATATCCCTCAATCTGCATCTGATGATTCCCCGCGACCAGCACATAGTGGCGACGCCCTTTGCGTGAGCTTCGACGAACGATGGCGCTCACCAGCAACGCAGCCGCAATGTACAAACCGACAATCCACAACAGCTCGGGAAGCATAGCTGTGCTCCTCCTTTGCCATGAAGATGAGCGACGGCTGACCCGAACCGGACGTTTCCTCCCCGTTCACCGACCGTCTACTCGTTCCACAATATATGCCATCTTACGTTGCGGGGTTCCGAGGCGCCCTTCTGCTCGCCAGCGCTAACTCTCATGCCCCTTTAAGAAAACCTCCCTTTAATTTCAACTTCTCTGAATACCTTGGTCTTAAGCCAAGGGACTCCCTGTCTCATCCGCCATCCCGCCTCACAAATAAAAAACCGCGATCCTCAGGCCCAGGCCCGAAAACCGCGATTGCTATTCCCTACAAAGTCACCCAACCATACTTGATCGAGTTGATAACCGCTTGAGTTCGATCGTCCACTTCCATCTTCTGCAAAATGCTGCTGACGTGGTTTTTGACCGTTTTCTCGCTAATAAACAGGTTCTCTCCGATCGTCTTGTTGCTCTTGCCCTCGGCCATCAACCGAAGCACCTCCGCCTCGCGGCGAGTAAGCGGATTGTTTCCGCGAGGTACAAGCTTGGCCACCGTCTCCCGGCTGGCCGCAGCGCCCGAAGCGGCGCCGATCTCGTCAAGATAAGTCATGCGACGGAGCTGATTGATCAGCTTGCCCGTTACTTTCGGATGTATGTATGCATGTCCTTCAGCGACCGTTCGGATCGCATTCACCAGCGACTCAGCCTCCATGTCCTTAAGCAGATACCCCGACGCGCCCTTGCGCAGAGTCTCGAACACGTAGCTTTCGTCGTCATGAATCGAGAGAATGATCACCTTGATCTCCGGAAAAATATCGCGCAGCTTCTCCGTTGCCACCACGCCGTTCTCAATCGGCATATTAATGTCGAGCAGCACGACGTCCGGCTTAGCCTGGTTACAGAATTCCAGCACCTGGATTCCGTCGCCGCACTCTCCTATAACCTCCAGATCGCTCTCCATGTTCAGAATCCGCTTCAGTCCTTCGCGGAAGAGCTGATGATCGTCGGCTAGCAGTACTTTAATCGTACGTACCGTTGTCTTATTCTCCATACGCGATTAACTCCTTTCCTGAATCCGCTTTGATGGGAACATTGATCTTGATTACCGTACCTTGACCAACTGTTGAATCGATCTCTATCTTGCCTTGCAGCAGATCCACTCGCTCATTCATTCCAATCAAGCCGAAATGGGAATGCGACTTAGAACGAACAGCCACGGCTTCCCGATTAAAACCAATTCCATTATCCTCGATAAACATCCGAACCGTATCGTCCAGAAAGATCAGCTCAAGCGAGACGAAGGTCGACTGCGCGTGCTTCAGCACATTGTTGAAGGCTTCCTGCACGAGCCGGAACATAGCCGCTTCCATCGCGTCGGGCAGCCGCTTCTCCTTGCCCGAAGTCTCGAATACGGATCTAATTCTCGTCTTCTCCTCGAAGTCCTGCACGAACTTCCGGAGCGTCGGCACCAGACCGAGATCATCCAAGGCCATCGGACGAAGGTTGAAAATAATTTTGCGAATCTCCTCCAGCCCGATCCGGATTTGCGACTTCAGGTCGATCAGCTCGCTGCGTACGACCGTAAGATCGCCCGTATCCAGCAGCCGTTCGGCAATCTCCGTTCTCAGAACGAGATTCGCCAGCGACTGCGCCGGTCCGTCGTGAATTTCCCTGGCTACTCGCTTGCGCTCATCTTCCTGGGCCAGAATGATCTTGAGACCGATCATCTGACGATTTTTCGCCGATTCCAATATCCTCGTAACCTGCGTCAGATCGCCTGACAAGTAATCAAGTACAACACTCATCTGCAGACTGATCGTGTCCGCTCGTTCGATGGACTGCTCTACTCCCCTTACCCTCATCTGCAGCTCGTCTCTACGGGCTTTCAGATAGCTTTCCTTTTCGCGGTACACCATCAAATCAAGCTGTAGCTGAGTTGCCTTCTCGTACGCCAATTTGATATCCTGCTCGGAATACCTGACGAAATCCCGGCTCACTTCCGTGAGCCGGATTCTCGCCAGTCGGTAGTCCCGTTCGATGCGATCTACCTTATCTATTGTGTCCGACGTCTCCTGCAGGACGGTCTCCAGCTCATTCGTGAGGGAGAGCAGCTCCCGGCGGGCAGCCTCGCAGATTTCGAACACTTGAACTTTGCTGTCTTCCATGACGGAAATGGCCTTCTGGATGACGCGGTCTATCTGATCAACATGATAATCCACGTTAACTACTCCCCTACTCGAGACGCCGTCTACAATCTTCCTCTATCCGCTTGCAGTCGATCACATTTTGCTATAACAAGTCGAAAACCTTTTCCGTTTTATTACTTAACTCATATAGCATTGTTTATCATACCATATTTCAGCGTTTTATTGAGAGAGGAATAGGTCCTTCGGTCTAAAATTAACGAATTGTAATCGTTTGAGTTTTATTCTCCCAATCTACTTTTTGACCGAGCTGCTCCGATATGAGACGAACCGGAACGTAGACGCTGCCCTTGATCAGCAGAGGCGCCGCAGGCACGGGCTGACGAATTCCGTTCGCGGTCATCGTGTCCTTGCCGACCCACAGCTCCAGCATTTTATCGCCGCGCAGCACCGTGACTCGCTTCGTTTTATTGTCCCAGACGACCTGCGCCCCAAGCGTATCCCCGACAAAGCGAAGCGGCAAATAGTTCGTGTTCGTGCCTTTTTGGATAAAAGGCGCTCCCGGAAGAGTGACCTTGGCACCGTCAACCGTTGCTTGCTTGTTCCCAACCTTCATTTCGATCGTCGGATTAGTAACTGCGATCTTTCCCGGTGGATACTGAAGCACCAAGTTGTCAAAAGCGATCTGGCCCAGCATCGAACGCTCGTCCTGATCATTCTCCTGATTAACGAGATACAGCTTAGTCAGCTTGGCTTCGCCCTTCAGCCCGGCTTGAGCGAGATCGAAGCGAATGTTCTTCCAGCCGGTCCAATCAACTTTATCGGCAATCGTAGCATAGGCCGGTTTGCCGTCTCCGTTGATAAACTCGGCCCGCAGCCAGTGCATGCCTCCATCGCCCATCACATCAAGCGACATAGCGCTTGGCGAGCCCTTGATCGCGATGCCTTTGCCGTCGTTCAGAACGGCGTTCGCATACCTTTTGCCGGCTCCGACCGTAAAATCGTAATCCATCGCCAGAACCTTCGACAGCTCACGCCCGGCAATTCCCGTGACGATCGCCGCCGAACCCATCGTCTCGACAGGCGTGCCGGCGAAGTTTACTCCGTACGCGGCTTTCTCGAAATCCTCCAGCACCTGCTCCGAACCCGAAGCGAGCACCGCAATTGCTCCATAGCCGTCATAGCGGGCAATCGCATAGCCTGCGGCTGCGTCGTTCTGCACCTTGTTCACCGTCAGCTTGCCGTCCTGCACCGTTGCCGTAAAGCCGCGGAACTCCCAAGACACCGACGATGCCGGTACGGACATCAGCCGTCCATCCGTCAGCTGCGCTTTGACCGGTACATTAATCACAGATCCCGGCTTCAGCAGCGTCGAGCTTGGTTCGACGATCAGCTTGGCAATCTGCGCCTCGCCGACAATCTCCAGTTTAAGCGAGTCGCTGGCGCTGCCCGATTTTACGCTGACCGTGGCCGTGCCGGCTTTCGCCGCCTGGAATGTCCCGTTCGAGAACGAACCCAACTGTTTATCGATACTCCATGTTGCGGTCAAACCGTTCGGATCGAGCGGATTGTAGTGCGTGTCATAAGCCTTCAGCGAGTAAGCCGCCTGTTGGCCGATGAACACCGTTTGCGGACCGCTGGCCGCAATGCCCTTCAATGAGCCTTGCGGAGCCGTCGTATAGACGCCGATCCCGTTCGTGACCAGACGCTGCGTCGTCCCATAAGAGGTTGGATGCGTAAGCTGCGTCTGAAAATCTCCCAACGGACGAGTCACCATCGTCGTCGACCCGCCCCCGTCCAGATTGACAGCCTTCCAGACGCCCAATTCCTTCAGCATCTGCTGCAATTCCTTCAGCGTGACGCCTTTGCGGCCACCATTCTCCTCGACGGTGAGCATATAGGCAGTGGAGCCGTCCTTGGAGAAGCCAACGGCCGTGCGCGCACGATCCGCATACCCGCTTAGCCCGTTGACATCCCGCGTGAAAGAGACGGGCGCCCCTTGGTCCATCAGGAGCGTATGTCCGCTCACCATCATCTGGAAGTCGGACGGATTGTACGTTTTGCCGGAGGCTGTTGTTAATGAATAGTCTGCAGCAACACGGTCTCCGACTGCCAGACTCGCGACGAAATTGCCGGATTCCCTTCTATTGTGCCCTCGAAGAATGAAGCCGTTCTCGGGGATCGGAGTTGAAATCGCCGCCCCTTCTACAACCTCCGTTACGATACCATCGACGATAAGCGCCTCATTCGGGGTAGCCGAACTGTTCGCAGGCCGCTCCGACGCCGTCCAGGCATTCGTATACATGTACAGAGCGTTAACGTGACTGTAGGCTTTGTCCGGCTCCGTGCGGTAGGCCGACTTGTTCAGCCCCGCCAGAGGATACGATACCCCCTTGTCCGTCGCTGTGACCGTACCGCTAAACATAAAGTTGTCGATAACAGGACGACGATCCTGAGTTACGCCAAACGCATACATTCCCTGCAACTGCTCGGTACTGGCAAGCAATTGTCCTGAAGTGATCTGCGCCCCCATCGGCACGCCTTCCGTGCCGCTTGCCGTACGGAACACGTCGCCGTTAATGCCGGCAACCGCCCCCGTCTCCCTGGTCATCGCGCCAACTGATTGCTTAGCGGTGACGCTTCCTTTCGGTCCTCCCATAGCATTGAGCTGGACGTAAGGATTTTGGAGATCCACCTGCAGAACGTGCAAAACCTCGGTCGGAATCGAAGAGTCGGACGGAATCCAGGCATAGGTCAGTTGGCGAACGCCGGAAGTCACGATCGATTCGCTTTGCTTGGAAAGCTTATAGGTGACCGCTGTCTTCTGAGTCGCGGCGACGGCATAAGGAACGGGGAGGAATCCCGAACTGACGGGACCGGTAAACACCAACACTCCTGCGAGAAAAGGCAACACAAAACGGGAACGCTTCTGTCGAGCATTTGAAGTGAATAATCGCATGTACTTCTGTTCTCCTGTAAGTCTATGAATTTAGGGAGAAGTTCCTCTACGACGCTAGTAGCGGCCATAGCTGGGCAACTTCCCATTATCCCTAATCTATTAGACTCTAAAATAGAGCAAAAGTTACAGTCGACGATCGACTTCGCAAAATTTAATAGAAAAAAGACGACGATCGCTCGCCGCCTTTTTACCTAATCTTCCACTATTACTACGTTATATAGGTTGAAACTACGAATAGGAAAACTCTCGTACTTCGCCATAAGAGTCGCCTTATCTGCGGTTCAAACTTTTATAGCAGCTCATCTCTCTCCCGCTTAGGAAGCTTGTCCCGTACAAGTAGATAGGATTGCTCCAGCATTGCAAGCACCTCGTCGTCCGGAACTATACCGTTCAAGACAACCGTATTCCAATGCTTCTTGTTCATATGGTACCCCGGCAGCACGGCTCCTTCATACTGCTGACGCAGCAGCCACGTTTCCTCAGGGTCCGCCTTCAGATTGATGCTCTCCACCTCGCCCGTATGGCCAAGCAACGCGAACATTTTGCTGCCGACGAACAGCACGGGCAGGTCGGGATCGAAAGGATAGCGAAGGGTTGTTCCGGGCCGCTGCAACCCTCTCTTCATCAGCTCGGCGTGGTTCATCGTCAACCTTCTTTCAGATCATTAGGAATCAATAAACTCTACGAACTCCAACAATCGCTTGATCATAACAACGGCCTCGGCTCGGGTCGCATTGCTCTTTGGCTTCATCGAAGTCGAGGTCACTCCACTAATAATACCGGCCTGTACACTGATCGACACGCCTTCTTTCGCCCAACTGCTGATGTTTCCTCTATCGTTGAATCGATTTAGGTTAGAACTATCGGCAGACTGCTGGACTCCGGCCACATTCATAGCCCTAACCATCATCGTCGCCATCTCTTCACGCGTAATCGGCGAGTTCGGCCGGAATTTGCCATCCGTTCCGCCTTGAACGATGCCTGCCGCACTTGCAGCTCCAATATAGGCTGCGGACGCTCCCGCTCCTTGCACGTCAGTGAACTTGCTGGCAGCCGAACGATCTCCATTCAGCCCTAGGCCGCGAACAATATACTGAGCGAAATCTGCCCTGGTAATGTTCGTTTTCGGAGCGAAAGTCGTCGGAGTTGTCCCATCCACAATAAACTTCGAAGCCAGCAAGGACACGTCTCCGTTTGCCCAGTGCGTTTTCATATCTGTATATTGCATGGTTTTGCGTACCACTGCATATTTGCTGTTGCTCTTCCGCATGAAGTTCACATACAACGAGGTTCCGCTATTCGTAATTCGTGTCGGTACATAGCTGATCTTGCCTGTCAACTGATCAAAATGCACAACAGCCAAGTTGTCAAGAGAGCCGGCAGACGCCGGAATTACAAAAGAACGCGTTACATACCTATCATAGCTGTTGATCGGGTATTCCTTCCCGCCAAATAAAATAGAAGCCGAGAAATCCGCAGGCGCAACCACTCTCTGTGCTCCTTGGGCGGCAAGCGCAGAAATGAAGGCAACATCAGATACCTTTTCAATACTTAAGAGCAGTGAAGCATCACTCGACGTGTTGCCTCCGATCTGCTGCAATTGTTTTGTAAGGTTAATCGCGTTTAACGGCAGGTTGAACTGCAAATCCCCAAAATCAAGCAGGAACTCCGCATTGGATACGTTCGTTGCCGATGAAATCAACGATTGGATCGGAAGACTGACGAGCGCTCCCGCCTCCGTAGTCGGAATACGGACGGATACCCTTGGAACGGTAACACTGCTATTCGATTTAATTAACGAGTATGACGCCGCCAGCTTGTTCGCATCGACCACATAACGTTTGGCTGCTTTTCCAGATGGCGTCACCGCTGCCGTTGCCGTCACTGCCTTCCCGACGACAAGTCTGACAGCTCCGGCGCCGTCCGACTCCAGATAATCCGGCAAATTGGCGATCGGCGTACCGGTTTGCGCGCCTACCGTAATATTGTTTAAAGCAGCAACAATGCGATCAAGCGTGTCCCTCAGTGGATTACCCGTCGTTATATAGCTAAGCGTCACCGTCTGCCCTGCCCCAACAGGAGAAGACAAGTTGAGGACAACTTGAGTTCCCGCCACTGATACTCCTGTTACGGGAACGGTTGCTCCATTATATTTTACCGTATACTGAGACGCATATGGAGCCGTATTTGGATTCAGTGGAGCGGAGTAAACTAACGTCAACTGACTGTTCGAAATGCTGGATGATGCCAATTGGGCAACATCGCTTGAACCGGAAGTAAAGTTGTATCCAACGATCGCAGGAGCAATATTCCCGGACAAGTCCATAATAGCAGGCGAGCTTTGGTAATAGTACAACAGGACCGGCACATTGGAGGAGACGCTCTGCGACAACGTCAGCTCGATTGTATTGTTCGCTACTACAACTTTTGTCACAGTAGGCGGAGTTACGCCGGTCGTAACCACCGAAAATGCAGTTATCGGAGGCACGCTGGACGGATTTAGCCCTTCATTGTAGGTCATTACAATCTTGCTGCCATTCAAAACTGCGGACGTCAACTGCGGCGGTTCGGTGTCGTATTGGTTCCGAACGTAGTAATCCGTAAATGCCGGAACCATGCTACCGCTCGGATCACGAAGAGGGTAAACCCCTGGTGCATAAGATACCGACACAGGCAATGAACTGGTCGATGAGGAATTCAGTGTCATCGTCAAAAAATTACCGCTTAAAAAAGCAGAGTTGATCCCAATAACGTTGCCGTTCTGCTTCACCGTAAACTGGCTCTGAATCTGGGTTTGGAATTGGGGAGCCACATCTGCCATCGCTTTATTGAAGGTTAATGTTAATGAACTTCCGTAAAAATACCCGTTCTCCGGCTTAGGCAAAGTAGAATCAGTAGAGTTTGTCAGAACCCTATTGGTGAAAGACGCGACTTCGATTCCGCTCGTATTTTGCAATCTTCTGGCTACAACAGCATCCGGATAATACGACAATCTGACCGTCTGTCCTACCAATACGCTACTTTGAAGACTTAGTCGTACTTCATTGCCACTGACAGAAACGCCCGTTATGGCTCTTGCTGCTTCATTTGCCGTTGCATAGAAATTGCTCGCATTTGGCGTTTTCGTGGAATCAAGATTTTCGCTGAATGTCAGGACAATACTGGAGCCGCTAATCGTCGAATTCGAAACAACCGGCACGCTGTTGGTTCCAGTCTGAAAAGTCCATTGATTTGGGTTGGTGACTCCCGCGAAAAAATTCCCCGCCTCATCGCGGATAACGTTGGCAGGAACAGTTACGGCATATAACGTTGAATTGCTGAGTTTGGCGGTACCAGTCAGCTTAAGGATCACTCTTTTGTTATTGGCAGGGTCGATCGACATCGTCAAATCTCTCTTGTTTGCTTGAGCATTTTGCGGAAAAATTTGCGCCGTCGCCGTCGAAGCCAGCGTCCCCAGCGGCTCATTAAAGGTCAAACTAAGCTCATTTAAGGAAGTACTGATCGCAGTCGCGGACACTGTCGGAAAATAAGTACTAATCGCCGGAGGAGTGGTATCCGTGAGCACCTTGAACTTCCAAGTCAATGCATCAAAGTAGTTTCCGCTCGCATCCCGATAAACGTCTGATCCGATCTGAACGGAGTAATCCGTATTATTCGCGAATTTGGGACAAGATGCTGCGGAAAGATTAAAAACAACGTTAGGATTGCCTGTATTAGCAACCGTTGCATTCGCAGGCACTGTGCAGACAAGCGCACCGCTCGCCGTTGTAATAATCACGCTCCGATTCGAGTTGGCAAAAACGGGTTCATCGAATAAAAGAGAGATTTGCGTCGCATTTACATCTGCCAGAACTCCGTTATTGGCAGGATTGAATGTCTGAATCTTCGGCTTGGTCGTGTCGAGCGCGGGTTTAGTTCTGAACGTCCAGCTGCCTGGGCCGCTTGGCGTTTGAATACCGGAATAAGCCCCGTTAAGCGGATCAACCAACGCTCCGGCATCGATCAGGACATAATAAGACGTATTATATTCCAAACCTTTTAGCGGAAGACTGACTCTCCAGTTGACCCCGACCTGGTTCAAGGTAACGTCTGCAGCCTGTACACTTACCGAATGTACCGTGACATTATCGGCAACCCTTTTTACCTGGATGTAACCCGAACCTTTCACAACTTTGCGCGCAAATTCAAATGAAAGGCTGCCCGGATTCACTGGATCCAATGTCGAATACTGATCCACAGGAACGAAATTCACGGCAACTGGGAGGAGCTGCTCCGCTCGGAACATCCACTGGCCATACGGAATCCCGACAAATGAAGCGCTATTCGAATAATTGCGCACCGTATCGGGCGGAACAACGACTGTATAGCGTACTCCGGATGTCAATCCACCAGCGGGCGTGATTACAATCGCTTTATTTTGAATATCAACTTGAACTTCTGAAGGAGAGGTTTTGGCGATGTCGTACTCCCCTACCAATGTTGTCGTATCATAATCGTACAATTGAATTTTACCGGCTCCCCGAATGATCTCTTCGTCGAAGGTGAGGATCAACTCCGTTGTCGTTACGGCCGCGCTTGCTCCATGGCTTGGAGTCATGCTAACGACAACAGGGCCTCCCGTAGCTGCCTTAGCACTTGGAAAAGCAAAAGTCTGTAAAATAAGCGCAACTGTTAAAATTAGAGATAGAGCACGAATTCGTTGCAACCGAATGACCTCCCGAAAATGAACATACTTATCTATTTCTTCGGCCAAAATGCCGCTTATCTTTAGTTTTCGGCGTTAAAAAAAGCGCGTTGCCCCCGAAATAAGGGCAACGCGCTTCTATTCATTATTTTGCTTACTCCAAATCACTATTAAGCAGCAGATTTCATAGTGTATTCTGCGAAAAGGAATCGGATTGAGGCCGTTATAGCTTCTCATTAGAGTATATAACAGTTCAGATACGACTATAGAAAGCAGCTATAAATCCATATTTAATTCGTCACATCACAATTACGTAATCAATGAAATCATTCCTTATATTAAAATAGATAACTGGATGTGTTAGGTATAAAGTGGGGTGTCTCAAAGGTCACCTTTTTATGTCCTTTGAGACACCCCACTCTGGTTATTTGAATCATACTCTTTTGCTATACACAATGTTCCTAAATTTTTGCATGTGTATTGATAAACGGAACGTTAACCGCAACAGTAATTTATAGTGCTATTGAAAAGCCATTGATGAGAATGGGGAAGAATTAAAGTAATCTATCACTGAAATATAGCGATGTTTCACTTTTTAGTTTTATTTATTATTTAGATTGCATACGACTAATTCTGACGAATTACTCCCGGACGCCGCTATCTTAAAGGTAACTACCGCTTTGTTAAAATCGTTTACTGATATGCTATGAGAATTTGTATTTACCCAAACCGACTTTGGGTTCTCCCCTTTTTGACTAGAAGTAACCAGATAATTTTCGACATCAGATTTTTCGTTCCATTTTAAGTGGATTATTTGATTTTCAATTGAACATTGCAGGTCATAATCAAAGGTATCATCAGTTCTAGCTGTTAAATTGAAATACAGAAATAAACCTATAATGCTAACAATTATTAATTTATATCCAAACCTTCTCTTTATCCCTGTCTCTATATCTCCATTTTTTTCTCTTCTAGCGGATTTAATCATTGGTTTTTCAACAAAATGATAGGTTACTGTTGAAATCAAAATAGTAAAGATCATCAAGATAATCATTGTTATAAAATTACTTTCTAACTTCATATTAGAATTAATTAAACCATAAGACGTGAAAACTATTGGATGTAGTAGATACAATGAATAAGATATTTCTCCAAAATAATCCAAAACTGTTTTCAAATGATTTTCTTTTATTGTAATATTCATTGCACTTATTACCATAGAAAAAATAGCTATTGATAACACTATTTTACCCATCCCTGTAACATAGTTTATTTGATCTTCACCGTTTATCGGAAAAAAAATAAAAATCAATACTGAAGCTATAAAAATCAACTTCGATATCCATATTTCCCCTATTTTTTTATTTGCATACAACCAGCCAATTATCAAGCCCCCAATAAACAAATACATTTGATTTAATGGACTAATAAAATCAGTCCATTGAACCGCTAAACTCAGTTGGTCATTAATTAGACTAGTAGAAAAATATCCAGTCAAAATTAAAGACAATCCAAAAAAGGTTATCAAATAATATACTGACTTCCTTGACATTATTAGAATTAAAGGTAATGCTGAATAGAACACCAATTCGTTACCAATTGACCATGCTCCAGTTGCAATATAACCATCATGGTCAAACCAGCTAAATAATAGCGAATAATTATAAAACAAATCATTAAGTTTTGGTAAAAATAAAGTGTTGCTATAAATCAAGCTCGTTAGTTCATTAACTATTAATGTTAAGGTTGTTGCTAAATAAAATAATGGCACTATTCTATATAATCTTTTAACAGCAAAACTTTTTAATAAAGTACTAGTTACTTTTTGATTCATATAAACAAGAGCCAAACTAACTCCGCTAATTAGATAAAAAGCTGAAACAGCGTATATTCCTAATCTATTATTTATTTCATTTAGGGGGTATAAATAATTAACTCCAATCCACCCAGAGAAGTGGTAGACCATAACTAATATAGCCATAATACCTCTTAGGTGGTCTAGCGAGCTTACTCTCTGAGCCTTATCCATAGATATTTCAACCTCCAACTAATTCACTTCAGAGTACCCTACCTAATAAAAAGATTAAAGTCTATTCTTTTACTTACCGGGGACCATGACGTAGTTACAAGACCATTTGCATCATTACAATTCTGACTGCTAATCAGATAACGTGCAGTTGTTTCGAGCAGTTCCCGCGCCGTTTAACCTGTCAAAACTTGTGGTTGGGGTAATAACTGTCGCTTCAGCAGAACTGTTATACTCGTGTAACTCTCCACATTTTGAAGATTCTGAAACGTAGTTCTGTCCGACACGATGGATTGTTACTCCTGCATTCTGAAAACACCTACGAATTTGTATCTGTACGTATGATTTTTCCTTACCATCTCTAGCTGCGGTTTCTTTGCTGTAAGCGATTGACCAAAATAGCGCTGACACAACCAGTAGAAGCGTTTACTGGGCGAAAGTTCGGATACTTCCACAAGGCTATTCGAAATCCTAACCAAATCGATTCCTGCCAAGGATTCGAGCAAGCATATCTTGCCGTAGTTGCCTCCTACTATCTTCATTCCCCGGATACTCGCATTAATTGGAGCGAAGAGCCGATACTCTTCAGGTGGAAGAGGAAAGAAGAGTGTTCCAGCCTTCCCTCCCATTGCCGCCTTTACGACCTCAAACCCGGAGTGTCATCTGTTATGCCGGCGCTTTTTGCTACAAGCCATGACGTTAAATATGCCCGTCAGAGTTTGCGTCTTTTGTACAATATAAGCTGCTCTTTAACGGCTGCTTGTTCGGTATACGTTCGGAACGGCAATTGGAGTTGGAGGTTCACGCCAACATTGCATGTCGTTGGTTTTAAGGTCTTGGTCCCACTGACCGTGTCCTAGACCACAGTACGGTAAGTTACTTCCGAGAGCGCCTTCATGAAGGGGATGTGCTGCAGAAAGTATTCGACGAGGTCGTTCTTCTAGCTATCAAGCATCGTCTGGTTGCGGGGCGGGTGCTTATTACGGATTCTACGCATCTGAAAGCCAGTGCCAAGAAGCGAAATTCTCCAAAGAGCAAGTGACGCAAAGTACAAAAGCTTACGTAAATGAACTAGATCAGATCGTGAGGCACATGGAGTAAGCCCTGAAGCCCCAGAAGGGGTGGAAGAACAAAAGGAGATCAAAGTGAGCACAACCGACCCGGACAGCGGTTATATGCTACGTGACGGCAAGCCGGAAGGGTTCTTCTATTTGGATCATCCAACGGACAACCACAAGTATAACATCATCACCGTTGTACATATTACATATGGCAACGTCCATGATTACATTCCCTACATCGAGCGATTGGAGCATAAGTTCGAATCGAGCATAACCTTCGCATTCAATGCAGGTTACAACACGTCGAACATTTGCAAGAGCTCCATGATAGGCAGAAGGTCGTTTATGCCTGTGAAGGACTAATCTCAATAATGGCGTTTCAAAAGGGGATCGTCAATTCAACCGATCCCCAGCATCGTGGCGGGTGACTAATGCTTAAGGAATGCACCGGTCGCGCAATTATTGTGATCACGAGTCATGTCTGGCATGAGAGTAATGAATAGGTGAGTACCAACAGCAGAAACAGGTTGGGCAAATATTTGGAGCAACTAAGTTTCCAAACTATAAAGCAAAGCTTTTGCGGATGCCAATGAGCCCCCCCGATAACCAATATCTGTCAGAATAACATCAAGAAGATCGCCAAAATCCTAGCTAAGATGAAAGGATATTGGCGATCTTTTTCTTTTTATGCTGAAGCTGCTTTTTATTGGGGTATGGTCAAGATCCCAAATCTGCTATGAAAACCTACTTTGCCAAGTTTTCCGCTAAAACGGAAGCCTGAGATATATTACGCCAAAGCCCCTTGCTTCAAAGCCTCGACACGGTCCAGACGCTCCCAAGGGAGATCGACGTCTGTGCGGCCGAAGTGGCCATATGCAGCCGTCTGGCGGTAGATAGGACGACGCAGATCAAGCATCTTAATGATGCCAGCCGGGCGAAGATCGAAGTTGCTCTTGATCAACTCGACCAGCTTCTCTTCTGCAATCTTGCCTGTGCCGTATGTGTCGACATTAATGGAAACCGGGCTAGCTACACCGATGGCATAAGCAAGCTGGATTTCGCACTTGTCGGCAAGACCTGCCGCAACGATGTTCTTAGCCACGTAGCGGGCCGCGTAAGCTGCGGAACGGTCGACCTTGGTCGGATCCTTGCCGGAGAACGCGCCACCGCCGTGACGAGCGTAGCCGCCGTAAGTATCTACGATAATTTTGCGCCCCGTAAGTCCTGCATCGCCTTGAGGACCGCCGATGACGAAACGCCCTGTTGGGTTGATGAAAAACTTCGAGTCGGCATCCAGCCACTCTGCCGGAACTTCCGGATAGATGATGTGCTCGCGAATATCTTGCTGGATTTGCTCCAGACTAATGTCTTCGGCGTGCTGAGTGGAGACAACGATCGTGTCGACTCGTACCGGCTTGCCGTCCTCGTATTGAACTGTAACTTGCGTTTTGCCGTCCGGACGCAGGTAAGCAAGCTTGCCATCCTTGCGAACTTCCGACAAACGACGAGACAGACGATGAGCCAAGGCGATCGGCAAAGGCATCAGTTCAGGAGTCTCATTCGTCGCAAAACCGAACATCAAGCCCTGATCGCCCGCACCGATGTCTTCATTCTCTTGTTGAACGTCTTTACCGTCACGCGACTCAAGAGCGGCATTAACCCCTTGAGCTATATCTGCGGACTGTTCGTTCAGCGAAGTCAACACTGCACAAGTGCTGGAATCAAAGCCATATTTCGCGCGTGTATATCCAATCTCCTTGATCGTGCGACGCGCAATGGAGGAAATATCGATAAAATCGGCTTTACTGCTGATCTCGCCGATCACGAGAACAAGTCCTGTCGCTACAGAAACCTCACAAGCTACGCGTGCATAAGGGTCCGCTTCCAAGAATGCGTCCAACACCGCGTCGGAAATTTGGTCGCAAATTTTATCCGGATGGCCTTCCGTGACCGATTCGGATGTGAAGAGATGCCTGCCTTTAATCGACAAATTCTCCAACCTCCACATATATATAAAAATCAACCTTTCCCAATTGGAAAAGGCTGTTAGGAATAAACCTTCGATAAATAATGATACCGGAAGCGTCGAGTCGTGTCAATAAAACACACGCCCAACTTTGCCAGTCCAGACATGACTTACAGAAGCGTCTGCTGAGCTTGTTGAACAAGACGTTTCGTAATTCCGCCTCCTAGAGATCCCGCTTCCCTTGAAGGCAAGTTACCAAGATAAGCTTGCCCGAATCCGGCTGCTCCTACGCTTCCCAATTCTCCCGCAAATTCCGTATCGAAGCCTTCCCCCTGCTGACCGATCTGAACGCCAAGCTCGGATGCGATTTCGTACTTCATTTGGTTGATCGCGTTCTTGCACTCCGGTACGACAAGCCTGTTGCTCCTTCTGGCCATGATCCATTCCTCCTTGAAAGTTGATGCAGTTATTATGGCTCGACTGCACCTCTTCAAGGCGTATTACATTATGGATGGTCGGGGAAAATGTAGGAGGCGGTATGCTCCGACAGATAATCCCGTAAAGCCTCTCTCCATGGTCTAAGAGGTGTAAATCCTGCTTTTATCAGCGCCTGTTGACCGAGCACAGAATAGGCTGGACGGGGCGCAGGACGTGGAAATTGTTCTGTAGAGCAAGGATGTATAACTGCCGAACTTATTCCAGCATCTTCAAAAATCGCTTTGGCAAACTCGAACCAGGAACAGTTTCCTGAATTGGAGGCATGGTAAATGCCGTATTTCTCCGATTGAACCAGTTCGATAATAAAATTAGCCAAATCATATGTGTACGTTGGCGAGCCAATCTGATCGTCCACGACCATCAGTTCCTTTTTGCTTTTTGCAAGCTGCAGCATAGTCTGCACGAAGTTCCGGCCATATTTTCCATACACCCATGATGTACGTACAACAAAACATTTCGAGGATAGCTCTAACGCATTGCGTTCACCTTCCAACTTGGAGGCTCCGTATACAGATTGAGGAGCTGTTGGATGACTTTCGGGATAAGGCTCCTTCCCCGATCCATCGAATACATAATCCGTACTGATATAGCAGAACTTAGCTCCAACTGCCTCTGCTGCTTTTGCCATATTTCGCGTACCTTCCACATTAACCGCCCAGGCCGCTTCCGGTTTGGATTCCGCTTGATCAACCGCCGTGTAGGCAGCGGCGTGAACAATGAAGTCCGGTTTTATTATCGCGCATAACGCCTGGCAGCTTTCGTAATCCGTAATGTCCAGCTCGGATCGATTCTTGCCAATAATCTCGATGCCGTCATGGTCCATATGAACAAACTCTTGCCCCAACTGTCCGCCTGCACCGGTCACCAGAAGATTTAGTTTTCGTTCGCTCATTGCCGATATGCTCCGGAAGCGATTCTGTTGATCCAATCTTCATGCTGCAAATACCATTCGATCGTTTTTTTGATCCCGGATTCGTAATCATACTGCGGCTTCCACCCAAGCTCACGACGGATTTTGGAAGCATCTATAGCGTATCTCCTATCATGCCCCAACCGGTCGTCCACGAACTGAATAAGCGTCTCCGGCTTGCCCAGCTCCTTCAAAATCGTTCTTACAACCTGAAGATTCGTTCGTTCGTTATTACCGCCGATATTGTACACTTCGCCTTTTTTACCATTATGCAGAACCAGATCGATGGCACGGCAGTGGTCCTCCACGTACAACCAATCCCTTACATTCAATCCGTCTCCATATACGGGCAAATGCCGATCCCGCAATGCTTTAGTAATTATGAGTGGGATTAACTTTTCCGGGAATTGAAAAGGTCCATAATTATTGGAGCAACGAGTAATATTGACATGCATCCCGTATGTTTCGTGATAGGCTCGAACGAGGAGATCCGCTCCCGCTTTGCTGGCTGAATACGGACTATTGGGGGCGAGCGGCGTCTCTTCGGAAAATAGCCCGTCGTCTCCTAGTGTACCGTACACTTCATCCGTTGAAATTTGTATGAACCTCGGAACGTTATATTTTCTCGCTAAGTTGAGCAGCACCTGAGTTCCCGTCACGTTCGTTCTGACGAACACCCCCGGATCGACTATACTGCGATCGACATGCGATTCTGCAGCAAAGTTAACAATTGCATCGAACCCTTCAGCGACGATCGGCTCCATCATTACCGTATCGGAAATATCAGCCTTCACGAAGCGATAGTCAGAGCCTTCCGTCAGCCCCTGCAAGTTATCCAAGTTTCCCGCATAAGTAAGCAGATCGACGTTGACCAACTGATACTGCTGATAGTTCCTTCTCATACATTGAACGAAATTACTGCCGATAAAACCGGCTCCGCCTGTAACAAGCAATTTCATGCTGACCACCCTCTAGTACTTAAAATTATGCTCCGCTTTCGCTAAAACCGGATGTCCGGCATCCTTATCCGAGAGAATTGGCTGTGTTGTTGGCCACTTAATTCCAATCGCAGGGTCATTCCACAGAATTCCTCTGTCATGCTCCTTGGAATACAGCCGATCTACCTTGTACTGCACTTCGGTATTCGGAACCAACGTGCAGAAGCCGTGAGCAAACCCTGTTGGAACAAATAATTGCCTTTTGTTGTCGGCAGACAGCTCGAAGCCTTCCCATTGTCCATATGTCGGAGAGCCTTGGCGAATGTCAACCACGACATCGTAGATGACCCCTGCTGTAACTCTGACCAGCTTGCTTTGTGCTTCCGGTTTGAGCTGATAGTGAAGCCCTCTGATCACTCCTGCTTCCTTGGATAAGGAATGGTTGTCTTGAACGAATACCTGCGGAAGTCCGACTTTTGCATATCGTATTGCCTGATAGCTCTCCAAAAAATAACCGCGTGCATCCTTGAAAACTCCCGGCTCGATCAACTTTACCCCTGCCAGCCTGCCCTCCGTAACCTTCACATGATCACCCGTATCGGATAGTTGCCGTAAGTCGGCATTCTATAGGGTATTCATATCCAGCAGCTTCGTTATGGGTTTCCAAGTATAAAAAAACTGCCCTCCTTGTAGGAGTGGCAGCTTTAATTATGAAAATGGCATGAGAACTATTGTTGAAGCTTGTACCCCCCCCGAACGAGCACGATAAGCCCTTTGCCTTGCTTAGGATCAGCCTCAACTCCTCTTTCCCCTCTCGGGTTAAGAATGAGATGATTGTTCCCGACGGGCTTGCCCGGCTTAATATCCGTACCGTCCGTTAAATCCGACAGCCCATTCGCATCCGAGCTATAGGCAATAGCCTTACCCGAACGAACTATCATCTCGCCACCATCTCCAACAATGAGCTTCGATCCCCAGGGCACTGTAACGACCTCTAACTCCGACGATGCGGCTCCGCTTCCGGAGCCCACCTTCTCTAGCTCTTGCTTAACGAGCTTGGCAACCGTTGCATCCACATACGCTTTCGTGACAATTGGATCGTCGACTGAGCCAGGGGTAGAACCGCCGTCCGCCTCGGCAGTCGATATGGCGCCTGCCGTGCCGATCGTCGCTGCCAGTATGACCGTCGCCCCACATACCGCCCATTTCTTCGGTGTCTGCAAGTTTCATCTCTCCCGTTTCGACAAGTTCTATCCATTTGTACGCATTATGGTACTGAGAAGTTGCGGTTTATTAACATTAACTCGAACCTAAGGATTAACTACTCAACACGAGGATCGTTAGCGCACTGCTCGGTTTGGATTATTTAAGTTAGATAACTCCCATACTATATTAAATAACCGATTAATTTGAATGACCCTGTGGTTATCTGAATCACTGATCAGCCAATCCCCATTTGATAATTCTCTCGCACTGTTCGGTGACAGTAACCCTCCATGGTATTCACGCACAATTTCCTTGTTGGATGGATTAACTTCAACAACACGATTGTTGTGTTCGTCTGCAATGAGATAGTTTTTATTTTTCATTTCTTGGATCGAGCTTGGGTGATTAAACCCGCCTATTTCCCATATGATTTCTTTTGATTTGTAATCTATTTCATAAGCTTTATGATTAAAGTCTACCACTAGAATATTACCATCGGTTTTACGCCAAACACCCCGAGGATATAAGAATGTTGGTTTTGACGCCCAAATGATTTTACCAGTTTGCGATAACAGAATAACTTTGCTCGTCTCCGAATTTTCTACAGTTAAGATGTCACCATCAGAAGTCACTTGCACGTCTCTAACAGCTTGGTTTAAGATTGTCGTTTCTTCACCTGTTCTTTTATTAATCTTTACTAGCTGATTATAGTTTAACAGGGAAAGAAGCAATTCATCCTTATTTAAAGGTGCAATACCGAAATACGTTTGTCCTTGTAGTTTCTTCTCCCATACGACATTTCCAAGTGGATCAATCTCCATTGCCGCCATTCCCATGTCATCGGTAACATAAGTATTTTCTTTGGGTAAAAAATAGTACATAAGATTAGGAGCGGTTACAATCTGATGGTAAATGGGAATGGTTCCTTCATTACTAATTATTGACTTTTCATGGTTGTCCGCCTCATGCCAAGCACCGCGCCGAGCTATTTCATGAAAGATATTTTCAGTAATAGAAGAATTGTTCTTGTACACATCTGTCGACAAGCCAGTGTAGATAAACATAGACAGTATAAGGATTGTCTTTGTAATTTCCACGATGATTCCTCCGATTAGATCCAGTAATTCCGTCATTAAATACGCTTGTGACTTAGGTTTGCAACTCTAGAGTCTTAACATCACCTAGCAATCTACCAAGCTTCTAACCACTTTCATCACATTTAATGTAGATTGTCCAAGACTTGTATTCTCCCACTCGCAGTTCCCCTGCCGGGTTAAGGCGATTATTAAGGCTTCTTCCAGTTGCTCCAGGTCAGTAATTCCTTTGGAAATACCCAGATTTGAGTACGCGACTTCCGTAGTATAGACCGATAAATCAACGGTAATAACTGGCTTTCCCAATAGTGCTGCCTCAAGTCCTACTGTAGAAGTCATAGTTACGACTAGATCAACGGCATGCAGCAAGGGATGCAGATTGTCTTTATTAATTTCTACTCGATCCGGCAGTTCCGAATACTTTATATCCTCGCTCGGATGAAATCTTAACAACAAAATCCAGTCGTCGTGTTTTTTCACGCATTCCATCAAGCGTTGTTCTATTAACCGAGGCAATTGCTCATTTCCAGGCTCAGGTTGGGAAGCCCATAAGATTACCTTTTTGTCTTTCCAATGTTTACGGGCTTTTAAGGATTCGCCCTCTTCCATTAAACGATTGTCCGTAAGATAATCGAAGGCCGGATTTCCAGTGACGACAATATCACTCTCGTCTCGCCCCTTCATAATGAAGAAATCTTTAATCCGCTTATCCAGCACGCATACTTTATTGCCGTAGCGCCTATCTTTAATCCATTCGATTTCCGTGAATCCAAATAGATCAACTAAGCAAATAGAAGGTATATTTAATATGCTGGCGCACGTAATTAAGGCTTGCTCCGATCTCGGGGAGTTCGTTGCAACTACCAAGTCAGGCTTGACCTTTTTAAGAAGTCTCTCCATAACGGTCAATTGCAGAAACCCCTGTCTCCCCTTTTCTGCGAATATAGCTTTGGCTTCGACTTCACCGAATCTATTCACGAGATCCATATATGACAAGCCCATGTAAGCTACTGATTCCTCGTATGATACCAACTTGGTATCCAACTGTTTAACTAGATCGCGCCCTATCCGATAAGCAGCTTGATCGTCTGGTTCAATAATATCCTTGTAGCCGATATACGGAATCCCTTCTTCCTCAAGTTTCTTTCCTGCCGTTGTCAATCCCAAAACCTCAATATCCCAATCCGTATGTCGTTGAACATACTTAATAACCGGTAAAACGGCGTTAATATGGCCACCGCCATATGCCGCAAATAGTATTTTCGTCATATCAACCTCGTTTTCATATCAATAGGATAGATCGGACTCGTTAATAAATATATCGAACCAATACTCCAAAGATATAAGTGCCCTGATTAATCGTGTATTATTTTGTTTGCCCGTTTGATGATTAGTTAGCATCGCCCTTACGTATTCTTGATTCACGATCCCTCTACGAATTAAATTGCCTTGAAGCAGTTTGGTTTCCGTAAATTCAGCAAGATCCTTTTTAAACCATTCCCCTATCGGAACGGTGAACATTTGTTTTTTTCTATAGACAAGCTCATTACCCAATAATGATTCTACTGCTTTTTTAAAAATGTATTTTGTTTCTCCATTCATTAATTTGTATTTCCCGGGAATCTTAAAGGCCAGTTCAACCATTCTGACATCTAAGAAAGGAGTACGCGCCTCTAACGAAACCGCCATCCCCATTCTATCCGGTTTCACCAAATTATTGCCGGGTAGCAGTAACATCGTATCTATGTATAGCGCTTTATTTATCCGATCCATATGCGCAGATTGTTGGAATAAAGGGGCAAGAACATCGAACGAACTTACGCTGTTGAGATTCCTGCGCTTATACTCTTCCGTCAGCAACAGATTCTTCTGTTCCTCCGTGAACAGGGAGATGTTCTCGAAGTACTTACTTTCGAATTGAAGGGCATCAAGCTCCGCTTGTTGTCCGAAGAAATGCTTGTACTTATCGTATCCGGCAAATAGCTCGTCTCCCCCGTCTCCGGTTAGAACCATTTTGACATGCTTAGCCGCCAGCTGGGAAACTTTATATGTAGGCATAAACGAAACATCGCCATGGGGTTGGTCGCAATGATAAATCATTTTAGACCACAGATTCAACATATTAAGATCGACTTTTTCCATCGTGTGATCCGTATGAAACAAATCCGCTACTTGTTGGGCATAAGGAGATTCATCAAACCTATCGTCATGGAACCCGATCGAGAAAGTCTTGACCGGCCAGTTCATATGCTTCGACATAAGCCCTACAACCGTACTTGAATCAACGCCGCCGGACAGAAACGCACCAAACGGAACATCCGCACGCAATCTTATTCTTACGGCATCATCCAATACGGATAAAATTTGGTCTATCCAGTACGAATCGCTATGTTCTTCGCAGGTAATGGACGACAGGTTCCACCACTGTTTGACATGAATATCCGATTTACTAACTTTTATCCAATGTCCTGGCATAAGGTGAGTGATATTCTTAAACATAGTTAATGGAGGAGGTACAAAGTTATAGCTCAAATAATGGCTTAGAGCAGCGTCATTTACTTTTCTGCTTATCCCCGACTTAAGAATCGTTTTGATCTCCGAACCAAACAATACCTTTCCGTTATCATCGGAAATATACATTGGTTTTACGCCGACTCTGTCTCTAATTACATACATTGCATCTTCACGAGAATCATAAATTGCGATGCTAAACATCCCGTTCAGCTTTTCTACAAAGTCGATTCCATGAACCTCATATAGCCTTAATATAACTTCGGTATCCGAGTTAGTCTTACAGGGATACCCCTTATCCGATACATATTTAGCTAATTCGATATGATTGTAGATTTCCCCGTTTTGAACCACAACGATATCTTCGTCGTCCGAAATAAACGGCTGATTTCCTCCCTCGATATCGATAATCGACAATCTTTGGTTCCCAAGCGCGACGCCTTTCCCTTCCCATATTGCGCAATCATCGGGGCCGCGATGTTTTATGCTGTCCGCCATGGATTGTAATACATTCCTCTGTAAGTTACGTCCGTCTCTACTATAATAACCAAAGATGCCGCACATGGATTAATAGCTCCCCCTTTTTACAACTTGCTTTGCCGTCAAAAAAATAATTTTTATATCGAAAGAAAAGCTGCATTCTTTTACGTAGTTCAGATCAAGTTCCTTCCTTTGCTCGATAGTAGCATCAGAGCGAAGCGTTGCCTGAGCGTATCCTGTTATGCCCGGTCTCACTCGATGCCTCATTTCCCACTCCGCATCCGAGTAGAACTCCTTTTGCGCTTGGAGATCCGGTCTAGGTCCTACTAAGCTCATATCGCCTTTCAACACATTGATGAGTTGAGGCAATTCGTCAAGACTTGTTTTTCTAAGAAAAGCTCCTACTCTTGTAATCCTCTTATCGCCTTTAGCAGTATAAT
Organism: Cohnella phaseoli; assembly: GCF_003386235.1. Lineage (GTDB taxonomy): Bacteria > Bacillota > Bacilli > Paenibacillales > Paenibacillaceae > Cohnella > Cohnella phaseoli. The sequence goes on from NZ_QRDZ01000007.1 coordinate 162,756, forward strand.
AAGGGCCTCTTGACTCTGCGTCGGGTATCATACTACGAAATTTATATATTGGGAACTCCTTGCCGTAGATGCCTACCCTATTCTGTTTAAATAGGACTCCGCCTTTAGAATTTATTACGATAGCCAAGGATATTATTAATAAAAACGGTAATGTCAAAAGAAGAAAGGTGAAGCTTACAACGATGTCGAAACTTCTTTTCACACACTCATCTCCTCACTAGATCTCTTCTAGACTTCACGAACTCTTCAACTTTTGATTTGAATAGCAATCTGCCTTTTTCCGTTTCTTCAGGACTACGCTCTATTAATTTCCGTCTCAATAGTCGTAACTGTCGGATTTCCTTTTCCAGATCGACGTTTGCGATCAGCTCTTGCAGATTTTTAGCGTTCCCGTGAAACGCTCTCGATAGAATCACGGACTCCGATCCTAATCTAGCATGTTCCCCCAATACTAACTCACCGGATACGATCCCACTGCCGAATCTAGAAATTCCGCCAAAGCCAAACCGCAGTCCACGTAATTTAACGATTCCAGCCATATAGTCGACTAATCCGCCGGATAATATCTCAAACATAAAATCAAGCTTTAACGCCAAGTGCAGGTCATTTAATCCAAAATAAATTTCGGTAATCCCTTCTACCTCCGCAATCCCATCCAATCGAACCATAGCCTGTGCAGTTTCGACCAGCGGAATTACATCGCATCTCCCATTCACATAAGCACAAAATTGTTCAACTTCTTCTCTTCCATAGAACATCGGAATCATCAATATATCTGCCCCTGCATCCAAAGCCCGTTCTACTTCATCTTTCGTATTGTCATGAAACGGATTAAGACGGATAAGCATTTGGGCATCCGCAATGGACTTCTTCACCTTATATGCGTCCTCGAACGAATGACTACTGATAACGGTATCCAAATGTCCTTGCCGTTCAACTTTCCCATTCCGTTCTAAGTCAACAAATACCCGATCCACGCCTGACTGGACGGCATATTGAGCGACTTCAGGATCATTAGCTATTAACATTAATTTCATTGTTATCTACCCTCCGCTTAAACTTAATAAGAAGAATGGACCTAATCTTCTCTACCGCCAAAAATGCCAATGAAAGAGAGAGGACGCCGCCAAGCAATGCTACAATGATTTGAACCCCCACGGAGGTAGGCAAAAGGTAACTAGCAATCATTACGATCACGCTTGAGCATCCCAGTACGCAAATCATTCGTACGATATCCAGGGATATTAGTACTTTAAATAGATTAATCTTATGTCTTCTAAATAAGAATATACTTTGCGTCCCAAACAATAGCCAAAAAATAATCGTATTTGATATCATTAACCCTTCAATTTCAAAAGTCGTAACAAACAACAGACATAATGGGATAAATAAAACAACGGAAATGAGGCTAATGACAAACGGTACTTTCGTATCCCCTTTTGCGTTGAATATCATCTGAACTAAGTTTGAAAGCCCCATCGCCGGCAGTGCCAAAGCGCCTAGCATTAACAAACGGGAAATCTCATTCAAACTTTCGTTCGAAAGATTACCCCAGCCAAATGTTAGCGTAGCAATTTCCGGGCTGAACCAGGCAAAATATATGCTTACTGCAGTCGCAACTACAAAGGTCAGCCCCGCCGCAAGGGAGACCGTAGATTGCATTTCTTTTACGTCGGCATTTGCTGACATTTCTGCTAGCCTAGGCAGTAATACGATTGGTATTACCGTTAATACAGCTCCCATTGGCAGTTCAATAATTTTATTGGCAAAATTTAAAATAGATACCGCTCCATCGCCTTCGAACGAAGCAAAGCCTCTAGCGATCACTGGTATCAAAAACAACAATCCACTTGTTGAAACGACTTGGAAATAACGGAAGAGCATCCCTTTGTTAAATATTCGTGTTTTGCCACCGGTAGGGTTATTACTCGCGAATAACCTAGGAACATTCAAAATTTGTGAAGACAATCTAACCATGGAAGCAACTAATATTGCCCACGATAAATAAAATAATGCGCTACTTTGAGGAGATAGGGCAAGAACAAGAATAAGAATCGCATTAAAGATTAACGTCCCTAGGGCGGGGACAACAAATCTTCCGTCCGATTGCAAGTACGACGTAACCATAGCCGTAGCGGCGGTAATAGGAATCGACCAAAATACTATTCTTAAATAATTTCCTGACTCCGCGAGGGTGTCCTGACTAAACCCCGGCGAAATTAAAGAAACAATATCTCGAGAAAATAACGATAACACAATGGAGATAAAACCAAATGATGCTAGAGTTAATACCATTCCTTCAAAGTACAATCGACGACCATCGGCCGGGCCCAATTTCTTAAACTCGGGAATAAAAACTGCGCTGACGGCTCCGCCGATAAGTATTGTCAAAAATAAATCCGGTAACGTTAGTATCGTTATCGCGATATCGCTATCAGATGTGGCACCGAATTTCGAGGCAATAACCGCTTCCCGAAAAAATCCAGCGATTCTGCCTAGCATTATGCCCAGAGAAACGATAATTCCAGCTTTAATAATTTTTCTGAGCATTGGTTCCAACCACATCCAAACCTGTAAGAGTCATTACTAACCTGGTAAAGAAAAAGCTACTGATCAAAATAATGCTCGGGATAATCATAAGAGCTGTCGAAACTCCGAATAATCCCCCAAACATACATATTGGCAATGAGAGGATAACAGGTAAAAGCATCGGATTTCGATCTCTAGAGTATCTATAAATTTTGATTGCCGGGATCATGATTAATAGAACAAAAACGATAACGATCGCAATCAGTTTTGGGTGTGTATTCATGATACTTCCCAGACCGTGTGTCATCATCTTGTAAATCCCGTCAAATCCACCCCCAAAATACGAAATGTTTTTGTTAATCATTTTCATAATGTAGGGTCCAGTTAATATAACAAAGAACGCCAAAAAGAGTAACAAACCTATATATGAACGTTTATTATGCTTAAGTATAATAAACGTACCCATCAATATTTGAAGTAAAGTAATCATCATCGTTCCGCTGCTGACCGTGCTGATGAAGAAACATACCGAAAATGCAAAGTAATCACTTATGGCGAAACTTTCTTTCGAGTTTATTTTGCTCATTTGAATATAGATTATGTATATTAATCCCACGAATGCAGCGATAAGCCTTCCATTCATTAACGCTGAAAGAGCAATCGTCGACATAACCGAAGTTATTCCAAACACGATAGGCGCTAAAGCCATAACATTCCGATACAAGTAACCTACGGATACATGAGTAAGCACAAACGCCGCAAATAAAACCGCGCCATAGAACGTAAAGGAGGTATCAATATCCCAATCCAGCCACTCTGAAAGCACAACAGCAGGATAAGACACCATAAACCTCGGCCCCCAAATATGCCCTGATAGCAACACCTTAATTGGGTCAGAGTATATTAAATCCCGAATTTGAGGCAAAAATTCAAAATGAATGTACTCTAACCTGATCCCAACTATAATAATATAAGAAAATAGAAACAGATTTACGAAATAAGCCCATTTGCGATACATGACAAACAGGCCTAAGATGAAAGCAAGCATGACTAAAAAAAACAAGGGATAGACTGGGAATAATGTCATGTATATAGGAAATAAGATTCCTATAACAAGCACCAACAACCAACTACTTTTCCCCATTCCCCCGCACCTACCCTAAATTGTGATTCACAAAATTGTTCATGATCTTCAAGCCTACATGCCCGCTTTTCTCGGGATGAAATTGGCATCCATATATATTACCGGATCTTATGACTCCAGTAATCTCATGATTGTAATAGGAGGTAACCGCTAAAACCATATTCCGGTTAGCCGGTTGAACTCGAAAGGAATGTACAAAGTACACGGATGACTGTTGAGGTATTCCCGTCAAAATGGAATTATCCCATGTATCTCCATCATGACCTCTCGTCGTTATCTCGCTCCAACCAATATGCGGAATACGAATTTTATCCCCATTTTGGTCGACGTTAGGAATAGCGGATACTTTCCCGCTGATCATCCCAAGCCCCTCGTGTTCACCAAATTCTTCGCTCGCATCCATCAATAATTGCATACCCAGACATATCCCTAGAAAAGGTCGGCCGCTCTTAACAAACTCCTTTAACGGAGCTATCAAGTCTCTCGACCTTAAACCTTCCATTCCATCGGCGAATGCACCGACTCCCGGCAGCACTACTCTACCTGAATGCAATATGTCTTTAGGATCGCTGGATAATTTGACAGTAGCGCCGCATAATTCAAGAGCGCGTTTAACGCTACTTATGTTACCAATACCATAATCAATTATCGTGACTGAGCGATCCATCTTCGTTAAATCTCCTAACATTGATGTTATTGTTAATAGCGTAATGACGAATATCATTGAGGGAGAAGCGATTATAATGTAGTATGTCTGCCATTGCGACAGCATCTGCCCCGCTTTGATGTATTACATCGGAGAGATGTTGTAGTGTCCCCATTCCTCCACTTGCGATTACCGGTATGTTAACCGCCGAGCTAACTCTCTCTACTAATTCTAAATCAAATCCCTTCTTTGTGCCCTCTTGGTCAATTGAGGTTAGCAGGATTTCTCCTGCCCCCAGTCTCTCGCCTTGAATCGCCCATTGTACGACATCAAGTCCAGTCGTTTCTCGTCCATTATCGGTATAACACTCCCAACCGTCCGCTTTTCTCTTCGCCTCTAATGAGAGTACCATGCATTGAGATCCGAATTTTCGAGAGATTTCACTAATCAATTCGGGCCTTTTTATTGCAGCCGTATTAACCGCCACCTTATCCGCACCGGCACGCAACAATTTGTTAACATCTTCTACACTACGCACTCCGCCTCCGACGGTAAGAGGTATAAATACCTTATCGATAGTCCGCGCAACAATATCTAACAGGTTGTTTCTTCCGTACAAACTTGCCACGGAATCCATGTATATTAATTCATCTATACCTTCATTGTAATACTTCTCGGCAAACATTTGGGGGTCGCCTAATACCCTCAAGCCTTCTAGATGGATACCTTTTATCAAATTCGGGCCCTTGATGTCTAGCCTGGCAGTTAGCCGAACCTTTCTCAAATTAATCCCACCTCTATTATTGTTCCCAAACCGCGGACTTCAACTTCCAATCGTTTCCTGACTTAAGCCAGATATGATCTGATCTCCAACTATCAACGACTCTCTCAAACTGTTCTTCGGTAATATTCACGTATTCTAAGAACTCTTTATAATATTTACTAGGGAATTCACCATCGTATTTCTGAACTAGCGCTACCCCTTCTTCACGAGTAATCTTCCCATCCCTGATCTCGTGTGCGGTATCCGAAGTGCAGCGTCCAATACCGAATTTAATATATCCTAAGAAATAATGGAACCCGTCGATTTTGTCATCCAAGCTTGCATATTTCGAATAAGTTCCTTGCGATCTTTCTGGATTCGCGGAGAATCCGGTGTTTTCCACGCAATAATAATAGTTCTCTTGAGGGTCCCAAAATTTATAATATCCATAAAAATGAATTTCAGTTTTGTTTTTCAAAATTTGTTCGTACTGCGGTGCTAAGTAAGGATGAATGTCACTATCTGTCACGCCGTGATCTTTCCAAAATTCAGGTGGGAGTCCAGAAAAATAATGTTTATCATGATCGGCAATTTCCCTTGTTGGCCGAAATGCGTTTTTCATATCTCCGCCATATTCAACTTCACCATTCTCACCATACATAATAAGCGACACATTATTTTGAATCGCTACTTTAAGTGGGAAATTGGTTTGGCCGTAAATAAAGGGTTGGAAAGGATCTCCCAGATGATTAAACGCCAGATTGGTCATCAGTCGATGAGTTTTGCCATTAGGTGTTCCAAGAATGTTATCGAAACCGGATTGAATAAATGACTGCAAATTGGCGCGACCAATATCCGTCGGAATGTGAGGAGCCCATGTAACGGTTAATGGATTCATGCCATATTTATATTTCAATTGATGTGCAACATAAGAGCCGTCTTTTCCTCCGCTGCAAGGAACAATGACATCGTAGGATCCATCGCTTTTACGATGCCGGTCCAGCATCTCTATCAATTCTTTCTCGCGCAAGTCCCAATCTACCTTTGTTCGTTTGAATTCAGCATAATTACAAGCGCTGCAAACACCATGCTCATCAAAAGTAATTCGCGGACGTTGGTTAGAAATCGTGCATTTTTTACAATATCGAATTTCTTCAGGAAGGTTATACAACTTTCGCAAATCTCGTTTCATCATGATATAGTCACCATCATTTCGAATAATTTTAGGTCAAGCACTGTATCAATGTCGATAGATCTTTCATTCGGCATCTTGTAAGCAAGAGTTTCCTTGTTTACGAATACCTTGTTTTCCTTCAACCAATCCGTTTTTGCGAAATATAGCGCGCCATTCAAAACATAGGCTTCGTTGATATCTTGCCGTCTTTTCTTTAACCCTTCATTACTTATCACCGGAGTATCTAATACTCTCGATTGGTCTAAGAAAAACATCCAGTATGGGCTTTTGTCGACGGTAGTAACGGATACGCAGGCAGGAGCTTTTTCGCTTATGCACATCTCGATGCAATTATCAATGTCATCGGCCGTCCTAAGAGGCGAGGTTGGCTGCAGATAAAGTACATAATCGTAATGTTGACCGATAGAATCCACAGCATGCAACACCGCGTCCATTCCCGAAGCAAAATCATCGGAAAGCTCTTTAGGCCTAACAAACGGCACTTCGCACCCGTACTTCAATGCGATATTCATAATTTCATGATCATCGGAGGATAGAATTAATCTGTCAATGTACTTTGATTTTTTAGCTTCCTCTATCGTCCAAGAAATAAGCGGCTTTCCTAAGACAAGGCTAATGTTCTTTTTTGGAATGCCTTTGGAACCGCCTCTGGCCGGAATCACAGCTAAAATCGTTTTTCCATCTATCATCCAAAGACCTCCATGAAATCGATGTTAGCTTTCTCGAAGTCTTCTATCCTACCGATATCGAGCCAGTACTCACGTATAGGAAACACGGTAAGCTCTTTTTCATGATTGCGAATCTGGGTAAACAAATCGGGCATATCGTAAAATTGATCGCTCGGAATATAATCCAGAGCTATCGGATCCAGTACGTACACTCCCGCATTCACAAAGTACTGATGAATTGGCTTTTCTTCAATAGAAACAAATTTTTGTTTATTAATATTAACGACGCCGTAAGGAATTTGGTACTCATAATCTCTAACACACATAGTAGCGTAAGATTTATGCTCCTTATGAAAGGCAATGAGATTGTTAAAGTTAACGCTTGTCAACAGATCGCCATTCATTATGATAAACGGTTTATCCGGCCTATGAGGCAATAAACTCAAAGCTCCGGCTGTCCCCATTCTTTTATTTTCCCTTACGTAACGAATATTCACGCCCCATTGCGAACCATCTCCGAAATGCCGTACGATCATTTCCGCTTTATAGTTAACAGTTAAGTAAAAGTTTCTAAAACCTTGACTAATAAACCTTTCTAGCGTCGTTTCTAACAATGGCTTACCGCCTACCTTCAACAGCGGTTTGGGACACTCGTTCGTTAATGGTCTCAATCTGCTCCCGAGCCCGCCAGCCATTAAGACTACCCAATTATCAAGCTGTTGAGGCTTATGTAAATCTTCTGAGGTTTCCAATCGAACAATTCTCCCCAACCTATCTACGACTGGGATTTGCCGAATATGTTTATTTGTCATTATTGCGCGTAAAGAGGCCTTCCCTTCATGCTCAAAGGCTACAGTAGGCTTATGATTCATTATCGTACCGACGGGCTCCGTCAACGAAATTCCCTTCAATATTCCCCTACGTATATCTCCGTCCGTGATGGTTCCTTCCAATACTTGATATCCATTAACGACCAATACGATACCTAGTGAATTGGATTCCAAACACTCTATCGCATCTCTGATTGAACAATTATTACTCAGAAGTGTTTTTTTCCAATCATCCATTTCTCTTTTGAACCTCCCTTGCAGGTATCCCAACAACAGTCGTATAAGGCAATACATTTTTGATCACAACGGCTCCAGCTCCGACGATGCTTCCTCTGCCCAAGGTAATCCCTTGGATCACTGTTGCACCTGCGCCAATATGTACCTCATCCTCTACAACAACCGAACCGCAAAGTATGGCTCCCGGAGAAACATGGACATGATTTCCTACGATGCAATCATGGTCAATTCTGGAACCTGTATTGACAATCACGTTATCTCCAATGCGAGTTCCTGATTGAATGATAGCGCCCGCCATAATTTGCACGCTTACTCCTATTGTCACGTACTTGGACAGAATGGCAGCTGGATGAACGACATTAGCAAAGGCAAAACCTCTCTCATGGAAATCCTTGAAAAGTTTTGTTCGAAATTGATTTCGTCCCGTCGAGCCAACCGCGTTAATTAGACAAATTTCTTCTTTATTATACTCTAAAATAGCACTATCATCACCGATATAGGGCATATTAAATAATTCCATGCTACCGTCCAAGGCAGTAAATCCTATTATCGCTTCTTCAAGCCCCATTAAAGACAATGATTCGGCAATAACCTTCGCATGACCGCCTCCGCCCATAATAATGAGAGGCTTCATACAATCTCGTCATCTTGACTATAATTTTTAGCAGCTTCTTTCCCCAGATAATCCCAATAAAGCATGGGCGATATTCCATTGCCTGGTCGTTTTACCCCTAGGTTATGATGTGAAAAAATCTCTCCTTGTTTGATTTCTTCTAACGCTACAATACTTTTTCTTACGATGTTTATATTGTTAAGCTCCGATTTGACTGGTACCTTTAACGAATTCCCCATTGCCAACTCGACATCTCTAATGGACTGAACCATTTCTTTTAATTCATGCGGTTCTAGTGAAGCTTGATGATCCGGTCCTGGCATATTTCGATCAAGCGTAAAATGCTTTTCGATGACCGAAGCCCCCATTGTTGCCGCAGCAACAGGGATAGCAATTCCCTTTGTATGATCCGAGTAGCCTACTTCTAATGAAAACGCATGCTTCATAGTATGAAGAACCTTTAAGTTCACCTCTTCTAAAGGCGCCGGGTATTCTGTCGTACAATGAAGCAATGTCACGTTCGTCTTAATTAACTTCTGCCCTTCATCAGAAAAATAAGCGTTTTGGAACTGCGCTTTACTCGGAGACTCAGTAGAGTTCAAGTAACCAAATGCGAGGACGCTCAATGCAGCCTCAATTTCAGACAACGTACTCATGCCCGTTGAAAGAAAAATGGGCTTTCCAGTTTTTGACGCCTCTAACAACAATGGGCCGTTAGTAATTTCGCCAGACGATAGCTTCAAACTTTTTACATTTAGACGGTGGGTTAAAAAGTGCAGACTATCAATATCAAAAGGCGTTGATATGAAATCGATTGCCCGTTGCTCGCAATATTCCACCAGGTCAAAATGATCCTGTTCGCTTAATTGCAGTTTCTTTAACATGTCGAATTGGGATTCTTCATTATCCGTCGTTTGCTTCTGATAGGTTGCTTTTGGGGCTTTCTTGCTGACAAGATTCTCTGCCTTGAAGGTTTGGAATTTTACCGCATTAGCCCCAGCTTCTACGGCAGCGTCCACCAAGGAGCGAGCCAATTCTATTGATCCGTTATGATTAACTCCCGCCTCGGCTATGATATAGGTTTTTCGCACTTAGATATTCTCCTTTTAATGAAGTGGGTAGTCATAGAAGCTCTTCTTTAAGATTCCATCCAGATTAACCGTTTTTAATACCTCTTTAATCTTCAATGAAGTTTGGCCATCGCCATAGATATGTTCAACCGAGTCTAGTTCGTTTTGAAACTTCTCAGACATGGCATATCTGATTGAGCTTACAATTGATTCTTGATCTTCAGAACAATCGATTACCGAAGCGCTCCTCAATCGACCGAGCTGTCGATCACCAATATTCACGGTTGCCTTCTTAAGTGCAGGAACTTCGATTATCCCGCTTGAAGAATTTCCAATTACAACATGTGAGTATTGGATCGCGCTTAAATAGCGTAACTGGCCCATCGAGATAAAGGATTTTGTCCTTGTCGGATGTCGTTCGCAGTACTCGTCAATAAGGGCAGTAATAATTCTTCCGTCCGTATCGGAGTTAGGTTTGGTAAAAATAATTCGGGCTTCTGGAAATTGATCCAATGCCAGCAGTAATTGACCCATCGCTCCTCCAGGTCCATTGCGATCTAACGTTACGGGATGGTAGGTTACTAGGAAATTTAACGTTCCGAATTGAAAACCAATAGAGTCTTCCAGTGATTTCCGATCCATTAGTTTCAATCTATTTATATTCTCAATCCCCGGCGCTCCGTAATTAAACACCAATGATGGATTTTCACCAAGTTGTATCACTCTTCTACGATATGGTTCAGCCGCAGTAAAGTGGATATGAGACATTTTGGTGATGGAGTGCCTAATCGCTTCGTCGAAAGCCCCTTCCGTCGTTTCTCCTCCGTGCAAATGAGCAATGGGAATTCTACTAATAATGGCGGCCTGAGCGGCCGCCATTATTTCATAACGATCCCCTAGTATTACTAATAGATCCGGCTTAAGCCTATCGAACATCTCGCCGAATCCGATCACTCCTAAACCTATAGACTTCGTAATACTAACCGCAGTATCGCTTGACAGAAGTATTTCTATTTTTTCATGAATAGAAAATCCATCTTTTTCGATTTGTTGATACGTAGATCCGAATTCTGGAGATAGATGCATTCCCGTTACGGCGACGATCAACTCTAATTCCGGATCTTGATCGATCTCCTTCATCAGCCAATACAGTAAACCATATTCTGCTCGAGTTCCCGTAACTACGCAAATTTTCCTTCTTGTCATTCCAATCCTCCTAGGAATGAACTACTTGGAATATTGATCATTCTTTTGGACAGTTTTTCCGATGCAATAAGCTCCATTCTCGGACATTCCTGATACATAACAAGCTTATGCAACAACGTCCATGCAGGTCTAGACATCAAACCATGATCATTGAGTTGCTCTAACACATGGTCTCTTTCATCCTGGGTCTCATCGTTAAGGATTATTGTGTTAAGCCAGTAATTGCTTTTGCACTCGGGAGGTTCAGTAAAGAAAGTAATCCCGTCAACTAACTGTAAGTTTTTTCGATATTGATCGGCTAAGCTGCGTTTTCTTTCAAGAAAGTAAGGTAGCTGTTCCATCTGTGCACAGCCGAGAGCAGCATTAATATTCGGAAGTCGATAATTATATCCGACTTGATCGTGTATAAATTCCCATCGGTGAGGCACTTTCGCGGTAGTCGTAATATGTTTGGCCAACTTGCCGAGCACCTCATCCTGCACGAGAATAGCTCCACCGCCGCCTGTTGTCATAATTTTGTTTCCATTAAAACTCATCGCGCTTACCTTACCAAAAGTCCCGGTATGTTTGCCTTTATAAAAAGAACCTAAGGATTCCGCCGCATCCTCGATTAATTCAAGGCCATATTTCGAACAAACTTCCATCAACTTTTCCAACCGAACGGGATGTCCGAAGGTATGCATGGGAACAACAGCCGAGATCGGGCGGCCAGTTACTTTGTTATAGGGTCTTTTGCCTTCTATCCGTACAATTTCGCTAAGATAAGAATCTAGCTTTTTGGGATCAATTCCAAGCGTTATTTCGTCGACATCTACAAAATGAGGTACAGCTCCGCAATAAGTAATTGCATTAGTAGTAGCAACGAACGATAAGGATGGGCAAATTACTTCATCCCCAGGTCGAACTCCACTAATCAGTAAACCTATATGCAATGCAGCAGTCCCATTAACGACTGCAACCGCTCTAACAGAACCAGTGTATTCAGCCAGCATTTGTTCGAACAAATCGACATACTTACCTACAGAAGACACCCAGCCCGTTTCTAAGCAATCAACTACGAACTCTTTCTCCCGTCCTTGAAATACTGGTTCATGCAGAGCGACGAACGGCTTCTCTGAATGAATGGTCGCTCTTATTACTTCTATTAATTGAGTTGTGTTTATTTGCTTACTCATATGTTATAGAAATCGGCTTTGTAGTTTTTGAGATTTCCCGGGTTCGTAAACCACTCTACCGTGTTCTCTAGCCCCCTTCTTAAACCATCTTTACCAGCGTAATGCGATTCCCATCCCAGCAGACGCTTTGCTTTTTGATTATCGGCCCACAACCGCTCAACTTCGCTTTTCTCCGGTCTCAGCCTGGAAGAGTCCGTCACGATTTCGATATTGCTGTTCATGATTTCGGCAATGAGTCGGACTGTCTCGCCGATGGAAATCTCATAGTTGCTTCCGATATTGATGACTTCGCCGATCGACGCATTCGACTCCATCACATCGATGAATCCTCTTACGGTATCCTCGACGTAATTAAAGTCTCGGGTCGGGTGTAGAGATCCCAGCTTGATTTCTTTTTTCCCGCTCGCGATCTGAGTAATAACCGTCGGAATGACCGCTCTGGCCGATTGTCTAGGCCCGTAGGTGTTAAATGGTCGTATGATGGCTACGGGAGTCTGAAACGAATCATGAAAGGACATTGCCATCTGGTCGGCTCCGATCTTGCTGGCGGAATACGGAGACTGCCCCTGAAGAGGATGTTCCTCCGTAATCGGAACGAAGCGTGCTGTTCCATAAACCTCGCTCGTAGACGTATGAACGAACTTCGACACACCAGATTCCCTGGCTGCTTGAAGCAAGTTCAATGTTCCTTTGATATTCGTATCCACGTAAGTATCCGGTGAATGATAGGAATACGGGATCGCAATCAATGCGGCCAAGTGAAGTATGACATCGCATCCGCGCATTGCTTGCTTAACTCCATGGGGATCCCGGATGTCCCCCAGGAATACGTCTAAAGAAGACTTTATTTCTTTAGGGGATTGATCTAGCCACCCCCAGCTATTAAAGGAGTTATAAACAGCGAATGCTCTTACATCATATCCCTGGCGCACCATTTCTTCCGTGAGATGAGAACCGATGAATCCGTCAGCACCTGTAATGAGTACTTTTCCTTTAATACGATTAGTCATTTTTCCCCTCCGCTACCAAACGCTCAATATTATCTTTTTCTTGTGGAACTTCTGTTATTAAATTCATATACAACTCTCTAAATTCACTTAATCTATCTTGGAGCATGGTGGATGCTATGAATAGTCTAGACAATTCAACGTTAATTGGGATATCAAAGCTTTGCTGTATGAGAACTCCTAACATGTCCGATACTTGTTTGTACTCTCCTTCGCTAAACAGGATTCGACCCATAGTTAGTTTCATTGCTTTATTAATTTCAAAATGATCTACTTGTATATTATTTTTATTGGCGAATGCTTCTTTATCTTGTATTTTCTCATAGAGTTGATGAGCTTCTTTCCAATACTCTTCTTCATTAGAAGAATTATTGCCTACTTGCCACAACAAACTTAGGTAAATTTCGTACTGCTCCGCGTTCCAAGGAAAGTCGTTTTCTTTGTTTCTTATTAATTTCAAAGCTTCTTTGTACTCGCCGATTTGAACAAGAAAACTATAATGTTCTCGATAAAGATGTTTGTTATAAGGTTCTGTCTTTTCTAGCTTTTGAATAGAACTTTTGATCTCGCTTAACAATTTCTGATCCTTGGTTTGACCGTAAAGCTGTCTCTTTATGTTTATTTCAAATAGGGCATATTCTGGGTTCAACGGCTGCATTTTCACAGCCTCATTCAACTCCGGAACGATCTGATTCTTTTTATAGATGTTCTCTATAGCATATGCAAACTTATCGTTAGCTTGCAATAAACATATTGAGCTTACGAATAGAATTACCGCTACTATCGACACAATGGAAAGAAATACGCTTTTTACTATGCGATAATTTCTCTTTGAATTAGTGATTTCCTTAGTCTTATTCCTACTGATTCGAACCGAACCCCACATCACTCCTAAAGCCAGGAAAACAATAGAGGCTAGATAGACAAAACTTAGCGTAAAATCGACTAGGCTATGCATCAGCAACACGCCTGCCACAAGCACAAAAGTAAATGATTCCGATTCAGACCAATCTTCTTTGATATGCATCATTAAGTAGTTAAAGAATATCCAACCTATTAAAACCAGTAGTACGATCCCGCCTAAAAATCCGACCTCAATAATATACTGAACAATAAAATCATGGGCCTGATTGCTTGTGTACGGAAAACTTCTATACTTCTCATAAACCGCACTCCATCCTCCGCCACCGTAACCGAATATCGGTTTCTGGTTAATCATAGTCAGTGCGTCTTTCAGGAATGAAAAACGATCGGAAAATGCCGCTTGACCTAAATCGAATGCTGTTAAGCGCTGTAAAAGCGATGGAAGTATGCTAAATACTCGATCTAACTGAATAATAATAAAGCCGAGCAGGCCCACTATGAATAACATAGATACCGGAAGTACGAGTCTATTTGATCCTTTACAGCGATCCATAAACTCGTTTAACTTAACTAACTTCTCTTTTAAGACCCAGATCATAAAAGTCACAATACCAGAAGCTAGGATCAAAAGCGATCCGCCTACGATTTCTTCATTGACCGATGGCGCTCTCGCATTGTATATAATCGAACTGACCATTATCGATACTACGACTGTCGTGGCTATAATGAGTATGGAGATCAGTTGTTTTCTCCAATTCATTATACTGATGTACAAGAAAAAAGAAACAATTAATAGAATAAGCCCTCCCCTTGATAAAGTAAATATGATCGAAAGCATTATGGGAACCAACATCAGGCTATGCAATACGTAAATTTTCCAAGATCTGCTTCGAAGGATTTGCGTAATAGAAATAAATAGAAATCCGATCAAAAATGCGGCATATGCATTAGGATATTGAAACGCACCTGCTAGTCTATACCCGAAAATGGCATCCTTGTATTGAACGAATCCAAACCAGTTTAGAAAACCGTGCAGGACAACAATATACCCTGATATAATTAAAGTTTGTTCAAGAACATTTAAGGTATTTTTGCTTTTAGCGATTAGACATCCTGCTCCGAAAAAAATAACATAGAACACATGTATATAAATACTATAGATGGAACTATACGTAGAAACCCCGTTAATTGCCGAAATAATGAAGGTAACAGGAATTAACCAAATCCATACGATTGGATCCTTAATGCTGATGGTTTCAGCATCTCTAAATGCAATCCAACTTTGAAGGATTAACGCCAAAGATAAGCCTATCAATGAAATGTAGATAGGTTTATCAAAGGTGTAGCTCCCACCCATGAACAAACCTCTGCTATAGGGTGCAATTATTAAATATATTATAATAACACCCAATAACAGCAACAATAACTTTGATTCCTGTTTAGCAGGATTCTTTCTCAAGAGATTTACCACCTATTTCAACGAATTTTTTTCGACCGTCGCCAAAACCTCAATAGAGGACCGGATGTTATCTTTGATTTCCTCAATTGAACTCAATGCGGAATCGCGTTTATAAGTCGGGACAAGATTAGCTAATTGCTGACGTATCAATTCATCGTTATTCTCGTCCGAGCTTTTGACTAATTGCTCCAGTTTCTTCAGTATGAAATCCATACGGGCATAGGATTCCTCTGAGGGCTTACCGATAAATATCCGATCGTGTTTGGTCGTTTTTGCCCCCTCATCGTTCGTTAAAATCTCTTCGAAGAGTTTCTCTCCAGGACGAATCCCCGTATATTCCACTTTAATATCTTCTCCGGGCTCCATCCCCGAAAGGCGAATTAAATCATAAGCCAAATCGGATATTTTAACCGGCTGTCCCATATCCAGTATGAATATTTCCCCTCCGGTTGCCAGAGCCCCCGCCTGAATGACCAGTTGTACCGCTTCCGGAATCGTCATGAAATAACGGACCATTTCTGGGTGTGTAACCGTAATCGGTCCTCCCGCTTCTATTTGTTTCTTGAATATCGGAATAACGCTTCCGCGGCTACCTAGCACATTTCCAAAACGTACCGCAACAAAATCCGTTTGGCTTTTTTCGTTCAATTGCAAAATCAGCATTTCCGCTGCTCTTTTGGTAGCACCCATCACATTAGTTGGATTAACCGCTTTATCCGTCGAAATCATAACAAATCGTTCCACCTGGTAAGTATCGGAACATTCCGCTACGTTCTTTGTTCCAAATATATTGTTTTTGATGGCTTCGGCTGGATTTTTCTCCATTAGTGGCACATGCTTATGAGCAGCAGCATGGAAAACTACGTTGGGCCTATATTTCTCAAATACAGAATTCAGGCGGATGCGATCCTGTATATCGACAATTAACGTTTCAATCTGCAGATTCGGGAACTTTCTTTTCATTTCGAATTCTATTTCGTAAATACTATTTTCTCCATGTCCGAGCAGAAGTAATGTTCTTGGACTGAACTTAGCACATTGTCTGCAAAGCTCCGACCCTATTGAACCGCCTGCGCCAGTAACCAACACAACTTTATCCTTTATGTAGCCCGTAACTTGTCTAAGATCAACGATAATTGGATCTCTTCCCAACAAGTCCTCTACTTCCACGTTCTTGATAAGATTTAAGGATATTCTTCCGTCTATGAGATCGTTAATTTTGGGCATAATTTTAATCTTGCATCCCGTCGTTTTGCAAATCTGTAATATACTCGCTTGCTCCACTCGGGATGTAGAGGGTATGGCTAGTATAATGTCCTGTATATGATATTGATTTACTAAACTCGGGATGTCCTCTCGTTTTCCGGCAACCAATATTCCATTCATCCGATAGCCTACTTTTGTAACGTCATCATCCACGATTACAACGGGATAGCTCTCTGAATTCGTATTATTCAACTCTTTGATGACCAGCATCCCGGCTTCGCCCGCACCAACGATCAATGTCCGCCTGTGATGCTTCTGAATTTTCCCCCTGAATCCTTTGATCTCTCGCGTCAAAACGCGGCTCATTAAGATGCCAACGAGAATAAACGCAAACGAGAGAACAGTAGTGCTACGGGGTACCGTAATGTATCGCGAAAAGTAATGATATGCAATGCTATTAATTGCAAGATGGTGCACTATATAAAAGCAAGCCGAGGCAAAAACAGCCCCCTTAAAGATGCTGATATAATCACCTAAGCTTGCAAATTTCCATATTGTTCTGTATACCCTAAAATATATGTTGAAGCCAATGGTAAGCAATGAAAGACTTACCATGACATATTCAATATAAGCAAAGTTAACACTACTCGTTTCAAAATCAAACCGAATTAGATAGGCTAGAAATATTGACAGGCACACAACTGTCGTATCTATCAATATAAATATTACTATTCTTCTGAAATTGCTATTCATGCCCTCACCACTTTTATTTAGATTCATCTTTTAGATATTCTTTAAGAATAATCGCTAGCAAAGTGGATATTAAACAAACAATGCTAACCCCTACAACAAATCCTATTCTCGATGAGATAGAAGTTTGAATCTCGCTTTCTAATGGTTGAACTTCAAGAAATTCTTTATTATAACTGATTTGAATAGCCTGACCATCGTTGATTTTTAGCAACTCCGAGTTGAGTTGTCCCTCTAAACTGGATACTAGTTCGTTGAACTTCCCTTCCTCTTGCTTCAGCACAAGTTCTATTAAAGCTGCTTCCTCTTCAAGCTGGCTTTGCTTATTCATTAACTGAACGTAAATCGGATTGATTTCTTCGCCGTCCCCGATTTTCCCATCCATTAAGATCGAATTAGCTAGTTCTATAGTCTGCGGCGTTTTTTTGAGCGTTTCGGAATTCATATTGATTTTGATTTTCGCCGCATCCAATGAATCCTTGGTCGCGTTCATCTTTTCTTCGTAGACGATCTTCTCCGATTTCAGAATACCGTTCGTCCATGCCCTTGCAAACTCTTGCGATAATAGCATCGCAATATTTTCCGACAGAGCCTTGTTGGGATCACTTACTTCAATCTCGACAGAGTTGGATTTGAAATCAGCACTGATCGTACTTATAGTCTTCATTTTGGAGAATGTATACACCTTAGGGTCTAGTTGTAATTGTTCGATCATTTTGGAGTAAGTTTGTTTATTGTTAATCACGTTTTTGTAAGCAAGATTGTAACGTGCTTCAAATTTTTCGAGTTCTATAATAGGCGAGATTTGAATATTCTGGTTCGAAGTATAGCTTGTCTTCATAAACAACACATTTAAAAGTGTACTTGTTACAATAGATACAAACATAATAATTATTAACAACTTTTTATTCATACTTGTGTATTTAATAATTTTTTTTAGATTCATCTCTGTTTGCAACGTCATCTTCTCCCATTACTTTATTCGACTTTATTCAACATACGATTATACCCTCTAATTATACCCCCGATAAGATATCGAGACAAACAATAATTGTCCTCAATACCAATATGCTATATAAGTTTAGCTTAAGATCAACCCCACAAAAATGAACGGGAGAAAAACAACTGGAATATTAACAAGTTAATGCCGTGTGAGAAAAGGCGGCATAACTTTACATACAAGGCAAGATTGTATAGATCAGATTGAAATGTTATGAGTGTGGCAACTGCTCGTACCGTCACAAGCCGTATAAGCTTGCTTCAAGTCACCGAGAAATTTCGTCATAACAGATACCCGAATTTTTGTAAAGGTGGCAGTTCCTTAATGAATGACGCAATGCTGTACATCCGCTTTCGGATAGCTTTCCTGTAATGCTTCTTCCACCCCCGGCAGTCCGTCATAGGCCTTAGCATTACATCTGTCTCCCCACGGATCTTTGCACTTCTCGTCAGCCCATGGCACACTATCATGCCTGCCTACGTAGAAGATAAGTATCTGGCGGTAGCTTATCTCTTCAATACCCATCGCCTGGTAAACAACCGCACTGCTGATCGAGTTACTTTTAAGCCTATTGCTATGAGAAATTCGTAAGAAGCATTAGAAACGCTACCATGGGCAAAACAGATCGAGGGACTTGGAAGAATGCATGTTACCTACTTACTTACATTATGAACGCTCGTTGCACAGAAATGGCCCTGGCGGAATTGCCAGGGCCATTAAATTTCTTTTTAAGAAAAGCCCGTTAGGCATCATGTGATAACAGATAAGAATGATTATTACTACTTTAAGGACTTATTAGACAGCCAATTGAAATTCTGCGTCGCGATCAAACTACGGTAACCTGTTTGCGCTTGTGCATAAACGTTGAACTGGAACTCCTTTAACTCTTGAATAATCAAGAAAACATCCTGGTTATCCCATTCAATTCGTTGCGTACGATCTCCCAGTTGTAACGTAATATCCTCAGATTGAGCTTTTGTGTCACCTGACGGCAACGTCAATTCTTTAGTGAACTTAGTTCCTTGTTTAACATCAACTAGTTCGAGTACAATTTTTCTATCCTTTACATTGGCCTTTGTCAACAAATCGCGACTTAGGGTATAGTCAAAATCTAATGTCACCTTCGACTCGCCCTGTGTTGCATTATACTTTATTTGAGTAGCCACACGATTAATTGTAAAGTCAAATGGAGTTAGATCAATGTGCTGCAGATCATTCTTCAGTTCACGCACACTTGGCATTTGGAACGAAACCGGGCTCGCATAACCAGCCAGTTTTTCGGTCGTCTTGCCATCACTACCACCAGTCTGAGCACTTTCAAGTATCGCCTTACCCAGAACAAACCTCATATCTTCGGTTGTCGTTCCTTTAGGCAATGTCGCTACGGCTTGTAATAGTCCCTTTCCATTAGCACCAATCTTTTCATCAAGTGTGTCAACCACTGCTTCAAATACGGTTCCATCTTCCTTCTCAAAGTAGCCTACCAACTTTGGATGGGCCGCTTGCCTTTTCTCCATATTTTGAGTGGTGAGTTGAACCATTACAATATCTGTGTTTACTCCTTCAAATAGCTGATAATCTTTAAGACTTATTTCAGATCGATATCCGACATCATTAATTTTCATAGTCGATTTTGCTGTTAGTCTTGGAATCGAATTGAAAGCATCTTTATACTCGAATGCAACTAAATCAATAGAATTACTACTATCCGGCTTTTCCGTTGAATCATTAGATTTAATTGAGATCTTTGTTTCTCCAATACTAAACGTGTAGGGAACCCTAGCAGAGAACTGTACTACAGTGGTTTGATTGGGTTGAAGAGCGATCAGCTTATTGTTTTCGAGCACGTTTGCAGTTCTGTTAACTGAACCGTTAAATGTATACTCAGCCTTTAGATCAGGCATTTGAAGGGTCTTGTTTGTTTTGTTTGCTACCGTGAAGCTACTCACTATAAGATCATCATCTTCGATCGGCAATCGATAGATTGTATCAAGCTTCATTTCATACATTCCTTCTGCAGTAAGAAATGAATAGTATTTCCCCAAAGTATTGCCGCTCGTAACTTCTGCTTTTGGTAATTCGAATAATGCGAGAGATTGCTTGTCTTTACCTTCGTTTTCAAGGGATACGACAACCAATTTCCAATTTGATGCCTTCACTTTTATCGGGATCTGCGCAGTCAGCTTAAACTCCTTCTCTGTCCAAGGATCTAGAGCAACTCCTTTCATATCCTTAGTAGTGAGTGGATACATTAGATTTCCTTCAGTCATAACGTACAGCTGATAATCTGGCAGTGTGATTGAACGAACACCATTATTTCGTATAGACAGAGTGATCTCCGGTCGGTAGTAGCTATCGCTTTTCCCTATAATCGCATTTTTAATATAAAAAGATATTTGTGCATCTCCTGTTACTACCGACCGACCTTTTCCAGCCGGTGTAACCGGTGAATATCGATCAGGCACTTCTATTTGACCTAATACGCGTTTGTATGAACTAACAGAGAAATCCCATTTAATAAGTTTAAGTGTGATATCCGACAGTTTCACACCAATTCCTACAGTACCAGTGAACACAATATTTACAGTCGAATCTGCAGGAATTTTATTAATTTGGGAATCAATCATTTTTAAGTTCACTTTGGCTCCGGCCTTTGTGTAAGCTTCAAGCCAATAATCAAGGAATTGAACTTCTGAGCGACTTTTATTAGTGACCTGCAGTGTAATAGCAATAAATTGACTATTGTTGTCCGGGGTAGCTATTAGATTCAATAATTTCGCGTTAACGTTGTCTTGCAATTTAATTGTTCCAAGGGAAATAGGATTCAAGTACTCTACTTTGCTCTCACTCTTTGCATCAGCTGATACATGAACTGCTCCAGTATTTAGTCCGCCAAACAATACTACAAAACACAGCCATATAATTATTAACTTGCGCTTCTCTTTCATTGTTCATCCTCCTGCATTAGCTTTATCTACTATATAGAACGTATCAACCTCATTGCAAGTTGCGCTAATACTGGGAAATCTTTATTATTAATATAGGATTTAAATTAAAAAAGAAGAGGATGAACCCTTATGGGTCTCATCCTCTTCTTTTAGAAAATCCTCAAGCTATTAGTTCTGGTTGTGGAACACAGTGCTTGTGGTTTTGCCATTCGGAGCAGTAGCTGTTACAACGAACTGATAAGGCTTCGTAGTATCAGTTACACTAAATCCAGTAAACTCGCCAGTAATCGCATTGACAGTAACTGCAACGTTTGTCAATTCGGACACTGTGTAACGAACACCCAGCAGCTTATCATACGTGTTAATTGCATCCTTCTCGTATGCAACGCCATAGTTATCCGTTACTTTTGCTGCCATTTCTACTGGTGCGAACTTGTTATTCACAGCAGTACCAAGGTTCTTAGAGCCATCGGAAGTAATCGCGTCAGCAATTACAGCATCGTTTTTAACCGTTACTTTAGCACTCAGTGTTGCAGACTCGCCATTTGCTTTAGCGATAACAACAGAAACTGTAGCTTCACCGGCTTTGTTACCAACAATTCTGCCAGCATCGGCTTCTGCATTCACTACATTATTATTCGAAGAAGCAACGTTACGAACCAGCGATGGAACAGCTACAGAATTCCCAGCGTTATCCTTAACAGTCAAACCAACTTCTTTAGCTGGCAAGAAAGTAGAAAGTGACGTTGGTGCTACATTATCTGCAGTTGCAAATGCCGCAACTCCTGTAAACAAAGCTTTATTGTCTCTAGCAGCGTACAGAGTGATGTCGCCAACAGAGTAGTTCAGCGGTGTTTGAGCGTCAATTGCATCAATCGACACTGCGACTGTGCTGGAGATTGCTTTCCACGTTGTATCATTCTCCTCCAACGTAGCTTTAAGAGTAGCTCTGCCAGTAGAACCAGTTGTTGCTTGGAAGAATAGATCGCCGTTGATACTAGCAGTCGTTGTAGAGTATACCGACTGAGCAACGCTCGAACCTGTTCCAGCAACCGGAATAGCACCAGTTACTGTAATTCCCGAAGAAACTGCAGATGCGCCAGTTCCGGAACCGTTGATGAAGTCATACGAAACACGATAGTTAGCTGGAAGTGCTTTTTCGTACTTATCGCCATACTGGTCAAGAATGTTAATGACAAACTTTGATTCAGCATTCAGAACCATTTTGTCATGAGCCTTAGTAGCAACCTTCAGAGAAGCAGGTTTGCGCTCAGGGTTTACCTTGATTTGCAGTTGTTTAGAAGTATTAGCATTCGGAGAAAGAATGCTCAGGTTCAAGAATACAAACGAATTCTTAACTGCAGTAATAGACGGAAGATGAATTTTGCCTCTGTTAGGGCCAACCGTTACGATTTTCGCACCAGTACCGCCTACACCAGATCCATTCAAGATAAAGCGATCATTTTTAGCATTATCAGCAATTTCTGCTGCAGTCAGTTGATCACCATTAGCATCGAATGCATTGAAAGTGACATATTTATCAGCATCATTCTCTGCAAGTGTACCATCAAAGCCATTGAATTCAATGGAGGTAGCTACTTTGGAAGTTCCAACTTCGAACTTCGCAGTTGCAGTTGCAGAACCAACAAACAATGTCAGAGTATGAGTAGAAGCTTTGTCCGTCTTCTTATCAAGCGTTACACGCACTTCATACTCATCGTCACTATCATAGTCGTCAACCGTGACTTTGGAATCTTGAAGGTATGGCAGGATATTGTTGTTGAACACAGGGTTCAGGTTTTGACTTACTGCAACAGGATTGCCGTATTGGTCATATACACTCAATTGAGCAGTAGCTGTATCGCCGTTACCAATGATAGCAGCTTTACCGTTGTCATACTTGAATTCGCTCAGTTCAGCTTTGGAGATGAAAGGCTCAAAACCAAGTTTGAACGATTTGAACGCAGTCAGATGGTTTTCGTTAGCATAGACATAAATCGGAATTTGTGTCAGGCCTTTGTTGTAAGAATTTTGTGCTGTGTTGATTCTCACAACCAAGTAACCTTCAGAATCCTTAGTCAGCGTAGCACCGAGGATCGCATCAGCAGTAACAGTGTAGTTAGCGGAGTTGAACGAAGCCAACTTACCATATTGGTTTTCCGCTCTCAGTTTAACACGTGCAGCAGTTGTATACGCGATTTCGTCGCTTGTTGTTACGAAGTCAAGCTTCGCAACTTTTTCGTCTTCACCTTTGAAAGAAGCTGTAGCAGTAGCGATTTCCTCTGCATCAAGGCCAGACAGAGTGACAGTGTAGTCTGCTTCAGTGATCTTGGAGCTAGTCAAAGTCAGTGTAGCAGATTTCTTGTCTTCAGACCATTTCGTCTCAGTTGCAACAGATCCAGTTCCGCGCTTAAGAGCCAGTTTCGCTTTCTCTGTGTCAACAGCTTTGTCCAGAGTTACCGTTACTTCGTTGTAGTCGCTAGCTTTAGCAGAAGCTACAGAAACCTTAGCAGGTTCAACTTGGTTCAGCTTCTCGTAAACCGAGTAGCCAACAAGGATCGTTTGGCCGCGAGTAGCGTCAGCTTTGTAGTCCAGACCAGTAGCGATCAGACCAGCGTCCAGAGCAGCCTTGATGTAAGGAGCAGCCCATGCGGAAGCACCTTCAACTGCTTCAGCTTTCTCGTCGATCTTCAGATCAGCAGCTTGAACAGCAACTTTGATCACTTGCTCAACTGTTACGTTAGCTTTAGGATCGAATTTGCCGTTGTAGCCTTCAACCAAACCTGCTTTAGCAGCAGCTTCGATTGCGCCATACCACCATTGCTTGGAATTAACATCAGAGAAAGTTGCCGTAGCAGGCTTCTCTGGAGCCAATCCGGAGATGGCAATAGCGATCGTAGCGAACTCAGCGCGGTTCAGGTTAGCGTCCAGACGAGCATCGCCGTCAGGGTTACCTTTCAGTACGCCTTTATCAACAAGTGCTTGGTATTTCTGTGCAACCGTCAATTCAGTGTCGGCTGCAGATGCCATGGATGCGAACAAGCCGAATACCAGGGCGAAGGAAAGCAGAATAGATAAACTTTTCTTCATAACCTTTTTTTCTCCTCCTCGAGAAAATATCTGTTGTGTTTGTGTGTGAAAATTATAGCTCGAATCTCTCATTGGCGTTTTCACCCCCTTCCTTGAGAAGAGCATTGTCTATAATTGATGTCTGACGGCATGTCTATTTTAGTAGATACATGTCGCAGAAACTTGAAACCTAGTAATTGTAGTGCCATACAGGCAAAAAATGGGCAGGGTAAATTATGCCACTTTCTTCATTATACATGAGACGCTTGCCCAGCGTAAAGCACAAATTCATAGAGATGATGCGAGTTTTAGTTCCTGAGTCCCTCTCGTTGCGACCCACATCTTTAAACGCATGGGATTCGGAAAAGTTGCGGTCGAATTCAAAAACCTCAAACATTTTTATTGCGTTGTGCAGATCAACCGTTTCGTTATGTACGCTTAATCGCTACTTTAGTATAGCTTGGCCTATGCTTTAAATCATTGTCAAATCTTTTCCTATAGAACCAACATGCAACATGGCACGTCTTGGTGTAAAAGAGGGAGAGGGAGCCGCCCAAGGCGACTCCCTTAAATCTACTTATAGCTTCTTAAGCTTTTTCATGATCCGCTCCACAATAACCGCCGCATCTGCGCGTGTCAGATTGGAATTCGGTTCGAAGCGATACGACAATTTAGCTCCAGGAGTATTATTCGGAATCCCAGTAATATATCCGGCCTTCTGCATGGCCAGAACCGCACTGGCCGAATACACGCTGATCGTATTCGCATCCGTAAACAACTTCTGCAGTGATACAGCATCTTTATCCATGTCTGCCTTGCCCTTGACCAAATTCAGTGCTCTTGCGATCATCACAGAAGCATCCTCACGCGTCAAAGTATCGTTAGGCCAGAACAGCCTTGGCGACCTTCCGCGTATGAAGCCTTTTTTGACTGCTGTTTCAATGTAACGATAGTTCCACAATGCATCCGGGAAGTCGATCGCGATCACGTCATCAAACGTCATGTTGTTGGGATCATACTCCAACGGAATGTCCAGCATTTTAACAAGGACTTGGGCGAATTCGCCACGAGTTATATTGTCATATACGCCAAACGAGTTGTTATCTTTATTGAGCATAATTCCGCGGGAGAACATCGTCTCGAGCGCCAGACGGGCATATCGATGACCGACAATATCACTAAAGCTGTAACGAAGAGACATGACCGCATAATAACCAAAACCGTCAAAAGAACCCGTTACAGTCTTCTTCTTAGTGTCTACCGTGCCGCCAACGTTAACCCAGCCTTGTGACGTATAACGCCAAATGCTCAAATTTCGGGCAATGGCATCTACGATATTCGAATCATACTTGATTGTGATCGTTCCTCGTTGTGATGGTTCTAACCACTTGTCTGGATAGAAGGACCGAAGGTAGAACACATCGTCGCCATTATCCGTTGTCGCATATGGATGCATGGCATCAACCAACTGATAATCGTTGACCAATCCCGTACCCTTAAAGTATCCCGAATCCACCCAGAACAGGTTTGATGCAAATGTGAAGTTATTTTTCGGAATCAGACGATCTGTCGCTTCCGCTCTTACAGGAACATCTACCAGGATACCATCCATTGGGTTGCTCTGAAGATCAACCTCACCTACTGCATTGTAACGTTTGACCGTCCGACCGTCTTCACGATCCGCAATTCCGAAATAGAGCTCTTGAGCATCGAACAGGTTAATTGTCTTGACGTCTTGGCCCGGATTCCGGTTCGCCTGTCTCAAGAACGTGTTTTTAGGGAATGTCAACCCCAATTCGCCTTTGAACAAAGATATCTTGCCGGAGGTCGGCAACTTAGACTTGTACTGCGCCGTTACAGAACTGTCGCCAGCGTAGTTCACGGTAAAAGAACCGTTAATTTTCTGAGTTCCCTGCTGAACGGTAAACTTAATCGTATTCTTCCCAACCTTCAGACCCTTCAGTTCGTATCTGAAAATATCTCCTGTGTCTTTAACCATCGCGTTCTTCCCGATCAGAACCGAATCCGCTCCTTCGGCCTTAATGCTGACCTTCAGGAAGTTCGAGTTGATGACGCTCTCGTTCGGCAGTTGAGGCGATAAAATCAGAAACGGAGACAAATCACGAACGATCGTGTACGTTTCGGATACGGATACCGTACCTTTTCGTACAATAATGGTGATGTTCGTAGAGCCCGACTGTGGCAGCTTAACCTCTGACAGACGAAGCCGATATTTATATTCCGGATCTAAGTAGCTTGTTACCGCCATATTGTTATTCGGGTTTTCAATATAAAGCTTGATGGTATCGGAGATTTCGGAATCAAATGTTTCAATCGTTCCCGCACCCGGTCCGGAATCCGTAACGGTAGCCGTAACAACTTTTTTGCCGTCGATTTGGATCTCAGCACTCGTAAGCGCCTCAACGTCAAACAACAAATCCAGCGATCTCTCCGTGGTCGTGAATTGTTTGTCGCCTGTTGGAGCAAACTTGACTTCGATATCATTGAATTTACGTTTAATGTCCAGAACATTCGTATCCAACGAAGGCTCAATGACGAACGGAACAGGCCGAATGTTCTTGATTGCCGGATTGTCTTTAGAGAAGAAGTAAACCGTAAAGTTGGTCGATACTGGTACGCCGTTGGCGATTCCTTCGAAGATCAGCTCGTTAGCGCCCGGAAGAAGCTGAAGTCCGCCCGTAATCGCTGCAGTAGAGTCAAATCTGAAATCACCCGGTTTGTAATTGACTCCTCCAACCGTTTCTGCAGCCGTGAAGATCTTACCTACACCCGAAGTGTTAATCTGATACTTTTGGCCATTGAGCTTCATATAAACGCTATTTAATTCAGCAGCATCGGTCAGGTTGAAGTTGATGACTTTACCCTCAATGATTGGCAACGCATTAGACTCAAAAATTTGACCGTTGTACACGTTGCTTAATTGAATCGAAGGCGCAGGTACGAATACAATTGTACGCACTACGCTGTCGGAGAACGTGCCGTTAGTCACGGTGAACGTAAGCTCGACCGTACCTGTCGGCATTTTGTTAATCACTATTGCCGGCAGTCCGGAATTCGTCACCCTTGTGCTAAAGACAAAGTTCGCTCCCGAAACTGCAACTCCGTTCTGCTTTGCCGTTACAGTTGCCGTAACCCCTGTAGGATTGGCAACGTCAAGCAAAATCCATAAAGGAACGATGCTTACTGCGGAATTATTCGGGAATGAAGCAGACGAAGCAAACGCAATGGTAGATCCTGTGCCGCCCGGATCCGTTACGTCATATGCTTGCTTGATATCCGTAATATACGGCGAAGCTGCGTCGCGGTAAGTAAACGGAACTAAAATAAAAGGTGCGCCGCTCACGCTCGTATCGCTGATTTTCAAATTGTACTTGCCATTTGACAAGCCTGCAAGGCTTAGTGCGCTATCTGTAGTGATTGAATAGGTTGTTAAATCGCCTTCCACGACGACTCCGGTAGCCGGAACATAGCTCGCGTCGCTAGCGATCGAAGGAGACAGCGGATTGCCAGCGCTATCGACAAGTTCTACTCTGAACTCCGGAGGAAGCGCGGTCGGTGAAACGTTCGTTTTCAAAATGACTTTCGAGGTAACATTGCCGTTAGGGGCAGTGCTGAATACGGGATCGCCATCCAAGGCCGTTCCCGCCCAATTCACATTGTAGGCCGTTAATGAGCCGTTGAAGTAAACTAAATAACGAGTCAATTCATATGTTTTAGTTCCATTGCGAGCCAAAATGACAAGCTTATTATATCCCCGTTTTAATCCGAGATTGTTTAGCAAGAACGTTGTCCCTGAGCCCCCAAACATCTCTACGCCATTGATCGTTACATTGGTTGCGTTAGGAGCATTGACAGAGATTGCTTCGTTGGCACGGGCAGTTACGACAGGAGCCGAAGAAGATAACGGTCTGCCATCCGTAAGCTTAACCTCGGTAATTACCGGAACATTGGAAAAATTGACGTAGGCCACTCCGGAAACGACGTTACCGACCTGGTTAACACCTAGAACTGTAATCCGATTCAAGCCTTCATAAATCGTTACGGCGGCAAAACGGAAGGAGTTCCCGCCTGTAATGATCGGCTGCGTCGAGCTGTTCGAAGCTTCAACTGCTTGTCCGTTGACGATTTTCTCAACGCGATAAGACAAACTTGTTACGGAGTTAAACGTACCAGCAATCTCAATCTGATTGGAATTTACTTCTGTTGGAGAAGTGTCCGATGTGCTGAAATCCCGGAACTGAAAATATATAGGATCGGCCGCCTCCGATTTCGAAGGAGCTATTGGCAGCATCGATACGACCAAGGCTGCAACTAACAGCCACTGCATGATGCGATTAATCGTTGGTTTCACGTTCAAAATTCCTCCTCGTTAAACATTGGACACTCGTACTGGCTCCTAGATTGATAATTGCTGCTCTCGATTCACCGCCCCGTCCCATTGCTATGCCAGTTGATCAGACATTCCGTATACCTGTTTATCGGTCTCGAATCCTTGAAAGTTTAGCCATCCTTCGCCTTTTTCTCCTAAAATAAGCCTCAAGACATAACAAAGCCCCGAAATGCCGAAAGCATCTCGGGGCGAAGAATAAAAGCTCAACGCCAAACGATATTTTATTTCCGCGACCCCGTCTGAGGCTTCATCCGAATCCTCGCGAGAAAATCCAGAACCGGACGGCGGGTTTTGTCGACAATGCCGATCAGTTCCGCACCAATCTGCAGCAGGAACACAAGCGCACAGATAACGATAAACGTAATCCAGTTGCCCAGTCCTGTATTGGTGACGGACGATTGAACGACCGCACACGTACCGAAAAACGCCGCGATTGCGTAGATGATCAGAACGGTTTTGCGGTGGCTGAAGCCGAGCTGCTGCAGACAGTGGTGCAGGTGTCCTTTATCCGCTTCGAAAATCGGCTTGCCCTTCCGCCAGCGCCGAATGATGGCGAAGAACGTATCCGACAGCGGCACGCCGATGATCAGCAGAGGCGTTACGAACGACACGACTGTAATCTGCTTAAACCCGAGCATCGACAGCGTCGCCAGCGCAAAGCCGAGGAACAACGCACCGGAATCGCCCATGAAAATTTTCGCCGGGTGGAAGTTGAAGAACAAGAAGCCCCCGATGCTGCCAAGCAGCAGCGCCCCCAGCAGAATAACCGCTTCGTTGCTCATAATAATGCCCATCACGAGAATCGTGGCGATGGCGATGCCCGATACTCCGGCGGCTAGCCCATCCAGGCCGTCAATCAGGTTGATTGCGTTCGTGACGCCCACAATCCAGACAATCGTCAAAGCCACGCTGAACCATTCGCCGAGCGGCTGCATCGCCGAACCGAACGGAATGTTCAACAGGTTGATCTTAACTCCGAAGCCGAACACAACGATGCAAGCCGCGCCGATCTGCACGAGCAGCTTCAGCTTGGCGTTTAAGTCGTATTTATCGTCGAGCGCGCCCAGCAGCACGATCAATGTGCCGCCAACGAGCAGCGCGCTAATGAGATTGCGGTCGTATGCACTCAGGTAACCGTCCGGCACCCAAGGCAGGATACAGAGCAAACCGATCGTAAAAGCTGCGTAAATCCCTACGCCTCCAAGGCGAGGCATCGTTCTAGTATGGACCTTGCGATGATTCGGCTCGTCGATTGCTCCGACGCGGTAAGCCAGCTTCTTGACTAGCGGCGTCAATACCAATGCTAAAATCATTGCCGCAACGAATGAAATAAGTGCGATTCCTAGCATCCAACCGGACAATATCCACAACTCCCTTTTTTTCTGTACCGAAATGAATTATACTCCGGCCACAAGAAATTCAACAAGGTGGTCAATTCGTCGTTTTCAGCCGTTTTTCATGAATTAAGCGATTTTCACGAATGCTTTCATCGCGGATTGCCCGCTTTTAGGACTTTATCTCCGTCTTTAATCACTTTAAGCGCAAATCGAGGCAGCACCAGCATCCTCCCGAACCGCGAAGGCTCCTGCAGCAGACGATACAACCATTCCATCCCCGCCTTGCGGAAAATGAGCGGCGCTCGCTTGAGCTTGCCCGACACCACGTCGAAGCTGCCCCCAACTCCCATAACGACAGGTACTCCCAGCTGAGCCTGATACTTTTCGATCCACGGCTCCTGATTCATCGTGGACCGGGCGACGAACAGCATGTCCGGATTCGCCTCGCGAATCGCGGCCACGACCTCTTCATCCTCATCATCCTTGAAATACCCATCTCGGCAACCCACGAAACGCACCCCGGGAAACTGCAAACTCAGCTTCTCCTTCGCCGCTTCGATCACTTCCTTCGTTGCTCCCAGCAGATAGGCGCTCCAACTGCGCACGCTCCCTTCCTTCAGAAGCTCGTGCATCAGATCATAGCCGGGTACCCGCTCCTTAACCGGCTCATTCAGCCTGCGGGCAGCCCAGACGACTCCGGAGCCATCGGGAACGACGAGATCCGCCGTAGCGAGCGTCCGATGGAAGTCGGCATTTTCCAATCCGACCATCAGCATGATCGGGTTGCCGGTAATGACTCGATGAGGCGTCTTCGTCTCAATCGCATTTGCCAAATAATTGACCGTCTCTTGCATATTCATTTTTGAGAAGGGTACGCCGTACAAGGAAACCGTAGCAAACGCCTTCGTCTTCGCATTCATTAAAGGTCAACTCCAACTGATCAGACTGTCGTCTCATCTCTCAGGACTCGTTGTCCCCCGAATCGACGTTAGCCTACATATTATTTACGTATGAAAGCGATAATTTGTTGCGCGGGTTTGGCAGCTTCTTCCTTAAGCCGTTTGATCGAGCTCATTTTTTCGCTTTTCCACGCCTCCGGATCGCGCAACAGCGCTGCTGCCCTCTCGGCTGTAGCTTGAGCGTCGAGCGATTCCGTCGTCCCGATCGCTTTCTCGCCCAGACGCTGCAGAAATTGATCGATCTTCGGATCGTACGAAATGCCGAGCAGCGGCACCTCCCGATTCGCCGCATAAATCAGCGAATGCAGCCGCATTCCGATGAGCAGCGCGCATCGGCCCACCTCCCGCAGCATCTGCTGCGGGTCGTCGTGCGCCGGGGCCAACTCGAGCTCCCGCTCGGAGTATGCCCCCGTGCGCGCCAGCCGTTCCATCACGTAGCGGGACGAATCCTCGTCCGCGCCGCGATGGAACGGCAAAAAGCGCAGCCGCGCCCGCACGCCGTGCGCGGCCAGCGCTTCAAGCGCCGCAGCCGCGCGATCCAGGTCCGCGCGGTCGCTGCGCCAAAACCTGACGGACACGCCCACCACGGGCAGCGTGTCCACAACATCGGCGCCGCCCATCTCGTCGGCGCCAAGCCCTCCCGGCGGCAAGCCCATCACCGGGTCGGGCACAACCGCCACGCGGGACGCGGGCACGCCATAGCCGCGCAACAGCGCGGCCGACTCCTCGTCCCGCACAGACACGTATTGCGCGCGCTTGAACGCTCGCGCAATAAACGGCTTGAACATCGCCCGATTCACGGGCCCGATGCCCTGCGCAAACACAAACGTCGGCTTGCCGCACCAGCGGGCCATCTCCATAATCCCTAAATAATACGGAATGGAGCCCATGCCAGTTGCATCCTGCAGCAAACTCCCTCCGCCGCTGATCAGCCCGTCGCTCCCCTTAAGCGCCCGTCGGACCTCGGCCAGCTTCATTCGCGGAACGGCTTCGATGCCGTACTGCCGGCTTGTCCATTCCGGGTCCCCCGACAGCACGATTGGCTCCACTCTTACTCCAGCCGCGTCCGCAGCCTCCTCCAGCGCGGTCAGAATGCTTTTAAGCACCGCCTCGTCACCGCTGTTCTTAAACCCGTAATACCCCGACAGCACAAGACGATACATTTTCTTCTCCTGTCCGATTGCCCTCCGCCTCCGTCGCTTCCTTATCTCTCTATAGATACCCGTAGGATTCGCTAAAGCGCCGTTTCCTACATCACGCATTTCTACGTTAAACCGTTTCTTGCTCCAATGCCCCGACATACTCGATTTCTTTTACTTAACTGCCGCCTTTACTTATCTTGTTCTGTACTAATCTTCGCTTTACTCGCCGGCACCTTACTTATCTAATGCAGCACTCCTCTTGTGCCTTACTGTATCTTGCACCCTACTTATACAGTAACGTTACACCATACCCGCAGCCCATTTCCACAAAAAAATTTTCATTTTTCTCACAGAGCTTAAATTTAGCCGACTTCTTACGACAAGAGGAGCCCGATTAGACTCGGGCCCCTCTTCCTTTTCAATATCGCCACAGGGCTGCACATGGACTATTGCCCTGCATCTCCTAATACCTTTTTACCCCAACGCTGCCATAAACGTTCCAGCACCTGCCACACTGCAATTGCTACGAATCCCAGCAGCAGGCCGATTCCCAGTCCGAGCAGCACGCGAATAAACGATAACAGCAGCGGCGTATGAATATGAGCGAACGTATCCACCATCGACAACTGCGCGATCGTGCCTACGACCAGCAGCACCATGCCCCAACGATAGCGAAGCGCGATAAAAATGCCGGCAAAGAACAGCGGATGACCGAACATAAACTCCTTGATCCGCGGTCGCACGCCAAACGTATTTTCCATCAGCGAGCGGAATTCCTTCTCGATGCCCGTCACCTGTCCGCTATTGCCCGTACGGGACAAATAGTAATAGCCCACCACAGCAAGTACGCCTACGCCTGCGATCCACAGCACCGTGAGCGGCATAGACAGAATCTTCCTGGCATTGCCGATTACCGTATTGCCGGAGCCGTACAAGAACACGTACAGCGCCACAAGTCCGATAGGCACAAGATGCAGCGCGCTAACGCCGCGGAATTGCTGCAGCACCAGACTGTAGGAGATATGGTTGAGCAGCGCGACAACGAAAGGCACAGCCGCCAACGACAAAATCGTCGTTCTGACGAATAGCAGCAGCGCTCCGCCCAGTCTGTGCAGCGACGACATCTTCCGATCCTCCCCGCTGTCGCGGAGCACTCGAATGCGCTTGACGAGCAGGACGACAGCCGCCGTCGGAGCGGCAATCCCCGCCATCAAAGCTAGCGCCTGCACCATCAACGTCGAGCTAAGCACATACAGTCCTGCTCCTCCGACCGCCCCCGCGACCAGAGAAGGAACGAGCAGCGACGGCAGGAACAGACCGATCGTCAGCGCTACAAGCGCAATTGCGCCGAGCATTGCAACTCCGCGCAGCGCCATTTCGGCAGGAGCATGCTCAATCTGGAACGCCTTCGGCGATCCGATCTCGAAGCCGAAATCGTGCAATTGCTTCACGACGCCGACGCTGACCGTATTGCCGTCATCGTCTTTCTCGCCTTTCAGCACGTCCACGATATTTTGCAGCGGATGCGTGACTTGCCCTTTGGTTGAATCGCGAACTGTAATCGCGTTTAGATAGAGCAAACGAATGTTGCGATCCTTAACTGCCAGCACGAGCCTGTCTTCCAGCACGGGCTTTTTGATCACCGACATTTCCGCCTCGCTGACGGAATGCGCGCGAATCGCATTGTAACCGAGCAGATTGGCCAGCTTGGACATCCCTTTCTGCGGGATGCGCAAGTTTTCGAAAATAGCCACTCCGATTCCATGTTCCTTCAGTTCTCCGGCGAAAAACGTAATGCCCTTGTGTTTCTCGTCGTCATCCGCAAACCCGGTAACGGCCTCGCCGTCGAATACGATACGGTCGATTCCAAGCTCTTGATAGCTATCGAGCCATCTGGCCACTTCCGTCTGATCGAACGGGTCAAAACGGTCGGACAGCCTCGGAATAACGAGGAAGCCGGCTTCGCTCAGCGACTTGATCGCAAGCGGATTCGGCTGCATCGGCCGCAGGATTGCATCATCGTAGCCCATGCTTATACGCACGCCGGCTTGTCCCTTAACGGACCAACTTGTCACTTCCGCCCCATGGTGCCGGAACGCCCACTCAATGATCGGACGGAACGTCGCTTCATGCTCCGGACGGTTAAACACGACGTACGTGCCATTGTCATCAGGAGGCGAGACGCGACCTTCGAGCAGCGCGGCTTGCGTAGCGTTGTATACATTCACCTCGCCCGCCCAGCTCAGCTCCTCCAGCGTGCTCTCGAACACGACCATTCCGTTGACTCCGGCATCCTTCAGCAGTCCAATCTGTTCCTCCACAAAACGCCGAGGATCGACTTGCGTATTCGAAACTTGCAGCAAGTCACGATAATCCATGACGATTGCGACCTCATTGGCGGACTGCTCAGTCTGCTCCCTTGCGTAGACGACCGGCAGCGACGCTATAACGCCGAGCAGCACGACCCACCAGAGCCATTTCGCCATTATTGTATTCAATCTATTCACCCACTGAGGCACAACAGTCACTCCTTAAAGGTAATTCAAAAAATCCACTTTTGATCACGATGTATTTCCGAGGAGCCTATTCGACGTCGAATCTTGAACTCAACCGGACCTTCCGGTACTCATGTAGGTTCGCCTACACTCCGTTCCTCAGTTCCTAGTTTCGTTCAACCTTCTCGGTGCTGAAAACCGGACTTTTTGAACTTTCATCTGAACGGTAATTCAAAAAATCCACTTTTGATCTATCCTAACGAGTCGACGCGCGCCATCACGGAAGCCGCCAGCTTCTGAAGAGAAGCGGAAGCTTCCCCGAGGCCCTGACCGCGAACCGCAAAATAAACTTTGATCTTCGGCTCCGTGCCCGAAGGACGAAGGCAGAACCACGAATTGTCCTCCAGCAGGAACTTCAGCACGTTCTCGGCCGGCAGTCCGTCGAGGCCCTGCGAGTAATCGAGCATCTGCGATACGCGAACGCCCGCAATCTCCTGCGGAGGAGCGTTGCGCCAGTCGTTCATGATCGCGCCGATCTTCTCCACGCCGTCCTTGCCTTTAAGCGTGCGCGACTCCAGCTTCTCCAAATACGTACCGTATTGCGCGTACAGCTCCAGCAGCACGTCGTACAGCGTCTTACCTTGGGACTTATAATAAGCGGCCGCCTCGCTAATCAACAAGGAAGCGACTACCGCATCCTTGTCCCGCGCGTAAGTTCCCGTTAAGTATCCATAGCTTTCCTCGTATCCGAAAAGAAACTCATGAGAGCCGTCCTTTTCGAACTTCGTCATCAGCTCTCCAATATATTTGAAGCCCGTCAGCGTACTGAACACCTTACAGCCGTAAGAAGCGGCAATGTCGGCCCCCATCTCGCTCGTCACAATCGTCTTGATGACCGCGCCGTTTGCAGGTAGCTTGTCCTTAGCTTTCAAAACAGACAATAAATAATGAACCATAAGTGCGCCTGACTGATTGCCCGTTAGCACGACAAATTCGCCTTTGTCGTTCTTCACGACTGCGCCCATCCGGTCGCAATCCGGGTCCGTACCGATAATGAGATCGGCTCCGACCTCTCCCGCCAGCTTAATCGCCAGCGTAAAAGCCTCCTGCTCTTCCGGGTTCGGCGATTTGACCGTCGGGAACATGCCGTCCGGCTGCTCCTGCTCGCGCACGACGCTTACCTTGGTGAAGCCGGTCTGCGCCAGTACGCGCTGAATCGGCACGTTGCCCGCGCCGTGCAGCGGCGTGAACACAATGCCCAGCTCCGCTCCGGCTCCGCCGCGAATTAGCTCAGGCTGCACGACCTGCGCCGCCACCGCATCCACAAAACGCTGATCCGCCGCATCGTCCAGCCAGACGAGCAGCCCTTGCGCCTCTGCTTCCTCGCGGGACAATCTCTTCACCTGATCGAACGAAGCGATCGCCCGAATCTCGCCAATCACCTGTTCCGCTTGATCGGGAATCAACTGACCGCCGTCCGCGCCGTATACTTTATATCCGTTATATTCCGGCGGGTTATGACTGGCCGTGACGACTACGCCGCCCGTCGCGCCAAGATCGCGGACCGCAAACGACAGCTGCGGAGTCGGACGCAAGGAACGAAACAAATAAGTACGAATTCCGTTGGCCGCCAGTACGCATGCCGCTTCCAACGAGAAGACATCGGAATTGCGACGAGAGTCGTGCGCAATGACGACCGAAGGGGACGAGGATTGTCCGAGCAGGAAGTTCGCGAAGCCTTGCGTCGCCTTGCCGATCACGTAACGATTCATCCGGTTCGTTCCGGCTCCCATAACGCCGCGCAGCCCGCCGGTGCCGAATTCCAGCTCCCGGTAGAAACGATCCTCGATTTCCCCGGCTTGTCCGGCAATGCCTCTGAGCTCCTCTTTCGTCTGCTCATCGATGTTGACGTCTTTTAACCATCCCTCATATAATTCCAATGGATTAATTGCGGACATCATACCCCACCCTTTCTATTATTAGCCTTTAGACGGATCGGACAGCGCGAACATCAGCTCTCCCTCGGCCACGACTTTGTCGCCTACGCGAGCGACGCCGCGTCCTTTGCCGATCGGCCCTTTCAGGCGCGTTACTTCCAGCTCCAGCGTCAGCGTATCTCCCGGCTTAACCTGCTCGCGGAAACGGAATCCGTCGATGCCGGCGAAAAAGCCCAGCTTGCCCCGGTTCTCCTCCAAAGCCAGCATAGCCACCGTACCGACTTGAGCCAGCGCTTCGACGATCAACACTCCCGGCATAACCGGATAACCCGGAAAATGCCCGACAAAATACGGTTCGTTCATCGTCACGTTTTTGAGACCGACCGCTCTCTTGCCCGGCTCAAGCTCCAAAATCCGGTCAACGAGCAGAAAAGGCGGGCGATGCGGAATCAATTCCTGAATTTGTACGATATCGAGCATGGGCTATTCCTCCTGAATATTCGAGTTTCTTACGCATAAGCCTTCGCCTGACGGCGAATAATACAGGCATCCCTCCGGCGAGCTGCAGCAGCCGAGGTTGATATAGGCTGCCCGCTGTCGCTTGGCGATGTCCAATCCGACGGCGGGTTTCTTGGTTTTCTTGCGCACGCCTCAGGACACTCCGTTTATTTTTCTGAATTTCATAAAATAAATGAACGAAGCGATGAACGACAGCGCAATTCCTCCCCACAGTACCGGGACGCCTCCCGGCAGCTCTAGCATCAGCAGCGTAATCGCAAGATAGTAAATAATCGTTGTCGCCTTGCCTACTCCATTTGCCGGAACCGTCTTAAAACCGCGGAAATAAAAAACAGCCGAGCCGACGATCATCCCCAGCTCCCGGAAAGCCATCGCGATAAAAGCGCTTAAAGGAAGCACGCTCTTAATCAGCAGCGAGAGAATGACGGACAGCATCATCAACTTGTCGGCCAACGGGTCCAGCATGCTGCCCGTGACGGTAACTTGTCCGTTCTTTCGGGCGAGATAGCCGTCGAGAAAATCGGTAAATCCGGCCAGCAACAGCGTGAGCAGCGCCGCAAGCGCACAGCCTTCGAAGTACAGCACCAAAAAAACGGGAATTAGCACGAAGCGGGACATCGTAAGCAGATTTGGCACGTTCATTCCCGCGTTCCTCCCGTCTCTCTCAAGTTCCCCATCATTATAACGCTCACCTCTACAAATGAAAACTCCCCGAGCTATAGCCGGGGAGCTGCAGTCCCGGTTGCAAAGCGCAGACTCGCGTCAGCCGCCTTCCGCGAACACGAGATCATACATATGCTTCCAGGTTTTAATGTCGAATACTTCCGATACAGGCTTATCCCCAAGGACGGAAAATCCGATTGCGAGTCCGACGATAAGCGCGGCAACGCATAGAACCGGTATAATCAATAACTTTATGCTCATCCAAACGACCCGGGCAATTATCCTGCCAAAGGAAGGTTTGCTCTTGCCGTTTGAACGGGAAGGTGCTTTCATGAAATGTCGTCTCCTTCGACGAGCAACGGCGCGGCTGTCTGGCCGCTTTCAATCCGCTTCGCATTAAGCGCGCAGGTTGTTTGCCATCCCCATCATCTGTTCGCTGGAGGACAACGCCCTGGCGCTAAGCTGGTACGCGCGTTGCACCATCATTAAATCGCTCATCTCGTCCGCCATATTCACGTTGGATTGCTCTATGAAGCCTTGGCGAACCGCAATGCCGGCCGCGTTGATATCGCCGGGCTCCCGAACGACGCCGTTTGGATCGACTCCGTCCGGAATGCCGTACAGATTGTCGGCCAGCGTCCGAAGCAGCTCGGCGTTAGTGAGCTCAACCACTTTCAGCCGGCCCAGTCCGACCGACGCGATGCCGTCGGCGGCAACGGCCGTCAAAGTTCCGTCAGCGGCGATCTGCAGATCGTAACCGTTCGGCACGCGAACCGGTTGATTCCCGGCTCCGATAACCTGCTGGCCGGTATTCGTCACCAGAACCCGCTGGTCCTGCCCGTCGGGAAGCAGTTGGAACGGGCCGTGCCGCGTAAAAGCGCGAGCCCCGTCAACGGTCTGAACCTCGAACAAACCGTTGCCCTCGATCGCAACGTCCGTCATGATGCCGGTTTCCAGAAGGGAGCCTTGGGTCATATCCGTATGGATTTGCATCAGCCGCGTTCCCCAGCCTTCGACGAGACCGAGCGGAGATTTTCTTCCCGGCTGGTTGAAATCGTTCAACTGGTTATTGACGCTCGTCAAAATGTCCTCGAATACGGCCGTCTTGCGTTTGTAGCCAGCCGTATTGACGTTGGCGAAGTTGTCGGCGAGCATGTCCAGCTTCTGCTGCAGCGACCCCATCGATACGGATGCGGTAATCATGGAAGTGTTCATTCAGCTTGCTCCTCCTACACTCTGCCAATTTCGTTAACGGCTTTGTCCAAGCTGCGGTCATATGTCTGAATGACCTTCTGATTCGCCTCGTACGCTCGAAGGGCGGCCATCAGATCGATAGCGGCCTGCGTCGTGTCCACGTTGGAGCGTTCCAGGAAGCCTTGCCGCACCTCGACTTGGTCCCCCGCTTCCATCTGACGCAGGCCGTTCGCTTCACCTGCATAACGGAAGCGGCCGTCGCCTTCGCGAACGAGCAGATTCGGATTGTCCACACGCATAATGCGAAGCTGCGGATTGCCCGGAAGCGCCCCGCGAGTCTCGGCATTTACGAGCCGCCCGTCCGCCGTTACGGCGATATTCTCCCACGACTGTCCCAAAACGATCGGCTGTCCGTCCGCTCCCGTTACCGGGTACCCGTCCGATGTGACCAACGTGCCGTCCTGCGTAGTCTTAAAGCTGCCGTCGCGCGTATAGCGCTCCTGTCCCGCAACGTTCACGGCGAAGAACGCCTGAGGCTGATACGTAATTTGCCCGTTCGCGTCCACGGACTTGCCGGATGCGTCGAAGTTGACGCCGTCCACAAAAATATCCGATACGAGCGCCAAATCCTGATTCCGGTAGGTTTCCTTAAGGTCGCCCTGCGCCATGCTCAGCAGATTCTCCTCGGAGAATACGCCCATGCTCATTTTGCCTACCTTGTTAGCAGACGGGTCCGATCCGCCCATCGCGTAGACGAGCGCTTCCGGAAACGTGCGATTGACCGCATTGCCGCCCTTGAAGCCGACCGTATTGATATTTGCAATGTTGTTCGTGATCACGTCGTGCCGCCGTTGCTGGGCGATCATTCCCGATGCGGCCGTATAGAGCCCTCTTAACATGGAGCCTGTCCTCCTTGCGTATGCTGGATCCGGTTGCTTGCATCCTCCAGGGCGCTCTTAAGCTTACCCTAGCCTGCGGGTCATCTTATCCAAATGATCGAGCATAATTCCGGTGCCCTTCACGACGCAATGCTTGGGCTCCTCCGCGATCAGCACCGGAACCTTGATCTCCTCCGCGAGCAGCGCGTCCAGTCCGTCCAGCAGCGCGCCGCCTCCGGTCAGAATGACTCCGCGGTCGATAATGTCCGCGGACAGCTCCGGAGGCGTACGCTCCAGCACCGTTTTGGTCGATGCGACAATCGACATGATCGGCTCCCACAGCGCTTCTCGAACCTCGTCCGAATAGATCGTAACGGTGAGCGGCAGACCGGATACCATATCCCTGCCGCGGATATCCATCTCTTCCCGGCGGCCGTTCATATACACGGTGCCGATCTTGATCTTGATATCCTCGCTCGTCCGTTCGCCGATCAACAGCTTATACTTGTTCTTTATGTATCTCATAATCGCGGCGTCGAACTTGTCCCCCGCGACTTTAAGAGAAGAGGCGGTTACGACGTCGCCCATGGATAGAACAGCGACATCCGTCGTACCTCCGCCTATGTCGACTACCATATTGCCGCTGGGCTGGAAAATATCCATCCCCGCTCCGATCGCGGCCGCCTTCGCTTCCTCTTCGAGGAACACTTCTTTAGCGCCGCTTCTCTCTGCCGCTTCCCGAATCGCCTTCTGCTCCACCGACGTAATGTTCGTAGGGGCGCAGATCAGAATGCGGGGCCTGCTGTACCAATTTTTTCCTCCGACCCGTTGGATAAACGCCTTCAGCATCATATCCGTCACTTCGAAGTCGGCAATGACGCCATCCTTAAGAGGCCGAATAGCAACGATATTTCCCGGTGTACGTCCAACCATCCGATGGGCTTCTTCTCCCACCGCTACTACCTTGCGCGTATCGGTTTCCAGCGCAACCACGGAAGGCTCGTCGAGCACGACTCCCCTGCCTTTTACATGAATGGATACGTTCGCCGTACCCAGGTCGATGCCGATGTCTTTGCTAAACATGCGTCTTTTATCCCTCGCCAAAATGGAGTGTCGATATTGTAATAGTATAATATTCGATGCATGCGCGGCAAATCCTTCTTTTCATTCGACATCATTAGCAAAATTATGCTTTTCCGGCTGTCATAACCTCCCGTTTCTTGACGGTCGTCTTCTTGTACTTGATTTTAGTCGCTTCTCCTCCTCTAAGGTGCCGGATCGACTTATGATACTCAAGGATGTGCTTGACCTGGTCAGCCAAATCCGGGTTGATCTCCGGCAGCCGCTCTGTCAGGTCTTTATGCACCGTGCTTTTGGAGACGCCGAATTCCTTGGCAATCGTACGAACCGTATTGCGCGTCTCCACAATGCAGCGGCCAATCTTGATCGTGCGTTCCTTGATATAATCGTGCACGCTCCCGCCTCCCTGCTGAAATAGATTGGTACAGTATATGAGGGGCGCGGTCACTTATTCTAGATTGCCAAGCCTGACAGGCTAGGAAAGTCCCTTTTTTGACGGAAAATATGGGTCTGACGGCCGAAAAGCTGAATCTTTAGCCCTATAAAAAAAGACGAAGGGGGACTTCCCCTCTCCGTCTTTGGGACATGTAGGTATGGTTAATTGTCAGCTTTGCCAACAATTACGACATTCGTATGGGACTGCAACTCCAACGTATAGGGAACAATGATGTCCCTTCCGTCGCTCTCGCGGAACACTTGGACTTGCGGTCTTTGAATCGGGCGGCCGGACGTCTCCACAACCGTCGCAAGCTGCCCGCTGCTCAGCTTCACCCTGGTCGAGACCGGATAGATAATGACATGACTGAGGAACGAGCGGATCAGCTCCCAATCGAAATCGTAATTGCCCGAAGCCGACAAATATTCAATCGCCTCCGCCGGTCCATAAGCGTTCCGGTGATGCCGCGGAGAGCCCAATGCGTTATACACGTCCGCGATTGCAACGATCTGCGCATATTCCGGAATTTTATCGTTCATCATGCCGAGCGGGTAACCCGAGCCGCGATAACGTTCGTGATGCAGCAGGGCGCACTGCGCGGAAAGCGAAGGAATCTCCTTCATCCCCTTCAATACCCGGTAGCCTTCGCTCGTGTGCTGACGCAAAATCTGCTGCTCCGACTCGTTTAATTTCCGATTCACTTTAGTAAAATCCACGGGCAGCCTCGTCATGCCGATATCGCAAAACAATGCGCCCGTCGCCAGCTCGTACATCTGCGACTTGTCCAACCCGCGCGAGATTCCCATAATGCTCGAGCATAACGTCACGTTTAATGCATGCTCGAATAAGATCCGATCCGTCTGCAGCAGAATGCCCAATTCCTCCGCAAGCGCAGGCTGCCGCGAAATCTCCAGAACGATATCGCGAAAGGTCTGACGAAAATTCGCCTCCGGGAACGGCAGGACGATCTGCTCCATCATCAAACCGCGGTTTACGAACTCGCCGATGATCCTCCCCGCTTCCTTGCGGGGCCTGTCGTCATTTTTCATTGCCGCGATGTCGGGACGTTCCCACGCTGCAATCACGGCTTCGCCGCGCTTCCTGCCTAGCTCCCCGCCGGTTTGGCCGGACCCGTTGGATAAATGCACGTATTTGATTCTGAGCGCCTTCAGCCTCTCGATATAATGCTCCGTAAGCACGGAGCCCGCCTCCAGCATAACGATGCCGCTATGGTTCAACACCGCTTTCTCCAGCACGTCGCCAGGTTTCAGTTCCGCGGTAGCCACGATCCTCATCCTTGTACTCCCCTTCGAATCATCGGATTTCTGCCATCGTTTCTCTACCCTCTCGCTATTGCAAAATTATCACATATCCGCCCGTTTCTTGTCGAGAACTCTTCCCGCAAAAACAAACAGAGGATCAAGACCGGCTTGCGCCAATCTCAATCCTCCGCCTATAGCCATTCCTACTTCAGTCTAGCATTTTTGCTGCGCGATTATTTCTCCGACTTGATCAACGCATTCGGGTTGACGGATACGCCGTTCTCCCGAACTTCGAAGTGAACGTGAGCGCCCTCGCCCGGCTCAAGCTCGCTGTGGCCCGCCGCTCCGATGGCATCTCCTTGCTCAACTTCGTCTCCGGCTTTCACTTTCAGATCCGTGAGGCTTTGATAGACGGTCACCAACCCGTTCGGGTGCTCGATTTGCACCTCATAGCCGTTGGTCGGCGATTGGGAAGCGACTTTGACCGTACCGCTCAATGCCGCCAGAACATCGAACGACTCTCCGTCTTGACGGGACAAGTCGGTCGCCATATGCGGCGTGAACGTGTTCTGGTACTCGACCATGGCGGCTACGCGCTCTTCCTCGGATGCCGCAGCATCATAGAAAGGCATCAGCGTAGTCATGTCTTCGATCTTCTCTACCGGCCAGCGAAGCGATTCTCCATTTGCGAGAACGGCTGACGCTTCCGGACTTTCCTGACCGCTAGTGGCGGCTTCGCTCGCGACTTCTGCTTGACCGGGAATGGCTGGATCTTGCTGATCCTTGCCCGTGTTCAGCCAGAGAATCGTTACGATAATTGCTGCCGCGGCCATGTACGCTGCAGGGAAAACCCAGCGCTTGGAGAGAAATTTCTTCCATCCGGTAGGCCTGACAGCTGGAGACGTGCCCGCAATCGACTTGTGGGATTCTTCGATTTTGCGTGGCGTTTTGTTTCCTTCATTCATGATTATCATCACCTCAGTAAGCCATTGTTACCAGGTGAAGAAGTTTTATACCTGATTTCTTTGGAAGATTACAATTTTTAGAGCTCTACCTTGTCTATAGACGTTTACTGGCCGCAATCGCAAGCTTAGAAGCTTGCTAGCTTGGCCCCTTTATAATAGTGTGCCAGAATATGCGATGCGTCATCCCCGGCCCGCGCCATCCCTTCCGCTCCCCACTGGCTCATTCCTACGCCGTGACCGTATCCATAGACGGTCAGCACCGCCATGCCGCGCTCTGCCTTCCATTCGAAGGAAGCCGAGCGCAACCCTAGCAGCTGCCTAACCTCCGTCCCTTTAAGCCGCTTATCCCCGGCCAACAGCGTTTTCACCCTTCGTCCCGCCGTCCGTTCCAACACCCGAATAAGATCCGTCGATAAAGCCCCTCCTGCCGCCGGAGCCGTTTTTACCCCCAGCAGCTCGTAAAACTCAGTCAGCTCCATCTCCACCGTCTGTTTTGCTCTATCGGAAATCGCTTGATCCCATGGACTCTCCACAGACCTCAAGTACGGCCGGCTGACCGAAAACACATCCTCCGAATTTTCCGTATACCCGTTGCTTGTCGAGAAGAAAAGGGCTTCAATCGGCTCGCCCTCGTATACGAGAATTCGGCCTTTCGTAGCGGCCACGGCGTCCCGAACCTTCTCCCATCCCTCTCTGTCGTCCTCCTTCAACCGCTTCATCTCCGTCAAGGACAAATAAGCCTGATGCTCCTGGGTATCCGTCACATCCGCTTCCTTTGCGTCGCTTCCCGCATGCTCGCCCAGCCACAGCCTACGAATCGCATACGTCCGCGCCGCTACCGCCTGTGCTTCAAGCGCTGCCGAACGGAACATCAGCGGCATCTCCGCCGCCACCACTCCCTCTACATACGTCTCGAGCGGCACAGTCTCTACCTTTCCCTCCTCCGTCAAAAATACAGAGATACTAGGCAACGCCTCCCGCCGCCCCTCCTCGCCTTTCCGATCGAGAACGAAAGCACCGCC
This sequence comes from Cohnella phaseoli, assembly GCF_003386235.1. GTDB lineage: Bacteria > Bacillota > Bacilli > Paenibacillales > Paenibacillaceae > Cohnella > Cohnella phaseoli. Next base: position 207,435 of record NZ_QRDZ01000007.1, read on the forward strand.
AGCGCCCCCAGCCCCGCTATTTCCGCCAGTCCCGTCAGCCCCACTTCCCGTCTTTTCCCGACTCTGGGCCTCCCCTTTCTCTACAGCCGAACCTTCTCCTTCTGCTTTTGCTTCTGCTTCTGCTTCTGCTTCTCCCCCTACCTTTTCTACTGCCTGCCCTTTGACCTCTCCCTTCTCTACCGCCCTACTTTCCTCCACTTGTTGAAAAGCTTGTCCCATCGCACTGCCGGCACCGCTATGAATCGACGCCCACATTAAGATCGCGATTATAACCCCCAATCCATATGCCACGCCGATAACCGTCCAAGAAACTTCCCCCGCGCGCGCCCGGCCTCTCCGTCCGTATGCCATTTTTCTCACTCGTCCACCTCCGCCCGGTCGTGCTTCGTCACGTCGAACTCTCGGCTCTCCGCTATCAACCGATGCTTCCAAACTATGCGAGAGTGCGAGAGGGTAGAACTTCGGTCTTGGCCTCGACCTCGCCCCCAGCCTCAGCCTGGGTCTGCCTCCTATTACCTATCCGGAGCTTCCTCAGCATATTTATGAAGTTTCTAGCGTCCTTGCTTCGGTGCAAATTCAATGTCTCTCCTTTTCGCCTCACCTGAGTGATCTGCAGATACCCGAAATCCGCACCTGCCCCCTTCTCAATCTCATCTCTTGCCCCCTCTCCGAACTCCTTCCCACACCAATCCCTCTCCTGCGCTCCCCTACACCTCCCTTCAATCTCATCTCTTGCCCCTCTCCGAACTTCTCTCCCACACTTCTCACCTTACATTCTCCTGACCCTCCCCTAATCTCATCCCTTGCCCTTTCTCCGAACTCCTCTCTCCCTGCTCTCACCAAACCGTTTCCCGCGCTCCCTGCGCCTCCATTCAATCTCATCTCTTCCCCCCTCAGAACTCTTCCACACCTCTCATCTTACCTTCTCCGGCCCCCTCCCTTAATCTCATCTCCTGCACTCTTCCCTCAAATCTCTCCTCCACTCCTCTCCTTATTCCTCCTCTACACCGCTCCCCTTCCTGGCCTTCTCTTTATCTCATCTCGTGTACTCCTCTCTGAACACCCGTTGCTCCCCTCTCACCAAACCCCCTCCGATTCCCGCCTCTTCTATCTGCCATTTACTCAGGTAAGCCAAATTCGAGACACATTGCACGCAACAAAAGCAAATATAAGGAAATTTTTTTCTGATTTAATTAAAAAAACATCTTGAAACAGGAACAAATGTTCGTTAAAATAAAGAAAAGAACACCCGTTCCCACCGGAGCAAGGAGGAAAAAATGGCGTCCATTCGTAAGTTTATGGCGTTGTTTCCGGACGAGCAGTCTTGTCGCAACCATTTGTTTGCCGTTCGCTGGCCGAGGGGATTTATTTGCACCAAGTGCGGAGAGATGCGGTACTGTTTGATCAAAACCCGGAACGTCTACGAATGCGCCAATTGCAAAACGCAAACCTCCATTACATCCAATACGCTGATGCATCGCACGAAGCTGCCTTTGCGCTATTGGATGGTCGCCCTCTATTGGGTTGCTTCAGGCCAGCGCTGCTCCGCCCGCAGACTCGCCCGGACGCTGCAAATTCAACAACGGACGGCAGAGAGGCTGCTCCTTAAGATTCGGCATGCCATGCATAGATCCGAGCGCACGCCGATGCTTGATTTCTGGAACCGCGAGAAACGAACAGCCCAACAGCCGATCGTGCGTCGAGCCTTGCTGATGTTGTACAGGAAGTCCCGCACCTTCATTCGCAAGTATTACGGGCGGCGTGTATCCAAATGGAATCGGCTATATTATTACTACGAGTATCGATTCCGCAGCAACAACGCCCACAACGCAGTAGCAGCGCTTAGCAAGCTGATTATCAGCGCATGCACAACGATCTACTCACTCAACGAATACGGGATGCTGCGCGAAAACAAAAAACAGCCCCCGAACCAGACGGTCCAGGGGCGTTGCTTTCAATAACGGCTAAGTATAAGAACGCGTTCATCCATGCGTTTCCCGAAACGCGGCCAAATTAAGCCAACGTCGGTTGTATGTTGCGAATAACCACTTCCGCCGACGCCGCGGCGCGCTGTTCGAACTGCTTCATCAAGTTGTCCGGCTGCAGAGCCGCTTTTTCCGATTCCTTAATAACATCTTCAGGGGAAGGCGCGCGATAAATTTCCGCTCCAAGCCCTGCCAGCTTGTTAACGATATTCACATAACCGCGCTCAATATGGTGCAGACCGCCAACCTCCGTGTTGCCGTCTGCCGCCAAGGCGGCGCAAATCAGAGCCGCGCCGGCCCGGAGATCCGTCGCGCACACGCTAGCTCCGGAGAGCTTCGTGCCGCCCGTAACAATCGCCGTGCGTCCGTCCACTTTAATTTCGGCGCCCATCTTGATCAGCTCGTCGACATGCATGAAGCGGTTTTCGAACACCGTTTCCGTCACGATACTCGTGCCGTCCGCAACCAGCAGAAGCGTCATCATCTGAGCCTGCATATCGGTCGGGAAGCCCGGGTAAGGCAAAGTTTTCACATCAACGGCCCGAAGCGGCTTCAACGCGCATACTCGTATGCCGTTCTCGTCGCACTCGACTTGAACGCCCATTTCTTCCAGCTTGGCGATGATCGGACCAAGGTGATCGCGAATCGCTCCGTCTACATACACGTCTCCGCCCGTAATCGCAGCGGCGATCATATACGTACCGGCCTCAACCCGATCGGGAATAACCTGGTGCTCGGCCGCATGAAGCCGTTCCACGCCTTCAATTCGAATAATGCCGGTGCCGGCGCCGCGAACTTTAGCCCCCATCGCATTCAAGAAGTTGGCAAGATCCACGATTTCCGGTTCTTTGGCCGCATTTTCTATAATCGTCGTTCCGTCCGCAGTCGCTGCCGCCATCATAATATTCTCAGTAGCGCCAACGCTTGCGATATCCAGATAAATTCTTGCCCCGCGCAATTTTCCGTTTACAGTTGCTTCGATGGAGCCTTGGCCGAAGCCGATTTCCGCTCCCATCGCTTCGAAGCCCTTCAGATGCTGGTCAATCGGACGCGTGCCGATGGCGCAGCCGCCAGGCAACGATATCCGCACCTTGCCCACGCGAGCCAACAAGGGCCCCATGACCAAGAACGAAGCGCGCATTTTTCTGACCAGCTCATAAGGCGCTTCCCACGAAGTTAGCGACTCCGCGTTCAGTTTTACGCTATCGTCTTGATGCTGCGCGTAAACCCCCAAAGCCGCGAGCACCTGAAGGATATTAGTGACATCGTCCAAGGCGGGAACGTCATGAATGACGCTTGATCCTTGCTCCGCCAACAAAGAAGCGGCCAGGATCGGAAGGACGGAATTTTTAGCGCCGTGCACGCGGACAGTTCCCTTCAGGGTACGTCCGCCGCGGACGATGATTTTGCTCATGGGTGGTTCCCTCCGCGCGTAATAGATTCATTCCGAAGCACTGGCAAATATACCCGACTCCGAAAAACCCAAATTTTATCATACCACTTTCAGCAACATTGACACAAGCGGCATTTTTTGGGGCAATCAGCCGTCATTCGACTTCTTTCGAGCTCAAATGAACGAATGCTTGGGTTTGTATATTATTGCCCAATCATAAGGAACTAACCGCCGCCAAATAGCCATTTAAGGGTACCTACCCAACTCCAATAATCCAACACGAACCGGGAAACGAGATGCCCCAGCCCGATCGCAGCCAGCAAGTGCAGCATTCGAACCTTCGGCCCGCGCGGATCTCGCGCAATTTTATCCCATCTGATTTCCTGCAGAACGATCCAGGCGATGACAACGCAGCCCAAAGTGACAAATATTGAAAACAGCCCGTTCCATCCCGCCAACTCGAACAACCCTGAATCATTCCCCATAACCTGCTCCTTCCGCCCTAATCGCAGCTATGTCGCGCCGATTCGAGCCTTCCCCCCGCTACTCGCTTACCGTTTGAATCTTAAGTCCGTAATATTGGCTGCGATCATACCCGTCCGCAGTCATCTGAACATAATATGTGCCTGGCGACAGCTTTATTTCTCCGCCGGTCGTCTTCTGTTCCTTCCCGCCGGTCCATTTGCCTAGCCTTTGCAGCTTTTTACCCCGTAATTCAACGTTCACAGCCAACGACGACGGAATATTCGTAACATCGAGCTTCACTTTTGCGTCTTTGGCCAGTTCGAAGCGGTACCAGTCTTCATCCTTATCCGATTGGATCAGAGCGTTATACGTCTTGCCCAGAACGAGCGGCGTCGAAGCTAGCGCGCTCTCGTTCGGTTCGTATAAATCCTCCTTCTCGGTAATGTATTCCAGCGAGACGGCATATGTCCCGATTACTGCTTCGGGATTCGACGATACCGCATTGGAAATACGAAAATAATACTTGCCCGCCTTGGCATTGTTAATCGTTCCGTACTCAATGCCGCCGTCGCCGCGCTCATCGACGAGGATCATTTTGCCTCCGGCCGGGTAAATCCGCAGCTCCGGATCGATTCGCGTCGTGTCCGGAGTCAGCGTTAGCTTGAGACTGCCCGGCTTGGGAAGCGTTACGACAAACCAATCGACATCCCCCCGACTATGAAACGATCCGTTCCATTTCTGGCTTCGGGCAGGAAGCGTAGCAGCCGATGCAGACGTATCGTTAGGCTCATTGGCGTCAGGCAGCATTGCAAAACCCGAAACGAGTCGATAATTCTGCGTTTCCTCTTTCGAATTCTCGGGCATTTGCGCAAGCAGCCAATTGCGACCTGCTTTTACGGGCCACTGCATAAGCTTGTCCTTGGATGCCGGCTCGGAAGAACTCGACTTGATCAGCTTGCCGTTAGCATCGTACAGCGTGAACCGACCGGAATCGCCCGATAGAATAAACACCCCGTCGTACTTTGCTTCGAACACAAACCAATCGGCATCTGCTTTTCCATCCCAGCTTCCGAACACCTCTTTGCCAAGCGGCAGCACGGCAGCTTGCGATCTCATGTTGTTGGGCTCCCGCCAATCGATCGTTTCATCGGCCAGCAGCGCTTTGGAGGCCGATAAGAGGCCGTAGCCGGTATTCGGAGTCCACGGCTTAAGCACATTCAGCGGAGTCGCCGTTCTACGCAGCGTCTCGCGAATTCGCAGCGGCTCCCATTCCGGATGAGCCGCTCTCAGCAGCGCCGCAACGATAGCAACTTGCGGCGCTGCCATGGACGTGCCTTCCATTTCGATTTCTCCGCCGCCGATCGCCATCGTCTGTACGTTCCATGCCGCTCCGATGTCGTTCTCCGGCCCGGAGGTCGACCCGGCAACCGTCCTTTTGTTGTCAATGCCCGCAACGGAAATAACGGAAGGATACGCCGCCGGATACTGTACGGCAGCTTTGTCCCCGAAGATCGCCGCATCGTTGCCGCTTGCGGCGACAAGCAGCACCCCGCGGCTTTCAGCGTATGCGACCGCTTCGCGCAAGCTCTGTGCATCGCGTCGAAGGCCCAGGGACATCACGATAATATCCGCCCCTTGATTAACCGCATGACGAATGCCCTGCGTCAACTTCTCCTCGTTGCCCGCACCAAACTGGTCAAGCGCCTTAATAGGCATAAGCTTGCCCTTCCATCTGCCCCGGGCCGGAGAAGCCTCCCCCGCTTGCGCCGCCGCCGCAATAATGCCTGCGACTGCCGTCCCATGACCATTATCGTCCTGGGCGGATTTACGGGTATTGACGAGATTGATTCCGGGCAGCAAATAAGGCTTCAACTCGGGACGATTAAAATCGATCCCCGTATCGATAATCGCAATCGTTGCCGTGACGTCTTTGTCTAACAGCGCCCAGGCATCCTCTATGCCGATCGTCCTAATAAATTCGGGCAGCGGCGGCGCAAGATGCGGAGCGTTCCTGATCATATCCGTTGTGCCGATGGCTTGGGCATGAACGGCAGGCACCCGCTGCATGCTCCCCCAATCGTCCGCTAACCGGGGAGGGATTAGGACAGCAGTGCTCAGAAGAACGACGGATAATGTCGAAATCGCGGCTCGACTGCCAGGTACGAACGTTAGCATGATCGTGCTAAACTGTTTCCCGCCCTTATTCATCTCGCCTCCGCCGCCTTTCGCCCTCGCATGCATTCTATTGTAGCTGCGCCGCCTGACAAATTTCTGAATGAATTCTCCGACAACGACGCATATTCTTTATTACCCATGTTGCATTCTTCTTAATTTCGATTTTCAAGCCCTGTTTCCCTGCTTCTGGCGACAAAATGGGGACTAAGGTCGCAATTTGTCACAAAAATGTAAAACCGCCGAGACGAATCGTCCCGACGGTTTATTCCTAAGCCTTTATGCTTAATAATCTCAACGCACCAGAAAATCGACCGGTATAGAGAACAGATCGTTGATCCAATTAAGAATCGGCACGGGCAGAAACCCAAGTACCAATGTCGCTGCAGTACATAGCCAGATCGTAATCGTCGCCGGAACCGTCAGCTTCAGTCTCGAATCCGTCGCTCCGCTTCTCATATACATCTGACGAATGATCGAAAAATAAACCGCATAGGACACAATTGTCGTGACGAGCATAATCGCCGCCAACCAGTATGTCTTCGTCTGAATGGTACTGAATAATATGAACAGTTTTCCGAAGAAGCCGCCGGTTATCGGCAAGCCGGCCAACGAGCACAGCAGCACGGTCATAGCCCCGGCCGTCCAAGGCGCCCGATGATACAATCCCGCAAAGCCCGATACCGTTTCATTGCCGGAATCGCGCGTCACGATTAGAAGAACCGTAAACGCTCCGATATTCATAAAGGCGTAAGCCACCAGATAATAGATAAATTCCGAGAACATCGAAGTATGAATATCCGCGAACCCAAGCGCCAGAGGGGTTAGCAGAATACCGGCGTTAGCTACGCCGGACAGCGCAAGCAGTCGCTTGAAGTTGCGCTGGCGCAGCGCTCCCGCCGTACCTACGATCATCGCCGCGGCGGCAAGAATGCCGAGCCCGAGGAAAACGTCCTGCTGCAGGAACGATTCGCCGGCGGGAACGAGATTCGCCGAATTGATGAAAATCCGATACAGCATCGCAAAAGCGGCGCCTTTGGCGACAACCGCCAGGAACGTCGTTACCGGTGTCGGGGCGCCCTGATACACATCAGGCGACCAGGCATGAAACGGCGCCAGTGCCAGCTTCGCCGCGAAGCCAGCCAGCATCAGGAAGAAGCTGATGTACAGCAGCGCCTCCGAATTCTCAATCGCAGAGCCGAGGTTGACGCGAATCTGTGCAACGTTCGTCGATCCCGTAATTCCGTACAGGAAGGACATCCCGTACAAAATAAACGCAGACGCCGTTCCCCCTGTAACGAAATACTTAAACGCCGCTTCGCTGGACAGCTTGTTTTTCTTCCTCACACCTACCAAAATATACGATGTGATGCTGAGCAGCTCCAGGCCGACAAACAACGTAATCAAATCTCCGGATGAGGACATGACCATCGCGCCGAGCGTCGCCGGAAGCACGAGCGAGTACATCTCGCTCTTGATCGGAACATCCTCGTCCTTGACCGCTCCGAGCGACGAGAAAACGATAAACGCAGACGCCCCCAAGAAGACCAGCTTCAAAAGATTGCCGAAGTCGTCGACACGGTAGCTTCCCGCCAATAGCTCAACGACGCCCGAATCGGTTCTCGTCAGATCGCTCATGAGCAAGACGACGAACACTCCCGAGACCAGCAGGCCGACAAGCGTAAGCCACCCGACGACATACTGGCTTGCCCTTCGGGGCAACACCAGATCCAGCAGCGTCAGGAGCACGGCAAATCCGGTTAAAATCAGTTCGGGGGTCACGTACCACAAATCGCTCAAAGTCAAAGCGAGCTTAGTTTCCATGTTAACCCCCCACCCTTGTCTGTAATTGTTCCAGCAATGCGCCGAAGCCGTTCTGCATCAGATCGGTCAGCAGGGATGGGTATACGCCCAGCAAGACGATTAGCGCGGATAGCGCGACCATCGGCAGCGCTTCGATGAATCGGGCGTCTTTCAGCTCGGCGTACTTCTCATTCAACGCCCCGTAGGTGATGTTCAGCACGCTTCGCAGCACGTATATCGCCGCCAGCAGAACTCCCAGCACGCCGATAGCGGTCAGAACCTTCATCGAACCGAACAGCCCCAGGAAAGACAGGAATTCTCCGACGAAGCCCGACAATCCCGGAAGCCCAAGCGAAGCAAGTCCCGTCAACAGCAAAATGCCGGATGTGAACGGCATCGCTTTGGCCAATCCGCCCAGCTTGCCCAGCTCCGTCGTTCCCGTTCGTTCGTAAATATTGCCGACGATCAGGAAGAACAGCGCCGAGATCAAACCGTGCGACACCGATTGGAAGATCGCCCCTTGCAGGCCAACCTCCTCCAAAGAAGCGATACCCAGCAATACGATGCCCATATGGCTGATACTCGAGTAAGCCAATACCAGCCTGAACTCATTCTGCACGCAAGCCAGAACCGCCCCGTACAAAATGTTGATAACGCCGAGTACAGCCAGCACCGTCGTCCAAGAGCTCGCCTGCTCCGGGAACAGGCCCAGCGCAAAGCGAATCAACCCGTATACGCCCATCTTCAGCAAAATGCCGGAGTGGATCATGACGACCGCCGGCGGAGCTTCGACATGCACCTTCAGCATCCACGTATGGAACGGGAAGATCGGCACCTTGATTCCGAAGGCAACGAGGAGCAAGATGAACGCCGCCCAGCGCATGTTATCCGACAGGAACCATACCGGATTCATTGCGTTGTTGGCAAATGCCCCCCCATCCTGCAAGTTGCCAAGCAGGATATCGTAGTTGCCGGAGAAAAAGAAATTGACATTGTCGGTTGAACCGAAGCCCAGAGTGGCAATCAGGATCAAAAAGGCGAACAGCATCGCGGTCGACCCCAGCCCATTATAGACTAGGAAACGAGTCGCAGCCCTCTCCCGCCCGTAATAACCCCAAATGCCAATCAGGAAAAACATCGGAATAAGCGTCACTTCGAAGAAAATAAAGAATAGGACCAGGTCCCGCGCCAGAAAAACGCCGTATATTCCCGTCAGCAGCAGCAAAAATAGAAAATAGTACGTTTTCCAGCGTTTACGGATATGCACAGAAGCGAGAGCAGCCATCGTCGAGACGATACTCGTTAGCAGAAGCAACGGCAGCGAGATGCCGTCTACGGCCAGATGGTACTCAAAGCTCAGTTTTAGAGACTCAACCCCGTTGAAAGCCTCGACATTCAGCGGAATCGCCAGCCACTCCATTTGCTCGGAGTATGCCGCTCCCCCCACGGAAGGATTGTAGGAAGCGAACAGCCATAGAGTCAACAGAAGCGGAATGAGCGTAAACACAATGGCGGTTCCGCGTATCCAACTGTTTTTGCCGCTAGGCAGCAAGAGCACGACAAGTGCGCCAAGGAGCGGCGCGAATGTAATCAGAGACAGAACCGGCAGGTCCTCCAGCATTACCAGAACCTCCTTCCGGCGAGCGCGACCATCAGAATCACGATGCCGATCACGGCGGCCAGCGCGTAAGCTTGAACTTGCCCGCTCTGCAGCCTGGAATTCAGTCTGCCGACCGCGCCGACCGCATGGCCGGACAGCCGGACAAGACCGTCGATCACATATTCGTCGAACAGCTCGAGCAGCTTGCCAAGTCCATAAAGCGGCCTGACGAATACGGCCTGATAGAGCTCATCGATGTAATATTTGCGCTCAAGCAATTTAACAAGTCCCGGAACGCGGGAGGAGACGGCATCCCTTCGAATCGTGCCTTTGGCGTACATCAACCATCCGATGTAGATGCCGAGCAATCCGACGGCCGCAGATACGATCATCACGAGACCGCTGACATGGTGCTCCGCTTCCCCTCCGAGCAGCCAACCGCCCAGCCAACCGTTAAACGGCGTCTCCACGAAACCGGAGACAACTGCCAGCACAGCCAGCACGATCAACGGTATGGTCATAACGGAGGAAGACTCCTTGGCCGCTTGACCCTCCTTGGGCTTGCCCGCGAAGACGAGGAAGAATAGCCTTGCCATATAGAGTGCGGTGAAGAATGCGGCGACCAAGGCAACAATGAACAAAATCGGCTGCTTATCCAGAGCAACGGTCAGAATCGCGTCTTTTGACCAGAAGCCCGACAGCGGAGGAATTCCCGACAAGGCGAGCGCGCCGATGCCGAACGTCCAGGCCGTGATCTTCATTTTGCCGCCGAGGCCGCCCATCTCCCGAATGTCCTGTGTATGTACGCTATGAATGACGCTGCCGGCTCCAAGGAACAGCAATGCCTTGAAAAATGCGTGCGTAAACAGGTGGAACATCGCACCCGTAACAGAGCCGACGCCTAGCGCCAGCATCATGTAGCCAAGCTGGCTAACCGTCGAGAAAGCGAGAATCCGCTTAATATCGTTCTGCGCCAAACCGATCGTCGCCGCGAAGATCGCTGTGAACGCGCCGATAATCGCCACCGTATTCATCGCCACCTGCGACGCTTCGAAAATATCGAAGGTGCGAGCCACGAGGAAGACGCCGGCTGCGACCATCGTCGCCGCATGGATCAAGGCGCTGATCGGCGTCGGACCTTCCATCGCGTCCGGAAGCCAGACGTGCAGCGGGAATTGGCCGGACTTGCCGACCGCTCCGAGGAAGATCAGTAGCGCAATCAACGTCGTAATACCCGTGGAGATGACGCCTCCCTGAGTATCGAACACGTTATGGATCGAGGTGAAATCCAAAGCCTGCCCCGGCATGTACCAGAACAGCAGCAGAATGGCGATCAACAAGCCCAAGTCGCCGATCCGGGTGACGATAAAAGCTTTCTTCGCCGCTGCTTTAGCTTCCGGCTTCTGGTACCAGAAGCCGACGAGCAGGAAGGAGCATACGCCGACCAGCTCCCAGAAAATGTAGAAGGTTAAAAGGTTGTCCGCCAGCACCAAGCCCAGCATCGAGCTTGTAAATAGCGCCACATAGGCATAGAAAGTCGAGATTCTCTCGTCTTTCTTCATATATCCTTGCGAGTACAGATTCACAAGGAACGCCACCAGCGTAACGACGACCAGCATCAGCGTGGACAGATTCGTCACTTCGAAGCCCGCCATCAGCTTCAGCTTGCCAATGGTGATCCATTCGAATTGCTTGCTGTACTCCGGCGCGTCGCTCGCCATTCTCTCCGTAGCTAGACATAACGCCAATACGAGGGACGCGAACGAAGCCACCGTACCGATCCAGGCGCCGGTTTTTCCTAACGATTTTCCGGCTCCGGTCAATAGGATAAAAGCGACAAACGGAAGCAGCGGAATCAGCCAAGCGTATTCGGTAAAGAAGGTGCTCATAAAGTTACCTCCTCAACTCGTCGAATTCATCCACGTTCACCGTAGCGCGGCTGCGATAGAAGACGATCAATATCGCGATGCCGACCGCGGCTTCCGCCGCCGCGACCGAGATGGTGAACAAGGAGAAGATTTGTCCCGTCAGCGACGGGAGCACTCCGTATTTGGAGAAGGCGATCAGGTTGAGGTTCGCGGCGTTAAGCATCAGCTCGATCGAAAGCAGCACGATGATCGCGTTGCGCTTCGTCAGCACGCCGTACAGCCCGATGCAGAACAAAACCGCCGCCAGCGTTAAGTAGGAGGACAGCATGCTCATTCCGCGTCCTCCTCTCTCTTCGCCAGAGCGATCGCTCCGATAAAGGCGACCGTCAGCAGAACGGAAGTCAGCTCGAACGGAATCGCATATTGGGTGAACATCAGAATGCCGATTTCCCTCGTATTGTCTTCAGACGCCAAAGCCGTCGGGACCTGAAAGGTCGCATTGCGGATCCCGAAGAACAGAATGCCGAACAAGCAAATGCATCCGATGGCCGCCAGCGTCTCCAACAGCGGCCTTGCCGGCTCTCGTCCTTCCCCGTCGTGCTTGGTCATCATGATGCCGAAGATCATCAGGATCGTAATCGCGCCTACATATAGCAGCACCTGCACGAAAGCGAGAAATTCCGCCTCCAGCACGACATACAACCCGGCCAACGAGATAAACGTGAAAGCAATCGAGAGCGTCGTATGCACAACCTTGGTAAAATTGATCGCCAGCACCGCTCCGACGATCGCGCACACCGACAATATGAAGAACGCGACGAATTCTCCCGTAAATTCAATATTGAAGTTGAACACCGGTTATTTGGCGCCCCCTTTCGGAGAGCCGATGTTGTTGTTGTCCAGGCGAACGTTCGTATTGTTGTCGAACAGCCACTGTTTGTCCTTGAACAGTTCGTCCCGACTGTAAGCCGCCAGTTCGAAATTATTCGTCATGACGATCGCCTCGGTCGGGCATACCTCCGTGCACAGGTCGCAGAGTATGCAGATTTCGAAATTGACGTCGAACGTATCGATGACCTTGCCCTTCTTTTCCGGATCCGGATTCGGCTTGCCCGTCAGCGTAATGCAATCGGTCGGACAAATCCGCGCGCACTGGTTGCAGACGATGCACTTGTCCGGCTCGAAGTATTGAATCCCGCGGAACCTTTCCGGCATCTGGATCGGGATGTCGGGATACGCGTACGTCAGCTTTTTGGTCCCCATCGTTTTCAGGGTCACGCCTAGTCCTTTGAGCATGCCTTTCACGGCGTCCGCCTCCCTATCCCATCAATTCTATGCCAATTGCCGTCAAGAAAATATTGAGAATCGCCAGCGGCAGCAGTACCTTCCATGCCATGCCCATCAACTGATCGACGCGCAGCCGCGGAAACGTCGCCCGCATCCAGAACAGGAAGAAGACGATAAAAGCGAATTTCAGGAAAAACCAGATTAATCCCGGAATGAAGTCAAGCTGCGGAATCGGCGCGTTCCAGCCGCCAAGGAACAGAATCGTCGTCAGACAGGCGATCGCATACACGTAAATGTACTCCGAAAGCATGAAGAACGCGAAGCGGAAACCGCTGTACTCGACGTGGTAGCCTGCGACCAGCTCGGATTCCGCTTCCGGCAAGTCAAACGGCGTACGATTGAGCTCGGATACCGCGGCGATAACGAAGATCGCGAAGCCGAGAATTTGCGGCAGGAAGTTCCAATGCCAGAAGTAGCCGCTCTGCGCCAGCACGATCTCCCGCAGGTTCAAGCTTCCGGTCATCATCACGACGCCGACGACCGACATAACTAGCGGCACCTCATAGCTGATCATCTGCGCCGCGGAGCGCATGCCGCCCAGCAGCGAGTATTTGTTGTTCGATGCCCAGCCGGCGATAACGATTCCGATCGTCGTAATTCCGGAGAGCGCGATATAGTAGAGGAACCCGACGTTCAAGTCCGCAAACTGCAAATTCATCGAATAAGGAATGAAAGCAAGCACCAGGAACGAAGGAATGAAGGCCAGCACCGGCGCCAAAATGAACAGTCCGCGATCCGCCTTGCGCGGGATCGTATCTTCCTTCAGCAGCAGCTTGGCGACGTCGGCCACCGTCTGGAGCAAGCCGAGCGGTCCTGTCCGGTTCGGCCCTTTGCGATACTGCATCCAACCGATGACCTTGCGCTCGAAATAAATCGCATACGTAACAAACACGATAACGACCGCGAGCACGCCGATTCCCCCGGCAATGAAGATCGCCGCGTTGCCCCAGCTTAACGGTTCATCCAAGAAGCGTTGCATCAGCAGTCAACCTCCCCCAGCACGATATCGATGCCGCCGAGAATCGTAACGAGGTTCGTCATGCTTTCGCCGACGAGCAGCTTCGGCAGAATCTGCAAATTGACGAACGAAGGTCTGCGGAACTTCAGCCGATACGGCTCCGCCTTGCCCTTGGACACGATGTGGCAGCCGATCTCTCCGCGCGGCGATTCGATGCGGACGTAAATCTCTCCGGCGGGGGGACGGATGGCCCGAGGCACCTTGCCCATCGTATCGCCTTCTCCCGGAAACTGCTCCAGCGCCTGCTCGAGAATGCGCAAGCTCTGTTCAATCTCCGCAATGCGAATCAAGTAACGATCGTAGCAGTCCCCGTTCTTGCCTACCGGGACATCGAACTTGAACCGATCGTACAAGCTGTACGGCTCCGCTTTGCGCAGGTCCCACTGCACGCCCGTACACCTCAAGTTCGCCCCCGACAAACCGTAGCTGATCGCCGTCTCCGCGTCGTATTGACCGATTCCTTTTACCCGCGACAGAAAGATTTCGTTGCCGCTAACGAGATTGTGATACTCGTCAAGCCGAAAGTACATATCCTTGACGAACGTCTTCACTCGATCGATCCAGCCCTCGGGCGCGTCCCACTTCACGCCTCCGACCCGCATGTAATTGTACGTCAGCCGCGCTCCGCACAATTCATTGAACAGCCCCAGTACGCGTTCCCGGTCGCTGAAGGCGTACAGGAACGGACTAAGGGCTCCGATGTCCAGCAAATAAGTACCCCACCAGACCAAATGACTGGCGACTCGCTGCAGCTCCATCACGATCAGACGCATAAACTCCGCTCGCTCCGGAATTTCCAGCCCCATCATTTTCTCCACCGCATGACAGAGAACATAATTGTTCGTCATTGCGGATACATAGTCCATTCGATCCGTGTAAGGAACGATCTGCGTAAAATTCAAATCTTCCGCCAGCTTCTCCGTACCGCGATGCAAATAACCCATGACCGGAGTCGCTTCCGTGATGATTTCCCCATCCAGCTTAACAATGATCCGAAACACGCCGTGCGTGCTCGGATGCTGCGGGCCTACGTTCAACAGCAGCTCTTCAGTACGAATCACGTGATCTTACACCTCCGGGTCCAGCGGAACGTAGTCTTTGCGAAGCGGATGGCCGACCCAATCGTCGGGCATCATGATGCGTCTCAAATCCGGATGTCCGGGAAAATCGACGCCCAGCAAGTCGTAAATTTCTCTCTCGTTCCAGTTCGCCGTCTCCCAGATCGGAGTGGCGGACGCGACGGACGGATTGTCCCGATCCGTACGTACCTTCACGCAATAACCTTCGCGGGCGTTCATGTTCCACGGGTAGTACACGACTTCCATGTGAGTCTCGTAATCTACGCCGGAAACATTGCGCAAATACTTGCAGCCCAACTCCGCGTGATCGCAGAACAGCCTTGCCGCCTGCTCCCAACGGTCGTTCTTGATCACGAGCGTCGGCAGGTGATCGTTTGCTTCATTGATATAGGCTTCCTCTACCGCATCCTCCGCGACAAGCTCGCGCAGCATCGCCGCAACGCGATCAAGACGGGGCTGGCTCGGCGACGGAGGTTTCGGCGGAGGCGCATCGCCTCCCGGGCTCCCGTCTCCGCCTGCAGCCGTCGCTGGCGCGCCTCCTTGCGCAGCCGCTTGGGCCGCTGCAGCCTTGGCCGCCTCGCGAGCCTCCAGCGCAGCTTTACGCCGCGCCGCCTTCTCCTCATCCGTCTCCTTGCGACGTTCCGGAGCCGGCGCGGACGCATCGCTTTCGCCTGCCGCTGGAGCGGCCGAGGCCGGTGCCGCTGGCGTCGCCTGCGTATCCCCTGCGACGGGCTGCGCACTTGCGGCTCCCGCAGATGCGCCTCCTTTCGCCGCTTCGGCGGCCGCCAGTGCCGCTGCTACCTTGGCCGCTTCGCGAGCCTCAAGCGTCGCTTTACGGCGGGCCGCCTTCTCTTCGTCCGTCTCCTTGCGACGTTCCGGAGCCGGCGCTGGCGCAGCGTCCTCGACTGTCGGCGGCGTTGCCGCTGCCGGGGCCTCTGCCGACTGTGCTTCAGGCTTCGCCGCTACATCCTCGGCTTCCGTCTGCGCGCTATCCGCCACTGGCTCCGCTGCTGCTTGCTCCTGTTGCTTTTCCTCGTTCGCCTGCTCCTTTGCCGCGTCCGCCTCTTGTTGGTCCGCGGCTTCCGCAGCAGCAGCCTCTGCCGGCGCCTGCGCTTCCGGAGATTTATTTTCTATCGTATTATCGTCGTCCCGTTTGTTCTCTTCGCTCATCGGCTAGTCACCTGCTTCCCGGTTTTTGCCTCGTAGCGAATTTTCGCCTGCAGTTTATTGATTCCATAGATTAGAGCGGCAGGGTTCGGCGGACAGCCTGGTATGTATACATCTACGGGAACGATCTGGTCGACTCCCTTCACGACGGAGTAGGACTTGACGTACGGGCCACCAGCCGTTGCGCAGGAACCCATCGCGATGACCCACTTCGGCTCGGGCATCTGGTCGTACAGACGCTTGAGCAGCGGCGCCATCTTCTTGGTCACCGTTCCCGATACGATCATCACGTCAGCCTGACGAGGCGATGTCCGAAACATAACCCCGAAACGGTCCAAATCGTAATGGGCCCCGCCCGCAGCCATCATTTCGATCGCGCAGCATGCCAAACCGAAGGTCAGCGGCCATAGCGAATTGCTTCGCGCCCACCCCTTCAATTGTTCAATGGTGCCAAAGAAAACGTTACGCTCCACTTCCTTCCGGTCCTCCGGAGATACGTTCGCTAAATCGAGTTCCATTTGAACACCTTCTTTCTCCATGCATACACCAGACCAACGAGCAGCAAGCCCGCAAAAATCAGCATCTCAATTAATGCAAATAGACCAAGCTGATTGTAAGCTACGGCCCAAGGGTACAGAAATACGGTTTCGACATCGAATACGACAAACATAAGCGCGTACAAGTAGTACCTGACGTTAAAGCGGATCTGGCTGTCTCCAACCGGCTCGTTGCCGCTCTCGTAAGTGGTCATTTTCTCTTCGGTAGGTTTTTTGGGCCTAAGAATTGAACCGAGCCACAGCACGAAAATCGGAAAAGCGATACCTAGTACCAAGAAGACCGTAACAATGACGTATGAATTGATATAATTCTCCACTGCAACGCCTCCGCAAACAGGTGAATTTACCCCATAATTATAGCAAATGCTCCCAATCAAGTCCATGAAAAAAGCGTTTTCAATGGAAGTTGTCCAATCTTGTCGAAAGGTAGAGGAGGAAAATATTGGGGTATTGAGCACTCCCTTATACATATATATGCTGCTTTGTCCCCGCTAGTCCAGAGCGCGCAAGGAACCGCCGAGCTTATGCTCCGGCGGTTCCTTCGATCCCTATCTGTCTTATGCCAGCGTCGCTTTCAGCATCCAAACCTGCTTTTGCAGCTCTTCCACCTGGCCGATCAGCATATCCGAAGTTGCGGTGTCTTCCGCTTCTTCAGCCGAGGAAGCGGCCGCTTTCAGCCCTTCAATCAGCTCCTTCAGATCCTCGATCGTGGCCGACAGCATGTCATTCTCCGTCTTGGCTTTATCCGCTTCCTTTATCGT
Organism: Cohnella phaseoli; assembly: GCF_003386235.1. Classification (GTDB taxonomy): domain Bacteria; phylum Bacillota; class Bacilli; order Paenibacillales; family Paenibacillaceae; genus Cohnella; species Cohnella phaseoli. The sequence continues at coordinate 224,650 of NZ_QRDZ01000007.1, forward strand.
CGCCTGCGCAAGAAATTCCTTCATCGTCGATACCGGTTTGCCCTCGATTGAGAGAATCCGTTCCGCAAGATCGTCCAGCTTCAGAGCCGCCATGTCGTACAGCTCTTCGAATTTCGCATGCAGCACGGGGAAATGCGGCCCTTTCACATACCAATGATAATGGTGAAGCTTAAAATATAGCACCGACCAATTGGACAACTGTACGTTCAACTTATCCGTCAACGAATTCGAATTCATCTGAGCCACTCCTTAAACTTTTTGTCTATCTCTAATGTACCCCTTCTCGTCGAAATGAATCAGTGACACCCGTCACTTCTGACTCCTATTCATCCTCGCTTGCCGACATAGTTCCCCTTCTGAGCAAAAGGGATACCGGCGAATAAACGCATACGAGACAGCGATCACACGTAAAAAAACCGCCCAACGGGAGATCGTGTTCGATCTTCCGCCAGGCGGTCGATAAAGCCGTTTATTGGTTCCGATGCTGCTGTTCCCGCTCGTGGACCGTTTCCAGCCGCAAGATGGCGCGCTGCAGCGCCAGTTCAGCGCGAGCCGCGCTGATGTCCGCTTGCTTCTGCGCGAGACGGCGCTCAGCCCGTTCCTTCGCAAGACGCGCGCGGGAAACGTCGATGTCCGACTCCAGCTCGGCAGCTTCGGCCAGAATAACGACTTTGTCCTTTCGCACTTCCATAAAACCGCCGTGAACGGCAATGAATTCGTTCGTATTGCCGATCTTGGCTTTAACCGGAGCCACTTTCAGCGGCGTAACCAGAGGAATATGGTTGGGCAGAATGCCGAGCTCGCCGGCCACGCCTTTAACGACGACCATATTCACGTCTTTCTCGTAAACCTTGTGCTCCGGAGTGACGATCTCCAACCGTAAGGTACTCATATCGATCCCTCCAAACCAGCCGCCGGATTAAACCTCAGCAGCGAGTTTCTTCGCTTTCTCGACCGCTTCCTCGATAACGCCGACGTTGTGGAAAGCCGGTTCCGGAAGATCGTCGTGCTTGCCTTCGAGGATTTCCTTAAAGCTGCGGATCGTTTCTTTGATCGGAGCATAGACTCCAGGAATGCCGTTGAACGCCTCAGCAACGTGCAGCGGTTGGGACAGGAACAGTTGAATGCGGCGAGCGCGTTGAACGACCTGTTTGTCTTCATCGGACAACTCGTCCATACCGAGGATGGCGATGATGTCTTGAAGCTCTTTGTAACGCTGCAGCAATTTCTTAACGCCTTGCGCTACAGTGTAGTGCTCTTCGCCGACGATTTCCGGCGCAAGAATCCGGGAAGAGGAAGCCAGCGGGTCAACCGCCGGGAAAATCCCCATTGCCGCGATGTTACGCTCCAGGTTCGTCGTCGCATCCAAGTGAGCGAACGCCGTAGCCGGAGCCGGGTCGGTATAGTCATCCGCAGGTACGTAGATCGCTTGGATCGACGTTACGGAACCTTTTTTCGTAGAGGTGATACGTTCTTGCAGTTGACCCATCTCGGTTGCCAGCGTAGGTTGGTAACCAACCGCGGAAGGCATACGGCCGAGGAGTGCCGATACTTCTGAGCCCGCTTGCGTGAAGCGGAAAATGTTGTCGACGAACAGCAGAACGTCGCGGCCTTCTTCATCGCGGAAATATTCCGCCATCGTCAGACCCGTCAGAGCAACGCGCATACGCGCGCCCGGAGGCTCGTTCATCTGACCGAACACCATCGCCAGCTTCGCGATAACGCCGGATTCCGTCATCTCGTGGTAGAGGTCGTTACCTTCGCGGGTACGCTCCCCTACGCCGGCGAATACGGAGATACCGCCGTGCTCGGATGCGATGTTGTGGATGAGCTCCTGCATCAGAACGGTTTTACCTACGCCTGCGCCGCCGAACAGACCGATCTTACCGCCCTTGGTGTAAGGCGCGAGCAAGTCGACGACTTTGATTCCCGTCTCCAGCATTTCCGTCTGGGTCGTCAAATCTTCGAAAGAAGGCGCTTGACGGTGGATCGGGTTCGTATTCGCACGGTCGACTTCGCCTTTGCCGTCGATCGAATCGCCCAATACGTTAAATACCCGGCCCAATGTCGCAGGACCTACAGGAATCGTGATCGGTACGCCTAAGTCGACCGCTTCAGTTCCTCTAACCAAACCGTCGGTAGAGGACATCGCAACCGCGCGAACCAGATTGTCGCCAAGGTGCTGCGCGACTTCAACCGTAAGGCTGACGTCGGTGCCGCTAGCGCTCTCGGCCTTCGCTTCAATTTTAATCGCATTGAGAATGTCTGGCAGATGACCGTGGTCGAACTCGATGTCGACAACAGGCCCCAGAACCTGAACAACGCGCCCTTTGCTCATGGATTTACCTCCTAAAATAGTGCGACCAACGAGTTGCGCCTTGCATCTACGGTTGGTCGTCACGATAGTGCGATCACTGAGCAATCGTCACAATTGTTATTGCTGTGCGTTCGCTCCCGCGACGATCTCCGAGATTTCCTGAGTAATTGCCGCTTGACGAGCACGGTTGTAATGCAGCGTCAAATCGGCGATCATCTTCGTCGCATTCTTCGTCGCATTGCCCATTGCCGTCATACGCGCTCCGAACTCGCTCGCTTTGCCCTCCAGCACTGCGCTGAACACGAGCGTCTCTGCGTATTTAGGCAAAAGCACGTTAAGCACCTCTTCGGCGGACGGCTCGTATTCGTATTCGGCTTTGTCGGCTCCCGCGGCGATATCGCCAAGCGGAAGCAAGCGTTTAAGCGTCGGAATTTGGGTGACCGCGTTCCTGAATTCGTTGTAAGCCAAGTGAAGCTCGTCGTACTTGCCTTCTTCGAAGCCTTGAACCGCTTTGGCCGCAACCTCTTTAATGTCCGAGAACTTAGGAGAATCAGACAGTCCGGTCACTTCCTCGACGATCGGAATACCGCGTCGCTGGAAGAAGTCGCGCCCTTTACGGCCGATCACGAATACGGCGTACTCGTCCTTCGAGTTATGCTTCTCTTTAATCGTCAACAGCACTTTACGCAAAATGTTGGCGTTGTATCCTCCGGCAAGACCGCGATCCGAGGTAATCACCAGATAGGCCGTTCTCTTGATCGGACGGCTCTGGAGCATCGGATGCTTGCTGCCTCCCGAAGCGGATGCAATGCTGGATACGACTTCCTTCAGCTTGTCCGTATAGGGTCGAGCGGAGACGGCTGCTTCCTGGGCTCTTCTCAGCCGCGAAGCGGCGACCATCTCCATCGCTTTCGTAATCTGCTTCGTATTCTGCTTACTCTTGATCGAGCGCTTGATCTCGCGCATCCCTTTAGCCAATCGTTTCACCACCTTATTGCCAGGCTTGCCGACGGCAAACCCGGCTCAAGCTTATTGTTGCGACTCGAGTTCCATGTTCCGAATCTATCTTATGCCGATGTGTTGAAGCCCTTCTTGAACGTCGCGATCGCGTCGATCAGAGCGCTGTCGGTATCGGCCGTCAAATCCTTCGTATCGCGGATCGACTGGAAGATTTCCGGACGGTTCACTTCCACATAAGCAAGGAACTCCGCTTCGAAGCGACGAACGTCTTGTACGGGGATCGTGTCCAGATGGCCTTTGGTTACGATATACAGAGATACGACTTGGCGCTCGACCGGAAGCGGCTGATTAACGCCTTGCTTCAAAATTTCGAGCGTACGGATTCCGCGATCCAGACGCGACTTCGTCACTTTATCGAGGTCGGAACCGAATTGCGCGAACGCAGCCAATTCGCGATATTGCGCGAGGTCGGTTTTGAGCGTGCCCGCAACCTTCTTCATCGCTTTAATTTGAGCGGAGCTACCTACCCGGGATACAGAAATACCGACGTTAACCGCCGGACGTTGACCGGAATAGAACAGGTCTGCTTCAAGGAAGATTTGACCGTCGGTAATCGAGATTACGTTGGTCGGAATATAAGCGGAGACGTCGCCCGCTTGCGTCTCGATGAACGGCAGAGCGGTCATCGAACCGCCGCCCTTCTCGTCGCTCAGCTTAGCAGCGCGCTCGAGAAGACGGGAGTGCAAGTAGAATACGTCGCCCGGATAAGCTTCACGGCCCGGAGGACGACGAAGCAAGAGGGACAATTCGCGGTATGCGGCGGCTTGCTTCGTCAAGTCATCATAGATGATCAGAACGTGCTTGCCGTTGTACATGAATTCTTCGCCCATCGATACGCCCGTATAAGGAGCGAGATAGAGCAATGGAGCCGGTTCGGACGCGTTCGCCGTTACGACGATCGTGTAGTCGAGGGCACCATGTTTGCGCAGCGTTTCAACCAAGCCGCGCACGGTCGATTGCTTCTGACCGATTGCAACGTAGATACAGATAACTCCGTTGCCTTTCTGGTTAACGATTGTATCGACCGCAATCGTCGTCTTACCCGTCTGACGGTCGCCGATGATCAATTCCCGTTGGCCGCGGCCGATCGGAATCATCGCGTCGATCGCTTTGATACCGGTCTGCATTGGCTCGTGAACGGATTTACGATCCATAACGCCCGGAGCCGGGGATTCGATAGGACGGGTTTTCGTCGTGTTGATCGGTCCGTTGCCGTCAATCGGCTGACCCAGAGCGTTCACGACGCGGCCGAGCAATTGCTCGCCGACCGGAACTTCCATGATGCGGCCGGTTCTTTTTACTTGGTCGCCTTCGCGGATGCCTGTGTAAGGACCCATGATAACGACACCGACGTTGTCTTCTTCCAAGTTGAGGGCCATGCCGATAACGCCGCCTTCAAACTCGAGAAGCTCTCCCGCCATACATTTTTCCAAACCGTGCACGCGCGCGATTCCGTCACCGACCTGGATGACGGTGCCGACGTCGACGACTTGAATATCGGATTGATATTGCTCGATCTGCTTCTTGATCAGAGTACTGATCTCTTCGGGCCTAATACTCAATTCGTTCACCCCTGTCTCCATTGCTTGCAAATGGTATTATTATTCGTTAGATCGCCGCGGTCTGCAGCGTTTTGTCCAGACGTTCGAGTTTGCCCTTCAGGCTGCCGTCGTACAGCGTGTCGCCGATGCGAACGGTCAGGCCTCCGAGCAGTTCGGGGTTTACGGAATTCGTAACCCGTATGGTCTTGCCTAGCAGAGCGCCGAATTTCTCCGCGAGATTCGACTTCTCCTGTTCGCTAAGCGGAGCAGGCGAGGTCACGTGAGCATCCGCGCGGCCGAGAGCTTCGCCCGCCACTTGCAAATAAGCGTCCAATACGCCGGCCAATTCGCCTTCGCGTCCGCGCTCGATCAGCAAGCCGACGGCGTTCAGGACGATCGGCGACACATCCGCGCCGAACGCTTGAAACAGCGTCTTTTTTTTCGTGTCCAACGTAATGTTGGGCGCCACGAGGAATGCGCGAAGATCGGCATTTCCTGCAACGACGTCTACGATCAGCTTAAGCTGGCTCTCGGTTTCCGCGACGAGCCCTTTGTCGTTGGCCGCTTGGAATAGCGCCTTCGCATAGCGCTTGGCGACTACCGAAGCGCGGCTCATGATTTATTCCCTACATTCTGCAGGTATTGATCGACAAGCTCCTTCTGGGACTGCTCGTCGACTTGTTTCTCGATAATCTTGGAAGCGATCAGGACGGACAGGCCGCTGACTTGCGCTTTAAGCGCGGCAACCGCCTTATTCTTCTCGGCTTCGATCTCGCGAACCGCCTCTTCCTTGATGCGGTTGGACTCGTCGCGAGCGGCTTGAACGATATCTTCCGCCTGGCGGGAGCTAGTCGTTCTAGCTTGCTCGATAATATCGTGAGCTTCTTTGCGCGCTTGCTGAAGCGCTTGCTTCTGCTCCTCGATGAATTGATCCGCTTCCGCGCGATTTTTTTCCGCGCTGTTCATTTGCTCGAGAACCATCTGGCGACGTTTCTCCATGATGCTGAACAACGGTTTGAACGCATACCGCTGCAGTAGTAAGAACAAAATTAGAAACGCAACTAATTGAACAAAAAAGTTGGACCAAACAATGTTTTCCAACACGGATCTTCACTCCTTTCATACGGCTTTACTTAAGCTGTTTCGTGCTTCGCAAAACGAAGGCGTGGAGGCATCGCACTCCCCGCCTTATTCTTGTTACCGTATTACTCAGCTTGACCCATCAAGATGAATGCAAGAACGAGCGAGATGATCGGAAGGGCTTCTACCAGACCTACGCCGATGAACGCCGTCGTTTGCAGGGAACCGCGCAGCTCAGGCTGACGGGAGATTCCTTCGATTGTTTTGCTGAAGATCATACCGTTACCGATACTTGCGCCGAACGCACCAAGACCAAAAACAATTGCCGCTGCCAACAGACCGTATACCATTTTGTAAATCCTCCTCAAGAGTGTGGGTTTATTTTTAATGGGTAATTCCTATGGGTTAGTGCTCGTCGTGAATACTTGCCTGACCGATGTACACCATCGTCAACATCGTAAATACGAACGCTTGGATCGCGCCTACGAAAATACTGAAACCCTGCCAAACCATGAGCGCCGGAATGCCGACCCAGCCCATCCCGAGGATGATCCCGATCATGACTTCGCCTGCATAAATGTTACCGTAAAGCCGGAGACCTAGCGTAAGCGGCTTAGCGGCCGTCTCAATCAGGTTGATCGGTAGGAAGAATGGCCACGGCTCAAAATAGTGCTTCAGGTAGTGCTTGCGATTATGACGCACGCCTTGGATATGCGACAGCACGATAACCGTAAGAGCCAGAGCCATCGTCATTGCCATGTCCGCCGTCGGCGACTTCCACCATAACCAAGCGAGATGCTCGTGTTCTCCTTTGACGATCAGCTCTTGGCCGAACACCTTCGGAATTTGATTATCATGCGCCTCGGATACGATCCCGAACGGCAAGCCGAGCATGTTGCTCACGAAAATATACATGATAAGCGCAAGCCCAAGCCCGGTGTAGACCCGGCCTCTCTTGAAATCCGTCGCCATGCCGATAATGCTCTGGACAAATTCGACGACCCATTCCAAGAAATTCTGTAGCTTTCCTGGGTTTTCCACCGACAGATTACGAACGGCCAGTCGGGCCAGCACGAATACGATAATACTGGATAGAACAACCATTAGAATAGCTGCGAGGTCAAATTCGATACCGAAAATCTTAATAATGGGCACTAAATGATCCATGTTACTGCTTTTCACCCCTTTCATTTGAGGGATGTCCATTGCGTCTGCGGATGGACGATAATCCCAATACGAGTGTTGCCATCGGAGTCACAATTAATCCAGCCACCGTAGCAGCCGGGTCGTACCCCAACGTTCTGACGGAAATGACCGCGGCCAGCAATGCGATCGCCGCCCTGGACAGGAAGCCGAAGCCCCGTCCCCTGCGTCCTCCGACAGCCAAATCGGCAATGCGGATTACCTTCCATGCGAGCTGCCAAGTAAAAAGGATGCTGCCGACCGCGCCGATCAAGAAACCTCCGAAGTAGATTCCCCACTCGGGCCAGATCGCCCAGCCTAAGCAACCCAAGAACAAAAAGAAGAATGTGATGCGGCTAATCTTGCGCATAATTACCGAAATATCGTCCATTATGACCCCCTGCCTCCCGCATATTTGCGGATAAGGCCGATTGCCGAGCCGATTCCGGCGACGAGACCGACGATTAGACCGACGATGTACCCGCTGTCGGTGCCGTTTCTCTCATCATATGCGCTGCCAAGCCACCAACCGAGACCGACCAGAACGGCAAGCTCCACACCGATGGCCGTCACGAGTCCGGCCGCCCGCCAAGGGTTTTCGTCCTGCGGAGGGATCTTCGGGGAATTCGCCATCTTTCGTCGCTCCTCGCTGTTTCCTCGGGGGATTGAAACCAATCGAAGTAAGCCCTTTCCACCCAAGTTCCACGTTATATTGTAGCTTTGCTTCGCGCGGTTTGTCAATCGAGCGAAATTCAAATTTTATGTGAACACGACAGATGAAAACCGCGTAATATCAAGACTTTCCGGTCTCGCAAACCATACAGTCCAACTGTACGCTGTACGGCTCGCAAGGCTTTCCGGCTGTTGCCGTCTGCTCGGCCTTCTTACCGGCCGAAAGACTCCGGACGTTCCGTCCCTCGAAAATGGTGTAAAATTCCTTCGACAATTCTCCGCGAGGCCTGACCGTCGCCGTAAGGATTCGACGCTTCGCTCATCCGCTTGTACAAAGCCGCATCGGTCAGCAGCGCCCTCGTCCGCTCGTAAACGTTCTTTTCGTCCGTCCCGACAAGCTCCAGCGTGCCTGCCTCGATGCCTTCCGGACGTTCCGTCGTATCCCGCAGCACCAGCGTCGGCACTCCGAACGAAGGAGCTTCTTCCTGAATACCGCCCGAATCGGTCAAAATGAGGTGGGTATGCGCATAGAAATTGTTCATCCCTACCACGTCCAGCGGCTCGATCAATCTGATCCGGGGGTGCTCACCCAAAATTTCGCGGGCCGGTTCGAGAACGGCCGGGTTCGGGTGAACCGGGTAGACGATCGCGACGTCCTCGAATTCGTCGGCGATTCGCTTCACCGCGCGGAAGATTTGGCGATGTGGCTCTCCGAGCGATTCGCGGCGGTGCGCCGTCATCAGAATCATTCTTTTGCCCGCCGCCCACTCCAGATCGGGATGAGCGTAATCCGGCTTCACCGTGTATTGGAATACGTCGGTGGCCGTGTTGCCCGTGACATAGATCGTGTCGGGATTCTTGTTCTCTTTGATCAGATTGCCTGCGGACCACGAAGTCGGGGCAAAATGCAGATCGGCCAGCACGCCGGTAAGCTGCCGGTTCATCTCTTCCGGATACGGCGACAGCTTGTTCCACGTCCGCAGTCCCGCCTCTACGTGACCGACCTTGATCTGCTGCAGGAACGAGGCGTAGCTGGCCAGGAAAGTCGTCAGCGTATCGCCGTGTACAAGTACGATGTCCGGCTTCGCTTCCTTCAGCACAGGCTCCAATCCTTGCAGAACGCGAATCGTAACCTCGTTAAGCGTCTGGCTTGCCTGCATGACATCGAGATCGTAGTTCGGCGTGATTCCGAACACCTCAAGCACCTGATCGAGCATCTGACGGTGCTGTGCGGTGACGCATACGATGGATTCGATCTGCTCCGGGTGTTTCTGCAATTCCAAAATCAGCGGCGCCATCTTAATCGCTTCCGGCCGCACGCCGAAAATCGTCATGACTTTGATTTTGTCGCTCAACTCTTCTCTCCCTCTCCTACAAAACAATGCTTCTCTTGTTTGCCTTACTTCGTGCCGTACAGCCGGTCACCAGCATCGCCCAGCCCCGGAACGATGTAACCGTGCTCGTTCAACCTCTCGTCCAAAGCTCCCAAATAAATATCGATATCCGGATGCTTCTCCTGAACCGCCTTTACGCCCTCGGGAGCCGCAATCAGGCACATCAGCTTCGTAGGACGGCAATTCCGCGCCTTCAGCATGTCGATGGCCGCATTCGCCGAGCCTCCCGTTGCCAGCATCGGATCGATCACGATCAGCTCCCGCTCCGTCACGTCGGACGGCAGGCTGCAATAGTACTCCACCGGCTGCAGCGTCTCATGATCGCGATACAGGCCAATGTGACCGACCTTCGCGGAAGGAATGATTTTGAGCACGCCGTCGACCATTCCGAGCCCTGCGCGCAAAATCGGGATCAGTCCCATCATGCGCCCGGCAATCACTTTCCCCTCGGTGGCCTGAACAGGCGTCTCAACTCGCACGGTGGATAGCGGAACGTCCCTGGTCAGCTCATAGGCCATCAGCATGGCCACCTCGTCGACCAGTTCGCGGAATTGCTTCGTATTTGTCATTTTGTCACGAATAAACGTGATTTTGTGCTGGATCAGCGGATGATCGCAAATGACGAGTCGTCCCATTGTGTTCTACCCTTTCTTCTACGGCGACGGCAAGCGCCTCAGCGCTTCCGGCCGTGCTCCTATGTAGCTTGCACCGTTCATTATATCATTGTCTCCGAACGGGTGCATAACATCCTTCCTCCTCCGCGCGGATTTCGTCGAATAAATTTCTAGTCTCACCTCCCGTTAGGCGAACGCATAGCATAAAGCACAGACATCTTAGGAGGAATGACGATGCCATCCCGTTCCGCGCCCGCCGACTCGACGCAGCTGTACAAGGCCGACAGCCAGTGGTGCGACCAAATGCGGAAAACCCGCCAGAAGCTTGCCGGCATATGCGGCCAGTGCATGAATCGTCGGGTTCGCATAGAGACGATTGACGGACATTCGTACGAAGGCGTTGTCGTAGGAGCGGACAACACTTATTTGCACCTCATGACCGGCGATGCCCGTTTCTTCGGCCCCTACGCCTCCAACGCGATTCTTACGCTGGTGCTGTTCGAGCTATTGGTCATCACGCTGCTGATCTGATGACCGGTCCCGCGAGGCCCGCGTGCGAAAGAACCTCTCTTGCCCGATGCGGGAGAGGTTCTTCTCACGTTACTTTTGAGTCGCTCTACAAGTCTGTTCTCCGATCCGGGTTTAGCAAGGAATAAACCTCCTCCCCGGTTCGACAATCGAATAATCGTCCGGAAAGCCCCGCCAATTCGTCGAGACTCCTCCAATCCAACGCCTGACAAACTTTCTCGTCAGGGAAATCAAAATAACGAACCAGGAATTCGCTTAACATTTCCCGTCTCGTATGCAGCTCCACCTCATAGGCGACAAAAGCCCGGTCCACTTCGGCGGCCGTTAATACATCCGTATAAAATCCGTCTACCTGCTCGCGGACATATCTTCGAACGGAGTCGAGATCGTTGATCGTATGAAGGAATACCGATGCCCCGACATCCTTTAGCCGCTGCCCCAGCCCCACGCTATAGCGGTCGGAACTCGCGGCGACGAAGCGTATTCCCTTGCTCGCCGCGAACCGGACGACTTCATCGTCCGTCGCCTTCGTTTGGTACAAGGTGTAGACGTATCGCGGAAAAGGAAAAACCCTCTCGACCGCATCGTACATTTCTTCCGTATACAGCTGCGGGATCACGCGCAGCAGGACGTCGTAGCCGAATGGAGCGGCCGCCTCGACCAGCTTCGAGAATTGACGCTCCGCAAGCCTGGGGTCGGAGTGTTTGGTATCCGTGACCAAACAGGCGTCCGGATAGCGGATGAGGAACGAGAACAAATCGGCGGCAGTTACGGGCGTATAACGATTCAAGATTTTCAGACTCTTGAATTGCTCCAGAGTAAGCGGCTGACCCTCGGCCTGCCCCTCCGGCCGCTTCTGATGAAGATGCCGGTACAAATAAGCCTCCCAATCATGTCTGAGCACGGGCTCTCCGTCCAAGGTCAGCAGAATATCGGCTTCGAAGACGCGATGTCCGCGCTGCGTATAGCTAAGCTCAAAGGCCTCCAGGCAGTTGGTATAGTCTACCCCGTCAAGTCTGCCCCCGGCGTGGCCGATCGTTCGGAAGTCGCCGGACGCGGGGCGCGGCGGATCGGCGCGGTACAAGCTCCCTTGCGCATGCAGGGTTGCGAACGTGTCGAAGCACGTAGACTCCACCTGCAAGCCGGAAGCCCAGGTCACGATATTGAGTCCTCTCTGATTGGGGCTTCTCTCGATCCCGTTCAGCCGTATGCTGCTGACGTTCGTCGACAGGGAGCCTCCGCTCGCGACGACGGCCTCGGTTTCTCCCAGCACCCCTTCCCACCGCAATTCTTCGACCGAGCATTCTTCGTGCAGCACCTCGTAGGACGTTCCTTCTTTCTTACGGCCGATCCACACGTAGCTGTGGCGAAGCTTCCGTCTGTCAAGCTCGGCCATGCCGAACAGACGCAAGCGTTCCGCAACCTCGTCCGCAATTTGCTGGCTTCCTTCGTCTTTAACGGAGACGATCGCGTAAGCGCCCTCGGGAATGCCGCCGAGATAATCCAGCAACCCGCATCCCTCCACCGCCTTGATGCCGTACCCTTGATAGTTCAAGTGGGGAATATAGGAGCTGGCATGAAAATAAATCGGCCGGTCGTTCCGGTCCAGGACGATATCGGCAAAAGAACGAATCCAAACCCCGTGGCGCCGGTACAGCGATGAGCAATAGGCGGCGTAAACCAGACCGGCTTTTCCGCTCCTCTTCTCCGCCGGCATGCCGGATGGCGGAATGTAGATGCTCTCCCGCTCCAGCGAGACCAGCTCGGCCATCCTAGGAAGCATTCTTCTCCCCCTCTGCCGGAACGGCGCGATAGATGGCGTTATCCTCATACATGGTAATGAACGTATCCACTCTGTAAATCCCTTCCGCCTTGGAATCTATCATATCGAATACGGCGATGTTCATGCCTCGCAGATTTTGCGAGCACTGCCGGCCGTCGATCCGGATACGGGAGTAATTGCCCGCGTGGTAGCCTGCGCTCTCGACCTCCAAGCACATCGGAAACTTGAAATCGTTGATGAAGTCCCCTTGATCGTAACGCTTGGCCAACGGCCCGACCGAACACTCTTCGTATAAGTTGATATACGTATTGTGATATTTCTTCCAAATGATATTGATATAGCTATGGCGCAAATGCTCCCTGGTCAGCGAACGTACGCCTACTTCGCAAAGCTTCTCTTGCCAATCGTGATTCAACGCTTGGGAGCCGTCGTCCTTAACCGAAATAATGATAATCGAGAAAGGCGCCGCCTCCCTCAGCAGATCGAATAAGCTTCTCCCCTGAACCAGATGAACATGGTAGTTTTCCGCCCACAGGAGCGGCATCAAGCGGCAGTCGTCGAAATGCGCGGTTATGCGCCTGGAGATCCAATCCGAACGCTCCCGCCCTACAAAGACAATCCCCTTCTCCTCGCAGCTCTTCGCAAAAACGTCGTACGCTTCCGCTGCCTCTTCCCATCGCGGGTTTTCACAGATGAACTTGCAGGTGCCGTCTTCCTCCCCCAACAGCTTCTCCCATTTCGAGAACGAGTACGGAGGCGCTGCGGCGACAGCCTCCGGCTCGACCGAATCTTCCTCCGAAGCGAACGCCTTCTTCGGATCGAGAATGGCCGGCAACCCGGGGCCCGGCTTCCTCATAGCGAGCAGTATTGAAATCCAAGTCAAAAACAATGCCGCTGCCGCAGCCTTCAACCACACCTCGCTCATGCGCCCACCTCCCGGGAAGATCTTTCCTTGAAGGCCCGATACATCTGCGTATCGATGTGAGTCGACGCGAACGTGTCCGCTCCGAACATTTCCGCGACGGCTCCCGTCTCCATGTCCACCACCGCGAAATTCAATCCCCTTTGATTGCGGCTGCACGAGCAGCCGTTGACCTTGATCTCGGACAGATTGCCCGCCGCCGCGCCCCGACTACCGACTTGAAGATCGCAAGGCAGCGCGATTCCGTCGATCAGCGCCCCGTTCGGCCAGTTCTTTTCGATCGGAAGCTCGGTCGCCTCTTCGTACAAGGAGACGTATCCTTTATTTTTATAAATCAGGTTTGCATAGCTGTGTCGATATTTCGTAACGTCCAACTGGTGAAAGCCGTATTCGGCCATCTCCCGAGCAAACCTCTGTCCGAACTGGGCGGAAGCTTCGTCCTTGGCCGCGACCACGATCAGAGAGTGATCCGGAAGGCCTCGCAAATACTCGGGCAGGGAAACCGGATTCACGGGCTCCACCTGGTAGCCTTTTTCGATCAGTCTATCCGCATAGGAGCGATCCCCGAAATAAATCTGCTGCTCGTTGGCGTCCCAGTCGATAGTAGAGTAAAAACGAATGTTCTTTCTCCTTGCCCGCCGGTAATAGCTTTCCAATCGTTTCATCTCGTCCGGGTTCGTCTGACCGCCTGAATACTGACTATCCATGTCCAGCGTTATCGGAATGACGACCGCCTCATCGTCTGCGATGCTTAATAATCGCTCTATGTTCGGAGTAAAAGCCGCCTGTACGGCCGCTCCCTCTCCCTCCGCGACCTCCGAAGGACGATCCGGAACGAGCAAGTCGTTGGCGATCAAATGCTCCGACCGGTTAACCTTCTCGCGACTATACTCGAACCTGCTTTTGTTGATCCCCGACACCGGAAGAACCATCGTTTCTTTCTCACGGTCGAAAATAGCGCTGTACACGTAATCGCCGGATTCGGAAGCGCAGCACAGCGCGTCGCGGGTCGCAAAGGAGCCCGGATGGAACTGTGTTAAGGGAACGACTCGATCCTCAGGCGCCGAAAACAGGTTTGCCCCCATTCCATAAGCGATTTTCGGCAGGCCCAGCAGGTGAAGCAGCGTCTGTCCCACGTCCAGCGTGCTGCCGACCCTGTCGGATACGTGCGCGATTCTCCGGCTCGGATCGCCGCAGGCGACGACGAAAGGCACTTGCGCTACGCTCATCCTGTTGGTTTCCCTCAGCAAGTTCGATTGCGGGATGCCCAATTCTTCGTATAACACCGGAAGATGCTCCAATCCGATCCCTTCATGATCGCCATAGACGGCGAAAACCGTATTTTCCAGCAATCCGTCCCGTTCCAGCAGCTCATAAAACCGCTGCAGCGCCCGGTCGGTATAATTGACGCTTTGATAGTATCGGACCAACGGCTCCGGAACGTCATTATCCAGCTGAAGGCCCCACAGACTCTGTTCGAGTTCAAACGGAAAATGGGAGGTCAAGCTGATCGTAAACGAGAAAAATGGCGGCTTCATCGCTTTGATCTTCTCGACAGATTGCTCGAAAAACGAAAAATCCGACATCCAATAGGAGGCCCGATCCGTAGACAAATAATCTTCTTCCGAATAGAACGCCTCAAATCCGTAAGTCTTCATCATCGTGCGCCGATTATAGAAATCGCCCTTGTACCCATGGTAAGCCGTCGCCTGGTAACCGTGGCTTCGCAATATCGCCGGCAGCCCGTGGAATTTCTTGTCGTAGTGCCTGTAATTGACGACCTCTCGTTTCAAGGGATACAAGGATTGCAGCACGGCCAATTCGGCATCGCAGGTGTGTCCTTGAGCGTATTGACTGAAAATGTCCGTGAAAGCCAGATTTTCGCGGGCCAGCCGGTTAAGGAACGGCGTAATCTCCTGACCTGCAGCTCGGCGATGCAGCAGGAACTGCTGGAACGATTCCAACTGAATCAGAATGAGATTCATCCCCTTAAACCGTCCGAACCATTCGTCCCCTGAGGGATCGTCATCGGCCCGCTCGTCCCCGTCCCCTCCTCCTTCACTATCTTCATTCCGCAGCATTGCCGACTCCTCGCGCATTCGCTCTTGCTCCGCCCGGCTTCTCCGCGCCAACAGCCAGGAGAAATAATAAGAGACGAACATTCCGAACAGATGGCTCTCCATCGCGCCTGTTTTCAGCCTGCGATATTGCCTTAAGGTGAGAGCGACCAGGACGACAAGCGCCCCGTTCAAAACCCGCCATTCCCATAAGGGGTCGTCCGGATCGCCGACAATAAAGAGGGCGGCAAGCGTTTCCGCCCACACAAAGATCAACACGATATCGCCCCGCTTCGCCAGTCGGCCGGCCGACTGAATGAGCATTGCGGCGCTCGAAGAAGCCGTCTTCGCGGAGCGCGAAAACTGCTTGATGTGCGAAAGCGGGATCGGATGCCCGAAGAAGCGCGCATGGACCACATTCCCGTAATAGGCCAGATTGGCCAAAAAGGTCAAGGCGATCGTCGCCCAAACGTTCCAATCGGCGAGCAACTGGAGAGTCGCGCCGGCGACGGTCGATGCCGCGATTTGTTCCATGGAGAGCGGCTTCAAGCCGCGCGCCTGATTCAAAGCCATGTTCCAGCTCAAATGCCACACGATAAAAACAAAAACGAGTATTACGGAGGACATAACCTTATCCCTTCTTCCTAGTCGAACCTTGCCACGGTTGGCCGAAAGCTAAGCTCCGTCTCTTCGGCGATCCACTGCAGCCGGCCAAAGCTGGACTCCGGCGGTTGACCGCCGTCCCCCCGGATAAACACGGCCATTCCTTTTTTCAGGCAACCTACGACCTCGGGCAGCCAATCTGCCTCTTTCGCTCCGGGCCCCAAGCGGAATTCGATCTCTCCGGGCTCGCGCTTCTCCGCTTTCGCCCTGCCGTCGTTTTGAAGCTCTTCGCTTCCGAGAGCGTCCCGAATCACCTTTTTCCAGCGTTCCTTCCAACTTGCTTTATCGAAGGCCTTGGACACTTGAAGCGCATTACTCCCCATTCGCCTGCGCAATTCCGGGTTGTCCAGGCACTCGACGATCGCAGCCTCCAAAGCTTCGGCGTTCGGACCGACGAGAAGCCCGTTAAACCGGTCGATGACGATGTCCGTCAGACCGCCGATTCTGGTCGCGATCACGGCGTTGCCCGTTGCGCACGCCTCCAGGCAGGACAGGCTCGTCCCTTCGCTGTATAAGGTTGGAATCAATACGATGTCCGCTTCTTTGTAGACCGCATGCATCTCATCTGGATCTCGATGATAGCAGAAGACGCGGCCGGGCCAACGCTTCATCGCTTCGCGAATTTGCCGAACGTCTTCATCGAAGCCCTTGCCGACGAAATGGAATTCGGTCGACGGATACCGGGCCAAAATGCGATCCGTCGAGGCCAGCGTTAAATATAAGCCTCTCGCCTCATACAGTCTCCTGGGGTAGACAATGCGAATTTTTCCGTCTCGTTTCCGCGGAACGGGGAAAAACTCGTTCGGATCGACGTAATTCGGTATCGTCAACATCTGCTGCCCAGTTCGGTAAGAGACGGTTTGAAACCAATTCGCTGTATTCGTATCCACGGAAACGATCTTCTGCAGGTGCTCCGCGCTGCGAATAAAACGTTCGTTGCTCAGCCAGAACTGCTCGCCGTTCGCGTAGTCGCTTCCCCGGTTGTCCCACGCAACGCCGTGGCTGATCCCGATGCTGGGATGGGCGACGCGCGGATAAGCCTGGAAGAACGCCGAGTATATGTGAAGCAGCGACTTGCCTTCCTCCGCGTACAAATACCGCCGATTAAACGCATTAAGCCGCTCCATCGAGAATTCCCCGATATCCAGCGTCCCATGGCCGAGACTGTAAACGTCGATATTGCGGTACTTGCGGTACCAGGCGTAATTGCCGTACTGATGCAGATCCAGCCTCACGCCGAGCTCTTCGCATACTTCGTGAAGATCGATAAGGTATCTTTCCGCCCCGCCCGTATAAAAATTTTCCCCATCGTAGTCGAAGAACGTTGCAGTAAATACGCTGACATGCGGGTCATGGAGGCGGTTGGCCAACAGCTTCAGACAGCCCGGCCGGGATTCGAGCTCGCACTCGATCTCGTCGGCCCTCGTCTTCCACTGATTGGAGCCGGCGATCGAGCGCAAGCGCGCTCGGGCATCCGGGGTCAAGCTCCGGAAGCAGTCGTCGAACGCCAAACCTTCCCCTGAACGAACGATCGTGATCCCGGGTCCGGCATAAGGCAGCACCTCGGCGATCGGTGTCGACAGAATCGGCTTGCCGATGGCGCAATATTCGAAAAACTTCACCGGCGAAACCGCGTTCGTCAAATCGTTCACGACAAATGGGATCATGAGCGCGTCGAAATGCTCGGCATATTCCTTTAGGCTCTCATACGGCTTCGGTCCAAGAAAATGCACGTTGTCCGGGAACGGGTCCTGCGAAATTCCGCAATGTCCGATCAGGACGATTTCGACCTGCGGCAAGCGGGCCAGCTCGATGACCAGCTTCGTATCGAACCATTCCTCGATCGCTCCGTAATAGCCGACGATCTTTTTGTTTTTCGCGACAATCGCATTAAGCTCTTCCGGCGTTTCGCGTTTCCCTGCCGATTCTGTCCGGAAGTCCTCCGGTCGCACAGCATTCGGCAAGTAGACGGCATCGGGCCGGTCCCCCACGTATTCGGCCAATCGACGCGCAGAATACGTAACCAGATCGGCTTCGTGCAGCACCTCGTAATGCTTGGCCAGCATATTGCGATCGTAGAGACCGAAGAAATCGACCCGATCGAGAACGTCGTACCATACCGTTTTGTGGGGAAGATGATCGGCCCACGCATTTTGCATCAGATACGTATTCAGCACGAGAACATGGCAGGTCTGCAAGGCCTGAAGCAGATGCTCCTGCCCGGATACGACGTACAGCCCCCGCTCCCGTTCCTTCAGGCGGAATTGGCCGCCGGGCTCGCAGAAAAAGCAAAGATAGCCCCTTCTGGCGAATTCGATCAACAATTGCTGCGGACGTTGAAGCGGCTCCCAGTGCACGGCGATCGGATAAACGACGATCCCGCGATAATCCCCGCCTTGCACAACCTGCATGATCCGTCTTGCTTCGTCGGTCAACGGCGACTCGACGAACTGGCCGTAATAGATGGATTGGTCGCGATAACGCGGAGCGAAGAGCAGATCCGCTTTCGCCAGCTCGCCTTCAAGGCGAACGATTTCCTCGCGAAGCTGCCGGACGGCCGCCTCTCCGGCCTCCTCCTCCCTCTCCAGCTCCGCGATCGTCCGCTTACGGCTCTCCAACGAGTCGAACTGATCCTCAATCAGCGCCTGAAAACGTTCCAATGCTCTGCGAAGAGCTTCCGCCTCCCGCTGTACCGCCGTCGGCGCCGCGAAGGCCTCGGGATTATCCCGCATGCTTGCGCACCTCCAGCTGTGCGCTTAAGGTGGGAAGCATAGCGGCGATGACTCCCGACTCCAGCGCGAACGCATCTTTTCTGGCCGCGGCGTAAGGTCTCCATCTTTTGTCCGAGTAGGTGACGAGTCCGGCTTCTTTAAGCAGCTCGTAGTGTTTAAGCCTTGCCGAAGCATCCATTCCCCACAGCAGGTCCTCGTGCTCGCAGAGGTCGTACCAGATCGTCTTGGCGGGCAGCAAATCGAACCAGGCGGCTTGCAATACCCAGGTGCATAAAATCGTCGGCGCAATTTTTCGTTCGATCAGCCAGCCAAGAAGAGCGGCCTCATCTTCGAATTCATAGTAGCCATCCGGCATGTCCGTGCCCGAGGAGCGGTTTCCGCGATCGACATAGGTCAAACAAACGAAGCCTTCGTTAGCTAACCCCTTCAACAAAGCCGACACGCGGCCGTCGCTGAAACGGAGCCCGTCGGGCGCCACGACAACGCCCTTATGCGAAGCCCTAAGCCGGAGCATTTCGCTCGCTTGCGAGGTTGCCGGGTCGATCCTCCGCGAGGCCTCCATGTAATACTGTCGCCTTTGCCGATAATCGGAATCGTATGAAACCCGAGCCGTCCGGCTTTCCAGCAGCTGCGACAGGCTTTGGACCTGCAGCCGCAGCGCCTCGATCTCCCGCTGCTTCTCCCGTACCGCTTCCCTGCGCGCTGCCGCGTCCCGATCCATTTCCTCCGCCATCCGCTTCAGGCGATGAAGCTCCAGCCTCCTGCTTCGGCTCAGTTCCCCAAGCGCGTCCAATTGCCGCTCTTGATGGCTCTGCTGCAAGAAGGCAGCTTCCGCATTAGGTTCCAATCGGATCATAACTTCACTTCCTTGGTTTTATACGAAGCTCAAATGCAGCCACTTTCTTTTCAGCTTCTCGTGCAGCCGGGGCCAGCCCCCGGCGAAGCCCGAGTCGATCCTGGAAGACAGGCTTCCTTCGTGAATCCGGTAATAATACAGGGGCTCCTGCAGGTGGACGAACCGCCCGACCAGCGCGAGACGAATCGCGAAATCCCTGTCTTCAATGCCGAACAGAGACTCGTCGAATCCCCCGGATTTCCGATAAGCCGAAGCTCTCCACAGCAGCGACGGGCCGCCGTTCTGCAGCCCGTTCAGCCGATACGCGGACAAACGCTTCGTCTCGATCGCCAGCCCGTCCTTGTCGATGTGGTAGTAATCGGAGAAGACGGCGCTTGCATCCGGACAGGCGGCGAGAGTCTGCACCATCCGTTCCAGCCATCGAGGCTGGACTCCGTTGTCTGCGGAAGTCCAGCCCATCAGAGAGCCCTCGGCTTTCGACAGGCCATAATTCAGCGCATGCGGGAGCCCCCGGTTCTTCTCCAATCTGTAATACTTCACCCGACTGTCATGGGCGAACCGACGTACGATCGCCGCCACGTCATCGTCCGATCCGTCGTCTACGACGACGAGTTCCAGCTCCAGGTAGGTTTGAGCCAGAATGGCGCGAATGCTCTCGAATAAATAAAGCGTATCGTTATAGACGGGCAAAATCAGACTGACAAGCGGCCGTCCCGATTGCCTAGTCGTTTCTGCCTGCTTCGTCGAGCTTCCCTCTCGCGAACGCGCAAATAGCGCGGACCACTCTGGCATATTCAAATAAGAGAATATCGGGGAAAGCATGCTTTGCGCCGCCGTCGAATCGATGGGGAAGGCTTCCATAATCGCCCGGGATATTCGGTCGTGCCCCTCGGCCGCATGCGTCTCGTAAATCGCCCCGGCAAGCCGATAAACGCAGCGCTCATTCGTATAGCCGGAGCTTTCCAAGCCTTGCCGCCAGGACACGAGCGCCCGCAATCTGTCTCCCGTCTGCCACTGAAGCTCGGCAATCAGGGACAACCAATCCGACTCGGTCGTCCGCACGTGCTTCGAATGGACGACCGGATTCGCTTTTAACGTGTCGACCAATAAGCCCAGCGCCTCCCGCTTCATTTCGTCCATCTCCGCGTTCGCGGCAAGCTTCCCGTAGAGATAGACGAAATCCAGCGTCTCCCTTGGGCCGAGCTCAGCTTCCATCGCGTTGTAGAGACACTCCGAAGCTTCCTCCGTCCTGCCCAAATTAATCAAAGCCAAAATTCGATAAAATTGAAAAGTCGGCCATTCCTCCGCCCCGTCCGGAGGCTGGCGCATATCCAATACCTCCTAGTACCTTTGGCAGGCGAAGGCGACAAGCATGCGCTGAATCGGCGGAGCTCCCAAGGAGATTTCGCGATAGGCGTTCCGCTTGTCCGATGAGACGACAAACGGTCTCTCTACGATAATTCCGGCGGTGCCCCGCGACAGGGAAAGCCCCGGATCGGCAATGCCCGAATTGGCCGCAACCCGGATTCGCCGCTCCGTCCATTCGCACCCCAGACGGTCCGAGTAGGCACGCACCAATACGTCTCCTCCGCAGGCAATCGTCTCCGCGAACGTCTCCTCATCCCATTCGGACGCAAGCCGCTCGTTGGGGTGCCATATCCACAAAATATCCGCCCGGCATGCAGCCGCGAATTTGGCTCCGGCTTGTTCCGCTCCTTGCTCCTCCACCCAACGGATGCGGCTTCGCTTTGGCCAATTTTTAGCGTCCTTGCCAAAGCTCGGCTTGGACCACAGTCCGATCTCGTACGGCATGTCCTTGAAGCGAAGCGAGAGATGCTCCAGCAATTCCTCGCGATCCGCCTCCAATTGCGGGTGGACGATTAATATCGCCACTTTCATTTCTCGAACCTCTTTTCCGAACGTCTCCTCGATTTTTTTCGCCTTGACGGCGGCGATCCGTCCGTGCCGACGAATGACGTCAGCGCGCGAACCGCAGTGATCCGGCAGAAATTCCGTTTGCCGCGCAACCTTCCGCTCCCATCGTCTATACCAGGCATAGGCCTCTTCCCAACGTCGTTCGCTATAGCAAATTTCGATCTGGATCGCGTAAGGATCCGGATAAGAGGGCAAATCTTCAACGCTTGCCCGAACCGCCTGCTCGGCTTCCAATGACTGCTCCAAATGCAGACAGGCCATAATTTTAAAATAGTGCGCTTGAGCCCTGCTGTACGCATCCGACCCCGCCAGCAAGCTAAGCGCGGAATTCGCGTATTCAATGCATTCGATGTAACTTCCGACATGGTGCAGCTCCGCCGCGAGGTAACGATGAATTCGTCCGTCGGAAGGGCGCGCCTGCAGCTCTCTGCCTAAAATCCTCATGTTCCTCCGGCTTTTGGCGAGATGGAATTCCGAGGAGTACCCAACGTGGCGGAAGGAAGCGAACGGACATTGCGCGTTCAGTCGCTGAATCCCTTCGCAGGCTGCGACCAGCTTTTCGTGAATGCCACCCTCGTATCGATAGTGTCTAGGAGAAAAAAGCCGATCGACGTGAGTTACCGCCAACATCCGGTCGTCCTTCGTCTCGTAGTGGCGACATTCGAATGCGACAACCGTATGCCGGGCAAGAGAACCGAGCCACTCCTTGAGACCGGTCTCTCCTTTCCAGACAAACTCTTCGTCCGCATCGATCACCAGAACCCAATCCGCCCCATCCGCGTATTTCAGCGAAATATTTCGCGCCTCGCCGAAATGATCGTTCCACTCCGCTTCGTAAACGCGGGCGCCGAGCTCGCGGGCCGTTTGGACACTGCCGTCCTCGGACCCCGTATCCACGATGACGATGTCGTCCAAGTGCGGCATTACGCTTCGCACGGCTTTGGCCAAAGACGCCTCATTGTTTCTCGTCAGCATGCAGCATACGATTTTCATCCCGCTCATTTCTTTCTCGCCTCGTGAAATAGGAAAGGCCGTTACCCGCTCTCGGGTGAAAGCGGGATAACGTCCTCGGAAATCCGCTGCCCGATCAGACCGACGGATCGCTGTTCGAAATCTTCTTCCCTTCGTCTAGCAGCGCTTTTACGCTTTCCTTGTACGCCTCGAAGTTGTCGCCGTTGATAAATGCCGAGGTGACCAAGGCCACTTCCTTGCGATCGACCTGGCTCTTGGGAGCGAATCTGCCGCCTGGCGCCGAGAGCAAGTCGGCTTCGAGGGCGGCCTGGACGTAAGGCTTGGCCCACGAACTGATCTCGCTAGCATCGCTGACCGCCAATCCGCCCCCTTTGCCCACGATGCTTGTCTGCGTAATCCGAACCAAAATGACGGCTAGTTCCTCTCTTGTAAGAACGGCGTTCGGACGGAAGCTGCCGTCCGAGCCCGTCATGACTCCCAATCTGTCCATGACGCTGATGTATTTCAAGCCCCAATGGTCTTTGCTCACGTCCTTGAAATCCGATACCGGCGCGAGCGTCGCGTTCAGGTTTAACGACCTGGCCAAAATTGCGGCAACCTGGGCGCGGGTCAATTTTCCTTCCAGATTGAGCTGTCCTTTGTCGTCGCCAACCATAATGGCCTTCTCCATCAGTTCGTTTACCGCCGCCTGCAGCGCGTCTGGACTTCTCGCCTCGTCGGCCGCGAATACCGCGACCGGCGCTGCCAGCGCATTGGCGACCATCGCCGAAGAAACGACATATCTCGTTATCTTGCTTTTCTTATCGATATTCAAATCTAATTCCTCCGTTTCGGTAGGCTGCATAATTAAGCGACCGTGCGCGGTCAAGCTTCGACATCCTTCGAGGAGTATTATAGTTTGCTCTCTGTAATGCCGGTAAGTGACCGCCGTCATCGTTTTTGTCATCGTTTTGGTCACCTAGGGTCATGTCCTCCCCACGCGCTTAGCTCGAAAAAGACACCGGAACGCAAAAAAAGCCCTCCGGCTTCCGGTCAGGAAGCAAGAGGGCTTGTGCTTATATTCTATGCAACCAAAGCATTAGTACGCCAGGTTCGGGTACAAAGGATACTGCGCAGTCAGATCGGCGACCATCTTGCGGGCTTGCGCCAGCGTCGCTTCGTCCTTCGTATTTCTCAACGTCAGAGCGATGACCTTGGCGATCGTCTTCATCGCTTCGACGTCCATACCGCGCGTCGTAACGGCCGGCGTGCCGAGACGGATGCCGCTCGTAATGAACGGGCTGGTCGGATCGAACGGAATCGCGTTCTTGTTAACGGTAATCGCAACGGAGTCGAGCACGTGCTCCGCCTCTTTACCCGTAATGTTCAAGTTGCGCGTATCGATCAGCATCAGGTGGTTGTCGGTGCCGCCGGATACGATGTTCAGACCTTCGGCGACAAGCGCTTCGGACAGCGCCTTGGCGTTGATGACA
The DNA here is from genome assembly GCF_003386235.1 of Cohnella phaseoli. GTDB lineage: Bacteria > Bacillota > Bacilli > Paenibacillales > Paenibacillaceae > Cohnella > Cohnella phaseoli. The sequence continues at coordinate 248,390 of NZ_QRDZ01000007.1, forward strand.
ACGTTGCGCGCATAATCCTTGAACGAAGGCTGGAGCGCTTCGCCGAGCGCGACCGCTTTAGCCGCGATGATGTGCATCAGCGGACCGCCTTGCGTGCCCGGGAATACCGCTTTGTCGATCGCCGCCGCCCAAGCTTTGCGGCACAGAATCAAGCCGCCGCGAGGACCGCGCAGCGTCTTGTGCGTCGTCGTCGTAACGAAGTGCGCGTACGGCACCGGATTCTGGTGCTCGCCGCCGGCTACAAGACCTGCGATATGCGCCATGTCGACCATGAACAGCGCGCCTACGTCGTTGGCGATTTGGCCGATTTTCTCGAAATCGATCGCGCGCGGATAAGCGGATGCGCCTGCAACGATTAGACGAGGACGGTGCTTAAACGCCGCCTTGCGCAGCTCTTCGTAATCGATCGTGAACGTCTGGTCGTTAACGCCGTAAGCGACGAAGTTGTACAGCAGGCCGGACGCGTTCGCCGGATTGCCGTGCGTCAAGTGGCCGCCGTGCGCCAAATTCATGCCCAGTACCGTATCGCCCGGCTTCAGAACGGCCAGATAGACGGCCAGGTTCGCCTGAGCACCGGAGTGAGGCTGCACGTTGGCGTGCTCGGCTCCGAACAGTTCCTTCGCACGATCGCGCGCGATTTGCTCCGGGATGTCGACGTATTCGCAGCCGCCATAGTAACGCTTGCCCGGGTAGCCTTCCGCATATTTATTCGTCAGTACCGTGCCCATCGTTTCGAGAACGGCTTCGCTGACGATATTTTCGGAAGCGATCAGTTCGATGTTGTCGCGTTGACGTTTCAGTTCCAGGTTCAGGGCTTCGACGATCTCCGGATCTTGATTGCGCAAATTTTCCAACATAATAGCTATTCCTCCCGTTTTGTAGTCCGTTTTTTTTGTTCCTTTGCTCATTCGATAAAGCGTTAATCGCAAGCAGGCGACGAGGGACTGCCGCCAGACTCTCCCGCTATGGAAGCATCGCGGCCATCCTGCTCGTATACGGCTCTTGCGCCCCCGATCAACTTCGGCCGAGTGGCGGCCATGTTAACCCGAGCGTGCCCAACCTCGCGGATGGACGGCCTGAGAGGCACGGCGACGGGACGAAGATGCATCCCGATGAGCGTCTCGCCGATATCGATGCCGGCATGGGCTTGCACCGCCTCGACGAGACAGGGCTCCTCCAGTCGGCGATAAGCGTAGGCGGCCATCGATCCGCCCGCTTTGGGGACGGGAACCGCAGCCACCTCGGTCCAGCCTTGAGCTTCGGCTAGCCGCCGCTCGGCTACGAGCGCCCGGTTCAGATGCTCGCAGCATTGCCAGACGACATGCACCCCGACGCGCGCCCGCACCCGTTCGACCCCTTCATGAATCAGGCTCGCAACCTCCTCCGCCCCGAAGGTTCCGATGCGCTGTCCTCGCACTTCGCTCGTGCTGACTCCCAGCACGACAATCTGGCCCGGACGGAGCTTGCCCATCCTCACCAATTCGTCCATCAACATTTCCGCTTGATCGGCGATCGAACGAGACTCCGCAGTCATACCTGCCATCCTCCTAGGGCGTGTCTGCCTACTCCGAGGGCAGCAGATTTTGCCGAATTTTCGTCCCATGCAAGGAACTTTTGTGAAGGCCTACCGGGGGTACGTCAAGCAAAAGTGACGAAGCAGGCGGTGAAAGACGCCCCCGAGCGGGTTTGCAGACATGCCCTAGCCGCACAGTTGTTCCGTTAGACGACAATACAGGTATTATACCTGAATTTACCGGGCTCAAACATAGGACGGGTGTCGAACGATGCCGCATTAACGCCTCCAGCCGGCGTCCCGGTCGGCTTCAAACCAAGTTCGAACAACCTCTTCAAGAGGTAAAAAGACAAAAAAGAGCAAGCGCGCTTATAGCACGCTGCTCTTCGCCCAGGCGACCGGCCGTCATTCCGATGCTCCACCGTGGTATACTCCACTTGTCGTCGCCAGTTACATCGGAATCTTGAAGTTATAGGATCATCATACCTAAGCTTCGCAAAAAAATCAATCACCGGCTCGCGAATTTCCGCGATCCCGGTCCCACTTGTCGATCAGCATCAATAAAATATCCTCGATTTCGTCGGCTGTCCGCTCATAGAGAGACAACGGGCCTCCGAACGGATCGGCGACATCGAAGTCCGGAATTCGGCGCTGCAGCTCGAATAGCCGTACCTTCTCCTCGTCCGTCATCGGCTCGCCGAGCAGCTGCTTTACCTGCCACTCCGAATAGATCCGTTCCGCCTCCGCCACATCGTCCATAACCGGATCTCCGCGCAGCGCATATTCCTTCAGCGTGAACGTCTTGGACAGCGCTTCGGGATAACGTTCCAGAATCGCCCTCTTGTGCCCGGCCGTCATCGTCAGGATGAGGTTGGCCCAGACTACCTCTTCCGCGCTTAACGAAGTCGAAGTTCCGGGTATCTCCAGTTTGCGCCTTTTGAGCGTCTCCGCCGCATTCGGCGAAATCGGCGAGCCGTTAGCCGCGGCTATGCCTGCGGAGCGAATCTCGAGCGGCTTGCCGCTGCGCGCGGCCAAATCCTTGAAGATCGCCTCGGCCATGGGACTACGGCAAGTGTTGCCCGTGCATACGATCAAAACCCGATTCATATTCTCCCCCTGCTTGCATAGTTGATGGATAACTCTCTATATCAGAAATAATAGACCAAATCCGAACAAAATAACACCGCCAAGCGCCTCGCCATATCCTCCCAGGCTCCGGCTTGCTTTTCTCCCGAGCATCAGTCCGAACACGCTCAGCATTCCGCCGAACAGCCCGAACATCAGCACGGTTAGCCACACATGCGCAGAGAACATCCCCAAGGATACCCCGACGGAAAAGGAATCGACGCTCACGCTAAATGCAAATACGAGCATCCCCCATAAGGTACGATGATTGATCGAATCCACCGACTCCCCGCGCAAGGAGCTGTACACCATATGTCCTCCAAGCAGAAGCAGCAGCGCTCCGGCTGCGGAAGTGGCGATCCCTCCGAGCAGTTCGCTGACGTATTGCCCCGTATACATGCCGCCGAGCGGCATCAGCACATGGAAAATGCCGATCAGCGTGCTCAGCTTCAAAATATCGTACAGCCGCACGCCCTTCAAACCGATGCCGATCCCTAGCGAGAACGCGTCCATGCCCAAAGCGACCGCCATCACCAGAATGGTCAGCGCCTGACCGGTTGCCGCAGACACGTCAACCATGCTTGTCCCTCCTTGCATTCAACCGACGCCGCGAGTTATCGCGGCGCAAGCTTGCCGCCTGTCCCTCTCCACAACATATGCGGACAAGACGGCGATCATGCAAAAGGGAGGAATGCCGGCCGTTAGCGGGCTTCGATCTCGCGTCCTCCGGAGGCTTTGCGCAGCCGGTTCATCAGCGCAGCGCCGATCCCGTCCTCGGGGTAGCCTTCGGCGACGATATAATCGACGCCCTGTTCATCGCATTCGCGCAGCGTCGCATACAAAGTCTGCGCAGCCTTCCCGGGTTCATTGCGAGGGCCGCAGTCGTAGACAATGTCCGCCCGGTAGCCCGCGGCGTGTTCCGAACAGCTCAGCACGGCCACTCGCTTCCCTGCGTCCGCGGCTTGGCGCGCCTGGGCCTGCACGGTCGAGGACAGCCGTTCGAACGCACCCGTAACGAGCAGCATTTCGCCCTGCGGCGCATAATGCGCGTACTTGACTCCCGGGGAGCGCGGCGCTTCCGCGTCGGTCGCAAAGGATCGGGACGAGCCTTGCTCGCCTCTTGAGGAGAGAGAGGCCTCCGTTCCAACTCCCACCGCCGCGGTTGCCGCCCGTCTCTCCGCTCGCGCCTCCTCCTTCGTCTCCTCCGCTACGATCGCCAGTCCGACGACCGCATCGCGCAGCTGCTCCCGCGTAACGCCGCCCGGCCGCAAAATATGAATCATACCGTCCACGACCCGCACGACCGTCGATTCCACGCCGACCCCGGTCGCCCCGCCGTCCAGCACTCCGTCGATTCTCCCGTTCAGATCCTCCAGAACGTGCCGCGCCTGCGTCGGGCTCGGACGTCCGGAGCGATTGGCGCTCGGCGCCGCGATCGGGCAGCCCGCCCGCTCAATCAGCTCCCTGGCCAGATCGTGCGCGGGAACCCGCACGGCGACCGTGTCCAGCCCAGCCGTCACGAGCGGCGAGACCGCCCCCTCTCGCACCGGCAGCACCAGCGTGAGCGGCCCCGGCCAGAAAGCGTCCATCAACGCCGCTTCGACGGCGCCGATCTCCTTGACCAGGCCGGCCACGCTTGCGCCGTGCGCCAGATGCACGATCAGCGGATTGTCGGACGGGCGGCCCTTGGCCGCAAAAATCCGCCCCACCGCTTCCGTGCTCCTTGCGTCCCCGCCGAGACCGTACACGGTCTCGGTCGGGAACGCGACAACGCCGCCTGCGGCAATCGCCGTGGCGGCTTCCTCGATGCCGGCCCGCGATAGCTCCGCGGGCCAGTACTTCGTCTCTATGTTCATGATGCCGATCATCCTTGTCTTCAGGGCGTTTACGTTATTATAGCACACTGGCTAAGGTCGGGTTAGCCGAACAAGGAGCCGAGAAACGCAAACAGCTTCTCAAGCAATTCCCACAGGAAAAACTTTGCCTTAGGCTCCTCGTCTCCCGCGTCCGCGGAAGATCCTCCGGCCGAAGCTGCGCGCGCCTCCGCCGATGCTCCGGGATCGTCCTTCGCAACAGCAGCCGTCAGGCAGAGCGGCGGGAACAGCACGCACCACCAATTGGTCCCGTTGCCTTTGCCCAGCGTAATTCTCAGCGCTTCGTAATTGCCCGCCTCGTAACGCTCTCCCTCGAACGTTTTCTCGGGAAATGGCACCTCTCCGAGTTCAACTGCTCCCCCATAGGAAACGCCAAGCTCATCCAGTTTGTCGTCTACGATGCGCTGAATGTCGGCCATATGGCTTTTAATTAGCGCATAGGCTTTGTCGTGAGTGTCGGGCATGCCGCCCCACGTTTGGATGTAAGCGGCGACCTCGTCGCGCACTTTATTTTTGACGGACTGATCCGTTTTTTTATCGGAATTGGCGATAATACGAATGCGGATAGCGTCCTCGGGAATTCCATCTCCCGAATTAGCCTCGACATAGCGACCTACCGTTGCAAGCAAACCGAAACCTACAGCTACGATCAACAGAACAACTTTGATAAAGGAAAAGAAATGATGGCTCTTACGCATAGTTACCGCTCCTTGTCGCACCCGTCGGTGCAGCGCTATGCGTTCCGGAACGTCTTAGCCATCAGTATGTCCGGATTTGAAATCTATAAACCTATCCATCCTTTAATAGTTTCAATATTAAGTTTGGTAGTCAAAGTACGGCGCTCTGCATCCTCCCAAAGCGTATGCCGCAAAATGTCCGTATCCTTAAGCAAATTGCCCGTAAGAATACAGGCGGCCGTCTCGTCTCGATCCACCGTCCCACTCGCGACCAGCTTGCGCAAGCCCGCAACCGTCGCCGCCGACGCAGGCTCGCAGCCGATGCCGCTCCGATCGATCAACCGCTTCGCTTCGAGAATTTCTCCGTCCGTTACGGAACAGGTCGTCCCCCCGATGCTCTCCAGCAAATCCCGCGCCTTTTTCCAGCTTGGAGGATGCCCGATGTTTACCGCGGTCGCGATCGTAGACGGCCTCTCGAACGGAACGAGCTCCCGCCTTCCTTCGATCCTCATCGCATGAAACGGGCTCGCCCCTTCGGCCTGAACCACGGCGATCTTCGGCATTCGCTCGATAAACCCTAAGGCCAGAAGCTCCTTCAGCCCTTTTCCAAGCGCCGTAACATTGCTAAGCGCCCCTCCGGGAAGGACGATCCAGTCCGGAAGCCGCCAATCCATACTCTGCGCCAGCTCGTAGACGATGCTCTTCTGACCCTCGATCCGGTATGGATTAATTGAATTGCAGATGTACCAGCCCAGTTCCCGTCCATATCGCTCGTAGAAACGAATGCCGTCGTCGTACGTTCCGTCGAAGCCGATCGTCTCTGCCCCGTACGCCAGCGTCTGAAGCACCTTGTTGATCGAAATCTGCTCCTTCGGAACAAGCACGAACGATTCGCAGCCCGCCAACGCCGCGTACATCGCCAGAGAGGACGACGTGTTTCCGGTCGACGCGCATGTAAAACGACTATAACCAAGCGCTCTGCCATGGGATACCGCGACGGTCATCCCGTTGTCCTTGAACGAGCCGCTCGGATTTTCGCTTTGCGCTTTCAGCCAAATCTCCCTCATTCCGACCGCCAGCCGGATCGACTCGGACCGGTACAATCCCGTGTTCCCCTCGTATTTCGTCACGATTGCCTCCTCCGGCAGATCCGGATAGATCAGCTCCTTATACCGCCACACGCCGCTCGCGTAAGGTCCCGTTCTTTCGGACAGTCTCTCGTGAAAAATACGCTTTAGACGCTCCGTATCCACACCTTTGAATTTATGAATAATTTCAAGCAGCCCCCCGCATTCGCAGCGATATCCCGCATCCTCTTCCTCGTGCCGTTTTCCGCAATCGTAGCATGCAATCGTCGCCATCTCGACCATCTCTCCCTCTTCCCTGAAGTTGCTTTCAGACTTAGAATAAGGGAGAGTTTTTCATAAAACTAATATATTATAATTGGGTTTTCATAAATTTCAATTATGATATAGATTAGGAGGGGACGAGAAAATGTTGAATCTTCACGCGCTGCGACTTTTTCTGAAAGCTGCGGAGCTTGGGAGCGTTACTCAGGCGGCGCAGGAGCTTAACATCAGTCAACCTGCCGTCACCTCGCAAATCAAGAAGCTGGAGAAGGAACTGGGACTGCAGCTGTTGTCTCCGCTTGGCCGAGGCGTACGCCTGACTGAGGTTGGCGCTCGACTCGCGAGCGAAGCGGGCAGACTGTTCTCTCTGGAGGGGCGTATCGAAGCGATGCTGGAGGAGTACAGGCAGGGACAGGAGGGTACGCTTAGAATCGCTGCCACCTATTTGCCAGCCAACTTTCTGCTGCCCAGGCCGATTGCGGACTTTAAGCGCGGACATCCGACAGTCGACGTCGCGTTAAAGACAACCAGTTCAAACCAGATCTTCGACCTGCTGCTAAGATACGAAGCGGACATCGCCTTTATTGGCGGAGGAAATCGGCGCGAGCACGCCGATCTGGAGGGTACGCCCTGGCTGGAGGACGAGATGTGGTTTGTCGTTCATCAGGAGCATAAGCTCGCGGACAAGAGCGTCTCTCTAGCCGAGCTTGCCGAAGAGCCGTTCGCTCTGCGCGAGTCGGGAAGCTTCTCCCGCGAGCAGCTCTTCTCGCTGTTCCGCCTTCGCGGGCTGCCGCCGCCTCGCGTCGGTCTGGAAATAAACGGGTTCAGCGAGCTCATTCGGGTCGTCTCCGACGGCTACGGACTTGCCTTTCTTTCAGCTCTGGAGGCGCGAGAGGCCGTCGAACGCGGTTCCTTGCGGCGAATCCGCGTCGAGGACGTCCGGCTGACCAACTCGATCAGCCTGTACACAAGGAAAGAACCTTTACCCGCTATCGCGGCAAGGTTCCTAGAGATTTTTTCATCGGAAGTGGGACTCGCACCTGCGGACTTTCTTGATTAACCATTTGTCCCGATTCCCCACCTAAGTGCCAATCTACAGAGTCACCCGTCATCTTGGACCCGATTTCTCCATCGACTCGGGCGAGTCAGGCTCCGGCCGGCCGTTTAAGACCGTCACGCGCGCCAATTTGAACCTCATCATACGCTTTTTATGTTTCGGCGGGAGGCGCTTATCGAATCGCCACGACATGTCGCTCGATACCGGCGTAATCCGTTACGAAGCGAATCTCGGTCCAATCTGCTGCGGCCCTTAACAGCTCGGCCACGTCTCGAGCTTGGCCAGCGCCGACTTCCCAGGCAACAATCCGCGGCAGCTGCGGCAGATCCTTCAATTGCCCCGCCATCGTCCGATACGGATTCAGCCCGTCCTCGCCTCCGTCCAGAGCCAGACGCGGCTCGTGGTCGCGTACCTCGCGCTGCAAGCCGGGAATGTCGGACGAAGGGATATACGGAGGATTGGACACGAGAATATCGACGGCCAATCCTCCCCCCGGAGCCGATGATAGAAACGGCTGCAATAGATCCCCCTGTACGAACGAAATTCGTTCGCCCGCCTCATGCTTACGAGCGTTCGAACGCGCAACCTGCAGCGCCGCATCCGACAAGTCGGACGCGTTCACCCGCCAAGTCGGACGCTCCGCCGCCAACGTCACCGCTAGCGCTCCGCTTCCCGTCCCGACGTCCAACACGACAGGAAAAGTGCGACCTGCTTCTTCCGCTCCATTCGCCCAATCCTTCTGCGCCGAGCTCCTTGCTTCGCTCGCGCGCCCTATGGGCCACAGAGCATCGCCTGCCTGCAGCACAGCCTCGGCCAGCAGTTCCGTCTCCGGGCGCGGAATAAGCACCGCATTCGTCACCTCGAATGCCCGCCCGTAAAAATATTGCTCCCCAATCACGTATTGCACCGGAAGCCCCGTCGCCCGTCGCTCCAACAGCTCCAACCAAGTTCTACTTTTCCCCTCCGGAAAAGGCTCCCGCCAATCCCGCAGCAGCTCCGCCTTCCCGATGCCGAGCGCATAAAGAAGAAGAAGCTCCGCATCCGCGTTCGCTTCCTCGACTCCTGCTTGCCCCAGTCGATTCGCGCCCGCTCGCCAAGCTTCTCCCAACGTCGGCGGGCGGCCAGCATTTTGTTCCACGCTCACGCCCAGCCCTCCATTATTGCTTCATCTGCTCACGTTCGAGTATTTCGGCCTGCTCGGCCAGCGTCAGCGCTTGGACGATCTCGTCCATATCGCCGTTCAGCACGTACTCCAGACGGTGAAGCGTCAGGCCAATCCGATGATCCGTCACCCGGCTTTGCGGAAAATTGTACGTGCGAATCCGCTCGCTCCGGTCGCCCGTCCCAATCTTCTCCCTGCGTTCCCCGGAATACTTGGCTTCTTCCTCCTGACGCTTGACGTCCATGATCCGTGTCCGCAGTACCTGCAGCGCCTTATCCTTGTTGTCGTTCTGCGATTTGCCGTCCTGACAGGTCGCCACGATGCCCGTAGGCACGTGGGTAACGCGCACAGCCGACTTGGTCGTGTTAACCGATTGCCCGCCGGCTCCGCTGGAACAGAACGTATCGACGCGGATATCCTTATCGTGAATTACGATGTCCAGCTCCTCGGCCTCCGGCATTACGACAACCGTCGAAGTAGACGTATGAATGCGACCGCCGGACTCCGTCTCCGGAACCCGCTGTACGCGATGCGCTCCGCTCTCGTACTTCATCTTGCGATAAGCTTCCGGTCCGCTGACCGAGAAAATAACTTCCTTGAAGCCGCCGAGATCGCTCACGCTCGCTTCCAGCATCTCCGTACGCCAGCCTTGGCTGTCCGCAAACTTCGCGTACATCCGATACAGCTCGGCCGCAAACAAGTTCGCTTCTTCTCCGCCGGCCGCACCGCGGATTTCCACGATAATGTCCTTGCCGTCGTTCGGATCCTTAGGCAGCAGCAGGAAACGAATTTGCTCCTCCAACTCGGTGCGCCGTTCGTCCAACTCCTCGATCTCGAGCTTAACCATCTCGCGCATCTCGTCGTCCAATTTATCTTCCTGCATGGCTTTCGCATCCTGAAGCTGCGTCAGCACTTGCTTATATTCCTCATAAGCGCGGTACGCTTCCTCAAGTCCGGATTGCTCTTTCGCATACGTTCTCAGTCGCGTCGAGTCGTTTACCACATCCGGATCGCTCAACAGTTCGTTAAGCTTCTCGTATCGATCCGCCAAAACTTGCAGACGGTCCAGCACTATCCTCATCCTCCGCTCACTTGCAGTGTGTACATCATCCTATTATAACACACGATAGCAAATTCGTGCGGAATGGGACCCGATGAGACGAAAAGAGGCTGGCCTATAAGCAAAACTGCTTAAGATGATCGATATACAAAGTAAGGGGTATGTACCTCCTGGAGACTGCCTCATACGCTCCTGAAACCACCTTATCACGGGTTTACCCATTCAGGTTTCATGAGCGTATAGCATCGGAAGGAGGTACATACCCCTTGCATCTTTGTCATCGATTATCTTTCAGAGCAACTCGGTTGGCTTATAGGTCAGCCTCTGGCTCCCGAATTATTTCCGCGGAAGGAATCCCAGCAACGTTTTGGACTCCGGATCGAAAATCATGACGATCGGTCCAATCAAAGCGTCCTGATCCGTGTTATAGACGATGGAGATCAGCTTGCCGTTAGCAGCTTGGATCTCGGCCAGCTTCTTCTTCTGTTCGTCGGACGACATCATCACCGTAATTTTGGCGGAATCGACTTCCTCAACCCGAGCGTCTTCCTTCTTCGTCGTTACATGCGACTTCTGGTCGGCCGGCATGTTCTTCCAGCTCAGCTCGCGATATTCCTCGATTGTCGCCGGAGCAAGCTGCTCTTTGTCGGACAGTACGACGAGGAAGTGCAGCGGGCTTTGCGGAGGCAGGCTCTTCGTCATGATCGGGCCGTAATAGGCGCGAACCTTGTCTCCAGCCTTCAGGTTAGCGAACGGAACGTCGATGCCTTGGGTCGTCATCACGCTCGTTTCCTTGCCTGCGTTCAGCACGATCGATGTCGTCGTTTGTCCGTCCTTCGTCTCGCCGAACTTCACCTGCCAGCCGTCTTCAGTTTTCTCAATAGACTGAATGACGTCTTCCTTGACAAGCGTTTGTGCGCTGACAACGACTTTATGCGCATGAGACTGTCCGGGGTAGCTCATTGCCATAGCCGGACCGAACTCCGCCATAATCCGCGTTCCCGCCTTCAGGTCGGCGGCGCCAACGGCTTTGCCGCTCTCGTCCGCTAGCTCGGTGTCTTTATCGACATATAGAATCATCCAGCGCTGGTCCCCATAGCCGAGCACCTCGACCCGGTACTGTCCCTCTTTGTCCGTCGGAACGACGTCCACAATCACACCCAGCATTCTCGCATATTCCACCGCTTGCTCTTCCTTAGAATTAATTTGAATGTTTTTCGTTTTTGAATTCCAGTTGAGCGTATAACCAAGCTCATCCGCCATCTCGCGCGCCGGCAAGTACGCTTTGCCTTGAATGTAGACCGGGTGCAGAGACGTCTGGTCCCCGTTGACGGATACTGCAATATCTTTATGGAACACCCCGGTCACTTTGCTGACCAATCCGCTTGCCCCAACGCCTGCGCTTGTCCCCAACAGTCCCACGGCAGTCATTACCACTAACAGCTTCTTCTTTTGCATTCTACATTCTCCTTCCGGAATATCGATGAAGCGTCGATGTCGACGTCCCTCTCCTGCTTCCTCCTCACTGACGCGCTTCCGATCCCAAATGTTTCATGAGAAAAATGAAAAGTGCGACACCGCCCGGAACATTCCCGGTCAGCGTCGCACATATTGTTTCCATTCTGCCTACTCAGTAAAAGGCTTTAGCCGCTAATATCGCTCATTACCTGTGCATAGCTGGATCGCCCCGAAGCGACGTCGTCGACGGCCTCGGCGAACATGTTCAGCATCATTTCAAACAAGCGGATGACGGATAACGCCTCGGTGGACTGAAGTTCCCTGTTAGCCGGAACGCTGTACACATACCGATAGGTCACTTCATCCCCGGTCACATTAAAGTGCCCGATGGCCAAGCTGCCGTTAATCGCCGGCAGCAGCTTCTCGACCTGCTCGCGCGTGCCTTCGGCCCATTCTACCGGAACCGTCGTGTAAATCTGCAGCAAATCGATGGCTTCCAAATCCTCTTCGTCCAGAGGCACAAAGCTGAAATGCAAAAAGCGGTCTCTCTGCCGGTGATCCTTCATAAGCGGCAGCAGCACCACGGGGATCGGAATATCCTGCGACGGTTCCACCCAATGCGCTTCCAGTCCCGCTTCGTCAAAATACTGCCGCAGCAAACCCAACTGATCCTTTAGCCGAGCATTCCCTCCGTCAAGCATTCAACACCCTCCTCGATTCGCTTTGCAATCGCCGCCGCTTTATTCCCGCTTGGCCATATTTTCCACGATGAGCTTGCGCTGTTCGCTCACATCGCCGTTTTTCCGGTGCAGCTCGCGAATACTGGTGCCCGTAGCGGCCAAATATCGTTCCACTTGCCGGTATTCTTTTTGAACCTTGTCGTCCAGCGAATACTCGGGCAGCTGTTCGATCATTTCCAGAATCATATTCGCGTGCTCGATGCGTTTGGCCTGCTTCTTGTCCGACGACTTCTCCGCATTGAAGATCGATTTTGTAATTCCCCAAGCTCCCTGTTGGGAGGCGCGATCCCGTCCATACTGCTTGACCTTGCGGGCGATGCTCATCGACACGCCGACGCCGGAAGCCGCCGCCTTGAGCGGAATGCCCACCTGAGCGCCAACTCCGCTCAGAGTCGCGATTTCTCCGGCGATATTGGTCATCTCAAGCCCGACTTGGATCGTTCCGCGAGTCAGACGCTTGCTGTTGATATACTTCATTTCCTTGGCCAACTGATATTCCTGTATATCCTTCAGTTCGGCATCCTCATCCGGGGTGCGATCCTGCTTGACGGACAACTCATTAACTCGATCCGCCAACTTCTCCTTATCGGTTCCCGTCGAGCTGCGCAGCGAAAAACCGCCTATGCTGTAGTTGTTTTCCTTCACATAGCTTTTTTCCTTGTAGCTGTCTCCGTGTTCGGCTTTGTGCTTTTCCAGATACTTGCTCTTAAAGTCCCGCTTGATCGTCGTCATCTCCCGCTGGGAGATGCTGGCTTTGATCATATTGTACACTTTAACCGTGATTGAGATTCCGCTGACCGCAATGCCAAGACCGGGAATGACCTTGGACAGCTCTCCCGTTCCCATCTTCAGAATCTCCAGAATCGACTTAACCGTCTCTACTCCCGACTTGGCCGCTTCCAGCAGGTTGTGTACGGCGGACAGCCCGCCTTCAACGGTTTCGTCCAGGCTTGCTCCCTCGTCGCTAAGCGCTTTTTTCACCAGCTCATAGATGTCCTTGACCGCAAAGAAAGCGCTTTTAATCGCACCGATCGCCTCTCCGACTGAACCGCTCCAATCGCTGACCGCCTCCGCTTTGGAAAGCTCGGCCCCCTTAAGCGTCCCGATATCGTTGACCAGACCGGACACGCCTTCGACAAAGCCGCTCGTTCCGCTCGCCGTATCCAAGACGCCTTCCGTAATGTCGAAGGCTTTCTCGTCGGTCTCTTTATCCGTCGATTTGGCCGATTTGATGATCTTCCTCAAGCCGATCAAGCCTTCGAGACCGGCGCCGGCTAGCGTACCGGCGGAGCTTGCTACTCCGACTGTTGCATTCTCACGCTCGAGACTTTCCTTCTCATCCGCTTTATCCTCTATGCCGTCCAGCGCGTCGATCTTCTCGTCCAGCACATCCATGACGCCTTCGGGTCCGGTCATCAACAGCTCGACGCCTTCGGCGGCGTGATCCATCGGGCCTTCCTCATCGTCTTCCTTCGGCGGATTTCCGATTTGGGAGATTTGCTGCGCTCCATGCTTCTTCTTCTCGCTCGCCAGCCCTTCGTGAAGACCCGCCATACTCTTGTAAGAGATCTTCGATTTACGGAGAAAGCCTTTTTCTTGACCGGAGCGGATCATTCTCCATTCCCCGGTCGAATCGTCGATGCCAAGATCGTAGAACTCATTCCGATGGCCGATCTTGCTGCCCTTTTTCGTCTGCTCCTGAACCTCGTAGGCGGTCTGCCCCGGAGTCGATGTGTCTTCCTTATAATCTCGCATGAAAGCTCCCGTCCAGGAGTTCAGCCGGGCGGGCTTCTCCTGTGCCGGAGCGCTGGACGATGATGAGGGTGCGGAGCCGGCATTGGCCTGTTGAAGCGCCTGCGCAGTCGCCTGATTGCCGACTGTTCCCTGCATTTGCAGCAAAGTTCCGCCGCCTTGCCCCGTTAGCGTTTGCGCCAGTCCAAGACCCTGCGCGCCAAGAAGCTGCCCCGTAGATGCTTGCTTACTTAAGGGGGGCTGTTGCGTTGTAGTCGTAGTCGTACGTTGCACCGTTTGAGCCTTGCCCGTCACTTCGCATCTCCTCTCTCTTGGGGATTTCCGGAAGAAATCGCCCACCGCCGAGATTTATCTTCTATGCGAGTTAAACGCCCTGTCGTACTCTAGACGTTAAACAAGAAGTGCATGACATCGCCATCGGCGACGACATATTCTTTGCCTTCCAGCCGTACCAGACCTTTCTCTTTGGCCGCTTTCATAGATCCGTTGGCGACCAAATCCTCGTACGACACAACCTCGGCGCGGATAAAGCCCCGCTCGAAGTCCGTGTGGATAACGCCTGCAGCTTGCGGAGCTTTCGTCCCCTGACGAATCGTCCATGCCCGTACTTCCTGAACGCCTGCCGTAAAGTACGTGTACAGTCCTAACAGCTTGTACGAAGCGCGAATGAGCCGATTCAGCCCGGACTCGGTCAGCCCTAGCTCCTCCAGGAACATTTCCTTGTCCTCGCCCTCCAGCTCGGCGATTTCGGACTCCACCTTCGCGCTGATATGCACGACCTCGGAGCCTTCCGCAGCCGCATATTCGCGCACTCTCTGCACATACTCGTTGCCGTCGGCGTTGGCCGCGTCGCTCTCGCTTACATTCGTCGCATACAGCACCGGCTTCATCGTAAGCAGATGAAGATCGCGGACGAGACGAGCTTCCTCCGGGGTCAGCTCCAAGCTTCTTGCCGCCTTCTCCGCGGTAAGCGTCGCATGCAGACGCTCAAGCACTGCAAGCTCCTCGACAACCTTCTTGTCCCCGCTCTTCAGCCCTTTGCGCGTACGTTCCATCCGCTTCTCGACGGATTCGATATCCGTCAAAATCAATTCAAGATTGATGATCTCGATATCGTTGATCGGATCGATCTTGCCGGACACATGAGTAATGTTCTCGTCCTGGAAGCAGCGAACGACGTGAACGATCGCGTCCACTTCGCGGATATTGGCCAAAAACTTATTGCCAAGTCCCTCTCCGCGGCTAGCGCCTTTGACCAGGCCCGCGATATCGACAAATTCGAAAGCAGTCGGTACGATCCGGTTCGGATTCACGATCTCCGCCAGCTTCTGCATCCGCTCATCCGGCACTTCCACGACGCCGACGTTCGGATCGATTGTACAGAACGGATAGTTCGCCATTTCCGCTCCCGCTTGCGTAATTGCATTAAACAAGGTCGACTTCCCTACGTTCGGAAGACCGACAATTCCGCACGACAATGCCATTATCCTAACACTCCTGACTTCTTGCGACCGCTTGCGACATCTGACGCAAACGCATCGTCAAGCTGTTCAATTCTCACGCAATTATAACGGAACTGCGTTGCAACGTCCACTGTCCAACCTATTGCCCGATAAGCATTATTTCTGCCGCGCCAAGCTCTCGATTTCCTCCGTCGACAGCTCAGTCGCTTTGACAATCGTATCCCTGTCGACGCCCAGTTCCAACAGGTTGCGCGCCACCTTAATCTGTCTGGCCCTTTCACCTTCTTTTCTTCCCTCTCTCCTGCCCCGTTTCAGCGCCTCGGGAATAAACGTCTTGATCATCTCGTTTACCTCCTTTTCCGTTTGTTTATATTCTCCGTAATGACGGTATAAGTAGTTCAGAATATTCTGCAGCACCTGCAACATCTTATCCAAGTCTTCAAGCCGTAACTGCCGCTTCCTGCGCAGCTCCCGCAGTACTTCCACCGTTTCCTCGATCATCGTTTTAAGGCGCTTAAACTCTTGGGCGAGAAGACGCTGCTTCTCGTCGTCCGTACGCTGACTTAGTGCAATGCGGCGCATCCGCTTGCGAGAGCGGAACACCTGCAGCGGCAGCAGAGCGAACAGCTTTCGCTCTTGCATGTCACGGGGCGTCAGCGTCCAGAGCTTCAACACCGGCACCGCGTACATCGTCTCCGTCCCGTCCGGCAGCCGCAATCGGAAGCGCAGCTCGTCGCCGATCGCTTTGTTTTGCTCCAGGAAGATCACGAGCTGCTTGGGGAATGCGGGCAGTTGCACGCCGTCCTCCGCCTTCGCTTCAACTAGCTCTAACGCTTTCTCAAAGCCGTATCTGAACATGCGGATAACCATCGATCTGTTGTTCAGTGTCTGGAACTCGACATGATAGTGAAAAACGCCGCGAATCGTATCCAGCTTCATAAACAGATCGCCGATGATGCGATTGTAATCGTCCGAATCGAATTTGGCGTTGCCGTAGTGAATCGACTTTACGTCGGCTCTGGCAAAGTTCTCACCGAACAAACCGTTAAGCAGTTGTAATTGCAAATGTTTGGAGAGTCGGAACAGCACGCTCATCATCTGATCCAACTTCATTGGTTCTTTCTTCAGTTGCTTCTTCTTATCTGGATTCTTTGCCTTCATTATACACCACATCCCCTCTGATCCGCGATTATCCGCCAAAGCAAAAAAAGCACACCCCGAGCGCGTTGCGCGCTAATCGGAGTGTGCTTCACTCGTCGTTTCATGAGCTTCCTAATGACTATTATACCAAACAAACGTTCCTATGCAAAGAAACTGATCAGAATGCATTTCCCCACTACTCCGTTCCATCCTTGACCACCGCCGCAAAACGGATAACGTCCTCGCAAACTGCGCACAATGACCTCGAAGAGAGGAGGGATAACCCGTGGAAAACAAATCGCATAAAGGCAACTACAAAGGTACGACCCGGATGCACGCGGAAAATCAGGACATGGCCTTCGTCAACGATACGTTGGAGAATACCAAATCCGTCGCTCCCGTTCCTAAAGCCAAGAAGAAAACCGATTAATCCTCTCGCCTCCCCGGCATGAACTTTAACAGCCCGGATATACAGCAAGGAACCCGCTTCAATGGGGCCTCTGTACATCCGGGCTTGTTTCTTAAGCTTAAGCAACGAAAGTCCCCTTCCCTCCGCCCAAAAGCAATAAATTATTGCATCTCATCATTTTCCACCGGAACATCTCGGCGATTATTGCGTCTAAATAAATACTTAACTGCAAGGAGGAATAGACTATGCGCAGCAAGTTTCCGCTTCTGGCCGCGGTTCTTCTCGCTGTCCTATTGGCTGGCTGCGGAGCCGCCACCAATAAGAACGGAGCAACCGATGCTCCGATAACTTTCCCGCCCGCATCGTCTTTAGGGGGCCAAGCTACATCTACCGCAAGCGAGGAGCCGTCCGTCGAGCCAAGCGAAAGCTCGCCCGCTCCGTCTACCGATCAAGAGCAAACGTCCGACGCGAAGATCAAGGAGCTTGCGCTCGAAGCCGTCGGTTATTTAAGAGAGAGGGACCTCGGTTCCCTAGTCACCCTGATCGACCCGGAGCAAGGCCTGCGCTTCTCGCCGTATCCTTATGTCAATGTAGATACCGATCTCTCGTTCAAGCCGGAGACGTTCCCAACCTTCAAGGACGAGAAAAAGCTGAAGTGGGGCGAAGCCGACGGCAGCGGAGAGCCGATCGAGCTCACGTTCAGAGATTACTACGAGCAGTTCGTATATACGAAGGATTTCGCGGATGCGCCGCAAGTCAACGTCAATAAAATCGTCGGCACGGGCAATGCGATCTTTAACGTTCCAGAGGTTTACCCTGGAGCCTCATATGTAGAATTCTATTTCCCCGGATTCGACGAAGAGCTCGACGGCATGGATTGGCAGAGCCTTGTGCTCGTATTTACGCCCGCTGGCGACGATTGGCATCTTGTCGGGATCGTTCACGGGCAATGGACGATCTAGATTTGCACACGACCAGCACTGTCGACATCAGACAGGGGCCGGCAACTCCCCCAGCCTTCCGGGAGATGCCGACCCCTGTTTTTTAACGAACCGCCTCGGCTATCTAAGCAAAATGAACTTCCTTCGCCAAAGCTACTTTCCTGATGATTTCCTCAGCGCTCTCATAAGGGTTCCACATGCTCTCCGCGCATAGCGCCGCAGGGAACCACATATACCGCTCCCATAGTCCATGCTCGACCAACGCTTCGGCGGCAATCCGTTTCGGGTTTTGCTCCACAATGACCTTCAGCGTATCCAACAGATTGTGCAGGTTTTTCATCCAGTAGGCTTGCTGATGTCTCCACTGCTTATAAGGTCGGGCTTTCTGACCGGACAGGCTGTCAATTAACGCTTCGCTGGCTTGGCCGAGCACAATGACGCCTTTCTGATGCTCGAAAGCAAACCAGTTCAGGAACGTTCCGCCCTTGATGACCAAGCCGAAATCCTCCTGCTCGCCTCGCAGCCCGCCGATGTTGGCCGTATACTGCATCGTTTCGGCAATCGACTGGTTATCGTTCGCATCGTAGCTGTACGGGAACGCCCCGGCGTCTTCCCAGGTAATGTTTACCCTTGGGTCCAGCTTCGCGAGCAGCGGATAATTCTCTTCGATCGACGTGGCATGGATGCCGAACTTGAGCCACAGCTCGGGGTGTCTCTCCAACAGCTTCCCGGCGATGTGGTTCACCCAGTCCACCACGACCTCCGCAATCAGCTTGCCGCCGATATGCTTTTCCTTCGTTTCCGTGAACGTCTGAAAATAAATGCCGTCTCCGCCCAGATGAGCATACTGCGTCTCGTAAGTGTCGAGCACGCGCTCCGTCCATTTGTTCAGCTCTTCCGGGTCGTTCGGATCGCAAACCTCGCCCCAGCTCCAGGAGAACGACCAGATGACTTTAATGCCCCGGGAATGCGCGTAATCGGTCACTTCCTTGGCATTGATGGGAGCGAAATCGTTCCAGATCGTAATGAAATTCAGCTTCCACTTGGCCATGTGGTCCATATACTTCCGATAGTCGTAGATGACGTGTCCCCATGTCCAGAAGCCTCTCTCGGGGATGGCCGGAGCGCTGGAGGCTTCGTATTCCGGCATCGGTTCCGTGAAATTCCTTTTCTTCTCGTACAGATCGTCCTCGTTCGGGTCCAAATAATAGTGCTCGAAATCGTTCACGCCGTACAACGTCCCGTTCCCGTCCGCGCCGGCGATCACGATCATCTGCCGCTCCGGGTTGAGCGGGCTGGCGAACACTTTAATGGCATACCCTTCCGCTTTCGGATTCGGCTGAATGTGACCCCGCTCCGACAATTCCGCGATCCAGGCATTGGAGCGGACGGTGCCCAGCACAATCAGGTTGTAGTCGCTCAAACTTTGCTTGTCCGTCGCATGCGAGTGCAACGTCATTAAGTACGGTACATGCGGCTGCACGATATTGTACAGCACGTCGAGCGCATGGCGCTCCACTCCCTCATATTCTCCGTGAACGATCGTCCAGCGGATTCCTTCATGTTTGACATAATCCAAGTAAGGCGCCTCCTTGCTTCTGCTTAAATTTCCGCTTCATTTGCTGCTTGAATCGGCCGTTCTAGCTGGTTTGAATTTCGTTTACGACAAAATGGTTCCACAGCAGGTTTGCGCTGTTAATTTTAATGCGGATCGCCTTGATCCCGGTCACCGGAGCGAAGCTTACGGTCTTCGTCTCGATGGCGGCGCTATTGCTCGTATAGTTTAGCGTGCCGGAGGATGCTGCTGTGCTCCAACTCGTGCCGTCCGTGGATACCTCCACGTCAAAGCTCGTAATGCCTTGCCCCTGACAAAAATCGCAGGTAAGGCTCAGCTGCTGATAAGACTGCGGCAGGCTGTTGGTCAAGGTCAAATATTGCGGGAAAGTCGGATTATCGGCACTGACGTAAGCCGTGCCTTGATCTCCGTCGATGGCCCGCGAAGCCGGGAACGCTCCGTTAACGCTTGTTGCGCTGGCGGTCACCGTATTCGAAGAGCCGGCGCTATACGACGGAGTCATCTCATTCACCACAAAATGATCCCACTGGATATTCGCGCTGTTGATTTGGATGCGAATGCCTGTAATTCCCGTTACTGCCGTGAAGTCCACGACGCTCGTCTCAATGGCCGCGCTATTGCCCGTATAGATTACCGTGCCTGAGGACCCTACTGTGCTCCAATTCGCACCATCCGTTGTCACCTGTACGTCGTAGCTCGTAACGCCCTGCCCTTGGCAGAAATCGCAGGACACACTGAGTCGGTTAAACGTCTGCGGCTGATTGTAATAGAGGGTCAAATACTCCGGGAAAGCCTGAGAATCCGCGCTCACATAGGCCGTACCCTGGCTGCCGTCGATCGCGTTGGAGGCCGGGAACAGATTGTTGGCGTTCGTCGCCGCGGCGAATTTCTCCGCCGGAGACAGCTCGATTCTGACCGCCTGCTGCGAGGAATACGGAATCTTCCACGTTCCGTTGCCGTTATTCACGACAGCTATATGGCCTTGGCTAACCCAGTTTCCGCTGCTGTCCATATACCCGTAAGTGGCCGAAACCGGATTTTCCTTGGTCGTAAAATAAACATTTGCGGAATTGGCCGTGTCCGATACCGCATAGAAATAGCTTCCGTTATTGACGACCATGCCCACGGAACTGTCCGTCGAATAGAAGGCAATGTCCTTGCCGACTACCGACTTGAACGCATTGTAGGATGAGGTCGGATTGTCGCTCTCGATGTTGTAGCCCGCCATTCTCGACGGATGCGCAGCCGCGATCAGTGAACCGACTTTATTCATCGCGTTGTTCAGGTTTTTCATATCGGTCGCTTGCGCCGTAAACGGAGGCAGCGTCCCGAGCGTCCACGTATTGTACAGGGTCGCTCCCAACATCCCTTGATTGGAGAAAGTCCACGAGTCGTTAAGCTGGTACACTTCGTAAAATCCGCCGTTGACGAGCGCCGTCAAGGTCAGCGAAGACGAGTTGCCGAAGTCGCCCGCATTCTCGGGAATGTAGGTCAAGCTGGAATTGCCGTGATCGTTGATCGCGTTCATCACCGCAGTTACGTTCGACGAATAGAGATCGGGGCCGTTAAAATCGATGTACGGGCTGCTGTTTTTAATATCCGGATCGCCGCTCGTGTAGCCGGCCAGATTCACTCTCGTAGCCACGACGTAATCGGACAGCTTGACCTGCTCCGCCAAACGGTTCAGGACGCTGAGCCACTCCGTCTTGTTGGCCTCGTAATTGGCGGCCAGATTCGGCTCGTTGTTCACTTGGAAGAGAACCACTCTATGATTGGTGTCGTATACGGCCAAGTGATCGAATAACGCTCTGATCGTCTGTCTCTCCCAAGCGAACAGGTTGGCGGCATCCGTGCCATGCGAAGGAAGATGGGGCGTGTTCGCGCCCGAACCGACTCCGTCGCCGTTATTCCAATATTTGTTGTGATTCTGCAAATAAGGAGGCACATTCGTGTTCCAGCCGTAAGGGTATCCCGACAGCACGCCGCCTCCGCCTACATTGGTGCCGAACCAGACGATGTCGATATACAGATCGTACTCGTTCGCCCAATCGACGTACTGATCGATGATCGTCCAATCGTACACGCCCGGCGTATTCGTCAGCTCCAGATCGGACCAAGTCAACTGCTGTTGAACGACCTTGTAGCCGAGCGCCTGCGTTTTCTCATAGGCGTTCTCCAGCCAGCTCAGCGGCATAGGCGTCGGGTACGGCGCGTAAGGAGGATTGTCGTTGGCGTACCTGCCTTTTAATTGGGTTGTGCCGGTATTTTGAATGCCGAGGTACAGAAACGGGCTGCCGTCTTTTTGCAAATAATACTTGCCTTCCGGACTTTGCACGACTTGCGACACGATCGTTTGGGCGGAAGCTCTGGAAGAGCAGATCACGGCAATCACAAGTGCGAGCAAAGCCAAACCGGCATATTGAACCGTTCTTTTGAGCGTAAAACTGTACATTTTCAAATCACCTCTCAAGTGAATTGGACAGGCCTCCGTTGCGGGTTATCCTTTTACCCCGGAGCTTGCTACGCTTTCTACGAACTGACGTTGAAAAATAAAGAACAGCAGCATAACCGGCGTCATCGCGATCACGCTGGCGGGAATCAGCGCGGAAATTTTGACCGAGTTGTCGGACGATTTCGCCAGGAAGGTAAGCGAGATCGGCAGCGTCCGCATCTGGTCGGAGAGAACCACAATGTTCGCCCAGGCATATTCATTCCAAATGAACGAGAACGCCATAATGCCCAGCGCGGCGATCGCCGATTTGAGCAGCGGCAGCGCGATCCGGAAGAAAATGCGGTACTCCGAGCAGCCGTCGATTCGGGCCGATTCGAGAATTTCATCCGGGATGGCGCGGGCGAATTGCATCATCAGAAAGACGCCGAAGCCGCTGTAGAAGAACGGAATCGCCAAGCCCAGATGACTATCGACCAGACCGAACGATTTTACGAGATTGTAGACCGGCAGAAAAGTAATCTCCTGCGGCAGCATCAGCGTCGCCAGCACGAATACGATCATCAGGCTCTTGAATTTGAAGGAATACTTCACGATCACATACCCGCTGAACGCATTAAGGAACAGGTGGAACACAAGCATCAGCACGGATACGGACACGGAATTCCACAGCGCCCTCCCGATCTGCCCGACTTCCCAAGCATTTTTGTAATTTTCCAAAGAAATGTGCTGCGGAATCCACCGGAACGGAACCTTGAAAATTTCTCCCGGCCCTTGGAACGAAGCGGACACAAGCCAAATGACAGGGGACAGGAGCACAAAAGCGACCGCCGCCATCCCCAGCAAATAAACAAAATCCAGCCAGCTTCTGCTCGCCTTCTGCGTATTCACGTCTTCATCCCCCCTGCTCGGAGAAAAATTTGGTCAACTTCAGCTGCAGCAGGGATATAAACATCGTAATCAGGAAAATGACAATCCCCAGCACCGAGGCGTAGCCTACGTTCCTCGATACGAACCCCTGATCGAACATATACATCAGAATCGTCTCCGTCGAGCGGTAGGGCCCGCCGTTCGTCAGAATGACGACCGAGGGATACGTCTTCAGGTAGATCGATACGGCGATAATCGAGGAGAAGATCATGATCGGCTTTAATTGCGGCAGCGTAATCCGGAAAAACAACTGTCGTTTGTTCGCCCCGTCCATCATGCCGGCTTCCAATTGCTGCGTGTCGATGCCGGAAATTCCCGCCAGGAAAATGACCATAAAATAGCCCATCAGCAGCCACACGCTCAGCATAATAATCGCAACCATCGCCCAAAATGGGTCGGTGAGCCAAGCTACTTTTTTCACCCCAAGGCCGGTCAAAATGCTGTTCACGTAGCCGAGCTCGTCGTTGAACCACACCTTGAACGTGATAGCGGCCACAATCGTCGAGACGATGTAGGTGGAGAAGATCGCTCCCCGGATGACGGCCTTGCCCAGCTTCAAGTAAAACACGGCCATGGCCAGCGCCAAGGAGACGCCCAGCGTCAGCGGCGTGCTGACCAGTGTAATCACAAAAGTATTTTTGAGCGCTTTCCAGGCATAAGGGTCATCGAAGAAATGCGCGATGTTTTTCAAACCGACAAATTTCGCACTATTCAGAAAATTATAGTCCGTGAACATCCAGACGACGTTCGTAAAGAACGGATAGTAGAAAAACAGCGCAAAGTACAAAACGGTCGGCGTCAGCACGGCATAGACGATTCCTCGCTTCGACAGCTTGCGTTTTCTCATCTTCGGCGCATTTGCTATAGCTGCTATACTTCTCACTCCCAAGCGCATCGGCCCGATCCGGCCTATCGCGACCGGACCGATGTGTTCTATGTTCGGATATCGGGCTTACGTTAGGAATTCGACACCTCTGCTATCCCTTTATTGATTTGCTCGGCCGCCTCTTTCATCGTAGCCGTCACATCCGCTCCGCCGATCAAGATTTTCTCAAGCGCGGCGTTGTAGATTTTGGATGCGTCCGGGAACAGGAACGGCGCTTCCAGGAAGTTATATTTCGTGTTTTGCAGCTGAACCTTCTCCGCCATGCGGCCTTCAAAGGTGCCGTCGGCCTTCCAGGTCGCCTGAAGCTCAGGATCGTCGTATAACGCCAGGTCGGTGGTCAGCCCTTGCGTTTTCAACTGGAATTCCTTCGATACGAGAATTTCAATGAAATCGAGTGCTTCCTTCTTACGCTTCGATTGCTTGAATACCGCCCACTCCACGCCGCCGACGCTGGTCGTATTTAGACCGGACGAGCCTTGGGGCATAGGCGCATAGCCGGCGTTGATGTTCGCGTTGCTCGTTGCCGGGATGTCCCAGTCGCCGCAAAACCAGACCGCGACTTGACCGTTGAGCCAGAGCTGGTCGTAACTTCCGTCGATTTTCGGCGCCCACCCGTTATTCACGAAGTCCTGCATAAATTGGTAGGCTTGGATCGATTCCGGTGAGTCGATCAGCGTCTTCGAATAGTCGTCCGTCATTTGCTTGCCGCCGTTGGCCCACAGCCAGTAATCGGTCGCCCAGTTGCCGCCCTCGAAGCTGGTCGCGTAGATCGGCTTGCCATCCGCCGTCTGCAAGTTCGCTTCCTTGATTTTCTTGGCGATCGCTGCGAGATCGTCGAGTGTTTTCGGCGCTTCGTTAAAGCCCGCTTGGGCTAAAATGTCTTTGTTATAGAACATGTAGACGGTGTTGCTGCTGAAGGTGACGCCGTACACTTTGCCGTCCAGCATCATTCTGTCCTTCTGCCCGTCGCTCAGGCGGTCGTAGACCTCCCAGCTTTTCACCGCGTCCGTAATATCGTCGATGACGCCGGAGCGAAAAAACTCCTTGCCCCAGATCATTTTGCCGACGTCGGCCGACTCTCCGCCGCTTAGCAGAATCAGCTGCTTGTTGCGCAAATCCTGTCCGCCGCTGCCCCAGCCCCCCGTAACGACCTGCACTTCGGCGTTCGGATATTTCTGCTTGAACATTTCCGTCGCTACGTCCAGCCCGTCGCCCTTCAGGTCGGAAGCAACCACTTTCAACGTGAATTTATCGTTCGTGGAGTCCGACGGACTCGATTCCGCGCTGGCAGAGGAGCCGGATGGCGCCAGCGTTCCCGTTGAATCGCCATTATTACTGCTGCCGCATGCCGTCGTGACGCCGGCCAGTAAAATAGCCGAAGCCGCAATGCCGAACAACTTTTTCATTTGCTATGTCCCCCTCGTGGATGTGCAGTCGCAATGGCAGCGCTACCATGCATGTACCTAAATTCTACGTTGCAAGGGAGACGTCCTCAATAACGAGAAATACCGATTCATGTTCTAAAATCATGGATTTGCGTATCGCCGCTGTCGATACTCGGCTGGAGTGACGCCTACGGTCTGCTTAAACACTTTGCCGAAATGGCTCGTATTTTTATAGCCGACCTCCTCCGCGATCTGGTGCACCCCTTTTTCCGTCCTTTCCAGTCGGAGCTTGGCTTGCTCCATACGAACATTCGTCAAATATTCGAGAAAGTTAACGCCCGTCTTCTGCTTGAATACGGCGCTGATATAGTTTTTGCTCAAATAAAGCCGTTCGGCCAGCAGATGCAGAGAAATGTCCTGCGCGTAGTTCTCCCGAATGTAGGCTTTGATTTTATGCACGACCCGCTCCGCATCTTCTACCGTTGCCGCCGGAGCGAGCGCGGCGAACAGCCGCTCGAAGAATGCGTCGATTTCGGACAGCGTTGAATAAGCCGCCAGCTCCGCAAGCCCTAGATCCGCAAGCTGTTTCTTCACCGGCTCCGGCGCTTCCAGGCGCGGCAAATTGTGCTTGATCGCTGTCGCGAATTGATAATACTGCCGGTATACGGCATCCAGGTCCTCATCCTTGCGCCGCTCCAGCGTTTCCGTAAAGCCGCGGATCATCGTCCAGGCTTCGCCCAGCAAGCCCAGCTCCAGCTTCTCCGACAGCTGCTCAAATCCGCGCTGATCCGTCAACGCATCCGGCTCGTCCCCTGTCGCCGTCTTCCGCTCCGCAAATCGGTAAATAGGCGGCTCGCCTGCCGCATCCCGGTAGAATAGCGCGGCCTTCGCTTGCCGATAGGCAAGTCGAATATTTTCTTCTCCGGCAAACGGCGCGCTTATCCCGCATGGATGCTCTGCCGCTCCATCCTTCGTTAAGCGGGTCGCAAGCTCCTCGTCCGTCAGCTCCCGAGCAGTCCGATAGAGGAGAATCAGCTCGCCTTTGTAGGCAATGACCGCCGGGTCGCCGCTGCCTCCGATTCGCGAAACGACGCCGTCAGACGGCCTGACGACGACCAATCGTCCGCAACCGTCCGAGAAATCCGGCATCCCTTCCGGACGCTCCGCGAACGCCGTCTCCTCTCCTGCAAGCAGACGCTCCAAGTAGCCCGTTTTTCGCAGCTCCGCCAATTGCCGCTTCGCCGTCTCCGCCTGCCGCTCCTCGTCGATTTTCCGCCCGGCCTTGATCGTCATCTCGACCAGCTTTTTCTCGTCGATCGGCTTGACCAGATAGCCGAATGCCCCGTATTCGATCGCCCTCGCCGCATAATCGAAATCGCGATAGGCGGTCAGAATAATCGTCATTACCGCCATATTCCTCTCTTGCAATCGCTGCAGCAAATCAAAACCGTTCATCAGCGGCATCCGAACGTCGAGGAACAAAATGTCCGCCCGCGTCCGTTCCAGCTCGCTCAGCGCCTCGATGCCGTTGCCGGCCTCTCCGACGACAACGACCTCCAGCTCGTTGCGGATCAATAGCTTTTTGAGCGCCTGTCGGATCAGAGGTTCATCGTCGATAATGAGTACTCGTTTCATGATTACCACCCGCTATTTTAGAATGGGAATGACCAGTTCGACCTTCGTCCCCTTCCGATATACGGAATGAAAATTCATCCCGTATTGGGGACCGTATTCGATCTTGATCCGCTGCTGGACATTCGAAAGGCCGATGCTCCTCTCGGATGCCGCCTCATTATTATCCAGTCGGGCGACGACGGCTTGCAGTTCCCGCTCTGTCATGCCGATACCGTTATCCTCGACCGTAAAATGAATTTGACCGTCTGCGGCAAAGCCCCTAATTCGCAATATTTTCTCGTCCGCCACCTTGTCCAGTCCGTGGAACACCGCATTCTCCACGATCGGCTGCAGCAGAAGCTTGGAAATATAGCACAGCTTGACCTGCTCCTCCACCTCGATGTCGACCCGGATCGCGTGATCGTAGCGAATGTTCTGTATTTTCAAGTAGTCCTCGATATAGTTAAGCTCCTTGAAAATCAGCACCCGCTTCTCCTTCTCGTAGAGGGAATATTCCAGCAGATTGCCGAGCGCGGTGACGACCTGCTCAATATCCCGGCTCCGCTCCAAAACGGCGAGCGAATGGAT
This sequence comes from Cohnella phaseoli, assembly GCF_003386235.1. Lineage (GTDB taxonomy): Bacteria > Bacillota > Bacilli > Paenibacillales > Paenibacillaceae > Cohnella > Cohnella phaseoli. The sequence continues at coordinate 275,538 of NZ_QRDZ01000007.1, forward strand.
CACCTGCAGCGTATTGTTCAGAAAATGCGGGTGGATGTTCGATTCCAGCGCTTTGAACTCCGCTTCTCTTTGCTTGATTTTCCCCGCGTACACCTCGTCGAACAGCACATTGATTTTATTGGTCATCAGGTTAAAGCCGCTGCTTAAAATTTTGAACTCCAGATGCTTGTCGTCTTCGGGAATGCGGATCGAGAAGTTGCCTCGTCCTACCTCTCGCATATGGTTCATCAGTTCCATCATCGGCTTCGCGTTTTTGCGCGAGATCACGACCGAGAGCAGAATGCTGAAGACGATGACCCCCAACAGCAGATAAGTGGTAATGACGTACGTTTGGTTGACGTTCTTTTGAATTTCCGCCGTTTTGCTTAAATACACGAGCTTCCAACCCGTCACTTGCGAGGTGGAATAGGTGACCAGCAGCTTCTCCTCTTGAAACTCGGTGCTGTAGTACCCGCCCCCGCTCTGGAAAATGGGTCCGACGTCCAAACCCTCCGTGATGTCGCTGCCGGCTTGAAAGCCCGTGTCGGTTGAATAGATCACACTCCCGGAATCCGTCAGCAGAATGATGCGGTCGCTTGGTCCCAGCTTGGAATGCTCGATAATCTGCGTGATTTTCTCGAAGTTGAAATCAATAAAGCAAATCGCGAGATTTTCCGTCCCGTAGTGCATAATGTCCCGGATCGGATAGCTCATGCTGACCACTTTATGATTCGTGAATGCCGAATTGTAATAGTCCGGCACGTGCGTGGAGTAGAAGATCGGCTTCATATGCGGCGGAGCCTGCTCGGCTTCCTTCCAGACGTTCTTCAGAAACGGGGAATTGACGTTAACGGACTTCGTAATCGTCGGCTTGATAAAGAAATCCGGTCGGAAAATAAAAATCTCGCTAATGTCCGGCTTTAGCGATTTGATGTTTTGCAGCATTTGAATGATCTGCTGGGCGTTCGTATAGTTCGTGTAGCTGGGATTCGCATCGTAAGCGGACAGGCTTGACAGGACAAACGGATGAGTCGCGACCATCTCGAGCGAGGTGACGATCTCGTTAAAATAATTGTCCAGGCTCATATTCGTCTGATTGGAAATTTTCTGCGCATGGGTCAGCATGTCCGACTTCATCGTCCTGGAAAACAGCGAGAACATAATGCCGCCGAACAGCGCAAAAGAAAACAACGTAATCAACGAGTAATAGAGCACCATCTTGGCAAACAACGACTCGATGGGCTTCCACCATTTTCGAACCTTGAGTCCTGGCATGCGCCCGCTCCACTCTCCGATTAGGAAACATTCCGGCTTGCTGCAAATTTCGACAAAATCGGCGTTATTTTGTGTCTGATACTAAAGGAGGCCGTGCGGGAAGTCAATCCTTGCATGGCTCCGGAGCCTGTAATATATGCTAACGCGCTTTCGGCGTATTGGGGTGCCGAAGCAGATGAAAAAAGACAGCGCCACAAGACGCCGTCTCTTCTCGCAATCCTATATTTGCCCTTGCTGCTTACACCGCCAAAGCCGTCCCTTCCTTCTTCGAGCCGCGATATTCCTTGCGATACACGATCACGAAGTAGGCAAGCGTCAATACCGCGAACGCCGCGAAGAAGGCGAACAAGACGTACGCATTATCCCACATGACGGCATAGTCGCCGCTGGAGATAACGGCTTTCAGACCCGATACCGAGTAGGTCATCGGCAGCCAAGCGCTGGCCGTTTGCAGCCAGCCCGGAATCAATTCCAGCGGGAACGTGCCCGCGGAGCTCGTCAATTGGAAAATGAGAATGACGATAGCCACGAATCTGCCCGGGTGCTGCAGCACCGTCACCAGGAATTGAATCAACGCCATAAAGGAGATGCTCGTCAAAATCGTAAACAGGAAGAACAGCGGCAGGCTTTGCACCTCAAGCCCCAGTCCGTACAGCAGCACCAGATCGGCGATGACCGCTTGAACGGCGCCGATGAACACCATTGTCAACAGCTTGCTAGCGAACCAGCTCCAACCGCTTGTCGGACGAATCGCCGGCTCCTTAACCGAATAGACGATCGTCAGCAGCAGCGCTCCGACGAACAAGCCGAGCGAGATAAAATATGGAGCAAAGCCGGTTCCGTAGTTCGGAACTTCGTTCGACTTGACCACATCCAGATCAACCGGGTTGGCGAACATGTCGACGACCGGATCGCTGCCGTTCAGCCCTGCCGTTTTCTCGGCCGCTTCGCTCAGCTTGCTGGACAGCTCTCCCGTACCGTCGGTCAGCTTCACCAGGCCTTCCGCCATTTGCTGCGCGCCTGCATCCAGCTTGCCCGTACCGTCCGCGAACTCGCCGACACCTTTGCGCAGATCGCCAAGTCCCTGCTTCAATTGAGACGCGCCCCCGTGCAGCTGTTGCGCCCCAGTCGCCAGACTCTGACTGCCCTTGCCCGCTTCCTTCAGCTTTTCGCCGAACTGCTCGAGTCCTCCCGCTAGCTGCGTTGTACCGTCCTTCAGCTTAACCGCTCCGGTAGCCAACTGATCCTGACCTTTCTTCGCTTCGCCCAATCCGCCTGCAAGCTGCTTGCTCGCTGCAATCAGGCGCTGCATCCCCTCATCTTCGGCGAGCTCGGGGTGCGCCTTCGCGTACTGCTCAAGCCCTGCGGCCAGCTCCGTCGCCCCGGCTTCCAGCTTGGCAGCTCCGGCCGCCGATTGGCCCAATCCCCCAGCCAGCTGCGAAGCGCCCTGCTCCGCTTGCTTAGCTCCTTGGCTTAGCTGCCCGCTAGCATCCGACAGCTGCGTCAGCCCTCCGTTCAGCGCGGTGCTGCCCTTCTGCAAATCGCCTAATCCGACCTCCAGCTTCGCGCTGCCGTCGAGCAGCTTATTTACGCCGCTTTTCATCGTCAGGGAGCCGGAAGCCAGCTTATTCAAGTTTTGCTCCAGCAGCGTCGCCCCGTCCTTCGCGCTGTTCGTGCCGGACGCGATCTCCGTTGCGCCTTCGCTCGCTTTGCTCAAGCCGTCCGCCAACGTCTGCACTTGATCGAAAACCGTATGCGTGTAGGCCTTGGTCACTTCCTGGCTCAGCTCGGTTTTCATTTTTTCGATTGCGGTATTACCGATCTGAGCGGCCAGGAAGTTATAGCTCTCGTTCGGCAAAAACCGGATTTGCGCCGGCGTCGGCTGCTCCGTCGTCAGCGTTGCCGTATTTTTCGAGAAGTCCTGCGGAACCTCGATCGCCATATAGTACTTGTTGCTCTTCAGCCCTTCAAGCGCTTCGTTCTCGCTTACGAACTGATAATCGAAGTGTTTGCCTTCCTTCAGCTTCTCGATAAAGTCCTCTCCGATATGCAGCTGTTTCCCTTCGTGCACTGTGCCTTGATCCGAATTGACAACGGCGACCGGCAGCTCCTCCAGCTTCGCGTACGGGTCCCAGAACGCTCCGAGGAACATCGCGCAATAGAGCACGGGAACCGTCAGCACGGCGATAACCGGAATGAGCACCTTCTTGTTCCGGGCAATCCCGGACATTTCCTTGGCAAACTGCTTAATTCCTTTCATTATTCCACACTCCTGATCTTGTTGGTTTACCTGGTCTTATTGGTCTTCCTTTGTTGGTTTTTCTCATCTCGTTGACCTTATAAACCCAATTGACCATTTTGTTCATTTGGTCATTTTGCAACAAAAAAAGAAGACAAGCCTTGTAATGCTTATTCCCCGTTGGCCAGCCCCCGCAGCAGATAGAGCTGAAACAGCTCGGTAATCTTCTCCTTCTTCAACGGCTCGTGAACCGTCTGCCACTCCGACGCCAGCGCCAAATACAGCTTCAGCATGACGAACGCTGTGACTTCGGGATCGCAGCGCTTTAGCTCGCCTTTGTCGATCGCGGCCTGTACCTTGACCTGAATGTAGGACAGAATCGCGTTCTCCAGTCGATTCAACCCTTCCAATGCCTTGGGCGTTCCGATATCTCGAACTTCATGAGCCATCTTGACCGCCAACTGATGCTTCTCCCGAAAATCGAGTATCCGTCCCAGCACGCGATTCAGATTGTCGAAAAAGGAGCCTCCCGGATCGTACTCGGCTTCCGCCACGTGCTTCATCTCCTGGATCAGGCTGTTCATAATTTCGTCGAACAGCTCCTCCTTGTTGTTGAAGAACGTGTAGATCGTGCCTTTGCCGACATTGGCCAACTTCGCTACCTGATCCATCGTCGTCGCCTTGTACCCGAACAACGAGAACGACTTCGCAGCCGCTTCTACGATCTGCTTCCTTCGGTCGATCGCCATCGTTGCATGCCTCCCTTCGCGCAAAACTGACTATATGACTAAATTTCATTCTCGGTCATTCGGTCAAAAATTATGTTAGCACGATTTGCGGCGCTTGGCAACAACTAAAAAATACGATTGACCAATGGACTTACATTCGCCCTCCAAATCCACACTTCTTACGGTCTCCCAGACCGTTACACACCCCGACATCCGCAAATCCACACCTCTTACGGTCCCCCAGACCGTTACACGCCCCGCCAACCTCAAATCCACACCTCTTACGGTCTCCCAGACCGTTACACGCCCTGCCATCCTCAAATCCACACCTCTTACGGTCTCCCAGACCGTTACACGCCCTACCATCCTCAAATCCACACTTCTTACGGTCTCCCAGACCGTCCCGCCAACCTCTCATCCGCACCCGGTACCCCAGACCGCACGGAACAGTCAAATCGAGCAACCCTACAGCCGCTTCAGACCATTCTCCTCACGAAAGCTCACCAGAAAAGAGAACCTACGTACGCAAAAATGGTCAGCCATAGAAAAAAACGCCGCAGCCACCAAGCAGGGGGGCTAACGGCGTCTTTACTCCGAATTACAGGTGGTTTTCGATTTTCGCTTTCAGAGCTTCTTTGCTTTGCAGGCCGACCAGTTTGTCAACCGGTTGTCCATCCTTGAACAGAATCAGCGTAGGAATGCTCATCACTCCGAATTGGCTTGCGAGCTCAGGCTGTTCGTCCACGTTGACCTTCGCGATCGTCGCCGTTCCTTTCAATTCCTCGGACAGCTCCTCCACGATCGGAAGCTGCATTTTGCAAGGGCCGCACCACGGCGCCCAGAAATCAAGCAAGGATACGCCTTGCGCCACGTTCTCGCTAAAGTTGTCTTTCGTAATCGCAACTGCCATAAGACATCTCTCCTATCCTCAGTGTATAAAGTGATAACACCTATGATGATCGGGCCGTCTGTTCGACCCGCTCCACCCTCTTCGATCGGCTGGACTACGCCTTCGCCATGGCGGTCAGCTGCGACAGCATCTGTCCGATCGTAATCGATTCGAAGTATTGCTCAAGCTGCCGGTCCGCGCCGCAGAAAACCCCGTTCATTACCTCGCCCATATTCGATCCGACCAGACAATCGGATTCCGGATCCCCGCTGCACCATTTCGGAGCAAGCGAGCCGGCGGCAAGGGAACGATACACGTCGGCCAGCGTCATATTCCCCGGCTCTCGCGACAGTCTGTAGCCTCCGCCCGAGCCTTCCCGGGTATCCACGAAGCCGTTTTTGCGCAGACAGCTCATCACCTTGCGAACGCGCACCGGGTTCGTGCAGACGTTGTTCGCGATTTCTTCGCTGGAAGCCATCCCGTCGGGACGATGCGCCAAGAGGACCAAGCTGTGGACAGCTATTATAAATTCACTGTTCATGAGTTCAGCCTCCCCGATTACTGTAATCATAACAATTACAGTTGAGACTGTCAATAGCTACTCTTACCCGGTATTATCCCTGTCGAACCATGCTTCTATGCTTCTATCCTAGAGCCTGTATGCAAACCCCTCAGAGGCATCTTCACCGCCTCTTCGCCCCCTGTTTTATCACTTTTGACATATCCCAGTACGCCTTCACAATGCTCCTTGCATGGAACGAAGATTCGAAAAAATCTCATGTCCTCGGAGTAAGCATACACGCCTTAGAAATCGACATGGTCCGGGTCCTTGCCAAATCGCCGATTTTCGTTTAACCCGTCTATAGCCACGACGTCCTCCGGCTCCAGCACGAAGTCGAACACGTCGGCATTCTCGCGAATGCGCTCCGCACGGGACGACTTCGGAATCGTGACGACTCCCAGCTGGAGGTGCCAGCGGATCAGGATTTGCGCTGGCGTTTTGCCGTATTTACCTGCAAGCTGCACGATCAGAGGATGATCCAGCCTGCCCTGCATAAGCGGACGCCACGATACCAGCTGAATGCCTTCCTTGCGGCAAAAAGCGAACAATCTTTTCTGCGTAAGCAGCGGATGCATCTCCACCTGGTTCACCATCGGCTTAATGCGGCAGCTTCCCATCAAATCCTCCAGATGAGTAATGTTGAAGTTGCTCACCCCGATCGCCTTCACCAGCCCTTGCTCGTAGAGCTCCTCCAGCGCACGGTACGTTTCCTTATACTTGCCGACGACTGCCCAGTGAATGAGGTACAAATCCGCGTAATCCATACCGAGGCGCTCCAGACTTCTGTGACAGGCCGCTATCGTGTTGTCGTAGCCCTGCTCGTCGTTCCACACTTTGGTCGTCACGAACACCTTCTCGCGCGCAACGCCCGATGCCCGTATCGCCCGGCCGACGCTCGCCTCATTCCCGTACAACGAAGCCGTATCTATGCTGCGGTATCCCGCTTGCAGTGCGGCCAGCACCGCATTTTCCGTTTCTGCGCCGTCTTCCGCCCGCCAAACGCCCAGTCCAAGCCGCGGCATCTCCGTTCCGTTCAGCAGCTCCACCGTCGAATCGATCGTCAGTTTCATGATTATTCCCATTCCTTTCGCTTCGCTCAAGGCACAAAACGGAATGAAATCCGTCAGCCTTGGGCGTTTTTTTGTATGCTTGAGTTACGGA
>NZ_QRDZ01000008.1 GCF_003386235.1 Cohnella phaseoli
TGTAGGACCATATTTTCCCTTTTTCCGTCATTTGGACGGTTTGTTTGGGTTGCCTATTTCTGTTCATACGTGCGTTAGCTGTGGATTTCAGACTTATACATTCTCCTCGAACTCTCCAACAAAATGCTCATGAACATGATTAATTAAGGTAGTATTCCGAAGATTCAGTCCATCCAAGAAGCCCTGTCTATAGATTATTTCGTTGGCAAATGCAGCTTGATAATTTGCTTTATCTTCAAAATCAAATAATAACTCTTGGCATGAATCTGGAATGCTTCGCATCATTTCTTGAAACGAACATCGTTTGGTATTCACAAGCTCCTTGTAGTATAAATTCTTCATTAAAACTACTTGCCCAATTTCTTCAGTTCTTTTTCCAACAAAACAATCAAAGTAATGCTCTAAATCTTTAAGCATTTAATTCCCCTCCAATTTGGTGATGTCACTTAGAAATCACTTCACATTTCCATTCTATGGTGAACTCGAAGTGATGTCAATATGAATGTATTCTCAGTGACTTCTAAGTGATAATATAGTGCTATCACTAAAAAGGGGCAATAATCGTGGCAACTAATAAAAGGGTCTTTACTTTAAGATTAGAGGATACAAACTTTCAAAAAATTAAATATATTGCAGACAAAAATAAACGTTCTATTGCTATGCAAATTGAATATTTGATTGAGCAGCACATCCAAGAATACGAAAAGAAAAACGGCCCCATTCCTACAGAGAATTAAAAGTCCTCCTAGAATCACTTCTAGGAGGACTTGCATATCCATAAATCCTTAACACCGCTACCTTCACCAATTCCAGGAATACTTCATCTCCCGAAATCCAACATCCCACACCTTTTCATTTCCCTCAATCGTTATTGTGAGCTCCTTGGCCTGTTCGACATAGAGGCTGGATATCTCCGGCTCTTGACGTTCATCCGTCGCTGATACGGATAGGTACTCCTGTCCATCCACGGAAATGCTCAGGCTCCCGCGAAGATTCTCTTGATCGGGAATGCCGTAGTTGAAGTAGAGATACAGCTCGTTATTGCCCAAGGAATAGGTGTACGTTTCAACATTATTGCCCCCAGCGCTGTACACATTATGCTTGGGTTCTACGTCTTGGCCGCCAACTTTGAAACTGTACGGCTTTGCTCCCATCGCCGGATTTCCGCTGCTGTCCTTCAATTCGCTTAGCGCAACAAACGGCCCCAGCTCTTGGACGTAGGCTTTGTTAAAGATCCCGAAGCTCCCCCAAACTCCGCCTAGAAGGATAACAACGGAAATGCCCGTAACGACTATATTTCTCCTGACACTCGTTGTCCGAAAGCCAATTTTGTAAGCTCCGAATCCGATTGCTGCGCCTATGGAGTTTTGAATGACATCGTTAAGATCGAAGCTGCCGAGCATAGTTAGAGCCTGAATGGTTTCAATCGCAAGAATCGACAGGATGAACAAGGCGATGAATCGAATAAAGCTGATCCGATATAACAACGGAATCAATAAGCCAAAAGGGATGAAAGCTGCGACGTTGCCAATACCCACAAGGTCCATCACGGTCGGATGCAGAAGCAGATCGGACAGACTTGGAAGCCTAAAAAAATCGAGCGGGAAGAAAAGAAAGGTGTAGCCGGCCTCTCGATCCACGGTGCCTGTTCTCCCAAAAGCGAGAAGCATAAAATAGAGAATCATAAGGGTATAACATGCGGTTATGGCTAAAACGATCTTACGTTGTTGTGTGGTCATGGGTCTCTCCTCATATACTTTCCTGCTTCAACGCATCCATCAGGTTTTCTCTTTTCACTTTCGCGGCGGAATAGAGCATCGCGGAGCCGACGATGACGAATACGGCGGCAATGACCGCAACAATGCTCGTCCAAGGCATGGCGAATGCAAAGCCGAATTTGTTCGAAAATGCTTTATAAATCAAAACCATCACGATGAAGCTGACGGGAAGCCCGAACAACAGCGACTTGACCCCATAAAAGATACTTTCGTAGTTAAGCATTTTCGTAAAGCTTTTTGGCGTCATGCCAACGGACTTCAGCATCGCAAATTCCCGTTTGCGCAGGGATACGCCTGTCGAGATCGTATTAAAGATGTTCGCAATGGAAATCGCCGAAATCAATACGATAAAACCGTAAGAAAAGACGGACATCAGTAGAACCTGTTGTTCTTCGCTTTTTCTGGATTGATATAAATTGTAGGTCTGCAGATTGGTCACCTGCATCTCCTCGATTTGCTGCTGCGTTCTCATCGGATCCGCACTTTTCAAATGGAGGAAGGTCTCAATGTTCGCCATGTCCTCTTCGTCTGCCAGGCGATTCATGACGCGCTCCGAAACGATGATATTCAGCCCGCTTACCCCTAACGGGGTCATCCCCATAGGCGCTTGATCCGTCAACGCGGCAACCGTCACACTGCTTCCCTTAGTCTCTTCTCCGGTTTCAAAATCCACATTCGTTAGCTCGATACGTTGGCCGATCTTCGTATAGATCGCCTTCGTCTGAACAAATCTCCCCGTGCCCCTTTCCTCGTAACGAATGGTATCAATCACGATCGCAGCGGGATGCTCCGGGTCCGTCAGTTGTTCGTAATCCGCACCAACCGCTTTGGCGTAGGCTTGCAGACCTGAATCGTTTAAGGCATGAATCTTAATGGTGTAAAGATATTTTCCGTCTTGAACTAAACTTATATCCTCCTTAACCAGCTCTTGCAATTCATCGGCGAGCTGTGCTTCAGCGACCCATGTGTCCTTATAAAGTTCGTCTATCACATTATATTCCGTCACGTCATCTAAGGACGCAATCGAGCGAATCAACTGGTCGTCTAACCTTTGCCCATTGCCGTATGAGACTTCAATATCGTATTTAATGCCTTGCTGAGACAGCTTTAAGGATTGTTTCAAACCCGCGGTAAAAAACGATACCGTTAAAAATAGTACGATGCTGATAACGAGCGAAAATACGATCGTATGATATCTCCGTTTGTTCCTTTTCAAGTTTTTTAATCCGATTTCCGCCTCGATTCCGAACAGCTTACGAATGAACTTCGACGTTTTCACAGATTTAACTGTAAGCTTTACGTCGGAGGTCTGGCGAATCGCGTCCATGGCAGAAATCTTGGATGCTTTGACAGCGGGGAGATACGTGGAAATAAGAATCGTCAGCATCGAAACCGCGCAGGAAATTAGAAGCGATAACGGCGTGACGGCAAGCGCCAGCTTCTCCTTGGTCCATAGCGCCCCTTGTATCATGGGATTCATAAACCAGAAAGTAATCCCGATTCCGGCAAGACCGCATAGGATTCCAACGGGAATGCTGATCAGGCCAATGACGACACCTTCAAAAAGCACTGAATTTCTCTTCTGTCTTTTCGTAGCCCCTACGCTCGCCAGCATTCCTAAATGGCGGGAGCGTTCCGAGACGGATATCGCAAAAGCATTATAGATGAGCGAAACCGAGCCGATCATAATCACCGCCATCAGGATCGCCGACAAAGAAATCATCGTGCTGGATGAAGCTCTGCTCTTGGATAAGCCGTAATAATGAAGCAAATCATTATTATATTGGACCGTTGCGATATGGTTGCTTTCCGCCAATTTTCCCGCATGTGCGAATAGCGATCGATTGACTTTCTGCAGAACGACCGCCGCATTGACTCGTTGATTAGCTCCGATGAGATCTTCGTCGATATAGCTAATAACCGTATATCCCGGAGCCCAAGCCGCTTCCCATACGGGACGCTTGATGAAGCCTACCACCGTATAATCTTGCGTCTCGATGTGCTGCAGGGTTTCGGTCAAGTTGCCTTCTTCCCTGCGGAGCGACTCGGTTTGACCCAGGGGCTGGTCGTTCCCTTGTTCGAATCGTTCGCCGACGCGAAGGGTTAAGCGATCGCCGATTTCGTATTTCACTTTGGCGTTCGTTACGACGGCTTCGGAAATGACGATTTCCTTATCCGTTTGCGGAAGACGCCCCTTGCTCAGTTCAACCTGAAATTGCGCGATCCCTTGTGCATCGTATTGTTGGATGAACAAATACGGCTTATTTGGATTTTCTCCTCCTATTGCGGCATAGCCAAGATCTCTTGTAATCGCAACGGTTTTGGTTGCGTCATCGTCCAGAATCGCCGCAAGCTGATCCTTGTTAACCTCTTGATATTGAACGTGCCATTCCCCTGAATTCGCGATGGTCTGTCTGATCATTAAATCGGAAAAGGAAGAAACAAGCGTAGCGACCGCAGTCACCATGGCTACCGAAATGACGACGCCTATGAGGGTGACAAGCGTTCGTCGCTTGTTCTGCTTCAAATGCCGGATCGTTAATTTATTGACGATGTTCATCGACGGATCACCTCGTCCTTGGCAATCCTTCCGTCTTCGATCGTAATGATCCTGTCGGCTTGCAGGGCGATTCGTTCGTCGTGCGTAATGACGATCAACGTCTGATGATAGGTTTTATTCAGCATTTTTAACAAGTCGACGATCTCGCTGCTATTCTTGCTGTCCAGATTTCCGGTCGGTTCGTCCGCCAGCATAATCGCAGGATTGCCTATGACCGCTCGGCCGATTGACACCCGCTGCTGCTGTCCGCCGGAAAGCTGATTAGGCAGATGGTTTAAGCGATGCTGCAGATCCAACGTGCTCACAAGACTGTCCAAATGCTTCCGATCTACCTTCTGTTGGTCCAGCAAGAGCGGCAGCGTCATGTTCTCCTCCACCGTCAGGACCGGAATCAGATTGAAGAACTGGTAGACCAGGCCGATCTGTCTGCGGCGAAAAATGGCTAGCTGCGTTTCATTCAAGGCATACATGTCCGTGTCCTCAACCCACACCTTACCGCCTGTCGGCTGATCTACCCCGCCCAGCATATGCAGCAGCGTCGATTTTCCCGAGCCGGACGGACCGATAATCGCGACGAACTCCCCTTTGCGAACGGAGAACGAAACATCGTCAAGCGCCTTCACCGCCGAATCGCCTTGCCCGTATATTTTAGACAGATGCTCGATTTTTAAGATTTCCATTGTCAGACCTCCATAGTGTTGCTGCTGAATATCATTTTATCCGGCTAAAATGACTTTCAAGTGACGATGAAGGTGACAATTTAGTCACTTACAGGTGCCTTTAAATGACTTGCTTATAAAATTTAATCCGGAACTGTGTCCCCGTCTCGCCGTCGCTCGTCACGTCGATCACGCCGTTCTGACTGGCCACTATGCTGTGAGCCATCGCGAGACCTATGCCGATGCTCCCTTCGGCAGCGTTCTTTCCTTTGTAGAATCGCTTAAAAATATAGGGCAAATCCTCTTTGGGGATGCCCTTCCCGTTGTCGGCAATGATTACTTCCGTAAATAACGCGTTTTCGGAAAAGGTTATGGCGATAGCCCCGCCTTCGGGCGTGTGCTCCACGCCATTCTTCAAAATATTGATGACCGCCTCGGCAGTCCAGTTGAAATCGCCAATAAACGAGACATTATCGTCGCCCACGATGGAAAGCGTCTGTCCCTTAATATCCATCGGAATCATCACCGGTTCCAGCGCTTTTTGGATCAGATTTTTGACAGATATGCGATCTTTCTTAAATGGAATCGTCTTCGCGTCGATTTTCGACAGCTTTAACAAGGAGGATACAAGCCAATCTATGCGTTCAAGCTGAACGCGAATATGGTGGGTGAACTCCGATCTCTTGGCCGGAGAGAGGTTAGGGTCGCTTAATAAATCCGCCATCATCGTCATGGACGTGAGCGGCGTTTTGAGCTGATGCGAAATGTCGGAAATGGCGTCCGTCAATTGAACCTTGTCCCGTTGCAGAAGCGAACGATGCTCCGATAACATAAGCGTCACTTTATAAATGTTGTTTTTCAAAATGCTAAGCTCGCCCTCCTGGTTATCGCGAACGTCAAGCGTATCGTTGCCGTTGCTGATTTCCCCCATGTAGACGGATAACTTGTCGAGCTCGCGGTATCTCCATCTAGTGAATAACAAACTGCTGCCCATGAGTAGAAGGGATAGGATGAAAACAAGCAATGTGGAGACAGGTGAAATGAAGGCTGCGACAAGGATCGCCGTTAAGCTGATCGCGCCCATAACAAGCAATAAAAATCGAATCTCCCGATTGCGCAGCATCTAATCACCGACCTTATAGCCTAGACCACGGACCGTCTTAATCAATGTCGGCTGTTGCGGATCATCTTCCAGTTTTTCCCTCAGCCGCTTAATGTAAACCGTTAGCGTATTATCGTTTACGAAGTCGCCGGCCACGTCCCAGATTTGCTCTAACAGTTGATTTCTGGTAAGAACCTGGCCCATGTGGTTGCCGAAAATCAGCAATAAACGATACTCCAGTGCGGTTAACGGAATTTCGACGCCGCTTTTATGCACTTTGCCTTCCAGCGTATGGATTCGCACATTGCCGATGTCTACGATCGCCTTCGTTTGCGGCGACTTCTGATATCTCCGCAGGACGGTCTTGATCCGAGAGAGCAGCTCGCGAACGCGAAAAGGCTTCGTAATATAATCGTCGGCTCCCATATCCAGCCCCATTACGACATTGACCTCATCGTCGACTGCCGTTAAGAAGATAACCGGTATGTCCCGCCGCCCTTTAACCATTTTGCACAGCTCATAGCCGCTCCCATCCGGAAGCGACAAATCCAATAAGCATAAGTCGATTTGATCGATGTTGTCGGCGAGCACCCGCTTGGCCGAAGCGACATCATGGCACAGCACCGTTGCAAAATGTTCCTGCTGCAGCGAATACTCCAGACCGGACGCAATCGTCTTATCGTCTTCGACCAATAAAATCTTCATCCTCAGATCATCCTCGCGGTGGAAATAAGATTCGTTTTGAAATTTTGAAAGCCTCCATTTATTCTAGCTGTTATTTCAGCCGCTTGTAAATTGACACTATATACAGTATCATTATAAATGACATCATGATATTACATATGGTATCACGCCATGGAGGTGAATCCCGTGTGTCTCGGATAGACAAACTGGTTCAGAAGATGAAAAACCAACCACATAACATAAGATATCCTGAAGCCGCAAAGGTATTGGAGCATTTTGGTTATCAGTTGGTTCGAGCAAGTGGTTCTCATCGTCATTTTCGGAATTCTGAGGGGTCGCTAATCACGGTAAAGGAGGACAAACCCACCATCAAGCGAGCGTATGTGGAGGATGTTTTGAGCAGGATTGGGGAATAAGATTCCCCTTTCCTGATTAAATTTAATAATAGATGATCTGTAGAGAGAGAAAATTTGACGTATTGGGGAAATCGATTCTAAGGAGGGTGCGGGTGAGGGCTTTAATGGAAAAAAATCTTGAGTATTACTTGGGATTAGAGTATACGATGGTTATCAGACATGTCATGGAGGATACAGGAAATTATTATTATGGGAAATATGTAGAATTGGAGGGATGTCAAAGTACAGCCGACACTATTGAAGAACTAATCAAAAACCTCGAAGAGGTTAAACAAGACCACATAGAAATTAAACTCGAATTCGGCGATCCTATCCCCGAACCTAGAGAACTTCCTAGTGGCAACATCATGCTTAGAATGCCAAAAACATTGCACAGAGATTTAATTGATAATGCAGAGCGTGAGGGTGTAAGTCTAAATCAGTATATTCTATATAAACTAAGCGGAAAAGCAAAATAATAACCTAACGAGAACTATGCGCGAATTGCGGACAGTTCTCGTTTTGGTTTTGAGAGCGTGAGAGCGCTAAAAAGAAACGATCTTCATTTCCCCTCTCCCCTTGGCTAGCGATATCACCTAGGAAAGAAACGCTCAATTTGTTCAAGATCCCCCTGATCTAGCTCCCACCCTAAAGCATTTAGATTATCGGCAATGTGCTCCTTTTTCGCAGCTTTAGGGATTGTAACCAAATCTTCCTGTCTTAACACCCAGTTTAACGCCACTTGATAAGCGGTCTTGCCGTGTTTGGCCCCTATGGATTCCAGGACATGGCGTTCTTGCGATCCGATCTCAGGAAAACCCTTCGCGCCGAATACATGAGGAGCATATCCAAATGGCGAGTACCCCATAATGGTAATCCCGTTCTTCTTTGCAAAGGGCAATATTTCACTCTCTATGGTTCTATCGTTCAGATGATATCCGACTTGATTACAAACCAAGGGTATGCTGCCTAGATGGGATTGAGCCTCCTGCATGAGGCGAGTGGAGAAATTGCTTACTCCCACATATTTGATTAGCCCTTTTTGAACTAATTCCGCCATAGCCCCCATCGTTTCCGAAACCTCATATTGCTCGCTGGGCCAATGCTGTAAATATAGATCGATGTAATTTGTCTTTAAACGTTCTAAACTAGCCTCTGCTGCGCTTAGAACGCCTTTGTAAGAGCAATTCTTTGCAGAAACCTTCGTTACCAGAAACACATCGCTTCTAATATCTCGAATGGCCTGGCCAACAACTCTCTCCGATCCTCCGTTGCTATATTCTTCTGCCGTATCAATCAGAGCAAGCCCATGTTCAATTCCGAAACGCAAAGCCTCGATTTCGTCTTTCTCCGAATGCGGATCTTCGCCAAATTTCCAGGTTCCTTGTCCAATAGCAGGAATACGTACTTCTGTATGGCCTAGCTTGCGACGTAGCATGCAGAATACCTCCCAGAATCGGTATAAGTCTATCCGTATTTATTCGTATTGTAACACTGTTTGTCTGAGAAAACTGTCCATCGCACCTTAAAAGGCCGCCGATGACGGCAGCCTTTGTCATGAACACTCTATATCCATAGTATAGGCAGTTAAATCTCTGGTCCGGCATTCATGGCCGTTCTATACATTTTTTCTGCTTCGATCGGACTTTCCTTGGCCGTCACATGATACGGGTTAACCCGGTATACCTGAACCGGTCCGCCGAATACAGCCGACCGATACTTGTCCACATGCTGTTTCGACAAGGGACGGTTATAGTAGCCGGGTACATATTTATTGATCATTTCCTGAAGAACATGGGTGGCTTCGTCCAGATCCGCGATTGGCTCCGCTTGACCAAAAATCATAACACTCATATACGCTGTATCCGTTTTGGCAGGAACGGGATCCGTAATCGTCCCGTATTCCTCGCATACCGTAAAACAAACCTCTGAATTGTCACTCATGATATGATTGCGTCTTCCGCCTCCCGCCCCATGAAAATAAAGCTTGCCCTCCGTCCATACATAATTAAGCGGTACAACATAAGGCAGCTTCCCGTCAACCAGCCCCAGATGGCCAATTCTCGCTTGGCGAAGGAAACCTTCGATTTTCTCTTGATCCCTACATTCCCTGATCTTGTAACGAACCGGATCCATTTCAAAATCGCTCCATTCACTCATAAGATAAGATATCATTCCACTCCAACCTGTCCTGACTCGCTATTCTTCGAAGTGCAGCAACGACCAGAAATCCCGGCGTTATTACGGTAGTATATCAGCGAGTGGATTGTAGTAAAATATCCAAAACATAACGTTGTTAGCAGTCCATAATTATTAAATGGTTGGAGCTTCTATTTGGAGATAGGTATCGAGTTCGATCCTAGCGCACAAAAACTGCCCCGGCTAGTGTCGGGGCAGCTTACTAACAAGTTAATCTCCTACTGATACTGAAATGCATCCACGAGGACATAATAGCCGGTAGATGATGGATTCTTATCCGACCGTACGACCAATTTAATGGTGTGCGAGCCAGGGGATAATCCCGTTTTGGAATACAATACCTGCTGCAATTGTTCGCTCGAGGCATATAAATCAATTGCCGAAGCATCCAGAACCCCGTCCATATACACATCCGCTTTCCCTTCGTTGATTCCTTTAGGACCAATCCAGCTTATACTCGTCCCTGTGAAGGAAAACTGTGCATAATCATTTGGCGTATTCGAGACACGGTAATCGCTATTATAGTATCCGGCATAAGCGCTGTACGTCCAACTACCGGAATACGCGATACCCGGTTCGGTATCGTTTGCTATCGTGTTGGAAGCTTCTCCTTCCGAACTCCAGCTTGTTCCGTTCACCTCCATATTGTATATCATGGCTTTATTAATATCTGAATCAAGTACGGTTTCCCTAATGTAGCGGTAACTACCGGAAACATCGGCTGACAGCTCCGAGCTTACCAGCTTTACACTGTCGATACTGAATGTACCGCTTGTCGCACTATTAACAGGGTCTATACGAAGCTGTTTGAGAGTACCGGAAGCATTGGGCGCATAATCAAGGTCGAGTTCATAGTCGGTATAGCCTTCATCGTTTGCAACAAGGTAAATCGGTATGCTCTTCGTTTCATTAAAAGTGGGATCGGCATTTGTTGTGTAATATAAAGTCCCCATCGTATCCGAAGTGCCATTTTTCATCCGAATGACAATGTGCTTATCCCCCACACCGCTGAGCAGCACATTCAGATTGTCCGGTGAGTAGACTTGCGGATCGGCTCCTGTTATTGTGCCTCCTATATATCCTCCGCTCTTCCAACCAAAGCCGCTCATATTAGAGCCAGTCCAACCTTCAGCGTTGCTGATAAAATGATGTTTTAAGTTGTTCGTATCCAATAAAGCGGTCCAGTTTGCACCGTCGTTCGAAGCTTCGATTTTGCTCTTCCACGCATCTTTTAAATAGAAGCCGCTTTTAACCGTTGATACTTGGTAAGAGCTTCCCATGTCATAGGTCAGCGTCTGCGGAAAACTGCCCGTAGATGCGCTCCAGTAGCTTGTGTTGCGATGGTCAAGCGCTTTTTCGGGGCCATGACCCGCATCCAAAGACGAGCTTGCGGAAGCTGTCGCAAATTCACTGAGATTTTGAGAATAGCCCATGCTTATACCCTCAATGGAGAACGAACCGCTTCCTGCATCCCATGCCGGAAATATCATCAACTGAGACAGTAATCCTGTATACGCCGGTGCTTTAAAGTAATAATCTGTATACCCCGTATCATTCGGTGTAATTGTAAAGTACATAGATTGACCGTAATTCCATTCCGCATCGTCAGCTTGCCTGAATATGACAAGTGCGCGACTGGAAGACGTGCTATTTTTCAATCTGACTTTGAAAGTCGGCGATCTGGAAATATCGATGTTCAAGTGACTTGGCGATAGAATATGACTGCCGTTATTAATGGTGATGTCCCCGCCCATCGTTCCCCCTATCTGCCATCCAAAATTGGAAATCCCCGTAGCTGAAGAGGCCGTCCAACCCTCCGCATCCGTCGAAAACGTCCATTTTTTCAAAACCAATGGAACTGTCTGCAATCGGATATAATCCACGCTGAAGGTACCGCTGTTTGCATCGTCAACGGGGTCCAGCCTAAGTTGTTCGATTGTGCCTGTCCAACTCGAAAGCGAAGACAAATCTACGGTGTATTCCGTATAGGCTTCATCATTCGGTATAATCGTGAAGGACTTACTCTTAGTGTCATCCCACGTCGTGTCGGCAGTTGTTGTAAACGAGAACTTGGCTTTTGTACCTACCGTATCGTTTTTCATCCTGATTCTGAGTGTTTTGTAGCTTGATGCTGTCAAATTCAAATTTTCAGGAGAATAGAAATGCGGATCATTGGCGCTCACTGTCGCACCTACAAAACCTCCGCTCTGCCATCCAAAACCGGCGCTACCCGAAGCGCTGCCCCAACTGTCGGCATCATTCGTAAAATCCCAGCCGCTCTTTGCTACGCTAGAAGGCAAACCTGGATTAGCGGTGTCGAACGCCTTAATTTCATAGATTGCAGGCTTAGTGCCGGTTTGCATAGCGTTTACGGTAAGCTTTATCAGATGGGTATTCACAGCCGCAAAAGTATCGACCTGAACATCCGCCATAGAAGACCCTGCCTTTGCAGTACTCCAGGACTGTGTAGATTCATTCCAATAGGATAGGGTGTAGTTGCCTATTCTGGAGTTGGCGGTGTTCTGTAAAGTTTCGATTTTGTCTATCGTTATCGGCCTGCCGAAGTCCAGCCATATACTTCCCGTACCCGTTCCTTGCCAGTATGAGCTGTTATCATTATCGTTTACCTGTCCGGGATTTACGGGATAAAATTTGACAGCATCAAAATTGTCCGCATAAGCACTCGACTTTAAAGCCAGATTCTCTCCAGGTGCGGGAGTTGGTATGGCAGCATTCCCAACCCTATATTCCATTGCATCATTGTACAGAGATCCGCTTTCGAATTTCCATTGTATTCGCATCGTATGATATCCATCCGACAGACCGTATTTCTCAAAGGCTACAACCTGTTTTTGAACCTGCGCGCTACTTAAATCCACGATTCCCTGAGACAAACCATCAATGAATATTTCCGCCCGGGTGGCATCCGGCGATTTCGTCGTGATCCACCTCACGCCGTTGCCGAAGAAACCGATCGAACGTGTACTGGTGCCGAATTTGAATTCCGACTGATCGGCAAAATAATTAGTTGTCGTCGCTTGCGATCCCCCCGAATAGCCGGCATCAGATTCGGTCCACCAGTTTTCATTTGGAAACGTGTTAAATTTATCCCATACCGGCAAATGATCATCCATTTTATAAAACCCGCTTGGGACTGGAGCGGGAGCAGGTAAAGTTGCCAATTGCGTCGTCTGATCGATACGTCCGGCATAGGTCGATGTACTGTATAAGTAGTTAAATCTTGCATCCGGCGCAGCATCGCCGTATTTGTAGAAATCCATTAAATTGTCATCGTTCTGCCAGTTGTCAACCCATTTAAACTCTATGCTAAGAGGATCCGCAAGATTGCCGAGTGAACTTCTGGGTATTTTAAGCATGATTTGATTGCCTGAAACGCTATAGCTGATATCGGTTGCAACGGTTGTCCAGTTCCAGCCGTCCGTACTTCTTTCAAGGGTACATTCTGTGCTTGAACCTGGAGTAGTACGGTTAATCGCATAATCATAGCCCTTCCAACCGTTTGTACCGTCTCCGTCTACATTCAGATACAGGGTCATCCAATGAGAATCTGTATACGGCGTTATATCATTAACTGTTTTTACATAGAAATATACGTTGTCTGTATCCCTTGCGATCTTGGTTATATCGAAGTCGTTTCTTCCGGTAGTATCCCTGTATACTTGATTGTCCACGCCTGGGTAATCCCTCGCCATCGTGTCGCCTGTGAAATCCTTGAGAGCAGGGTTAACGTCCGTCCATTGGCTAAAATCCGCGTTTATGGCGATGGTCTTGGCCTCACTCGGTTCGGCGGGCGCTTCCGCCCCCTTGTATCTTCTTATATTCTGAGCCAGTTGCATATAATAGTTATCGTTAAATCCGCCATCCATCGGCTCCAAATCTTTGCTGTATCTGTCATCAAATTGATCATAAATAATGTATTTATCCGTTTGCGTCGTCTTCTGCCAATTTCCCGCTATCCATTCATTCCAAGTCATTACCGTGACTAATAAAGGGTCCTGCGCTATTGCATAGTCAAACTGTTCTTGATTAAAATATCCGTAATCTTGAGACCCCGTTGAAAGATCATCTGCTCCATTATGATAAGCTCTACTCTTACTTAATGGCATTTGATTATAAATATAGGGAATAGATAACGAGAAAATATTATTTTTCCCAAAACTCTGTGCCGTATTTACCGACATATTCTCCTTTTCGCCCAAGTCATTGTAGCTGATATGTTGCGGAAGCGCATAATCCGCTCCGATCTCAAATCCATTGGTATAATATTCACCCGGCCATTGCACTATCCTAAGCGTAAAAAAGTCTTTTACGGTAGTACTTGCATGTTGGTCTCCAACAATCAGCGGCTTCCCTTTCCAGTAAAACCATGTAGTCGGATGATAGTACGGGGCATCGGGAGCATAGAAGGATTCGTAGATCTCATCCATTAAACTTACTGAATTCGTATGCGTAATTAGTGCAATCTTGGGAACTTTGGCACCTGTTCTCTGCAAATCTTCTATAGTACTCATGAGTAAATTGACTTGCGGCTGAAACACTTGATTATTCGTCAAATCTATGGCTAAAAAATCAACCCCTGCCAAAGCCAACATTTGTAATTGCTTTCTTAAAACCCATTCGTCGCCGGATGAATAATATCCGAACAAAGGTTTATTCCAATAAATAAAATCACCGTTCGGTCTCGGCATTAAAGGATTATTGTATTCTCCCGAAGCATTCGGCTGAAAAATGTTCGGATTATTATTCAGTATGCTTTGCATATTGAAAACATTATTGTATTCGTCAATCTGCTCTTCACCATGCCATAACGTATAAAACATACCTACAACCCTGTTTTCTCTTGGTTGAACGATTCCTGTATCGCCTATTTGCGGAAGCTTACGCCCAAGATCGTCGGTTCCTGCCAACGAACCCCATGATACCCTGTCTTTTGCCGCTATTTTTATATAGTCTATGCTGAAAGAACCCGTGTTCGTTGTACCATCGTCTACAGGGTCAATTCTCAATTGCTTGATTGTGCCGGTCCATCCGGCAAGGCTTGAAAAATCTATTATATACTCTGTATATCCGGTATCATTCGGAATGGTAGTAAAAGACAGATTATTCGATCCCCAATCGGGATCGGCTACTGTCGTGAAGAATACTCTTGCGATATTGCTGCTTGAGCTGTTTTTCATTCTGATTTTTAAGACAGGCTTCGAACTTGCGCTTAAGCCCAGATTGTCGGGAGAATAAAATTGCGGGTCGGGTCCCGAGATCGTGCCGTCTAAGTAACCGCCCGTTTGCCAGCCAAAGTCGGTAATATTACCTGCGTCTCCCCAGCTTTCCGCATCATGGGCGAAATCCCATCCATCGCCCGTTCTTATATAATCTATACTAAAAGAGCCTGTGCTTGTTGTTCCATCGTCTACGGGGTCAATCCTGAGCTGCTTGATCCAACCCTTCCAGCCTGATACGTCCGATAAGTCAATGGTATATTCTCTGTAGCCGGTATCGTTGGCAACCAGAGTAAATGCCTTGTTATTCGATCCCCAACCGGTATTGTCGCTTGTAGTGAAGAATATTCTGGCCGATGTTGCGGACGTGCTGTTTTTCATTCTGATTCGGATCAGACTGTTTGTCGATGCATCCAAGCCGAGATGATCAGCCGAGTAAAACTGAGCGTCGGATCCTGAGATCGTCCCCCCGATGTACCCGCCTGTCTGCCAGCCAAAACCGGATATATCGCCTGCGTTTCCCCAACCTTGAGTATCGCCAGCAAATTCCCATCCCTGTCCCGCAGCATACGCTTTAACAGGATGAAATAGCCCCCCAGGAATAACAAATAAACTGCCCAACATAACACAAACCCCAATTACAAACGAAATGATCCGGTCTTCCTTTCCGATTTTTAACATAAAATACACCTCCGTTAGTTGAATAAATGTTAGTTGAATAAATCTCTGCAAACGCTTCCAAATTTGCTTGTCTTTGAACCGCGCACCCCACTGTATTTACTCTCGTAATCGTAAATAATGCGGGAGGCACGGCGACATTCATGACTTGCCGAATACGTTCCGGATGGCTTCCAAATATCCGAAGCCGTGCTGGGTATCCGGCTCCAAACATTCCCACGGATCTCAGCCGCTTATTCCTTGACGCTGCCGAGCACAATGCCGGCCATAAAATATTTTTGGAGAAACGGATACAGCAGCAGCATCGGCACCGAAGCCATAAAAATTTGTGCCGCTTTGACCGTCCGGTCGGAAATTTCCGACAAAAATTTCACCTGCGCCGGATCGATCGTGGAAAACGCGGAAGTCGGGTTTACGACGACGGTCTGCAAATAGCTCTGCAGCGGATAATGATTGGGCGAGTTCATCAGAATGAGGCCGTCGAACCACGAGTTCCAATGGCCGACAATCGTGAACAGGGCAATCGTGGCCAACGCGGGTTTGGATAGCGGCACGAAAATGCGCCACATCGTCGTCCAATGGTTCGCTCCGTCGATAAAAGCCGCCTCTTCCAGAGCTTTGGGCAAGCCGCGAAAAAAGTTCAGCAGCAAAATGCAGTTGAATACCGGCACGGCCCCCGGGAGAATGAGCGCCCAAATGGAATCGAGCAAGCCCGTCTCCTTGATCGTCATGTACCACGGGATAAGACCGCCGTTCAGCAAAATCGTCGTTACGAATATCCAGGCGTAAAGCGTACGGCTTTTAAACTCGGACGTTCCCTTGGACAGTGGATATGCGATAAGAACGGTCAGCAGCAAGTTCACCGCAGCCCCCAACGCTACCCGTTCCACCGAAATGAAGAACGCTTCGAAAAACTGTCGCCGAATGAATACGAACCGGTAGGAGTCGAATGTGAAGTCGACCGGCCAGAAGCCTACCACCCCGGCAGCAGCCGCCGACTTGTTGCTGAGCGACATCGCCCATGTGTTGATGACGGGAAAAATGCATAATAACGCAAACCCAAGCAGAAATGCATAGTTGAAGGCGTTAAATGTATAGCGGCCAATCGATTTATCTCCGGGCATCCTCTTGCCCCCTCTGTTCTAGAAAATTCGATAGTTGACAAGCCGGTAGGCCAGGAAATAGGAAATGCCTATAAACAGGCAGGACACGAGCGACTTGAAAAGCCCGACCGCCGTCGCCACTCCGTATTGCGTGTCGATCATCCCAATCCGGTAAACCATCGTATCGATAATGTCGCCCGTTGAATAGACCTGAGGGCTGTACAGATTAAAAATTTGGTCAAAACCCGCGTTCAGCACATTGCCCAAGCTAAGCGTCGCCACCAGCACGATGATCGGCATCATCGCCGGAAGCGTGACATGGCGCGTCTGCTTCCACCGGTTTGCCCCGTCGATGATGGACGCCTCGTACAGCGTCGGGTCCACGCTTGTAATCGCGGCCAAAAACACGATCGTATGAAAACCGCTCTCTTTCCACAAATCCGATACGACGATCGTAAAGCGGAACCAGGCCGGGTCGCCGAGGAAAAAGACCGGGTTAATCCCAACCGACTGGATCAGCTTGTTGACGATGCCTTCCGACGGAGAAAGAATGTCGATCAGAATGCCGCTAAGCAGCACCCAGGAGAAAAAGTAAGGTACGTAAATCAATGTCTGTACGCCGCGCTTAACGAATTTAATCCGCACTTCGTTCAGCAGCAGCGCCAGTAAAATCGGAAACACGAGGCTGAGCACGATTTTGAACAAAGCGATCACGACCGTATTGGTCAATACCTGAGCGGTATCGGGCATATCCCAGACGTACTTGAAATTGTCCAATCCGACGAACGGGGAATGAAAAATGCCCTTGCTCGGCACATAATTTTCGAAAGCAATCCACAAGCCCGTCATCGGACCATAGCTGTAAACGAGAATAAGCGCGAGGCCGGGAAGCAACATCAGGTGCAGCGGCAGCGTCCTATTTATTCTGTGAAACATGGTTAACCTTCTTCCTGTCGAACGAACGGGGAGGTCGTTGCCTCCCCGTCCGCCGTTATGCGATTTCGGTTCAATGTTGCGCCGCAAGCCAATCGTTTACTTCCTGCGTAATCGCGTCTCCGCCGAGCTTCTTCCAATCGCTGACGAACTGGTCGAACATATCGAGCGAGCCGCCCATAATGATTTTCGTAAATCGTTCCAGTTGCAGCTTCTCGAGCGTCGCTTTTTTCTGAACCATCGTCGGCGTATCCGACCCGTAAAACTGATTGCTTGTCGTCAGGTTGTTGTCCAAATAGTATTGGAGGATGCCCAGCCCGGAATTTTCCGGAGCGGCCCACAGCGCGTTCGCATAAGAGGCCGGGTTCTTGGTGGCCATAAAGTCGGCCACCAGCTTGTAGTTCCCCACCGCGCTGTCGTTCTTCATCGCGTTCTGGTCATTGTTCTCCATGATCGCTTTTACGCCGCGGTAAATATTGATGTTCTGGTTCGGATCGGCCACAATGACGGCTGCAAGCGGCCATCTGGAATAGCCGTCGGGATTGTTGCCGTCCTTGTCGGTAGGCTGATGGAATTGCGTATCGTACCCGCCCGTCTCGAATCCGTATTCCTTGTCGACATAATAATTCGCCAGCTTGATCAGTGCTTCAGGATGCGGAGAACCTTTCTTGAACACGAAGTAGGCTTGGTCGATTTGTTCCTTGTTGATACCGAGTCCAACCGAAGGCACCGCCGGATTTGCGTCCGCCGATACGATCGGATAAGGCCGCCAATCGGCTGCCGGATCTTGTTTGTATGCGTCCGGGAATGGATAGAAAGCGTTCCAATGCGCGCCAAACTCCATGCCGATCTTACCGGAGACGACCGACTCATTCACTTTCGTGTTGTCTTTGACGCCGAACTCCGGGTCGATCTGTCCGGCTTTGAACATCTCCTGCAGCTTGCCGAGAGCCGTCTTCATGTTAGGCTGCGTGGCGCCGTGCACTAGCTTGCCGGATTCGTCTTGAATCCAGGTGTTGTATGCGTGATATCCCTCGAAGAAGCCGGTCAAATCATAGAGCCCCGTTCCGTACAAATCTTTCGTAAGACCGAGTCCGAACGTATCCTTTTTTCCGTTGCCGTCAGGGTCCTTGTTCGTGAATGCGTCGGCGATCGACAGTACGTCGGCCATCGTCTTCGGCTCGGGCAAGCCGAGCTTATCCAGCCAATCTTTGCGCACCCAGATTAACGCGGCGACGTCGATGCTCGCCGCCGGATCGGGCAGCGCCAGCAGCTTGCCGTCGAACGTGGCCGTCTTGAGCGCCAGTCCGCCGTTGTCGTTCATGAACTTTTTCAGCTGCGGAGACCCGTACTTCTCGAGTAGACCGCTCAAATCTTCAGCCAGTCCCGCGTCTACAAGCTGCTTCAACTGCTTGGCGCCGACGGGAATAATATCCGGAAGATCGCCGGACGCGATGGAGACGTTCAGCTTCTGCTCGCCCGCTCCTCCCGGCTGGTTGCCCACGACGCTCCATTTGACTTTCATGTCGATACCTAGATCTTTCAAGTACCCGTCGATCCAGATGTTTTTGTCCGCTGTTTCGCCGGGAGCGAACTTGCTGCAATCGCACAAAATTTTGACCGTAGACAGCGTAATCGGCGGATCGTATTTGCCGAACGGATCGGCCTCTTCTCCCGCCGTTGGGCTTTCTGCGACTGACGAGGCCGACGGAGCCACGCTTCCCGAAGCCGAAGGCGACTGGTCCTCCGCCTCTTTTTTAGAGCATGCCGCCGCCAACACTATCATCGCGATGAGCAGCAGCATAATCGCCCTTTTCCTAATCTTTCCGTCCATTCTGAAGTCCTCCCCCTCATTCATCAGCAGGCCTGCCTTGCTATTTCATTATAAAATCGCATTTTAGGAGGATAAATGGTACGCTTTCTACTTCGACCGTCTTCTATCTACTATTTTTGGGGCCGACGATACGAAACGTCATCTTAGGAGCGATTCGCGATACTCTTGCGGGGTCATTTTCATTGTTTTTTTGAACATCTTGATAAAATAACCGGGCTCCAGCCCCACCTGCTCGGCGATTTTCTGAACCAGCAGCGAGGTACCTCGCAGCAGCTCCAGCGCTTTCTCGATTCGACGATCCGAGATGTAATCAGCCAAACCGACTCCTTGCGTCTGCTTATACAGCCTGGACAGATAGGCCGGATTTAAATAGACGACCTCCGACAGCTTGTTCAGGGACAGATCCGAATGAAGATGCTCCGATATATAGCGATGCAGTTTGTCGACCACCGCATCCGAACGGCCCCTTTGGTCCTCGCGCATGCTTTGGGACATCAGCCCCGCCAACGCGGCAAAGTGCTCTGCAGCGGCCCTCCAGGTCGCATGCTCGCTAATATGAGCCAGCTTGTCCAGCATTCGCTTGTCCGGCAGCGCACCGGTAATACCGCGCTTGTTCCATTGCTGCAGCAGCAACGCGGCGATACTAAGATAGGTCTCCAAGTAGTGAGGGTAACGGACAACCGATCCGGACGCGATCTCCAGCATCTCCGCGCTTAGAACGGCGAATTCCGCGGCGTTGCCCGACTCCAAATAAGACTCCAGCAGACGCATGTTTTTTCCGTAAATTCTGGCATCCGGCTGGCTCGGCTCCGCTTCCGCTCCCGGATGGAACGCCGCCTCCGACAAAATGACTTCCTGCCCGAGGCCGAGTCCGCTTCCCATCTCCTGCCGCAAGACGCTGAAGTCATACGCGACCGAATTCCACGCGGTCGTCGTGCCAAGCGTTGCCAACGAAATCGGAAGCTTCAACAGCTCCTTGCACGTCGCTTGAATCGAATCCAACATGCCGCTTACCATCGCGATCGCGGAACGCCAGGCCTCCGTATTCGGTTCTTCCCCATCCAAAACCGCCTTAGGCTGCATCAGCCAAATGAAGTGCGTGTGGCTGTATGCCAAGTAAAACAAGCGCATCTCATGCAGATGCTCCTGCGCGATGTTCTGAATCGAATACAGCAGCAGCGTTTTGTCGGAGCCGCTCATGTCTTCCGGCCATTCGTCCACTCTCCCGAGAGTCAGATTGACGGGATGGCGGAGCGACAGCGGAAAGTCCAACTCTAGAAAGCGCAATTCGAGCGATTCGCTGAATATCCTTTCCCCATATAGTAAATCGAGCACGAATTCTTTTTGCAGCATAGGCCTCGCTTGTTCCGTCATTCGCTTAGCCTGCTCGATTTGCCGCCGATCGGTCGACTCGTGAACGAGCTGTTCGACGGCTTTGTCCAGCGACTCCAATATCTTCTCGTCGCCTTCCGTTTTCAGCACGAAGTCGACTACGCCATGCCTGAGCGCGGATTGCGCGTACGAGAAGTCGTTGAATCCGGTCAGAAATATTACTTTGCATTTGCGCCAGCGTTCCTGCATCTTTTTTTGCAGATCCAATCCGTTCATCCCGGGCATGTGGATATCGAGGAAGGCGATATCGATCTTATGCTTCTCCAGCAATTTCAACGCTTGCGCCGAAGAATATGCGCGGTGTACATCTAACTCCAGATGCCCGACCTCCAGAAACAAGTGATACAGACCATCCACAATGATCGGCTCATTGTCCACGATGAGAATCCGATACATGGTCGTCCCCCCTTGGAATTCGAATCGATACCTTTAACCCTCCAAGCTCACCGACCGACAGCGACAAGCCGTACTTTTCCCCGTATCGGTATTTCAGCCGGCGATGAACGTTGATCATACCGGAAGTTTCCTCCATTGGATCCGGCGAATTAAGCAGTCTATTATTCAGTTCCTGCGCTCTTGTCTCGTTCATAGCTTCGCCGTTGTCTTCAACCGAAATCATCAGTCCGTCGGGCTCCGCATCGAAACGAACGGCCAGGCGGCCTTCGTCTTCTTTTTCTTCGAGCGCGTACTTGTATGCATTCTCGATAATCGGCTGCAGAACGATCCGCGGTATTTGAATCGCCTGAAAATCTATCGGAAGTTCGTCGAAATCGACTTTGATTTGGTGCGCGAATCGGATTGACTGAATTTCTACATAGTTGAGGGCATGCTGAACTTCTTCTCGCAGACTGACTTCGGTCCGAGTGTTGCGGGTGACGAATTCGAAATAATCGCCCAAGTATTTGGAGAAGCGGATAAGCACCTCGTCGCCCGTCTTTTTCGAGAGCCTGTACAGAATGAACAGGCTGTTGTAAAAAAAGTGCGGGTTGATTTGCGACTGAAGCTGTTTGATCTCGGCATGCTGTGCCCGGTATTTCTGTTCGTACACTTCGACGATCATTTCCTGCAGCCGTCTGACCATATTGTTGAATTGGGCGAACAGGTAGTTAAATTCATCATGATGGTTGTAAGTCACCGAGATGTTCATATCGCCGCGCTCTACGCGGCGAAACGCCCGGACGAGCTGGTTCATCGGCTTGTGGATGACCCGGTAAAGAAAAAACGATACGAGCGCTATGACGATAACCGCCAAGCCGATGAGCACCCACAGCCATTCGCGAAACCGGTGAACGGAGCCGAACACTTCTTCTTCCGGTTCGTACGTGACCAATGTCGTGCCGAGAGCTTGAGATACCGCAAAAGAGACCATATACGACTGGCCGTTCCACTTCATCTGCCGAATGCCGTGCGTCTCGCCTTCTTTCTCCACGATGTCCCGGATCATCGGCTCCAGCAAGGCGGTGTTCGGCTTGTTGGCGATCGTCCACTGCCGCTTGTTATCGACCAGCAGAGTACCTCCGTGAGGATTGATCGCAAATTGGTCGAACATGCCCGTCAACTTGTCGATCGAAATTTCAACGCCAAGCACGAATTCCGGCGATGTATTATTGACCATAATCGGAAAGGACAGGCTGATGAACAGTCGGCCGTTCCAGTAGACGAAAGGCGCCTCGAACAAGTTGGTCGGCGTGTTCAGTACATGAAATTCTTCCTCGGGAATGTCGCCGAATAAGTTTATTGAGGAGATCGTACGTCCGAGAGAGGGAATGTGTACGCTTACATTTTTAACGAATTGGCTTGTGCTTTGCAGGATCTCAAGCTCTTTCTGCACTTTCAGAATCGTCTCGCGCTTTTCGTTCGCGCTGAGAATTTCGGCTTGGTTGCTTAGCAAGTCTAGCTCGTCATGGCTGGAGAATGCTTTCATCCAGTTGATGATTCTGCCGAAGTCGTCCCCCATCAGCTCGTTGTAGAAGCGGATTTTGGATTGCATCGACAGCGTAATTTCCCGGTTCACGTTGTTGGAGCCGAATTCGTTGATTTTTAGACTAAGCACGAAAAACGGCACGACGACGAACAGAAACGCCAACACGAGCTTGGAATAAGTATTAATTGGCGCCAAAATCCGCTCCATAAGCCCACGGCTCCTTCTTATACAATTATGCCTACAACATTATCACGGTTATGGGAAAGGCTCAATGCATGAGAATGCTCCCCCTTAACGTTACTCCATTTTTCCTCCAATGTTGGGCATCCTACAGGTATGAAACCAATCATCCCTTTCGAACCGCTACGCACAGACGTTATCCCGATAGGCGAAAAGTGGATTTACCAGGTCAAGTGGGATGGCGTCCGCATTCTCGCTTATTGCGACGGCAGTGAATTCCAGCTGTACAACCGAAAATTAAACGAACGGACGATGCAGTTTCCGGAGTTGATTAATCGCGGCTATTGCAGGGCATCCTCCTTCATCCTGGACGGCGAGGTTATCGCTTTAGCGGCTGATGGGAAGCCGTCGTTTCACGAGGTCATGCGCCGAGACGGAATTCGCCGGTCAGAGAACGTATCCATCGCGCAAAAAGAAGTTTCGATCACTTACATGATCTTCGATATCGTTTATTTAAACGGGCAATGGCTTAATAACCGCCCTCTCTCCGATCGTCTGGAGCTACTGCAGGAATTCGTTATTCCGACTCCCACCGTGCAACTGGTTGCCTCTCATCCTGACGGGGAGTCCTTGTTCCGTGTCGTCGAACAGAATGGCATGGAAGGCATCGTCTGCAAAGATACACACAGTACCTACGAAATTGGGCGAAAAGACGGGCGATGGGTTAAAGTCAAAAATTACGGGGATGCCGTTGTGGTGATCGGAGGATTTACTTTGCGCGATGGCGTCGTTAACGCAATCTTGGCCGGCCTGTATCATGAAGGAAAATTGAGGTTTATCGGCAAAGTCGGGACCGGAAAACTCACGGCTGAGGATTGGCGGACGCTCACGGCTACGCTGCAGGGGATTGCCACAGCAGAATGCCCCTTTGCCAATCGGCATCCCGATATGCGCGGCGCATACTGGTGCCAGCCTATATTAACCGTAAAGGTCCGGTTCACAGAATGGCGCCGGCACGAGGGGAGGACCATGCGGCAACCAAGCATTCAAGCGTTTGTCAGCGTTCCGCCCCATGAGTGCGTATTCGAATAAAGAGCAGGAGGGATCGCCTCGCTGCTCTTTGGGTTTCTTTCAAAACTCGTATTTCTCGAATCGCTGTCTAAGATCATCCTCGTACGGAATCCACTCCGCATCGCACCATAATGTCAATTTTACAAGCTCCGACAGCTTATCTACGGCTTGCCACGGGGTCGTAATCTTTATGAGATCGGCAAAATCCTCATTACGGATATCCAAAGCTTCACGCAAGTAGTCATCGTTAAGACGTTCTTCTGTGAGTCCATAATCTTCTCTCGCCCACTGTTCGCAAAAGATTTTCTCGGCTTGAATGGCTCCATCCGCGAAAACCGATAGCTCGAAGATTTCCTCATTCATATATCCGGCGGTCATGACCGGCTCCTCGATTAGTTGGGACAACCTTTTGCCCACCTTCTTCACCGTACCCCATACAAAATAATCGTGGAGCACGCTGATCCAGTTCTCGTTGCTTTTGCTTATGTACATGACAACTGGGGGCTCATGAGCCTCTTTGATACCTAATACATCCCCATGCCCTTTGCCTAGCTCTCTTAACGCTTCGATCGTCTTCTCCAGGTTATTCGACTTAATATGCAAATTGGCAAATGATCTTCCCACAGGATAGCCTCCTAGTTATTCACTCGATGCTTCTGTAAATATTTTTCGGCAAAATCAACCGCTTCCTTCAGATCGAATAAGCTGCATGTCGCATTTCCAATTTTACCATGTTGAACATGGCCACCTGCTTCGAAACGTTCCCCAATCCGTGAAAAATCGTCAGCATCGTACGCAAAGTCCGTAAACCATTCCCATACCCGTTTCCCGTCTTTTAGCATGGCTGTCCCCATCCGCTTTATCGGCATAGATTCAAGTCTGGCTTCTGCAAGATGAAAGCTCGTGCACGAGTCGAATCCTACACCGAGCAATAGCACCTTTGCACCGATACTATACAGCTTGCCGAGCGGAGAATCTTCACCAAATTGCGGGGTTAACGGATGGTCAGATGTCACATACTCCGCGTATTTCCCATTCGAGCAAAAGGAAACCTGGGGATGCTGCGATCTCAAGGTCCCCGGATAGGTTCTGAATAACTCCGCGATGCGTCCCATTCCTCTTGTCGGAGTAATCAAGGGATCGAAAGCGGGCATTTCATTATAAATCATATTAATCCATTCCTGTGGAACAGGGGGATTCTCCCATTCGTCGGGATCGCTCCAATCCCCGCTCTGTGCGGGCATGGTCAAGGTGCCGCCATCCCCTACAGATTTCACCAAGGCTTGCACAACAGCATGCGCACCTCCGCAAACCCACCCCAGGCTAGACAGCGAGGAATGGACAAGAATGTTGTCTTCCTTCCGAATTCCTAGAACCTGCATATCTCGGATCATATTGCTCACAGTAACAGGCATCTGCGTCCGATTAATGATTTCCTTTTCTTTCAAGGCTTTCTCTCCTTCATGCTTTGGGGATTAAGCATACTTTCTCCGAAACCCACGAGTATACAAGAATAACCGTAGCTCCAGTCCGATAATGGAGGAAAATCAGAGAAAGAGTCGAATAGTAGTAATTAATGTAATATATCAGCCAAGGGAGCGCGGGAATCTTTCCGGCTCCTTTTATTTTTGGAGAGAGATGCTGAAATATTATCTCGCCTATAACGGGAAACGCGTCAATGTACCGCTATCCCGAGATGAGGCATTTAAGTTGCTTATGGAGACTAAGGGGGCCGTCAAGGGATTAAGTATTATGGTATACGATGAAAAGGGAAAGTTTATACGAGAAATGGGAAGGGATCGGCATCGGTAACTCTCACTCATCAATTCGATACTCGTAAATCCTTGTTTCATCATCATTCAACGAATATCCCTTACCTATGTATTTCCATTGTGTTCTTTCATAATATCCCGTTAAGTCTGTGCAAAGATACACCGAAGAATAGCCTTTTACTTTACATTCTTTAATGGCATGCGTTTGTAGAAGTTCCCCGATTTTTCTTCCTCTGGCTTCGGGATCTACATACAGACATGCGAACCATGGGCACAAATCTTGTCTGCTATTTAGATCGCTTCTTAAAATAGCGTACGATCCTATTATCTTGTTATTTTCAAGCGCTAAATAAAATCTAGGAATGTCACTATCCGTATGACAAGATTGTTTAATGCAGTCTTTGTAAAAGTTGTAGTTGGACTCGGATCCCCACTGCGTCCAGAAATATTGAATCGCTTCTTCAAGAATCCCCGGTCTGCTGCGCACATCAAATATCTCCATCATTTATGAATCTCCTCCTTAATCACCTGCTCAATTCCCAGCAAAATCAGTCTTAGGCCGAATTCGAACGCCGAATCTGTCCCCATCAGCTCAAACAGCCCGTTCGTGAACATCCTCCGAAACAATCCCGCATCCTTCTCGCTCATGGAATCCAGAAGGCGGATCATATCCTCGCCTGGAAGCTCTTTCTGGTCTTTAAGAATAGCAGAGACATTGCGCTCATGCTGATAATCGTCCAGAACGAAGTAGAAGACATAGTTCACAAGCGTAGTCACCACTTGCATCTTCTGCTCTTGCTCGAGCGGCGTCGATTCTACGCAAAGCAGCATCCGGTTAGTGAAACGAATGATGTCCGGTTCGTGAGGCAGCGTCATCATCATGAGCTGTGTGGAGCAAGGATACCGACTGAGCACACTCCGCACCGTTACCGCCAGCCCCGTCAACTGCTCCTTCCAATCTCCCTCGGAATGGAACTCCTCCAGAATAATTTTCGATACTTGGTTGGCCAGACGCTGGTAGAGGTCTTGCTTGCTCTTGAAGTACCAGTACAATGAGGGCGCTTGAATCCCCAGCCGGTCGGCCAACCGTCTCAAGCTGAATTTTTCGATGCCCTCCGCCCCAAGAAGCTCCCACGAGGCTTCCAAAATCTTATCTTCGGAAATTTGCGGCTGCTGTTTTTTCATCGAATATCCGCCCTTTTATCTAACAGTGTAAGTTTCTTCTTTACAGACTCTTAAGTTCATGATACCATCTAACACTGTAAGTTTCAATCTAACGCTGTTAGACAACATAATCTAGAAAGAAGTGATCCACATGGATGCACAAAACCTCCACTATTTTGAAAAAGCGCCGATCGCCAAAGCCGTTGCTCATTTCGCTGTCCCGATGATGCTGGGCACGTCGATGAGTGTCATCTATTCCATCTTGAACGCTTATTTCCTCGGTACGCTGGGCAACACGGCCATGTTAACCGCTCTCGCCCTGACCTTGCCGTTATTCGCGGCCATAATGGCGCTAGGCAACCTGATTGGCATAGGCAGCGGCACGTTTATCTCCCGCTTATTGGGAGAGAAGCGATATGAGGAAGTAAAGCATGTGTCTTCGTTCGCTTTTTACAGCAGTTTATTGCTCGGTCTGATCGTAATCGCCGTCGGTCTCCCTCTGCTCGACTCCATCGTTCATGGTCTTGGTGCAACGCCCGATTCCTTCGGATTCACGAAGGACTATGTCACGGTTATGCTGATCGGTTCGCCATTCGTTGTCTTATTTTTCACGCTGGAAAATATCGTACGCTCGGAAGGTGCCGCCATTACGTCCATGACCGGTATGATTCTCAGTGTTATCGTGAATATTATTCTCGATGCGCTAGTCATCTTTGTTTTCCACTGGGGCGTGATCGGCGTTGCGTCCGCTACCGTTATTGCCAACTTGGCGGCGAGCGTATTTTACGCTTTCCATATGAGGAATAAGAGCCAATTTCTAACCGTCTCGGTAAAATGGTTCAAGGCAAACAAGGAAATTCTGAGCAATGTGTTCAAAATCGGGGTTCCCGTCTTTGTGATGAGCATCTTCCTGGGGGCCATGTCGCTGATCTTGAACCATTTCCTTGTCGATTACGGGGATCAGGCTGTGGCGGCTTACGGAATTTCGTCGCGCTTGCTGCAATTTCCCGAGTTTATTCTGATGGGCTTATGCGAAGGGGTCGTGCCGTTGATTGCCTTCTCTTTTACAGCGAATAAGTTGCGCATGAAACAAACGATTGGATTCACGATCAAAACCATCCTGGCGTTAGCGGTCGCATTCGGCCTCATCGTCTACCTGATCTCCGACCACTTAATTGGCTTATTTACGAACGATCCACAGCTAATTGAAATGGGCAGCTACATTCTGCATGTCACGTTCTTATCCTTGTTTATTACGGGAATGACCACGTTGTTTACGGGGATTTTTCAAGCGACTGCGCAAGGGACCGCCGCCTTTATTATGTCGATTATTCAGGGAATTACTCTGATCCCTGTGCTCTACATCGCCAATCGAATGAATGGTTTCCATGGGGTCGTCTGGTCGCTTGTCATTGCGGATGCCGTCGCGTTCCTGGTCGGGGCTATCATGCTGTATGTTCTGCGGAACAAGCTGCAGCCGGACTTGGATAGCTTGGTGCAATAGCAAAAAACATTAAAGGCCACCCAAGTCATTCGGTGGCCTTGTTCGTCAATCCTTCACCCTTTCCATCCTTCAAAACGGTGTATTCTCCACTCGTCGTCTTTAATCGTTTTCTCATCCTCCAGTACGCATCTATGTGCATGTTCGATTAACTGCTGTCCTTCCAGCTGCAGCCCCTCTTGCGGATCAATCAGGACGCCCTTGCATACAAGCGCCAATGATGCCGCCGAGTACCAGCCCATTCTGTATTCGAAGCTATCCTGCGCACTTATTCTAAAATCCACTTCAGTGTCAAAGATATTCGCTCCGCTCTTTCCCTTCATCAAGCTTCTAAAAAAAGAGTCTTTATTCCGCTCCATCTTCTTTACGTATAATTCGTACCCCGTCATTAACTCCACATGATTCAAGCTCTGATTCGGGCAGTCATATAGAATTGTTCTGAAAGGCAGGAACCCCCCATGTCCAGAAAAACTAAATTTGGGAGAGACTTCAACAGTCATGTTAAGTTTATTTATTTCAGAAATCCATTGAGGAATAATGCTATCGCTTAATTGTTTTAATCGAACGGTTAGTGCATAACCCATTGTATGCTCCCCCTCCTTTCGCCCGTTATTTTTTATTATAGTGAGCTTCTGCCCAGGGTCTACCTACTTCCTTCCTAAATTCAAGGATTAGTTTGGAGGCATGAGCTGGGTTATCATTTACATCTTCATTATCATATGTTACTGTTAACATATGTTATTTATAACGAGGTGCATTTTATGTCCATCCAATTAGCCATATTAGGCATACTGAGCTGGAAGTCCTCAACAGGCTATGAACTCAAAAAGATCTTTGAAGATTCCACCTTCATGTATTGGTCCGGTAATAATAATCAAATTTACAAAGCTTTATTGAGTCTGGAGAATGATGATTTTGTTACCAGTGAGGTGATCCATCAGGATAATTCCCCTTCCAAAAAAGTATACACCCTAACAGAAGAAGGACTTGCCGAACTCAGAAATTGGCTGGTGTCATCACCGGAAGCTCCCGAGATCAAGAAAACGTTTTTGGTACAGCTTGCTTGGTCGGATCTGTTAAATAACCAAGAATTAAGTGAAATGCTCGCCAAATATGAAAATGAAGTCAAACTTCAATTGATTATGCAGAAGGAGAAATACAGACGCGCTCTTCATACGCCTAATCGAAGTCCAAGGGAAAGCTTAATATGGGAGACGATTTCGGAAAACATGATTTCAACCTATAACAATGAATTGAATTGGATCCGGGAAACCCGTCAGAGGTTGTTTGAAAATGAAAATATGGAGGAGAAGGAAAAAATGAACCATCAAATAAGAGAAGTAGAGGGCAAAAAGTATATTGAAGTGATCTCTTCTCCTGAACCTTTAAGTTCAGAAAACCATGCACTGGATATCATCTCTTTATGCTGGGAGCACGATATAACTGCGATTATGATACACTACGCAGCCTTGTCAGAAGACTTCTTCAAACTTAAAACCAAAGTGGCCGGTAATATGATTCAGAAATTTATAAACTACGGCGTACAAACTGCTGCTATTGTCCCACAGGAGGCAATCGGAAAAGGCAGATTTAAAGAAATGGCTATGGAGATGAACATGGGCAGCCATTTTAGATTGTACGAAAGTAAAGAAGAAGCTGAAAAATGGCTCCTCAAGTAGAAAGAAAGGCGAGAACTTATGGGAAATATATATAAGTCAGAAGCAGGCAAACAAGAGGTTTTGGGACAGTACCGACAAATTCTTGCCGGCTGGCCGGTGGAAAATCACCAATACGAAGTTGATACAAAATTCGGACCGACTTTTATCATCGAATCAGGATCAAAGGATAGCCCCCCTCTGATCCTCCTGCATGGAAGCGTATCGAATTCTTTCACCTGGTACGGCGATGTAGCTGCCTTTTCTAAAACTCACAATGTTTATGCAATCGACATTATTGGAGAAGCAGGATTATCAGCAGCAAGCCGACCAGGTTACGAAAGTGATGCATATGCTCTCTGGTTGAATGAAATCATAAATGCACTTAAATTAAGCTCCTGTTCCATAGTAGCTATGTCATTAGGCGGCTGGATGGCATTGAGCTTCGCTACCGTTTATCCCGATAAGGTTGATAACTTGGTGTTGCTTTGTCCCGGAGGGCTTGCACATGAAAAAGCCAGTTTCCTGTGGAAAGCAATCTTTTTCTCCCTTCTTGGCAAATGGGGGCAGCTACAAACACTTAAATTAGTGGGCGGCGGTAATACTTCTTCATCACCCTCATCCGAATTGGGTGAAGACCTTCGGTTCGCATCACTTATATTCAAATATTTCAAACCACGAACGGCAAAAATGCCCCTGTTTAGTAATCAGTCGCTTCGTCAATTAACTATGCCGATATTCATGCTGTTCGGCGATTCTGATCAGCTAATACCTGCTGACAAGAGTACTAATCGACTTAAACAATTCGCACAACAAGCTAAAATCGAACTTCTACCGGGTACGGGCCACCTCATTGTCAGCCAAGCAGATCGGATACTGCATTTCTTAGAAACTGAAGGGGCTGTCTCATAAGCTAACGGAACCGTACCGAAAGATTATCGATGGATGCAGGGGAATGGGCATCTATCTCCTTCCGATGCTATACGATCCTGAAATCTTGAATAGGTAGACCCGTGACAGGGTCATTTCAGGACCGTATGAGGCAATATCCAGGAGGTAGATGCCCTTCTCTTTAATCGATAATCTTGTACGTTTCTACTTATGGGACAGCCCACTGTTCTTATATTTACAATTTAGATTTTTTGGGCATTAAGGAGGTCCCGGCTCCGCCAAGGCACTTTCTTGGCCTCCGCGCCCCGGCCCCGGCTCCGCCAAGGCGCTTTCTTGGCCTCCGCGCCCCGGCCCCGGCTCCGCCAAGGCGCTTTCTTGGCCTCCGCGCCCCGGCCCCGGCTCCGCCAAGGCACTTTCTTGGCCTCCGTGCCCCGGCCCCGGCTCCGCCAAGGCACTTTCTTGGCCTCCGTGCCCCGGCCCCGGCTCCGCCAAGGCGCTTTCTTGGCCTCCGTGCCCCGGCCCCGGCTCCGCCAAGGCGCTTTCTTGGCCTACAGATCATGGAATGTTCCTTTTTCAAGTATAGGAAATGGAAATGAGGACCAATTTAAGAATATCTGTTAGGCAAGGAGCCCTGCACATGACGTATGGAGAAATTTTATTTCGTACGGCAACGTCCTTTGTTGTTCTACTCGTTTTGACGCGACTGCTCGGTAAAAAACAAGTCGGACATCTCACGTTTTTCAATTATGTTACAGGGATCACCTTCGGCTCCACCACTGCCGAGATTATCGTCAACAAACACATCACTCTGCTGCAGGGAATATCCAGCCTGGTCCTATGGTCGCTCTTGGCCTTCATCCTCGCCTCGATGGGATTACGCTCCGTCAAAGCGCGCGAGATTCTCGACGGCCAGCCTACAATCCTCATCAAGCAAGGAGAGATTCTGGAAAAGGCCTTGGCGAAGCAACACCTCAATATTGATGATCTAAGCATGCTTCTTCGGAACAAGGATGTGTTCTCGCCAGAAGAAGTCGAATTTGCAATTCTGGAACCTGACGGTCAACTCAGCGTGCTAAGAAAAGAAGAACTGCTGCCGGCAACAAAAAAGGATATAAAGGCACCCGTTACGCTCATTCACAGAATCCCGACTGAACTTATCGTTGATGGTAAAATCGTAGAAAAAAATCTTGAAAAAATAGATGTCTCTGTCGTCTGGCTTAACCAACAATTAAAGAAAGCCAACATTCACTCTTTGGACCAAGTATTTTACGCAGAACTCCAACTGGATGGGACGTTGTATGTCGACAAATACGAGGACTCTGTCCCCTAAGAGTTGATTAATTTTATGAAAAATGATATTTCGCCACAAGAACGCCTCGGCTAAGCAATAGCATTCTGGGAACCAGCTTTTGCTCATTGCTATCGGCAGAAAGAAATCCGTCCGGATGGAGCGCTCTTCGCAATAACCGCAAATAGCGAGTCACAATCCATCGGGTGCCCTTGGATTCCAGCGGGTGCACTTCAAAGCCCAGTCCGTGAATGATGCCGCGGTGGAGCAAAGTGATTCCGGTGAGAGCCTTAACCTGGGAGAGCTCGGGATCGTTCTGTAACGCTTCGCTAATCAACTTCATAGATTTGCGCAGTTTTCTGGCGGTGAGCAGCCCTGCCCGATTGGCGCCAACTTCTCTGGAAAGTTGCAGCACTTGCCGATTATCCAGATGCAGTTCGCCGATCCAATCGCCGGCATGGATTTGCTGCCCATCCTGACATATAAGACTTTTACCGCGATATCGTCGGAGTACCAGTTTGCAAATGCCATAATTTTTGACGCATTTGCTTCGTATCTTGGTAACCTGGTCCATGAAACCTTCCCACGCCATCCAGATTTGCTGAACGGCCTTTGACACTAAGACTGTCATGTTATGGAGAACCCTCTTTGCTCTAGACAATATCCTTGTCGTCTATGTTCCGTATCGAGAGGTAGGCGATCGCTATTCCGAGTGCCGCTAACAGAAGGGGAACGAACACAATCGAACTCAGCGTAAAATCGCTCCCGGCATTGGAATTGAGCAGCGCACCGATAAAAATCGCCGATACGATCGTGGTTACGGTCGAATGCTTGCGCATTCCGAAGAAGAGCGGGATGAGCGTGATGAAACTGGTCATGACGGAATTGATCAATATTTTGATACTTTGCTCCATCCATGAGATCTGGCTTAAATCGTTCGGAATGAATTGAGCAAAATGATTAAACAGGTAGAATCCCGAGACGGTCAGCACTCTAGTCATCACGCCGAACGCGAATGTGAACAGAACGACGATCGCAAGCTTGGCAACGAGCAGTTTTCGGCGTTGAATCGGATACATGAACAGCACCGTAATCGACTTGCTCTTAAATTCGTCTATGATCAGCTTGGATAACAGCACGGCCCCAAAGATGGTAAACGTAACCGATGCCAGTATATCGGCAACCTTAAAAGCTTCCTCGTAATTGCCAACAGCCTGATCGGCCGAATCTATACTCATGAGAATCATAAAAGCCGTAATGATGACGATGGCGATAAACCCGCCGATAATGTTCCCTCTGAATCTGTACTTTCTCATTTCCAACTTCATCAAATTAAGCATGGAGGCTGCCTCCGTTCAGTAATGAAATAAAATAGTCCTCAAGCGAACTGTTCTTTTTGGTGATCGACTCGATCATGCAACCATTGATAATCAAAGCTTTGGTAATCTCGTTCTGCGATTTTTGGAGATTGTATATGCGCAGCAAATGCTCATCGATGACTTTAAAATTTGCCAGATCCAATTCGTTGGAAAGAATGAATGCCGCCTTCTTGCTGTCGTTGACGACAAGCTCCACATACTCTGTGTTTCGGTCCCTCACCATTTGCATGGAGACCTCCTCCAACAGCCTTCCGTGATTGATTACCCCGATCGTGTCTACCATCTGCTCCATCTCGCCCAGAATGTGACTGGACACTAGCAACGTCATCCCGTATTCGCTGGACAACATTTTGAATACATCCCGCATTTCCCTGATCCCTACCGGGTCCAATCCGTTAATCGGCTCATCAAGAATCAACAGTTCGGGCTTCGTGAGAATGGCTCTAGCGATGCCGAGCCGCTGCTTCATTCCCAGTGAGAAGTCTTTAACCGGTTTCTTGTCGATATTCGTCAATTTGACCAGCTCAAGCACGTCGTCGATTTTCTTTTTGTTGTAATACCCCATATATTCACAGTGCAGCTCCAAGTTTTCCCGCGCCTGCAATCGGTCGTAAAAAACCGGATATTCAATAATCGACCCCATTCGGCCTAACAGATGATAAGATTGCTTTGTCAGCTTTTCGCCAAAAATTTCAATCTCTCCGCTGGTTGGCTTCACTAAATTCGTGAGCATTTTCATAATCGTCGTCTTGCCTGCCCCATTCGGACCCAGAAAACCGTAGATTTCCCCTTGCTTGATATTCATATTAACGTCGGTGACTACCTCTTTGCCTTGAAACACCTTGGTTAATCCAATCGTTCTCACT
This sequence comes from Cohnella phaseoli, assembly GCF_003386235.1. Lineage (GTDB taxonomy): Bacteria > Bacillota > Bacilli > Paenibacillales > Paenibacillaceae > Cohnella > Cohnella phaseoli. The sequence continues at coordinate 34,246 of NZ_QRDZ01000008.1, forward strand.
ACATAGTCCATACCAATTACTCCTTCGTTCATCATGTCTTATAATCCCATTATAAAAGCCAATCCCGTCTTATCTATTTCTCGATTCTTACTTATTTCTTAAATGGAGCATTGAAAAAAGCCTACAAAACGCAGCTCCTCCTGCATCTCATAAGCTTCTCCGCTTCATGGCGATTAATATCGGAACGGCCTCAGTCGAACCGTGAAGATGGTTTTCTCATAGGGCTTGCTGTATAACCGAATATCCCCGCCTTGGCTTTGCGCCAATCTCTTCGAAATCGTTAAGCCTAGCCCGCTGCCTTGAAACGATCTACTCCGGGAATCCTCCAACGTGTATAAGCGTTCGAATACCCGGCTCTGATGCATTTCACCGATTCCTTTGCCTCGATCCCATACATCCATGCAGATTGCATCCGGCTCCTGCCGCAAGGTCAATCCAACAATGTTCCCGTCCTTCCCGTAGCGGATCGCATTGGAAATCAGATTGTGCAGGATCCGGTTAATTGCTTCCTCGTTCGCATAAGCATAAATCGGCTCTTCGGGAATTTCAATATCGACTGCAAAGCCTGCGTTTGTTAACACCTCGTAAAAATCCAATATGTTTCGGCGACAAACCTCATTGAGATGTACGCGGGTCAGCGGCAACGGTTGATCCTCCGATTCCAGCTTGGCGAGATCAAAAAATTGCCGAATCAAGTCCATAGCCTCGTTCGTCTTGCGCTGAACCTTAATAAGCATTTCGGCGCGATCCTCCGCCTTCATGTCAGGATCTAAATTAAGCGTTTCAATATAGCCGAGAACGACGGTTAGCGGGGTTCTCAAGTCGTGGGAGGCGTTGGACAGCATCCGCCGTATGGATTTCTCCGTTCCCGACCGCTCTGCCCGGATTCGCTGGTTGTGCTCCAGTACTCGATTAATATGTACCAGGAGCAGCCTCAGCTCGGCATCCTCCGTAAACAGCAGCATCTTTTCACTCGTATTTTGCGCTAGAATTATGTCCAGCTTGGCATGAACCCGTCTAAGCTGGGCGCTCCGCCTTGCGTTCTTTCTCCGCTCTCGGATTAAAGCGCCTGCTAAGAGAATAATAAGGCACGTCAGCACATAAGCCATCACGCGTTGCCTTCCCACTTGTAGCCTATGCCCCATAGAGTCTTTAAGTATTTCGGCGAGGACGGCTCCTCCTCCACTTTCTCCCGCAATCGACGGATCTGCACATTAATGACGTTCTCATCGCCCATATACTCGTCGTTCCAGATCAAGCTGTAAATTTGCGCTTTCGTGAATACCCGATTCGGGTTTTTGAGGAACAGCCTTAAAATCTCCGCTTCCTTGGCGGTTAGTTTGCATTCTTCGTTGCCCTTGAGGACCCTGTAGTTGTCCAAATCGACCACGATATTGCCGAACTGCATTTGGGTTCCGGGATTTGCTTTCTTATCGGGCTCCCGCTGGGCATATATCGTGGCTCTACGAATCGCGGCTTTAATCCGGGCCGTAATTTCGACCAGCGAGAAGGGCTTGGCAATGTAATCGTCCGCTCCAAAACCAAGACCTATCGCTTTATCGACATCGTTGTCATTCGCCGACATGATCAGAATCGGGACCGAGCTGGTCTCCCGCACCCTCTTGATGACCTCGATTCCGTCCAGCTTAGGCATCATAATATCCACTACCAGCACATCGAAGCTATCCCTATTGAATAATGCGAGACCGGCTTCGCCGTTATCGGCCGACTGGACGAGATAGCCTGCCTTCTTCAAGTGTCCCTCCAACATCTCTACGATGGAGGCATCGTCTTCAATCAACAAAATCTTGTGCGTCACCGTTCGTTCACCTCTCAGGTTGAGTCCATTATACTATTTAACAGAAGAGAGGGCATCAGGATTGACCCACAACGTTTCCAATTGATTGAAAATTTAACTTTTGCGGCGGATTTATTTGTACACAAAAGTTTGCGTGGGGAAGTTAGTCGGAAAATTGTACAAAGCTGCTCGGATCTGGCTCAAGTAGCGGGCGTTTGTTCGAAAAATCGTACAAAGCTGCTCTGCTCAGGCCCAAACGACGAACGATTGTAGGAAAAACCGTATAAATACATCAAGATCAGGGATGGTGTCACTAAAGCGTCTTCGACGATTATATGCTAGCTCCTCGCTTCGCACCCCTTCGACAAGAGCCATTGCTCTATAACGGCAGAAGCCGGTTGTGCTTCCTGTTCATAGAAGACGGCCACCTCTTGCTGATTGGCGTAATTCAGTCGTACATAGCCACCTAGTTGCTGATAGAAAAGGAAGCAGGTATAGGGGGTTTCAATGGACAAGTCCGGTGGGAAATCCGCTTTGCACGCTTCGGCCAGCTCGGGTAGCGAAAGCTGGTTCTCCCCTGGTGGCAAACGTAAAAAGAGATGGCTTCGAGTGCCCGTCCACGGTTCGTAATAGACGGGTCCCTCTTGGCTCTTCCCATACATCTGAAGGTATATTTCATCCAGCACCAAGGCGTATGTGCTTTCATCTTCCGATTCTCGTGCCTGCAGGGAGATGGCCTTTATGCGCTCTGCATGCCGAGGCAGCCAGAGCAGCCCGGCCGTCTGAGGGTGTATGGCCAGAAAATCGCCGTCCACCGTTGTGCCAATAGCGATACATTCGCCAATCTGCTCCTCAGTAATAGGGCTATCTTCGTCATGCTCCCATAAGCCGTACTCGGCAAACGGTTTTAGCACCTCGGTATCGGGTAGTTGAACATTCATCCACCCAATGTATGTCCCTTCCCCGAATTGCCGCAAAAACCAAAAGTAGCCTGGCGGATAAATAGTGGCGTCTTCCATCGCAAGCCCTCGGTTTTGACCGTCAGACAGCGACTTGGGCCGAGATACGATATACATGAATACTCCCCCGTTTCAGTCATCCGTACATATTTCACACAAAATGGGAATACTTAAACTCGATGATATCCGGGACAGACAAGAAGGAATTGTAGCCGATAAAAGGTATTTGCTCTTGTTGTCCATTCTATGTCAGCAAATATATAGAAGTCGTCGGTCCGGAGTCTACGACAGAGTAACCGGCAGCTTGCCGCGGGCCTCGTTCTGACCTAGAATCACCCTTAAACCTGCCGTAAGGTTCGGCTCCTGGGCACCATAGACCGCGATTGCATTTTTCACCCCGCGAAGATGCAGCAGCTCATACGGGTTGCCCAGGGAAAGAAGAACATACCGTGTCGAACGCGTGTTCAAGTCATCTATAATCGCTTGGTAACCCGCCCAATCGTAGCTGCCCTGAGCAGCTCGGGAAAGATTAGACGACACGATTACAAAATCGGCTTTGGAGGTTGCTTGCGCAATTTCCTCACGGCTTAATTCGCCTTGGACAACCGTCTTCACGCTGGTCTGCTTCGGTAATCCGAGCGCCTTCAATTGACTCTCGATCTGCTGCGCCTGTGCGGAAGTCGATGCCACAACGGCAATTATGCGGTCAGTCGTTACCGGATGCGGAAGCTGGCCATCCTCGGCCTTTAATACAGTAACGGACTTCTCTGCGATCTCCCGCTCCACCGCAAGGTGTGATTTCGAACCGACAGTACGCTTAGCCTGCTCAAGCTTAACCTGTAGCGATCGGGACGGCTCAAACAACCCATAGGCTTGCTTCAACTGTAAAATGCGCTTTACGGACCTGTCTATTTGCTGTGGACTGAGCTCCCCTTCATTAACGGCTTGCACAATTGCATCGTGTGCTCCGGTTATATTTTTCGGCATCAACACGATATCTACGCCCGCGGATACAGCGCGCACTACGGCTTCCTCCTCGCCGAAGTGCTCCGCAATGGCCTTCATCGTAAAAGCATCGGATACCACGACGCCCTGGAAGCCCATCTCTTCTTTTAATAACTCGGTAATGATTTTCTTCGAGAGCGTGGCCGGAAGAACGACTTTCGAACCGTCTTTCTTGGAGACGACCGTTGCGTTATCCAGAGCCGGGAAGGCGATATGACCGATCATAATCATGTCTACTCCCTGCTTAATCGCTTCGCGAAACGGCCGCAGTTCTACTTGTTCCAAACGCTGGCGGTCGTGGGCCACAACGGGCAACCCCAGATGGGAGTCCACATCCGTATCCCCGTGTCCAGGGAAATGCTTGGCCGTAGCGATGACGCCCTCTTGCTGCAATCCTTTCATAAACGCCGTCCCCAGCTCCGAGACAAGTCCAGCCTCCGAACCGAAAGAGCGAATGCCGATAACCGGGTTGTCGGGATTAACGTTCACATCCAGCACCGGCGCGAAATTCAAATTCACGCCAAGCGTTTTGAGTTCAGCTCCAGTGACTTTCCCCGCTTCCAACGATAATGCCGAGTCCGCTACAGCGCCAAGCGCCATGGCACCGGGAAGATTGGTACCTCCAGGTATTCTTCCGACGCTGCCGCCTTCCTGATCGATGCTCAGAAATAAGGGGATATCGCCGGCAAGCGCCTGCAACTGATGATTAAACGTTGTCAACTGCTCTGTACTCTCAATATTTTTATCGAATAAAATAAGGCCCCCCAGCTTGTGGTCCTGGACCGTTGACGTAATGCCGGCGTTAATTGCAGTTGTAGGTTTGTTCTGCCACATGCGGATATCGGGCATCAGCATTTGGCCCGCTTTCTCCTCCAAGGTCATCAACGACAACAAGGCATCCCAGTTCTCTCCCTCGATGGCCTGCGTTCTCTTAAACTGGATGACTCTGGATAGGAAAACGGCATACTCCGCCCGATTAACGGAACGGTTCGGCTTGAAGGTTCCGTCGGGGTATCCCCCTGCCAAGCCGTTGGATGCCAGCCTTTGAATGGAACCTTCAGCCCAGTGTTCTCGAACGTCCAGTAATTTCGTCTGAAGATTCCCGGCCGCAAGCGAATAGGCGCGGGTCAGCATCGCAGCGGTCTCCGCACGGCTAATCGGCTCATCCGGCCTGAACGAGCCGTCCGGGAACCCCCCGACCAGGCCCATGTCCGAAGCGATGCCGATCTCTCGTTGGAACATATGGGACTTCGGCACATCCGTAAAGCTTTTTTGATAAGTCGGAGAGGTTTCCGGATATAATTCGCGCACCAAATAAGTAGCCGCCTGCGCCCTGGTAATGGAAAGCAAGGGTTTAAATTTTCCGGCGCCATAGCCGGCCACCGTTCCCCGATCGGCCAAATAGCCGATGCCATCGTTTGCCCACTTGGCTCCTCCCAAATCCGTAAAACGCTGCTCTGCCGCTGCCTCGCCGGGATTTGTATGGGTTGCAACCAGAAGTATACTCGTGAACCCTAATACTAGACTAAGCCTGCGCCAACCTTTCAATGCTGTCATCCTTCCTATTGTATGCCGGCTGCGATAGTTTCTACTAAGTAACTGATATATATGTGGACGTCAAATTTTCTCAAAAGTTACTGCGGATTAAATAGTTAATATGTGGGGGATAAAAAAAAGGGGGCTGTCCCCTAAGTTGGAGCGTACAAGATTATCGATAAATGAGAAGGGCATCTATCGATAATCTTTCGGTACGCTCTGTTAACTTAAGAGACAGCCCCATATTTGAATCTTAATATTCTCCTTTGATCACGAAGAACGAGCCTCGGATCGTCCCGGCCAGCTTCGACTTCTGCCTTGCAAACTTAAACTTCTTCTCCTCCAGCTCCCGTGGCACTTCCATCCCCTCGGAAAGCTTAAAGCCAACGGCCCGCTTCTTAGGGTCATCCACCGTATACAGGACGTTGACCGCTAGACCATCTTCATAGAAAACGAAGGTCCACTGAATATTTTCTACTTGCAAACGCGATGTTTCTAACGGCTTGGCCGCAAACTCAATCCCCCGTTCTTCTTTCAAAATCCGGCTCACATACTCCAGCGTCTCCTGGCTCTCGCTGGCCGGTACAACCGTAAATTCATGCTTGTACTTGTTCATAAAGTAGCGGGCTTCATTCGCACGCAAACCCGCCAGAGCCTCCGCTACGGGCGAAGATTCTAAACCAACTGTAGACGGATTTTTGAAATCGACGATATAGGACATTGCCATTCCTCCTCTTTTATGTTTCGCTTACTTCTCCCCTTTAACGACCAGGTATTGTCCCTTAGGGAATTGGATCACTCTGTGCTCTTCCGGTACAGTTGCTTCTGTCATGACGCCGTGCCAATACCAAGAACGATAAAGCTGTCTTACTCCTCAAGGGTATATAATGTCATCATTAAAACTCCTTTTTATTGAATTGATCAAATGGCTTGTGTTTCCTTGATAGGTCTATCATAACTTTGAAACATGTCAAAATATGATACTGTTTAGAGGGTCCTATGAAGAAAGTTGAACGAATTAACGTCATTATGCGGTACATTAACAATCGTGCCCATTTTACCCTTACTGTCCTCGAACTTGGTCCAAAGGCGATTGCCCAGTTTAAAACGTACCATCCGTTAAAAATTTCAATTGCCTACACGAATCCTTACCAAACTACAGCTATATTAAAGACTCCCATCCATGTTCATGATCCGGATGAGGTGGCCGAAATCACCAATTGGCTGCTTTTCCTGGGCCGAGATATCAAGATCAGGAAAGTGCCGAAAGAAGTTGTGGAAAGGAGGTGGGAGAGAATGGTTGTATTTGGGAATAGCTGAAAACAATCGTCAATTTTATCACTGGAACTCAATTGAATTGGACATCATTAATCCTAAAAACTCTTCAAGATTATTTGCCACCTTGTCAACTTCTTCGAATTCAGGTTCATATCCGCGTACAATCGCACCATTTGTTAGATCAATCGCATAGAAGGAATATCCACCCTCAACCGACATCACGATCGGCAAGTGATTATCCCACCACGCCGTGATCTCTGATTTCCAAACAGCATCCTCCATTGCCGCTTCCAGACTGAGCAATTCGTACTCATTCCATTTAAATTCAGTGTCTGAGCTATTATTGAACTCATTCTCGCAAATAAACCAAGTCGTCTCGTTTGGTGTAACACATTTCTCAATCACACTTAAAAATTCCAAATATTCGTTAGGAATTTCTTTATACCTAGCGATAATGCTGCTATCTAAATTTAATTGAAGCCCCGATTTTTTGGCTATATCCCAACCGTTATCATTAGCCCAAACCATAAATTCGCCGATTTTGTCAATCATTATTCATCACCTTCTATTCGTTTACTTGTTATTCATAACCAGCCTATACTTCTTGAAAATCCAGGAGTTAATCAGATCGTTCATCGCATTTTTGCTTATGCGAACAGGCGGTTTTTGCTCTTGCAAGGCATCTGCTGCAGGTGCCGAAAAACGAAGCGGCTTTGTCATTTTCTTGATCTCGTTCGCAACTTCATCAAAAAACGCATACGTTAACGGTCGATGTTCCCGAATATCCTCATAAATATAATACTTCCCTTTTTCATCCTCCAAATCTATTTGAAAACCTTTGGGAAACGAAAGCATGACATAGGATAGTTCGTCTTCTGCCCATTGTCGGTTATGGGGAAAGCGAACACCTTCATTTCTTACAAAAAAACCGGAGTTTTCGTTGCCAATAGCAAGAGAAACAGAATATACAAAGAAGGGGTGGTACCCGGGCTTTTCTTGGAGAGTAAAATATTCGTAAAATCTTCTATACGCCTCGTACACTTCATTAAGATTGTGTTTTGTCCGGGTACTATTACTAAGATGGAAATCGGCTTGTTTTCGCTCGAAGCCTTTCAAAACGCCTTGAAATTCCTCCGGAGTGATGAAAAATTTTAGTTTATAAAATCCGCTATGTTTCAATCTATCCACCTCCGGTTATCGTCGTACATACCTTCTATTATTCATAAGAAATCGTGCCTTCGATACAAGTAACCGCACGACCGCCGACTAGAATTTCTCCGTTATCTCGAAATCGAACTTCGACCCTGCCATTTCGTCCTACACAATATCCCTGACTGGCAACATAGTTCGGTTTTTTTATCAGCTCGAGCTTTCTAACGAGAGCAGCCACACATCCATTGCCGCTGCCGCACACGGGGTCTTCATCTATTCCCTCGTTAGGAGCAAAAGACCGGACCTCAAGATCGGACTCTGTATTTTCAGAATCTAGACCGAATACAGTAACACCCGTTACTCCTGTCGGAATCCATGTAGAAAGCTTCGCCATGTCTGGACGCAGACCTCGAACCTCGTGCGCATCAGATAGCTGCAGCGTAATCCATACTGCTCCAACATCAATCGTTGCACCTGCACTTACACTATGCGAAGATACTCCCAAAGCACTGGCGAGTTCAATTAAATCAGCGGGTTGTATACTTTGCACATTAGGCTCAGGCAAGCTAAGGAATAGTTTATCTTCATCCACAAAAATAGAGACTAACCCGCTTCCGCACTCCTGTATCAATAATCCCTCTTTCTTCTGTCTAAGACCATGTTTGAGTACAGCAAAAGCCGATCCTATAGTAGGATGTCCTGCAAATGGAAGCTCGCTGTTAGGGGTAAAAATACGCAATCTATAGTCGGCTCGAGGGTCCGTTGGTGTACATACAAAGGTGGTTTCAGATAAGTTGGTCCAATTAGCAATAGCTTGCATCTCCACCGTTGACAGTTCATCCCCATCGAGAACTACGGCAACGGGGTTGCCCTTAAATCGAACATCTGTAAATACATCTACTTGTTGAAACGGAGCTTGGCGTTTCATACCTTTCTCCTCCTGTCTATTGCAGGTGCCTACAATATAAATCTCTCAATTGCAACAGCAACGCCATCGTTATCATTCGAATCGGTTACGTGGGCCGCACAATTCTTTAGTTCAATTATCGCATTTTTCATTGCGACCGGGAATCCGGACATATGGAATAGACCTAAATCGTTATAATCATCCCCGAAGACCATGACATTTTCCGATTTCACCCCGATATCGCTTAACACCCCTTGTACAGCTTTTTCCTTTGAGGCTGATTTATGCATGATTTGGACCAATACTCCATCATCTGTTGCGATTACGTTCACATGGTCACCGAATTGATCGCATAGATCCCTCCATGAGTTGCAGCCTAAAACCAATATTTTAGTCGGGGAAAGTGAACTCATATCATCTTTATCGATCACCTGAGGCCTCGGATCATTCGAGCGAATCCCTAATTGAGCGACTTGGGAGTCGGGGACGGGCCTACATGTATACCATAAATCATTAACCTCGTATGAGACGATCGATTGCGGTACTCGTAACTCGATGAATTGATTTATCTGCCGACTAATCTCCATAGGGATACTAATGTGCCGTTCATTTTGCTTAGATTTGCATACAACTAAGGCGCCGTTGTAATAAATCATGTAGTCTACAAAAGGAAACTTCTCCAAAAATCGATTAGCCGCTCTAGGCGGCCGCGCTGTGGCAATAATAATATGAATTCCCGAATCAAAACATCTTTTAACAGCCTGATAATTCCTACAAGATATCGATTTATCACTGTCGAGCAAGGTTCCGTCCAAGTCCAATACAATTGCCTGAATGTTAGACATCTGTACCTCCTGCATAATAAGTTAAATTGGTAAGATTCTACTATCCCATGTAGGTACTGTCAACAAAGAATGTTGCATTGTCCTGCCTGTAGTTGGGTGCATTCTAGCTAACGAAGCTATCGTTGAAAATACAAAGGAGCTGCCGCCGGCAGCTCCTTTATTATTTCCTTTCCTGCTTACCCACAGGAATACTCTGAGCAAAACGAAACACATTATGAGGATCGTACTTTCGTTTCACCTGCTTCAATCTACGGAAATTGCCCCCGTAATACGCCTTGGGCCAATTCTTAATCTGCAAATCTGGAAAGTTCACATAATCCCCTTTAACAAAAGGGCGTAGCGCTCTGCGGAACCTTTCCACCCACCGAATATTCCGCTGCTGCTCGTTGTTGTTCCTCCAGCGGGCCGACAGTTCGTAGATGATCTCAGCCTTTCGATGGGGATAGGCCGTTGCCGTAGCCGCTACCCGGCTCACCGCGCTTCCTGCACCGCCCAAGCTTTGACTCCATACGGTAGAGTGCCTGTTCGGCGCTTTGGACAGAAAGTCGCGTATAATTCGTACTCCTTCACGGGGCAAAGATTGAAACCCATATGCCCCGGTTATTTTGAACTTCGGTTCCAAATTCAGGTCCGATTCGGCGAAAAATCGGGTCGCTTCAATAAAAGGTACTGTCTTGACCATCACCTTGATCGGAGTGCCTGTTCGCAAGAGCGGCCTAATCAATCGACGCAGCTCTTCTGCTCCGCCAAGCAATTGCCCGGTAGAGACAATCGTTCCCACCTGCTTGGCGGACACCTCAATGGTTGAGGTTAAACGATTCGTGACAGAAGGGGCCCAGCGTTGCCAGGCCGGCAGCACCTTCTCAAGATCGGCCCATTTCCACGTAATACTGTAGATAGATACCGATGAAATAGGTCTAACCCGAAAAGTATAGGCGGTAGCAACTCCAAAGTTCCCTCCCCCGCCGCCTCGCGATGCCCATAACAGATCGGAATTGATCCTCCTATTGGCCACAATCGCCTTTGCCCCATACCGCCCCGAAGCTACGACCATCTTCACTTGTTTCAGGTTATCGCACGTAAGACCATATTTGCGGGACAGAAGTCCAATCCCGCCTCCCAGGGTAAGCCCGGCTACGCCTACGTCGGGCGCGGTCCCCGCAGGAAGCGCCACGCGCTTATTCCACAGCTTCCTGTACACACGGGCGAGCGGATTTCCCGTCTGTACAATAGCCACCCTATTTTTGCGATCAACCTTAACCTTGTTCATCTCGCTCACATCGATAATAATACCGCCATTGACAGTCGAGAAGCCTTCATAGCTGTGCCGCCCGCTGCGCGCTCGCAGCCTTACGCCCCGCTCGCGGGCCCATTTGACTGCGTTGATCACATCCTGAGTTCGTTTGCAAAAAACGATGACCCTTGGAAACTTGGAAAAACGTCTGTTGAACTCCATTCTGGCCGCATTGTATGACGGATTATCCGGAAATACGATCCTTCCGGTTAGTTGCGTACCTGTCTTTTTCCGGTTTTGCGCCATCCCGTTTGCACCGTCCCTGTTCCTGACATAAGCCTTGCTCATCAGCTTATATTTATGTAGGGATACCTGACCTAGTAACGGCAAATGCCTTGTTGCCAGCACTAGAATCTCCTTCAAACGCCCGAGTTATAACAATAGCTCCAATCGTCAATAGTGTTACTATCGAGTCGTCTGACGGCCCCACAAATTGGAATAAGGAGCCCGCCCATTGCAAGCATACGTTGAAGTTATTATTCGAACGATCGCCGCTTTTGTCCTCCTCATGATCACGTCGAGAATTCTCGGCAAGCAGACGATATCCAATATGACCTTCCATGACTTCGTGAGCGGCATCACACTGGGCGCTATTGCAGCCAATTTGGCGTTTAACGATAAGCTCAACCATTGGCCCATCGTCGTGTCCCTGCTGATGTTCTTTGGAATTTCTTTTCTTGTATCCAAAATAGCGCTCAAAAACCGGGCATGGAACCGATGGGTATCCGGTACTCCGACTGTCGTCATCGAGAACGGCGAAATTCTCGAGAACAACATGCGAAAAATCCGCTACACGTTGGACTCCTTGGTCCAATCTTTGCGTGAGAAAGGGATTTTTAATATGGAAGAGGTCGAGTATGCTTGCTTGGAGGATCACGGAAAGCTGTCGGTTAAGAAAAAAAGCGAGCATGAGTGGGTAACTCGCAAAGATCTGAAGCTGCACGTCGCAGCCATCCAGTCGTTCCCTGTCGAGCTGATTATGGACGGTAAAATCATCGAAGACAATCTCTCTCACAACGGGCTGACCGTCCAATGGCTGGAGCAGGTGCTGCGGCAGCGGAGCAAGTCCGTATCCGACGTGTTCTATGCCGTGAGAGGTACACAGAATCAGTTATATTTTGACTACTATCGGGACCACATTGACAAGCCTATCGACTAATGCCCCTAACAAACACGCCCCCTTCCGGGGGCGCAGCCTCTAGATTTATTAGCAAGCTTAGACTTCGTCTTAATAAGGATCCGCCTCGCGGCTCTCTTTCACCGCTTCTTTGACCGCTTGATTAGCATCCAACGAACCTTCGCCATATTTGGAGATCCCCGCCTCGCGGCCCGGAGCTTTGGATTCCGTTCCCATTTGTTCGATTTCTTTCATTTTCTTTTCGATGCCTTCCTTTACCCGGCGACCGTAGTTCTCATCTGCTTGCGTGAAGTGCCCGATCATGGCCTCTTGAATGCGTTTATCGCATACCGCAAGCGCTTCGGACAGATTTTTGATCAATTCCTCGCGTTCCCAATCTGCAAATTTGCGGTACGTCTCCCCTGCTTGTCCATAGTTATTCGGGCGATCGATAGGCTCACTCATTACCGCCGCGTTATAGGCAGGTCGGTGCGGAGGACGCTCTTCCTTACTTGCTTCCTGAAAGCCGCCGATCATGGACGGTTCATAGTTAATATGCGGACTTTCTCCGGATTCCTTCGGATTGCGGAAATCCATTTGGCCCCGATGCTGGTTCGAATGAACCGGCGCTTTCGGCGCATTCACGGGCAATTGCAGATAGTTGGCCCCAACGCGATAGCGCTGCGTGTCGGAGTATGAGAAGGTGCGGCCCTGCAGCATTTTATCGTCGGAGAAGTCCATTCCGTCGACAAGAACTCCCGTACCGAAAGCGGCCTGCTCAATTTCCGCATGGAAATCAACCGGATTGCGATCAAGAACCATTCGTCCCACCGACAGCCAAGGAAACTGATCTTCCGGCCAAAGCTTCGTATCGTCCAGCGGATCAAAATCAAGCTCCGGATGGTAGTCGTCCTCCATGATTTGCACATAAAGCTCCCATTCCGGAAAATCCCCTCGCGCAATGGCTTCATATAAATCTTGCGTCGCATGACTCACATTTTTCGCCTGTATCGCATCCGCCTCTTCTTGGATTAAATTGCGAATCCCTTGCTTTGGTTCCCAGTGATACTTCACCAACACCGCATCGCCTTTGTCATTCACCCACTTATAGGTGTTGACGCCCGACCCCTGTATATGGCGGTAGGTTGCGGGAATCCCCCAGGGGGAGAACAAGAAGGTAATCATATGGGTAGCCTCGGGCGTACGGGAAACGAAGTCGAACATCCGCTGCGGGTTAGGAACGTTCGAGGCCGGGTCCGCCTTAAAGGCATGGATCATATCGGGGAATTTCATCGCATCGCGTATGAAGAAGATTTTCAAATTGTTCCCCACCAGATCCCAATTCCCGTCCTCCGTATACATTTTTACAGCAAAACCGCGCGGGTCTCTTGCAGTCTCCGGCGAATCCTTCGCTCCTGCTACGGTAGAGAACCTGACCATTAACGGCGTTCGTTTGCCTGCCCCGGAAAATACTTTTGCCCGGGTGTATTTCTCCACGGGCTCGTCCCCAACCTTTCCATACGTTTCAAAATATCCGAATGCCCCTGCTCCGCGAGCATGAACTACCCGTTCCGGCACTTCTTCGCGGTCGAAATGGGAGATTTTTTCGATAAAATGGTAATTCTCCAGCGTACCCGGACCCCGATTGCCCACGGTTCTGATGTTCTGATTATCCGTTACGGGATGGCCCTGTCGTGTGGTCAATGTTTCGCGATGTACGTCTTTCCGGTTCTCATTCATTAAATTGCTTCCTCCAGATTTTTCATATTAGAATCCCCCCGGCTGGAAGATTTATGCCTGAACAAAAAGAAGCTGCCCCATAAGCAAAGTTGTCTGGTGATCGAGATTCAAGAAGGTATATACATACCTTTGCCTTGTTCATCGATTCCCTTTCAGAGCAACTGAGTTGACTTATGGAGCAGCTTCCACTTATATACGATAGATTTTACGGCGTTTCGCTTGCTGTCTCCGCAGCTGCGGGCTGCTTCATCAATTCTTGAACGGAGCCAAGAAACGGGCGTATCGACTTGACCATGCCGTATCCTAACTTCACGACCGGGATAAACCGCTGGATCATGCCGAACAACCCTCCTATACCGCCGAGACCGCCGCCGAGACCGCCTCCGAGACCCCCACCGAGTCCACCGCCAAGCCCGCCGCCTAACGCCCCGAACAATGAGCCCATATTCGGTAGAAAGGCAGATATTCGGACATCCGGCTTGCGCGAGCGGGAACGGCTGGACGGCTTATGCCAATCCTTTCGACGACTGCCGGAGCGACTGCCCGAGCCATGGGAGCCGCCTCTGTGCCGCTTAGGCCGAGGACCCCGCTTCCCGGGCGATGTGCGCGGCGGGAGCACTCCAGCGTTAGCCAGCGTCAAGCCGGTGCTGTGGATGTCGGTGATGTAACCGACGTATGTCTTTCCGCTGTGTAGGGTAATGCATACCGGCCGGCCCTTCAGCCGTTTAGCCCTAGCGAATACCGCTTTGGATTGTGCCATGAAAGTTCACCTCGCTCACCTGGTTATGGTTCATTGTACGTCAGGGGCGGGTGTTCTGCTTGTGTGAATACAGCATCGCGTCGATCGCATACTTCAGTTCAACGTCTTCCCCGTCCATCACGCTTGCTTTGAACGTATCTTCATTTAGGGGGATTTTGATGTCGGGAACCGCGCCTCCGACTCCGGATGAGTCGGCATCTCCCTGGACCTTTTTGTTCGAATTGAGCGACCTTCCATCCGGGAATTGGACGACGTAATCTCCCGGCATCTTGATTTCGATAGGACTGCTCATAATTCCGAACGAACCGGCCGTTGAGGTAAACCCTACGATTTTGACATTCGGCTCGCCTTTTAGAACAAGGGGCATCCCTTCTCCCGAGCTCCCGGTTCTGCTGTTAATCAAGATGGCCACGGGCCCGTCGAAATAAGGCTTGGCAGGCTTGACCTTGACGACTTCATTCCGATTCAATTCAAATTTACCTGTATATCTGTTGTAATAACTGACATATTCGTAGTGCTTTATCTCCTTGACGAAGAAACCGGCCAGATCGGCGGCAAGCTGGTCTTCCCCGCCAGGATTGTTCCGCAGATCGATGACCAAGCCTTTTGCGTGTCTGTCCTGGAACATTTTCAATAGGTCGGCTAGGCTCTTCTCCGGCGATGCGACGCTTGAGTTGGGAAGAAAATGCTTGATTTTCACATATCCATAGCCGTTTTCAAGAATTTCGCCTTCAATGGGGGAAGCATCCAGATCGGTTTGTGTGAATCTAATCTTCGTCTTCTTCAACGTCTCGTATTGATCGTCGTATGCCGTCAGCTTCGTACGGGTAGTATCCGACTCCCCCCAATTACGAAATTCGACCTGTATTTCCTTGCCGATGGGCGCACGCGCCATAAATCGTCCCTGATTGAGTCTCTTCACCTCATCCGTAGCCATGCTGCTCTCGCTCCAAGTCGTCCGATCGAACGCTTCCTTCCCCGTTTTCCCGTCCCACGCGACGATTTCCGCCCCTAGCTTTATTCCGCTCTTCGCCGCCGGGCTGTTCTCCAAAACCAGACTTACAAGAACTCTACCGTTGTCCAATTGAACGGTGCTTAGTCCGAAGCCGCCGCCAACTTCCTTTTTAAATACCATATTCCCGTCGAACACGTTATCGTTAACGATTTTGATATGTCCGTCCCGCAGAGAAAACAGGTATTCTCTCAACGTTTTATAGTACAAGTCGAAGTTTTGGGTTTTCTCGGCTTGTTTGAATAGGGGCTCGTACTTGCTTCGGAGCTCGTTCCAGTCGATCTTCTTCCATTCCCCGAACGGATATTCCCGCGACAATCTTTCATTCATGGCGACGAACGCCTTGGAGTAGCTCATGCCGCTAAAATCGCTAGCAGGGTTATACCGCATTACACCCGCGTTTGCTACTGCAAACACAATGAGAGCAGCTCCGCATACACAGATGATGCTCCTCACGACCCTGAATGCTTTCTTCTTCGGAGCCGCCCAAGCCTTAGACTTTAGCAGCCTCCCAATTGTGCATATGAACACGAGCACCGTCAGCGACCCGATGACCAGAGCCAGAAGGGTCGTATCTCCGGACAGGACGCTTGCAATAACAACGAGCACACCCGCACTGGGTAAAAAATCAAACCATCTGTAATGCTTCTTGATAGGTACCGCGTAAACCGTCAATACGAATAAACTGACGATGCACATCGCCCACTCGTAGACCGTCAACCATTTCACCGAATCGATCGTTCCGATAACGCTCATTATCCGTCTCCTCCATTCACTTCCTCTTAGTACCGTCATTGCGATACATTGCGAAGATTATGGGAGAAATATGAACGGAGCGTGAACCGGTTTACGCTCTGTCGGGTGGGGCGGCGGGCAGATGAACGACGACTTTCGTACCTTGCCCGACCTTGCTTTCCATATGAATATCGCCCTGGTGGAGAGCGACAATTTTTTGGACGATAGCGAGTCCAAGACCGTTGCCGCCGCTGCTGCGATTCCGGGATCGGTCCGTCTTGTAGAAACGCTCGAAAACGCGGCCCAGTTGTTCAGGCGCAATACCGACTCCGGTATCGGATAAAGTCACGGTGTATCCGTCCATGCCAGCCCGTATCTGAATATGGATGAGTCCGCCTTCCGGCGTAAACTTGATGCTGTTGCCAAGCAGATTCGTCCATATTTGATTGAGTTGATCCTGATCGGCCGTTATTTTAGCGCCCTGGGGCAGATCCAGATCAATATCCATGTGTTTCTCCGACCATAGAGGTTCGCAGTTCACGACGACCTGCCTGATTTGTTCGTCAAGATGATAGGTGGCGTACTCCAAAGGATGGTGACTGGAATCGAGGGACGCGAGGTTGAGTAAATTATCGCTGAGCCGGGATAATCGGCCGCTTTCCGCCAGGATGATATCCAGATACTGAATGCGTTCGTCCTCGGCGATGGAATTCATGTCCTTCAGCGCTTTCGCAAAACCGGATATAGACGTTAACGGAGACTGAATCTCGTGCGACACATTCGAGACAAAGTCCTGTCGCATCCGCTCCAATTGTTTAAGATCAAGCGCCATCCCGTTAAAGCTCCGCGCCAAATTTCCTAGCTCGTCCTTGCGCTTTAGTCCCAATTCCACGTCGAAATCGCCTTTCGCAAGTCGTTTAGTCGCGGCAGTAAGCATCTTGATCGGTTTTACAACGTAGATAGCGGCTATGAGAATAAAGATGCTTCCCGCAACCAGAACAAATAAAAGAATGGTTAACATCAAGTGCGTGAGGGTCGATTCGTTTTTGGATGAGGGCAGCAAAAATAAAGCATGACGCTCACCGCCGATTGGAAACGGCAGCCCGATGAACGTCATCTTATCCTTGGAGGAAGATCGGTAGATCTCGCCTTCCCTTACTTTCCGAATAGAATCCTGCGAAATCGCAAGATCGTCCGTGTCGGAACTATATCTGAAGGATTTCATAGTCCCGGAGTCCGCATATAGTTGAACGGAGTACGAGGTCAGCTTCACCATGCTTTCCATGAACCGGTCCAAATCCTCCGGCCTTGTCTGTTCGTAAACGCGAACGATCTCCTCGCCCGTAGCCACCAAATCGTTCTGCCCGATTCGGTCTATTTTTTTCTCAAATAGGGCTAGCCCGGCCAGAACGGAGACAAGCAGGCCTATTCCCAAGGCAGCCACAAACGTTAGCACGACGCGGACATATAGAGACCTTGTCATTTCTTCACCTCTAGCCGATAGCCGAGACTGCGGACCGTCTCGATGCGGAAATGCTCGGCATCCTCGGCGAAACGCTCCCTAATTCTCTTAATATGGACATCGACGGTTCGGTCGTCGCCTTCGTAATCCATCCCCCAGATTTGCAAAATGAGCTGCTCTCTAGTTAAGATTTGTCCAGGGTGACTGGCCAGCTTGAACAGCAGCTCAAACTCTTTTAACGGCAAAATGAGCTCTTCGCCGTCTCGGATCACCTTGAATGCCCGCCGGTCCAACACGATTCCGCCTAATTGAACGATCTGAGAGGACGCGATTCGATACCGCTTTAGCAATGCTTTTACCCGCATCACAAGCTCCAAAGGATCGAAAGGCTTGGTCACATAATCGTCCGTGCCCAACTGAAAGCCTTTCACCTTTTGCCCGGACTCTCCTTTGGCCGTGACCATAAGCAGCGGAATTTCCGGATATAGGCGGCGGATCTCCCTGCACAGCTCCCAACCGTCCATATGCGGCATCATAATATCGAGAATAACAATATCGACGGTCGAATTCTCCATGATGGAGAGTGCCTCGATCCCGTCTTCCGCCTCGATCGTATCGAACCCCTCATTCCGCAAGTACAAGGCGATGAGCTTACGAATATGGGCGTCGTCGTCCGCGATAAGAATTTTGGTCATTTTCTTGATAGTCCCCTTGGAAAATCAATTCAATTGTGCACGAGAGAATAAATCCCTGATAGCAGCGTCATCCTCGCATGCCTCTTTAAACCCTATCGCAAATTTTTGTATAGCCTCTCTATTATCGGAATAAGCGCAGAACATACTGCCTTCCGGGTCAAAGTGTACGCTACCGGTCAACTTCCTTTTATCCAATAAATGATCAGCCATTAAATCGTGCAAGTTCCGACCCGCCCTATCTAAAAAAATCCGAAAGCAGCGGAAGCAGTTTTTTGGCGCTAACCATGTGGTTTTGGCCTGTGAGCTGGGAGTGCTTTGCGTTTGGAATTGCCTTCGCCAATTGCCGGGCGACATCATGCAATCCTACGGGACTCTTCTCGCCAACGCCGATTAACGTCGGGACGGTTACTTTGGCAGCTCTTTCGATGGGAGGTAGATCCTGCGTGAGCGCGATATCGTAGGCCAAGGTTGGCGCAAGTGCCTTCATTTTCTTCCAGCCGGGGAATAGCGGCAATAGCCAGACGAACGCCGACGGCATCCCGATCCCCTTCAGAAAGGTACGCATGGCCCCCGCGTTCTTACCGTCATCGAGAAGCTTTTGTACGGTCTGACTTAATTGACGATATTCGACCTTTTCTTTCTCGTCATGCACATAAGACGCATCGTACAACGCTACCTTTCGTACTTTGCCTCTCAGCCGAAGAGCAGCCTCTAGCGCCAACACGGCACCCGAAGAATGGCCGTACACATACGCGGTGCCGCCGGCTGCATCGATCATGGCTTCAATATCCTCGATCTCACGCTCCAGCGAATATGGCAGCGTATTCCCGCTATCGCCGCGTCCGCGTCGATCGTAATTGTAGACCGTAAAAGATCTGGAAAATACTTTGGCATCCTCCACAATCGGCTTAAAAGTGCGGTAACAGGATGCCCCCGTGATGTAAATGAGCGCCGGACCGCTGCCATAGACATCATACGCTATGGTTGTACCGTCTTTGGACTGAGTTGAGTTCATGATCACACCTACTTCCTTATTCAGCTTGGAGTATAGATTTATAGATGTTGAAGGCCAATGCGGTTTCCTTCGCTGTCTAAAAACATCCCCACATACCCTGCGTGATCGCCCAAATAGGTTTTATCCATAATCACTTGGCCACCGGCTTCGGAAACTCTCGAAAGAATAATATCCAGATCGGGACTTCCATCCATATAGACCGTAACGCCATCGGGAGAAGGCGTATGACGCGGCCCCTTGACCAGAATCCCTCCGTTCTGCTCTTCCTTAACCGGAAAAAAAGCGTATTCCTCATCCCCTATGTGCATCGATTGCATCTCCGTTGCCAGAATCCGCTCATAAAATGCCTTCGCCCGTCTCATATCGGACACGGGAATTTCCACCCAAATAAATACTCGATCCCTCATTGTTCATTCTCCATTCACTCTGAAATTTGCTTACTATTCTATAAGACGGATGAACGGTCGTAAAATCATCGGTCAGCTCTAAATTTGCCGGCAAGTTCTTCATGGATTTCGCTCACTTCCATCCGCCTCTCTTGACTCGCTCGGACCTTTTATTAGCATCTAGCCATTTTTAATCATGATTCAGTTGCTCTGCTCATAAAATTACCGCTCAACTTCCGTGAATGGAAGCGAGCGGCAACAATTGGTTCGTATTCGACTACTTTATATCGAGTTTTTCAACTTGTATCAAAGGTATCGTGATATTCCCGCCCATTGTTGACTGGTATGTATGAAGCCCTTCTGATACCCCATACAAGTTAACATTATCATCCTTTAACACTCTGACTTTTGTTAATGATGAAGGATAGTAGACAAATATTACATTGTTATAATTGCTATTTACCGCAACTCTAAGATTTACTTCAGACTCACCCTCCACAACTTGAAGCACTTTGCCTGAAAACTTGACCTTCTTTCCTTCATAATCATCAGGTGTTCGCGCCAACTGCTTATATGTAATTCCTGTTTCATAACCCTTTTTTTCCTCTGCCTCTGCATTAGCAAGTTTCTTAGCAGCTTCAGCTTCAGCCTTTTCTTTTTCTTGAGCTAGTAATTGTTCTTTAGCTTGTCTATCTTGTTCAGCTTTCAAGTCATTTGCAGCTTGTTGAGCGCCAACTTCAGCTTCTGACAAATTTTTATATTTAGCCTCAAGCACAGAGAATTCATCAATACGCTTTTTTACCGTTTCTAGTTCCTCCATCGTTTTTTGCGAATCGCTTTTAAGTTTGGCATTGTCATCCAAAGCCTTTTGATAATCACTTTGCAGTTTGGCATTGTCATCCAAAGCCCTTTGATAATCATCTTTGGACGCACTAGAGCAAGCAGACATACCTACAGTTAGAATAAGTACAATACCAATAAGAACTAACCTTTTCATGTTTTTTATACCCCTTTACTGATCAAAAATAGTTACTCAGCTCATAGAATCGCATGAGATACAAATAGCGAGCCGCTTTTTGGAAAGCAAGCTCGCTTTGCTGATCATGACAATCTCTCCATTCTGGGAGTAGTCAACTGATCGCCGCTATCTAGCATAGGGTCTCCCAGTATTGTAAACAAGCTGCCAATGCAATAATACCCCTATGCACATATTTTGTCATTCATATTTCTACAAATTTATACAATCGATGTTGTCACTCATAATAAATTTACAAAGAGCTTGCAAAATGAATCAAACTGCTGTATTATAAGATTTCTGACCGACATTAACGTCGTCATGCTCAGTAATACTATCGCGGGGTGGAGCAGCCCGGTAGCTCGTCGGGCTCATAACCCGAAGGCCGCAGGTTCAAATCCTGCCCCCGCAACCAACTTACAATTTATGCTTTGCACATATTAAATGCCTTTAACCCGCTGATGTGGATTAAAGGCATTTTTCGTTCTAATCGCTCATGTCTATCCCTTACTTATACAGCACCTTATCGACATTGTACTTGGCCTTATGTTCGTTAATAATAAACGTTTCATAAATTTCTCTATGAACGGCATTCTCGACTAAACAAACCTCGATTTTGGTCACTTCATTCCGATGGTCTTTGATGTCCGACACCGTATCCTCAAAGTGCTTCTTGATTCGAGGTCTTAACTTCCGCGCCTTACCGACGAATAGGAGTTCATCCTTATCATTGTAGAACATGAAGATCCCCGCTTTATCACGAGGAATCAGAATGAAATCCGTAAACCCGTAAATATGGCTTAATGTCGGCGCCTCCTGTTTGTAAATTGTGACTTCGGGAGTCGGAATCTCTATTTGTATCACTACTTTTCACTCTCTCTTCTGCGTCATTGTTATTTCATCTTACCACAAGAGAACGAACAAGCGCCCTATAACCGGCAGCGTCAGTCCTTTTTCTCTACAAAACGCCGCCCCACGGAGTAGAATTCATCCTTATTCACGGCATCGTCCAGCCACTTCAGCAGCTTCACCCCGTCCTGTTCGGCATTGTAAAAATGTTTTACGGGGGAGAGCGTATGCGGCGTCCTGCCAGTCTTCTCGTTAAGACCGTAATCCGTGATGTAATAATAGTAGCCCGGCAATGCCTCAGTTAGCTCTCCGGCAGAACGCAGCATGCGGGCCGACCAGCGCTGCAGATATACGTCATCCTCCGAACCGTCGCCGTTCAGATCCTTTTCAAAGTCGAACAACAGCTCATCATACAGCGTATTGGACTGCAAAAGTATCGCGTTGTCCGGGAGCAGCTTGCGATTCGCCGCGAATACGGACGAGATTAAATCCCCGTGCACTTCATAACCGAAGGTTGCTGCAAAGTTGGCCTTCCATTCGGTGTCGATAATATCCGGCCAGCGATCGGCGTTTAAGTAGGAGCTGTCCGAATATTGATAAATGCGGGCATTCGGGTAGCGCTTCGCAATCTCGGGCGCCCAGAAAGCAGCTCCGAATCCCCCGGCGCTTTCTCCCGCAACGAGGATCTTGTCCGGCTCGGCGAAACGGCTCGCAATCCATTCCAATGCTGCGCGCGTATTGGCTTGACCGTTGTACCGCATGGTAAACGGCTTGCCTTTAGCGTCCGTATATTCCTTGAATGCATTCCCGATATGCAGATCGCCGGTAGAATAAGGGATATAGACAATATTCCAACCCTTGAACGGATTGTCGGGGTTATTATTTTTCAACAGGCCGCCAAGCGTACTTACTTTAAAGAACGGAATGTTCGGAAAGTAATATTTGATCTCGCCGTTCTTCAGTACATTACCAAGACTGATCGGCTGTGAGGCAGTCGCCGCATCCCAGGCCACACCGCCCCCGGAAAAATAAATGATCAATTTATTTTCATCAGCGGCTCCCTTATTGGCAAGTAAGTAGTAGTCCGAACCGTCGGCAGATAGGACTTGTGCATCCGGGTCGAACTTGATTTTGTTCCAAGCATAGCGCTCGGCAGTGGCCCATTCATCCGGCTCAGCAGGCTTTTCAAGTACGAAAAAGTAAAGATAACCTGCCACAATACCTAAGACCAGCACAATTCCGCCTATCGTCGTCAGGAGAATCTTAACGCTTCTTTTCATTGTTTTCTGTTTTGCCACACATAGACCGCCTTCTAATCATAAAGTCGTTCCCATAATTCATCATATCAGTCCGATGATAAGTCAAAACATAGAGCTAAAGTAGCTATTTTCTCCAGTGTTTGCCGCATTCTGGAACACAAATAGGCGGGTGCACATAGGCTATGGTTGACTTCCGAATCGATTCCTTTAAGGAGTGCGAATAATGAGTGGTAATAAAGACAGAGCGAAAACCCATCAAATCCCGCTAAAAAAGCTCCCGCCCGTAAGCGTTGCACAAAAATTCCCCACCGTTCAAGGGAATGAGAAAGCTTCTGTTGCAGGTCTCAAGCTTAATCATAAAGAAGATGGCGTAGCCTCTGTGCTTAACGAATGCGTGGACCGCGCGTTCCGCATTCCTATATTTTTAAGTACGACCAATTCCGTAAACCCCATTCAAGAACAATTTCTCAATCGTCTTATATTAGAAATCGAAAATGCGCTGCTGTTTCCTCGCACATTGCCTCAAAGCGAACAATATCCCGAAACCATCCTGACCAATATCCGCCGTTTGGTAATATCCAGTTATGGCTTGTTGGCGATCAATTTCCGCAGATTTTTCGCTCAAATTCTTAAAACCAATGTTGGCCAGACACCGACAACCGCCCCGTTCTGGGAAGGCTCCGTTTTTTCGCAGATCGAACCTGCGATGGCTTTTCAATTTGGCCTTCCGATATTATTACTAAGAGAAACGGGTACGGACGTCACCAATGGCATTTGGGCGGGAGGCATTGCGCCGCTTAACATTTTTATCGATTGGGATTCCGACAATCAATCCGTCGAGGAGTTTTTCAGCAGCATTCAATGGAGAGAAGTTTTTGCCAACTGGTCGGCAGAGGTAAGAGCTTATTATTATCTCCGTACGGAGCCGCAGTTCATCGTTCAGACTTAAATTCCGTTGAATGCGTTTTGGAGGCATATAGAGGATTTGCAATCCTCGCCGAATCCCCATACTCCGCTTTTAATTGTTCAAATGCTTCCCACACGTTCACAGGAATCTCAACGTGCGCAATATAGTTTTTTCCGTTAGGACCGTAACCGTTAGCATCGTCTGATAATCTTGGGATCTCCCCCATCAATAAGGAAATATATCTGTCTATGTCCCACATGCCCCAAATACCCGACGGTTCGATCGCCAATTTTTCATTTCTGACTTCCACTCTAACCTTATACGAAGCAAAATTTATGACTTCGACTTTCGTATCCTGAAGGTATTTACGAAAACCGGCCTCCATTCTGCACTGCATCGTTGCGTCCTGGACAATAATGATGTTGTTCGGGGAAAGATTATTTTGATTCATAACATCCAACGCGTAAGTAATGTTATTTCCGCAATTCGTTGAATTACGCTCTATTAAAATGTTGTCAATCCCATACTTCCGTTTCATGTACTCGCTCATAATATCCGCTTCCGCTTTTTCCGCAGTTTCGATTTCGGGAAAAGCCCGGTGGACGATTCGACGCAAACTCTCCGTAGTGTGTCCTTCCCCGCCAACAATCATAAAGTTTTTGGCGATCTTGTTCGAGACGGCTTGACCTACTACATCACAACCATAAGCTATGCTAGCCCCGAACAAAATCAACAAATCCGTCTGCGAGATTTGATATTTTTCTTCCAATGCCATGCTGGACAAAGTATCTATGTCTCTTTTTCCAAGAAAATCGCCTAATACATTGATATTCTTTGCCATTTTATATAAATCCAACTTAACGCCCTCCATACAAGCCAAAACGTCTTTGGCGTTCTACTGCTTTTCCTATCAATGCTCAAAAACCCGTTTTACTTTAGCGGCCACATAGCGGCTGCCCCCGCGACCCTGTACGTTCTCGATCATCATAGAGATCAGCAGCTGCGGGTCATCCGCGTCAAAACCGACGAACCAGCCGTTTTCCTGCCCTTTTGTGCCCTTGCTCGCTTTTAGCTCCGCGGTTCCCGTCTTGCCGGCGATCGAAGCGCCGGCAATATAGGCGCCATGCCCGACCCCTTCCGGACTCGCCACCGCCTTCACAAGATCGGCCTTGATTAATTCCGCCGTATCCGTCGACATCGCTTGCTCCTTCCACAGCTTTCCCGCAAAAGCGGAATCGGCCTCCGACAGCTGCGGATAGGCGATATTGCCGCCATTGACAAGCGCGGAGAAGGCGAAGGCGACATGCAGCGTCGTCATCTCTACCTGTCCTTGTCCGTAGCCGGAGTCGGCAAGCTGAATATCGCCGGACGGCGCGCCTCCGCCGCCGGCAAGCTGCGAAGCGCTGAACGGATAGGTCAGCGGAAGCGGTTCGCCTATCCCGAAGCGTGCCGCGCCTGCGACGAATTGCTTTTTGCCGATGGCCAGCGCCGTCTGAGCGAAATAGATATTGTCAGAGTAGGTCAACGCCTTCGACAGATCGACCGGATTCAGTTCATGCACCCGCTTCACGTAATACTTGCCCCAGGTACTGTCTTTCTTCCAGGTCAATCCGGCAATTTCCTTCGCCTCGTTTGGATCAAGCGCGCCGCTGTCGAGCCCAATCGCTGCCGTTATGACCTTAAAGGACGAGCCTGGCGCATATGTCCGGGAGAAGCGGTTCAGGAACGGATGACGCGGATCTTCATTCCATTGTCGGTATTGTTCCTTGGACACGCCTTGAACGAAAGCGTTCGGATCGTAAGACGGGCTGCTGAGCAGCGCCAACACCTCTCCGGTCTTGGGCTGGATCGCCGCCACGGAAGCTTCATCAGCCTTTACTTCCTCATAGATCGCTTGCTGCAACGCCGCATCGATCGTCAATTTGTACGTCGTGCCGTTCCTGGCATCTTGCCCTGCGATCACGGATTTCTGCACGCCTGCCCTATCCGCAATAACAACCGCTTTGCCTGACGTACCGCGCAATTGCGTCTCAAGCATAAGCTCCAGCCCCGCCTTGCCGATCAGATCTCCGGTCTTGTAGCCCTGAGCTTCGCGCGTCTTCAGCTCATCGGCGTTGATCTCTCCAATATAGCCGATCAGATGAGCCGCCACTTCGCCCAGCGGATAACGCCGTACCGTAACCTTCTGAGCGGAAACCCCCGGAAGCGCTATGAGTTCTTCCCTCGCCGCATTATCGACCACTACGGCGATCGGAACGAACAGATTCGGCTTCACCCACGACGCGCCAAGCTTGCGGTCGATCTCCTGTACAGTCATGCCTAATTTCTTGGCCATCGACGCTTTAACCGTATCGGCCGAATCCCCGAGCTTGCCCGGCACAATGCCGAGTTGCGCCGCCTCGACGTTGACCGCCAGCGGATTGCCGTTGCGATCGACAATCTCCCCGCGTATCGCAGGAGTTTTCTCGATTCGCACCGTATCCCCCTCTTCCATACCGGGGAAAATATACGAAGGATTCCAATCGATTAGCCAGTTCGTTATACCGTCGTCCTGCACCGTCTTTCTGACCCGACCCTGGTTATCGAATGAGATAGGTCCTTCCTCCGTATCCATAGAGACGCGATAAGCGAACCCTTTAACAGCGGTTCCGGCCCCCGTCACCGCCCCGTCCTCTTCGGTCGGTAGCGCCGTTACGACCAGATTGGACACCTTAAGCGCATCGTAGATCGTCTGGTATCGCTTGACGAACTGTTCTTCCGTCAGATCATTTTTCACGAAAGGCGAGAGCAGCGCATACATCCCCGCATAATCAAGCCGTTCCCACGCTGACAAGTACGCGATCACGCTCCCCGACGAATCCGGCGCGACTGATGGCTCCGAAGAAGGAGCGTCCGTGGACGTTTCCGAAGCCGAAGGCTCCGGAGACGATTTGCCGAACAAATCGGAACAACCTCCGAGCAGGAATGAAAGCATCATAAGAATAATCGCCGCCAAGCGAACGCTGGATTGTCGTTTCATCTGAATTGCCTCCTCGATACCAAAATCACCGATCTGTAAACACATTGCTTATTGTTTATACTGCGATCGCGGTTCGATGTTTCTGTTACCCGGAAATTTTGTCCCGTAAAGTCTGTAGCGGCTTCGGCCCCACCTTGTAGAGGCTCCATGCAGTAAGGTAAACTTGTTTTCCTCTTTCTGAACTCACTATACAAATAAAAATCGGCGCAGTATTACAAAAAACCGCAGTCCACTTCACTTGTGAAGGGAGTAGCGGTTTATGGGCTTTATTAATCAGCTTACTTTTCAGACGCAATCCGATTGGCAGGAGCCGTCCAAGCGGAAGCTTCTTGACCAAAGAGGTCCAATTCCCGGATATTTATTCTAACCCCAGATCTAGCCGCTTCTCCCTTTTGCAGCTCAATCGTCGCTCTTCTATGTTCGGCAGGCTCCGATATTGAAGCAAGAGCTTCATCCAAGGCTTGCAAAAACTGCTTAAAAAATTCTTCCGGCGAATCCTGAAAGCTTGCTCCATCAAGCATCACGCGCATAATCCGATTGTCCAAGGTCCCCATGGAGACCAACAAGCCTTCACCTTGTTTTCCGTGTTCAATTACCCCTAATTTTCTTATATCCTTCATCCTACATTCCATGCGAATAGCGTCTATTTTACTTTCCATGATTACACAAACAAATGAATCCTGCGTCACGAGAAGAATCTTGTTTCCCTTCTGCACCTGATCCCAGCTCTCAAAATCTTTATAAAGCGCTCTCACAATATCTTTGGATGCAATAATCCCAAGCTCTTCGAGCTCAAATAAGGAAGCCTCGTCGATTGGAGTATGAAGATGGATTCTTCTTTTAAGATAATATTGGATAAAAAGAATGCCCGCTATTCCGCTTACTAACGCCTCATCCACAGAAATTCGGAAGAAAACGCACAATAATGCAATGATGGCTAGTCCGCATTGGGACAGGGTAAGCTGTTTCAGCTTGCCCTCTTTTGTTTTTCGAAAGTATCTGAAGCCTTGACCCGGATGATAATCCCTAATATCCTGGCCAAATCCCTTTAGCTTATCAAGACCTACGACTCCTGCTGCAACAAAACCGAACCCGATAACGGTAAGTAAAATCCCTCCGCCAAGAAGACCGACGATACCGCAAAGCCCGAAGAATAGAATCGCCAGCCAAATGACTTGCCTCTTTTTCTTTATCTCTCGTAAAACCTCATCTTGAGAAGTCATCTTTACTCCTCCCGCTTCCAGAATATCTAAATCCCCCAATCCCCGCGCAGCTGCTCGTACAACCAGATCAGAAAGATCGTATCGTTCGGCGCAATGTCTTGGACGACGCCGAGTCGGCCTGCAAAGTGTTGGGCGATCGGCTGAGCCAATTGCGCGAGGCGCTGCTGCGAGACAAACGGCAGCCGCTCCGCCCAAGTAGCGAGCAGCACCCAATCGGAATACCCGACCGCCCTGCGGCTCTCTTCATCCAGTTGCTGACGCGGCAGCGATAGGCGCCTTCGGTCGATTTGCTTGTTAATCTTCTTCCGCAGCTTAAGCCGTTCCTTCTCTTTCTCGACGACGACAATCGTTCCCGCCACCATATCCCCGATTCTGCGGTCCATGGAGCTGCTCATGACGACGATCATCCCCAGAAAATAGCCGACAGGCAGCATATCGATCAGCCGAAACAGATTGCGAATGAAGACCGCGAGCAGCCCGGCGTTCCGGCCTTCCATCTGCACGACGCGGATGCCGACCGCACGCTTGCCAACAGTCTGCCCGCCCATGTAGTATTCGCACCCGACATAATAACCGCCCGTGCCAACCGCCCCGATAATGAGCAGCGCCGCGATCGCGTAATCGCTGTTTTCGAAGAATATAGAAGCGAAAGCAAGAGCGATATAGACGGCGACCAGAATCAGCATGTCGATCAATTGCGCAATGGCCCGCATCCCCACTCCCGCCGTTGGGAATTCCAACCGGACCTGCTCGGGCGTTACGATCGACACTTCTTTTTCCAACGGATAGCTCATTCTTATGCTCCTCGTTTCCGGGAATTTATGGTAGGATAATAAAAAATAGGAGGTCTGAGCGATGGATCCCGCACAGCGAATTCAGCGATACAAAGAGGATTGGTCCGAGCTCGAGCGGCTGCTCGACGCGTTAAATCACATCCGCCGACCGATTAGCGCTGGCGATATCGACCGTTTGACCGCGTTGTACAAATCGGCGGCGGCACATTTGTCAGCCATGCGTACGCAATGGCCGAACGACCCGACCACGACTTACTTAAACCATCTTGTCGCCAGAGCGCACCATGTCCTGTACAAGCAATCCGACAAAGGCGCAAGCCGCATCGGACGCTTCTTGGGCACGTACTTTCCGTCCTTAATTCGTCGGAGACAGCCGTTCATTCTGATTGCGGGAGCGCTGTTTCTTCTCGGAATGATCGCCGGATTCGCAGCGGTAGGGTCGGACCCGCTTAACCTATATCTGGTGCTGCCCGCGAATATCGCCAACGCGATCGATCCCGCTGCGACGAACGCTCCTCGCGGCGATCTTCATAGCCCGCTCGTCTCGACGGAAATCTTCATCAACAACATACGCGTTGCCATGCTGATCTTCGTAAGCGGAGTGACGCTGGGGATTGGCACCGTGTATTTACTTGCCTACAACGGCTTGATCGTCGGAGCTCTCGCGGCCGTCTTCATGCAGGCCGGCGAAAGCTATGTTTTCTGGGCGTATATTCTCCCCCACGGCATTATCGAGCTGACCGCGATCTTCATCGCCGGCGGAGCCGGCCTATATATGGGGTACCGCTTTTTCGTACCGGGCGCATACCCGCGCAAGCGGCAGTTCCTCCAGGCTGCTAAAGAGTCCGTGCAGCTGCTGCTCGGCACGATTCCGCTATTCGTGATCGCGGGCATCATCGAAGGATACGTCACGCCATCGCAGCTGCCGTTGGGCGTCAAATATGCCGCTGCCAGCGGCACGCTGCTGCTGCTCGTTCTCTATTACGTTTACGGCCAGTTCAGAGCCCGTTCCGCGCTTTCAAATCCAGGTATTCGTTGACCGCGCTAAGCGCCAATCGGTCGGCCGGCACATCCATCACCTGAATGCCCAAGCCGGCCATTTGACTCACGTATTCGCTGCGATCGAGACGGAACTTATGCGCCAGACTCTGAATATAAGCAGTCCGCTGGTTCACCGGCTCGGTTCGCGCCCATTCTTGCAGCAAAGGATCGTTCAAGGAGACGAGAAGCGGCACATGGCTTCTGCGCAGTCGACGCGCGTAGACGGGCAGCTCCTGGTCGTACAGATAGCTCTCCATATCGGAGAACAACACGACGAACGATCGTTTCTTGGTCTGCCGCAGCACATGCGACAAAGCCAAACCGAATCCGGGTTCGACGAAATCGGATTTCAGGTCGTAAGCGGCCAGCGTCAGTTGGCGCAAATGCGGGAGACCGCGCCCCGGGGGGACGTACGTCTTGATTCGGTCGGAGAAAGCGAGCAGCGCGACGTAATCCCCCTGCTTCAACGCGACCGCGGCCAGAACGAGCGCAGCTTCGAGCGTGCGGTCCAGCTTGGTCTGATGCTCAAGCTCGACTCCCATCATTCTTCCGCAGTCGAGTACAATCGTGACGACTTTGCCTTTCTCGGGCCGGAGAATGTTCGTCATCAGTTTTCCGCTGCGGGCCGTCGCCCGCCAGTTCACCCGCCTCGGATCGTCTCCCTGCGCGTAGCTGCGGATCGAATCGAAGTCCGTACCGGACAGATGGGGCCTTGCCAGCCTGCTGCCATCAAGCACCAGAGAATCCTGAGCTGCAGCCAGGATTCCGCGTACCCGCGAGAGGTCCGGCACGATCCGAACTTCGCTTCGGCATGTCAGCCTCGTCTGCTTCTTCCACAGCCCGACTCCGCCCCAATAGCGAAGCATCGCGCTTCCGAACGTATAAGCTCCCCTCTCCTGCCCTGCGGCGTCGTATTCGAAACCGATCTCGCTTTCCTCCAGGCGGCCTCTCCATACCTCCTGCGGAATCCGAACATCCTGCTCGTCCTCCCGTTGCGTGCGGTAATCCGTGAAGGAAATCGGAATGTCATCGGCCAGCTCGACGTTTAGAGAAAAGCCCAACGCCGGATCGGCCAGCAGAGAAAGCCGAACCTTGAAGGATTGGCGTACGTCGGCCTCCTCCGGTATTGTCCTCTCTGCGGAGAACCGCTTCCGCGAGGGCAGCAGAAGCAGATCGACGACGCTGAATAGCGCCAGTACCAGATAAAATCCCCAGAACGAATAAGCGCCGTAACCTAGCGCATAGACGGCCCCGATCAGAACGGAACCGATAGCCGTAATCGCGACAAGGCGGCGAGTGGGAACGATCGACTCATCGCCAAATTGTCTATCGAGGAACCGGAACAGACGCGAGCGTTTCCTGGACGATGTGGTCACTGCTGCCGCCCTCCAATTCCGCCTGCGGCGTCAGCAGCAGCCGATGGCGGAGCGCAGGGCGCGCCACCAGCTTCACGTCGTCCGGCGTCACGTAGTTTCTGCCTTCGAGAGCAGCCCAGGCTTTGCTCGCCATCAGGATGGCAATTCCGGCGCGCGGGCTTGCTCCGAGCTGTACCCGCTTCGATTCGCGCGTTCTGCGTATGACCGCCGTAATGTAGTCGATGACCGAATCCTCGACGACAACTTCCGCCGCATGCGCCTGGGCTGCCCGAATCTCATCGAGCGTAAGCTCTGGAACGATCGCCTGATCGCGCTCCGTCGCGAACGGGACGTGCCCTCTTAGAATTTGCCGTTCCTGCTCTTCCCCCGGGTAATCCAGGATCAGCTTGAACAGAAAGCGGTCGAGCTGCGCTTCCGGCAGCGGATATGTACCTTCATATTCGAGCGGGTTCTGCGTCGCGACGACGAGGAAAGGCTCCGGAAGCCGGTGCGTCGCCCCGTTAATCGTCACCTGCCGCTCCTCCATCGCTTCGAGCAACGCAGCCTGCGTTTTCGGTCCGGAACGGTTGATCTCGTCCGCTAGCACAAGGTTGGCGAACACAGGCCCGCGGACCGTTTGAAATTCGTTTTCCTTCGTATGATAGATGACGCCTCCCGTAATATCGCTGGGCATCAAATCCGGCGTAAACTGGATGCGACGGTACTCGCCCCCCGTTAACGCCGCAAGCGTGCGCGCCATCTTCGTCTTGCCGAGTCCCGGCACTCCTTCCAGAAGCACATGTCCTCCGGCCAGCAGCGCCGCGGCCATGAGCCGGATATTCGTCTTCTGCCCGTACAGCCGCTGCTCCATCGCAGTCAGCAGTCTCCCCATGCTTGCGCTCATTCTCGTCACTCCTTCTCCAGTAACGCGATCATCTCGCCGTACTCTCGCGTCCGTTCGACGAAATCGCCATCCGCTCCCGCGCCGCGTTCCAACGCCTGCGCGTGCCGCAGCAGGCGCTCCAGCTTAACCGCCTGCGCTTCGCTTAAGCGGTCTTTTGCCAGCCGCTCCGCCTCTTCCGGCGCGGCTTCAAGGGGCAGCCCCCAGCGCGCCAGCAGCAGACGACGTAGGGCGCGCGCCTGATGCGCAAGCGCCTCGCTCTTGAAGCGGCGGCGCTCGTACCACGCAGCGACGGCCCGCAGCGTTTCGTCGCCGCGGCGCACCGTCCAGGCCCGCGGCGTATAGGCCGGGCCGAAGCGCTTGCCGCGCTGCCACAGCCAGAGCAGCAGCGAGACGGCCAGCCCTGCGCAGACGGAGACGAGCCACGCCGGATACACGGCCAGGAACCCCGGCGTCTCCTCATAACCGTGATGGTACTCGTCCACCCACAGGACGGTGCGATTCCCGTCGCCGACCAGCCACGGCCATACGAGCTCAAAATGATCGTGCTTCAGCACGTTTTCATTCGTCAGCCACTCGGGCGCAACCGCCGCGACAATCGTTCCTTCTCCGTGCGGTCTTTTCACCCCGATGACTCCGCTTGGGTCGCGAAGCAGCTCGATATCGCCGTCTTCCAAGGTAATTCGCTGCTTTATTGCAACCTCCGCCATTCGTTCGACAACTGCTTCCCCCTCCTGCCGCATCACGGTGGCGGTTCCGGATAAAGCGTCCGAGCGTTCGGTTTGAAATCCATCTCCCGCGCCTAGATTGCGGCTGAAAAGCAACAGCTCGTTCCCTCGCTCCACCCATTCGAACAGCTTCGCCCATTCGCCATCAAGCGGCGCGGCGGGCTCGACAATGAGCAGCGTCTGCCCTGTGCTCGCGGGCAGCTCGCTCCACGAGCGCTTCCATGTCTTGATCGGAGCCTGCTTCTCCTTAAGCAGCTCGATCACGCCCTTCGTCCCATCCACGTCAGCGGAGAACGATACGTAAGGCGCTAATCGCTCGGGCTGCGGTCTTACGACGATCAGTCCCAGTCCAACAAAGAGCATGACGCAGACGGCCAGCCCGATCACGTGTTTGTTCCGATGCAGCAGCTGCTTGATCGGCGACATCCTACCTCGCCTCCCTCTCCGCAATCAACGCAGCGATATCGCGTTGAAAGCCCTGGAAGCTTTCATCGTCCGCAGGCTCGTGCCCGTACCATACCCGTTCGAACAGCAGAGCGCTCCGCTGAAAATACGGCACCGCATTCGCCCGGTTCCGCTCCAGCTCATCTCGATAATCCCAGTCCGTTTTCCATTTCTCGATGCGAATCCAGCCAGCCCGTTCCAAGTAGAACAGCAGCGACAGGTACGAACAGCGAATGCTCTCCCGGATTTTCCCTTCGGCATGCGCAGCCTTCGCCATCGCCGCATACTGCTCATACGTCAACGCCATCTCCGATGCCCCCACAGGCGCCTTATGACGACGAGTTTTCCCATTGTACACGATCTGCCTGGAGAACCCGTAAATCGCCCAGCACAGTGCTACCAGCACCGCGCCCAGCACCACGAACAATCCGACGATCACCACGCTATTTGCCCCATGAAGGGAAGGAAAACGATCAATCGCCCAGTCCACCAGCGCTTCCAGCCAACCCTTGCGCGGGCTGGCGGTCTGTTCATGCACATATCTCGTAAATTCGTCCCTGCTCAGAATTTCGCCAAGTCTTTGTTTGTCTTCAAGCAGCTCGGACCGGTCGCTCATTGGTCGGCCGGAGGCGGCGGCGGCGTCATAAAATTCGGGCCGATCCGGTTAATCATCTCTTCAAGTCCCATTCCGTCGCGAACCCTAAGATCGAAATAGCTAACCGCATACACCACATAGAGAATCGGCGCTGTCAGCAAATTGACAAGCATCTGCAGCAGGGCGAAAACAATGCCGCTCATCGGCACCAACGCAAGGAGGAAACCGGCGACTAAATTAAACAAATAGATCAACAGCATCATGACCAGAAACAGTCCGAACAGTCTCCAGAAGCTTTGACGCGTCAAACTCCAGCTTCTTCCGAATCCAACCGACTCTTCTTGGAGTGCGACAACCGGAAGAAAGTACATGAAGCGGATTACGAAATAGTAAAAGGTGAACACGACCCCAACCGAAACAAGGATTATCCCCACACCACCCAAGATCGCGGCGACAATCATGCCCAAGATCATAGTCACGATCGCGATTGCAATAATAAAGCCGAGCATCATTAGAGCAAATAAGACCGAACTGCCGAGCAATCCCCCATACCTTTTAAAGGACATCCGCAGCAATTGGAGCGCCGACGGGGCTTCTTCTCCCTTCATGACATGGTATACGAGAAAAACGACGGAGGCGACGGCGACCGGCGTCAGAAACAAAAAGACTAAGCCAAAGAGAAAAACGACCCACCCTTGGCTGCCTTCTGAGAGCAGCGGTTCCGCGTCTGCGGAAGAATAATTCACAATACCTTCCATATTGAACATCGACTGGACGGTCTGCCCCTGAGTCATGGCTTGAAGTAAATAAAAAAGGCCATAGCAGATCAACATAATCGACATCAGTTTCGCAAAATGCTTGCGATACAATTGAAAGCTTAAATCGATCATTCTACCGATTCCCATTGGCTTTGGGACTTCATGAGGCACAGTAAAACCTCCTAAGTTTTTCTAAATTTCTCTCATTATACTACACTATGCGCAAAGCTTGTCGCTGAGTCAAAAAGAAAATTGAAAGGCGATGAGCGAGCGCTTCAAACGTTATTTCAGAAGCCCCCCGCTAGTCATATCCTCTGCGACTCCTTTATTCCCCTAACTCCTTGCACGATCTTTTCCTTGAGAAACTCAGACAACACAAAGACCATCGGTGCTGAAGGAATGTCGAATTTCAGATGGGAATGAGGAATTTCCGTAAGTAAAGTACCTACCGGGTCATCTTGCCTGTCGCGGATCACGTTCCAGAATATTCTCGATCTATGATCCTCCGTCCCCCATTTCTCAAGGGAGTTTCTGAAAACCAAGCGCTTTGCGATAACAAAATCGTTCTCCTCCAGCTTCACCATGGCACTAAATCCGGCGCTTTCCAATTGTTCGAATACAGTCGGCATAAGCTGATCCAAATAAAGGCCGTAGGCTGCATCTTCTATCTCCGCAAAAGCGGCCGTCAAGTCTGCATGCATCGATTCGTACAAGGACTTCCATTTGGACTCGATATAGCGGTTGGCCTCCTCACCGATTTCTTTTATCGTCATGTCTTGGCGGAATTTCGGAAAATATTTTTCCATTCACTTTCTCCTCCTTTTTGTCCTTTCGCAAAAATTGTACAACATGCAAGCCAATTGTAAGGATGACCAGATTGAAACAAGGAAAGTCTAATGGTTTCATAGAAAACCTTATAATCAACTTTAATTTTATGTTAGGAGGAGACTGAGATTATGAAAATGCGCCCTCAAAAAATGGCGACAAAATTTATGATTAGCCCCAGCACTTTACGAAACTATGAAGCTAAAGGCCTCATACCTCCCGCAGAAAGATCCGAGAACGGCTATCGTTTCTATACGGACTTGCATTCAGCCTACTTGGCTTGTATTCAAACCATGGCCCCTGCATTCGGGATGGAAGTGACGACGGAGGTGCTTCATGATCTTCAGCGTGACGAGATGCATAACGCTTTATGGGTCATCAGGGAAAAGGAAGTTGTTTTATACGAGGATAAAGAGAAATTGGAGCGGTTGATTGAAGAAATTCGGCAATTAGCGGACGATAATACATCTTCATTTGCCAAGGAGCGCCTTACCATCCATCAAGTATCCACGTTAATGAAGATACCTAAATCAACGATCCGATACTGGGAACACGCAGGTTATGTGATCGCGGACCGGGACCTGGAAAACAGTTATCGACGCTACCATAAAGGTCATCTTCTTAAAATGAAGTTGATCCAGATCATGCAGAACTCCGTTTATTCCGAAGAAACCGTAAAATCTAAGCATAGAATTGCCGCTGCAGAGCAGAGCGATTTGCAATGCGTCATGAAGCTGGCCGAGAATATCCGGACTTATCTGGATAAGAGGATCGAGTCTCAAATATGCGGAATTTCCAAACTCTATAGTTTAATTCAATTGATAAAAACGCCGGTCTAACTCCTTCCTCTGTACACGCATCTATCATTTGCTCGACTGTAATCATCACCGCACTGGCTAAAACGACTTCTTCGCCATGATCTCCGACGAATCTTTCGTTAATTCGGCCAACCATTTCGCCTCATGTTCAAACAGCTTATCCGCTTTCGAGGTGCTCAGGGCCGCCAGTAGTTTGTACCTCTTCCTTGTCCGGCGCTACTCTCCAAAGGAACGATAGGCCATGCATCAGCTCGCTCATTGGATGTTGCCCGCCCCCTTTGCGTTGACGAGACACAATTGTTTTAACCCGACTCAAAACGGTTTTCGTTTCCGAGTCGCCCCCCCATTGGTCGAGAGCTTCCATGGCGCTCCATTTCACATCAGGGGACCTGTCGTTTTCAAGCGCCGATACAAATAAAGGCACATGAGTAACATCCCCGAATTCGGCGGCAAAGCGTATCGCAAGACTGCGAATCTCGCCGTTGGGCGATTCGATGAGCGCCAGCACGTCGGGAAGCGCCTCCCTCAGACCGAGCTGTTTCAGTGCCCACAGCGTATAGACGATATCGTACTGGTCGTTCGAGTGACGAATGATTTCGATTAAGCGCCCCTTCACTTCCTCCGGCCGGCAACGGGCTAGCACCCGAAGCGCTTCTCTGCGGATCGAATCGTCGCTCGACTCCGACAATGCAAGGAACATTTCGGCATCCGGCACTTCCGGTACGCGCGCGAACGACCACATCATTCGCGACTTCGTTTGCATCTTGTTCGTTTTCGCAAACTCGTCCAGCATCAGACGGACAGCCTTGACATCCCCTGTATTTTTCGCCAGATGGCTCCATAGGAAGCAGGCGTTCCCCCTTGTTTCATCGTCTTGCGTTTCCTCCAAGACCTGTGCCGCAACATCGATCAAGGTCGGATCGTCCAACCGTTCCGCTTCGCGCAAAGCCTTCCAAGACACTTGATCTTCCGAATTCCGAACTTCTCTCCCTTGCTCATCCGTCTTGATGGTCATGCGGTACAGCAGGTCTCTAACGTATTGTATCTCTTGACTCATAAGCAGCCCCCTCTAGCGTATAAACAGGACAATCTTGAAGGGTATTCAGGATATTCTTGCAGTCTTACCATCTCAACTATAACTTCTCTAATAGCTCTAATCGTTTGCCCTACATAACTGATCGCTACATCGGCATTTTCTTTGTTCAGCTTCAAGCCTTCATCTGTATAATAACTGTATAGAATCTCAATAAAGTCTTCGCCTTTGGAATTCAAGCGTTCCTTCTCAAAGAAGAATTGATAAAGGGTATTTTTTTGCTTGTCATCAAAGTATAACATCTGTCCCAGCGACATTTTTTTCTTAGTAACAATATGATATACATATATTTCGTTAGCCACCAAGCACTCCCCCCATCACCATAATTAATTACTTATTTTACCACAATGGAAATCGACCCAGGCTAAGTATCGAAAGAATTCATAAGAACCATTAGTTCTGTTGAGCTTCTTCGCATTCTTGAGACTTGCAGCAACTTTAACATACACGAAAGGCCGCCGAAGTAATCGGCGGCCTCACTGTTAGTGTTAGAATATCGTCTCCCGTTAGCGGAAGGATCTACAATTTAACCTACTGTCTTGTAGATTCTAGTATATAGAAATATCTGTCCCATAGAGGTGAAGCTGAAGACGCTTTGCAACGGACTGCGACGAGTAATTATCCCATGACGTACTATACATAGGTATTCTTTGAGAATGGCGAATAGCTTGGGCCCAGGAAGAAGCGACCCGAATTGCATATCCTTTTCCTCGATAGCCCTCCAATGTCTCCACACCGGCCTCAGCAGCTCTATCGCTACTTCTTGCGCTAAAGCATACTGATACCGCCATGTTGTTTTCCATCACCATATAGCAAGGTTCTCGAGACTCAAGTTCCGATAACAGTGAGGAAAATCCATGTTCCAGGTAGCATTTATTATTCTCGGTGACTAGAGTAGCATCCGTGTAATCCGTACCGATCTCATTAAATGTGTAAGCAGGACCCATCCATATTCGGCGAATTTCCTTATCCATTTGTAATGTGTTAATCACATTGGACAGTTGCTCATTTGGGTCATACCTATCCATTATTTTCATGACGTTGCGGATCACGTTATTCGAGATATCATTTCGGAATCTTATTACTCGCCCATTATTCGTATGCCCCCAAAAAAACCGGGGTGCTGGATGGCGGACACGCTCATTAACTCCTGTGATTCTTCCAGCTTGATCATGAACATAGAGAACCTCAGCTTGAATGTCCATAAGTTCTAAATTGTTGTACAGACCATTACCTCCTCTATTGTGAGTCGCTCACCCTTTCCCGGTTTTTAATCATCATCAACGATCACTCGCTCTCTCCGTATTTTGTCACAAGAATATCATTTCATCGGAACAGTTTGCAGCATCTTCTTTTCGGTCTGTTTTTTGTGGTGTCACCCTGTACAGCACGGCTATTTCACCAACTCATAGCGAGCTGCGATAATACCTGAATTGAACGTTCGGCTGGATAGCAGCTTGAGCCTGATTTTTTCACCGGCGCCGTGGAATACTGTTTTTCCGCTGCCTAGGATGACCGGACAAATCGTCAACAGGAATTCGTCGATCAGGCCAAGCTCAAGCAGCGTCTTCGCCGCCCCTGGGCTGCCGAAGATAACGAGATTTTTGCCTGGCTGCTCCTTGAGTGCCTTAATTTCCTCTGCGATATTGTCTTTGATTAATGTGGTATTGTTCCATTCCACCTTGTCCATCGTGCTGGAGATGACGATCTTCTTAACATCCTGCACCCATTTGGCATGCTCCATATCGTGCGTCGACGCATTCGGATTGTCCAGCATCGCGGGCCAGTGGCTCTCCATCATCCGGTATGTCGTGCGTCCGTATACGGGAGAGCCGACTTCGGCCACGACCTCCTCGGCGTATTTCTCAAGTTCCTCGTTATACGGAATCCAATCCAGTCCTCCATTCGAATCCGACGCATACCCGTCCAGCGACACATGCATGAACAATACGAGTTTTCTCATGTCTGTTTCTCCTTCGATTTTGAATTTTTTGTTCGATTTTTTTGGCCGTTGGCCCGTATTTCGTCCTGCCTTCACGTTCACTATAAATCATTACGTTACGTAAGGTTCAAGCAGAATATCCGTCAGCTTAATAAAATATGGATACTCACGTTAATAAATATTGGATGCGTATAGGATACAATCCTGCCCATTAGCGAAATAGGCTGCCGAATGCCAGCAGTCTTGCGTCTTTGTGCTATCGTTTGTCGGATTGAACTAACGGGCAGAATACCCTAGTGATATACTTTCAGTGGAGGTGCTTGTATTGTTATATGATGACCTCTCATTTCTCCTGGATAAATAATCTCTCGGAAAAGGATGCAGCGCATGAACAAAACGGATCGTTTGTTAGCCATAGTGCTTGAGCTGCAGCGTAACAAAGTGTTACGAGCCGAGGATTTAGCCGCTATATTTGAAACAAGTGTGAGAACCATCTACAGGGATATTCAGGCTTTGAGTGAAGCTGGCGTATCCGTGGTAGGGGCGCCGGGACAAGGATACTCCTTAATGGAGGGGTATTTCCTGCCGCCAGTCAGTTTCACAGTGGAAGAAGCAGTGGCGTTGCTCATCGGGACAGATTTTATCGAGCATTGGTTTGATGTTCACTATGGCAGTAAGTCTCGAACTTCGAGAGGGAAGATTGAAGCCATCCTGCCAGAACCGATCCGCACTGAGGCATCCCGGATTCGCAAGAGCTTTCGTTTGCTTACTACTGCTAAAGATATAGCACGAATACAAGAGAAGGCATACTTGGAAGCGATTCGTCGAGCGATACTGGAGGAACGAAAAATAAGATTCCGCTATTCCAAACGAGTTGCCGAGGCTGACGGGAACCGCCAAAGTGTTCGTACAGTTGCTCCTTATGGACTTGTGCTTCATCAAGGATCATGGGTACTCGTTACACAGTGTGAATTGCGTCAAAACATCCGTCATTTCCGGTTGTCCCGTATGTCGGAGCTTGTCGAGCTGGAAGATAGATTTATATTGCCCGCAGATTTCCTTTTAGATGCATACCAGCCTCCAGACGATCGCAACGTCCGGGTGCGCATTTGGGTCCAGCCTGACATTGCCGATAAGGTAAGGGAATCGAACAACTTCTATATACACACCATAGAGGACCATACGGAAGGGTTGCTGGTGACCTTACGTGTTCGGCAGCCTGAGGAATTGCTTCATTGGGTGCTCGGCTGGGGAAGCGGAGTGGTTGTACTGGAGCCGGAAACCTTCCGAGATCGGGTTAGACACGAACTGAAAAAAACGTTAGAACGCTACTGACATAATGGTGTCAGTAGCGTTCTTTTATACTTAGAAAAAAGAGATTAGAGGCGATGATAAATAATGATAACAACAAAGATAGCCTTACAACGATTCGAGGAAACTGCGACACATTATATTCATGAACTGAACCAATTCAGTCTGGAGCAGCTGAGGCAAAAGCAAAGCGACAACGAGTGGTCAATCGGACAGATGTTTCAACATCTCATTAACTCGGCGCTTTATATGCAGCTTCGTAATATCGATCAGTGCCTGGTGCCAAGCCAAGATTCCATGGTGCCTGGAACGGAAAAAACCGAGGTTGGTGCGGCTATATTTTCTCAAGGGAGCTTCCCGCCCATTCGCATTCATGTGCCGCCTTCCCCGCAATATACTCCTGAGCAGCCAGAGAGTAAGGAGCAGCTCATTCGAGGCTTACACACTGTCATCCAGAGAATGAAGGACATTGAACCTACCCTTGAAAAAATATCCAAACAAATTACAGTGCCCCATCCGAGATTCGGCGGATTGTGCGCGGAGGAATGGTTTTTACTTGTCGAAATGCACTACCGTCATCACCTTCTGCAGTTGGACCGCTTAAAACAAGATTTGGCTATATTGCCTACCTTCTAATTTTACATTCTCACCTCATGCAGCTTTAAGAAAAATGATACGGCTGAGTTAATCGTGTCCATCGGCGAAGTCCTATAACAAACCGTCTTCCAATTGCTCAAGCACACAGCTCCACCAATGATTTTCGTCTGCCAGGCTGGCTGCGTCCTTCTCCTCAAACAAAGCCCGCATCCGGGCCAGCTCCGCCTTGCGGTCGAAGACCGGCCGTTTCGGACGCTGCGGGACGAATTCGCCACGGCGGAAGGCGGCCAGCCGTTCGCTCATTTCTTCCGCCGTCCATATCGTCGCTTGATCATCTTCGGAGTGACTTGTTATAAACGATCGGACGCTTGACAAGAACATCAGAAACAGACGGATATCCGAATTAACGAATCCTGATTCCCCGGAGGCCGGTTGGAAGGAATAGAGATGCCCGGAGCCTTGAGCCAACCCCAGAATGGCGCTTTCCGGTTCCCATTCGTATCCGATGGGCAACAACTTGCGTTCGCCAACTTGCAGTATTCCCCTATCTGCGAACGATTGGAAGCGAACGCCCAAGACGGTATCCGCAGGCTCGATAAAAGGAAGTCCTTCCTTAAGCAAATAGGCCTCTACCTTCTCAGGCAAATTGACGGATTTGACGAGATCCGGATCATACTCGACAACATGTTTCAAAGCTCCATCCCCTCCTCTTATTTCAGCAACGTGAATGATCAAGCCCGCTCAACATGCACGGAAGTGTAAGGCACCCCGATGGGGTACCTTAATGGATATTTTATCGATGCTACATTTATATTTCGGAAGCCTGGCGGCTTAGAAATTGTCGAACAGAAACATCCGTGCTCAGTCCAATAGCAAGGCTATAAGCAGAATAGGCGTCTTCTTTGCGGTTCATCTGTTTGTACAAGTGGCCGGCAAGCGCCCAATAAGGCTGATAGTTCACCACTTCCTCGGATGAGATAGCCTCCATTAAAGCAAGCCCTCGTTCCGCTCCATAAGCCTCTGCAATAGCAGCGGCTCGACCGACCAAAACTCCCAATGTAGGGGACATTTGAATGAGCCCCTCATATAAAAGCGCAATCTCCTCCCACTCGATGCTTCCGGTCCATAGACGTTGTGCATGTATGGATTGAATCGCAGCGATGAGTTGGAACCGACCGATTCGCCCCGTTTGCGAAGCGGCATGAAGATAACGCTCCGCCTCTACGATCAAGCCTTTCTCCCACCGTGAACAATCCTGCTCGGAAAGGGGGATATAGCTTCCTCCCTCATCATACCGGGCCGCACGTCGTGCTTCGCAGTAGAGCATAGTTGCCACCAGACCGTAAACCTCAGGTTCGCGAGGAGCCAATTGAAGAAGCAGCTTTCCTAGATAGATCGCTTCCTCCGCCAATCTTCTTCTGGGCGAATCGGCAATGGCCGCCTCGTCCCATCCACTCCCGTAAGCAGCATAGATGGCCTCCAGGACGGAATCGAGACGATCCGGGATCTCTTCTGCGCCAGGCATTTCAAAAGTGAGGCGCTCGGCACGGATTTTTGATTTTATCCTCGTAAGACGCTGGCTCATAGTGGAGGGCTTTACGATGAATGCAGACGCAATTCGAGCTGCATCGATCCCAAGCACCGTCTGCAACATAAGCGGTGTACGCATAACAGGATCAATTGCCGGATGAGTACAAAGAAACATCATCCTCAGGCGTTCGTCCGGAAAGACATCGTTTGAAGAAGACAGACGCTGTGCATCCTCCGATATGGCAAGGAGTGTCGGCAGCGCGTTTTCGGAAATACGAGCACGGCGGGCTTGGTCGATAAGCCGTCTACGAGCGGCCGTAGTCAGCCATGCTTCGGGCTTATCCGGAATGCCGATCTTGGGCCAGGCCTCCAGCGCGGCGAGAAAAGCATCTCCAATAGCATCCTCAACAGCCTGCAAATCCCGCCAATTCACAGCCAAATAGGAGAGTAATCGACCATAAGCAGCGCGAGCCGTTTCTTCAATGATCTGATTGGTTTCCATAGAGCGACTATTTCAACGCGGGAATGTTCTGTCTGACCTCAACCACATCGACAGGCCCTCGAGCAGCCCATTCTAATGCGGTGTCTAAGTCCGGAACATCAATCACGAATATCCCGCCGAGCTGCTCTTTCGTCTCAGGGAACGGTCCATCCTGAACTACCATCTCACCACCACGACGTTTCACCGTAGCAGCTGTCTCGGGAGCATAGAGACCTGAACCGAATACCACTATTCCAGCTTGCCGCAATGCATGTACATAGTGCGTCCAGCTAGCCAAGTATTCTTGTTTTCGGGCCGGATCCGTTCTTGCTGCAAAGTCCTCCTGACTTTCGTAAAACATCAAGGTGTAATTCATTGTAAAGCTCCTCCCTTTAATCCTTAATATAATTTGGTTTCGTTATAATGTCGTACCAACCGTTCCGATTTCTACATCTCATTAAAAATTTTTATTAATCGCTTTTGATTATCGTTTGCGGGAGGGGCTACTTTAAATTATTTTTAGGGAGCTCTTCATTTAACG
The DNA here is from genome assembly GCF_003386235.1 of Cohnella phaseoli. Taxonomy (GTDB): domain Bacteria; phylum Bacillota; class Bacilli; order Paenibacillales; family Paenibacillaceae; genus Cohnella; species Cohnella phaseoli. The sequence goes on from NZ_QRDZ01000008.1 coordinate 77,968, forward strand.
GCATTCTTACCATTGTCAAAATAATCATCCGGCAAATTTAATTCATTCAAACAATTTATAAATTTGTCCCTGAAATTAGGGTTATCTTTATATTCCGGCCATGCAGCTCTATAATATGGCAATAACTTCTCATGAGGGATAATGCCCCAATATAGAATAGAGTTTTTCACAACCTCCTTGTCGCCGCCCATTAACATCTGTTCAATGATCTCCCAATCTTTCGATTTGTCATCGCAGCTGCGTGTGGCATAGATGGCGGCGTTTCGTATATTCGAGTCGGCGTGGCGCAAAAAGGGCGCAAAGTTTTGAAGTGTAATCGCGCCGGAAGATTCCAAAACATACCCCACATGGCGTAACGTTTCCGGGTCTTGTACCCTGTGGAGATTTTCCAATATCGCTTCTATAAATTCCGCTAAATCAACAGCTTTACCGTACCCGTTCAGGATCTGTAAGGCTTGCAATAAATCCTCTTCGCTATCCGAATGCAACATCTCCAGAAGATAGTCTCTCCCCGCGTCAACAGAGGTTTTGCAGATCAGCTGAATGGCTGTCGTGCGATCTTTTTGTCCACGATCAGCCACGTTTCTCAAAAAATCAATGGTTGGCTGTGAGATTTTCTTGATCTTGAACATTCCATCAAGCGCTTTTGATTTGATTTCTTCGTCAGGGGCGTTTTGATAAACCTGAATCAACGCATTTTCATCGCCCGGCATTCTGCTGCCAAACCATGCGATGTCGTAATCCAGTATAACTTCATCCAGCCAGCGCTCGTACCAGTCCAGGAAGTTGTCTTCATAGACAAAGAAAAAGGGATGGTCTGGATAAAAATCTGAAGTGTAGACGACTTTTCCCCTATGCTCCCCTTCAAGTACGAGATACATATCGTATTCGCAGCCTTGTGTGCCAATGCACATCATGCCGCCCAGCACCCTATTACGGACCGCGTCGTATTCCGGGTCGGAGATATCCTCATCATTAATCAGGGGCTCGATCAGAACGTTCCAATCCTCTTTTGTCATTCCGGGGTGTAGAACGCACTTTGTCGCAAGTGCATTTTTATCGGTATAGGAAGCGGCCTTTTCAATCGAATACATCCCGTAATACGGCCCGGCACCTCCATTTCCGACTTTCGTCAAAAACTGCGTATACGGCTTCGGGAGCGTGACCCGGTTCTTTGCTTGCCAGTCCGCAAGCTCTTTTTCTGTAAGCTTTTCATTAACCTTATATTTGTGCGAGGATGCTCCAAACACCTTCAAAGACGTATCTTTGCGCATGGCCTGTTCGAGTTTCTTTTTTATTCGATCAAGTTGCGTTTCTTTCTTCCAAAACAACATATTGAATCCCCCTGATGGTTATAGCCAGGCTTCCTTCGTTTGCTTGTCCAGCAATTTCAGCAGATGCGGAAATCGGTATTCTCCGTACATGCTTTGTATATGCTCGGCAGCGATTCCTAACTCCATGCCGACAGCGGTTATATACAAAGGCTTCGAGCTGCTGCCTCGGTAAATCTTTCTGACAAGTGCTTCGTTGTTGTGAAAAGCATTTTTGGCAACGCCGATCACTGGAATTTCCCCTAAATAATTTGTGTAAACATAATGTCCGAGCCCGGGCTTCTGCTCATTGTCTAAATAGACATAGCCATCCACAACAAGGGTATGTATTTGGTTTATATCTGTAAGCTTCAACAGCTCCTGTATGCAAGGGAGCTCTCGTTTATAGAAAAAGCCCGTTTCGTATTCGTGTGGGGTTTCCGTATAGGACGTGATGACTTCAAGCGGTTTAGAATCTTCCCAGCGTTGAAAAATAACCCCCACCGATTTCGCTCTATTTTCCTCATAATATACATCAACAGCGATGATCATGGATAGCGCTTCCTTCCTTGGAGCTTACGAAAAAGAGACCCCTTAGAAGTAATCTTGGTGGTCTCCCTGCTCTCGTATTCCATTTTACCGCTATTTCCTTCCGGCTCCTAGCGGCTTATTAGCCATTCAGCTAACTCTTCTGTTTGACTCAGAATAGCTATCGGGTCCCAATATCCGGAACGGTCGCTTGTCCATAAGAACACTCGATCATTTTTTATTGCCGGAAGCGTATTCCAAATTGGATCCTTTTTCAGTTCATCCAACTTTTTCGAGTCCGATGTCAGGATAATATAATCTCCCGCATACTTTGGCAGCACTTCCGCAGAGATTGACGCCCAACCGGGGTCAGCCATTTCGGCCGCAACATCTGCAGGAGGTTTAAATCCGAAGCCATTATAGATCGGTTGACCGCCTTTTCCGAAGTCTGCACCAACAGCCATTATTTCTTTTTCATCTAGCTGAATAACCGAAAATGTACTGTCAGCGGGAATGACTTTCAATACCTTTTCTTTAGCAATAGCGATACGGTTGTCATACTCATTCAGCCAAGTCTTGGCCCTTTCTTCTTGACCAAGCAGTTCGCCGAAAAAACTGATTTCCTCGTGCACCGTTTTTAGAGAAGCATAGGGTATTACCACAGTAGGGGCGATTTTAGACATCTGCTCATTTAGCTCAGGATAAAAATCGTCCATAATAATCAAATCCGGTTTAAGCGATAAAATTTTCTCTACGTTGCCGTTTCCGTCACCTATGTTCTCTACATCCTTCAAATACTGATTGAAGTATGGATTCTTAATATGATGATCGGATGTTCCAACGGGCGTTACACCTAGCGCTATGAGACTTCCAAGATACTCGCCGGCAACGATTCGTTTAGGCTGAGTAGGTATTTCTATCTCGCCATTAATGGTTTGAACAAGTTTAGTCTGCGGCTGCTCGGATGAAACGGGAGCATCGCTTGGACTTGGCTGTGATGTAGTAGTCCCTAGTGCGTCGTTCGTACCACATGCACTAAGCAACAAAATGAAGCTTAGCAGCAATGCGGACACTAGCGTAGTCCTTGAGTCTTTAAACATGAATAAATCTTCCTCTCCATCACCTTCGTGATGATAATAATTATCAATATCATCAGCGTAGCGAACTAGCTCTGACGAGACAATGGAGAATTCCACGTTTATAGGAGGACTATCTACTTGTTTCTGCTCTTTTGCATTCACTTCTCGATAGCGTATGGGAGAGACCCCTCTGTGCTTTTTGAACAATCTGCTAAAATAACTCGGGTCATGATACCCCACACCGGCCGCAATTTCCTTTAACGTAGCATCCGTTTCAAGCAATAGTTTTGCAGCCTGATCGATCCGAACTTTTATTAAATAATCGATTGGACTAATCCCTGTACGTAATCTGAAGTAAGAAGACAAATGGGAAACGCTATAGTTTAAACTTTCCGATAACGTCTCCAACGTCATCGCTTCTGCATAATTCTCATGAACAATCGTCGCAATTTGAGTCGCCAAATCACGTTTCTTAGAGTTCAAACCTTGTTTTGGCAGTTGATGCAGCAACTCATACACGAACTGATAAAATAAAGCTCCTACGCGAAGCCGAGTAAGGGTGTTAGACCTTCCCCACTCTTTTTCCATCTCACTCACTATCCGGTACAGGGGCATCGGATTATTCGGTGTTATACTGTAAGAAAGATCAAAGGAACGAGAGGCGATATCGGAAGGTGCCAGTGGCTGTACGCCGCCCTTGTAATAGATGCTATAGTAATCCAGATCTTGCATGTCTGCGTCAATATCAAGCACGTTACCTTTACCCGCATGAATCACAGTAAAATGCTGCATATCGTAAACATCTTGTCCCAGATGAACTGTAGCGTTACCGCGAATCGACATGAGAAATAAACTTGAGGGAACACGATAGGAACGAATGGAGTCGCCAGCCTTGATCGTGATGCGACGAATATCTATGACTTTGCAGCTCGCATAATTCCATGAAGCAATTAGATCGTTAATATTCATGCTCTCCCCCAAGCTTACCCTCTGCTTTCATCTTACTTGTGGTAGGGTTCATCGTATTATCATCTGCAGAGCGAATGCCGAAATGGCTTCGTCAATCCTCAAGGAAAGCAATGCGGATCAGTTCCTTGATCTTTCGAAGCTTTGTCGAGTCCAATCGCCGCAACATGTCCAGAATTTGGCTTACTTCACCAGCTGCCTGATCAACCGGATCCGTCCGTGATTCCCCCAAAACCGGATTCTCTTCCTGAACGTCAACGCCCTCATCGAATCGAACCCATGACATGTCCGCCGTATCCTTCATGCATTGCAAGAGAAAACGCATCTGTTCGAGGTCATAACGGCCCAGAAATTCACGAACGTTGCTTTCGATATGAATGTGTAGCTCATTGTGGAGATTGAAGACTTTCTGCCCCATCGGAGTTAAACGGAACAAGACTTCCTTCTTATTGTCGGGGAGTGATTCGATTTGAACGATTCCTTGCTCCGACAATCGCCTTGTAATCTTGGACACACTGCCTCTCGGGATACCGAAACGCTTGGAGATCGTAATGCCGTTCACTACCGTTGACTCCCCAATCGCGTCAACGATGTGCAGCATAAGGATGGTCGCTTCTTTTAGGAAAGCGATGACATCCTCATCCGAGGTGCGCGCCATCATCCAACGCCTTTCCTCGTCCTCTCCTTCAGCCTGGAATCGCTTCTGTATGACACCGATTTGGCCCATCATCTCCGTGATCAAGTACGCTTGTTCAACGTTTGCGTCTACCCTTGTGCGGGACATCCTTCGCCCCCCTTTCCGTTTCTCCTGTCGTTTCTTTTGTTACAGTATAGCAAGCAATTGGCCTGAATTAAATAATTCCAGGAAACATTATTGACAACGAGAAAACAAAAACATATTATGGTTTCAAATAAAACAATTATGTTTCTATAAAACAAAAAAAGACAGGAAGAGGTGCTCCGCAATGAATTTCGTAATCGTGTTCGACCATCCTTACGGTGCCACGGCTTCCGAGAATGTCCCGCATCGAAGAAGCTATTCCGCCGCGTTATTAGCCTCTGTGACGAAAGGTCTGCTCTCGAACCATCACGGCGTCGATCTGATCGATCTGCACGCGGACGGCTTCAATCCCGTCATGTCCGCCTCAGATCTAGCTGATTGGCGCCAGAAACGCTCTAGCGACCCGCTCGTGACCGACTATCAGCGGCGACTAATGGCCGCGGATCATATCGTGTTTATTTTTCCCATCTGGTGGGAAGGAATGCCTGCTCTCATGAAAGGGTTTCTCGACAGAGTATTTGTAAAGGGTATCTTCTATACCGAGACGAAGCCGGGACGTCCCTTCAAATGCTTACTGCCCCGCTTGAAGAGTGTAACTCTGTTGACGGTCATGGCCACACCGACCTTCGTTTACCGTTGGTTCCTCGGGAACCCGATTGCCAAAATGGTCTTCCGCGGCACCTTCCGGAAGATGGGCATCCACAAGCTGAAGTGGCACAACTACTCTGGCATGGAGAATCGCACGCTCGAGCAACGCCGCAATGCCCTGGACAAGACCGAACGGATTTTCGAGCGTTATTGAAGCCGTGTAACAAACAAATGATTCATTACAAACCAAGTCTGTTACGGTAAGTACTGAAGAGAGGCCTTTCGATGGATGGCCCTTCCCTTTACAGGCTGCCTCCGTTATTTTTTAAGGGGAAGCCTCACCGTAAACGTGGTTCTCCCTTGGACGCTCGTTGCGGAAATCGCTCCATTATGCAGCTCAACGATGTTCTTGGCAATTGCGAGGCCGAGTCCCGAGCCGCCCGTATTCCGCGAACGGGATTGCTCGCCGCGATAAAACCGTTCGAATAACAACGGAATAACGGATGCCGGCAAAGGCTCTCCGTAGTTCGTAATCTCCACGACGGCTTGCCCAGAGTCGCTGTTCGATAACGCGATATCGACCTGCCTGCCATCCTTTCCGTATTGGATCGCGTTGACGATCAAGTTCTCGAAGACACGGACAAGCTTATCCCCGTCTGCTTCTACGATGTTCGGATGATCGGGGAGAGTTAAGAGGCACTCCATCTCCGCCTGTTCAAATTGCAAACGGAATTGCGCCGCCAATTGCGCGAGCATCTGGGCGAGATTGATCGGGGCCAATCGAAGCCCCATTCCGCCGCTCGTCCTCGTGAATTCGAACAAATCGTCAATCATCGTTTTCAAGTGTATCGTTTTCTCGTATGCGATTCGAGTGTAATGCCTCAGTTCCACTTCGTCCCGGTAGCGATCCTCTTCGATCAGCCCTAAATACCCGACGATGGATGTCAGCGGCGTGCGCAGATCATGAGAAACGTTCGTGACCAACTCGACCTTCGTCCGCTCGGCACGCCGTTCCTCCTCGATAGACAGCCTCAGCTGTGCCGTCATTGTATTGATATTTTCCGCCAATACCCCGAGCTCGTCATCCCTGCGAATCGGAAAGCGGTAATCAAAATTCCCCGCGGCGATCCGTTCGATTCCCTGCGAGATTTCCATTAGGTAACGAATGGTTGAACGACTGAGAACGAACAAGTAGAAAATAAAAAGCAAAAGGCAGGCTGAAGTAAAGAGGAGCGGAATTCCGAACTCTTCCCACATCAGCCGCAAAAGCGATCCGAGGTAAGGAATATCGTATTTGAGCGCCGCGGCCGCGATCAATTCGAGGAAGCCAGCCGTCATGACGGACGCCAACGCGCTTAAGCCGATTAAGTACAGGATTTTGAAACGCAGACTCTTCCACGGTTTACGGATCAATTTTATATCCTACTCCCCATACGGTCTGGATCGGCTTGACACCGCCCAGCTCGCTCTCCAATTTATCGCGAAGCTTGCTGATATGAACCATAACGGTGTTCGTGGACTCCAGGAACTTGTCCTTCCACACTGCTTCGAATATGGCCTCCGCGCTGAACACCTGTCCAGGATGGCTTGCCAGAAAATACAAAATATCGAACTCTGTCGACGTCAAATTAACGTTCCGGCCCTCCACCGTAACCGTATGCGATTTCTTGCTTATATTCAGGGAATGGATCTGAATTTCGTCTTGATCCTGTGCCTGTTGGATCTGCACATTCAAATAAATGGACCTGCGGAGCAGCGACTTCACCCTGGCGATCAGTTCGAGGGCATTAAACGGCTTGACCATATAATCGTCCGCCCCTGTCGTGAGCCCCAAGATTTTATCGATATCCTCGGTTTTGGCGCTCAGCATCAGGATCGGAATACCGTGCTCCGCGCGCACCGCCCGCACGACCTCCAAGCCGTCCATCTCCGGCATCATGACGTCAAGGATAATCAATTGGATGGATTCTTTGGCGATCAAATTCATGGCTTCGCGGCCGTTGCTTGCCGTGAGCACCTGATATCCTTCGTTATTCAAATAAATTTTGATCAGTTGGGCGATTTCAAAATCGTCGTCAGCGATCAGTATTTTAATGGGATTCATGGGATCTCTCCGGTTTTTATTTTAATTTGGCTATAGTTTATCAGAAATAGTCTTCGCAACCGACCGCCCGTATTCACAAATAAGGAATTCTTAAGATTTCCTTTATGATCTTTTACGAACTCTCTTGGCCATCCGCGGTATCTTGAAGGTAGAGCAACGGACAAGAGTTCCGCCTGGAGGGTTATCGATATGAAAACAAAGCTATACGTTCTGTACGGAGGCAAATCCGTCGAACACGAAGTGTCGTTAAAAACAGCGGTTACGGTCCTTCATTCCATTGACGAAAGCCGCTTCGATGCTTATCCCGTTTACATTACTCGTGACGGCTTGTGGTGCACGCCCGGCCAACTTTCCAAGGTGGGATTGACGGTCGAACGGTTAATTGCGCAGCCCGAGCTTCGCGACCCGGCTCGGTCCATCGGCGAAATCCTGTCGGGCATGATGGCTTTGCCCGGTCCCAAAGTCGTTCTGCCGTTATTGCACGGCTCTAACGGGGAAGACGGCACGGTGCAAGGCCTGCTGGAACTGTTGAACGTTCCGTACGTCGGGAACGGCGTGCTGTCGTCCGCGCTTACCTTGGACAAGGCGATGTCGAAGCAGGTCTTGGCCCAAGCGGGCATTCGACAGACGGAATTTATGGCTTGCCGATTCGAAGAATGGAGATCGGATAAGACAGCGATTCTGAGTGAAGTGGAGAATCGTATTGGATATCCCTGCTACGTGAAGCCGGCTTCCCTAGGCTCCAGCATCGGCATCAGCAGGTGTACAAACCAAGTGGAGCTCCTAACCGGTATCGGCGAGGCGTTCTCCTACGATAAGAAGCTCGTAATCGAGCGCGAAGTGGACGGCAGGGAAATTCAAGTAGCCGTCCTCGGCAATGAAAGGCCCCTGGCATCGTTGCCCGGCGAGTTCATCCATGATCACGTTTTCTTCGATTACGAAACCAAGTACATGGACAAGCGGCTGGCGATGTCGATTCCCGCCAAGCTGGCGGACGGCCTGACCTCGCGAGTTCGTGAACTGGCCATCTTGGCCTACCAAGCCCATGGCTGTGAGGGCCTCGCTCGCGTCGACTTCTTCCTTGACGGAGATGGCGAATGGTTCCTCAACGAAATTAACGCTTTACCCGGATTTACGAATTTCAGCATGTATCCGGTCATGTGGGAACGTACCGACGGAACTTCCTATTCCGAGCTGATCGAGAAGCTGATTGGTCATGCCGTTGCCCGTCATGAAGCCAAACAAACGATTCGCTATGCGAGGTGAACAAGTTGAGCCAGATGAGCGAGGTGGTCGGAATGCTAAGTGACACGTGGGCCGATATCAGTCTGAGCCGCATTCGCGAGAATATGCGGAAAATCCGCAAGTCGCTGCCGGATTCGGTCAAGCTGATGGCCGTCGTGAAGGCGAACGGGTATGGGCACGGCGACCTCGAGTCGGCTGCGGCGGCCGAACAGGCGGGGGCGGATTATTTGGCGGTCGCTTATCTGGAAGAGGCGGTTCGGCTTCGCGATGCCGGCATGAAGCTGCCGATTCTCGTATTGACCCCCATTCGACCGGAACGGACGCCACTGGCGCTGAAGCTCGACTTGATACTGACCGTCACAAGTGCCCATTGGTTTGCCGAGGCCCGTGTCTTTAAGCCTTACTCTTCGGCGGGGAAGCTTCGGGTTCATGTGAAGCTGGATACGGGACTCGGGCGGATCGGCATTCGGTCGAGGAAGGAATGGGAAGAGCTCGTTCCGTGGCTGAGCGCGGAGGACGTCGAAGTGGACGGCTTCTACACCCATTTCGCGACAGCAGGTCAGGCAGACACCGCTTTCCTGGAAAGGCAGACCGCTCGTTTCGTCGAGATGAAGGAATGGGCAGTTTCGTCCGGCTTGAAGATCCGGCATTACCATTGCGCGGGCAGCGCTGCGGCGCTAAGGTTCCCCCATCTGGCGATGGATATGGTTCGAATCGGAGCGGCGATGTATGGCTTTTATCCAGAGCAGCTCGTTCGATCCGTCAAGCTGGAGCCGGCTTTAAGCCTGCATAGCCGTCTGGTCCACGTGAAAAAGCTGGCCAAAGGCGAATATCTCGGGTACGACAATTCGTACCATGCCGAAGAGGACGAATGGATCGGAACGGTGCCGATCGGCTATGCCGACGGTTGGACGCAGCGGATGCAAGGCACAGAGGTGCTGATTGAAGGTCGGCGCGCCCCGATTGTCGGCAAAATCTGCATGGACCAGCTGATGGTCAAGCTTCCGGGACCGTGCTCAGAGGGTACTCTTGTAACCTTGATCGGACTTCAGGGCGAGCAGCGAATTACGTTTGCGGAGCTTGCCGCCCATATCGGAATCGTGGCACAGGAAATCTCCGCTTCGCTTGGCGTCAGAGTTGCAAGAATCTATACCGATACCGAGGAGGATCACGCAAAATGGGACAACCAAATCAGATGGAGCGAAGTCGAACAGGCCGTCATTTGACGTACTCCACCGTACAAATAGCTAATTCCGAAATCCACCAAGGACATCTGGTCTTGATCAATCGCGAGCATCCCATTCGGCAGACGAGTTCTTCCGACCGTTTGTTGCCGCTTAGCACGATTCCGGCTATCCATACGCTGCACGACGGAATGCGGCTAGATAGAACCTGTTTGCGGAATTTGGCGAATCTGCTTGAGGCTTGTCAGGGAATGAACGAGGTTATCGCTGTCAGCGGCTATAGAACGAAAATAGAGCAAGAGGAGATTTATGAATCTTCACTAGCTGATAATGGGGCCGAATACACCGCACGTTATGTCGCATTGCCAGATCGAAGCGAACATCAGACGGGGCTGGCTATCGACGTCGGCAAGCGGAACAAGGATGTGGATTTCATCGCCCCGTCATTCCCTGACAGCGGCGTTTATAAGCGCTTTAAGCAGCTTGCCGCCCGGTATGGGTTTGTCCAGCGTTATAAGGAAGGCAAGGAGTCCCTGACACGAATTTCTTGCGAGCCGTGGCATTTCCGTTATCTGGGCTATCCTCACTCGGAAATTATGGAGCGGAACGATTGGTGCCTGGAAGAGTATATCGATCAGCTTGAAGCCTATCCCTACGAAAAGAACCATCTTATCTTCGAGGATGAGCGGTCATTCGCGGAGATTTATTATGTAGCGGCGGAGACGGGGACTTCTACGATCATTCCCCTTGAAGAATGCGATCGGTTCCTCTTATCGGGTAATAATAGGAACGGGTTCATCGTTACCGCTTTTCTGGACAAAGGCAGCCGAGTTCATGTCTAACCTGAATGACGACGGAATCGATGGGCTCAAACTTGAGGGCAGGCATCAGAATAGTGCTTGCTCCTATAATCGTCACGCCCCAGAAGTCTTGTAAAGATGGAATTTCTTCATAATATTTTGGCGCTATACATGTGTGCCGGGATTACCAATTTCCGTCTATCGCAACTTTGCCTGCGGCGCATTTACAGCTACAGCGAGTTTGAAGCCTGTCTGAGCAGCGACACCAATTGTTCTGAATCGAACGTATCCTCTTTACGCAGCTTCAATGTTTTTCTTTCCGCAGGGCCATCGAACACGCCCTCCGGGAATGTTAACTCTGAACAATTAAAAATGGTGAAACTAACGGTTTCTTTCGCTGTCGAGATAGCTGCGGCATATTTTCCATTTTTCAAAAAGTGAGGCTTCTTATACTGAATACGCTCATGTACATTGGGAATCGCTTGGTGAACCACTTCACGCAGACAGACGGAAAATTCCTTGTGCCACGGTTCTTTTAACGCCTCGATAAAATCGGTTACTTCCTGTTTCATACTTCATACGCTCCTTTAGAGTAGTAATATCTATAATCCTCTTAGTCTGGGTTATACTGCTACAAGAGCTTCAGCACGTAGTCTAGCTGCAAGAACCGAAACCCAACCGAAAGCAACAATTCCGGCGCACCCCATAATAACGCCAATCCAACTCGCGATGCTTGAGCCAATCATGATAAGCACAGGCGCAACAATACAAGAAGCAATACAATAGATACTCCAACCACGCTCGCCTTGTACAGCAAACCGACGTGCAAAAACGATGCCTGCTGCAATTAAACAAATAAAGGCTGTAAAGAACGCCACGGAATGAAGTGCTGCATGGCCGCTCATCGATGTCGGTATTTCCGCAGGGGCACCTGGGGGAAAGCTGAGGCCAGGATCTGGACGAAACAGACCTGCCAGGATCATGCCAATCCCATAGATTCCAATGAGCAACGACCCTAACGTGCCTCCCATTCGCCCGCGCAGCAGACGCCACACTCCAATCGCTGCACATACAGCAAGCGATCCTGTAATGAAGAAATTAGCGCTTTGAATCCATCCCGCATCCCCCAATGTAAGGGTACTGATGGCGTGCCGTCTAATATCGAATCCTACACGGGTAAACGATTGAATAATGGCTGCAAGGTAGAACAGAGGCGCTGAAACAACCCCGCACATCAGAAGCAGACGAATCCCCTTCATATGCCGCTTGTTTGTAACCATAGTAATTTTCTTCCCCTCTCATTCCCTCGCGGGCAGATATTTTGACCTTCTATTTAGACGACGAACCGATAACGGCAATTTCGACACACTCGCAAATTTTTTTTAATTCATTATCTCGGGCTGGTAGGTGTGAATCGTGACACCTGATTTTAGCGCTTTGGAATCCATGAGACGCATAGCAGCCTTCTCGCTTTCCCCTCTGAACAGCCGTTGTCCGCGACCTAAGATTACAGGGTGGACCCAGAGTCGGTATTCGTCGATGAGATGATTGTTCATCAGCGTTTGTGCTAGATCGCCACTGCCGACGACCAGCAAGTCTCCTCTAAGCTCCTGCTTGAGCTTCGCTGCTTCTTCGGTCGCGTCACCATGGATGATGGTGGCATTCCAATCCGCTTGGCTCAAGGTTCTCGAAGCCACGAACTTCGATATGCCATTCATCCGATCGGCCAACCCTCGCATGCCGGTCGCCGAAGGCCATGCTGCCGCGAAACTCTCGTATGTTCTACGCCCCAGGAGGAGCGCTTCAACCGCGTAGGCTTGCTCGATAATTAAGGTTAGATGCTCCTCGCCAACATATGGCAGCTGCCATCCTCCATATTCGAATTCATTGAGATCGCCAGGCGCCTGCATGACGCCATCCAACGTAATGAATTGCTGCATGATGATTTTCCCCATTTTCATACCCGTCCTTTCGGCTGTGCGATCGATTTACCGCTATTAACACAACGAACAAATAAACCGCTAATCGACATTCTTTCTTCATTAAGTTTCTTTTAGTGCTTTCCTCTCCTTTTCTACAAGGATTGTTACATAGCCAAACGTGTTAGCCATAAAAAACAAACCCAAGTCCACATAGGGGCTTGGGTTTGCATGAATTACGTAATAGAACAGAGCGAAACAAGGCACAGCAAAAAAAATCCGTACAGGTCGCAATCGATGTCCTCATATGGTGTGCCGTTGGAAATCAGTTGAAGCAAAATGACTGGCTTCCATTCCCCCCACGACAACTCTAACAGCTCATAAGTACGTCGGACAAAACATACTGTATCTGGACCTCTGAAGCTTTCGCCAGTTCCAAGGCATACTTTTTATTTTCTGAGGAAAAGTCCACCACTGTGACATCAGTTCCTAACAATGTCAGAGCCACCGCCTTGTTTCCATTTGAACCCACGATACTGCGGAAGATTGGCGCAGACAACCTTTGTCAAAGCACTAATTCCGGCCATGCAGCCTTGCTATCCGGAATGCTACAATATGACTTTGGTCATTCGGGTTAATGACTGCTGTCACTACTCGTGGATATGTAAAAGTAAGTAATATAAGTGTATCCAACATATGAGGTGAACGAAAATGAATGGAAGCTCCATTTATGTAATAATCGCTGCAATAGCCGCTTTGGTATTATGGAGAAGAATGCGAAGCATGTACCGTCCAATACGAGGCAGTGGAATTCGACTGTTGATTCCTCTGTTATTCACACTTCCTGGATTCACACTTCTATTTAACCTGAATGAGCCAGCTTGGGCTGTTGGGGCAGCCTTTGGACTAGGCATCGTGTTTTCGATCCCATTGATTTGGACCACCAATTACGAGGTAAGAGAAGACAACCTGATATATGCGCAGAAAAATTGGGGATTTATTGCGGCTTTCATCGGTATATTGATCATACGATTTGCTCTTCGCCAGGAGTTATCCGACATGGACCCCCAAGCTTTAATGACATTATTCATGATGGTAGCCTTTGGATACCTCATTCCATGGAGGGTCGTATCGTTTATCAAATTTCGTCGGCTGATCAGACAGTCCAACCCTGCCTTGTGTAACTAAAAGGTAAAGACGGCTCTAATTAAACTCATCCGTGTAGGTATCCAATGTAAATTCTACTGAAGCTTAGCCGCCAGCCCCTCTGTCAGAACATTAAGTCCGAACTCGAACTCCTTCGCCCAATCGGAGTTCGTCGTGTACGAAGCCAGGCGGATTACCGTAGGGAACTCCTCTGACGGCAGTTGACTATAATATTGGTTATAGCGTTCGCTTAGCTCCGCACTCGAGAGGGCACCCTGCTCGACATTTAACCGCAACCTTACCTCTTCTCCAACAAATCCGAGAACGTAATTTTTCAAAATTGAAGCTACCCATGGCACCTGCTGGTCCGGGAAACCGATAGATGACAATAGGGCGTATAGCCTCTCTACCTGCTTAAGGCGATCATAGCCCGAGGCTATACTGGAATTGAACAGATCCACCGTATCCCGGTGTGAGAGAAGGACTTTACGGAAAGACTCCCCCCAGAGCCCAAGCTGCTCCCTCCAAGATAGGGACGACTCCGGCCACTCCATAGAGCTGCTTATTCGATCGGTCAGCAGTCCCATCAGCTGGTCCTTGTCTTGGATATGATAATAAAGTGATGCGGTTTTCACCTGTAGCTTGTTCGCGATTTTGTTCATGCTTAATTCCTTGAGGCCGATCTCGTCCAGCAATTGCAACGCGGTCTGAATAATTCTTGTCTGGTCCAGCGGAGTATTGGTTGTACGAGTTTTCCTGGCCAATGGGCTCACCCTTTCACTTGACAAGTATAGCATAGAAGCATATTCTAATACCATTAGATTAATCTAATACCATTAGAATAACGGAGGAAATAAAAAATGAAGCTAAACCATCTGAACTTGTGCGTAAACAATATGTCGGAGGCAGTTACCTTTTTCGCTGATATATTCGGTTTTGAGCTTGCAGATCGGAAAGGTGACGCGATTGCAGTTATGAAGGACCAGGCGGGGTTTACGCTCGTCTTAAGCCAGTTGGTGGCCTTACGAGGCGAGAATCCGATTTATCCCGAGGGGTTCCATGTCGGGTTCTACGTGGATACGAAGGAAGATGTGGATCAATTTTTCCTTAAGCTTATGTCTGCGGGACTTGCTAGCAAGGAAAATAGTCCGAAGTCGATGCGTGGAGGTTACACGCTTTACTTCAAAGCGCTTGACGGCATTCTGTTCGAGGTTACCTCGTTCGCCGTCTAAGCCCTTTTAACGAATTCGGACTTCATTAAAGTTTCATCCTACCCGTTGAACAGGCTGCCGATTAATCCAGCAGCCTTTCATCCTTGTGATCTTCCATTTAAATAGAAATCTCGTCAGTAATCCAACCTTTAATAAAGTATTTTAAAGAGGGCGCAACACAAGAACGGCTATCATCTTCATGATTCCAAACATAGATTCTGTTCGTTTGAATCACCCCATTTAATATGGCATAGCCGAATAAGTCGCCGTTTCCCGCATCAGAAAAAAACAAAAGATGATCAAAGGGCATATATCTGCCCTTATATTCTTCAGATCGATAATGCAGGTTATCCTCTACGATTTGGTTAATGGACCAAATTAATGGACACTGATATTCATCGAACACTCCATTTGATTCTTGAAATAATTGCAATAACTCTTCGGGCAACTCCACATTAAGCTTTTCTTTAATTAGTGCCAATTCCACATCGTTTGCCGGATCTCTATAAAAATACTCTTCCGAAATGGATTTGATATAGTTCTTCCACACCATTAGTTAACCCCTCTTAGAGAAAAATAGAATATCAATAAAAAATTCAAGATTTCGTTGAATTGTCCTTCTACTTTGCTGTCATCTTGATAATCTTTCTTTTCAGTTACTGCGGCAAGTGGCCTCTGCTTCCACTGTTATTCAAACTATCATCCCTTATTAGCGTGATGGGCTACTTTAGATATTTATAGGAAGCTCTGCATTTAACGGCATGCCAGTGCGGAAAGGCCACCGAAGTATTCGGCGGCCTAATCGGTGATTCAATCGTCTTTAGTTAACTAATTTTGTATTGAAGTGTGCTTTGCAATAGAATCAATTACAATATCCCAGTCATCGTAATGAAGTTCATGCCCAGTTCCCTCTAAGGCCAGTAACACCGAACCTGGAATCTCGTTAGCAAGGTTTTTCCCATGGTCATAAGGGATAATGGGATCTTCCGTACCGTGTATAATCAGAGCGGGTACGTCGATTTCCCTTGTTCTGGCCAGATAGGACTCTCCGCCTGACAGCAAGGCGTGATTAGTCATGCTAGCCGGGTTTTTGCTCCTTGTAAATTCTTTTTTAGTCAATACACTAACTTTGTTCTCATCAAATGGATGCTTTGAACCTACGAGGATCCTTGATCTGCCAATCGCGAACCCGACTACCGATTGTTCGTTTGTCCAATCTATTGCCCCCATATTCGAGAAAAATTCCATAACCTTCTCTTCCATCGGGGGGAGATGCGGAGCAAAATTGGACGTTGATAGGAGGGTAATCGTTAGAACTCTCTCCGGATGCCGCAGAGCAATCATTTGGGTCAGCATACCGCCCATGGACATACCTATGATATGCGCTTGCTCAACCTTATAAGCATCCAATACTCTAATGGCATCATCCGCCATATCTTCAAAAGTATAATTCGGCTGACCCGGTTCGTAAGTTGTTGAACGTCCAACATCTCGGTTATCATAACGAATGACAAAACGACCTTCATCCGCCAGGCGCTGGCAGAATTCCTCCTCCCACCATATCATTGAGGACTGGGCCCCCATAATCAGCAAAATGGCCGGATTAGCTGACTCCCCGAAACTGTCTGTACATATCTCAATTCCATCTATCTTGATTAATCGTTCGTTCATATGGAATCCTCCAATGTTTTCGGATAAAAGAAAAAACACAGGCTATTGGCCTGTGCATCTGTAATCGAATAAGAAATTGGAAATGAACGCAACAATGTGATTCCCCTATGGATAACTCGCAGTCAAGTCACCGGATAGATCACAATATGGTTCATTACAGTTTCTTTAAATCCAGCCTATATGAAAGGAAAGCAGAGTTACCTCTGATCTCCATTACATATAACTAAATCGGGTTACCGTGAAGGCAAACCATTCTTCGATTATTATGCACACAAAATAGCCTTAAACCACTATTTCATTAATTGTGCAAAGAATATCGAAGAATTAGTTTAACACACGTAACCCCTCCGTTCGTATCAGTTAAGTGTATGCTAGCATAGGGTAAAGTTTTATGTCAACACTTGGGGATTTTAAATTCTGTCCGTTAATTTTCCGCCGTCACTTATAGTGTCCCGCACTTCTGGTTACACCAGCGTTTAAAACATCGGCTTAATGACCATCAGTACGGTTACCGCTAGGGACAGCAGTTGGGCAGTCGTCTCCATAGGCGAAATTCTCCGCATTGCCAGCCCGACATCGACGGATAATTCATACCCTTGCCTTTCGGATGCGAGTTGAGCGAGCCGTTTTGTACGCGGTTCGATCAAACCGACAATGGTGACAATTAAGATAAGCGATAATAGAATAGAGAGATTTAGCCACATTTCAGTGAGCCCCATTTTGGCAATAAACATTAACCAAATACCAGTCAGCACGAGTACCGTGCCGCCGATTTTAGTAAACAAGGCAAGCTTGGACGTAATATCTAAAATAAAGCGAAGCTGGTCAGTCGTTTTGGCCGATCTGCGGATAATAGGCACCATGAAGGCTGAACCGATCACTGCTACCGCAGCGAATATATGCAACACTAGCAACCATCCGTACAAACGAATCAACTCCTTTTTAGTGAATCGGCATCTCGTTCCGATAAGGAAAGCTCCCTTAACCACGACGATCTCTATTTCGTCAATATGTTCAGCAAACGATCGACTTCCTGTATCCAATCCATTCCGATTACCTTGGCGTCTTGAAGTATAAGACCGTTAATAACCGAAAAATATAGAATCAATTGCTTGTAAGCATCGCCCTCCGAGAATACTCCTTCTTGCTGCCCTCGGATAAAGATCGGGATAATCTGTTCGATGGTTTCCTGTGGGGAATACCTCTCGATGGCTTCCCTCGCCTTACTCGGAACGGCTTCCAACGTTAACGCCTGTTGAACGAGCAGGAAATATAGCTTGTGGTTCTCATCCAACATTTGAAGCGTAAACGCCTTTATTTGCTCAAGAGGCGAACCGGAGAACATTGCGATATCCCGAATGGCTTTTCGGGATTCCTCGATCGCCTCTTCCACGAGAAGCGCAAAGATCTCGTCTTTGGATGCGAAGTAGCGGTACGATAAACCTTGGCTAATCCCGGCCTCCTCCGCTATCATGCTCATTTTCGTGCCGACGAGACCTTTTTCCGCAAATATCTTAAGCGCCGCCTTTTTGATCTGATCCTTGCGTTCTTGTTCAGATTGCGTTTTTTCTATTCTTGGCATAGGTTATCCTTCTTCCTTTTTCGTACGTTAGTCTCGCATTAAGCCTGCGACAAAAGGATCTGCTCCTCGCTCGCTTCCCATAGCTTCTTCGCTGCTTCCACGTTTCTTGCCTGTACTGACAGCGTCCCCACACGTTTATCGACGTAGTAACGTCCATTCTCCAAGTTCTTGTTGTCGGTATCCGCCAGCCATACCAACGTCTCTGCACCCTTCTCGGGTGTTCTGGCGAACCACATCATTACGTTCGTCGTCATCCGGGCCATCCATCCGTTGTCCCGATTGAAATTCGTGGCGACAAGTCCGGGATCGAAGCTATACGCTGCCACATTCGTGCCTTTCAATCGTTGCGTCAGTTCTGTGGTAAACAAGATGTTCGCCAGCTTCGACTCGCCGTATCGGAAGTTAGGGCCGCCCTTCAGCTTCCCAAAAAAACCAAAATAACGCTTGCCGTTCAGATCGTCGAAATCGATGCCTTGCCTAGCCATTTTATGGCCGTGGGATGATGTCGTAATGATACGAGCATGTTCGCTCAGCATCAGTCTATCAAGCAAAAGCCTCGTTAACAAGAATGGCGCGATATGATTGACCGCCATGGTCATCTCAATTCCATCCTCCGTCAACTTATGATCGACAAACATCGCACCTGCATTATTGATCAGAATATCGATCTTGGGACATTTCGCTAATATTTCGTTTGCCGCGCGGCGGATCGAACGCTGTGAGGACATGTCGGCGATGAAGACGTCCACCGTGATCCGATTACCGAAGGTCGCCCGGATCCCATCCGCAACCTCGTTAGCTTTGGTCGTATTACGCGCAACAATACCCAAGTTCGCCCCTCTCGCAGCTAGCTCTCGGGCAGCCGCCAATCCAATTCCGCTCGTCGCGCCGGTAATCACCACATATTTTCCTCTTTCATTCGGATCATTTGTTTGATGAATTCTGTCCATTTAGAATTCCTCCTCGTTATAATGAATGATTCGTTCATTCATTAACTTACTCAAGTATAATGAACGATTCATTCATTTGTCAATGGGGGAACAGGCACAACTTCTTTCGTTACTTGCGGAAAAGCCTACCTGCCTCTGGGGATTCGGGCGGTGCATACCTATTCGGATGGCCGCACGCATTTGGAGCGGTTTAATTTTCCCCGTCGTGGTACGGATAAACTTGTTTGAAATTAAACATAGAAGAGGACGGAAAGTCAAAGCTCTCCGTCCAGGTTATAAAATCCCTTTATGTATCTCACCGGTACTCTTCAGGACATTCACCCACTCTAGCGGCAATAATTACAGATAGGTAATCTTGTATCCTTTCTCGGGTAACATTCATTTCCACAAGATATAAATCAGTTAACGTTTTCTTAAATCTCAGTAACCTTTCACTATCTTCAGCATCTTGTGGAACTGGTGTGTACTCCATTAGGAAAACAGTTCTTGCAATATCATATAAGGAGTCTCCATGGCATACGTTCATGAAATCTATAACCATTGTATGACCGCTTGATAATAAGATATTACCGGGATGAAAATCACCATGACAAAGTGTATCTCCATCTTTCAATTTAGCCAGGGTTTCCAATGCTCTCTCTCGATCAATCAAATTAGCAGATGCAGCGTTTAATATATTAGATTCTAAAAATTCTTTGTAACTCGGTACGTTGTTCACGCTGTTCTGAATAATTGTCTTATGCAGCCTTGCCATATATTTGGCACATTCTTGGAGGTCGCCTGTTTTCAAAACCCAATTCAACAGGGTTTCCCCCTCCACCCTGTCGTATATAATTCCTGTCTGCTCTTCAATACAAATGATTTCGTATACCTTGGGTTTTGCAAAATTTATAGCATTGATTGCTTTAGCGTTAAGAAACTCCCTTTCTATCGCACTTTTGGGATAACCCTTAACGAACAGCTTAAGCACCGTACCTTCTTCCCACTCATATACCGTAGCTGTATTGCCTTTACCGATTATTTTTCCATACTGCATCGTATGTCACCGCCTTTCAACCCTTATGTTATCTGCTTGCTACCGTCTAGGGGCTTCTCTCTTACAGGCTCTGTTCGGTCACTCCCGTTACCGGATCGAAGGTCAGCATCTTGGTCCCGATCTTATCGATAAAGAAGCGATCATGGCTTACCGTAATAACCGCACCGGGAAAATGGATCAGAGCTTGCTCCATCACTTGTATGCTCGTGAGGTCCAGATGGTTGGTCGGCTCGTCCAAAATGATAACGGCCGCACCCGAGAGTAGACACTTAGCCAGCGCCACCCGAGCTTTCTGCCCGCCGGACAGATGGCCGATCGCCTTGCTCAGATCCGCCTCCGAGAATTGCAGCATAGCCAGGAATTTGTTCACCTTTTTGCGCGGAGCATCCAGTCCCAATCCATACGTATTTACCGCGTGGCTGACGGTGTCCTTAGGATCGAGTTCCTCCCACATCCGGTTGAAATAGGCGTAGTTAACCCCCTTCTCCCAAACAACCTCCCCGGAATCCGGCTTCTCCTGCCCGGTAAGCGCCTTAATGAGCGTGGACTTCCCGCTTCCGTTCGGTCCCACGATGACCAAGCGATCTTCCTTCTGAATATCGAAGCTAACGTTCTCGAAGATCTGCCTGCCCTCGTAGGTCTGCCCGATCTCCTTCACTTCGCATAGCTTGTCGGGAAAGCGCAGCCTCTCGTAGATGTCGGTAATCAGCACGTTAACGGGATGCGGCTCTATCCGCTTCTTGTTATCCGCCAGCTTCCGCGAGAGACGGTCCTTGGAACCGGATTTCCGGTTCGCGCGATCGTCGATCGCCTCGGATTCCATGAGCAGCAGCTCTTCCTCCCACTCGAACTGGCGGTCCAGCTCCTTCTTGCGCATCTTCTTCTTACGGACGTAATCCGTGTAGTTGCCTTCGTATTCCTGAAAATGATAGTTCTCGATCTCGATCGTGCGCGTGACAACCTTGTCGATAAATTGCCGGTCATGCGATACCAGAATCATGGCTCCCTTGAATCGGTACAGCCACTGCTCCAGCCATGCAATCCCTTCCATATCCAAGTAGTTCGTCGGCTCGTCGAGCAGAACGACATCAGGCAGCTCGATTAGCATCTTCGCGAGCGCCGCACGGTTACGCCATCCCCCGGACAACTCATCGATTGGCTGATTGCGGGATCTGTCATTGAACCCCAACTTCGTAAGCACCGTATTAATCTCGACGGACACGTTCCAGCCATCGAGATGATCCATCTGCTCGAATAACTCCGCTTGTCTTGCCAGCAGCGCATTCATCTCGCTATCGTCGGTAACCGCACCCAGTTTATCTCCGACCTCTTGCAGCTCTCGTTCAATAAGGGCAACCTGCTCGAAGCAGGCTTCCAGTTCTTGTTGAACGGACAAGCCTCCGCTGAGTTCCGAGAATTGCGAGAAATATCCGATTTGCACCTGAGGATCTATTTCTACTCTGCCGGACGTCGGCTCTTCCTTGCCCATGATGAGCTTAAATACCGTCGACTTGCCGGCGCCGTTCCGTCCGATTAGGCCAATACGTTCCCCTTGCATCACTCGAAAATAAATGTCGCGGAAGATCATGGACTCTTCATACTTCTTCGTGACGTTCTCCAACCGTATTACGCTCATGGCGATCACCCCATCTACAGCAGCTTAATCAGCTCTTCCAGCTCGTCAACCCATCCTTTTGCAAGTTCGAATTGAGTATCTTTTAAAGCCAATTCTATTTTCATTTCAACCGCTTTTTTCTTTTGTTCCGTTTCTAAATAGTCTTTATCGAAATGACTGGCATAAATCATCTGTCTAAATTTTCGCATACTCATTTTTCTGATCGTCTTATCCTCAATGATTAGAACATAATCCATACCGTTTACAACGGAATAGAAATCATGGGAAATCATGAGAATCGCGCCTTTATAGTCTTCAATGGCTTTTTCCAGCGCGATTTGTGTATAGGTGTCTAAATGACTTGTCGGTTCATCAAGAAGCAATACGTTCGCTCTACTGGCAGAAACTTTAGCCAATTGAAGGATGTTTTTTTCTCCGCCGGATAAAGATTTTATCTTCTGACTCACGATTTCTCCTTCAAAGCCATAGTTTGAAAGATACGATCTAACCTCATCATAAGTGCTAAACCCAGTATCCATGAATTCTTCTAATATTGTATTGGAATCATTTAGCATTTCGCCTTGGAGCTGAGATAGGTAAGCCACTTTAGCATCGGTATTTATTTCAATTGAATCATGATTATTGCTAAAGATTTCTCGTAGTAAAGTCGTTTTCCCGGTACCGTTCGGACCGATAATGGCCACTTTATCCGTCGTTTTTATCTCAAAGCTAACCTTGTCTAAAAGCAGCTCGTCAAAAGCAACGCTATAATCATGGACCTTGACAACAATGGCGTCTTCCATTTCATTATCCATATCGAAACGGATATTCGGTTGCTTAATCTCAACGAAGGGCGCTT
The DNA here is from genome assembly GCF_003386235.1 of Cohnella phaseoli. Taxonomy (GTDB): domain Bacteria; phylum Bacillota; class Bacilli; order Paenibacillales; family Paenibacillaceae; genus Cohnella; species Cohnella phaseoli. The sequence goes on from NZ_QRDZ01000008.1 coordinate 100,542, forward strand.
TAATTCTACGCGCTTCCAACCTCTCTTGATAACTAACTCTAGCTTTTAACGCTCTACCTCTAGAGGCATCTGCATTATAAGTTGCAATAGCCCTTAGATTATGGATGATTTTCTCGTTTCTTTCACTCTCATCCTGTTCAGCGACTGCGAGCTCTTGCAACTCGATTTTTGTCTGAAGCAAGGAGAGATTATACTCCATATACCGCCCATCGAACTCTTGGATCTCCCTATTTTCAAGGTGTATCATTTTGTTAAAGCAATGATTCAATAAATATCGGTTGTGCGTAACAACCAGCAGCATTCCTTTGTAGGAATTAATCAGTTTTTTAAGCGCGTTTAGGTTTTCGAAGTCTAAAAATACATCCGGTTCGTCCATAATCATGAAGTCGGGACGATTAAGCATTTCCTTCATCACTTGAATAAGCTTGAATTCCCCGCCGCTCAGGTCGGATACCTGATGATCTCTTCGCTTCATGAGGTTTGCCAGATTTAGCTGCTTATGAATGTTGCTTTCAAAATCTTCCCCGCCCATTGCATCAAATGCGTCTAAAGCGAATTGATACTTTTCCAATAACGGTTCTATATCCGATGAAGTTTCCATTTCCGTGCAAATCGCTTGAATTTCATTTTGAATCTCTATAAATCGTTCTCCTATATATTCAAACACTGTTTTTTCTTTAGTGTTGTCTAGTTCTGAGAACTGACTTACATATCCAATTGTGCAATCGGGGTCGATTTCTAATTTGCCATCGAATAGATATCTTTCCGGGTCCATCAGGATATCAATCAATGTACTTTTCCCACTGCCGCTTGTTCCAATAAAAGCGCAATGTTGATCTTCCTCTAACGTAAATGAAATGTTGTTATAAAGTTCTTTTTGCGGAAATGAGAAGGACAAGCGTTCAACTTTTATCATCATATTATTCCCTTCTTACTTTCCAGCATTGGATCGCCGTCTACGGCGGCGGCCAGCCTCGCCGCTATGTCCGCGAGTATCGTCCTTGGATGGCGCACTATTGACTTTGACTCGGTCCACCGTGACCGTCGCAGGTTCCGGCTTCGTAAGGGTCATCGGGTAAGGATGATCGGCAATCACCGGGATTCTCTGCTTCGTCAGCTTCTCGATTTCCTTCAGATAAGGAATCTCCTCGTTCTCGCAGAACGAAATCGCGATCCCGCTTAAGCCCGCACGCCCAGTACGGCCGATCCGATGTACGTAAGTCTCTGCTATATTTGGCAAATTAAAGTTAATAACGTGCGATAGTTCCTCAACGTCGATGCCTCGTGCCGCGATGTCTGTCGCCACCAGCAAGCGTGTCGCACCGCTTTTGAAGTTATTCAGCGCCGCTTGTCGGGCATTCTGGGACTTGTCGCCATGAATCGCTTGCGCAGTAATCTTCGCTTTCGTCAAGCCTCGCACTACCCGGTCCGCACCGTGCTTCGTACGGGTGAACACGATAGCGCTCGCGATCGACTTATCCTGCAGCAGATCGATTAACAGCGGCAGTTTATTCGGCTTGTCCACATAATAGAGGACCTGCTTAATCCGCTCCGCCGTTGAGGAAACAGGAGTAATCTCGATTTTCACCGGATTCTTCAGCAAAGTGTTAACCAACGACGTGATCTCAGACGGCATCGTCGCAGAGAAGAATAACGTCTGCCGCTTGGCCGGCAGCTTGGCAATGATTCGCTTCATATCATGAATGAAGCCCATATCAAGCATCCGATCGGCTTCGTCCAACACCAGAATCTGCACGTGACGCAGGTCAACGAACCCTTGGTTCATCAGGTCGATCAACCGTCCCGGCGTGGCAATCAGAATGTCCGTGCCTTTCTCCAACAACTGCTCCTGAGCCCTCTGCGTGACACCGCCCACGATCACGCCGCAGCGCAGATTCGTGAAACATCCGTAAGATTTGGCATTGTCGGAAATCTGAATAGCCAACTCACGCGTAGGCGTCAGGATCAGTGAGCGTATAACACGCTTGCCTTTCGGGGGACCCTGCTGTGTACTCAGCAGTTGGATGATCGGCAGCAAGAAGGCCGCTGTCTTGCCGGTCCCTGTCTGGGCGCAGCCAAACAAGTCACGGCCTGCCAGCACTGGGGGAATTGCCTGCTCTTGGATAGGCGTGGGCTGCGTATAATTTTCCTTAGCTATTGCTTTAATAATCGGGGGTATCAACTGCAATTGTTCAAATGTCATACGATCTCCTTCTTCAAGAACCCGTCTCAATACACAAGTTTCTCTACTAGTATTATACCCTAGAAAAGGAGTAGAACTGCACTCCCACTGAAATAGTGAAAACGTTTGATGACCTCATCATCATTACCTCATTGAGTTGACCGGCACGATATCATAATCCCCAAACCCCATCCTGTCAAGAGATAATGCGTGAATGAGCGAGAAAACGGGGGCGCCCCACTAATAGTTTCGAATTAGGAATGAATTTCCGAGAACGAGAGGCATTTTCGCTTTTTCCAAATCATCCAGTTTCACGTAAAATTTTCTTCAGGCAATGGGAACGGGTAGACAGAAAAGGAGGTTCTGCATGAACAGAGTGGACAAAATCAGATTTATGCTCCTTTACGACAAAACGCCCGAAGCAGAATGCTACGGGTACATGGAGTTGAATCGGGATGGCAATATGATCGCGCTCTACAATAGGTATGGCGAGGAAATAGACATGAATGGCGGACATGAATTTGTCAGGGTACGGACAATCGGCAAATTCGATGATGAAGACCGCGATGATTTTTATTCCTTGTTAGAAAGCGATGATGCAGGATAACTTGCATGACAGGCCGGCCATTCGGTTAACCGAAGAAATCAAATATCACATGAACACTTTAAACTGATTCGTCTAACCCTGTTTCTTTTCCCATCTTTGATGTTATTTTAGAATGCTTTTCTCCAGGTGTAATTGTCGAAGAAACAAAAACAAGGGAAGACCCAGTGAAGGACCTACCAGTAGCGTACCTGCCATCGGCAGCCATAAATATTTCATTCTCTTTCTGGTGCCTTCTAACAGAATGAATCCCATAAGCACGATCGCGGTAACTAAAACATCCATCCATGCAAAAGCTCCGATACGCGTACTGGTTATGGCTTCAAATAGAAGAGTCAAATCGAAGCCGTTGCGCACGATCCAAGGGATAAATTGCGAATAGGGCAAGACGAGTCCCAATAAAGATAATACTCCGTAAAAGTACTTCATTTATAACCCTCCATTATTTTGTAATTCCAAAAAGCTCGCAAAAGTCCGTTTGAATTTCATATTCGATCTATCCTTAGTTTGTTAATGTAATATGAAACGATTTCATTATAACATTAACCCTCTACGTGAACGAACTTGGATAAACTATCGTTACCCGTTAGGAGTTTAACGTTCGGGCCACATCTGTTGCCTAGAAACAACATTCATACCTCCATATCCAATATGACATAAGGTGACATATATGAGGTCTATAATGGGTGTTAGATTAATGAAAGGAGTAACAACTCATGAAACGTAAAATAATTTTAGATTTAGCTGTTACTTTAGATGGGTTTATTGAAGGAAAAAAGGGTGAAGTTGATTGGTGCATTATGGACTCTGAGATGGGGTTTAATCATTTTTTAAATCAAATTGATACCATATTATATGGAAGAAAAAGCTATGATTTATGGGGAGAATTTACTCCGGAAATTGAACAAACGGATTCTGAAAAAGAATTTTGGGAATTGGTTCATAGTAAAGAGAAATATGTGTTTTCCAGGACGCAAAAGGGGACGGATAATAAAGCAATATTCATAAATGACAGTATTCTTGAAAAAGTAAATGAATTAAAGAATAAGCCTGGTAAAGACATCTGGCTATATGGTGGAGCAAGTCTTATTACGACTTTTATCAATTTAGGACTTGTTGATGAATTTAGATTATCTGTTCACCCTGTTGTTTTGGGAGAAGGAAAACCGCTGTTTGTGGATATAAAACAGAGGTTGAATTTAAAAATCGTTAGTACAAGAACGTTCTCCTCCGGTGTGGTACAACTCATTTATCATTTGGACGAGAACTAATCATTTTGCACATTCCTATGATAAAATTGTTAGCTTCAGACTACGGTCTTGGATCGCCGCTTTTTCATTACACTTAAAGCTTAGAAAATAGAACTCCGAGGGGGAGGGGCTATGAAAGTCAATGATATCGTTCCTAGCATAAGTGGAAGATTATAATAGCAATCTAATTTTTTATATCGTATGATTCTTCACATACAATAAGATTTTCCAATAATAAGCTTCATAATATAGATCTTATTACACTTTAGGGCCTTAAGGTGTACTGCGGTTATATTTTCCGTACGGGAGTTTTCTCGGAATGGAGAGATTATGAAAAAAAATATTGTCTTTATGATTGCATTACTTATACTGTTCACCGGATTCGCAACACCAAGTTATGCATTATCAGATTCGCAATCTGATTCCATACAAACATTGCTGAATGATGCAAGCCGTATATCGGGTGTTCCGGGAATATCCATCTCCATACTTGCGAACAATGAAGTGCTCTACTTTTCTTCCGGGTACGCAGATCGTGAAAAGGGACTGTCGGCAAGTGAAAATACTCTATATGAGCTGGCTTCGGTAAGTAAAGCCTTTACCGGCATGGGTATTCTGCTGCTGGAAGAACAAGGACTGCTGTCCATGTCAGACTCTATCCAGAAATATTTGCCTTGGTTTACGTTAAAGTATCAGGGGAAACAAGTTGATATGCAAAGTGTGACGCTCAATAACTTTTTACACCATACTAGCGGCTTAACAAATGGCAGTCACAGTCAAAACATTCCACAAGGCAATACGCCGGATATGTTGCAAAAAACCGTAGAAATGCTCGTAGATTCTAAATTGTCGTTCTATCCTGGTGAGCAGTATAATTACGGAACTATTAATTATGACGTATTAGGTCTGGTTATTGAGATGGTGTCGGGCCAAAGCTATGAAGACTTTATGAAGAAACAGGTATTTCAGCCACTGAATCTTCACCAGACGTATGTTTATAAAGAAGATGCTCAAGCCACCGGACAGTTGGCACAGGGCTACCGTTCTTCTTTTTTTATGACAACTCCATATAACGCGCCGGATTATGCCGGGAATAAACCCGCAGGCTACATCATTTCCTCTACAAAAGATATGGCGCGTTGGATGGGCATACAGATGGGGATGGTGCAGGACATACCCGAAATATTCCATACGGTTATCGAAAAATCACATCAGGGTGATCGGTCTGTTCCGGCTGTCAATGACATGTATTATGCGGCGGGCTGGTCGGTAAACGCCAACCAAACGAGGATAGAGCACCCAGGGGGCAATCCCGCTTTCGGAACCGAAGTGGTCATACTGCTAAATGAACAAACAGCCATCTGCTTGCTGACCAACGGCGCGAATATCAATAGAGACATGGTACTAAAAGTTAAAGACATATTAGACGGGAATCTGACGCAGTCCTATGGAATAAGCGGCACACAGCTTTTGGACATCTTTTTGTCGTCTGCCACAATTATTCTTTGCCTATTGGCTGTTCTGTTCTTTCTCTTGGGATTACGCAGAAGGAAAACGAATGAGCGGCAACCAATGACAAAAGGACGAATAATCGTAACAGCTATTTTGCTGATTGCTACGATTGTCCAGTGTATAATGTGCTGTGCATTGGATTGGTCAACGATACTTGTTTGGAAAACATATAGTGTTCTTACAGCTTTGATTTCGTCGGCATTATTAACAGCAAGTATGACATGGTTTGTATACACTCACCGATATAATGCCTCGCTCCGAAAATAAGCATTTCATTCGTTCGCTTTATTGATACTAACTCATCATTTGTTTGCTCATTAACATACATTAATACAACAAAAACATATTGAGCAATAACTCGTATTGGGGTGATTTGTGTGGGGATTAGTTATGTGCTTCTTGTTGTATGGCCAATTTTAATCCTGTATATCGTTTACAAAAAAAAGTATAAATCAGAACGGGAAAAAATTGGCATGATCTTATTAGGAATCCTATGGATCTTTCATCTATTTATTAACTTTCTTATCTAAAAAATAAATAAAAGATCTTACAAAGAAATATATAAAAAAATACATTGATCAATCGAAATCCGGAGCCCATTTCGGGTTTTTGCTTTTTAAATCAGACTCGACGCGATTTAGAGTTTAGTTTCAAGCGCGAACTTTTTAGTAAAATCCGGAGGTGGGGGTTAGGGAGTGTCGAGAGGGCCGAGTCCAGAGCAGAACCTCACCTTCCGTTCCTTCTCGGAAAACTTTGACACCAGCACATCTATGGGGAAGTTCGCCCTTCAGAACGAAATACGATTGTCAATAACGTAAAAATGGGAATGACCCCGAGAGCCAAGAAAGGAGAACACAACGGTAAGCTCCCGCTGGGGTATCGGGTAGTTCCCGCCCCCTACAACCTAACCAAAAAGCGGTCTAAAGCGGTTGCTGTTGTGCCGGAAGAAGCCATTATCGTCCGAAAGATATTCGAGCTATACACCACTGGCCGTGGATTAAAGAGCGTCGCCAATGAGTTTGCTGACTCCTATTCGCCACCCCTCCTCATCTTCTACATCTATAAGTCGAATAACATCTCCTATTCTTTACGGGTCATCTATACGAATTATCGTCGTAATCTGTTCGTTCGCTTAAAATGGGTTCGAAACTTTTTCTTGACAAAGATGTGAAAACTGTAGTTTATTAAATAGTAATTATTACGAATAAGGAGGATTTTGTTTCATGATGCGTTTGATGCCCTTTCTGCTTTCTTCTTTATTTCTGCTTTTGTCCGCCATCCCCGCCATGGCACACGGCACGGTCGAGCGCGTCCCTGAGATTGCCTCCGCTGAAGCCAGACTATTCGTTGCCGATAGCACGACGGGTGATCTCGTCACAGTCGATCTTCCGAGCGGTAGAACTCTATCTCGACTGTCTACTCCGGCTTCTATTATGAGTCTCGCCCTCGCGCCAGATGCCCGCCATCTGTTTGTGACGCGCGGACGCAATACGGATAAGGATTATGTAACCGTCGTAAACACCGGATTCGATCCGGAGACCGGCAGCGCCCGTCCTCCGTTTATCTCCCGTACCTTCGAGGGCTACTCGCCCGACAGTTCCCATCCCGTCGGCAACCTGCCGTCGATCGCCAACGAGTCCAAGGCGGAGCTGCTGCTGCTTGACGGCGACCTTGACTCCCTCGACGGCTTGACGGTACGCAAACTCGCGCTGGCAGGCAACGCCCATTACCACTATGCCGTGGTGGACGGTCTGCTCTATGTCGGTCATCTGCAGCAAGGCTTCGTGCAGGTGCTTGATCTGGAGACCGGCAAGGAAAAGACGCGAATTGCCGGCTGCCCGGTGCTGCACGGTATCGCCCAGGATGAGCAGACAGACCGCTTGTTCTTCGGCTGCCAGAACGAAACGCTGGTGGTCGGTACGCAGGGCGAGGAGACGGCAAAGGCCGTCGCACACATCAATTACCCGGAGAAGCAACGGGTCGCCGCTTTCCTCACAGGCAAGAATCGCGTGCTCTGGGGCTACACGGAAGGCACGTTGCCTCTCCTGTACAAGCTGGACGTCAGCCATGAGCCGTATGCCTACGAAACGATGGAGATCGAGCCTTCAATTCGCCAAGCCGTCTCCTCCGATCAAGCTTATCTGCTGAGCCTGCGCCGCAGCGGTACGCTGGAAATCCGCGATTCGGCCAGCGGCAAGCTGCTGCGCACAGCAGCAATCGGCAAAGGCTGGAGCGCCGACTTCCATGAGCATGTGGACAAGGCCGTTCTGCCGGACATTGCCACCAGTTCCCGATTCGCCTATGTCAGTCTGCCGAACGAAGGGCGCATCGCCCAGGTGGACCTGAGCAGCGGTACGCTCGTCCGTTACCTGGAGGTCGGCGGCGAGCCGACACGTCTGGAGTTGCTGGAGAAAACCGGCGGCGATGACACGCCGTCCTCCTCCCAGCCAGTCGAGCTTCCGACGGCAGCGGAAACAACAGACCCCTCGCTGACGCGCGGAGACAAGACTGTGCCGCTGACGGCTTCTCCGCTGATGCAAGATGATCATGCCTGGCTGCCCCTGCGCAGCACAGCGGAAGCTTTCGGCTTACACGTGAAGTGGCAAGCCGGGACCGGCATCTCGGTGACCGGTGAAGGACTCTCCGTGCAACTGACAATCGACGGCCAGTCTGCGAAGCTAGGCGGTGTGGCCAAAGAACTGCACGCTCCCCTTCAGCTCATTAGCCACACCGCTTACATTCAAGAGCATGATCTGGAAGTCTTGCTCGGTATCAAGCTGCTTGGCGCAGGCGGGCACGCCCATGCCCACGAGCACGATCATAGCACCGAACATGCAGACTGAAGATCGTTAAAACAAATGTCCGTAATCTCACCGACCAATAGGTTTTTGTCTCACGGATTATCTGCAAATAACGGTACAATGTGCTTTTCAATCAGTTCAATTCTATTCTTCGCACGCGAGGTGACAGACTACTCACGCTGAACGTTGTCGGGATGAAAAGCAAAAGTGGTGGGAGCCAGCAATAAAGACACGCCCCTACCCCTAAACCGGGTAAACCGTGCCCTTAGTAATCTGGGTTGTCCCTTTATCGTCATCTGGCGATAGGCGGGCAGCCCTTATTTTCTGTTTACATCGACAGAGATATCGCCATTTACATCTTAAAGCGATATCCCGCGCCCCATACAGTCTCGATAAACTGATGCTGCGAAGGGTCCTTCTGGATTTTGTCCCGGATCTTCCCTACATGGACCGTGACCGTGGCGGTATCGCCGTAATTGTCGATTCCCCAGACCTTATCCAGCAGCGCCTCCTTGGAATATACCCGATCCGGGTTTTCTGCGAGGAACAGCAGCAGATCGAATTCCTTAGTCGTCATTGTAACCTCCGCCCCGCGCATCGTCACTCGTCTTGCATCGATCTGGATCGTAAGCTCGCGAATGTTCAGCTCGCGCGACTTCCGGACATGCGAAGGGCCGATGCCTGCCGCGACACCGGTCAATCGATTATATCGTTCGAGATGCGCCTTCACCCGAGCCACGAGCTCCGTCGGGCTGAACGGCTTCGTTACATAATCATCCGCCCCTAGGCCGAGGCCCCGGATTTTGTCGATATCCTCCTTGCGGGCGGACACCATCAGTACCGGAATAAATTTTGTTTCCCGAATTCGTCGCAAAATATCAAAGCCGTCCATGCCCGGCAGCATGACGTCCAGAATGATCAGATCGTATTCTTGCTCCAGCGCCTTCTCAAGCGCTTGCCGACCGTCTGCCCGAAGGGTAACCTCGTAGCCATTCGCCTCGAGAAAATCTCGCTCCAGCTCGGCGATCGCTCGATCATCCTCAACGATTAACACTTTGCGCTTCGACATCTCACGCTCTCCCCGCTTCCTTGCTATCCCGTTTCATCGGAATGCTAACGATCACCGTCATAGATTGTCCCGGCTCGCTTCTCGCCTGAATCGTTCCGCCATGATTAACAATAATCTGCTTCACGATGGCAAGACCTAACCCGGAGCCGGCCACGTTCTGATTTCGGAAGGCATCCCCCCGATAGAAACGATCGAAGATTCGCTCCAGTTCGGCCGGGCCCATCCCGGGTCCGTTATCCGTAACCGTGAATACCCAATTTTCCAGCTGCCGCCCGAAGTGCACATGGACATGGGGATCTTGCTTATCCATGAATTTTATCGAATTGCCAACGAGGTTTAGCATCACGCGCTTTATCTTCTGGATATCCATCGTCACAATGTCCTCTTGTCCCGCCTCATATTCGCTCGTCAGACGTACGCCCGCGCGCTCGCACTCCATTTGAAGCTCGCTTATTGTCTGTCGATAGAACGACTCAAGAAGCACCGACTCCAGGTAGAACTGTTCCTGCTCGAGGTCCAGCTTCGACAATAAGAACAGATCGTCGATCATCCTGTCCATATCGAGCGCCTTGGCATAGATCACGTCGACATACTTCTTCAGCTTCTCCGGATCATCCGCGATGCCTACCCGAATCCCCTCCACATAACCCTTAATGGAGGTCAGCGGCGTCTTCAGATCATGCGAAATGTTCGAGATCAGCTCTTTGCGATTCTCCTCCAACGCCAACTGAACGTCGATTGATCGCTGCAGCTCGCTGCGCATTTTCTCATACGAGCGGATGACACCCCCCACTTCGTTGCGCACCTTGGATTCCAGACGGAAGTTCAAGTCCCCTTCGGCAATTCGCCGGGAGCCTTGTTCGAGCTGTCGCAGCGGCCTAACGATATCTCTCGTCGTAATCCAGATCAGCGGGACGAGAATGATACCGACAAGAATCGCGATGCCAAGCAACACGAAAAACTTGAATCCGCTTTTCTTGGACTCTGCCATCGTCACGTCAGTCACCAGGTAATACGTCAATGGATCGTCGATTCCTGGGAAATCGTAGGCTACCGACAGCAAGTCGCGTTCCTCCCACGCGCTCACGACGAACACGCGGTCTTTTTTCGACTGAGCAGCGGCCACATCCTGCCGAAGCTGTCTTAAGAACGCTTCCCCTTCGCTGAGCTCACCGTAGCTTTCCCAGCGCTCGCCTTGCCGGACGACAAGGAAGCCCTTGAACGGCTCCAACCGTTCCCCAATAGAGGCCGCGAACTCGGGGGACGTCAGCTCCTCCGGCGCGTACCGCTCCGCATAGCGCAAATCCACGAACAGGTCGATGCCCCGGGAGAAGGCTTCATGCGGGGACTGATCCTTCACGATCCCGCTTATGAGATACGAGAGAATCGCCGTGACGATACCGATTCCAGTCATCGCAACGATAATCGTCGTCAGAATAGTGCCGAATAAATATGTTAAAATAAGCTTCAATCGAATCGACATACATCAGAGCCCTTTTCTTTGGAAGGCCAACAAGCCCAATATAGTGCCAATGATATAGTAGGCTATCATAAATAGCAACGTTGAAACCGTCATCCCGGCATCCCCTCCATACAGGAGCGGCTGCAGCCAATCCGAATAGTTCGTTACGAAAAACCGATTCAACTGCGGCTCAAGAAATCCCACGACGCTCATCGCCATCCACAGCACGACGCTCACTACCAGCCCAACAGCGCTGCTCCCCACCCATAAGGACACGCTATTCGCCAATACAAGCAACAAGCCGCTGAATAAGACCGCGCCGCCAAGCTCCGCTATACCTGCTCCAAACGTGGAAGCTGCAGGCGCGCCGTGAAGAATGAAGCCTCCAATGAAGGTCGGCACGATCATACACAGAACGATTAAAGCTCCGGCCGCCCACCCCGCGAACAACTTCCCCATGAAGAGAAACTCCCGGCTAATCGGCAGCTTAAACGCATGCTTGATTGCCCCGTTGAATTCACCGATCATAAGGTTGCTGCCGAGCGCCACCATGAGGAAAGGAAGCACGACCGCGAGCAGCAGCTCGATAGCCGTTATCGGCAGGTTGTCTGCCAATCCAAGTCGGTCGCCGATAAAAACGAAGAGAACGCCAATAATGAAGGAGAGAAGCAGCAGTGCCTTCAGCTTGCCTCCGCGGAACAGCTTGCACAGCTCCTCCGCAGCGAGGTTATTCATCTGCGTAATCATACGGAAGCGCCACTCCTTTCCTCTGCGAGATGATGCAAATAATAGTCCTCCACACCTGCAAAAGACTCCCGGATCTGCGCGATGCCCGCCGTATGGACATGCCGCCCCTCATAAACAATGCAGGCATGCGTAATCCAATCCTCAATGTCGTGCACTTGATGCGACGACACAATGACGCTTACCCCCGTGTCGGCCACAAGGCCGCGCAGCATTGTCGAGATCTCCCGCCTGCCCTCAATGTCCATGCCGGAGAATGGCTCATCAAGCAGCAGCAGCTTGGGCCGATGGAGCAGCACGCTGGCCAGCTCGATCCGCTGCTTCATGCCGGTGGAGTACTTCTTAATCTTCAAGTCCCCGTACTTGGCCATGCCCACGAGCTCCAGCGTTTGCCGGATACGCGCATCGTCGACACCTGGATATAGCTTATGGTAGCACTTCAAATAGTCATATCCCGTGAGATAGAGGTACGGAGACGGCTCTCCGATCATCAACCCCATGTACGGCCTCGTCAGCTCGGGCCTGTCGGCGACGGAAGCCCCGTTCCAACTTGCTTCCCCGCGATCTGTCCCCACCCAACCGGCCATTGCCTGCAGTGCCGTCGTCTTCCCGGCGCCGTTCGGCCCCAGCAAGGCAACAACCTCACCAGCTTGCACGGTGAGGTTCAGCCCTTGGATGCCGCGACCGCCGGGGTAGACCTTCGTCAGATCGTTTACTTCGAACATGGTGCACAGTCCCCCCCGAGGTCGATTCTGTTAGCGGCGGTCGTCGAACATGGCCGCGTCTAGCAATTCTACGGGCTTGCCAGTTGGGTCATACGCATTCGGCGTCGTGGCATTGATGTCGCTAACGTTGCCTGCGCCTTTTAGCTCCACGCGGTGAGTGACGCCAGCCTTGTCTTTGCCGCTCACTTCAAGCTCGCCCTGCACGCCTTGCACCTCGTTATTCACATCGACCGTCAATTGCAGCCTCACATGTTCAATAGCAACGTCTTCCGTCAACTCCGGTAATTGCGTTTTCAGGTCGATCCCCTCAAGTCCTTGGAAGAAAGGAAGCCGTTTAATCTGCTCCCACTCCCCATGCGCTTCCGGCGCATGTGCACGCCCTATTTTGTCCTCGGCCGATGCCGCGTTCATAAGTAAACGCAGCGGAAGAGGAACGTCCTCCCGACTGATGTTGACCGCAATCGTCTTCGAGCCATCCGCCTGGTTCTCCACGCTGAAGTTGTCCTTCAGGTCGCCGACCAGAAAATCGAGGAGCGCTTCTTCCGCTTTGTTCATTGAGCGATCTCGGGACTTCCCCTCATCCGACCATTTGTGACGTTTGCCGGCATGCTTATCGTCCAAGTTGATCACCTGATAATGCAAATCATTCGTCCGGTCTACGAGATAGACCTTGTCGTCGCCACTGCTGTACAGGCTGGCTTGTCGTTCGACGCCCATGATCTCAAAATCGAGGTCACCGCTAACGTTGTGCTTGCTGCCCGCTTCCCCCATTTTCCCCGCGCCGTCCGCCTTCACCACCGTCTGGCCGTCAACCGTCAAGCTCAAATTTCCGTTGACCGTCGCGCTCTCGATAGCGGTCCCTGAGGCATGATTAGCTTTCAGCACCGCCTTGAATGCATCGTAGCCTGCTGTATTCGGACTATACGCGAAAGCTGTCGCCGTAAATATCGTCATGGCACCCACAGCCGCACCGATCATGATGAATTTGTTTTTCTTTTTCATTTTTCCTCGCTCCTTTAAGATTGTATGTTCTCTCGCTTACAACCTTAGTCTAAAGGAGGAGTCTAAAGTCCCTCGAAAGCAATTCGAAAAGTTTTCTAAAATCAGGGGATCGGGAAACACGAATAGCCCATCCCTAACAGCTCCTGATGTCAGCTTGGATTGGCGACTTGCCATCCCCCTAGAATGACCGTGAATTGCCAAAACAACGACTTATCCACAGATTTGAGTTATCCACATTCCGAAATCATGTTAAAAAGTTGACTTTCGGCCTAAACGAGAAAACAATGCGAAGATTAAGGAATCACTTCAATATTGGTAGCAGACGCTTCTCCCGGATACATGTCACTTGTGCTTCCCTGTATTATGAAGTTTACTTTGTCCCCTTTCCTAAGAGATGCATAAGAATCTTCATTAGACACAGTTAGCCATATTGCATTAGGTTTTGAAATCAGTAAGATTTCATCTGTTGTTTTTGATTGCAAATCTTCTTTGGAAATATATTTTACAACAAGAACTTTTTTGTTTTCTTTTTTGATAATAAAACCCGTCTTGTGATCCCACTGGTCTAGGTCATGGTTGATAGCGTTTTTACTTGACGTTGGATTTGAAGATTTACCACACCCCAATGTTAAAGCAATTAATACACTGAAAATAAGAACCACAAAAACATACCTCATCTTAATCACCCCTAGTTCAATTTAGCGACCTTAAATAAGCGGTCGCTAAATCAGCAGTTAATGTAATATTAATACGAAGGATCTGCATAAACACCAACATTCCTTGAGCGAGAAAGGCGAAATTCGCCCTATTTGTGATAAGGTTCAGCTTAACGGGGCTATCGGCGAAAAATGCGAAAAGAGCTTGTCGCGGTATAGAATTGCCAACAATTTTTGCTCATTAAATTAAACAAAGCTCAATTTCAATAAGGCCACCGAAGGAATCGGCGACCTAATTATCGATGATTTAACTATCGTACTCGTTAGCGTATCTCTCTTAATTCCGGTCTCTTTTCGATGAAAACATAGGTTGGGGCGAAGTTGAACAAGAACGTTATTTCAGAAGCCTTCTACTAGTAATATTGTGAGTATAGCTCAAGCATATCATCAGCACAGCCAGCTATGATCGTATTTGCTTGTTCAGCATGTTTTACCGCCTCAGCGTAAAGTTGTAGATTAAAACTAACAGAAGCCATTATTAAATGCCATTCAGCGTCCGTAATTCCCGTATCAGAAACAGTTTGTAGCAGCTCATATGCTTGCTCAAATGGATTGGTCTGGTCGGAATAATCTTGCAGATAATTCAGCGCCCTTGCATATGCTAAAATCATTTCATATGACCACTGTTCCTGAGGGTACTGCTGCAGGATTGATTTTATTTCATTATAATTATCTACAAGCTTCATTATATCCATCTCTGCCTCAAGATCGTATATATACTGCATGTCAATCATTCAGCATCACCTCTGGTTACAGTATACTAACAAACTAGACTATACGTTTTACCGGATTTAAGTGAACCATTAAGAAGTACAAGCATCATACTGCTCTTTTTATATTCATGTGCCAATTTTACCAGTTGTTGATCTTGATGTAAAAGAGGATTTCTTCCGATTTTTTGCACTCTGCCCGTTAGCGCAACAAGATCCTTGCCACATTCTTTGAGCGGGAAAGGCGAAATTTCGCCCTACTTATGATACGGTTCAGCTTAACGGATCTATCGGCGAAATCAAAGGGTACCATCGAGAGTTCCATGGAGTCTCGTGGACGCAACAAAGTCTCAACCGTGTGGTCTCATCGTATCCTCTATGACATCGACCGGATAACGATCTTTGGAAATCCGTTATGGCCACGAAAATATCAATAATGGATGCTTCATTTAGTTCGCTTTTTTCGGAGTGGGTAGTCGTCCGTTTGAAGCCGAGGTACCGAATCACCTCATGTGGAATATAACTGTATTCAAACACTGTTAGTTGTTACCGAATACAAAAAAACTGGCGACTGTTGAATACAGGCGCCAGCAACTTTTTACATATACCCTAGCTTGCCGAGCAAACGGCTCAGCATAAGTGCCATTTCAGCACGGGTCGCGGTTTGGTGCGGCTTAAAATTGCCTACATGGTCGCCTTTAACGATGCCGTAAGCAAGCATTTGCTGCACTGCCTCGGCAGCCCATTTCGACACCTCGCTCGAGTCGTTCAGCAGCGCCGACCCATTTTCCAGGGCATTGGAGGCGGAGACGCTATCGTATGCGATCGCTCTCGCAAGGATGACCGCCAGTTCTTCCCTTGTAACAGAATCATTCGGGCGGAAGCTTCTGTCCTCGTATCCGGTCACCAGCCCGGCCGCTGCTGCGGAAGAAACCGCCGTTTCGTACCATTTCCCCGCAATATCGGATAAAGCTGCGGACTGAGCCGCCGCGGGGATACCTAGCGCCCTGACCAGCAGCGCTGCTGTCTCCGCTCGCGTTAAGCGTGCATTCGGATCGAAGATGCCCTCTCCTTTTCCTTCAAAGATGAGCATGGAAGCCAGCTTCTCCGCTTCGTATCTCGCCCAGTGTCCTTGCATATCGGCAAAAGCTTTCCGGTTAACAATATTCACGTACAAGCCGTCGCTGCTGACGGGAAGCAACGCATAGGCCTTCCCCCCAACATTTTCATATCGGACCGGAACATATTGCAGCTGCCGAAGCTGCTCGTTCCATACCGTTACAATTGTATCTGCGTCGGTATTTGGAACCGCAATGCGTCTTTCTACTTTGCTGCCTAATTGGATAATGGCAATTTCAGCCCCGTCGCCATTGCTCATAACAATCTTAAACTGAACAGGACCAGACAATAATTCTGCACCCCGGGATTTCAACTCTGTCATTAAAGAAGCATCAGCCTCAATCTCTCCAGCATATATCGCAAAGTTGAGTTTATCGCCGTCCTTGCCTGCATATTGCTTATCTGCGGCAGCAGCCAGCTCGGAGACAGGCAGCCTCATTGTGCCGCCGGCCGTTGACACTTGAAACGCAAACGAAGGATTCAACCGGAGCAGTTTGGTTGCCGTTTCTGCGCTCAGCTCGAAATATCCCTTTGCTGTATTCTTAACGACTTCAATCAATCCGGCTTTCACTTGAGACTGCGTAAGTTTAATTCGTTCCTTCTTATTATTCTCGGCGATGAAATCGATATAAAAGTCCGATTGCGGCTGCTCTGGTTGCTTAGGTTGCTCGGGCTCTTTAGGCTGTTCAGGCCCCACAACAATTGGATTATTCCTTAAAACAATCAATTGAAACTGGCGGCTGTCCGATTCCAACCCTTTCGTTACTGTAGCCGTTAACGTAACCGTTTGGTCTCCGGCCCCATAAGATGGCCGTGATACCGAACCATTAGCGGGATTAATCAGCTCCGTTCGACTTGAGGCCCATGTAATGGCAGAGCCGTTCAACCCTACAGCCGGGAGCGTCAGTCCATTGCGCACTTGCGTTTCGTCATCTCCGGCTGCGTAACCGATCGCAAGCAGCGCCATATCTCTTGTTATCGCCTCTTTGTCCGTCATATCGGCAGCGATGATCGTTAAATTGTATTGGACGTTATAGGTTGTCTGATTCGCATCAACCTCTGCTTCCAGCGTTACGGCTGAATCGCCCGCCGAGTAAGCCGGCCGATGCACGGCTCCTGTTGTTGCATCAAGCAAGCTGTTGTCCGAGGACGTCCAGCGGATCGGACGGCCTGCTGCATCTGTGCCCGGCAGCCCAACATTCGATTTCACCTCGCCAGCCGTCTCTCCTGCGGCAAAGACCGGCTGCGGAGTGGCATAGACAGTTAACTTGCCTGTGTCGGTTATGAGCTCATAATTGGACAAACGGTTCAACGGATCGAGAAGCTGTGCAGTAATATCATAAACACCTTCAGCGCTAACTACCGTAGCCGCCGATTCATACTGTGCAGAGATGGCGTCGCCGGCAACAACGCCTGTAAGGTTGCCGGTTAACTGCGGATTCGCTTTGCCGACCCATCGCGATACCGAATCCGTCGCAACGCGAAGCTCGGCTTTCGTAACCGTCAGCTCGCCTTCCTCAAGGGAAACATGATAGTTACTCAGCATGCCTCCCGGATCGGATAAGGCCGGAACGATCGGATACAATCCCACCGGGCTTAATACGGCTGCTGCTGTCGAATAGGACGCCAGAATAGCATCTCCATTAACAAGACCGGTGATCGAACCGGATAGAGATGGATTGCTTTGCCCATATGCCCGTGATTGATCCGCAGCAGTTACGGTTAAGGGCGCTGGCGTCACAGTTAAAGTGCCCGGCGAGTAGATGATTGTGTACTTCGTTGATGTCAAACCGCTGGCTGTTAGGTCATAATTGCCGATTGGGCTGGATGCGTCGGCGTGAGTCGAATACACCGGCTGCCCAAGCGAGGAGGCCGTGTCCCATGCCATCAGTCCGCCAAAGCTCATTGTGAAATTGCCATTAGACGTTCCATAGGGTCTAGTCGCATTGTTAGGCGTTACAGTGAGCGTGGCTTTGTTGACCGTAAGCGTCGTTGTCTGCTCCGCCGCAGGGTAAGGGTACGAAGCTGCTGTCGCTACTTTCAGTTCATAGCTGCCCGCAGCTTGTCTATTTGAATAGCTACCTGAACCATAACCGGCTGCATTCGTCGTTAAGAATCCTACCGAGTTTCCATCAAGGTAGACATTAACTCTCTTTCCTGCAAGCGGCCCTTCCGGAGTTGTCAGCGTCGCCGATATAGTTACCGTTTGGCCGTATGTACCGGTTATAGGAGAAACGGCCAGCGTAGTCGTATAATCCCTTGGAGAATCACCGACATAAGTGATAAAGCCCATGTCATAATCAGACCAACTGGAAGAAGTATAAGCTCTTCCTCCTGCATATACGTCGGTCGCATAGAGCTTCCATGTTGTTTGCGGCGTATCACCGATGGAAGACGTTAAGTGCATCGTATACTGCTGTCCTGCCTGCACCTGTGCCGGCTGATCGAACAAAACGGACAGCCAGCCTCCCGGATTGTACGGAATATTGCTACTGCCAAAAGTCGCTGAAGCAAGCGCCGTTCCGGACACGCTTTGTCCTCCATAGATACTGAGCGTAAACACAATTCCCGAGCTCCCGTAATCCGCCATATACAAGTCAATTTGATTCAAATAGCCGGACTTACCTGCCGTAAAGCTTTGAGCAAGTCCGTTCGCCCGATACGAGCTCCCCGGATCCCCTGCTCCGGATGTTTGGTCAAGCGCATCGGCAGCCACTGCCGATGCAGGCAGCACGGCAAGTATCGGCACAAGCGTAAGTATCAATGCCAGTAAAAAGCGGACCATACAAGACGTCGTCCGACCGTAAACTAATTTCTTATTCTCCGTATGTCCCCAATCCATTGTTCTTCTCATTTCCTCTCTCTCAATGGTTTTCAGTTTATTCTATCGTTACTGCTACTGCGTCAAGTAGCCTATTAAAGATTAATTCCTGAGGGAATTGTAGAATATAGCAAAGCGACAACTAACACAAGCACACCTCCACTTTTCATTGTTCAACTCCTTTGTGTTTAAATCATTATAGTTCGACCCCTAAGAGACTGTAATCCTTCTAAAAATGTACTGCTGATTAAATTTCGCCCTATTTATGGTAGGGTTCACCGTATCATCTATAGGGCGAAATCGAAGGCGCCCGACTGGGTGCCCTCTTTTGCGTAACTATATAACCAATCAGGGCCTAGATGCCGGGTGCTCCGTTTCGATTGGCACCCATTTGCATTGCTTCATGAGTTCAATCGCCCTATGTGTCTCTTCGAAGACTTCCTCGCGCTTCCCATCCGGTACAGGCACTGCCAGCAAGCCTCTGGAGAGCTCCTCCAGTTCGCTCATTCCCTCGAACAGTCGCTTGTCTCGCATGTCATGTCCCTCCTTCTTCGAAGTAGGTATCCACCAGTTGCTTCGCCCTTGGCGTCGCAATGAATAGCCGATTTGCTCCCATCGCCTCTGCGCGAAGCGCACGAACGTAATAATCCACCAATCCCGTGTTCGCGTCGAAGGCAACGCAACCTTCGCATCCCGCCTCGAAGCTACGCTTGCACGCAATGGCAAACAGGTGGGCTCCGACACCTATGAATTCCTGCCGTTCACTTCCAATATTCCACGGCGCGTTCTCGACCAGGTACACTTCCACCCAGCTCACCCTTACGCCGAGGCATACGATCCCTTGCAAGAAAACACCCCAACCAAATAGAATAGAAGCGCAATAGGAAAGCTGCGATTCGACGAAAACACTCTTCTCCACAACCAGCCGGTTATGGGCCGGCTGGCTCGAAGGAACGCGATGAATGATTACATTGTCACTTAAGCGAATCCAACAGCGCCTTCAATTGCGGATTCATCTCCAGCACGTTCAAGATGATCTGCAGCGCTTCCGCGCGGGTGGCCTTGCCTCCGGGATCGAATTTCCCGTTCCCTTTGCCATTAATGACTCCCGCCTGTGCCTCAGCCATGATCTCTTCGGCCGCGTAAGAATCCTTCAGATCATTGAAGTTTCCTTTTGTCGTATCCTTCCTCACGTCGGTCAGATTAATGATCCGAGACAGCATGATGACCATTTCCTCGCGCGTAATCGTGTGATCCGGTCTGAACGTGCCGTCCTTGTAGCCCGTGATTATCCCTGCATAAGCAAGCTTCTTAATAGAGCTGTTCGCCCAATGATTCCCGATATCGCTTAATGCTGCGCTCGTCGTGCCGCTGCCTGGCTGGAAGTCGAATACACGGTTCAGCAGCTCTGCAAATTCGGCACGTGTGATCGTACCATCCGCTCTAAACTTGCCATCCTCGTAGCCTTTCATGAAATGCAGCTTGACGAATAGATGGATCGTCTTCTCCGCCCAGTGCCCTTGGATTTCGGCTAGATCAGCGTTAAGATTTGCTCGCTTAGCCTCCGCGGCTGCGGCCTCGAACCTTGCGATTAATTCGACTAAGTTAATCATGCTGTCGTTATAGGGATTCACTTCCGGCTCCGTAGGCACAGGCCCTGTAGGCGCAGGTTCCGGATCAGGCGTTGCGCTTGGCGTTGGCGTCCATGTCCCCCCGCCGCCGGAAGGCGCGCTTGGCGTTACCGCATTGGAGGCCACGGAAGCCGCGCTGCTGCCCGCTCCATTAATAGCCTTCACCGTGAACGTATACGCGACTCCGTTGGATAGCCCGGTTACCGTGATCGGGCTTGATGTCCCCGTTACGGACCTATTCCCCGGCGAGGCCGTCACCTCGTAGTTCATAATCGCGCTCCCTCCATTCGCCGGAGCCGTGAAGCTGACGGTTGCTTGTCCATTGCCTGCCGTTGCAGTCACGCCCGTTGGCGCCTCCGGAACGGTCCGGGGCGTTGCGCTTACTTCATTGGAAGCTGCGCTATCTCCGGATGGATTCATCGCCTTGACGACAAAATAATAGGTAGTCCCATTCGTTAAACCGACGACATCGTACACCGACCCGCTCACCGTAGCCACCGCATCTTTGTAACTGTCTGAAGCCGTCCGCTGATATACGGCGTAGCTGACTGACCCATATACCTCGCTCCAGGTCAACCGCACGTGGCTGTCCCCAGCTGTAACCGAATCCACAGTTGGCGCAGCAGTGCCAGGCCAAGGAAGCGTGACCGTCGCTCCCGTGATCGGCGACAATCCCGGCGCATCGAAGGCGAGCTGCGCGCCCGTTACCTCGGCTGCGTTCGTGGCGCCGAGGCCCGTGAAGGTAGCGACGCCCGCGCTTGCCGTCGCCGTTGCCGCTCCCGTTAGCGTCCATCCGCCTGCATCTTTCTTGGATGCCGTCACAACCGTGCTGCTGTCACCCGTGCTAACATTGCCGTAAGCATCGAGAAGCTTCACAGCGGGCTGTTGCGCGAATGCGCCCCCATTGACGGTTGGTGCCGCCGCATCTGTAACTATCGCCATCGAAGCCGCGATACCCGCTACCGGCGTGAGGGTTACCATGTTCGTCGCCGGCGTGGCCACGTCAGCCACGCTGAACCCGATCGTCTGCAGTGCCGCCTTATTTAACTGCAAATTCGGCGTAGCTACCCCATTCGTGAACGTGACGCTGATCGTGTTCGGACCCGCCGTCAAGGCCGTCCCGTTAAAGCTGCCGTAAGAGCCGTCCGGCGCTTGTGCGTAGCCGAAGATCGTCACCTCGTGCGCTCCGTTAAACATTGTATTCGTAAGCCCCTCCGAGTTCTTCACCGTCAGCGTAACCGCATCATCCACTCCGACTCCCGGTGTTGGGTCGGCGATGGCTGCGCTCACGGTATATGGACCAGCGCCAGGATAGCTCATTACGGTTGCCTTACCGTTGTGTCCACCATCCATATAGACGACATAAGGGGTGCCGCTGCGGTCTATCGCTATCGATGTATAATTAGACTCAGCTGCCGAAAAGCCCGCTCCGCCTACAGTCACCCAACTATTGGAGGTTCCATCGTATTTCTTCACCGTTGCTCTACTACCGGCAACTGCTTGATCCCGATAGACAATATAGAGAGTTCCACTGCTGTCTATCGCTATCGATGTTTGAGTGGAACTGTAGAAGCTGCCTGCACCGCCTAGGGTCTCCCATTCGCGGGTGGTTCCATTGTATTTCCTCACGATTGGTGCATAGGAGCCTGCGTATCCGATATAGACTACATAAGGAGTGCCGTTTGCGTCTATTACCATTTTTGACGAAAGACCCTTAAGTGTTGAATTAGCCACATTGCCCACGGTCTCCCATTGGCTAGTCGCTCCATTGTATTTAACCACCGATGGATTAGGCTGATCTTGTTGGTGTGCAAGAACATCATTGACAACATAAGGGGTTCCGTTGCGGTCTATCGCTATCGATGTATTTTTAGCGCCAACTCCTGCGTAGCCCGCACTGCCTACCGGTTCCCATTCATTAGTGGTTTTATTGTATTTCATCACAATTAACTTATCGTCGTGTTCAACATCCGCATAGGCAATATAAGGGGTGTCGCTGCGGTCTATTGCTATGGATGTCCCAGAAGCCATACTTGGTGAAAAGCCCACACCGCCTACAGGTTCCCATTTTCTAGAGGTATCATTGTATTTCATCACCGTTGTCTTAATGCCGTTTGCATCATCCACATAGCCAACATAAGGGGTGCCGCTGCCGTCTATCGCTATCGACGAAGAATAAACCATACCATCCGAAAAGCTCGCATCGCCTACAGTCACCCAACTGTTGGAGGTTCTATCGTATTTCTTCACCGTTACTCTGCCGCCGGTTGTATCCTCCTCATAGACAACATAAGGGGTGCCACTGGGGTCTATCGCTATCGATGTGTTGAGAGCCCCTCCATCCGAGAAGCCCTCATCCCCTACGGCCTGCCAATCCACCGCTGCGGCCGCCTTAACTACCGGCTGCTCCATAGGAAGCAGCTGAATGAACAACCCGAAGATCAGCATCCCGATCCAAAGTCTACGATGACGCTTTGCTGCTTTCATTGTTATTCCTCCCTCGTTAGGTCTATATGACATACAAAAATCTCCTATATTTCGCTCTTTGCCATTAGCATAGAGCGAAATATAGGAGATTGTAGTCCTACGAAAGTCGTACGTCCGAAAAAAATAAATGATTACAGCAAGTCTAACGCTTTTGCACGGGCGACGGCTTGCCCGCGCCGCTTCACGCCCAGCTTGCCGAATATCCGGGTCGTATGCGTCTTCACCGTCGTCTCGGCAATGTCGAATTGCTCCGCGATCTCCCGGTTGGATAGACCCGCCGCGATGGCGGACAAGATTGCGGATTCCCGCGCCGTTAGCGGTTCTATGAGAGCATCCGACTCCGATCTTGCCTCTTGAGCAACGTACTCCTCGCTTCTGCCCGCATGTTTATTCGCCACCAGGCTCCGATAGATCTCTCGGGTCGCCAACCACTCCAGCACGCTTACGTCCCGGCTTGCAAACACGTTCGACACATGCCGATTTTCTAAATAGAGAGCGAAGGCTGCCTGCTCCCCTGGCACAGTAAGCGGCATGCTAAGCACCGATCGAGGACCCTTCTCCGTGAAATAGGCATCTTTCGCAAAATAACTCAAATACGCATCGGCAAGCACGACCGGTTCCTTCGTCCCCATCGTGTGTCGCAGTACGCTCTCCGCATACAACGCAGACGCCCCCAACGTCGACATCGCTTCCAGTCGCGCCTCGATTGCGAAGCCATCCTTGCTGAAGCTTACGACCAGCCCCCGCTCTGCCCCCGTCTGGCGCAGCGCCGCCTCCAGAAGACGAGCCGCCCATTCGCCCTCGCTTGCGTCGTTACCTATAACGACCTGTCGCAGCCCTGCATTCTCGCCCGCCGCGATCCCTTGTGCGACCCAATCGTCCGGCTGCGGCAAGCTTAGGCTTGCACGGTCATCTACTCCCCATCCCAACGCATCATGAATCTTGGAAGCGCTAGACGTCAGATCGGGACGTTCCCGCCGAATCTGCGTTACTTTGTGCGTAATGCCCCACTGGGAATAGGCCGCGCAAGCATCCAGCATCGCAATCATGGCTCCCGATCGGCTAAGCAGCTCCTCTTCATAGTAGATGGCCAGCCGTTCGCAAGCGATGCCTTCCAAGAGCCCGTTCTTCTCCACTCTCGCCTGCTTGGCCGCCGACCAGTATTCGCTTAGCACATCGCTAGACTTACCGGCGATCCTCTCCCACTCCGCCCGTAACAGCTTATGCGCGGAGGAGTTCGCTCCGAGGTATCCTTCCCATTTCGTCATCTTGCGTAATTGCTTGCGAAGCGCTTGCCTAATGCGCCTCTGTTCGCGCGAATCCGCGTAAGGATAGGAAGCAGCTAAGGCCAACGTCTCGTGCACGCGATGTTTGCGAATTCTTACCCAGTCCGCCCCCATCTCATTGCCCCGGGCCCGCTTCGCCCAATAGAGGGCCTCCCGGTAACGACCGGACACGACGGCCGCTTCCAGCTTGCAGCAATAACTGAAGTTGTCGTCGGACTGCCATTCGCTTGGCGTGATCACCGAATTAGGAATCGCGATGAACCGCTCCAACTCCGTTTCCTCTCGAAGGGCGGCCGCATAGCCGCTGGCAATGAGGGCGATCTCCGTCGTTTTCTCATTCGCTTTAGGTCGCACGCGCTTGGCGAAGTAATCCAGTAACGCTTCGAGCTTGTACACGTCGCCGGTGTGCGTAATGAAGCAAGTCACGACGGCCATGTTAACGAAGCCGTTATCCCCGGATTCCAATCCCCTGCGCAACGCTTGCTCCAGATAGGACGAGCCTTCTGCGGGATTGTCCATTTGGACGGACATTCCTTTGATGTACGCCAGCCGATACCCGTAGTGTGAAGTCGATAGATTCAGCTCCGGCAGATTCACCAACTCGTTGAACAAGGAGCCCCGCATGAACCCTGGAATCGCCCTTTGCAGGAGAACCTCGTACATCCCGATGAGACAGACCAGCGCCTCGTTAATTCCCTCGCCGATCCCATAACGAATGAATCGGGCGTACAACACCATGGAGGCTGCCGGACTGTACACGATCATGGGAAAAGCAAGCTCCAGCATAAGCCCGCACAGCGCTTCGAATTCCGAATCCGGATGAGCGCGGCGAGACGGAAGTTGACGAAGCTTGCGGGATAATACAAACCGGGTCTGCAGCAATTCCTTGATGGTCAACGGAACGGAAGGATGACCGTTCATCTTCCATCCATATTCTCTTAACGCGTCGCCGACATACCGAATGACGGACCCGTCGTTCTCGAACACATGGAGTTGAATGAGCACCGCCCAAATCTGATCACGTTCGACCCGGCTTAACCTCTCGCCGCGACTCTTCAAGTCCAGCAACAAATCCCGTGCTTGTACCCTCTCGCCGCGCATATACAATGCCCGAGATTGCATGAGCTTCAGACCGAAATAAGCCGATCCCGACTCGATTTCCTTCGGTTCGCCCAACAGCCGAAGTCCGGTTTCGGCATATCGTATCGTCAATGCATAATCGGCATGCTCCAGAACCATCGATCCGGCTTGCAGATTATCCGCCGCCAATTGCCTGGCTTCCCGCTCCGGCATCGCCGCGACGCCCAGATTCAGATGGTCGATCGCCGCTAGCAGCGAGGCGCCTTCTCCCTCCTGCAGATCGCTTCTTAATAACTGACCGATCCGCCAATGCCGCTGCGCGTTGCGCTCTGCATCGTAGGCATAGGCCAATCCCCGTAGATGGTCATGCAAGAATACATACGAGCGATCCCGATCGTTGCCCGGATGCGTCTTCTGATCTTCGCATCCAACGATTCCTTCCGTCTCCGCGACGCGGAGCCCGACCATTGCCTCGTCGGGCAGACACCCGCATGCTTCGGCGAGAAGCAATAACCCAAAAGAGGAGCCGATCGCCGCCCCCATCGCTAACAGTGCCTTCGAATCCTCCGAAAGCTTGGCGTAATTCTCGTTCATCCGCTGCAGATCGGCCTGTGCATCATGCACGCTTCGCACGGCGTCCTCATCCCACGTCCATTGCCGATTCCGATCATCGAAAGCCAGCTTCTTCTCCAGAAACCAGTCTTCCAGCATACGGCGTAGCTCTCTTGGCGAACCTCCTGTACGATTATACGCCGCCCTGGCCAACAAGCGGGTACGGAGGGAGCGATCGTGCAGCGCATCCGCAATGTAACGCCAGACTTCCTCGTAGCCAAGCGGCAGCAACGCTACCCGCTCCTCCGGGTAGTCGTTCATCCGATCCGTAAGCCAAGACGCCGCCGTAGCGTTAGCATCCCGGCGCGCTAGCGCGGTGCCGCAAGCGCCTATAATCAGGAGCCCCGATACGGCCTTCCCATGCGCTAACTCGCGCAAGACTTCAAGCGTGCCTGCATCGGCATGCTCCAAGTGATCGATGAACAGCACAAGGGCAGGAACACATTCCGTCAAGCAACGAAGAAGTCTAGGGAGTATGACACCAAAGCGTCTATTCGCCTCCGCCGCATCTGCGACGACGGATATCGTCTCTGTCGTGCGGAACAGCGGCATGGCTTCGGGCAATAGAACTGCGATTGTCCGCAGTTCCCCGCCGAAATCGGTCTGCAGTCTTTCCTTCGCCCTCTCCAAGACTTCGGCAGGTTCGCTCCACAGTTGCTGAATCCACTGACGCAAGGCTTGAATCAACGGTTCGTAGATATCGGACTGCCGCGATGCCGAAGATAAGCCCCCTTCCACGAAGCGTACCCCATGCCGTATTGCCGTGTGCCGCAAGTCATGAACAAGCGTCGTTATGCCGCTCCCCGCCTCGCCGACGATCCAGCGCAGCGATTGGCCTCCGCCTATGGCCTGCTCCAACCCGGATTCCAGTTGTCTCATGGCATCTTCCCGGCCGTACCGGGCTTCCGAGAAGCGTAACGTACGCCGTGCGTCCAATCGGCCGAGCTCGAATGAAGACAACTTGCCGTCTGCAGTCAACAGCTTCCGGCACTGCTGCAGATCGTCAAGCAACCCGTAAGCGCTCTGATAGCGATCATCGGGCGATTTGGCGAGCAGCTTCGCAATGATCATCTCTATCGATCCGGCCGCATCCGGCCGGAGCTCGGACAGCGGATGCGGCATTTTCGCAATATGCGCGGTTTCCCAATCGTCTTGGTTATCGGGCAAGAATGGCAATCGACCGGTTAACGCCTCGTAATACATAACTCCCAATGCATACAGATCGCTGCGTCCATCCGGAACGCGGCCTAATCTACCGGATTGCTCAGGGGCAAGATACGGCCGTTGCCATTCTAAACTTTCAGCCAAGCGTGCCGAACCGCCGTCCTGCGTCACCATTATATTAGCGGGATTCAAACAGCCGATGATCGGGGTCTGTTGGTGCTCGCGTCGCACCATCTCCGCTAGCCCATTCGCCAGTTGTATAAAATTCGCGATTTCTAATCGTGCGCCACCGAGATAAGAATACAACCGCTCATCGTGTCTTATGATCATGCAATCCTATCTATATAGATATAGAAGTATTCCCTATCCTAATTTAATCACAATAATCTTTTATTTGAAACATTCTCAGAGTTAACCTGAATTACATAAACCTCGCCTGAGCAGCAGAAAGGGACCCTTCCTTTATCTAGAAGAGCCCCTTTCTCTACTATATTCAATACGCAGCACAAGATCATCATGACGATTTTTTGCAGTTACAACAACAGTAACTGAATGCTAGCAGCAATTGTACTGATGGGCATGAATAAACTTATAGATTGTAGTGATTCTAAGGTTATGGCCAACAACGCTACAAATTTCGCTCTATAGATGATACGGTTCAGCTTAATGGGTCTATCGACGAAAAATGCGAAAGGAGCTGCCGTAGGCAGGATCGAACCCCCATAGTTATTGATTGAACATTCATAATAATATACAGAAGGCCACCAAAGTAATCGGCAGCCTTACAATGATGATTGAACTATCGTAACCGTTAGGGTAACCTCTATTTTAAGTGAAAGAGCTTGCAGTTCTAACTGGCGTAATCAAAAACAGGGAAGCAGAAGTGTCCTCCACAGGAAGAATCATGATCGGACTCATGCTTCCCGAATAACTTATCTTGATCGATTCTTTATCGATGCATCGGAGGATATCCATCAATAACTTGCCGTTCAGCGAGACAATGAATTTGTCGCCACTCAAGGTCTGGAGCTGTACCTCCTCCTCCGTTTCTCCGAGCTCCGCCGTTTTGGATGTCAGTTCAACGCTTTCGGGGGTCACCGACAATCTAATGATGTTATCGCCGGCAAGCACACAGGCTCTCTCGACCGCATGAAGCAAACTTGATTTCTCCATGACAACCTGTGATATACAACGCTGCGGAATGATGTTTTTGACGGATGGAAATGCGCCCTCGATTAGCGCAGAATGAATTTGCAAGTTGTTCATGGCAAAACCTATTTGTCGGAGACCTGTTTCGATCTCGATAAGCCCCTCTTCGGCACTGAACATTTTGGCAACTTCCTTGAGGTTATTCGCAGGGATGATTACATTCGATATGTCTGTAGCTTGACCGTTGATCGGAATCGTCAAGGCTGCTAATCGAATGCCGTCCGTAGCCATTAGATGGAGCAACTCATTGCCAAAAACCAGGGAAACGCCAGTTATCACTGGTCTTGTCTCCGACGTAGACGCGGCAAAAGCTGTCTGCTTCACGGCTTTTAGGAAGGACCCGTTTGCAAGACGCAACTTACGTACGGGATCTGGGGATAACGAATGGTTGAAAGACGGAAACTCTACAGGATCCATTCCGCATAAGCGAATTTGGGATTTCCCCGACTCAATGGTTAGAAACCACCTTTCCTTCGCTTCTAATAAGATTGGACCTACACTCAGCTTGCGAATAATCTCGTAAAAATACCGTCCGGGAACGACGATAGCCCCTGCCTTTTGCACAGTAGCCGAGCTATCACCTAACGGAATACGATATTGGATAGCCAAACTTGTGTTGCTTGCCGTCATAATAATTCCATCCTCATTGGTGTGTATTCTCACTCCCGAGAGAATGGGAATTGGATTATTAGCCGATACCGCACGTAAAACGTGCTGTAG
Source organism: Cohnella phaseoli (assembly GCF_003386235.1). Classification (GTDB taxonomy): domain Bacteria; phylum Bacillota; class Bacilli; order Paenibacillales; family Paenibacillaceae; genus Cohnella; species Cohnella phaseoli. The sequence continues at coordinate 129,448 of NZ_QRDZ01000008.1, forward strand.
CGCGAGCAGAAGCGCATCATGCGCGACTTGGACGAGCATGCATCTCACCTGCACTTTATTTAAAGTTCGCTTCCACTAATCGACGGAGTGCTTCGGAACGGGATACTCTATGCTTCTCACAATGCATATCTAGTCTCTCCCACATTTCATCCGTCAAAGTAAGAGAAACTTTCTTCGTTACGCCGATGCTCTTCCTTCCTGCTCCCTCCCGATGTCCGCCTTTAGTGAACATAAAACCAAGCTGACCTTCTTTATTAGAAACTCCGACTTTAATCGTATTGGCGTTCACACAATTCACGCCCCTTTATTGATTTTGGTAACTAAAATCATACGACGTCAATCTAATTTTAGCATAAAAAAGCCAATCTGCAATATGGCTTCAGAATGGCTTTGGATACAGATATTATCTTAGAGAAGCTTTTATTGTTTTTACTATTGTTCCTCGTTAACGTAACACAATACCCATTAATTCGTTATTGGTTACTGTATACGCTGCGATCAAGCAGATTCACTACTTCCTCTCGCGTAAGTGACATTTGTTTCATCATTGACTCAATCAGTTCTTCCGTGAAAACCATCTTCACATCCCCCCCGAAACGAGCTATATGCTCCGAATAAGCTTGCAGCGCCTCCCCCCTGTCGGTCGGCTCAATAAATGAAATATGATCAGTCTCTAGCTCAAGATATTCGCAGCTAATTCCCCTGATACATGCTTCTATGACAGCTTCATCAATACCTTCACTCGGATACCATACTTCCAATATAAAATCCTTGTTTAAAATCATAGTAAGGTGCTTCAACTTTCGAACGTCTTAAATAATTTTCAAAGTCCAGTGCTAGTGTTCCGGAGCTTCTAATTGGATGTTATGACTGTATTAGTCCAATAGTTGAATTTATGTTTCTCACACGATTCTCTGGGACGATATGATGCGAACCACTAGTAATCTTTGATGCAAGGTTATGCACACTAGTTAATATTGCTTGGTAATCATGAGGCACCTTACTTTCATTCACCACCAAGTGGAAACATGCCGAAAAGAAATTAAATACTAAAGATCTACGGTAGATGATGGATGTAGAAATAATGGATTGCCTGCACTGACAGTATGACGCGTTGGCTGTTAAAGTGGCACACCTTAAATCGTAAAGGTTTATGGGCTATGAGCGTATTTTATCAACTGTGAATCGAGCTCTTAGTGTTCTTAATATTCCTACTAAATACAAACTCCATAAATCTTCTAACGTACTCATAGATCTCCAACATATTTTCGTAAGTTAATATTATAGCTCCATCGATCACAAACACATTTAGTTCTTCTTCATATTTCCGTTTTTTATCTTCTCTCCCTACCATCCCGCAGCGATGTATAAAATCATTTCTTAAATCACTTATTACAGTCATCTTTCCCCATAAAAAGTCTGATTTTATTGTTTCGACATTAACTATATTCTCTAGATATTTTATGCTCCGTCTGATCCCTTTGTCCTTTTCAGAAGTAAAGTCGGAGAATTTACTTGTTAAACTCAAATGATCTTCACAGATATTACAATATCTATCTAAAGAGGCTTCTAATATTGAGAACAATGTCAACAAATAAGATTGATACGCTAAGGGAGTAATTCTATGATAGCTTTGAACAATTTGCATGGATTTATCATACTCTTTCCAATCACTAATATTATCTTGGGCAATTTTTATATTTTTGCTAATAATATCACGAATACTATAATTCGTACTTTCAATTAATTCTTTAAGTCCAAATAATTCGAAATGCCATGCATAGAGAATTAAACTTCGGAAATCTTTAGTGTCATAGTCCTCAAGATTAGGGAAAATAAAACTCACTCCTTGCTTTATTATTTATTTCGAATTTCCGATAACTTCTTATTCATGAACTTCGTGAATACCTATGTTATAAGCCTTGTATCTGAAAACAATTACTAATACCTATCATACTACGATATGGAAAATAGTGGACAATTTCCTGGTCAAAATAAACTAAAAACCCCTAAAACCAAAGGTCTTAGAGGCTCGAAATCTCACTATTCCACACGCCCCACCAACATTCCAAAGCATTTCCCCATGTAAAAATTTCGCCGTCACTTATGGCCCTGCTTCCCGATTAATCTAATCGCCTGATACACCTGCTTCAGCAGAGCACATGCCAGGAAGCTGTCGGCCGCGTCGAACTCACTTTTAACGATGAGACCGAAAAGCCTTTTTTTAACGCAGCCCCTTACTCCGATAGCATGTCGGAAGGAACTTTTCCTTTGGAAGCCCCTGCAATTGACAAGGTATTTTCCATAACAATATAAAAGGTCTCGACCTTAAAAGTCGAAACCGAGTTCGTTTAATCAATATAACAAAAAGATTGAGGCGCTCGAAAACTGCTATCCTGAATAGTGGGATCGTAAGGATGTTCATATTGTACTACCTTTGAGATCTTTATCGCGTAACCTTCCGTTCGATCTCCAAAATAATCCTGAAAATAACTGTAACTAATGCCAGAATCTTTTTGTGTGGATGACCAAATGGACTCAGGAGAATCGTTTAAAATATATTCTATAAATAGTTCCCCTACAATCTTTCCCTCAGGTTTGGTTGAGTACACTACTATTGATTCAACATCTTTTTTGAAAATCGTACGGCGGTACTCGTACTTCTTCTCTCCTGCGAATATCTTTTCAACAAATTCCGGCCTAATCGATAACAAGACTTTCATGTGCATCACCTACCTGCAAGATGGAATCGAACTGATTGTCGGTCAGCTCAAAAAATGTCCAACGATCACTCTCAATCCCAAGTTGTTCTATAAGCTGCCCTCGAGTCAGCTTCTTCCTAAGAGCAATATTATACACCATCTTTATCACGTGATGGCGCTGGTTTTCGAAATAAATACCTTGCAATTCCTCTTTGGTGTACACACTATATTTTTCACAATAATCAAGGAATGCTCCAACATCAATAAAGTTCTTTTTATATTTAACCTCTTCTACAACACAAATAGAAGTGGCCACAGACCTGAATCTCGCTTGACCTGGCCTGTCACTAGTTCTATAAATCACTATTATATCACCAGGTCTAAGCCCAGAAACTGGTGCCGCAGAAATAAAGACTTTATGGATACTGTTTGTGTGTGAAACATCCTCAAGAATGTCAAAGCGCTCATTATTAAGAATTGAGTCTGGAAAAAGTCTGGTGTGGAATTCCGGATAAATGGAGAGAATATGCTTCCTTTTTCCTCTTTGACTTATTCTTGGATAGTCCAAGAGTATACTATTCTTTGTTTCGGTTAAGGGTTTCCACAACACAAGTTCTACACCCATTGCAGACTCCTTAGTAGAACGCTGCGTAAAGCCATATTTCAGAAATAGATTAACCAATCCTTCATGTTTTTCAAATACAGTAACATAAATACCTTCTACACCTGTATTAATCGCAACGTCTATGGCCCTCTTTATAAATCGTTCTCCTAGCCTTGTTCCGTGTGGATTTACTTTCATTGTACCTATTTTCAATACAGATTTCGCTTCTATAGATGGCGTGACATCCTCGATTGGACCCTTCTCTACCTTTAGGTAAAGAAATGCCTCCAATTTTCCCCCAGAATTATACAGCACATATGCCCTTTCTTGAGCTTTCTTTGCAAACCAATTTTCGAAACCCGGATAGTCTCCTTTAAGACTATCGAAAAAGGGGTCTGTAAGTTCGATTTCAGAGAAAAGTTTATGCTGGATATATCCTTCCAAGATAGTCACATCCTTATTGAGTCTGAATCCCCTTCCATGTTACCATATTTTTGAATCATTGGTAGTATTGATTTTGGTATAGTTCATATAAGCCGATCGGGGGATTGAACTTGTGAGAAAAATGATTTTTATTGGAGGCATTCATGGCGTAGGTAAAACCTCTTTATGCAAGGATGTCGCTAAGCAATACGAAATCCCTCACTTTTCGGCGAGCAAGTTAATTTCTAATGAAAAAGAAGAAATCTATTCGCACAATAAATTGATTCCCGATATAGAGCTGAACCAAGATTTCCTCTCAAATTCATTAAATCGCCTTACTGTTAATGGCTGGTTTTTGCTAGACGGTCACTTCTGCCTTCTTAATCAGTCCAGTGAAATTACACGAATCCCTTTAACTACATTTAGTAAATTATCACCTACCTCAATCATTGTACTAGCTGATTTAGTAAGCTCTATTCAAGAAAGATTTTCTCAAAGAGATGGCTACAAATTCAATTCTATCCTCCTTGAAGCCTTTCAAACTGCAGAGATTGAGTATGCTCGTGAAATCAGCAATAGTCTCAATATCCCCTTATTTGTGGCTCAGTCTGGAGACATCAAGAGCATTCATGTATTTATAGATAGGATTATGCAATAAACCAAGTCCCAGCCGAATTTTTCGCCGTCACTTATGGTACATTTTAGCGTCCCCTTTGTCTGCAACATTTATATATATCTTTATGTTATATCCAGATATGCCATCCACCTAAAATATGTTAATATTTACGAATAGATTTGAATTCATAAACAGTGAGGTCGAGAAATGACAGTCGGAATGGGTATACGCGTGGGATCTTCGGCAGTACATTTTGCCGTTTTTAACGTTTTGCCAGACGGCACAGTTGAACCATTTCTTATCGATAAAATTACCGTACCGGAAGCGACGGATAACCCGCATAAACTTTCTTATATCAGGACAAACCTACTTTCAATCATTATGCGCTTTAACGTGACAAATGCCGGGATCAGGATTTCTGAGAATACAGCTCAAACAATCAGTAACTTTAGGTTATATCTCGAAGGCGTCATTCAGGAACTGTTTGTTGATAGCTCCGTTGAAAAGTACTTTTTAGGTAATAAAGCCACTCTCGCTAGACTTCTCGGAGTAACAACTGCCGACATCACAGGTTACATCGACGGCGTTAATGACATCGCCAACATACCAGATATCCCAAAAAGTCATTTGGAGAAACGAGAAAGTATTTTAACAGGACTTGGCTCTTTAGAACTCTAGGAGTGTGAGATCAATGGATATGAGGGTCAGCGAGATATACTTTGAATTAATATCGGAAATTGGCCAGGAAGGCTTAAACTCGAAAACACATATCGCAAGAGATATTCAATTGGATGCAACTCTTGTTATCAAAGAAATTAATAAATCCGATATTCCTAAGGGAACACCTTATTTTACTGAAGCACGTTTTCTTTATGAATCTAGGCACCCAAATGTAATGGAAATTCATTATGCAAGCCAAGATGCGGATAAACTTTACCTTGCAATGCCATACTATAAAAAAGGGTCTTTAAATTCCGTCATTAATAATAAATTCCTTTCAATCCCAGAAATCATACATTTCGGATTGGATTTTTTAAGTGCCCTCCATTTCATTCATTCAAAAGGGTTGATCCACTTTGATGTGAAACCCAGTAACATCATTATCAATGACGCAGGAAAGGCATTATTAACCGATTTTGGATTAGCTGGTCTTACCAACCGTTACGGCTTCGCAACTGTCCAAGCGGCCTACCCAACTCATCTAACACCCGAAATTTTTCAAGCGGGAGCCTTTACAGTACAATACGATGTTTTTCAGGCAGGGCTTACATTATACAGAATGTGCAATGGTAATGCCGACTTTGACTTAAAGCTCCAAATGGGTGGTGTAACTCAAGAAGAAGTTTTACGCGGAACATTCCCCGATAGGAATACGTTTTTACCGCATATCCCTGACTCACTCAGAGCCGTAGTCAAAAAGGCGTTAAAAGTTCACCCTGATCAACGCTATAAAAGCATTATTCACATGATGAATGATTTAGCCTCGCTAAAAGAAAACCTTAATTGGAGTTATAGTTACGATCCAGGAACCGGTCGCCATCAATGGGTGGAAGATACGGAACGAAGTACCAGAACATTGGTTCTGTTCGAAGATAACAGGACTTGGAAAACTGAGGGTTCAAAGTATACCAAAGCATCACAAAATGTGACAAGGGTTCCTGCGTGGTTTACTCGAAGCGCAACAATGGCAGAGGCATTCAACAAGGTGAAACAAGCAATTGACGATTCAAATTAGGGAAAAGAACACTTGTTCTTATTGACAAATAGTTATACAATAAAGTTAGGAGGTGCTTTATCATGAGAAAAATACGTGTTATTGTAAAGGATTTATCTCATGAAGCAACTGCTAACCCCCTTTTTTCTGAAAATATTATGGACAGATACACCAAAGCCAAAGTGGTCGATATGCGAAACAACCACATACTTGAAAGGACTAAAAGTGGTTATGTTTCGATTAAACCAATTGATCCCAATAAAATTTATTAGCTCAAAGGGTTCGGTTGCATCCTTTTCCTTAGGGACTCTATTGAGTCCCTTTTCTAACTCCTTCAACACCTAAGAATAAAAATAACCTAGCGGCATAATTAGGAAATAGATGCTTTTCATAAGTTCCAGAGTCTTTTTCCAACAAGTATTTTTTAAGTAAATTTATATTTTCTTCAGATGGTGATGCAATAAGATCATTCATATTCTTCATTTCACCTTCATAAAAATGCATGTTCCACCTCTGTTTGAAGATTTTACTTACTACTCTTGCATCCGTGAAACCAAGAGCCTTAAGACGCACCAGCGCGGGTCCATCAGGACTTAGGCTCGCAGTGGTTGTCTGTCGGACTCCACTTCCCCGAATTATCTTCCGGCAGACCAAGGTCGGTTTCAACTGGCCGAGAATACGGGTGTTAGCTGATGTTCGGCTCTTCTATGAAGCTACTTATATACGCACCACAATCATACCATAAAATTGGAAATTATTTTCTTTTCAGATCACAAAAAATCCCCCCTAGGGCTCTCTCTGCTAGGGGGAAAAACATCTCTATAGCACCTTACCCCATAACACCTACAAAGCCTCTACACCCTCCTTGTTAACATTATTTTCCGCCGTCACTTATGGTACGGTTCAGCTTAATGGGTCTATCGACGAAAAATGCGAAAGGAGCTACCGCGGTACATAGTTTCGAACCTTTCAATATCCGTTTCTGGCATTCTTAAATCTACACAGAAGGCCGCTTAAGTAAATCGGCGGCCTTATATTGATGATTCAACTATAGTTCCCCCAGTTAGTTTAGCCGATAGCCAAAACGCGTACCGTTACCGAATTAATTCATCCAAACCGAGCCGATCTACCAGAATGTCCCCATCTTGGAGTTTGAGCACAGCGCGTTCAGATTTATAGTCCCAGCCACTGCTAATGGCGTAATGAATTAACTTAGCACAAACCATTGGTTGGCAAAGATTCGTTGCCCAATTGATTTTCCAAGAGAAGAAAATCAAGAAATATGATGTTTTCGTATCGGATGGATAAATCTTAAAACTAATGTGCTCGTTTTCAGACCTTTGGTCGATTACACAAAGAAATGGATAATCGTCGACTAAAATTTTCTTGAATTCCTTTGTAAAAAGCTTCAATAGTATTAATTCTCCAAGTTACATATTAAATTCAGTTGGACTAAGCTGACTGGCCTGCTGCCGTTATCTCGTTTTGGAACTATCCTCTCCCATTATTTCAACGATAACAGCTTGTTTTCTGATTGTTTGAAACTTAATAACGCACCTTTCTCCCTAGGTTTCCAACCTTGTATGATTGCCTCCGAAATAATTAAAGCTATTTGAGCAGGCATCACAATTTTATTATTGAGTGATTCAACATTCGGAAACCCCACCCAGAATTCGTTGATGTCTGACTCTATATCAACTCGGAGCAATTGCCCTTTCACTTCATCATGCTGAACGGTTAACGTAATAATACCTCTTGCTGATGGAGTGATTACCCATCTGAATGGCTCTTGCCCGACAATAATCTTTCTTGACCCTTTTTTGCTAATTGTCATTACTCCAACTCCAAATTATAGTCCCACTCATCTTAACACATATTGGAACTAAACTACCCGTTAGCTTAATTTAGAATTTGATTGGTTATTTTCTTTAAGACTGCCGAAGAAGGAGCTTCAATACTCTTTGAGAAATAGTCTTCAACTACAGTTGTTATTGCACCTGTTATAAGTTTTAAGTCGTAATACCCATTTAAGTTGGCCACATTATGCGTTCCTTTTTGTTTTAGCATTCCTTGGTGCTTGTCATAAACCCAGACACTCGGTTCTCGTGGAGGATTCACCCTCTGATCCAAAAATTCCTTTAGGTAGAACTGTGGTATGTAATGATTATTACGCTTTTCCATCTTTATACTCCTTCCCTTATTTGTCACTTGGGAATTGTAGGGACAGGTATTGGCTATACTTCATTGCGGTTAGGTCGTGCGAGTGTGTCCACCTGAATCCACTTCCTCAAATTGCCTCGGGTGGACCAGGGTTGACAAAATGTCGGCCTGCTGCGCGAATACCGGTGCCATCCGATGCTTCGGCATCCTGAAATACTTTCAATAAATTTCATTATTCATTCTCAATAAATTCGCTTGTAAAGTGGGACAGATTCTTCATTAAGTTCTCTATAACGTTATTAAATTCCTCGGTTTCTACAACACCATGAGAATGATGATTGTGAATAAGCTCTAACTCACTAATTAAGTCTGATGCCCTTTCAATCCCAGCTAACTTTATTTTTAATAGGTAATAATTTTTCACAGACAAACTTCTTATATAATCATCTTTTTTATGTCGACTTGCGTAATAATACCCTGATATATCCGCAATGTATTCCGAAACAATGCGTGCAATATCATCTGTAAAAGCTCTACGCTGACTTTGCCGCTGGAACCTTCTGTCATTCTCAATGTTATCTTGTGTTTTATTTTGAATGGCTCTTGTTTCTTTCGTTGTTACCCAAACAGCTAGTATGGTTCCAATACCACTAATAATTCCGCCTAAATAACTCCCCAAAAATCCTCCCCATTCTCCGTTGGAGAGTGAGGAATATATTTTATTTCTGAAAATAAAGAACTCCAATATAATAGGGAGTAAAACTACCACCATAAAAGCAACAATGAGTATTGCTGTATATTTCTTTGCATCTGTACTATTCTTTTTTGAAATTTCATACATATATTGGAACCCCTTTTTAAATCATAAATAATAGAAAATTCTGTATTGTACTTCTCATAAATCGGAGTTTTCGGATAACGTTTAAGTGTTCTCGACATCATACCACGAATATGGAAAACATTGTCGTATTGAGTCACACAAAAATCCCCCTAGATTTCATTTCCAGAGGGACAAGCATATTTCAATTCCATTCGAATCTTTAGGATTCCCTCTTTTCACGTCCGATACTTATCGGATGTGATCATCTACTTCTAATTTCGTTAAGTTCACCGAACAACAACAGAATTAACTTAAGCATAAACATGATGTCAGCCAAAGTTACAGACTTCAAAAATTCCTTGGGTAATCAATCGTTTAAATAGTAATCATTGCATCCATCGCACAAATAATCACCATCCTCATGCACCTGCACGCCTTCCCAGTCAGCGTCAAACTCATGTCCACATCTTTCGCAAGCCTGTATATTGTATTGTTCCTCACAAAAAACGCATTTTCCATAAGGATAAAAATCTTCAGCAATGCTTATTCCTTCTCTCCCACAATTTCCACATGGAGCATCAAGAACCGCAGAGTACATTCCCTTGGTGGAGTAACTATAAGCATAAATATCTGCTTCAATTGCATCTACATATCGTTCTTCAATAATCTCTCCGAATGGAAGGTCTTTCAACACTCGTCTACATCTTTGATAGTTATCATTAGATATTAATTCTTCTATTTCCATATCAAGTTCTGTTTCTATAAAACGCAAACATAAATGAATTAAAAGGCTGATATTTTTAATATTGTCGTCACCGAAAGAAAATTCATAATGAACTGCGTTATTCCTAAGTCTTTTCAAGATGGCGTATGCCTTAAATTCCCAATCCTCTATTTCTTCATTTAATTCATTCTTGATCCTTTTGTACGCTTCTTCAGCTTTTAATGTGTTTGATTTACTTTTATTTTCGAAAATAGCTTCTTCATCTAAAGATCTCAGTTTCTCAAGAATCAATAAGTCTAAGCCATTGATTAAATTCATTATTGATTGTTTTGCATCAGATAAGGACAGTTCATCAGGATAGTCAGATAAGTGTTGTAAACCATGGTCTATAGAATCAATAGCATTTTCAAATAAATTAAATGTCTGCATTTTTGAACAACCCCCAATAATCGTTTCACCTAACGACTATTCATGATCTTCGTTTCATAAGTAAAAATCTTCCTATCGGTTCATCATATCACAATCACAATTTGAAAATTAATGGCCATGTGTTTATTGTTAGTTCTCATGAAGAGAGCTCCCTAAATCTATCAGTATTAGCGGTAAGAAATCACACTATTTCCTCACGCCTACTAACAGTCCAAAGCATTTCCCCATGTATATTTTTCGCCGTCACTTGTGATATGGTTCCCCCCGAATAATCTTAAACCCCCGATAAACCTGCTCCAGCAACATCACCCGCATCATCTGATGAGGGTAAGTCATCCGCCCGAACGACAGCTTCTTGTCGGCGCGGGCCAGTACGGCTGGCGAGAGGCCCAGCGAGCCGCCGATGACAAAGGAAACAGAGCCGCCGCCATAGACGGCCTGCTTGTCCAGGTGGGCGGCGAGCTGCTCGCTTGTCCAAGTTTCGCCATCGATGGCGAGAGCGACGACGTGAGAACCCTCTCGCAACGCAGCCAAAATGCGCTCGCCCTCCCGGGCGCGAACCTGCTCCTCCTCTGCCGGGCTTAACGAGTCCGGCGTTTTCTCATCCGTCAGTTCCCGAATGTCCAAGCGTGCGTATGCGCCCAGTCGTTTGGCGTATTCCTCGACCGCACCCGTCCAATATTTTTCCTTCAGCTTCCCTACGCATACGATCTGAATTTGCATGATGCTCTTTTCCCTCCGTACGAATCTCTGTTACTTCTCAGCTTATCCTATTTCTGCCGCCAGACGCAAAGGTAGAGCGCACCGTGAGCCGCCCCCACCCCACCCCCCAGAAACTTTTTTATCACTCCCGCTCCATCCCTGACACGCAGATGTCAACAAGGAACCCTTATGATGGTCTCAGATGATTGCACACCAATCAATTCAGGTACGAGAAGGGAATGGGGCTTTGTGGAAAAAATGCACAACAAACTATCTGTCATCGTTGGAGGTCTATTGCTCGCCATACTGATGGCATCGATGGACAACACAATTGTGTCAACGGCGATGGGAACCATCGTCGGGGAGATGGGAGGACTCGACAAGTTCGTATGGGTCACATCTGCGTATATGGTGACGGAAATGGCGTGCATGCCGATTTTCGGCAAGCTGTCCGATATGTATGGTCGCAAGCGTTTCTTTATTTTCGGGATCTTCGTGTTCATGATCGGCTCCGCATTGTGCGGGATGGCGCAGTCCATCGTCGAGCTTAGTCTATACCGCGCCGTTCAAGGCGTCGGGGCCGGGGCGATGGTATCCATCGCGTTCACGATTTTGTTCGATGTCGTGTCTCCTAAGGATCGCGGCAAAATGATGGGGGCGTTCGGCGCGGTGTTCGGACTATCGAGCGTTCTTGGGCCGCTGCTGGGCGGGTATATCACCGATCACGCCAACTGGTCGTGGATCTTCTATATCAATCTGCCGCTAGGCTTTATTGCCCTGTTCCTGATTGCAGCGTTTTACAAGGAGTCGGCAGAGCACTCGAAGCAAAAGATCGATTGGGCCGGAGCCGTTTTGCTCGTCGGGGCTGTCGTCTGCTTCATCTTCGGACTTGAGCTTGGCGGCAAAACTTATGCGTGGGACTCCCCGCAAATTATCGGCCTGTTCGCCGGTTTCGCGGTCCTCGCCCTACTGCTCGTCATCGTGGAGAAGAAAGCGGCAGAGCCGATCATCTCCTTCGGCTTGTTCCGCAGCAGACTATACACAACGAGCAACCTGGTCGCCATGCTCAGCGGCGCAGCGTACATGACGGCAGCCATTTTCATCCCGATCTATGTGCAGGGCGTGCTTGGCGGATCGGCATCCAATTCGGGTCTGACGCTATTGCCGATGATGATCGGCTCGGTCGTCACCGCGACGCTTGGCGGATTTCTGATGACCAAGCTGCAATATCGCACGATCATGATCGGAACGCTAACGATACTACTGACCGGCCTTGCTCTCCTGTCGCAAATTACTGTAGAATCTTCTCGACTTCTCATTACCGTGATTATGATTCTAATCGGCCTGGGGATCGGCGCCACCTTCTCGGTGCTAAGCACTGCCGTGCTTCATTCGTTCCCGCCGAATCAGCGCGGAGCCGCAAGCGCGACCTTGAATTTCAACCGCTCGCTCGGCATGGCGCTCGGCATCACCGTCTTCGGAATCGTACAAAGCCATAGCTTGATCTCGAAGCTCACGCAGTCTCTTGGAGCTGGTAATTCCACAGCCGCGGCCGGCTTGGATTTAAGCGACCCTCATGCGCTGCTGATTCCGGAGTTCCGTCAATCCGTCGACACGCAGCTGCTTGAGACCATTACGAACGGGCTGTCCAATTCCATTGGAACAACCTTCGCATGGAGTCTGATTCCCGCTGCCTTGGCCCTGATCGCCGCCTTCCTGATGACGAAGGATAAGATGGATCCGGTTGCCGAAGGGGAAGGACTCGCAACAGCGCATTAATGAATATTATCGGCTAGCGCCAGCCATGCCGGTCTAGGAGAGATAACGATGAAGCTTGAACGACTGATGACCATTACCATTCTGCTGCTCAATCGGAAGAGAATCCAGGCGCAGGAATTGGCGGATCGCCTGGAGGTGTCTCTGCGCACTGTATATCGCGATCTGGATACGCTTGGTCAAGCCGGTATTCCCATCGTTTCCTATACCGGCATGGAGGGCGGCTACGAAATTATGGACAGCTTCCGGCTGGACCGGCAGCTGCTGTCCTTCGATGAACTGACCGCCCTATCCACCGCGCTCCGCGGCCTTGAATCGACGAAAGCCTATGACGACTCGAATATGGATTTGCTGCTCAGCAAAGTAGGCGCGATGGTGGCGCAAGCCGAGCAAGGACGAGCAGGCGCAGGAGAAGGCGAACGCATCCACATTGATTTTACCCCTTGGAAAAACAGCAATGAGGACCGAACCCGCTACGACTCGCTGCGCCAAGCGGTGAACGACCGGAAGCTTCTTCGCTTCAAGTACACGAGCAGAAAAGGAGAGGAGCAGGAACGCGAGGTCGAACCGATGACGCTTGTGCTCAAAACCTACTCCTGGTACCTCCATGGCTATTGCCGCCTGCGCGGGGACTATCGGATCTTCAAGCTATCTCGAATCCGCGAGTTGGCCGTACAGTCCGAAACCTTCGTTCGTCGAGCGGAGCCGCTTGCGCAGATAAAGGACCAATGGGTTAATCCTCAAGAGAGCGACAAACAGGAAGTGATTTCGGTTGTCTTTCGGTTTAAGGCATCCGCCGCCGTGTCCGTGATGGATCGTTTTGACGAAAGCGAAATTGAACGGCTGCCGGACGGAACGTTGATTGTGCGATCCATCTACCCGAACGAGAAATGGCTGATCACAAGCGTGCTTCATTATGCGACAGACGTCATTGTGCTCGAGCCAGCCGATATTGCCGCGAAGATCAGACAAGCTGCGCTGGATATCGCTGCACAGTATGCCGCACCCGATCCAATCTAAGGGAGGAGAAACCATCATGTCCTTAAGCGGAAAAGTAACCATCGTGACCGGAGGAGCTAATGGAGTAGGAAGAGCGACATGTATGCAGTTGGCGAAACGGGGCGCGAAGGTCGTTGTCGTCGACTTGGGGAACGATGCGGCAGCCGAATCCGTCGTGTCCGAGATTGCAGCCGCCGGTGGAGAGGCCGTATCGATTCAAGCGGATGTTCGCAGCGCGGAGCAGATGAACAGACTCGTCGAAAACGTAAGAGAAATCTACGGACGCATAGATGTGCTCGTATGCAATGCCTGCACGGATGCGGAAGCCTCAGCCTTCGCCGAGCTCTCTTGGGAGCGATTCGAACGACAGCTGACAGAGGAATTGAAGGCAGCCTTCGAGCCGACGAAGGCGGTCATTCCGACGATGACGGAGCAGCACTTCGGCCGGATCGTGTACCTGTCCAGTACCGAGGGCCGGGATCCCACGCCGCTGCACATTGCATTCGGCACAGCCAAAGGAGGGCTCGACACCTTCTCCCGCTATATTGCCCAGGAATTCGGCCCCTGCGGCATCTCGGCGAACGTCGTCGCTCCCGGTTTCGTTAAATTGCATGAGCCTCTGACGATCTCCGACGACGAGAGCCGCGTGATCGGCAGCTTCACGCCGCTTGGCCGGATCGCCGAGCCGGAGGATGTGGCGGGAGTCATTTCTTTTCTCGCCGGGGATGATGCGCGATTCCTAACCGGAACCTACACGCCTGTTACCGGCGGGCTGGTTATGGAATAGCTATGGTCGGAGCCAATGTCTCGGGCATGCCGTCACCCTCCAGGTGCCCGAGACGAGCGGCGAGTAGCCTCTAACGATTGGAATGAATAACGGGAATTCGCAGGGTAAAAGCAGTGCCTTCCGAACTGCTATGGGACAGAATCAAATCCCCGCCCAGCGAGCTTGCAATCAATTTGCTGAAGGGCAGCCCAATGCCAAGCCCGTGTACATGCGTCCGCTTTTTTTGCCCTCGATAGAAGGCTTCAAACACCGCCTCCTGCTCTTCCGGAGGAATTCCCTCGCCGGTATCTTGAACTTCAATCCGATAATGCGACGGACCGGCAAACAAGCGAATGGTGATGCTGCCTCTCTCGTCTATCGCCTCTGCGGCATTGTTGAGCAGATTAACCATAATTTGTTCCAGGCGGGCCGGATCGGTGAACGCCTGCCAGTCGTCCCGCTCTCCCGCCGTTTCAACGATGGGATAGACATCTCTTTTCTCCTGCGCCCGCATCCAGCGGACGACCATCTCGTTCAACTCTGTTCGCAGATCCACCTGCTGATGGGCCACGGTTACCGTCTTTGCCGCAAAACGGTTGAAATCCAACAAATCCTCTACCATCTTCTGAAGTCGACCGGTTTCCTTCAGGCTCATTTCGAGGAATTCCTTCGCCTCTTCATCGGCCACTATTTCATCCCTTACCGCTTGAACCAGACCGCTGATCGCTGCAATGGGCGTTTTCAACTCGTGCGTCACTCCGAGAAACAGCTGGTTGCGAAGCGATTCCAGATGTTCCAATCGTTCGGCCATTTCCTTAAAGGCCACCATCAGTTCATAGATTTCTTTCTCGTCGTGATTATTATTGAACTCGATCCGATAGTTGCCCGCCACGATTTGTTTGGCGGCGTCCGCCGTCTCCTGAATCGGTTGCAGCAACCGGCGGGTCAGCAAGAACAGAATGCCCCAACCGATCACAAACGCGACGGCCACGATACTGAAACGCATAATCCGATGCTGCATCGGCGTCGTCTTGACAACCGTTTGTTTTTGCACCAGATACACCACATAGCCTGTAGTCTCCGCGGGATTCCCGATCGGTCGAACCGCCGCCAAATACGATAAATGGTCTTGATCCGATTGGAGCTCCGTTATGTCGAGACCGCCTGCTATCATGTCCGGCAGCCGCTCGGCCAACTGCTCCTCCTCGAACGGCGCATACAGAGGAAACTGTCGCACTAGGCGACGATCCGCATCGAACACAAAAACAAACGACCGATCCCACAAGTCGTTTTGGCGCGCGTATTGATCCAGCAGGCGTCCAAGCTCAGCTCCCTCCGGCAGTTTTCCTCCCCGATTGGTCGCTTCGGCGGCTACATCGTGAATCGTATTCTCCAGCCCAAGCCGCTGCTTCCCTTTGGCATCCCAATAGATCAAAAAAATAGTGGCAGCGCTTGCAATTACAATGCTGATAAGGAGCACGATGAAATATCGAATCGACCAATAGTAAAGCAAGCTTTTTCGCTGTTTATTTGACACGGAATTGATACCCCAGTCCTCGAATAGTCGCAATCTCTCCTTCTTCTTCAGACCAGTCGCTTAATAGATGGCGTACGCGCTTCACGGACAAGTCGACGGCTCTGTCGCTGCCCTCGTAATCTATTCCCCAGACCGAATCGATGAGCTGTTCGCGGCTAATGGATTGATTGGGATGCTGAGAGAAAAAGATCAGAAGATCCAGATCCCGCGGAGTCAGGGCTACGGCTCGGCCCTTCACGGAGACTTTCCGGGAAGCGTAGTTGATCTTGAGCTGACCGAATATCGCGGCGTCTTCCGTTACGACATGGGATTGTCGCCTTAGCACGGCTTGTACGCGCGCAACCACTTCTTCTCCGACGAAGGGCTTGCACAGGTAGTCGTCAGCCCCCTCCCGCAGTCCCTTCAAGCGCTGCTCCACATTGTCCAGGGCCGTCAGCATAATGATCGGACAAGCGCTGCTTTGCCTGATTGTTCTAAGAATCATCCAACCGTCCCGGTTCGGCAAGAGCACGTCCAGAAGGACAAGCGATGGCTTCCACTGTTCAAACACCCGAATAGCCGCCCCTCCATCGTAGACCTGTTCGACTTCGTACCCAGCCTTGACGAGATACGCCTTCAGCACTCTGGAGATGATGCGATCATCCTCGACAATCAGTATTTTGCTCATGGCTAACCCTGCCTTCGACGATATAGTACCTCTTGCACTCTCCCCACGACCTCTTCTCCGAAAAAAGGTTTGCACATGTATTCATCGGCCCCGGCGTCTATCCCCTTCGCTCTGTGGTCGTCGCTGTTAAGAGCCGACAGGATGACTACCGGGCAATCGCTTTGCCGTCTGATCCACTTCAAGAGGGACATTCCGTCTATGCCGGGAAGCATGAGGTCCAGAAGGACAAGCGAAGGCCGTTCCTGTTCGAATAAAGCCACTGCGCTGTAGCCGTCATAGGCTTGCTCTACGGAATAGCCTGCTTTTCTGAGATACGCCTTGAGCACCATAGAGATGCTTTTTTCATCTTCGACGATTAATATCTTCTCCATCGCCTTCTCCTGGTCGACACGCCGATGTGATTGCTAATCCTTTATCACAAACCTGGCTTTTAACTTATAGTATACGGCTCAATCGTGTCGAGGTTATGTCGGGAGACTGCAATTTCTTTCCCGGGGGAATGAGGGGACAACCCCTTCCATTCTACTCCGTCACAATATTCTGTACGCGCCCAACCTGTCCATCCTGAAGCCGTACTTTAATTCCATGGGGGTGCTGAGGCGAGTTCGTCAACAGCTCTTTCACAATCCCCCTCGTCAGTTTGCCTGTTCTCTGATCCTGCTTCAGCACGATGTCGACTTGCAATCCCGGTTTCACGTCGCTGCGCAGCTTTCCGTTGCCTGCCATTTCTATTCGCTCCTGCCGTAATTCGATGTTTTCCCTATTGTACTATAAACCTCATTCAGAGCCTAAATTGAAAACAGAATGATGCTTCTATTCAGCCTCGACCCCCGTTGCGAACAAGCTCCTGACACTCCCCCAAATTCCGTCCATCCAAAACTGACAAAAAATCCATTGCTCCCCGCTGCCGAACGGAGTAAGATGTAAAGCGATTATCTAAATGAGAATCATTATCAACTCAAGGGGAGATTCATCTATGCCAGCCTCGTTTCTTAGAAAAACAGCTATCCCGCTTCTGATCCTATTGCTGACGGCAGTGTTGCTACCCGCTTGCGGACCGAGCGACAACGCTGCTTCCCCCTCGCCTTCCGCCCCGTCCTCCACGTCCGATTCGTCTCCAGCCCAGTCGCCCGCCGCGACCGAATCGGCTTCTCCCGCGGTAAGCGAGCCGACGATGCGCACCTACAAGGACGCGGTCGATAGAACCGTCGAAGTCCCTGTCGCGCCGAAGCGAATTATCGCGCATTATTATGCCGCCGAGATGCAGGCGCTGGGCGTGCCGATCGTCGGAACGAACTTCATCAACGCTAAGCTGGCGCTGACAGAGGAGCAGCTTCAGGGCGTAGAAGATATCGCGGGCGACGGCCTCGTGCCGAATCTGGAGAAAACGTTAAACCTCCAGCCCGATTTGATCGTTGTCCCGGACTTCCTCCAGGCGGCCGATCTCGATGCGCTATCTAAAATTGCTCCGACGGTTGTCATCGGCTACGGCGCCGACGCTCTTACCCGGCTGAGCGTACTGGCCGAACTTGTCGGGCAGCCGGAGAAAGCGACGGACTGGATCGCCCGCTACGAAGCGAAAGCAGCGGAAAAACGCGCACTCGTGCAATCGTCCATTAAAGAAGGCGAGACGGCCTCGGCCTTCATCCTCTATTCCGACGATCAGTTCTATGTATACAACAAACAGAGACTCGGGCCGACTCTTTACGACGCGTTCGGGTTCGCGATTCCTCCCAAGGTGGCCGAGCTGTTCGCGAACAACCCGGACGAGCTGTGGGCAACAATCTCCCTGGAGAAGCTGCCGGACTATGCGGGAGACCGCCTCTTCCTTATTGCCCAGAACGGCACGGAGGAAGGCAAGAAAGCGGCCGAGGAGCTGCTGCAAGGTCCAATCTGGAAAAGCCTGCCGGCCGTCCAAAACGGCAAAGCCTATGTCGTAGAGGACCGCTGGGCGATGAACGACCCGCTGACGCTTGACTGGCTGCTCGACGAGATGGCCGCTCTGCTCTCCAAGTAGTGCCGATTCTGACAAGAAGCCCCCACGGAAACTCTCCGTTGCGGGCTTCTTTTTCGTTTCGCGCGCCTTTATAATGGAAATATATATTGATAACGATTCTCATTGGAGGCTGGACGCCCATGTCGCAGCTTGAACATACGCCCCCGATTCTCGTGCTGAATGAGATCGAACGCCGTACAACGATCGATCGCGAAGCTTCGTACTGGCTCGATCTGCACGCGCTCCTGTTCATCTCCGGCGGCAACGGCGAGGTGACGCTCGACGGCTGGCGTCAGCACGCCTCCCGCGGCAAGTGCTTCTTGCTTCGAGCGAATCAGACCCTGCATCTGCATAATGGAGAAACCGAGCCTCTCGCCTACTTCTTGGTCCTCTTCTCCATTCAACAGGACACCGCCGAATTGTTAGCACGCAACGAGACGTTGGTCTTCGAGCCTTGTTCTCGCTTGGAGGACCAACTGGAGGAGCTGCTTGTTTCCTCACGTCGCCGGAATGACAGCGACGAAGGCCGGTTGAACGACTTTCAGCTCCATATCCGCTTTCAGACGATGCTTTACGAGGTGCTGCATAAGCTGCATTCCGACAAGCAAGGCGCAGAGAACGCCCGACAATCCGTTGAGCGCACGATCGACTACCTTCACCGCGCTTATCGGGAGGAGATCGAGATTGGCCGGCTCGCTCATGAAGCTAACATGAGCCGCTGGCAGTACGGAAGCCTCTTCAAGTCTCTGACCGGACAGACGCCGGCCCGTTACTTGAACTCCCTGCGAATCGAGCAGGCCAAGACGCTGCTTGCGACTTCGTCCGCCCGAATCCACGATATCGCGGCCCGAGTCGGCTTTCGCGACGAATACTACTTCAGCCGGCGCTTCAAGCAGACGACCGGGATGTCGCCGACCCAATTCGCTCATAGCCGCGGACGATCGCCGCGCATCTTCTCGATTCAGTACTTGGGAGAGCTGCTGGCGCTCGGCATTCGCCCGATCGGAACGAACCGCTCCATGCTGTCCGCCCTGCCGGAAGCGTGTACGGACGTCCTCCCTGTCGACGAGCCGCTTGACATCGGACAGCTTACGGAACTCAATCCCGACCTGATCCTCTACCCTAGCTTCGTGCCCGACGAGCTCGCCCGGCAGCTCAAAAACGTAGCGCCGGCCATCGAGATCGACTGGAATGCCGATGTCTATACCCGGCTTCAGCAGCTAGGATTACTGCTGGACAGAGCCAAGGAAGCCGACGAGTGGATCGACCGCTATAAAGCAAAAGCCCTCCGAGCCAAGCGGCTGCTGAAAGACACCGTGCGCGAAGGAGAGACGGCCTCCGCGTTTATCGTTCATGCGGACGGGTTATTCGTATATGCGGGGCATCATTTCGGCCATACGCTTTACCAAGGTCTTGGATTCGAGCCTTCTCCGGGTGTCTTTGCGCTCATGGAGCGCAACCGCAACGTCAAGTGGCAGGAGATTAGACTGGAGGACATCCCTTACTATGCGGGAGATCGTATTTTCTTCGCCCTGCCCGGCCAAGGCGGCGATGCTCGCAAAGGTCGGGAAATGCTGCGTCATCCCATCTGGAGAAATCTGACCGCTGTCCGCGAAGGAAAAAGCTACATCGTAAAGGACTACTGGGCCAACTACAATCCCGTTACGCTGGACAAGCATCTAGACGACACGGTTCGGCGTCTGCTTCGCAGTCCTTGATATGGACCGATCGTTTCTTCCGGAATAAGAGCCGCCCGCGCGGCTAATCGACCGAAAATGACAACTTTCTCCGTTTTCCGATAACAATCTTAACAATTATAGCTTAAACTGGTTGTATCGCTACTAACATGGATCGCATCCGGGGTGACCTAGCTCATGTTCAACACCATCTCCGCAACCGAACGATTTACCGCCATACCGGCGAAGATTTGGCTCACCCTGGCATGCGTAACGCTGGTTTTGGGCAGTCTGGTCGCTTATGTATCCGACATCTATCGGAGCAATCTCCACCGGGAAATCAATCGCGATACCGCATACGAGCTGTCCGCCAACGCCTCGGCCTTGACCGCCGCTATCCAAAGCAGACTGCTGCTTACCAATGGAGTCCAGGCTTTCGTCGTCAATGAACTTACACATGCCGGCGCCATATCCCAGCCACGATTTCGGACCTTTGCCGAGAATTTCATGAACCATATTCCCGGCATTCGAAATCTCTCCATCTATCCGGATGGAATTGCCCAATTTGTATATCCCTATGAGGGCAACGAGAACATTATGGGTCTGGATGTATTTCATCATGAGGACCCGGAAGTCCGAGACAACGCAGAACGAGCCAGACAATCCGGCGAAATGACGATTCTCGGTCCGCGCGTGCTGACCCAGAACGGCCTGGGTCTGCTCTCCAGACAAGCTATCTTTCGTAACGGCCATTTCTGGGGCTTCGTATCCGTCGTGCTCGATATCGCTCCGATGCTTCAAGAAGCCAATCTGTACAATGGAGATAAAGGCATCGATTTCGCCATTAAAGGCAACTCCCTTCGTCTGATGGGCGATCCCGATCTGTTCGCAGAGGCCGCTGTCGTCAAAACGATCAAAATCGGCGACGGAGTCTGGGAGATGGCAGCCGTCCCTAACCGCGAGAAGCTCGAGTCCGTGGCGTTCAAGGTACGCGTTTTCCAGTCCATCTGCGGCGGCTCGCTGCTCCTGGTTATCTACTTTCTCTATGTGCAGCTGACGCAGAAAGCCCGACTGCAGCAGTTGGTGACGGAGCGCACGCACAATCTCGAGATTGCCAACGAAAAGCTGGAAGCCACCTTCGAACAGCTAACGGAGGCCGCATACCGGGACGCCGTTACAGGGCTGCACAACCGAACTTATTTTAACGAACAGTTAGTGGAAAAAATCGAGCAGTGCCGCTTGGCCGGGGAAACCTTGGCTCTTCTGTACCTCGACCTCGACCATTTTAAAATGATCAACGATACGTTAGGCCATATTCACGGGGATATGATGCTCAAGGAGACGGGAGAGCGGTTGGCCGAGCTCTCTCTTCCCGAAGCGGAGATTTCGCGCATCGGCGGCGATGAATTCACGATCATCATTCCCCGCATCGAGAACATGGATCAGATTCGCCGGATCGCGCATCAGGTTCAAGAGCTGTTCCAGTCGCCGTTTATCCTTCGGGGCGCAGAGCATTTTATGACTACCAGCATCGGCGTAGCTCTCTTCCCTTTGCATGCCCAAGACAGCGCTTCGCTGATCCGCAATGCGGATCTAGCCATGTATCGGGCCAAGGACGAAGGCAAAAACCAATTCCGCGTCTATGACGTGACGCTTAACCCGAATGCCGAAGAAACCATAGAGATCAAGAACAGCCTTCGGGTAGCGCTGGCGAATGACGAATTTATCGTCTATTACCAGCCCCAGATCGCCGTTGACACCGGCCAAGTCGTAGGCTTGGAAGCGCTGGTGCGCTGGGTGCATCCGACGCGAGGGCTCATCCCGCCCAACGATTTCATTCCGATCGCGGAAGAGACCGGGCTGATCGTCCCCATCGGAGAACGGATATTGCAACTGGTGTGCAATCAGAGCAGAGCCTGGCAGGATGCCGGATTTCCCCCGATTCGCATCGCGGTTAACCTATCGGCCAGACAGTTCGCGCAGAAGGACCTTTCCCAGCGAATCTCTTCGATCGTCGGGAAGCATCGGCTTGACCCGCAATACATAGAGCTGGAAATTACCGAAAGCCTGGTCATGAAAGAAGGCATGCAGCCTGCGTTGCATTCGTTGCGAGAGAAAGGCTTCACCATTTCGATCGACGACTTCGGCACCCAGTACTCCTCCTTGAATTATTTGAAGCTTCTGCCCGTGGACAAGATCAAAATCGATCGGTCCTTCGTCAAAGGCATCGCACGAGATCGCAAAGACGAAGCCATCATCGTCGCCATGCTGCTTATCGCCAGCAGGCTTAATCTGACCGTCATCGCGGAAGGTGTAGAGACCGTCGAACAGCTGTCATTCCTTCAGCAGAACAATTGCCACGAAATCCAAGGCTTCATCTTCCATAAGCCCAAGCCCGCAGAGCAGATTACGGAGCTTCTGGCGTCGCAATCGCATCGCAAAGGGACTGTCTCCTAAGCAAAAAGAGTCGTACAAGATATTCGATTATCTTGTGCGACTCTGCTTTTGAGACAGCTTTTTTTATGTTATCTTCCTCGTTGTGGGTCTGTTTACCCGCCTATCTGCGCTGCCGCTCTATATGCTGCGATAAGCTCAGTCAGTGCATCGATATACTCCTGTCCAGTCGAAGCCGGGTTCGATTGCACGCTTTCAGCGTCGGCGATTTTGGCAGCCAAAGCGGCATTGTTTACCGTTGCCTGCCGCGACCCTGCAAACAACAACATATCCTCCAATGCGCTCTCAACCGTCGGGATCGTCACGCTGACCGTCTTAGTTGTCTTATTTTTACCGCTGACGCTCACCTCGATCTCGACCTCGTACTGAAGATCGGAGCCGGTCGTATTATAGTTGTTCAGCTTCAGATAGCCGTTACCTTCTCCTGTAACCTCCAAATAAGTCGCATCCGTTACAGAAACCAGCGGTGTTATGCTCTTAATGGTGAAGTCCGTTTTCGAGCCCAATGCCCCGTTCGCTTGCAGATAGACGGTATCCGTAACTGAAGTATAGGCATCTAGCGTAAAATCGACGAATTTATTCGCCTGCTCGGCCGCATAGTTGGCTTCCGACGAAATGTCGTAATAAAGCACCGGACTGATCTCTTTATTCACGCTTTTAACAGATATGCGGATCGTGCTTGCTTTCTCTCCGAAATCCATGGGATCAAACTCTGCCGCGGTTTCCCCTTCCGCTACAGTATAGGAAGTATGCCGATACTCGCCCACATCCGCATATACAACATCTCCGGCAGAAAGGTTTTTTACCCGCAGCACATCTTGAGCTCCAGAGTTATTCTCGTAATAGATGTCTCCCGGCTGCGGCGTTTTGCTGATCGCCTCTGCGTATTTCGGCGTCGGCGGAGTGTTCGTCATTTCGTTTTTCTCCGCGAACGTCACACTCGCTCCGTCTATCGTCATTTCGAAGACGTTCCAGTAAATCTCGGTGCCTTCGCCCGTCGGAATGGCATAAGTCGCCGACGGGGTCGTTTCCGAGCCTACGTATACTTCTACGCGAGCGTTCGACTGGCGAAGCGTGCTGATGCCGGAGAAATGGTGCACATAGAACTGATACGTACCGTTTACGCGCTGGCGAATCGTCGTTGTTTCCGGTCCGTAGGAAGTGACATCGTCGATATCCAGATCCGCGTACACTTCTCCGTTATAACGATGAACCTTGTCTCCATACCAGGTATGGAAGCCGCTGCCCGCCGGCGTCGGTCCGAGCAGATGAGAGTCCTCGTCTCTTGGGTTCTCTCCCCAAACCAATACGATCCGAATTTCTCCTGACTTCGGAATCGTCACGGCCGTAGCGTCTTGACCGGGATTGTAGCCGCCGGCAGACAAAGACACCCCTACAACGAAAGTCGTCAAGTAGCCTTCCTTAATGATTTCCCCCAGATAGACGCCGGGAGCCACTTGAACCACATAATAACCTCTCTCGTTCGTTTCGGCCGTTGCCACCACATCGCCCGTCTCATTGTTCACGCCGCGGCGGAACTTGATCTTCGCGCCCGCAACCGGGTTGCCTTGGGCGTCAATAATCGTTCCCGCAAAGCCGTAAACCGTCGGGGATCCGCCGCCGTTAGACCCGGAACTGCTGCTGCCTGTGTTCGAGTTGGTTCCGGTCGTAGCCGCCGTTCGGCCGTTTACCGTCGCCTCCACGTTATCGGCTACAACGACTCGCCCCGGAGTCTGCGCGATCGTAGCTCCGCTGGCATTAATCGTCGCCGTGCCGATCGAGCCTTGTCCGGTGACTTTAGCAATGGCATTCAAGACCAACGATGCGACGTCGGCGCCGTTGCCGATCTCCAGATTCGTATTTCCTGCCGATTGCCCGACTAGAAGCTCCGCGATCGCGCCCGATTCCAAGTTAATATTCAGAGAAGTCGCGATAACGTCTACCGTCTCGAATCTGCCCGACAGCTCCACGTTAGCGTTGGCCGGGATTGCTTGGGACAGGACCAGGTCTCCGAAACCGCTGCCGGTCAAGTTCGACTCCACGAGCCGCGCACCCGATTGCAGCGTAATTTCCTCCACCGTGGTCGAACCTTCGGCAACGATTCGGATGCTTCCGTCCTTTTTGTTGACGATCACGGTCAACACGACCGAGTCTTGAAGGTGGATACTGTTTTTGCCGCCTCCGTTGATCGTCGTTTTGCCTTTGACCGTTACTTGATTCAGATACACGTCGCCCTCGCCGATGCTCTCGGCAAGAAGCAAATCTCCTTCAATGACCATATTGTTCAGAGTAACTCCGCCTGCGGTAACCGCGACGGAGCCCTTAACCGTCGTCGTCTGCGACTTGGAGCCGTATACGCCAGCCTTATCGTAAGTCGCTTCGTAGACTGGCTGCTTAACAGCCGATTTGGCCACGATACGATCAATAACCGTGACAGCCTCTGCGCGGGTCAACCCGTCATGCGGGCGGAACTTGCCGCCGGACGCGCTCATCAATCCGTCAGCGATGACGGCAGCGATAGCCGCCCTGCCTTGGGAGGATATACCGGCAGTATCTTTAAGCGCTCCCGCTCCTGCCGCTTGCTTCAGCTTGCCGATTCGGGAGATCATGATTGCCGCTTCAACGCGCGTAATCGTCTTATTCGGCTTGAAGGTTTGATCCTGGTAACCGTTTATGTATCCTGCGGCTTGCGCCTTTGCCACATCGGCATAGTACCATGCCGTAGACGATACGTCTTTGAACGCGATTCCCGCCTCTTCGGAATAAGCGTAAGCCCGGTTAACGAAGCTTGCAAACTCCGCTCGCGTAACCGTCTGATCGGGCTTTAACGAGCCGTCTCTGAAGCCTTTGATATAGCCTTTGTCCGCCCATTCCTTCATCACCTTCTCGGACCAATGCCCTACGACATCGGCTCCAACCGGCTTCTGGTTCGCCCCTGCGGAATCGGTCGCCGCTGCAGCGGTACCGACAATGCTTAGCATGAGACAGAAGGATAATAATAAAACTGCAATTTTCTTGCCCGCAACGCCAATTCTCATTCTCCGCCAAGCCTCCGTATCCAAATAACTGCTTGTCCGAACATTTTACGACATTTGCCCTATGAAATAGTCTAAAAGTTCGACATATCGAGTATAACCCTTGGCATATACTGGGTAAATAGGTGCTTTGCACCTTTAACTAAATTTAAGGCTCAAATCCCCGAACCCTAACCGACTAGCCCCATTTTTAGAGCGACTAAAGATGGACTAATAAAAAAGCCTCCGCTTCATCGAAGAAGCAGAGACTTTTTTTAGTTGATAGGACTACACTCGATGGCTTATTTCCGTTTGGCCGCTTATCTTCCCCGCTGCGCTCCGCGGCCGCCACGGCCGCCCGTCGGACCGCGCTTGGGGCCGCTGCCGCCTGCGCCGAACTTACCGCCGCCTCCGAATCCCGGAGCGGATCTCGGACCGGACTTCTGACCGCCTTTCGGGCTTGCCGCCCGTCCGCTCCCAAAGCCGCCGCTCTTAGGCTCGGCAGAACGATCGCCCCGCGGAGCCTTCGCTTTCGCCGCGCCGTAACCCGGGCCGCCGCCACGCTCGAATCGCTCGCCTTTAGCCCCGCCTCCCGAGCGGCTTCCTCTCCCGGCTTGCGCTTCGGACGCGCCTCTTCGTCCCTGCCGGCCGGACGAACCGCCGCCTCCAGCCGAACCCCCGCGTGAGCCGCCGCGAGCCGAGCTCGTGCGGGCGCCTTCGCCGCGCGGGCGATGCTCGCTGCCCGGCCGTCCATACCCGCCGCTGCTGCGCGGGCCTTGCAAGCTCCCGCCGTCCAGCGGCGCGCCTTCCGGACTTCTGCGCTCCATCGCCATCTGGATGCCGTTCTCAATGTCCCCGAACTCCCGGCGATCCTTCGGCGCGATCAGCGTAATCGCCAGCCCTTTTTCCCCGGCGCGGCCCGTCCGGCCGATTCGGTGGATGTAGCTTTCCACATCAAGCGGAACATCGTAGTTGAACACATGCGTTACGCCTTCGACGTCAAGCCCCCGCGCCGCAACGTCCGTAGCGACCAACAGCTGCAGCTTCGCGTCGCGGAACCTTTTCATCACCTGTTCCCGTTTCGCTTGGGACAAATCCCCGTGCAGCTCGTCCGACGCGTAGCCCATCTCCTGCAGCGCGACATTCAGCGTATTGGCCCGCCGCTTCGTCCGGCAGAAAATAATGCTCAAATACGGCTGCGTCTCCTCCAGCAGTTGGACTAACGTGGTCTGCTTGTTCCGATCCGTCGTCTCCACGACCCATTGACGAATATCCTTAACCGTGATGCGCTCAGCCTTCACCGTTATATGCTGCGGGTTACGCAGAATGCGTCCCGCCAGCTCGCGAATAACCGGCGGCATCGTCGCCGAGAACAGCATCGCCTGCTTCTTATAAGGCGTCTGCCGCAAAATCTCCTCGACTTCCTTCAGGAAGCCCATATGCAGCATTTGATCCGCCTCGTCGAGCACTAGCATCTTCACGCCGTCCAGTGAGATCGTCTCGCGGCGCAGATGATCAAGCAGTCTTCCCGGCGTCGCCACGATCAGATGCATGTCGCCTTTCAGCTTATGCAGCTGAGCCTCCACGTCCTGACCGCCGTACACGGCCAGCACCTTGATGCCGTCCTCCCGCTTCAACAGCTTCTTGATCTCTCCGGTAATCTGGATCGCAAGCTCGCGAGTCGGCGTCAGAATAAGCCCCTGCACCTGGGGCACATCCGTTCTGATCTTGTCCAGCATCGGCAGCACGAACGCCAGCGTCTTCCCGGTTCCGGTCTGCGCCTGGCTGATCACGTCATGGCCGGCCTTGACGACCGGAATCGTCTCCTCCTGCACCGGCGTCGGCTTCACAATGCCCATCGCCTTCAATATTTCCACGCGTCCCTCGGACACGCCCAATCCCGTAAAATCCGTCACCCGGTCCACTCCATCCTGTTAGTCCCTCTGACAGCTCTGCCCAACGTATAATCCGCTCATTCAAGCTGATATCCTTGGTTCAACTTAAATAGCCACTGGAACTGTCAGCCCCGTTCACGAGGTGTTACTCTCTATCCTACCACAACGGGCCGCCCGACATGTAGTGTGTCCCTTATGCCAGGGGCAGCGGCTTCAACGTTCCTCCGAGCGGACAGTTGCCTGCGTCTAGACCGAGAGCATATTCCCGCAAAACTCGCATTCTTTCCGCTCGCCGGGAACAACCTCAGAGCTCGATCCGCAGCCGGAGCAGATGACGGCTACCGTCTGCGCCCTTGGCGTCCGTACGGCAGCTCCTCTTTCCGTGCTTGCCGCGGCTTCCGAGGACGATGAAGCCGCGGGTGAACTGCGACGAGTGACCGTGATCCTTCCTGCCGAGTCCAAGCTGGCGTTCCGAAATAAACCTGAAGCAATCATGAAGCTGATGTCCTGCGTAACGTTCTTTGAGCTTTCGCCCGTAAACTGCGCCAGACCGCTAACCGTCTGCACGCCGTCATCCAGCGTCAATTGCTTGTATCTTGTATAAAGCAACTGCATCTTCTTATTCCGGGCATTCGCCAGCACGTAGAAGACAATCCCCGGCGTTACGAGGATAACAGCCATCACGACCGCCACAAGAATCAAATCCACGACAGTCGTGGTAGGATCGCTCGACAGGGCCAGTATGAGAATGAGCACGCACAACGCATAGAAGGTCATAAACGCATGCCCGACAACTCGATAGTCCTGCGCACGCAAGTGATTTACCGGACTATGCAGCGCAAACCGGATCAAGATCAGCAGAATAGCCACCGGAAAGAAGATCACCGTGGCGGCGATAATGAATGCGCTGTGGATTTTAGGAGAATTGATTTTCATAACAGTCTTGCCTCGCTTTTTCTTCTTCTTGTCTGCCTGCGAATCTGCAGCCTGTCAAATGCTTAATCTTCCGATTGCCGCCGCTTATGTTCCTTGCTCCTGTCTGGCGGCATTTCTCAAATAGATCGTCAGCAAACCCAATAGGATCGCCGCCGCGCCCACTACGATAAACTGGATCAGCCCATAATAGAAGGACGATATATTCAACGCCACGGAAAAGACCAGCATCAACACCAAAGTCCCAACCCAGGACAGTCCCGCAACAATTCCCATGGCGATATACACGGGGAGCAGCCTGCGCGATGCGGGGCGATTGCCCAAATAGTGCACCGCGATCCCGTACAAGAAAGTCTCCCCCAGAACCAACGTCGACAGCGTAATCCAGATGTGGTTGGCTCTGCTGGAAGGCAGTCCGAGCAATAGCACCAGAGCCGCAGTAACGAGCAAAGCCGCTGCATAGATGAACGTCGCGATGCGAGCGAAGCTCTTGGCCGAGTCGTCATCCTTCTGCAAGCTTGTCGTATTCATCCCTATTCGTTCCCCCCTTTCTATTCGATCAGCTTAGTGCCGCATTCCAGACAGAATTTCTGGCCCGGCTTTACCTCATGCTGGCAGTTACCGCACTTCAACGCCATGCTCGTGCCGCAGTTGGGGCAGAATTTAGCCGCAGGATCGCTCACCTTGGTTCCGCACTGGCGGCATGCGACGCCACCGATGGCTTGCCCGCACTTCGCGCACTGGGTTGCTCCTTCCGGATTGTCCGCTCCGCACTTCTCGCAAGCATTATTCGGATCGCCGCAGTGCAGGCAGAACTTTGCTCCGACAGGAAACGTCTTGCCGCAGTTGCTGCATGCTACCTCTTCCGCAGAGGGAGCCGCCGCATAATTATGCCCGCAGGAGAGACAAAATTGGGCATCCTGGCGATTCATCGTCTGACATCTCGGACAGGCTTTGTTGTAGCCGCCGCCCACGTTCATCTGACCGGCCAAACCCGACACCTGGTTGCCCATCGCGCCGCCGATGCCGAAGCCCATGCCGAGTCCGATTCCCGCACCCATCACGTTCGCACTGCCGCTCCCCTCGTTCTTGGCTGCTCCCTCCAGCGTATCGAAGGTGCGCTCCTGCTGATACGTATAGCCGAGAATGTCCATCTCCGCCCGCTTAGCCAACGCTTCTTTCAGCCGGACCGTCGCCGGATCGTCGTCCGGAATATTGATGGAATCGATGAAGAAATTCAATATTCGGATGCCGAACTCGGCAAATATCGGCTGAATGCGTTCCTCGACATGCTTGGAGATTTCCGACATATACGCGTTGATCTCCAAAATGCTGATCTTCTTGAAGACCAGGTAAGAGGAAATCAATTCCTTAATATTCATCATCAGCACGCCGCGAAAATGACGAATCATCGCATCCTTGTCAAACAACGGGATTGTACCGATCAGCTTGAGCAGAAACTTCCGCGCATCCTCGATCTGCAGACCGAACTGGCCGAAAGAACGCACCGATACGATTATTTGATATTTCGGGTCCTGCAGTTGCAACGGAGTCGCCGTACCCCATTTCACGTCAAGCGCATGAAGCTTGTTCACATACCAGACCTCTGCGGTGAACGGCGAACGACCGCCGAACGGGAGATTTACGATCTCCTGCAAGAACGGGATATTGGCCGTACTCAGCGTATGGCGGCCGGCCAGGAACGAATCCAGCGCTCGGCCCCCCTTGAACAGAATTGCTTCCTGCGATTCGTTCACAATCAACTGGGTCCAGGTTCCCAGCTCCTCATTCGGATATTTCCACGCGAACACGTCTCCGGGTCCGTCGAACTTAACCACTTCAATAATAGCCATCTTGCACCCTCCCCTGTGACTTTAACAGCGACTTCATCCGATTCGCGCTGTTTCTCTATCCGTCACGATTCTCCATTATCCGACTATTGAACTATTCTACGTCAAGAAAATTTTTCCTCTTCCTCCGCTTCCATTTCCCGAAAGTTTTCCCTGGTGGCCTCAAGCTCAATGTCGCGCACGCACGCACAAAAACCCCGTAAACCGTCCCAACGGGAAAGTTTACGGGGTTCAGCACGTATAAAGCCATTCGGATGGACCATCCTAATGAAAGGAGGTGAGCATACTATGGCCAAAGACGTTCTGTGCGAAGTGAATTCGTGCAAGTACTGGGGACCCGGGAACGAATGTCACGCCTCTTCGATCTATGTCGTGAACAACCGGAACAAGCAAGCGTCCCATTCCGAAGAGACCGACTGCAAAACCTTCGAGCCGAAAATGTAATTCGTGCGACTACACGGAGCATTTACGGTTTGAGAGCCAAGGGCTTTCCTTTCCGGCGCTTTCTGCTGAGAGGAGAGCTCTTCTCTTATTCCCTCGGAGGAGGCCCCGGCTTTAACAGTCGGCCCGCCTTCTTGTCCGGCTCCTCAGTATTGTGCCCAACAATGAGAATTATTATCACTCACAAGCCCCAACTTTGTAGAAATTCGCTTCTACCGCTGCGCGCGCCTACGGTTACAGCGAACGCCGCTGAAACTGCGTCAATTCGGCGAACCGCTCCAGCAGCCCGTCGCGCGAACGCTCATAGATCGCGAACAGTTCCCGATAGACCGCATGCCGCTGCGAATCCGGCTGCAGCCGCTGCGCGATCGGTGCCCATTCCTTGGCGCTGCTCAGATCCGCCAGCTGTCCCAGCCCCTGCATCGCCATCATCGCCGCCCCGAACGCGGAAGCCTCCGTCACGCGAGGGACGGCCACCTCCTGCCCGAGCATATCGGCCAACATTTGCAGCCATAACGGCGATTTGGCAAAGCCCCCCGAAGCGCGAATCTCGGATGCCGGACCGGCCAGTTCGCGCAGCGATTCCGCGACCGACAGCACCGCGAACAGCACGCCTTCCAGCCCGGCCCGTACGAAGTGCGCCTGACCATGGCCGAGATTCGCGCCCAGATACGTGCCTCTCGCTTCCGCATTGTAGATCGGCGCCCGCTCCCCGGACAGGAAGGGCAGGAACAGCAGCCCGTCCGCACCCGCGGAGACGCCAGCTGCCGCCTTCAACAGCTCTTCGATCGTCTTGCTCCCTCCGAACAGGCTGTCCCGCATCCACTGCAGCACGATCGCTCCATTGTTTGTAGCGCCCCCGATCACATACGAGCCATGCGCCACGCTATAGCAGAACGTGCGCATTCTCTCGTCGGTCAACGGCTTGTCCGTAATCATTCGCATCGCCGCGCTCGTGCCGATCGTGACCGCCGTATCGCCCGGGCCGACCGCTCCGACGCCCAGATTGGCCAGCGCCCCGTCGCTTGAGCCGAGAAAAAACGGCGTATCCGGCCGAAGCCCCATATCGTCCGCCAGCGCACGATCCATTCCTTGCAGTCGGTACGTGACCGGCCGCACGTCCGACAGCTTGTCCGCGTCCAGCCCCGCAGCCTGCAGCGCTTCTTCGTCCCATGTGAGAGTATCCAGGCTCAGCAGACCGGTCGACGATGCCAACGACGGGTCCACGGCCCACTCCCCGAACAGGCGGTAGATGACGTACTCCTTAATCGATACGAACCGGCGCGCTTCCGCCCACACCTCGGGCCGGTGCTCCCTAAGCCACATCAGCTTCGGAAGCGGCGACATCGGATGAATCGGCGTGCCTGTCCTTCGGTAGATCGCCAGACCGTTCAGCTCCTCGCGAATCCGCCGAACCTGGGGCTCGCTGCGCCCGTCCGCCCATGTAATGCTCCTGGTGAGCGGGCGACCGTTCTCATCCACGGCTATTAAAGAATGCATCGCCGTGCTAAAGCCAACAGCGGCGACATCTTCTCCGCTCAAGCCGCTCTGGGCTAGCGCTCCGCGGACGCTCTGAGCCAGAGCGCGCAAAATCGTCTCCGGCTCCTGCTCCGCCCAGCCCGGCTGCTCCTGCAGCAGCGGGTATTCAACCGCCAAGCTGGCAAGCTGACTTCCGCCCTCTCCAAATACTACGCTTTTCGTGCTGGTCGTGCCTATATCGATGCCGATGATCGCTTTTCCGTTGTGCATGGGGCCTATTCTCCTATCTCTTCTTTGCTGCTTTAGGTATCGTTCTCCGCTTCCTATCTCATTCGCTACTTCCTGTGCATCTTGAATTCCAGGAATAGCTCGTTGTAATGCGACAGCATCTTTTTCCCCAGATTCTCGTACACCTCAAGCTTGTCGGTCAGCTCCGGCGACGGGTAGAAGCGCTCATCCTGCGCGATATCCTCCGGCAACAGCTCAAGCGCCTTCGCGTTTGGCGTCGAGTACCCGACATATTCGGTGTTTCGCGCTGCAACTTCAGGGTCCAACATAAAGTTGATGAATTGGTGCGCCCCGTCCAGATTACGCGCCGAATTCGGAATGACCATATTGTCGAACCACAGGTTCGAGCCTTCCTCCGGCACGACATAGTCCAGACTCTCGTTCTCCGACATAATCTCGGATGCATCGCCGGACCAGACGACGCCAACCGCCGCCTCTTCCCCGGCCAACAGCATCTTGATCTCGTCGCCGACAATCGCTTTAATGTTCGGCGTCAGCGTGCTCAGCTTGCGCTTGGCTTCCTGCAGATGCTCCTCGTTCGTATCGTTAAGCGAGTAGCCCAAGCTGTTCAAGCCGAATCCCATAACCTCGCGCGCCCCGTCCACAAGCAATATCTGATTGCGCAGCTCCTCGTCCCACAGGTCGTCCCAGCTCTCGAACGTCTGCCCTTCTCTCAGCAGCGTCGGATTGTAGATAATGCCGACCGTGCCCCAGAAATAAGGAATCGAATATTCATTCTCCGGATCGAAGCTCAGACCGAGAAAACGTTCATCGATATTCACCAGATTCGGAAGCTTGGAGTGGTCGATCGGCAGCAACAGCTTTTCTTCCTTCATCTTGCTGATCGCATACTCCGAAGGAATCGCGATGTCGAACACCGTGCCGCCCTGCTCAATCTTCGTCATCATCGCTTCGTTGGAATCGAACGTCTGATAGATCACCTTGATCCCCGTCTCCTCCTCGAATTCGGCGATCAAGTCCGGGTCGATATAATCTCCCCAGTTGAAAATCGTAATGGTATTTCCACCCGAATAGCCCTGCGACGAATTGAGCTGCGACGTCCAGTACATCAGCCCAAGCGCTACCGCAAACACGCCCGCAAACAACCTGACCAGCTGCTTCATGGCTGAACGACCCCCCACTTCGTCTTGCGGTTGTCGCCGCGCCGGGTCAAGAAATAGTAGCCGAGCACGAGCGTAATCGTAAACAAGAAGATGAGCGTCGACAGCGCATTAATCGAAGGCGAGATGCCTTGGCGCGCCCACGAGTAGATTTCCACCGACAGCGTCGTATAGCCGTTGCCCGTGACGAAGAACGTTACCGCGAAGTCGTCCAGCGAATAGGTGAGCGCCATGAAGAAGCCCGCGAAAATCCCCGGTCGGAGGAACGGGATAATGACCTTCGTGAGCACGCCCCAACCGCTCGCGCCCAAATCCCGGGCGGCGTCGATCAGCGTCGGACTCATCTCCTGCAGCTTCGGCAGCACCATCAGTACGACGATTGGCACGCTGAACGCAATATGCGACAGCAGCACGGAAGTAAAGCCGAGCTGAATGCCCAGCATCGTGAAGAAAATCAGGAACGAGGCGCCGATAATGACGTCCGGGCTGACGATCAGTACGTTGTTCATCGCCAGCAGCGAGTTGCGCTGCCTGATTTTCCGCACCCGCTGGATGGCGAGCGCGCCGATCACGCCGAGAATCGTGGAGATCGCCGACGACAGCAGCGCGATGACGACCGTATTCAGCACGATGATGAGCAGGCGCGTATCCTGGAACACTTCCTCGTACCATTCCAGCGTAAAGTTTTCGAAGCCGTGCATCGTGCCCGCGCTGTTGAACGAATAGTACATGAGATAAAGAATCGGCGCATACAAAATGACGAACACGGCGACCAGATACACATTGGCGAGCTTTCCGTTTTTCATTTTCATCGGATTCGATTCCTCGCTCCCCGGTTGCCGGTCATCAGCATAATGACGGCCATGACAATAATGAGCAGCACGGCGATCGCCGAGCCCATGCCCCAATCCTGCGTCACGAGAAAATGCTGCTCGATCGCCGTGCCCAACGTCACGACGCGATTGCCCGCGATGAGCCGGGTGATCATGAATAGCGACAGCGCCGGAATGAATACGGCCTGGCAGCCCGCCTTCACTCCTTCAAGCGTCAACGGAAACACCACGCGGCGGAACGTCATCCACGGCGATGCTCCCAAATCCCGAGAAGCGTACAGCAGCGACGGATTGATCTCCTCCAACGCGTTATAGATTGGCAGGATCATAAACGGAATGAAAATATAGACCGACACGAACACGAAGCTGAAGTCGGTAAACAAAATCTGCTGCGTGCCGATGCCGACGGCTTCGAACACCGCATTGACGAAGCCGTACGTCCCGAATAGGCCGATAAAAGCGTAGGTTTTCAGCAACAGGTTGATCCAGCTTGGCACGATGATCAGCAGCAGCCAGAGCTGCTTGTGCTTCGTCCGCGTCAGCCAATACGCCGTCGGATACGCGACCAGCAGCGAAAACGCCGTAATCAGCAGCGCGTACCAGAACGAATTAAACGTCATGCGCAAATAGACCGGGGTTAGAAACTTCTCAAAATTTCCCCAAGTAAAGTTGCCATCGACATCGAAAAACGAATTGTAAACGATCAGCACGATCGGAGTCGCAACAAACAGCACCATCCACGCCGCGTACGGAATAAGGTAGAGATTCCGCGTCCGGGTCATCGACCGTCACCAGCGGCGCCCGCCTGCGCAGGATCCGAGTAAGCTTCGAGCCGCTTGTCGAACTCCTCCTCCGTCTCGCCGAAGCGCATGACGTGGATCGCTTCCGGATCGAAACGCAGCCCGATGCTGCTGCCGACGACCGCCTTCTTCGTCGAATGGACGAGCCATTCGTTGCCGGCCTTGTCGTAGCCGCTAATCTCGTAATGGACTCCGCGAAACAGTTGGCTGTCGACCTTGATCTCCAGATTGCCCTGCTCCGGCTCCGTGATCTCCAGGTCCTCCGGACGGATCATGATTTCCACCGGCTCGTTCGGGGAGAAGCCTTGGTCCACGCAATCGAACTGCTTCCCGGCGAATTCCGCCCGGAAGTCGGCTATCATGCGTCCCGGCACGATGTTCGATTCGCCGATGAAGTCGGCCACGAACCGGTTGATCGGCTCGTCGTAGATGTCCGTCGGCGTGCCGCTCTGCTGGATATCCCCTTCGTTCAGCACGAAGATTTCGTCCGACATCGCCAACGCCTCCTCCTGGTCGTGCGTGACGAATACGAACGTGATGCCGAGCCGCCGCTGCAGCTCCCGCAGCTCGTATTGCATCTCGGTTCGCAGCTTCAGGTCTAGCGCCGATAACGGCTCGTCCAACAGCAGCACCTCCGGCTCGTTGACGATCGCCCGAGCGATCGCCACCCGTTGGCGCTGCCCGCCGGACATCTCCGTAATTTCGCGATCCTCGTAGCCTTCCAGGTTCACAAAGCGCAGCGCTTCCTTCACTTTGTCGGCGATGACGGCATTTTTCAGCTTCTTGATGCGCAAGCCGAAGGCGACGTTCTCAAACACGTTCAGGTGGGGAAACAACGCGTAATCCTGGAATACCGTATTCACTTGACGCTTGTCCGCCGGAACGTTGTTGATCACCTTGCCATTGAAGTAAATGTTCCCTTCCGTCGGTTGAATAAACCCCGCAATCAAGCGCAGAATCGTTGTTTTCCCGCATCCAGATGGCCCGAGCAGCGTGTAGAACTTGCCTCGCTCGATCTCGAAGCTGACCCGGTTCAACACCGTACTCCGATCGTATTGCTGCTTCACGCCCTCGAACCGAATGATCGTCTTGTCCGTCATCTCCGATTATCGTCCTCTTTTCCGGGCTATCTATCGCCTCTAATCAATTGACTTCATTATACAAAATTATTACTCAAAATAAATGCGGATGGCCGTCTTGTCGTCAGCGACTTTAAGTCGCGTATATTTGCCTTGCTGCGATTCGTCGTATTCGTTGGCAATCAGCCAGTCGACATAACCGGACAAGCCCTTCTCGTCGATCAGCGCAACCATATCGGACATCGAGGGGGTCGGCTCGCCGGACTTGCGGGGCAGGAACAGGCCGTCCGTCAATACAAGAAGAGAGGATAGCTGGATCCGATTGAGTCCCCCGTGCTCAACGTAATGCTCCAGCTCGGGCTCGCCGTTCAGAATCGCGTAGCCTTCCGAAGTATTCGTCTTCAGCCGATTTTGCTTGATCGTCTCGTACACGCGCGAGCGGACTTCGTCCGGGGGCAAGCCCTCCTTCGAGTACCGTTCCCAGAGAAGGCGCGACTTCTCGTCGAAATGATCGACTTGATCGTGCGTCACCGTACGAACCGTACCGTCCTTGTAGACGGCCACCAACATGCAATCCCCTGTCTGAGCGTACTCGATCTGATGCTCGCCGATGCGAACGACAACGATTCCCGCCGCCCACAGCGCATTTTTATCGTTCACGTCGACTCCGCGTTCCAGCATCGCCGTCCGAATCCGCTCATTGGCCATTAGCACCAAGCTTCTCAGAGGCGCACAGCCGGCCGGCAATTCCGAAGTCTCGAATACTTCCTTGGCGATCCGCGAGGCCAGATAGCCTCCCGTTTCAACGCCGACGGCGCTCGACAGCGAGGTCGCCCCGTCCAGCACGCCGTAGATCCGCTCCCGCTCGTTCAGAATGAGAGCGTCCTCGTTCCATTCGTTGCACCCTTGCACAGTAAGATGTTCGATTTTCATATCGTATCCCTCCGCTCGTTACACGTTCTCTTTTTCTTTGCTTTCGCTAAATCCATACACTATCTATTATTGCTCTCTTCCCTGATCGTACAAGTGCTTTCTGGATCAAAAGACCTCGGATCCCATAGAATCGGATTCCGAGGTCTTTGTCCAGTAGTACCACTAATTACGCCACACCCTCAGCCGAGCCCAGCTGCAACTGATACATAGCGAAATACTTGCCACCCTGCTGCATTAGCTCGTCGTGGTTGCCTCGCTCTACGATCTTGCCGCGGTCCAGCACAAGAATCTGGTCGGCCGCGCGGATCGTCGACAGTCGGTGCGCGATGACGAACGTCGTCCGGCCGCGCTTCAGCACATCAAGCGCCGCTTGGATGATCGCTTCCGTCTCGGTGTCGATGCTAGCCGTCGCCTCGTCGAGAATCAGAATCGCCGGATCGAACGCCAGCGCCCGAGCGAAGGAGATCAGCTGTCGCTGTCCGGCGGACAGCGTGCTGCCCTTCTCGATAACCGGCTCGTCAAGGCCGCCGGGCAGCTGCATGAACATTTCGTACGCGCCGACATCGCGAAGCGCCTGCTCCACCTTCTCGCGCGTGATCGACGGATCGTCAAGGCTGACGTTCGACGCGATCGTCCCCGTGAAGAGGAACGGATCTTGAAGCACGATACCCATGTGCTGTCGAAGCTGCTGCTTCGACAGCTCCCTTACGTCGATGTCGTCGATCGAGATCGTGCCGCGCTCCACGTCGTAGAAGCGGAACAACAGGTTGAGTATCGAGCTTTTGCCCGAGCCCGTATGACCGACCAGTGCAACCGTCTCGCCCTGCTTAGCGGTGAACGAGATGTTCTTGAGCACGTCCTCGCCCGGCTTGTAAGCGAACGAAACCTCTTTGAACTCGACATTCCCTTTGTAGCGCTCCAGCTTGGCGTTGGAAACTTTGATCCCCGGCTCATCAAGCAGGGAGAACACCCGCTCCGCCGATACCCGCGCCACCTCCAGGTTGGACAACTGGTTGACGATCCCGACAATCGGCTGCATCATCCGGTTCATATAATCGATAAATGCGTACAGTACCCCGACCGTTACGGCCGCTCCCAGCCAGTCTCCGGCAAACATCCAGACCACCGCCATAAACAGCACGTTCCGCAGGACGTTGACCAGGTTATGAGAGGTGATGGAGTTAAGAGATAGCAGTTTGTTCTGGTATTTAAAGTATTCGTCGTTCATTTCGTGGAACTCGCCCATCGTTTCCTTTTGCTTGCGGAAGGCTTGGATGATCGGCATCCCTTGAATCGACTCGTTAATCATGCCGTTGATGTCGCTCAGTCGCGAGCGAATGACATGATTGTACTTGGCCGCAAACTTGCGGTAGACGATAATCCAGACGTACAGGATCGGAACGAACGGCAGCGCGATCAGAGCAAGAGTCGTATCCAGCACGAACACCGCGCCGAGGATCGCGACGATGTAGATGATGCCGGAGAAGAAGTTCGCCAGCACCGATACATACAACTCGCGGATCGCTTCCGTATCGTTCGTCACCCGGGCCACGACTTTGCCCGCAGGCAAATTGTCGAAGTATTGCACCGGCAGGCGCTGCAGATGCCGGAACACATCGTTGCGCATCTGGCGTACGATCCGGTTCGCGGATACTTGCAGCAGCAGCCTCTGCCAGTAAGCGAGCACGCCGCCGAGCAGCAGCAAGCCGATATAGGTAATCGCCAGCAGGAAAATGCTGCGGAACTCCGGCTTGTAGAAATCGTAAACCTCGTCCTTCGTGAGCTTCGCCGCGGGGTAGCCCAGGACGGTGCCGTCCTCTCTAGCGATCGTAAGCACGCCATCCGCGAAAGTCCGTTTGCCGGTATTCGGAATATCCGCCGCGTCTACAAAATAATAGCTGCGGCCCGATTGCAGAATACGGACCTCTTCCCCTTTTGTCTCGCCCGACGAGAAATGATCTTCCCGTTTATACCATCCCTCCCCGTAAGGGACGGCGTATTTCTCATCCTGCTTCGTTTCGTACCAAGGCTTCTCAATGCCCATAATATTTGTATCGATCATTCGCTTGGCCAAGAACGGCCCGACCAGCTCAACGCCGACTGCCAGCAGCAGCAACGCCAGCGCCAGTAGAATCGGCCTCTTATAGTTCCAGGCGTATCTGAACAACCTTTTCCCGTTAACTCCCATTTCGATGCTTCACCCGCATTCCTTGTTTAATTCTCTACGACCGAAGCCAGTTGCTGCCGATCGTACTGCTCTTTATACCATCCGCCCAATTGGAGCAGTTGTTCGTGTGTTCCCTCTTCGGAAATCCGGCCTTCGTCGAGAACGACAATCCAGTCGGCGTGCTGCACGGCGGACAGCCGGTGCGTCGCGATGATCGTCGTCTTCCCGGCCCGCTCGGTGCGAATGCCCTCTAGAATTTCCGTCTCCGTCTTCGCGTCGACCGCCGACAGCGCATCGTCCAGCATGAGAACTTCCGGATCGGAGATGACCGCCCGCGCGATGCTGACCCGCTGTTTCTGTCCTCCCGACAACGCTACGCCCTTCTCGCCGACGAGCGTCTCCAGTCCGTCCGGCAGGAACGCCACGTCCTTGCGGAACGAAGCCAACTCCAGCGCTCGGTTCAACCGCGCTTCGTCGCCCGCTTCATCCTTCGTACCGAACCAGATGTTCTCGCGGATCGTCTTGCTGAACAGAATCGGCTGCTGCGGAACGTAGCCGATCCAGCCGCGCAGCCGGTTCAGTTCGACCTCGGTCACCGGCACTCCGCCGACCGTCAATTCGCCAGCGCCCATCGGATACTCGCGAAGCAGCTGTTTAAGCAGTGTTGTTTTCCCGCTTCCCGTGCGGCCGACGACGCCAAGCGTCTGCCCGCGGCGCAGAGTGACGGAAACGTCGACGAGATTGTCGATGGACGAAGAAGGGTAGCGGAATGTAACACCGTTGAAAACAATCGATTCCGGCACCTCAACCTCTATCGGGTCCTCCGCATCCGTGACGTTCGGTTTCACGCCAAGCGTCTCGCTGATCCGATCGAGCGACGCATTGCCTCGCTGCATAATGTTAATCAGCTCTCCGATGGCGAACATCGGCCAGATAAGCATGCCGAGGAACATGTTAAACGATACCATCTCGCCGAGCGTAATATCTCCTTGAAACACCAGCACAGCTCCGTAGCACAGACCGATCAGGTAACTGGCACCCACCAGTATTTTGACGGTCGGCTCGAATAGCGCATCGATCTTGGCGACGCGTATGTTGTTTTCCAGAACGTGATCGGCAGACTCGCTGAACCGCTTGCGGTCGGCCTGCTCCTGCACGAACGCTCGAATGACGCGCACACCTGATACCGATTCCAACACCTGGTCGTTCAGATTGCCGAAAGCATCCTGAGCCTTCATGAAACGATCGTGAATCTTCTTGCCGAAATGCTGCATCAGCAGCGCCATGATCGGAAGCGGCAGCAGCGCGGCCAGTGTCAGCTTCCAGCTGATCGTACCCGCCATAACGATGAGAATCGTCAGCATGAACAGCGTCGAATCGATCAGCGTCAATATCCCGAATCCGGCCGTCACCGCCACCGCGCCGAGATCGTTCGTCGCTCGCGCCATCAAGTCTCCCGTGCGGTTGCGCTCGTAGAACGTCGGGCTCATTTTCAGAAAATGCCGCATTAGCCGCGAACGCAATTTCCGCTCCAGTACGAACGCCCCACCGAACAATTGATAGTGCCAAATATAGCTCAGCCCGTAGCTGGCAACCGTCAGACCGCCCCAGAAGAGCATCAGCTCCACCAATCTGCCTGCCGTCAGCGTCTCTTCCTGAATCCCGTCGATCGCCACTCCGATCAGCTTCGGAGGAACGATATCGATGATGCCAACGATTGTCAGCAGGACGATCGCAACCGTGTACCTTTTCCAGTGCATTTTGAAAAACCAGCTTAACTTCTTCAGTACGATAAACATCTATAAACTCACACCCTTCTCGATAAGACGTCTTGCCGCCCAATGACGAACAAGCCGTCGCACAACCTTGTGAACAAAAAAGGCATACCGCCCGTAAGCGATACGCCTTCAAGGATGATGACTCATCCTCCATCGCCAACGGAGCTTATGTCGACTTGTCAAAGACCGCCGCAATTGCTCCGAAAGCGATAAAAAAGGCGCACGATTACGTCACGTAACCATGCGCCCTGCCGCTAAAGCTAGAAGAATCATGCCATTCTTCCGGCTTTAGCAGTCGTTTGCGAGAGGGTTACGGGAATGAATGCCGACAACACCGCCATGATTGGCGATGAATCCAGTAAAGTGACCGTTTCTCATTTCCGTACCCCCCTTTCCGTTCATTAAGAATCTATTTGACACTTTAACATCGGCCCCCGAGCACTGTCAACAGGCTAACGAAAAATAACTTGAATTTTTTTACTTCCGTCCTTATCGAGTCGAGAGAGGCTGAAACAACAGTTGGACTCTATCTTAATCCGGCTATAATAGAGTTAGTTGAAGAACGGGAGAGAGCCAACCTTGATTACCTATCCGGATTCCCATGGTCGTACTATTTCGGAGCTATGCTTATTGGCCGGAAAAATTATATTGCAGAGCGGCGGGGAG
Organism: Cohnella phaseoli; assembly: GCF_003386235.1. Classification (GTDB taxonomy): domain Bacteria; phylum Bacillota; class Bacilli; order Paenibacillales; family Paenibacillaceae; genus Cohnella; species Cohnella phaseoli. The sequence continues at coordinate 171,490 of NZ_QRDZ01000008.1, forward strand.
ACGCAGCGGGTCGAGGATACGATGACCCGGATTGCCGCGGCCAACGGATTTCCCAAATCGCAATGCTATGTGACGCCGACAGGGCTTTTTTTCGACCTCGGCGGAGCGAATCCCGTCACCCGGTACGTTCGTATTTCGGAACGATCGACCGACCTGAGCAAGGTGACCCTTGTCAACGAGGTTTCCCGCAAAATCAGCCTTGGCGAGCTGAACGCCGAAGATGCGCTGGTGCGGCTCCAGCATATCGAGCGGGCGCGCGTCGTCTACCCGGCTTGGCTGCAGATCGCCTCGGCCGCGGTGGCGAGCGGCTGCTTCCTCATTATGTTCAAGGGGGGCTGGAGCGACTTCGTTCCGGCCATGCTGGCGGGAGGCATTGGATTTGCTTTGCTGCTTCTGCTTCATCGGCTCGTGCAGATCAGATTTTTCGCCGAGTTTCTATCCGCGACAATTATCGGAGCACTGGCGATTGCATTCGTTCACACAGGCTTCGGGCATGAGCTCGATCGAATCATTATCGGTTCGGTCATGCCGCTCGTCCCGGGATTGCTCATAACGAATGCCGTACGCGATCTGATGGCCGGGCACCTGGTATCCGGGCTGTCTAAGGGGGCCGATGCGCTGCTGACGGCTTCGGCGATCGGCGCGGGCATTGCCGTCATGCTGTCCGCATGGAGCTAGAGAGGAGGAACCGCGTATCATGACAACCCTATTTGAACAGCTGGCGACGAGCTTCGTGGCTTCGGCGGCGTTCGGCCTGATTTTTAACGTGCCTAAGCGCGGCCTCGTCCAGTGCGGCATCGTCGGCATGCTCGGCTGGGCGCTATATGTCGTGCTGACGCAGCAAGCGGTGAACGCCACGATCTCTACCCTGATCGCTGCCGGCTGCGTCGCCGTGCTGAGCCAGATTATGGCCAAGCTGTACCGGATGCCGATCATCGTATTTAACGTATCGGGCATCATTCCGCTTGTTCCCGGAGGGCTGGCTTACAACGCGATGCGCAGCGCCGTGGAGAACGAGTTCGACGCCGCCCTGCAATCGGGCATGCAAGCCTTCATGCTCTCCGGCGCGATCGCCATGGGACTTGTTCTGTCCGAGGTAATCAACCAGGCCATTCGCAGGTCTCGCTTGTAGCTTTCCGAATCGTCCTTACCGTTCAAGTAGTACCGAGCCCAAGCTCGTATTGTAAACTTATTCGTTGAAAGCTGGGAGAATGGAAGTTACCGATAAATTTAGGAGTGCGGAACTTGGCATACATTGTAACGGGAGGCCCATTTTTCACAGGTAATCACTTTTGTTCCTTCGTTACCTTCGAAAAACAGCCCCGCTCCATTCTGATCGACGTATCTCCAACCTTCCTTCTCCATCTTTGCAATCATCCGCTTATTCGTCTCAGATGGACTCGTTTTGGAAATATACCAGTCTGCAGATTGATAAGTACCTAGTTGAACCAACTCGTCGGATGATCGTTCTACTTTCAAAACGGCTGATATCGGCTTCACTTCTTTGGCTGGAAAATCAAGATTGCTCACGTACGCAACCAGCAACAGTATTCCAGCAATCGTGATTCCAACAATGCCGAAAAGCATCTTTTTCATGAATTCCCTCCGTTTAGCAGTTCACTCTATCCATACTAACCAGTGTTCTGAGACATGTAAGGACCCGCTGGCGCTCCTGCCAACGGGTCCTTCTTTGATCCATTATACTACGCTCCCCTAAGCAGGAGAAGCGTACCTTTATCCCCGCTCACACGACCAATATTTCCGCCGGATTGCCGCACCACTCGCAGTGCTCGGGCGCAGTCCAGGCGGAGAACGCCGTCGTCTGGAGATTCACCAAATCCGGCGCGTCCTCGTATTCGTCCACAAATTTATCGATTGCCAATTCCACGTGCTCCCGGCATACGCAATACATTCCGTTAGTCCCTTCAGTTCGCATCGTCTGCTTTGTACTCCAAGTCCGCGCTTCTCCGCTACTCCTGCGCATCCGCTTTTTCCGTCAACTTCACGTCTAGTGTGTGCTTCTTGCCATCGCGGTAGTAGGTAACCTTCAGCGAATCCCCGATTTTCTTGGAATGATACAAATATTTGCGAAGATCCAGTGTGCTCCCTATCGCCGTGCTGTCCAGAGCGATAATAATATCGTTGAACTTCAGCCCCGCATCCAGAGACGGACCTACCGCCTCCAGCACGATCACGCCTTTGGTCACTCCTTTGGGAACGACCGGCTCCGCAGGCTCGAAGGCCTCGCCATCCGTCTCTTCGCGCGGCTCGCCGGTATCCTCGGATCCCTCTTCCTCGTCCGGATCATCCAGGCCGTTCATCTCTATGCCGTCCAGGTAGTAGCCGAGACTCATCGTATAGACGCCCAAATATGGACGAGACACTTTGCCCTTCTCCATCAAGGCGTTCAACACGGGAACCGCCTGATCGATCGGAATCGCGAAGCCGATGCCCTCGACTCCTCGATCGGCCACCTTCATGCTGTTGATCCCGACCAGCTTGCCGTTCAGGTCGACTAAAGCTCCGCCGCTATTGCCTTGATTGATCGCAGCATCCGTCTGGATGACCTCCTGCTCCCAATCGTAATTGCCGTCCTGGTTGATCGATACCGGAATGATCCGCTTCGTCGACGAGACAATTCCCTGGGTCAGCGAATCCCCGAAGCCCAGCGGGTTGCCGATCGCAATCACCATCTCTCCGACGCGAAGCTTATCCGAGTGCCCCAGCTCCACGACCGTATTGATTCCGTCCGACCCTACCTCCAGCACCGCCAGATCGGTAATGATATCCTTGCCGACGATGGTTGCCTTTTTCCGCTCCCCGCCAACCAGTACGGCTTGAATTTCCCCTGCGTCCTGAATAACGTGGGCATTCGTAATAATATAGGCCTTATCGCCCTGCTTCTTGAAAATAACGCCCGAGCCCATGCTCGTATTGTACGGCAGCTCGCCTTCCTCGAAATCCCCGGCTTCCTGCAGCTCCAGCGCCTGAGTTGTCAAGTTGATGATGCTGACGACAGCCGGCCTTACTTTCTCGGAAGCGGAAATAATCCTCTCCGACGTCTCGACGTACGATTGCCCCCCGGCGATCGCCGGCATCGACTCCGGCTCGGGGCTTCTTCCGCCGCCTCCCCATAGCAGGAAAAGCGCAGCAACGAGCACTGAGCTGGTCAGCGACGAGATCAGCGCGATTCTAAGCGTCGATCCGGGGCGTAAGCCCAAAGCCCGCGAACTCCCGCGCGGCCAATATCGCGAGCGGCGCCTGACTCGCGTAGAATAGAAATCATCATCGAACAAACCCATCGCCCTGCACCGTCCTTCTCCGGAAAGCCGCTCGCTCCCATTCTCTCCGCTGCGAACTTCCTCTATATCTATTCTAGCTGATCGCGGTCAATCTAATCATGCAAAGCTGAAATTCATAGGAATGTTTCTTAGGGTTTTGACTAGAATAGTAATAGAATACAGGTGGACAAGCAAGTGATTTCCTCTCATCATCTCTATGTAAAGAAAGGAAGATTAGCCAATGAAAACTGCGGAATTCGGTTGGCAATTTCTCGACCTTGCCTCTCAGGTGTCCGATATGAAGCACGACAACTACAAACAGCTTCTCGCGCTTAGCACGCTGATCGAGCTTCTGGTCGACAAGGGCATTCTGACCCCGGAGGAAATCAGGCAGAAAGCTTCCGAAATGGAGACCGAGCTGAATCGGCAGCTTCTATTGTAACTTCAGGGCTTCAGGCTGTTTTATCCTACGATATCCCATGCCGTCGGGCGATCGTAGTAGGTATCGCAAAGTGAAAACTCATGCTTATGAAAGAAAAATCCGTTGTTCTCTAATACTGTATTCACGGTAAGTTTGGCTAAATCCATCAAGTTGTGCTCCTGACTAAGATGCGCCAGATAAACCCGCTTCAGCCTTCCGGTCAGCAGGCTGCACAGCGCCTCGCCGGCCGCTTCGTTGGAGAGGTGCCCCATGTCTCCGAGAATGCGCCGCTTCGTATTCCACGGGTATCGGCCCATTCGCAGCATGTTCACATCATGATTCGATTCGAGCACCATCACGTCCGAATTTTGCAGCTGTCTCATCACCTTGTCGCTGACATATCCGAGATCGGTCGCCAGGCTCAGCTTCGCTCCGCCGGATTGAAAGCAGTAGCCTACCGGTTCCGCCGCATCGTGCGAAATGGCGTAGGATTCGATTCTTAAATCGGCAAGCTCCATGACGCTATCGGTCGGGAGAATTCTCCGGTTCTCTTCGGGAATGTCTCCAACCGACTTCATCATGGCTCCCCACGTTTTCTCGTTGGCGTAGATCGGCAGCCGATGCTTGCGCGCGAATGCCCCCAAGCCGCGGATATGATCGGAATGCTCGTGCGTCACGAAGATGGCGTCGAGCTCCCGTGCGGCAAAGTCTCTTTCTGTCATCAGCTCTTCTATTTTCTTGCCGCTAAGTCCGACATCGATCAATACGCTCGCCGCATCCGTGGATACGACGGTTGCATTGCCTGTCGAACCGCTGGCCAGCACCGTAAATCGAAGTCCCATAATCGCCTTCTGTTCCTCTCCCCGGCTTTACGCCGTTTCTCCCCAATTCGTCCAACTACGGATTTGCCGGCGCGTCGCTCTTCTCCACCGTAACCTCGGCGCTGATCGCGTTCACGTAATACACATCTTCCCCGTTTTCCAGCAATATCCTCCAGGACGGCGTCGAGACCTGCTCTTCCAGCTCATCGAAAATTTCCCCATGGTACCCGAGCCGAATCTCCTTAATGACCGATCCCGCAGGCAGGTTTCTCTCGATGACTTTAGCCAACGCCTTGGCCGCCGAAAGCACCTGCTGATCTTTGGCGCCGGCAAGCGGCTTGATTTCGACCAGTTCCTGCGTATAGGCCCGAATTCTCTGGTCGCTGTAGAATAAATTCAGATGGATATCGAACATCGGCCAGCCGCCCTCCATCCGGTTAAAAACGAAGTAGAAGCCTTCCCGGCTTCCGGGCTGGTCGAGCGCATACTTGTCCAACTCCGGGATGACGCCGCCTAGCACCTTTAACAATTCTTCGCCAAATACGATGCGTGTCTCCGGAGGCGATACAATCTGCTTCCCCGCAGCCACGTCGTGCGTCGCCGACTGTTTAAAGATGTAGCTGATTTCGCGCATGTTCGGAGTCTCAGTAGGAATTTTAGCATTGTCGGCCACTTGGATGTTGTTTTCTCGCATAAACTGAATCGTCTCCGGGGGAAGGGACGTCCAGTTGGCCGTCGTATTCAGTCGTTCGCGCCACTCGGTCCACAGCTGATAACCCAATACGATATTCAGCAGCAAAAAGGATACGATCAGCACGTTCTTGGCCCGTCTCCAGTCCATCCCTCTCCTCCTTCCTCGCCTCTTCTACGGTTTACTTCTTCGTTCCTTCGGCCAAAATCGAATCGGCCACGATCATGACCTCCCCGCTCGCGAGCCGTACCGCCCACACCGGGGTCAGAATCATCTTGTCCTCTTTCTTTTCCGGACGAAAGGCCGGGAACAGCGCCTCGACCTTCCCTCCGGCCGACTCCAGAATCGCACGCAGCTCGCTGCCGCCGGGCAGCTTCCTGACCTTCTTGTTCACTACCTCTCGGTCAAGCATAATCAACGATCGGGCATAAGAAGTGACCAATCCCCGCTGCAGCGTCATCTGGATATAGCCGAAATTCATCGCGGTCCCCGACACGATCGGAACATCGCGGTAATATTGCTGAAACCGGATGTTGCCGTTGTTGTCGACCGGGTCGTTCCCATGGGCCAGAGCGTACTTGGAATTCCCTCCTCCGTTCTGATCGGAATTCCAACCTCCATGCTGATTAACGAAGCTGACGGCGGCGATCACGTTCTCGACGAGTTCATCGGCGCCCTCGGTCGGCGCGATCGGGTCCGTATAGGAAAGCCATGTGCCCTCCTGCTCGATCTTCATCGCCCGTTTGGCGTCGTTGTAGAACGCGCCGCTCGGGATCGCCCGCACACTGCTTGCGTCGAATAGAAAATTATCCTGCATCTGTTCCGCCGTATAGCGATCGTAAGGCACTTCCATGCTCAGCATCCGGGAGACCGGATGCTCCGGAATGTAGATCTCTTCGCCAAAGACGACATATGAGTCCCAGTACTGCCCGAAGCCGACATAGCCCTCCACATCCAAGACGGCTAAGTCCGCTTTCTGAGCTTCATATACGTTGCGGCCGTCCGAGCTGAAGAAGTACGTCCGGACTTCGTCGCGAAGCTTGCTCGTATAGATCCAGATCCGGTCAATCGAATCGCGAGAGAACAGGAAATCTCCGTCAATCTTGAATAATCGCTGCAGCAGCTCGAACGGAATCGCCCGGCCGAAGCGCAGCTCGATTCCCTGGTTCTCCCGGGCAATCTGATCCCAATCAACGGATCTTATCGAGTCCCGCTGCAAGCTTTTGAACTCGCGGCTGCGCAGCTTCTCCAGAATCAGATTGTAGTACGGAACGGTGCTCGGATAGAACACGGTATGCCTGTCCTCTCCCAGATGAACGACAAGCTGCTCTGGGAAGATTAGATCCTTCACCTCTGACTCTGTGCCAAGCGGTTCCGTCTTTACGTAATCCAGCTCGGTCTTCACCTTCGCCTCCAAGAAAGGCTTGCTGTAGGCCAGCAAATAACTTTGATAGAGGCTGACCACGACGAGCAGGAACAGCAGCACCGATTTGCCTTTCTCGATCATGCGCTCTCACTTCCTTCCGGCACGATCGGCAGTTGCACGGTCACGACGGTTCCGACGTTCGACTCGGAGTCGATCGTCATCGACCCGCCGTGCGCGCGCACAATTTCCCGGGCAATCGATAGCCCCAATCCCGTGCCGCCCATATTCCTCGAACGCGCCTTATCGACGCGATAGAACCTTTCGAAGATGCGGGGAAGATCCTTCTTCGGAATACCGATTCCGGTATCCTTGATCGCGATCGCCAGCTGGCCGTCTCCATTCGTTGTAGCCGTAATATCGATCGAACCGCCGTCCAGCGTATACTTGATCGCGTTCGAGACAAGGTTGTCCAGTACTTGATCGATGCCGTCCCGATCCAGCATTGCCGTCTTACGCGTCTCCTCCACCTTCACCGATACGGTGATCGCCTTCTGCCTCAATTGAAAGGAGAAGCGATCAACGACCTCTTCCAGCATTTCAAGCAGATCCACATTTTGGCGCAGCAACTGATTACGGCGAGAATCGAAACGGGACAGGTGCAATAGATCTGTAACCAGTCGGATCATTCGCTCTGTCTCGCTGCGAATGACGCCGACGAAGCGGTCCGCAAGCGGCGGCTCGTTCAGCGCGCCTTCGCTCAGTGCCTCCGCATAGCTCTTGATCGTCGTCAGCGGCGTTCTCAGCTCGTGGGACACGTTCGCGACGAACTCCCGACGGGACTGCTCCAGCATCTCCGCTTCCGTGACGTCCTGCAACACTGCGATCGCTCCTACGACTCCCTTATCCCTGCGCCGGATCGGCGTTAGAGTGACCCGGTAGATCTCGTCTTCCGTGCTTTCCTCCGTCTCCCGATGCAGCAGCATGGACGATTCATTGCCCTGCAGCGTTTCCGCAATCGGCTCCCGCTCGATGCCAAGCGCCTGGGACAGCGTAATTCCGTCCCGCGGCTCCTGAAGTCCGAGCATCGCCCTCGCCCGACGATTCGTGACGATGACGCCGCCCACCTCGTCGGTAGCCAGCACCCCGTCGCTCATGTTCGAGAGTATCGACGCCAGCTTCTCTTTCTCTTCCTCGTTCAAGGCCAGCGCGTCGCTCAGCCGATCGGTCATCTCGTTAAAAGCGATGCTGAGCTGACCGATCTCGTCCTTGCCGAACACCGGTACCCGCTCGTCGAATCGCCCTTCCGCCACCGCTCCCGCTTGGCGGGTCAGCGCTTTAATCGGCGAGGTTATCGTTCCTGCGAGCAGGACGCCTAGCACCGCCGTGAGGCCAAGTGCGATCAGCGTCGCCGAGACGAAAATACGGTTGATATCCTCCATCGTCCGATACAGTTCGCTCATCGAAGCGACGATGTAGACCGCTCCGACGATTTTATCGCCGCTAAAAATCGGCTTGGCGATGACCTTGTTACGGACGTTGCTTTCGTCAATAATCTCTTCCTCGTTGTTCCGCACGCCCTGAAGCGCCCGGCTGACGAGCAGGGACGTATTTTTGCGGCCGATGTACGATTGATGGTTGCTGGATGTCGCCAGTACCTTGCCGCCGGCGTCCAGCACCTGCACCTCGGCCCCGCTGTAGGTTAAGAAGTTGCTGACCAGAGCGCTCAGGTTCACCTCGGCGCCCGTCGGCAAACTCCCTTCGCTATTGGCATTCGATGTGGAGAGCACCGTTGTCAGCATATTCGCCTGACTGTCCAGAGTACTTGAGAACGTGTTGATCAGCGATGTTTTCATCGTACTGATGAAATACACTCCGATTAGTTGAACCGCAATCAGAATAAGCAGCAGCACCATCATAATCAACTTAATTTGAATGCTGCGGAAAAAACGAACGCCTCTCATCCGTAGTAACCGCCCGCCATCTTCGGATTGCGCACCAAATACCCCAGCCCGCGCCGTGTCAAAATAATTTCCGGCCGGCTCGGATCATCCTCCAACTTCTCCCGCAAACGACGAATCGTCACATCCACCGTGCGCACGTCTCCGAAATATTCGAACCCCCATACCGCTTGCAGCAAATGCTCGCGCGTCATGACCTTCCCGCTGTTTTTCGCCAGATAGTGCACAAGCTCGAATTCCCGATGAGTCAGATCGAGCGGCTGGCCGTTCTTGTACACGACGTACATATCGGTATCGATAAACAAATTGAAAAGGCGAATACCCTGCCGCTCCGCTTCCGGCTCGGCTTCCTCATCGGAACGCGTCGCCTCCACATTGCGCTGACGGCGCAGATGAGCCTTCACCCTCGCCAGCAGTTCTCTCGTTCCGAACGGCTTGGTCACGTAATCGTCGGCGCCAAGCTCCAGCCCGAGCACCTTGTCGATCTCGTTGTCTTTGGCCGTCAGCATAATGATCGGCACAGACAGGCGCGTCCGCACTTCCCGGCACACGTCCATGCCGTCCTTGATCGGCAGCATCAGGTCGAGCAGAATCAGATCCGGCTCTTCCTCGAACGCCAGCCGCACCGCAGCTTCCCCGTCGAAAGCGCAGACGACCTCGTAGCCTTCCTTCTCCAAATTAAACTTCAGAATATCCGCGATCGGTCGTTCATCGTCGACGACCAAAATTTTACCCAACATGGTTTGCACCGCCTCCCTATTCTCGGAAGCTAATCCTATCCTTCTATCTTAACATAATGCGGGCGCTACCCCAACGATGGATATAAGCTCCTCCTCGCCATGATAATTTGATCTTCCCGCCAAGTTTCATCTGCAGACAGTGAGGGTTCTCTAGACCTTCGGTGACCTGTTGTATGGTTCTTTATTCGATTAATTGCAAGTCACGTTTGGTAAATAGGCGCTTAAAAGTCAATTATCCATGGTATAATATAGCTAGACAGTCTAGCCGAATGGAGGGCTACAGGATGCAATGGCAACTTCAGGATGCGAAAAACCAGTTAAGCTCCGTTGTCAAAAGAGCAACGGATGAAGGTCCCCAAATCATCAGCGTTCGAGGGAGACCGGCGGCTATCGTCTTGTCAATGGAGGAGTATCATCGTCTAACGAAGCCCAAAACTCGATTGACAGATTTTTTTAAGAACTCACCTTTTCGCGAACTTGAGCTTGACCTTGAAAGAAACCAAGACGTTCCGCGAGAGGTAGAACTATGAAGTATCTCCTAGATACAAATGTAATTTCAGAACTTATAAAAAAGGAACCTAATTTGGGCGTGTTGAATTGGATAGATGAACGCGATGAGTCCGCATTGTTTCTAAGCGTGATCACATTCGGTGAATTACAAAAAGGAATTAGCAAATTAAGCGATAAAGATCGTGCAGCACGGCTACAAGTATGGATCGATCAAGATTTAACCGAACGATTCCACGGACGTACCCTTTCCCTTGATTTAAATATTCTGATGACATGGGGACAAATCCAAGGAAATTCAGAAAAAGGTGGCATTGCACTTCCTGTAATGGATAGTCTAATTGCTGCCACCGCAATTACCCACAACCTTACTGTTGTCACTCGAAATGTGAAAGATATAGAACGCTGTCAGGTTCCTGTCTGTAACCCCTGGATATAACTGAGTCCGTGGAGCGATTCAGCTTCCACGGACTCGGTTTATTTGGCATATCTAGAAGCTTAGGTTTGGCTTCCTTCTTTAATATACGTCTTCACTGAAGGCGGCTGATAGGCCCGGAACTTGTCCAGTAATCCCGCAGGGCCGGTATCCGCCAACACCATGGAGGCGTATTTATCTTGGAGGAACTGCTGTTCGTTCATATGCCGGAAAAATTGCAGCATCAGATCGAAATACCCGTTGATGTTCAAAATGCCGCAAGGCTTGCCGTGCAGCCCTAGCTGCGCCCACGTGAATATCTCGAAAAACTCCTCCATCGTCCCCGGGCCGCCTGGGAGAGCAATAAAACCTTCGGCGAGCTCCGACATTTTCGTTTTTCTCTCATGCATGGAGTTCACAACGATCAGCTCCGTCAAGCCGCGATGGGCGATCTCCCTATCCTGCAGCATTTTCGGAAGCACGCCGATCACCTTGCCGCCCGCTTCCAGCACGGCATCCGCAGCCGTACCCATAATTCCCACGCTTGCTCCTCCGTAGATGAGCGTAATTCCCTGCTTGGCCAGCTCTTGTCCCAGTTCGATGGCGCCTTCTTTGTAGGAGGGCGAAGCTCCCATACTGGAGCCGCAAAATACCGCTACACTCTTCACTGCTATCCCTCAAATCGAATTAATGTTCTCCACAAAAGTATATCGAAGTGCATGAGGCAATTCCATCGATAGTACAAAAGGGGCACTTCTACACACAAAATGCCCTCCGGGATCGAAGGGCTTCGGCCTGCATTGCTTTTTTCTTTATTCATGGAGTTCTAGGGCCGGATGTCTTTTAACTTGAACGCTCTAGGCTTGGCCAACACGCTTGCAGCCGCATAACATCGCGATTGGACGCTCTAAGCTTAGCCAGCACGCTTGCAGCCACCCAACAATCGCGATTGGACGCTCTAAGCTTGACCAGCACTCTTGCAGCCACCCAACAATCGCGATTGGACGCTCTAAGCTTAGCCAGCACGCTTGCAGCCGCCCAACAATCGCGATTGAACACTCTAAGTTTGGCCAGCACGCTTGCAGCCACCCAACAATCGCGATTAGACGCTCTAAGCTTGGCCAACACGCTTGCACCCGTGTAAAATCGCGGCTGAATGCTCTAAGCTTGGCCAGCACTCTTGCAGCCACCCAGTTACTCGGACAACACCTCAATCATCAAAGACGCTCCGAGCTTAAAACCATGCTCAAATGAGGCTTCCAGGTCCATGGCGATCGTCTGGATGCGCAGGTCGAGCAACTCCTCCAACTGCTTATATTCCTCCCCCGTCAATCGCTTTTTCCATATACCTAACTCCTCTGCAACCCTGCGTCCAATTTCTCGGTATGCCGTATTTTTCGATATGATCTGCGCTACGGGACAGAGGTCCCCATTGTAGAGCTCCTGTACGATGCTTTTCATAACATCCGCCATCTCCCTTCGCCATATCACGACCATTCATCAACTTAAGTATAGCGATAATATCGCTAAAAATAAATAGCGATCATTTCGCTAAAATATACTTATCTTGAGGTGAGCTATTGGTGATCTATGAGAGAATTCGAAGTCTCAGGGAAGATAAAGATATGACACAGACGCAAATGGCCGCTATCCTTAACTGCAGTCAGCGAATATACAGCAACTATGAACGGGGCGAGGCTAACATACCTATTGCGATTTTGGTAAAGATGGCCGATCTGCATCAAACCAGCATAGACTACTTGCTGAACCGGACTGACCGCAAAGAACCTTACCCGCCTAAAAAGAAATAAACGCCGCATTCCTGTTGCTCCAGGATGCGGCGTTTCGTATATTATTAGAAGTTTCTTTCCTACAAGTAACTAGTCGGATTCTTCAACTTGCCGTTCAGATGAACCTCAAAGTGAAGGTGAGTGCCTGTGGAGCGGCCCGTGCTGCCCATGACGCCGATGGAGTCGCCTTTTTCCACGACCTGGCCCTTCTTCACCTTAACGCTCTTCATGTGCCCGTAGGTCGTTTTGAAGCCGTTGCCGTGATCGATAATAACCGCATTGCCGAGTCCGCCGGACTTGTAGCCCGCGAATTCGACGACGCCCTCGTCGGCCGCCATAATGTTGCTCTTGCCGATCATATCGATGCCGTTATGGCTTCTGCCCCATCTCTTGCCCATATAGCTGGTAATACGAGCGCCGGATACCGGCCAGATGAACTTGCCCGAGCCTACGCCGCGAATGACCTTCGTTCCCTTGAGGATAACCGTTGGAATCGGCTCTATCAGGACTTGGCGAGCAATCTGCTCTTCCTCGATCAGCGCTCCGTTGCGCTTCAGCAGCTTGTAGGTGACCTGTTGACTGCCTTCTTTGCCTTCCTTGAGCACCTTCTGCTGGCCGAGCTTCATCGAATCGCTCTTCTGATATTCAATCGGCGGCTCGATGACCTCGATCTCCGTCACCTCTTCTTCGGAGTTGACGTTCAGAATCGGCGGCTCTTCCTGAGACAGATCCAACACATCGCCGATATTAATAAAATCGTTCTTAATCCATTTGTTATTCGTATAGATCAATTCTTCGGAAATGTTCAGCTTCGCCGCGATGCAGCCAATGCAATCGCCTTTCTTGACCGTATAAGTCCGCGGAATCGGTTCGCCTTCCGTCAGCGTCTTGAACAGCTCTTCCGGATCGGATAGCTGTTTTGCGTCAATGACGTCCTCGACCGTCTCCACCTTCTCCGCGAAGGATACGGCGGTAACGACCCGCTTCGGTTTGTCCTCTGCCGCCTTCGCTTCGTCTGCACCGGCCGCGTTCACGGACAGAGAGCGCACTTCCATATCCCCTTGCTTGGCTACAAGCCTGGCCGGAGCATACTTGTTCTTCACCCGCTGCAACAGCTTCTTGGCCGTAGCCTCATCCCGAACGACGCCGACGACTTCGCCTTCTACGACTACTTTGACGCCTACGGCATGAGTTTTAAGCATCCCTTCAAGACGATTCAGCGTCGCCTCGTCGTCGGTCTGCTTCTTGTATGCCCTTTCAGCCGCGAAGGTGACCTGATTGTCGTTCAACACCAGCTGAGCGGGGGTATCTGCGTGCTTCAGCTCTTCGATCTTATCCGCGATCAACTGATCCACTTTCTCCTGGCTGCTGATCTCTCCCGCCACTTCGCCGTTAACCAGAACCTGATAGTAATCTACCTTATTGGCTTCGACATAATTGAATCCTATGACTCCTGCCGCTATAACGGCGGCTATGCTGCAGGACGCTATGATAATCGGTTTACGATATTTGCGTACAGAATGCGTTTCTTGTGCTGTGATCCCCGTACCGTTGTTTCCGTTCCTTTGCGCGAATTGAACGAACCGGAAGGTTTGCCGCGCTGCGGCAAGGATTTTCCGGATCCGATTCGTTCCCCTAAAATCGGCCATGATCTTCCCCTTTTCCCTTGCTTTCGGTGTTCTTCGTCTCCGGTTGTGGCGTTTGCTTGTACCTCACTTTAGCATAGGTCTTAGGACTCTATCAACCTTTTGAACGGATTAGAATTATGAAAAATGGAAAGAACCGCCGGTTGACAGCACCGGCGGCCATAATTCTTGAAAGCGTTTTATGTGTTGATGCGACGCTATTCCTCCTGCATGCCCTCGCCTTGCAGCAGCCCTACCATCCGCGAGTACTCCTCATCCGTCAGCACCGACTGCAGCATCTCTTGCATGCTCGCGAGCTCCTCCGCAGTTAGTCCATCTTGCAGATAATTCGACAGTTGACTCAGTTGCTCGGCATTCAGCTTCGAGACGACCAGGGCGTATAACGATTGCCGCTGCTCATCGCTAAGCTGCGCGAGCGCCGATAGTCCGCCGAACACCGGTACCGCTTCTTCAGGCGGATTCTCGCCCCCGTCGTCCGGTTCGGGGGACGCACTGGCAGGCTCCGGAGGAGCGGTTGCTTCCTCCGTCTCCTTGCTTTCTACAGGCGGCTCCTCGTACCCTCCGGCCGCTTGCGGTTCCGTGCTGGCGCTCGGCGGCGGCTCTTGAGAAGCGCTGCCGGAAGCCGCTTCTTCGACCGCGCGCTTCTCCGGAGCTCGCTCCGCCCCCCATAGCGTGCCCCACACGCCGGACAAAGCAAGCGGCTGCACCTCCAGCGGCAGATTCAACTGCTTAAGCGCCGATTCCATATAACTGTTCACAATATATCCCGTCGTCCATATACACAAGAAGCTGAGCAGCAGAGCGGTCGCAACCACCCGGAACACCCAGCTTATCCATTTGAACATGACTTACCTCCTGCGCTCTTGCTTCGAGTTTCATAGTTTTTAGTATGGGCAAACCTCCTTGCAAACATTCATAGAGCCCGAAAAGTCTTGCTAGAAAAAGAAATCGTCCTTACAGGCCATCGCGCAGCCTGAGAGGACGACTTCTGAAAAACCTTATTGTACGTACGGATAGATAACAGCCTGTATTTCTAAGCTGCCGCATCCGCCAAGCCCGCGCCGGCTGCGCGGTGCTGCTTGCGGGAACGCTTGTAATACAGAAGCTCATACATGACCGGCACGACGACCAGCGTAAGCAGCGTCGAGCTCGTCAAGCCGCCGATCACAACGACCGCGAGACCGCTGGATATGATGCTGCCTCCGCCCATGCCGATCGCCAGTGGAATCAGCGCACAGATCGTCGCGATCGCTGTCATCAGAATCGGACGGAGTCTTGTGCCGCCCGCTTCGATCAGCGCCTCGCGAATGGCAAGCCCGTGCTCGATCTGCTGCTGGACGCGTTCAATTAAGACAATCGCATTCGTGACGACGATGCCGATCAGCATCAGGAAACCGATCATGCTCGATACGGATAGCGGTTCTCCGCTAGCGAGGACGCCGAACAGCCCTCCAATCAAGGCGAACGGCAGCGAGAACAGCACCGCTAGAGGCGCCCGGCCTTCGCGGAATGCGACGACCATCACCACATAGACCATTCCTACGGCTACCAGCATGGCCATGAGCATATCGCTCATCATCTGGCCGATCTCTTCGCTGCTTCCGCCCAAGGAATAGGATACTCCGGCGGGAAGCTTCAGCTTCTCCAGAGCCTGCTGTAAATCCGCATTGACCTTGCTGACGTTCTTGTCTGCAATCGTTGCCGTAACCGTCGCGTACTCCGCGCCGTTTTTAAGCTGCAGCGCGCTTGGCAGCTGCGTCTCTCGGACGTCGGCAATATCGCGAACCCGAATCTGCTCGCCGACAGGCGTGTTCAGCGCCAAATCGCCGATATCGCTCTGGGATGAGATTGCCGCTCCGTTCAGAGAGACGTATAGGTCTTTAGACTCATTTTTACTGCCGATTCTTCCAACCTTGGCTTCCGTCAAAAAAGGACGAAGGAGCATCGAGGCCTGCAGGGCCGATAAACCGTATTTAGATGCATCCTGCTGTCGGACTTGTACGGCGATGCCCTTCGTTCCGTCCTGCAGATTGTTTTCCGCGTCCTCAATCCCCTGAATTCCTGCGACGGCCGCAGTAATTTGCTCCGTCCCCTCGCGTACAGCCTCTGCGGATGCGCCGGTCACATCGATTGCCACTCTTCCTCCGCCGCCCATATCATCCTTAATCAGGTCGAACTTGGCCCCTTCGGGCAGCGCGATTTGGGCGTCGATCTCTTCCACAAACTGATCCAGGTCGGCCTCCGAACGCAATCCGATAAACCAGTCGGCCTGATTTTCGTTGTCGCCGCTTATCAGACCGCCCCCGACCGTCAAACTCGAATTTTCCACATCCGAATGCTCCCGGATCAGAACGTCCATACGTTCGGCTTCCTGCTTGACGGCCTGCAGAGCCGTTCCCTTAGGCATAGAGAGGGTAGCGAACATATACTTGTAATCCGATTGAGGCAGCAGCACGACGCCGACCTTGCCTGCGAAAATCGGAACCAGGCTGCCGACGAACAGCAGCAAGGAGACGGAGATCACCAGCGTCTTGTGGCCGAGCGACCAACGCAGCGCCTTTTTGTAGCCCCGGCTCATCGCCGACTCCTTCGCTTCCTTCGGAGCCTTGCGTCTCATCAACACCCAAGCCATAAGGGGAACGACCGTCAGCGCCACCAAGAGCGAGGAGAGCAGAGCGAAGCCCACCGTCAAAGCGAACGGCCGGAAATAACCGCCGACCATCCCCTGAAGCAAACCGAGCGGAGCGAATACGGCAACCGTAGTCAGCGTCGAAGAGGTAATCGCTCGGCCCACCTCGGAAGTGGCGGACAAGATCAGCTCCTTGTCGACCTTCTCTCCGCGAATTCGCCGTACGATATTCTCGATGACGACGATGCTGTCGTCGACGACCCGTCCCGTAGCCACAGCCAATCCGCCAAGCGTCATGATGTTCAGCGTCACGTCGGTGAACGTCTTGAGACAGATCATCGCGATCAGCATGGACAGCGGAATGGACACGATGGCGATCAGCGTCGCGCGAATGTTCCGCAGGAAGAACAGGATCAGGATCGACGCGAACAATGCTCCCAGCGCACCCTCTCGGGCAAGCGTGTTCACCGATTCCTTCACGTCGGTAGCGCGGTTGTACATGACCAGCGATTTTGCTTGACCGGCTTTCTCCGCTTCCTCATACACCTTCAGAACTTTGTTGGCTACCTCTACAGTGTTTGCATCGCCCGATTTAACGATATTGAGGGATACGCTCGGGCTTCCGTTCGTCAGACTGATTATGCTCTGGTCTTTGCCCTGTTCGATCTGAGCGATGTCGACCAACTTGACGGAGCCGTCCGGCGTCAGGCTCCAGCTCTTCAGCTGCTCCACCGTTCGAAGATCCCCCTGCACGAAGACGGGAAGACGATTATCCGCCAGCGTCGCTTCCCCCAGCGGAACGCTCAGATTGTTAGCCTGCAGCATGCCGACGACTTGCTCGTAGACGATGCCTTTCTCCGTCATTTTCTTCGCATCCAGCCGAAGATATACCCCCTCGTCCTTCAAGCCGGCCGTCTGTACCTCGCTGATCCCTTCGATTGCTTGCAGATCGGGGATGACGGAGCTTTTCACGAAGCCGGCCAGCTCCTCCTGGGACACGCCCTCCATGGCGGACAACGTCGTATACATAATCGGTTGGTTCGTCGTGGAGAAGTACAGTACCTCGGGCTTCTGCACGTCCTCCGGCAGACGAACGTCGCCGATGGCTTGCTTGACCTCTTCCTGCTTCTTCATATCGTCGTTAAAACTGAATTCGAGCTGAAGCACAGCCACGCTGTTAGCTGATTGGGAGGATACGTTCTTCACTCCCTCAACGTTCCGCAGCACCTGCTCAAGAGGCCGAGTGACTTGATCCAATACTTCGTTCGGGGCCGCTCCCGGATAGACGGCCGACACCGCAATGCCCGGAAACGCGATCTCCGGCTGCTGCTCCTGCTTGAATTGCAGCGTAGAATAAACTCCCCCGACCGTTACCAGTATAATCATCAGTACGATCGCCACGGGGTTTCTTAACGAAAAATTCGTGAAAAATTTCATGCGCCCTTACCACTCCTCCAAATTTTATCCCGAGCTGCGTTCCTTCATGCTGGAACCATCTGGATATGATTGTAAGTTCTTTTCATGCGGCGCGACATGGTCCTGGGAAGGGATTTGCTGCTGGACTGCAGGCGGAGCCCAGGTTGGTCTCAAGACTTGCATCCACATTGCCGTACACAGCAAAGAGGAACGATCGGAGAGCATTCGCTTCCCAACCGTTCCTCTTCTCGCGATATGGTTAGATCCCGTCAATCCACTTGTTCACTTTGTCCGCGTTAGCTTCGATCCATTTTTTGGCCGCATCTTCTTCGCTCGTGCCGTTAAAGATATCGACCATGACCGCTTCCATATCGGCCGGCGTCCACTCGAACTGATCCAGGAACTTGTAAGCATCGGGTTGGTCATCCTTGAGACCCAACCGTACAAGCGTATGAATCTGCTCGTCTCCGCCGTACACGTTCTTCGGATCGTCCAAATATTTCAGGTCCATCTCCGCGAACATCCAGTGAGGCGTCCATCCCGTGACGATGATCGGCTCCTGCTTGGCGTACGCTTCCTGAAGCACCTTCGCCATCGCGGCCGACGAGCTCTCAAGCAGCTTCCAATCCTTCAGCTCGTATTCCTCGATTGCCTTGCTCGTCGCCGTCATGATGCCTGCCCCCGGCTCGATGCCGGTAATCGTATAGTTCAGCGATTTAGCGATGTCGCCGTTCAAATCCTCGATCGAGGAGATGTCCATATAGGAAGGAACGGTCAGCCCGACCTTGGTGCCGTCGAGGTTAACCCCGAGGTCCTCGAACTTGTCTTTGTTCGGCTCGTAGTAGTTCTCCCCGTGCGTGCTCGGCAGCCAAGCCGCCACCATAGCGTCGGCGCTGCCGTCCGCGATGCCCAGATACATCGGACCCGCGTCGACCTGCAGCATGTTCACCTTGTAGCCCAGCTTGCTCTGCAGCACTTCCTTCACGACGTTCGTGCTGGCAATTTCGGAATCCCAAGCCACATAGGCGAGCGTAATCTCTTTATTTTTCGCCGGGGAACCCGACGCTCCGCTTGAAGCTCCGCTCTCATTGTTCTCCTTGGAGCATCCTGCAAGCACAAGCGCGAAGACCAGTACGGCTGCCAACAACAGATTTACGCTTTTCTTCAAATTCATCACGATCCTTTTCTTTTATTCTTAACTAAATTTTGCGTGATCCGATCAAGAATGATCGCAAGCACGACTACGGCCAAGCCCGCTTCAAAACCGACTCCCGTCTTGGCCTGAGTTACAGCGCGATACACGTCCGCCCCGACGCCCTGCGCTCCGATCATCGAAGCGATGACGACCATCGACAACGACAGCATAATCGTCTGGTTGACGCCCGCCATAATAGTCGGTGCGGCGATCGGCAATTGAAGCTTGAACAGCTTCTGCATCGGCGTGGAGCCGAAAGCGTCGGCTGCTTCGACCAGATCGGCAGGCACTTGGCGAATACCCAAATTCGTCAAGCGAATCGTCGGCGGAATGCCGAAAATAACGGAGGCGATTACGCCCGGTACGACGCCAAGGGAGAAAAAGGCGACAGCGGGCAGCAGATAGACGAAGGCCGGCATCGTCTGCATGAAGTCGAGCACCGGCGTGACGATCTTCTGCACCCGATCGCTCCGGGCGCAAGCGATGCCCAGCGGAATTCCGATCACGACGGAGATGACCGATGCGGTCAATACCAGCGCCAGCGTCTCCATCGTGTTCTCCCAGTAGCCCAGGTTGTAGACGAGATAGAGGCCGAGCAGCGTAAATACGGCAATTTTCGTTCGACCTATCCAAAACGCCAGCGCAGTAAACAGCACAATCAACAGCAGTGGGGGAACCGCGTTAAACCCGTCTGCCAAGCCGTTTACGGTAAATCCGATAAACGACTTGATGCCTTTGAACACCGGCCCGGCATTCCCCTCCAGCCAGGACTCGATCGCCTCTACCCACTTGCCGATGGGGATTTTCGGCAGATCGAGCGCCATTAAACGTTGTATCATCACGTCGAATCACCCGCTCCCGTCCGATCCCCGTTGCCGCTCAGTGCGGCTAGAACCGCTCCTCGAATAATAATGCCGAGCAGTCTCCCTGTGTCGTCGACGACGGCAACCGGGATTTTCGCTACGCTGACGGTATCGAACAATTCGCTGAGATGAACGTCCGGTCCGACTGTCGTTACTTCGCGTACGAGAATATCCTCCAAGCCCCTGCCTGTCTTCACCGCTTCTGCCGAAGCCTCGGCCGTTACGGCTCCGATCAGTCGGCGGCCCTTGTCGACCACGTACAGGTTCGAGATACCCCGGTCGCGCATAAGCTGCAGCGCCACCCTGGGGCCGCGATCAGGAGCGATCGTCTCGGCGCGCACCATGACGTTGGAAGCCGTCAGCACCTTGGATAAGTCGACATCTTCGACGAAGCGCTCCACGTATTCATTGGCCGGATCGGTCAAAATCTGCTCCGGCGTACCGACCTGTACGACCGCTCCGTCCTTCATGAGCGCGATCCGGTCTCCGATGCGCAGCGCCTCGTCCAGATCGTGCGTGATGAAAATAATCGTCTTTTTCATCGATGCTTGCAGTTCCACCAGCTCATCCTGCATTTCTTTGCGAATGAGAGGATCGAGCGCGCTGAACGCTTCATCCATGAGAAGAACCTCCGGATCGTTCGCCAAGCCTCTTGCCAGACCCACGCGCTGCTGCATACCTCCGCTCAGCTCATCCGGACGCTTCTGCTCCCAGCCTGCCAGGCCGACGAGCTTTAACGTCTCCTGCGCCTTTTGCCGTCGCTGTTCTTTAGGTACGCCCTGAATCTCCAATCCATATTCCACGTTCTCCTGAACCGTGCGATGAGGAAACAAGGCAAACTTCTGGAACACCATCCCGATCGTCTTGCGCCGCACCTGGCGAAGCTGCTCCGCGTTCAACTGCACGATGTCCGTCCCGTTGATGAGCACTTTTCCCGAGGTCGGTTCGATCAGACGGTTGAGCAAGCGCACCAACGTCGATTTTCCGCTTCCGGACAGTCCCATAATGACGAAAATTTCGCCGCGTTCAATCGTGAAGCTCACTCGGTTCACTCCGACCGTGAGCTTGGTCTCTTTGGCGATTCTCTCTTTGGTCCACCCTTGATCCAACAGCCGAATCGCCCGTTTCGGGTCGCTTCCGAACACTTTGGTCAAGGCTTGAACTTCTATAATCGAATTCACCGCATGTCCCCCTTTCCGCTTACGCTTATTATTCTCATCTTTCTCATACAGCCGCTTATACAAGTGTAGACGTCCGGTCTTGGAGGGGTCAAAACGGATATGCCTCCGTATAGTACGTACAGTTTTAACTTTACACACTTTATTTACTGTATGCTCCCATTTCCTTAAACATCCTCCCGGATCGCATTCTTTACTTACGATCGACTCTTTTCTACAATAGAAGTCAGGCATCATCGACCGCTCGCGGAGAGTCGGGGGATAGGAGTGTAAGGCATGGCGACTTTCGAAGGACTATCGGAAGAGCAGATTAAGATGATAGAGAAATCGCGCCGACGCGTCGTGGATTCCATCGGCAACAATATGGACTTATATGGGGTGACTACGTCGATCGGCCATTTGTACGGCATGATGTATTTTCACGAGGGCGCCGTTACGCTGGATGAGATGGGCGAAGAGATGGGTCTCAGCAAGACAAGCATAAGCACGGGAATGCGCACCCTTGTCGATCTGAAGATGATCAGCAAGATTTGGGGCAAAGGCTCGAGGAAAGATCTATATGAGGTCGAAGAGGATTGGCATCAGAATTTTGTCGATTACTTCTCGATCAAGTGGCGCAAGTCGATGGAGATGAACATGTCGGCTTTGAACAAATCGATGACGGAGCTGCGCAAGCTGCGCGAGCAAAATCTGGACAATGAGAAGCTGGGACAGCTGATTGAATACGATATGGCGAAAATGGCGCATGCCCTGCAATATTATCGGTGGTTGGATCGTTTTATCGATGTGCTGGAATCTGGAGAGATTTTCGACTTGGTTCCGCGGGAAGAGGAGAGTTGATCAGGCTTACTGCGGTAAGAGCAGCCGCCGTATACGAGAGGAGGAGATTCCCTTTAATCATGGGGGAGCCTCCTCTTTTCACGTTAAATGCCCAGTTTGATCTGTTTTGCCATTAAAGCAGATCTGCGGCTTTAATTTCGGCTGCCGGGCAGATTCGGGATAATTAAGGCGGGTTTTCCGCTTTATACGGTAGAAAAATTGATTTTCCCGAATTTAAACCGGATAATCCGCTCTATTTTCCTCAAAATTGCTGGTTTCGCGAAAATAAGGTGGATTTTCCGCTTTAGCGCATGGTCATCCAAGAGAAAAAACCCCAGATCCTTAATAGGATCTGAGGTTCTCCCCTAACAATTTACTCGCCGTAAATCTTGGCCACCTGGTTCGTCTGCTCGCGGTTGCGGCCAACCGAGAAGATGGCGATCGGAATGCCGGTCAGCTCGGTAATGCGCTCGATGAAGCGCTGAGTCGTCTCCGGCAGATCGCTGATCTGCTTCGCTCCGGAGATATCCTCGTGCCAGCCCGGAAGCTCCTCGTATACCGCCTCGCACTCTTCCAGCAGCTTGAGGTTGGCGGGGTAGTGCTCCATCAACTCTCCACGGAACTTGTAAGCCGTGCAGATTTTGACGGTATCCAGCCCGGTCAGAACGTCCAGCGAGTTCAGGCTGAGTCCGGTGATGCCGCTGACGCGACGAGCGTGACGGACGACAACTGAGTCGAACCAGCCGACGCGGCGCGGACGTCCCGTTACAGTGCCGTATTCGTGTCCTTTGTCGCGAATCCATTGGCCGATCTCGTTATCCAGCTCCGTCGGGAACGGACCGTCTCCGACACGCGTCGTGTATGCTTTGGCTACGCCGATCACTTCCCTGATCTTGGAAGGTCCGACGCCGGAGCCGATGCACACGCCGCCAGCGGAAGGATTCGAGCTGGTCACGTACGGATACGTTCCTTGGTCGATGTCGAGCATGACGCCCTGAGCGCCCTCGAATAGTACCTTCTTACCGGCGTCGATCGCGTCGTTTAAGACGACCGACGTATCGGTGACGTATGGGCGAAGCTTCTCGGCCAACTCTAAGTACTCATTGACGATACTGTCCGCATCAAGAGCTTCTCCGCTGTACATTTGGGTAATGACTTGATTCTTATCCGCAATAATAGCGCGAGCCTTCTCCGCGAAAGCTTCCGGCACCATCAGATCGGCGATGCGAATGCCGTTGCGAGCTGCTTTATCCATATAGCAAGGACCGATGCCTTTGCGCGTCGTGCCGATTTTGTTGGCCGCTTTGCGGTCCTCCTCCAGGGCGTCGAGCACCAGGTGGTAGGGCATGATGACGTGAGCGCGGTCGCTAATCTTCAAATTATCGGTGGAAAATCCGTTGTCTTGGATGTATTGAATTTCTTCAATGAGAGCTCCCGGATTGATAACCATTCCGTTTCCGATCACGCAGAGCTTGTTCTGATTGAATATGCCGGATGGAACCATTGTTAACTTGTACTTCTTGTTATCTATAAGGATAGTATGCCCGGCGTTATTCCCGCCTTGATAACGGGCGACGACGTCGGCCTTCTCGGCCAAATAGTCGGTAATCTTTCCTTTACCCTCGTCTCCCCATTGCGTACCAACGACAACGACTGTTGACAATGCAATCCCTCCATCCGAATGCGTTGCTTGCGCATCGGCATGATAATGCCGCCCGACAATCGCTGAGCGCGATCAGGCAGCATGAATAGTTTATCAACTGCGCCGGGGGAAGTCAACGCAAAAACGAACAATGCCGCACACGTCCATATTAATGTTCGGAATTCGCTCTTAATAAATTCATTTATGCGCTTCCGGCATAGGCTTCTGCATGAGATCGGTCCAAGCTGACGAACTTATTGAAGTTCTTCAGGAATACCAGCTCGACCGTTCCGACCGGACCGTTCCGCTGTTTGGCGATAATGATCTCGATAATGTTTTTCTTTTCGGATTCCTTGTCGTAATAATCGTCTCGATACAAGAACGCGACGATATCGGCATCTTGCTCGATCGAACCCGATTCCCGAAGGTCGGACATCATCGGACGTTTGTCCTGTCGCTGCTCAACGCCCCGGGAGAGCTGAGACAGCGCGATGACCGGAACTTCCAGCTCGCGGGCGATCTGCTTGAGCGTACGGGAAATCTCCGAGACTTCCTGCTGACGGTTCTCTCCGGCTTTGCCGCGGCCCTGAATGAGCTGCAAGTAGTCGATCAGAATCATGCCGAGGCCTTTCTCTTTCTTCAGACGCCGACACTTGGCCCGAATGTCGGATACGGTAATGCCCGGCGTATCGTCGATATAGATCTGCGCCTCCGATAAGGCGCCGATGGCCATCGACAGCTTCTCCCAGTCGTCGCCTTCCAGGTGGCCCGTTCTCATTCGTTGAGCGTCTACGTTGGATTCGGCGCAGATAATCCGCTGCACCAGCTGGGCGGCGGACATCTCGAGACTGAAGATCGCCACCGTCTCCGAAGCTCGAACGGCGACGTTCTGCGCAACGTTCAGCGCGAAGGCCGTTTTCCCTACGGACGGACGGGCGGCGACGATAATCAAGTCGTTCGGTTGAAATCCGGCGGTCATCCGATCAAGATCGACGAAACCAGATGGAATGCCGGTTACGCCCCCCCGGTTGTTAAACAGAAACTCGACGCGCTCGAATACTTCCATTAGCACGTCGCGAATACTGATGAATCCGGTGGAAGAGCGCCGGTTCGAAAGCTCCATAATCCGCGCCTCGGCATCGTTCAGCAGCACGCTTACGTCGTCTTCCGTCGCGTAGCCGTTAGAGACGATCTGCGTCGCCGTACGAATCAGACGCCTAAGAAGCGATTTCTCCTCGACGATCGTTGCATAGTATTCCACATTCGCCGCCGTGGGAACCGCGTTGGCGAGCTTGGTCAAATAAATAATTCCCCCGACCTCTTCCATCTGTCCGAGATCTTGAAGCCGGGAAGCTAATGTGATGAGGTCAATCGGTTCATTGTCGTCGTTCAGAGACACCATGACATCGAAGATGCGCTGATGAGCGACACTGTAGAAATCCTCCGACTTCAGGCGTTCCATGGAGGCGACCAGAGCTTCGGTTTCCAACAAAATTGCGCCGAGCACGGCCTGTTCCGCTTCCAGGTTCTGCGGCGGCACGCGGTCGTACAGCATTTGCTCCTCCATGTTTCCGTTCATCGAATCATTCCTCCACAACTTGTACGCTTAATGTGCCCTTTACGTCCGGATACAGTTTCACAGTGACTTTCGTTACGCCAAGCGCCCGAATCGGCTCTTCAAGTTCGATTTTCCGTTTGTCGACGGATATCTTCTGCTGCTCCAGCGCTTCCGAGATTTGCTTGCTCGTGATGGCGCCGAACAAACGACCGCCCTCTCCCGCCTTCGCCTTAATCACAAGAGTCAACTCGCTTAAGCGCGCAGCCAGCTCCTGAGCTTCCTTCTTCTCGTTGTCCTTCTTCTTCTGCGCCGATGCTACTTGCTGGTTCAACGTCTTCTTGGCGCCTTCGGTAGCGATCTGAACGACGCCCTTCGGCAGCAGGAAGTTGCGCGCATAGCCTTCCGACACCTCTTTGATCTCGCCTTTCTTTCCTTGACCCTTCACGTCCTGTAAGAAAATAACCTTCATTCGAATAACCCCTCTTCCTTTTCAAGTTCTTCTAACACTTGCTTAAGCTTGCCGGCGACTTCCGAAATCGTGCCCTGCATCTGCGCGGCGGCATTGGTGAAATGGCCGCCGCCGCCCAGTCGCTCCATAACGATTTGAACGTTGATCTGTCCCAAAGACCGGGCGCTGATGCCGACGAGCCCGTCCGGCCTCGTCCCGATGACGAAGGAAGCCTTGATCCCCGTCATATTGAGCAGCGTATCCGCCGCTTGCGCGATTAACAGCTGCGGCACTTGCTTGCCGGAATCGGCCGCCGCGATCGCGATGCAGTTGCGGAACGTCTCCGCGTGGCGAATCAGCTCCGCTTTGCGAATGTATTCGTCCAGGTCCTCCTTCAGCATCCGCTGAATGAGCGCCGAATCGGCGCCGTTGCGACGGAGGAAGGAAGCGGCCTCGAACGTGCGCGAGCCCGTGCGGAAAGCGAAGCTCTTCGTGTCGACCGTGATGCCCGCCAGCAGAGCCGTGGCCTCCCGCATGTCGAGTACGACGCGTTCGTGGATATACTGCAGCAGCTCGGTAACCAGCTCGCACGTAGACGAGGCGTAAGGCTCCATGTAGACAAGCACGGCGTCGTCGATAAACTCCTCGCTGCGCCGATGATGGTCGACGATGACGATACGCTCCGTCGCCTGCAGCAGCCGGGGCTCCGCAACCATCGTCGCGCGATGAGTATCCACGACGACGGCAAGCGAGCGTTTGCTGATCAGGTTAAGGGCCTGTTCCGGAGAGACGAACCTCTTCGTCAGCTTCTCGTCTTCCTTCAACATGTCCATCATTCGCTGAATCGAAGGATTGACGCCCTCAAGCACGATGTAGGCTTCTCTGCCGTACAGCTGCGCCGCCTTGAGCACCCCGATCGCCGCGCCGATCGCATCCATATCCGGCTGCTTGTGGCCCATGACGATGATGTTGTCGCTTTCCTTCATCAGATCTCGCAGCGCATGAGCGATGACTCGAGCCCGGACCCTGGTCCGTTTCTCCACCGCATTGCTCTTGCCGCCGTAGAAGCTCTGACGCTGTCCGAACTTGACGACCGCCTGATCGCCGCCTCTTCCGAGAGCGATATCCAAGCTGCCCTGAACGAGATGTCCGAGCTCGTTCACGTCGTCCGACCCGGATGCGAAACCGATGCTCAGCGTCATTGGCAGCTTCTGCTCGATCGTGATCTCTCTCACGTCATCCAGAAGCTCAAACCGGGACTGCTCCAACGCCTTCAAGGTTCCCTGCTTCGTAATGACCATATAGCGATCCGAGGACAGACGGCGCAGCAGCAAGCCGTATTTCAGCGCCCATTCGTTGATCTCGCCGGTTACCTTGGATAGCATAAGCGCTCGCTGCTGTTCATCCATGCCTTGGGCAACCTCTTCGAGATTGTCCATCATGACGATGCCAAGCGCCAGCTTCTCTTCCTCGTACCGCTTCTTCAACGTTGAACGATCGGTGATGTCCACGACGTACAGCACCCGTTCGCTCATTTTCAGCTGAAGCTCGTATACTCGCCCGTTGATCGTAATCTCATTCCCCGGCTCCTTATCCTTGCCCGCCGGCTGCAGCACGGGAAAGCTCGTGTGCAGCGACTCCCCGACGATGGACGATTTTCCGACAACCGTTGAGATAAATCCGTTATGCCATTGTATTTCGTTGTCCTCGTCAAAGATCACGATGCCGATGGGAAGATGGCTGATCACGTCGTTGCCTACGCTCTTGATCCGATAGGACAGCGTAAGCACGTAGTCGTCCAGATCCTTCCGAAAAGCCTTCTCCGCCATGATTCCATATACGGCGACGATCCCGCCCAGCATTAGCCCCAGTAAGCCAAGAAGCCACTGATACCAGGCGAGAACGACGGTCATCATGAATATCAGCACCAGCGCCCAGACAATATGCATGCCATGCCAGCGCTGCACGAGAAACTTGGGCATATCCGCTCCGCTCCCGTCCTAATGTTTATCGGATGAACAGCCCTTGCGGGCCTGCCCATTCGACGAACCTATTTCTCAAAATATTTCCTTATAGGAAACGCCGTGTCCAACAGCCCGATGATAAACGCGTGAGGAATTAACAGCACTGGCACACACAGCAACAGAGAAATCGCCCTCGGCCATTTCTTGAGGTCCGATAGGAAGAAGACGAAACCGATCGTCTGGGCCACGAACGCAAATTCCAAAATCGGAATCAGGTTTATGGAGGCGATCCACCAATAGCCGCTGGATTCCTCCGACATCGCACTGACCGCAATGATCGCGATGGCGAAGTACAGCACAAGGCTCTTCGGAAGCTTCCATGTCTTAGCTTGGGGCAGCGCCGGCGCGTCGAACGACACGCTGCGCAGCGCAAGTCGCGATAATGCATGCGCAATTACGGCTAGAAAGAAGGTCACGAAGAACAGCAGCATAGGAAGGGCCGACATGATCAGGCTGCTACTCGCAGCTGCCACCTCGGCGGCCCATCCCGTCTCGCTCAGATGACCCATCCCCAGGTTCGCCGCTATCATCGATCGGATCAGGTTGCTGAATTCGGTTGCCGACTCCGCGACCCAGCCCGACTCGATCAGACCTGCCGGCTCGAGTTGTTGGAAATATGTTGTTATCATCGAAGTCAATTGAGCCTTGATATCGATATCGAACATCACGGTAAGCAGGACGAGCTCAAGCAACAGCTGACCAAGAATAAGAACAAACGCTGCCGTCACCGCGGCTTTGGCCGACCTTGCCCGCTTGTACAGATGTCCCATTGCGGCTGCCGGAACGAGGAGCAATAACGCTAACGTAATTACCCACGGTTCCAATTCCCCCGACAATAAGAAAACGGCGGCTCCAATCGGAACAAGGTGTAGGACGAACGATTTCAAATCCAACATCGTATATAAAACGACGAAGGGCGTCATGATGAGAAATACGGTAAAAAAACCTAAAGGCGTTGCCAAAGTCAGCAACAGCATTGCGGCCGCTGCACTCCATGCCAGCGACTTCCAGCTTATCTTCAAACGATTCACCTCTTGCGGATATGTTCGGACAGCTCGGACAAATCCTTGTATTGATCCTCCAGCTGGTGTCCTTCCTGTCTCAATCGGGCAAGCTTGTCCGCAATGGCGTTATCCAGATCCCGATAAGGAATGCCGAGTCTTCGGCCCAAAATGTAAGAGCTGGCGATCAGCCCGGCCAGACCATCTATGACCCGTGACGTGCTCCCATCCCACATTCCCTTAAACAAACGGGACATTTGGTCTACGACTTCGGTCTTCAGCCATTCGATCATGCGTGTTCGAGTTGCTACGTCCAGATCTCGTTCCATCGCTATTCCTCCTATGCTCTTCGACTGTACCTGGGTGCATAAGTCCGGAAAGCTGCAAATTCCATTATATCATAACTCCCGCTTCCTCCGGCAAGCAATAGACAGAGAACCCGGGTGCGGCGAACGCAACCGGGTTCTCGATATTTCCGCTATAGCTTGGAACTTTAGGCCTTCGCAAGCTTGTACGTTTGTCCGTCCTTCGTCAATTGCCAGCCATGAGCCTCTAGAGCCGACAGCGGTAAATAATTCCGCTCTCCGACGGACAGCAACTCGGTGCGACTGCCATCCTCCCATGCGAGCTGATGACCCCGCTCCAGAATCAACTCTCCGACGGCAGGCGCGGGCACATCCGCGTTGCCCGAGTCCGTCCCCGACGCGACCGAACCCGAACGACCGGTCTTGTCCCACTGAACGGAATAGCCCTGTTCCTTCAAGGCCTCTACATCCACATAATTGGAGTCGCGATATTCCAGCAACGTCAGCTTGCTCTCGTCCCAGACGAGGGCAGGTCCGCCGCTCTTCACCCGTACGAATTCGCTCTTGATCGGCTGGCCGACGCGGATTTTCTTATTAATTCCATCCTGATCCAGCGCTACCTGGCCGTTAACCAGCACATACTCGATGCCGGCGGATACGATCTCCGGCTTGGCTACCGTCGATTGGTCGCTGATCTTGTCGTAGTCGAACACCACGATGTCGGCGTCCATTCCCTTAGCGATGCGCCCTTTCTTCTTCAAGGCGGGCGCCTGCTTCTCCAGCCGCTGCGCGGGCAGAAGGGACATCTTGGCGATCGCGTCCGACAGCGAGATGACCTGCTGCTCGCGAACGTAAAGGCCGACCGTTCTGGCGAACGTGCCGGACGCGCGCGGATGGTTGTTAAAGCCCGGCTCCAGAATCGCGTCGCTGCCGATCATGACATACGGAGCCTTGAGCGAGTCGATGACGTCCTGCTTCGGAATGGCGTAAGCGACCGCCAGCTTGCCTTCCTTCTGGTACTTGCGGAACGTCTCCTTCGTCAGCCGCTCCTCCGTGCCGGCGATCTGCAGATCCTCATAGGAAATGCGGAAGCGTTCCTGCCAGCCCTCGTCGAACCGTGCCGAATTCAAGTACGTTCCCCAGTAATCGTAAGGATAGATGCAGGAGGTAATATCCAGCCCCTCCGCGATCGCGTCCTCCACCATCTTCAGCGATTGCTGCATCGAGAACGTGCCGCCGGTGCTGTTGATATGATCGATATGTACAGCAGCCCCCGAGGCGCGGGCATAGCCGATCAGTTCGTTAAGCGCGTCGATGTTCGTGCCCGGCTCTTCCATGTCCGAATATCTGGCGTGAAAATAAACCGGAACGTTATACTCATGCGCCAGCTTCATCAACGGCAAGATTTCCTTGTCGTTAACGCCCGGCACGTACTCGAGGCTGAACGAAATACCGAGCACGCCGTTATTCAGCGCGCGCTCCGCTTGGTCTACAAGCTTCTGCGTCTGCTCCGGCTTGGCCGTATCGTAACGGCTCAGCTTGAACTGATTGCGCGCTTGGGTGTAGAAGAACGACGCCCCGAAATGCACGGGAGGCTTGTCCCTCTCATAGTAGGGATACCACTTCTCCGGGCTGGCGGTTCCGCCGTGCATGGCGATGTTCGCCGTTACGCCGTCGGCGATCTTGTTCCAGACCCCGACCGGGTTCGGATCGTAGGACAGATTGTCGATAAAGCCCGGCGCGACGACAAGTCCTGTCGCATCGATGACCCGTTCGCCCTTCAGCTTCTGGTCCGTAACGAGCATGATCCGGCCGTCCTGCACGGCTACGTTCAGACCTTCACGATCCAGCTTCGTCTCGGGATTGATCACGCGCCCGTTCTCGATCACAATATCGTAGGTCTGCTCCAGCTCGGAGGAGGTCGGCGTATCGATCTCTCCCGCAGCTTCTTCTGCCGGCTGAGAAGCGGACGGACTCGCAGAGCCGTTGCCAGACTCCGTCGAAGAGCTTGAGGCGGTTCCGCCTTTTGTGGCGGAAGGGGAAACAGACGGCCCCGCGTCGCTTCCGTCCTTGAGCAGGGCGGAAGCGGCCCAGATGCCGCCTGCGATAAAAAGAGCCAAAACTGAGATCATAATTGGAAAAATCCTGCGATTTCGTGATTTGCGCCGACTGTTCGTCATCGTTCCTCCGCGTTGTCCAATATTTTCCTAGGCTTCCCTTATCAAACTTTTTTCATGCGTCGCGGCAGTCAGCAACTTCTCGGTATAGTCGATAATGTCGCTGCGGCGCACGATGCCGATAAAGTGATTCATATCGTCCACGACCGGGACGAAGTTCTGCGTCTTCGCCAAAGAAATCAGATCCACCATATTCGCGTCGATGCGGACAGGCAAATTGTTCAATCTAAGCGGCACTTCGCCGAGCGGTACGCGATGGAGCTGATCGAAGCTCAAATCCGGATTCGCCTTCAAATACCAGAGCAAATCCCCTTCGGTAACCGTCGCCTTATACTCGCCCTTCTCGCTGATGACGGGGACGGCCGTGTAACGATGACGTTCCATTCGCTCCAGCGTTTGGCGCAATGTCGCCTCTTCGCTGACGCTCACAACCTCTTGCTTAGGCAGTAAAAAAAACGCGATATTCATAATTTCCTCCTTCGCAGTAACGAAAGACCCGCGAATTCCAAGCACGGTATTATCATTATATCACGGCAAGCCGATGCGTCACCATGTCACTTGACGCTTTTTGTCCGATTACAGCGAACGGTCGGGAGAAGCGGAGGCGGACTCCGCATTCTCCTGATCCGGAACGGTCAGTCCGCTTTCCGGCGTACTCGGATCGAGCCACGACGCGATCGTCTCGCGCACCGCGGCCAGATCGTCCTCGTCTCCGACGAAATACCACAGGTTCTGCGATCCCATTCGTTTGCCTTCGCCTTTGAGCGTGTAGCTTTGGATCTCATGGCCGGCTTGCAGAAACTTCTTGGCTAACTCGTTCATGGAAGACGGCGGCAGATCGGTCTGGAAGTTGTCGCCGACAATGTCCAGAACCTCCGGGATTTTGTTCCATTGCTGCAGCGACGAAGCCTTGCTAATCAATTCCTCCAGGAACACGCGGTTGCGCGAAGTGCGAGCCATATCCCCGCCGGCGTCCTCGCGATAGCGGACATAGTTCAACGCCTCGACTCCCGAATAGTTGTCCTTGTTCGCCTTGACCGTAAACTTCTCATGATCGGCGCCTTTATTAACAATATCTTTGCCGATGGGCAGGTGGATGCCGCCAAGCGTATCGACAACCTTCACGAAGCCTTGAAAATTAATGGAAGCGTAGTGGTCGATCTTCGCATCCAGCAACTTCTCGACGCTGTTCACTGCCATTTCCGCTCCGCCGAATGCGTAAGCATGCGTGATTTTATCCTTTGAATCCCTGCCTACAATATCGGCATACGTGTCGCGCGGAATAGAAACCATAAGAACGTTGCCGTCTCCCGGTCGCACGACCGTATAGATCAGCGTATCCGAGCGACCGCGTTCCTTCGCCCTCGCGTCTACGCCCATCAGCAGCATGCTGAACGGCTCCTCGACTACCGGTTTTTCGACGACCGGACGATTGGTTAACGGTTGATACGAATTCGCAAAGCTCGATTCTACTTTATCCGACAAAAAAATATCATACCCGATCGCCGATAAGGCTCCCCGGTTCGCATAGCCGACGCCCGCCAGGACGATCAGCAGCGCGGCCGATACGGCGACAATCTTGTGCCAACGACGCCACTTGCTCATACAACCTCTCTCCTTCTCCTGCTTGTTTGAGTCTATTTGGTCTATATCTCTCTTTGTTCTGCTAGACCCCTAATATACGATGCTCGAATATGAATTGTTACATAGAAACCTTAAACTTTCATGAAATCGATTGAATCATTTCCACGGGTGCCAGCAGTCCCCTCTCTTTCCGGCGAGTGTCGCCCCCGACTAAAGTACGGGCTTCGGACTCATCCGGAGGCCATTTTTCGACTCGGTCACGCCCGGTATACTTCAATTCATGCGCAATACTTTGAGGAGGATTGAATGAGGATGAATGAAGCCGTCCTGCAGCTTCGCAACGTAACGAAAACCATCGGCAGACGGACAATCGTAAACGATCTGTCGTTCGATATTCCCGCCGGTGAAGTGTTCGGGTTTCTCGGACCGAACGGCGCGGGCAAAACGACGACAATCCGCATGATTGTCGGCCTGATCTCGATGACGAAAGGCGAAATTACCGTTAAAGGCGTGTCCGTTCGCAAGCAGTTCGAGCAAGCCATGACTCATATCGGAGCAATCGTTGAAAATCCGGAAATGTACAAATTTCTGACCGGTTACCAGAATCTCGTGCACTTCGCGCGGCGCCACTCCGGCGTCACCAAGCAGCGGATCGACGAAGTCGTTCAGTTGCTCGGCCTGCAAAATCGCATCCACGAGAAAGTAAAGCGTTATTCCTTGGGCATGCGTCAACGTCTTGGCGTGGCTCAAGCCATTCTACACAAGCCGTCCGTGCTCATTCTCGACGAGCCGACGAACGGTCTCGATCCGGCAGGCATTCGCGAGCTTCGCGATTACTTGCGCAAGCTGAGCCAGGAGGAAGGACTATCCGTTATCGTCTCCTCTCATCTGCTGTCGGAGATGGAGCTGATGTGCGACCGGGTGGCGATCATTCAAGGCGGCAAGCTGATTGATGTCCGCTCCCTGCAAGAGGCGAAGAACTCGGTTCAGACCAAGATTGTCATCGAATCAAGCGACATCGAATCCGCCCACCGGCTGCTGTCCGGAGCGTTTAATCACCAAGGCGTCGAACTTATCGGAGATCGGATCGAGATTACGGCCGACCGCAGCCTCATCCCGGATGTGGCGCGGCTGCTGGTGAAAGCCGGCTTGGACGTCTACGGCATTCATGCCGCTCAGCGTTCGCTGGAGGATCAGTTCATAGAGATTACCGGAGGTGAGATGGTTGTCTAGTCTGGGGAATTTGATACGGAACGAAAATATGAAAATTTACCGCCGTCCCCGTACCTGGTTGATGATCGGCTTCCTTGTGCTCGCGATAGGGCTGATGAGCGGATTGATGAAATGGGACGATAGCCGCAGCAGCCCGGACAACTGGCAGCAGAGTCTGACTCAGCAGAACGTTCAGTACCAGAAACAGTTGGCTGAGGACAAAAATATGGACTCCGATTACAAGGAGTTTATAACGGACAAATTCAAGATCAATGAATATTATCTGGCCCACGACATGAATCCCTATGCTCTGTCTCTCTGGGATTATGTCAACAGCTCGGCCTCCCTCATCCTACTGATCACAATTCTAACTGTCATCGTTGCGGCCGACATGATCGCCGCCGAGTTTACATGGGGGACGATCAAGCTGCTCCTTGTGGGCCCGGCGTCGCGCTCGAAGATTATGCTGGGCAAGTACATCTCTACGATGATGTTCGCCCTGTTGCTGCTCATTCTTGCATTTGTGGTTGCGTTCGCGGCCGGAGCCGCGCTGCAAGGCTTTGACGGGCTGGCCCATCCGCATCTGTCCGTCGGCGCGGACGGTCTCGTGCACGAAAACTCCATGATCGTCAACGCCCTGCAAAAATACGGCTACGCCGTCGTCTCGCTGCTGATGTATGTCACGCTTGCCTTTATGATCTCCTCGGCATTCCGCAGCTCATCGATGGCGATCGCCTTCTCGCTGCTGTTCATGCTCGTCGGCAATACCGTGACGATGCTGCTGAGCCGTTATGAGTGGTCGAAATACTTGCTGTTCGCCAATACCGAGCTCTCTCAGTATTTGCCCGGCAATTCTCCGATTCGACCGGAGATGACGCTCGGCTTCTCGATCACGATGCTCGCCGCCTATTACGTCGTCTTCCAGATCGTCGCGTGGACGCTGTTCACTAAGCGCGATGTGGCGGCATAAACCTGACAAAACCCGTCGGCACGTTAATGTCCGACGGGTTTGCTTATTCCTGCCGCTCGAATCCTCCAAGGATCGGGCGCTTTCTACTCTTCGACCGCGTATTGCCTGAACCGTTCGATCCGATGGAAGGTCGAATAATTGGCGTCATGCATGTTTTTCGCCTGGTTGATCGCGGTGCGGCACAAGTAAAGCAGATCTTCGCCGTCAATCAGCATGCTGACATATTGAAAACCGACATCGTCCGGGTTTTCATGACGGTAGTCCAGCATACGCTTGACCAAGCGGAAGCTCTGCAAATCCTTGGAGACCGAGAGCGACAGCACATTTCTCTGATGGGGCGTCCGCTCGTCCACCACTTCGTTGGCGATCGCCCAGTAGAGGCCGGAAGGCTCGTCGTACAGCAGCTCGAACTTGCAGTTGCTGCCTCCGTTGAAGTCGGCGAAACCATGAAACTGAAGCGATTCTTCTGGCCGGTCCTTGTTGCCCTTCAGCACGAGCGCTTTGCCGTAGCCTTTCATTGTGTAGCGCAGTACGTTGTAGATGTCCCCGTCGGGTCCTACAACGGCGTTGCCCTCCAGCCCGCCGCCGACGGCAGCTCCGGGAGCCGCATTCTCCCATGCCGGATCGTAAGGGAGAAATCCTGTACACTGCCAGTTGCCCGCATCCATCAGATCGGCATCGGCGTCAATCGACAGCAGGGCGTTGCTGTGCCCTCCGCTCGACCACGACCCGTAATCGATCCCCGTGTACAACCGATTGTCCAACTCGACTACCTGCATCGGCGCCTTGTGCGGTCCTCTGCCCATCCAGCTCCCCGCACCGGTCATGATTGTGACGGGCGAGCTCCAGGTCAGTCCTTCATCGGCCGTTCGGCCGATCAGCAGGTCGCCGTACTCGGTTGAATTGGCAAGCATGTACAGCTCGCCGCGATGTACGAACAGCTTGCCCCAGAAGCAGGGCATCAGTTCAGTCACATACCGCCAGCTTTGGCCTCCGTCGTCGGAGCGAAATATCAGCGTCAGATTTTGCGGCGCCTTGCCCGCAAAGACGTCCATCGAAGCCAGCAGAGCGCCTGACGGCAGCTTGACAAGCGACGGACTGCACAGGCTTCGGCCGGAGAAAGCATAGATTTCGTCCTCCGGGTGCAAATAGTTGACAACCGTTCCGACCGGCTTGCCGGTCCGTGCCAGACGGACCTCGCTTGCGCCCGCCCCGCTTGCGCGGGCTACAAAAAATTCGTAGTCGCACTCCGACTCCAGCGCCTCGATGATATAGACTGAACCATCCAGCTCTTTCACCTCGAAAGGATCGTTCGTACGGAATTTGCGCCAGTGCAGCAGATGGGTGCCGCTATCCCCCGCATCGAACCATTCGAGCTCGATCGTCTTCTCATCCGGCGCTATCCGGCAAATATACGGCAGGTTACGTTTATCATATTGATCATAGGGCCGATAGGGCCGATAGCTCCAACCGGAATAACCTTTCATAGAAGAACCCTCCTCATCCTTTGACGGATCCAATCATAACGCCTTTGACAAAATATTTCTGCACGAACGGATAGACGCACATGATCGGCAATGTCGAGACAATGATAACCGCATAGCGCATCGCTTCGACCAGATAAATCTGCGCGGCCGCGTCTCCGCCCATATCCGCGCTATCCGAGGCCATGCTCATCGCAGACTGGCTGACGATCAAATCGCGCAGCACCATCTGCAGCGGCATCAACTGCTGATCCCGCAAGTAGATCATCGCGTTGAACCACGAATTCCACTGGCTTACGGCAGCGAACAGCACCAGCACGGCAATGAGCGCCTTCGACACCGGCAGCGCGATGCGGAAGAAAAACGAAAAGTGAGAGCAGCCATCCATACTCGCTGCCTCGAACAGCTCGTCCGGAATTGTCGACTTGATGAACGTCCGGCTGATAATAATGTTAGTTACGTTGACGGCCCCCAATAGAACGATGACGAGCGGATTTCCGTAAAGACCGATTTCCTTCATCAGCAAATAGGTGGGGATGAGTCCTCCGTTAAAAAACATCGTGAACAGCAAAAATGCGGTAACGAGCGTCTTGCCCGGGAACGGCTTGCGGGACAAGGCATATCCCGCGAGCAGGCTCGTCATGACCGACAATGCCGTGAACAGCGTCGTATAGATCAGCGTGTTCCGATATCCCGTCCAGATCGGCGCATAATTCAGCACTTCGATATACCCTTTAATATCAAGGCTGCGAGGCCAGAACAGCACCTTGCCGCTTGCCACCAGCTTCGGATCGCTGAACGAGGCGATGATTACAAAATATAGCGGATATGCAACCGCGAGCAAAAGCAGCGTCAAAATCGTGTAATTGACCGCATCGTATAGCCGGTCCCCTCTGTTCGCTCTGATAGACTGCCGCATCGTCGTCCCCCCTACCATAGCGATTCCTGGCCCAGTCTCTTGCTGATCTGGTTGACGACCAGAATCATAATGAAGTTAATGCCGGAGTTGAACAGGCCGATCGCTGCGGAAAGACTATACTGTCCTTCCTTGATGCCGATTTTGTATACGTAGGTGTTAATAATTTCGCTGGTGCTGATGTTGAACGAATTCTGCATCAGAAACGCCTTCTCGAAGCCCACATTCATAATCGTACCCGACTCCAGAATAAGCAGGATAACGATCGTCGGCAGAATCGAAGGCAGATCGATCCGCATAACGCGCTGAAACTTGCTGGCCCCGTCGATGATCGCCGCTTCGTGCATCGACTGATCGACGGCGGACAGCGCCCCGAGATAGATGATGCTGCTCCAGCCCAGCCCCTGCCAGACTCCGCTCCAGACATACAAATGCGGGAAACTGGAGGCGTTCATCAGCACCCCGAGATTGCCCTCGTGCACTCCCAGCATATCCAGCAGATTGCGTACGATGCCCATGGACGGCGAAAAGAAAATGTTCACCATGCCGACTACGACGACGATTGAAATGAAATGCGGCGCGTACGTGATCGTCTGCACGAGCTTCTTCATGCGTTGATTCGTCGTGCTGTTGAGTGCGAGCGCTAACAGTACGGGCAGCGGAAAACCGGCTATCAGCACGTAGAAGCTGATCAACAGCGTATTTTTCAGAACGACCTCAAACATCGGCATGGAGAAGAAACGATCGAAGTGTTTCAGTCCGACCCATGGGCTATCTATAATTCCGAGATGCGGTTTGAAATCCTTGAAAGCGATTGTGATGCCGTACATCGGCAAATAATTGAATGCGATCACCAGCGCGATGGCCGGCAGCAGGAAGAGATACAGCTGGCGATTGTCCCACACTCTCAAGCGCAGCGGCTTGAGCGCTCCCCGTTCTCGCGCGGTTCCGGCAAGTTTCACCCGATCAAGCTCCTTCCTCTATTTCGCGATAACATCGTACGCTTTCTGCCGAAGCTCTACGAATTGTTCGAGTCCGAGTTTATTCATCTGCTTCACGTAAGCGTCCCATCCGGCGTCAATGTCTTGCCTGCCCGTAATGAAGTCGGCGAATACCGTCTTGCGATAGTTGGTCAGGTCCGTTCTGTATTGGTTCGTCAAGCTCACATCGTCTGCTCCTAGAGCGCCCTCGACGTAGACCATGTCGTTGGGCAGGACAGCGTCCTTATACACATGCTCATAAGCCCAAGCCCGGGTATTTTTCACGTCGTAGGACAGCTCCTTCCACTTGTCGGCATAGAACGACTGATCCTTCAACGCGACGAAGGAATTGTGCAATCCGAGCTTGCCGCTGTTCTCCGCCATCTTGTCCGGAGCTTCCTCCCAGAATAGCTGATACGCCTTGCCTTCGGCGTCGTAATCCCATAATGTGCCCTTTACTCCCCGGCTGACCGTCAGCTCCAGCTCGAGATCGGTCGCAATTGCTTCCAATAGACGGACGGTTGCCGCCGGATATTTGTTTTTCTTCGTAATGACGGCCGTATTGGCCGGCCCTGCAACATAAGCCTGACTGCGAATGAACGGCTTCTGGCCGTTGCCGCTGTCGATCGGTCCCATGGCCGTCCCCAGCTCGGGCTGCCGGTTCGCGTACGAATGGTACGAGCCGACGAGCGGTGGCAGCGAGCTGATCTTGGACACATACGTATTCCCGTCATCCGTGAATACTTCAGGCGGAATCAGACCGGACTGATACAGATCGCGCAAATATTTGAGCGGCTCCTTGATCATAGGATTGGTCGACTGATCCTTCACGACGCCGTTATCGACGTAGAGATAGTCGGCGCTGGTAACATAGACGCCGAAGCTGCCGTAAATGTCGAACTGCCCTCCGACATAACCGTCGAACTGGAAGTAGTAAGGAATGACATCGCTAGGAATGGTGCCCTTGCCGGCGTTGTCCTTGATCGCCTGCAATACATTTTTGAATTCTTCAGTCGTCTTTGGAATTTCTAGATTCAGTTCTTTTAACCACGATTCCATAATGATCCATTGATCGCGCAAATTCCGATCGAACGGCGCGAAATCGATGTACGGCACGCCGTACAATTTGCCATCCGCAGCCAGCGAGCCGTTATAAACCAGCTTATTTTCCTTCATAAAGCTGCTCCATGTCGGAGCGTATTGCTCCAGCAGCGGTTCGATCTCTACGAACTGTCCTCCCTCGGCCGCGGAGGTCAGTTGATTGGCGTTCATCCCAACGCCGAGAATCAGATCGGGAAAATCGTTGCTGGCAAACATCAGATCGACTTTCTCCGCATCCTTGAGCACTTCGACTTCAAGATCGATATTCGTTTTCTCGGCCACGTACTTCCAGATTTCCGTTGTATCCATGTTAGGCCGCAGCGCGCTGTAGGAGACGACGGCCTTAAGCTTGATCGGCTCCTTCGTAATCGGATACCCGGTCAAATTCGTCATGCCGCCGTCCGCCATACCGTCAGACGTCTCCTGCGATGCGCTGGCACCGGAGCTGCCGGTTGCTTCTTCTTTTTGGCTCGAGCAGCCTGCCAGCAAGGCGATGATTAGCGCAATGCACAATCCGATCACCATTGCACGACTTTTGGAATTTTTCATATTCGTTTAGACCTCCCATTTTTAATGTATCGAGTTTCCTTTCAGCCGCGCGTGGCGGCGGACAGCGCTTCGCGGGCCATCCCGGCCAGACCGTTAAGCTGAATCACTTCGAGCTGCTTGGACTCGGTGAACAACTCTCCGTTCAGCACCCTGCTTTCAATCTCCATTG
Organism: Cohnella phaseoli; assembly: GCF_003386235.1. Classification (GTDB taxonomy): domain Bacteria; phylum Bacillota; class Bacilli; order Paenibacillales; family Paenibacillaceae; genus Cohnella; species Cohnella phaseoli. The sequence continues at coordinate 211,346 of NZ_QRDZ01000008.1, forward strand.
GGACTCCTTGCAGCGACAGGCTGAATTTGGCATTCACCGGATAATACTGATATTCCGCCATTGAGCAAACTCCGAGCAGCTGCTGCAGCCGTTCGGCTCTTTCCGGTTCGGTACGGTAATGACGATACAGCCATACATACAAGTCGGGATGAAAATTCGCCATGACACCGCTGTACCCGTCCGCCCCCAGCCGAAGGCTCTCAAGCAGCGTCGCGCTGTTGGCGTTGAACAGCTTGATGCCTGAGCCTTCGATCATGCGCAGCTTGACGGCGATCTGTTCCAGATTGCAGCAGGTATCCTTGATAAACCCGAAGCGTCCGGATTGCAGACAGGCGCTCAGCACCTTGGGCGTCAGCAGCCGCTTATACGGATACGGGCACTCGTACATCCCGAGCGGGACGTCCGGAAATCGCGATAAGAACGCTTCCATTCTGTCGATCAGCGCTTCGTCCGGCTCATCCGGTTCGGCAAAACGGTTAGGCAGCACCACGTATGCGGTTACCCCGGAATTCATGATCGCCTCCGCCTCGCGCACTTGATCCTCCAGCCGACTCGTCGTATGACCGGACACGATCACTTGCATGCCCTCCGGCACGTTCGAAACAATGAACTTCGTCAGTTCCCGCTTCTCTTCCAGACTGAGATGAAACATCTCGCTGGACTGGCAGACGGCAAATATGCCGTCAACTCCGCACTTGCTGTAATACTCGATCAGCTTTTCCACGGCATAGTAGTCAATTTCGTTGCCTTTCGTGAAGGGAGTTGCCATTGTAGGCCAGATGCCGCTGCTGATGTTCTGCATGTCGACCGCCTTTCTTTTGTTCTATTATTTAGAACAATATTCTAAATATAATTAATTCATGGTCATTCTAGCACGAGAAAGCTGCATATGTAAACGCTATTATTGAGGTTTTTACGGATTTATTTGCTAAAACTAAGCACGTTGTTCTATAATTAAGAACACAAGTTTATGGTAATGATCAAATTGGAAAAAATGGGTGAGGGGAAGGAAGAGCAGGGATGACGGAGGAAGCCAAGGTCAAAACGTTGAAAAAATCGCTGGATATTTTAGAATGCTTCACCATAGCGGTGCCGGAGCTGGGAATCTCCGAAATCAGCGAAAGACTCGGACTGTATAAAAGCAACGTGCACAATATCATTTCAACTTACGAGCAGCGCGGTTATATCGAGCGGAACCCGGAGACCGGAAAGTATCGACTGGGAACGAAAATATTAGAGCTCTCCTATATTATCAATGCTAATCTGGGGCTGCATAACGCGATTCATCCGCCAATGAGCGCGCTGTCGGGGGAAATCAATGAAGTGGTCTATTTCGCGGTTCCGAAAGGTCCCCGCGTCATGTATCTGGAAGGGGTGTATCCGGTCAACTCCTTCAACGCGCGTTCAATGGTCGGCGAAACGGCGGAAATGTACTGTACGTCTATCGGCAAGGCAATTCTTGCCTACCTGCCGCCGGATCAAGCCATCAAAGCCATCAGCGAGCAGAGTATGATCAAGCATACGGCTAATACGATCACGGAAAGAGGGGCGCTGCTGGACGAGCTGGAAGCGATCCGGAAACGGGGCTATAGCATCGACAATATGGAGCATGAGTTCGGCATCAAATGTGTTGGCGTACCGGTATTCCGCAGAGGCGGCTCCCTGCTGGGCGCCATGAGCGTATCGGGGCCTTCCCCGCGCCTGGAGGAGAAGATCGAAGAGTATGCCGCGAAGCTCCATGCCTATAGCCAGAAAATCAGTTTGCGGACATAACGCGATCGGGCATCGACGGAATAACAAAAGCTCTGGCCTTATGCTTATGCGGTCAGAGCTTTTTATACTGCGCGTTTTATGTGGTAAGAGCAATGAAAACGGGTTTCTAAAGGAGGCATGCTATAGGACTTGAATATCGGTGCTTGAATTTCTTGATCCATTTGAATAATTGATGGTACGATAGGGCTGACCTTCCAGGTTAGTTCTATCGGCTTTTTTGAAAAATTGCTGTAGATCATATTACGGGGGTGTAGATGTGTTGGTTAGTGAAAATGATTTCTCTAATTTTAGGCCCATATTCATCCTATTTATTGTTATATTAATTGTCTCTTTAATAGTCATTCTCTTTCAAAAGAATCATTATAAAATCATTAATGGATACACAGTAATCATAACATTAATAATCACATATATTGTATCTGCCATTTTGTTATATCAGACAGGCATTCTTGCTGATGAATTGGGAATGGGCGGAGACGCTCTTTCCACGATTATGTTTTTTGTAATAATCCTTTTAGGTTTCGTTAATTATCTTGTTTACCTTTTCAAGAATAGAAAATAATTAGGCCAAGTAGTACAACAAGAGATACAGCCTGATAGTATGCGAGAAATGAGATTTTCCATTGCATTGAAGCCGATCAAGCGGATATTGTGATTAGGAAAGCAAGTCCTCTGCTATGCGTTATCCGGGTGGATCATCCGATCCTTCGGGCACAAATACATCATGGTTTGCGCAACGTTCACGAATGACCAAAAATCAAGAAAAAGAGCAGGTTATCGAAAAGATAGCCCGCTCTTTTTGTACGAGATCCGATAGATGAAACTGCTACTGCTCTTCCGAAAATATTATGGAATTATAGTAGCAGTTAAACTGACATTAGCAAGCGATACGGCTCCGTTGCCGGAGTAGATGAACTGCACGAACATCCACTTATACGCGGGCACGGAAAATGTCTGTTCAAACTTCTGCCAGCCTGAACCGACCGGAGGGTTCACCGCCACAGAAAGGGAGCTTCCGGCCTCATCGTAATTATCGCTATACAAGACCGCGGAACCGCCTTCCGATTTTGCCCACCAGGTTAAGGTGTACTCGCCGCTCTCGACGGGTAACCACATGTTGATATTAAAGCCGTCCGTGCCGGAAAACTCCAGCGCCTTTCCTTTTTGAGCGTCGTTTTTGATCTCAAGCCCATCGCCCAAAGCTTTGCCGGACCAGCCGTTCAAACCGTCGAGGAAATTCCCGTTCGGGATCAGGTTTCCGGGTATAATGGCAGCCTCGCCATCCTTAACCAAATCAATGTCTGCAATCGCGATCGTTCCGTTGCCGGGATAAATAAACTGCAAGAACAGATATCCATCTGCCGTGACTTGGAACGTCTTTTCGAATTTCTGCCAGCCCGCTCCTGCAGCCGGGGTCACACCCACAGCAAAGTTGCCTTGGCTGCTCCAGCCGTCTGCGGTATCGTAATTTTCGCTAAATAAAGTCGCGATGCCGCCATCCGATTTTGCCCACAAGGTCAAGGTGTATACCTCGCCGCTCTTAACGGGAATACGAGGTTCCGCGAAGATGCTGAAATTTTCTGTACCCGAGAATTCCAACGCTTTGCCATGTGCGGCATCGCTATGGATCGCAAGTCCGTTGCCTAATCCTTTGCCGTTGCCTACACCCCAGCCGGCCAATCCGAGAAGGAAGTTTCCGTTCGGGATCAACTTGCCAAGCGTAATCTCGCCATCCTTAACAAAGCGGATGTCCGCAAGGGCGATCTCTCCGTTGCCGGGGTAAATAAACTGCACGAATTGATACCCGTCAGCGGCTGCATGGAAGGTCTTCTCGAACTTCTGCCAGCCCGCTCCCGCTGCAGGCTCTACACCCATAGCAAAATTGCCTTGATCGTTCCACCCGCTGCCGGAATCGTAATTTGCGCTAAACAGCGTCACGGTGCCGCCCTCGGATTTTGCCCACCACGTTAACGTATATACATCGCCGCTCTTGACGGGGATTCGAGGCGACGTGTACATATTGAAGCCCTCCGCACCCGAAAACTCCAGCGCTTTTCCGCGTTCGGCATCGTCTTCAAGAGTAAGTCCGTATCCCAGCCCCTTGCCGCCGCTTACCGTCCAACCGCTTAGACCGAGGCCAAAGTTGCCGTTCGGCATACGATTTTTCGGCAGCGATTCATCGGCGTAAGTAAAGACTACAGTATAGGTTTCACCGGCCATCGCCTTGAAATTGACCTCGTCGACCGTCAGACCGAATAGCTTGATGTTTTCAAGCGTATAGCCCGTTGCATCCGTTGGCGCGAGCACCACATCGGTTCCCGCCGGCACCGTATACGTACCTGCTGCCACGCCGCCGGTATAGGTAAACGTCGGATATCCGCCTAACGGTTTATTGAGCCAACTTTCTATGATTTTGATAGTCGCCGGCGATTCGGTTTTCGGCGTATTCTCGCTGACAAATATTCGATCTATGTTCGCGCCGATTGTCTCGTTCGGAATGTAGAACACATAGCTTCCGTCATTGGCCTTCTGCTGATCTGTCTGCACCGAGATTTCATAATCCCAATATTCCGCAAGTCCTTGGTCGCCATCAAAATCCCAAGCCGCAAATAAGTTACCCGTGTTAGGAGGATTTACGGCTTCAAATACCGCCTTGATCGTCACGTTCTGGGCAGGCATTACGAATGTGTCTCCGCTGATTGAGACGGTTCCCGCGACAACTTGCCACTCTTTGAATTGATAGCCCGAGTTCGGCGTTGCGGTCAGCGCAACTGTCGTTCCTGCCGACGCTGCGGTCGGGCTTCCGCTCGCTGTGCCGTTGCCGTCGTTTTGTACCGTTATCGCATAATTCGTCTGATTGTTGCCACCTGGGTTGCTTCCGCTCTGATTACCGCCCGGATTTCCCCCACCCTGGCTGTTACTGCTTTGGCTGTTACCTCCCTGATTGTAATTGACATCGATCACTACGCCGTCGGAATTGATATTCGCCGTAATGATACTCCCGCTTCCCGAAACATGTACAGGAACGCTAAAATTGGCTGTCGTTACGGTGCTCCCGGTATTAAGCATGATTTTTGCGCGTGCCGCCAAAACGGTCAGAGCATTTAATAAGTTAACTTTGCCCTCGACAATCAAGGTTGCCTGCGCTTTAATCTCTATTCCGTTCACCGTACCTCTTATCGTCACAACGGCACTTTCCGGAGTACCTGCCGCCACTGAAATATTCGGGTTCACCGCGTTCTGAACATCGATGATCCCGCCCGACAGCGTGATGATCCCCGCTACGGAATGACTTCCTGTCCCGTCGAATACGAGTCTTGTGTTGTATTCCGAATTCAAAACAACATACCCCAGATTGCAGTTCGTCATCCCTACAGAGTTCTTGCCCCCGCCGTAGATGTACGTTATTCCTTTTACAGTGACGTTATTAAGCGTTACGTTTCCGTCCGCAACGTCTTTGGCGATTATCAGATCGCCGTTGACGACAACGCCGTCTAGCGTCACGCCTTTTTTCGCTACCGTCACATCCATGTAATTTTGAATTTTTACGCCATCTCCAAGATTAGATGTAACCGTGACGGACGACAATTCAGCCGCATTATTCCGATCCGCCATTAATCGCTTCTCGGACCTCAGCATAACGGCATAAGCTTCCGCCCTTGTGATGTTGTTTTTAGGCTGGAATTTCCCGTCCGGATAGCCTAGCAGCACGTTTGCTTTAGCCAGCGCACCGACGAAATCGACAGACCAGCCGGCTATATTTTTGACGTCGACAAAGGTGCCGGCATATTCTTTTCCCTGAGGAAGCTTCAAAATTTTCCCGATAACCGTAGAAAGCTCCTGTCTGGAGATCGGATCGTTCGGATGAACATTCGATCCGTCGCCGATCATATACCCTTCCGCTCTCGCGATCTGCAAATCCTTGTAATACCAAGCGGAGGAATCCGCATCCTTATAATCGATCGCCGCCGTACGGGTATATCCGTACATTTTGTTGATCGCTGCCGCGACTTCTGCGCGGGTGATCGGAATTTGAGGGTTAACATTGCCATTGGCATCGTCCGGACTTATGATACCTCGTTCGAGAAGAACCGCTATTGTCTCTTTAGCCCAACTGTTCTCGTAGTCTACTCTTGTCGTATCCGAAGCCAAGGCCGGGGTCCTAATTGCAAACGCCGATAAAATGACGCATAGAGAAAGAATGATCGATAGGATTCTCTTAATTTTACTCTGCATGCTCCACCCCTCCTTTTAAGGCTGCTTAAAGCATTGAATATCGTCAAAATATACAGTGCCGCTACCCTCTAGCATCACACGGAATTCCGCTCTGGCGGCTTCGCTATAAGCGGATGGGATGCCAACCTCTGTCGAAAATGACTTCCATTCGTCCGCCGTAGAGGTGAAATAACTGCTTTGCCCGTTGCCTAACACCTGATCCGCATTGTCATATACGGTCCATTCGATGCTTGGCCCCGTGTTGCTGCCCGGCACAAAAGTTGATTTCAACCATCCGGCGATGTCGTATACGCCGCCCGCTTCAACCGCAATATCGATAGAAATATAGGCCTCGCCGCCGCTTGCCGCTTCGAGCTTCAACACCTTGCCTCTCGCCGCTTCCCCGCTATCCACGAAGCTGACCGCACCGCTGGAAAGATAGGCGGACGGCACCTTCCACCCGGCCGATCTTGTCGTAATCGTGATGCTTTCCTTCTTATTAAATACGTTTCCGTCAACCTTCAAATATCCGCCGTTAGAGCTATTGTCACGGACGTAGAGCAGTCCCGGAAAATCAGCTCCGCTTTGCACGCCGGATTCAATTTTCAGAGCGTTTGTCTCCGTACCCTGACGAGAATTGTTCTTCACCGGGGGAATCGTCGCGGCAATACCCGAGTCTTCGGCCTCCAGGTTCAAGGTCTTCCAGTCCGTAATTTTATAGAGCGCAGCTTCCTCCCTCCCCAGATTAAGGGTCATGCTCCCGCTGCCTTCCTGTATGCCGCCTTCCGTCAACCCAACCGGAACTGCCATGTATTTGCCGATCGCGTTGCCGTCGCCGTTTTTAAGAGGGATTGTCACACTATGCGCATTCCGTCCTTTGTTATAAGCCATAACGTATAATTGACCGTCATCCGAAAGCCAGTTTATCCATAGCAGGCCGTTGGCCTGACCCTGTTCTCCCGCCGGGATAGCGTCGTGCTCGCCGAGGATCTGGACATTTCCGTTGACGTATAGATCAAATAGCAGCGGGACCTCTTCGTTATTAATCTTACTGAAGGGTCTCCACAGATGCGTATCGTAAAGGTGAGCGATTAAGGATTGGTCCGCTGCCAAGAACGCATCGTCTATTCGGTAATATCCTACGCCGCGTCCGCCAGCCTCGAACGTTCTGAAGACCGAGTTGCGGATGGATTGTACAGTCGGGTGCCCTCCATTCTCAAATCCGTAATAATACGTTGCGACGAGATTAAGTACGGGACGTCTATTATTTTGAGCAAGATTCACATCGATTGTATTCGTAATGCTCGTAGTGTCATTGCCGCCTCGCACATAAGCATCAAAGCTGAATATATCGCTGTATTTTCTCGTTTCGTTCTGATTGGCTCCGAAATCGACCAGATACACGGGATGATTGTCGTCGATATTGCGAATCGCCACGTAAGCCGCCTCTAGCTCTAACTTCTTCTGCTCCATTGCTTCTCTGTCATTGGAGTTATAAATTCCGAGCGGCTCGTCATCCACCATCCACGCGAAGACTCGCGGGTCGTCCTTATATTCGTCCACTGTTTCTTTGGTTTGTTCGATCTGATCGGGGTGCCCCGCTCCAAGTGGAGGAACTCTGAGGTTGTACATGATTTTCAATCCTGTATCGTCCAACGCTTGCCATGTATTGGCCGATCTTTCCATGTAATAATAGGAAAACACAACTGTGGTTCCCGCATCCTTCGCCATTTGGAACCGGGATGGTGAATCTACGCCATAAGCAATAACAGGATTGAATTTTTCGTCTCGTTCGCCCGGGAAAATGCCAAAGTTAATATCCCCGTCACTGTCCATCATCTTCGGTCGAGGATATTTGTACAGGTTTTGGCTGAACTCCTCCAGCTTCTGACCGCCGCTGTCCTTGATGGTCGCCACCAGCGTGTACTTATGCTTCATCTGGCTCAGATGGGCGATTGGAATGAAATAATTCGCCGTGAATGAGGTGAACGGCGTGTTCAACTGCTCAGCCACCTTCGTCTCTGTCTCACTGTCATAAAGGACAAAATCGACCTTAGCGCCTGCTTCCGGCTTGCCCTCGTAATACGGCTCAACATGAACGGAGGCGTTCACGCCGTCCTCGTCCGGATAAGGAAATACCCGATCCGTATCCAATCTGTACGGCTCAGGTCCGCCGGAGACCGTAATCTTCACGTCGTCGACCCAGACCGTTCCGAGGCTGTCGTTGCTGAACCGGGGCGCGATAATAACCTGGCCTCCTGCATCCATGGGAACTCTGAATGTTGTTTTAAGTTCTGCCCAATTTCCTTGGGTATCCTCTGAAATCCCCATTGCGCTGTTGTCCGTGGTGCTGTGCCACGCACCGTTCGCGCGATAATACTCGATCAGAAACCAGACATTGCCGGTTCCGTTGGTCCAATCTGTTTTCACCCGGGCGCTTAATTCGTAGGTGACGTATGGGCTGAATAAGTTCCCGTCCAACGTTTGAACTTCCATTCTATTGCTGCCTGTGCCTAACCCCTCAAACTTGAGAGAATGGCTTCCGGAATACGATGTGGTGGAATCGATCGATGTCCGAACATTTGACGAGGAATCTTTGAACCTGGTCGACCAGGGCGACGCCCAGCCTGCTGCGAGGGTCTCGAAACCGCCGTTGACCACCGGGACTTCACTGCCTACAGCGGGGATCGTATCGTCGGCTTGCACCGGTAATACATTCACCGGAAACAGTTGAAGGATCATCGCCAAAGCAAGTGCGGAAGTTAAAACACGAAATACGATTTTCTTCACCTTTAGTCCTCCCTTTAATCAGTCTTTATGTTAGCGCTTACATTAAGATGATACAGGAGGCTCACTCGCTTTCATATGTTCATACTTAGTATCCAGTATGTCTATATTTTAGAGTGAGCCTCGATCAATCCCCTATTCTTCAAAATACAATTCAATCTCTGCCTCTCCGCCGAAATCGTCCCACCGCACGCTCTCCTCATCCGGCAAGTAGACGCCTCCGCCCGATAGGCGGACGACACGTTTGCCTTCCGGATGCGGGAGCCGCAGCTGCACGGTCGCGGGCCCGCGGCTCGAATCGCAATTCAGGCTGACCGTTATGCGGCTGCCTTCGGACTTGACCCGCAACGAGAACTGGCCGAAATAACTATGCACGTCCTGAAGTTCAATGCGCTTCCCTTGCTTCAGCCAATCGCGCGGAATCCCCGGCAGCAGCTTGAGAGTCGTGCCTTCCTCCATATATAGCATCCAACGGGTTTGCATCAAGAACCAGCCTTCTTCGTGCGTCTTGTGAGGACTGACCTGGTAATAATGCTCCCAGAACGTGTATGTCTCCCTGTCGGCCAGAGCAGCAAAGGTATTATAGTAAGCTTTCAGGAACGCTTTTACCTCGCCGCGCTTCAAGTGAACCCACGGATGCGTGCTGTAATAAGGCTGGCTGAACGCCACATTGCGCGTAAACATCAGTTCGTTATGGTAGTGGATGAGGTAGTCGGCCGCTCGCTCGCGCGGATCGATCACTTCCTGGAACAGCAAATACATCGGCCCGAGCATCGAATCCCGACTCATGAAGGAGCCGTGCGTATACCAGTTGCCGCCTTCCGTATAGAGCGACAGTGGGCCGCGCGATTCCGTCCAAGGCGGCGCGGTAGGAACCCATGTGCCGTCGCCAAGCGGAACGACCGGTGAACGGGCGACCGCTTCGTCGAACGAGGCGCGGATATCGGCTTTTAGCCCTTCCGCATCGGCGTGAATTTGCCCGGACAGCTCGGCGTCAAGCTCAGTAAGCATTTCCGCCAGCCTGCTCAGCCCAATATATGCATAGCCGCTCAGCATAAAGGAATGGAACGGGTCCTCCGGATCGGCCGTCTTGCCTTCCAGCATGCCGTAGCCCCGACCGCGCAAATTCTCCGTTTCGTTGCGCTTGCGCCAATCCATCAGGAAGGCATAGGATTTAAGCAGCTTAGGCTGGATTTCGCGAATCCATTCCAAGTCGCGCGTATAACGGTAATACTCCCCGATGCACCATAGAGCCGCACCGGTTTCCAGCATATAGCCGCCGAAATTTTGCATTAACCCGCTCTCATGCTGCTTATCCAGGAAGAAGCTCAGCCCCCGCCGGGCCGTATCGCTCCATCCCATCGCGTTCATAAACTGGATAATCGGCGAGCTTTCCGAGCCGATGGCGGTATAGATGCCAATCGCCGGAACGAGCGTTCCTTCCGGTTCCTGACCGTAAAAAATTAGATCTGTATGCAGAAGACCCGCCCGAAGCATCTGTTCGATGCGCGGCTCCGGCAGCCGAATCTGCGCGCCTCGCGATAGCTTATCTTCCCAGAAAGCGCGACATTCCGTATGCCGCTCCCGGAAATTCTGTTCGCTCAGCCTAAGCGCCCGCTCGCGCGACACAGGTTCGTGAGGCAAATAGAACTCGAAGCAGGCTTCCTCGCCCGGCATCACCAGAACAGCCGACTCCTCCGTTTGCAGCGGTCGGCCATTCAGCTTCGATACGCCGAACACCCGATCGTCGCTATAGTGCGCGAAGCCCGTGCTGCCCTCAAACGTATAAGGAATGCCGCCGGCGTTGGGAATCAGGTTCTTGAACCAGGCGTATCTCGGCACCGAACCGGTATTGGCAGCCGTAATCCGGCAGTAATATACCGTTGTCTCGCCCGAGATCGCAGCTCCCTGAAGCAGAATCTCCCGCTCCTCGGCCTGAGCTTCCGTAAACATATGACCGAATCCGTAACCGTCGGCAAGCAAATAGTGCGTTCCGTCTACGCTGCCCGACGTCAACGGGCGAGACTCATAGGAAACAAACGATACCGCCGTGTAGACCATCTCGTCATCCGTAATCTCTGTATGAAGGATCGGCAGCGTTCCCTCCTCCAGCTTGCGGACAACTCCGTCCGTACAGCCCATTCCCCGGCCGACCATATAATAGTAGCGAACCGGTTTGCCGCCGCTCTCCGGCAAGCCGACTTCCGTTGCATGCTGGCGCGGCTGAACCCAGTCCCATTGCAGCGCCGAGCCGCCTATAGGCGGCTCCCAGAAGTTATTGCTCGGTCGGCCGCGCACCTGGGATTCGAAGATGCGCGTATCCCGGCTGACCCCTTGCCAGATCGGGCAGGGCTGATCCTTCGTCGCTGCGCTTGCCGCCTCGAACGACTCCTCCGGTTCCTCGGCCAGCTTCTGCAGGTTTGTCCGCAGCCCTCTCCGCTTGATGTCGGCTTCCAGTTCCTCATAGGAACGGAAGTCGGCAGCCGATGTTACTGCCACGCCGTAATCCGGCATGTAGATGGGATACGCCTCATGAACGTCCTCCGCAAAAAAGCTGAAAGGACAAGCGCAGTCGACGATGCTGACCAGCAGCTTCCCCTCACCGGGCGCGTAAAGCGGCTCAATAGACACCACGAGAGTCAGCGGGCCTGCGCTGTGATCCTTCCATTCCTCTATCTCCGCAATCCCGTCACCGGTCTCGATCCCAAAACTATGCAAGCTGCCGTTCATGACCTCGATACGGCCGGCTGCGGGACCCTTTTTCCATACGACTCTTACCCTCTTCACCGTGAATACACTTCCTTCTGCACAGATGCCCGATTACTCCTTCACCGATCCCAGCGTGATGCCGTGAATGAAATAGCGTTGCAGGAACGGATAGACGAGCAGTACCGGAATAATCGTGACAAATATTTTCGCCGCATTCAGCGACTTGTTCGAAAGCTTCGCCGCCTGCTCCAGCTTGTCGGAATCCGTCTCGTTCAGATCGAGCTGCACGACCAATTGCTGAATGTACGTCTGCAGCGGATAGTTCTCGGGCTTGCTCATCAGAATAAGTCCTTGGAAAAAATCGTTCCAGTGCGCCACGATGCTGAACAGCGTTACGGTAGCGAGCGCCGGGACGGCCACCGGAATATAGATGCGAAGCAGCAAATGCCAAGGACCCGAGCCGTCGATGTAAGCAGCTTCCTTCAGCTCCTTGGGCAGATTGCGCATGAAATTCATTACGAGAATCACGTTGAAGACAGGTACGGCTCCCGGAATAACGAGCGCCCAGATCGAATTGAGCATGCCGAGCGACTTGACCACCAAGTACCACGGAATCAATCCGCCCCCGAACAGCATCGTAAAGACGATAAACCACATGTAGACATTACGGCCTTTAAACTCTCTGGCATTCATCGATAGCGGATAAGCCATCAGTACAGTCAGCAGAAACTGAATGCCCGCTCCAAGCACAACCCTCTCCAGCGATACCGCGAATGCGCGGAAAAACTTGGCGTCGTCCAATATTTTCAGATAGGCGTTCCACGTAAAATCGACCGGCACAAACAGCACTTTGCCGCCCTCCACCGCCGACTTATCGCTCAGAGACACCGCAACGGTGTGCCAGATCGGCGCTATGCATGCAAGTGTAATCAGCACAAGCAGGGTAGCGAGCAGATAGTCCGTTATCGTCAGCTTTCGCGTATTCGTACTTATAGCCTGCACGGCTCTCCCCCTCCCCGTTAAAAGACCCGATAATTGGCAAACCGGGAAGCCATCCAGTAAGACATAACGATCAAAAGGAATGAAACAACCGATTTCATTAATCCGACCGCCGTCCCGAGACCGTATTGAATGTTCAACAATCCTACCCGGTATACGTAGGTGTCGATAATATCTCCGGACGCATAGACGAGCGGATTGTACAGGTTAAAAATTTGATCGAAGCCGGCGTTCAGAATATTGCCCAGACTGAGCGTAGCCAGCAGCACAACCGTCGTCGCGATGCCGGGAAGCGTAACGTGGATCAGCTTTCGCATCCGGCTTGCGCCGTCGACCTCTGCCGCTTCGTACAGATCCGGACTGATTCCGGTCAGAGCGGCCAAGTAAATAATCGTCTCAAACCCGAATTCCTTCCACGTGTCGCTGGCTACGATCACATAGGGAAACCAATTGTTGTCTCCGAGAAACATGATCGATTGACCGCCCAACGCGACGATTAGTTGATTAATCGGCCCCTCCGAGGACAGTAGTTGAATGACGATCCCCGACAAAATGACCCATGATAGAAAATGAGGCAAATAGACGATCGTTTGAATCCAACGCTTCAGCCTGCCGAATCGCAGCTCATGCAGCATAAGCGCGAAAAGAAGCGGTACGATCAGATGGGCGGCCATTTTCATTAGTGCGATAAAAACGGTGTTGAAGAAGATCGTTCGACTGTCGCGAAGCTCAAACAGATATCGAAAGTTGTCCAGCCCTACCCATTCCGAACGGAAAAACCCGAGACCCGGATTAAAATCCTGAAACGCGATCACGCCGCCTAGCATAGGTACGATGCTGAAGATACACAGCACCACAATACCGGGAAGCATCATCAAATGATAATGAAACTGAAATCGCCGATTTCTCATGAAGCCGCTCACCCGCTCTTTCCGAAGAACGGGCGTTCGCCGCAATACGCGATGACGAACGCCCGAATCCGCTTATTCCGTTAATTGCTCTTCAATTTCCCGGGTAATCTGATCGCCGCCGCTCTTCTTCCACTCGGCCACGAAGGAGTCGAACGCATCCAGCGATTCTCTACCCATGATAATCTGCGTAATCATCTCGGCTTCCATCTTTTTCAGCGCCGGCCATTTCAGCTCCATCGACTTCGTCTGCGAATAGAACACGCCCAACACTTTGTTCATCGGCGATTCCAGCGCTCCGCCGCCCACCATATAGGAAGTGCTGTACATCCAACTTCCAGGGTCCTTGCCCGGATCGGCGTTGTTCGCGGCGACTTTGTCGTAGACGTCCTTCTGGTCGAGTCTCAGTTGATCCGGTTGGATTTTGCCGTCAAGCGCTTCCTTGACCGCCTTCAACCGATTGGTCACAATATTCGGTTCCACGAACGTAGCGCGAAGCGGGAAGTACGCCGCATTAACGCCATTGATCAATTTGGCCATCGCTTCGGCATCGTTCTCGACATTCGCATACAGGTTCAAGTACTTCACGAGCGCTTCCGGATTTGAATAACCTTTCTTCACAACGAAATATAGCGAGCTAACCGGCCCTAATGTCGCATTGTACTGACCGGAGCCGTCCAGCGGAAGCGCGTACGCTTTCCATACCGCTTTCGGGTCGTTTTTGAACGAATCGTACAAGCCCCAGCCTGTGGACCAGCCGCCGAACAGGAACATTCCGGCGCGCCCGCCGTTGATCAGTTCCCACGTATCCTTGCGAATTGCGTACTCCTTGTCCAGCAAACCTTGCGCGTACATCTCACTAAGCTTGCCCAGAGCTTCTTTCATCTGCGGAGTCGTCGTTCCATAGACGACCTTGCCGTCGGCATCCTTCAGCCACATGCCGGGATAAGCCTGATACGCGGAGTATAGCGGTCCGAATGTATTGTCCGAATCCCCCAATAAACCGAACGTATCCGGCTTGCCGTTGCCATCCGGGTCCTGCTCGATGAAAGCTTTGGCAATCGCAGCCAGCTCATCGACGGTTTGAGGAGGCTTGAGACCGAGCTTGTCGAGCCAATCCTGACGCACCCACAGCAATTTGATCGGATCTTCATCGACATTCAGGTTCGGCAGCGCCATCAGCTTGCCGTCGAAGGTCGCGTTCTTGAACGCCTTGCCGTTCGTCGCATCGTACATCTGTTTCAAATACGGAGTCGCATATTGCTCGTATACCGTTGTCAGATCCTTGAGCTGGCCGGCTTTCACCATTGTTTTCAACTCTTTCTCGGACACGACCATTGCATCTGGCAGATCGTTGCTGGAGATGGAGAGCGCCAGCTTCTGATCGTATGCGTCGCCCTGAGCCGCTATCCAAGCCGCTTTGAACTTCAAGTTAAGCTTCTCCTCGAAATAGCGCGTAAACTGGTTATTCTCTACCGTGTCCCCTTCAGGAAGCGTCTTATCGTCCGGAGGCACCGCTTTCCCGATCGTCATTGTGACGGGCTCGGCGTATTTGCCCAGCGGATCGACCGTTTCCGACCCGGCGCCCGACGCCTGAGCAGACGGCGACTCCCCCGAGTTGGAGGCGCTTGAGGGCGCGCTGCTGCCGCTATTACTGTTATTGCTGTTGCAAGCGGATACAAATGCAAGCGAGCAAGCCAGCATCAGAAGGCCGATTTTCTTGTGCTTCCCCTTCATGTTCCCATCCCCTTTGTTGTGATGTTCCTTGTTTACAATCCCTATCTTAAAACAAAAAAGACAGCGCCCGAGAGACGCTGCGTTCCTGCGATTGGGACAATAATTAACGCTGCTCAAAGCGTCGACTAATGCAAGTGTGAAAAAGTGTACCTCTTGGCGGAACAAATTATACCTTAGCTTTCTCTTGCCGGTATTCGCTTGGAAGCCTACCGGTTTGTTCGCGAAATACTCTGCTAAAATACTTCTCGTTCGCATACCCGCACTGTTCCGAGATCCGGTAGATCGGCTGTTTCGTTTCCGCGAGCAGCAACTGCGCGTTTTCGATTCTTGCGTCGCGAATATAATCGTGGAACGTACGACCAACGATCTCTTTGAAGCATTGACTGAAGTACCCCTTGCTCATATTCGCTTGCTTGGCCAGATCGCTGTGGCGAATGTCCTCCTCAAGATGGAGGTTGATGTAATCGACCGCCGACATAATGCTTTGGGCGATTTCCTCCGAATAAGCCGATTTTGCCACGATCGCCCGCAGCTTGCCGCGAACCGCGTTCAGCCAGCCTGTCCATTCGCTCCAGAGCGCCCCTGTGCCCGGCATTTCCTCCTCGATGCCCGCTTCCTCGCGCGAGATGCGAACCCAGCTCATTCTGGCGGTATAGAACAGGTTGGCGAGCTGCGCCGCAGACGGTCTTGCTCTCTCGATCTCTTGCAGCAGCTCCTCGTACGCGCCGGTACGAACGATCCAGTGCAGCGAAGACCAAGCGTCGCGATTCCTGCGCAGCTCTTCGTCGCTCCATCCCGGATACTCCACCTGCAATCGCCCGGCGGTGTATTCGTAATAGAATACGCCAGGCTTGCGTTCGTAAAACAAAGATATTTCCTTGTACCGCAGCAGCCGTTGCCGCAACTGCTCACGATCCGTATCGCGTATTCCGCGAATGTGCAGCACCGTAACTTGCCGTTCCAACCCCAGCTCGACCAGCTCTCTCTTCATCGCCGCAACGTCTTCATCCGTCATCTCCCGCTCCGGAAGTACGGTCCACAGCCCCAAGCTAACCTCTTGTATCGTCTGCCCTTGCATGGACGTATGCTGCCAGAGCGCGCCAAAGTCGGCCTGTCCGGCGCCTGCGATGTATACGAGCATGGAATCCGCGGCGGCCGTCGGCTCGGCCGATCTCCGTTCGGCGTTGGGAAGAGAAGCTTCCTGACTGCGCCGGATCCGTTCGCTGATTCGCTCCAGTACCTCCTCCATCCGGGCATCCTCGATTTGCGTCTTGGCAATATAATCGATCGCCCCGATACGAAGCGCCTCCTGGATCAGTTCGAAATCCTGGTGAAACGTAAGCACGACAAACCAGATCTTCGGATAGAGACGCTGCACCTCTCGCATCAGATCGAGCCCCGACATAATCGGCATGGCAAGATCGGTAATCAACAGGTCCACTTCCTCGCTCCGCAAAAACTCCAAAGCGTTTTCCCCGTTGTTCGCTTCCCCGACCACCTTCATGTCGAATGCGTCCCACGGCATTTCCGCGATGATCCCCCGCCGCGCCAATCTATCGTCATCGACAACCAGAACTTTGATCATGCGTCTCAGCTCTCCTCCATGCTGCGTTCTTCATCCAGCGGAATGCGAATAGCCATCGTCGTCCCTTTCCCCGATTCACTGCTAATATCAAAGCTCGCGGTATCTCCATACTGTGCACGGATCATGCGATTGACATAATAAAGTCCAATCCCCATCCCGACTTTGCGTCGTTCGCGAGTATGGTTCTCCAATAGCCGCTTCATCTCCTCTTCCTTCATGCCGGCTCCGTTATCCTGCACTTGAATGCTCGCATAGCGCCCTTCCACCGCTTCGATGCGAACCTCGATCCGCCCTTCGTCCTTTAACCCGTGATACAGGCTATTTTCCACCAGCGGCTGCAAAATGAATCGCGGAATCGGCAGATTAAGAACATCCTCATTGGCATGAACGTTAACCGTAAACGCAAAATCGTACCGGATGCGCTGCAGCTCGACGTAATCCTTCAAAGCTGCGATTTCTTCCCGGATCGTCGAAGGGCCGCCCTTGCCCATATTGTAATAGAGAACCCGATTAAGCGCCGAGATCAGGTTGTCGATCTCCTTCATGCCCTGTGAACGCGCCAACCAACGGATCGTATCCAGCGTGTTGTGGATGAAGTGCGGATTGATCTGAAACAGCAGCTTCTCGACCTCCATCTCGGTCTTCCGCTTCTCTTTCTCCTTAATTTCCTGCAGCAGCTCCCAGATTTGCTGTCTCATCTGCTGGAACTTTCGCAGCAGAAAATCGAACTCGATGATTTTGGTCATTTTGAGTGGAGAGTGAAAGTTGCTGTCGTGGACTTGCTTGATCTCCTTATTAAACCGGGCAAGCGGCTTGCGGATCGTCCGCCAGATCGTCCAGAAGCACACCAACGCAATCAGGATCGAGACACAGGTGAACAGAGCGAACTGGCGAATCCACAAATTCTTCTCACTGTTGTAGCTTTCCTTCGGAATGACGGCGACAAGCTTCCAGCCCTGCGCATGCGGCTCTTCGAAGAGCAGGCTGCCCTGAGTCTCATAGATGCCCTCGCGATTGCGGGCAGGCTCATACCGGCTTCCGACGGGAAACAGCTGGGCATTCTCGCTGTAGGTCACCTGATTGTTTTCGTTAACAAGCAGATGCCCTACGTTCATGGATGTATTATCCGCTTGCAGCACGTTCTGCGTCAATTGGAAGCTTGTCTCGATATAGATGTACAGGTTATCGTAGCCGGGAACGTCCACCTTGCGAGTAGCGGACAGCACCATCCGATCGATGAAACGCGACATCGCCGTTTGGTGGGGCCCGTAATAGGTCAGCTCGCCCTGCTGCAGCAGCTTAGGATTGCTCTCCGGGACGAACTGGTCGCTCAGCATCGGCTCCGGAAACACATAGCTCTGCGTATCGGCAAAATAGTAGAACATGCGGCCGAGGTCGGGATTCGTAAAATTGATGAGATTCACATTGTTCTGAATCTCTTTGCCCAGCCGATCCTTCAGGAGAAGATCGTCCATCTCGAGATATTTGGACAGATCTCGCCCGACCGTACCGTTAAAAGCAAGCTGCTGAGATACGTGGTTCAGATTGGCGAGTGTATTGACGAGGGAAATTTGCACCTGCTTGAGGTTGCTGTGCACCCCGTTCTGAATTTTGTTTTCCAAAATCGACGTAATCGAGAAATACGATATGCCGCCGCTCAGCACGAGCGGAATGATCGTACTGAGCAGCAGAACGGCCGCCACCCTATTCTTCAGCGAATGCAATGAAAAATTCCCCATGCTCGGAAACGACAACCGCCATTCCATCGCCTCAACCACCTTGCTCCGTTTTTTTCAGCCATTATAACACGAGTGGTTGATGGGTTGGCTACTAACACTTCGGGGATAACAAATTCTGGGAATAACAGCAACCTAGTAGCCATGCACCAAAGCGGATTATCCGCCTTAAATGTGGGAAATAGACTGTTTTGAGGGAAATAGAGTCGGTTCTCCGCTTTAAATTCGGTAATAGCTGATTTTTTGAAAAATAAAGCGGGCTTTCCGCTTTAAAAGCGCTGAATTGGCCCAACAGATGGAAATAAGCCAGACTATCCGCTTTATTTGCAAATGGAGAATCAAGAGTTCCTGATCGCCCTGCGTGAAGCACAAAAAAGAGCGGGCTACCGTTTTCGATAGCCTGCTCTTTTTCTTTTTCTTGCTCTTGTTCTTTATATTTGACCGTTTTCTTTTGCTCTTTCTCTCTTACGTCCATTGCCGCAGCTTCTCAACGGAAATAGTCAGCCTGTTCACTTGCCGAGCAACTCAACGTCCCCGCTGAGGTAGCGAAGCGCTGCGAAGCTTTGCGAAGCGGAACGAATGGCAGGGGCAGCCCAGTGGGACTCAGGCACATCTGACCAGCTCGATCCGCCATCCGGCAGAGCCGGACGTCCGAGCACGCGATTTAACAGTACAACCATTTCGGCGCGGGTCACCTTCTGCTCGGGGCGGAAGCTGCCGTCGGCGAAGCCGTTAATCCAGCCCTCTCGTTCGGCAGCAGCGATAGATGAAGCCGCCCAATGAGATGCCGCATCCGCGAACCGGGGAAGCCCTGTCGCCTGGGCTTCGCGCCACCGTACAAGCACTACGGCTAACTCGGCGCGGGTCAGCGAATCATTCGGGCTGAACTGCCCGCCAGATTTTCCTCCCATCCAGCCCTTCGCGTACGTCTCCTCGACGGCCTTAGCTGCCCAATGCGCTTGCGGCACATCCCGGAAGGCCGCCGCCCCGTCGCTTACTGTGCGGGCATCGTTGTCCGCAGGTGTCAGCTTAGCCAGCAGAGCGGCCAACTCCGCTCGAGTTACCGCGCGCTGAGGACCGAAGCTGCCTGCTGCATACCCGCTGACATAAGGAGCGAACATAACCTCGATCGGCTCGGCTTCCAGCACGGAGACGCGGGCGGAAGCCCCTGAGCGTACTGCGATGCCGGTTGCACGACCTTTGGAGTCATAACGAATCGTTCCCGGTACAATCGAACTCGTGCCGTCGCCGTTCTCCAGAAAGACGGCCAGCTTTCGCAAGGCAGTTGATTCGAGTCCGTCCGGCAGAGGCAGCACTAGCCAGGCGGCTTCTGCTCCCGCCGAATTCCCGGGATTTGCCGTTATTTCAACAGGAACGCCCACTAGCTTAGCCCGATGCGCGCCTGCACCGGCTTTGAGGGCCCGATTCAACGTCTGCTCTGCATCCGCAGGCTGCTGAAAAGTCTTCAGTTGTACAATCAGCTTGCTGTCGGATGGGATTGAATTTCCTGTCGGCCATTCATAAGCAACGGCGCCCACGTCCAGCGTCAACCGGATGTTGGACATCGACAACTGGCTCAGCGCCTTCGCAGACAGTTGGAGCCGGACGGCCTCGGTTAACGGATCAGCCTGGGTGCTCCATCCGATACGAAGCTCATTCACTCCGCTTTGCTGTGCGAGAGCTGTGATCGCCGCGGCATCCTCGAGCTTTAATTCTTTTATGCCCCGTCCATCCGAACTGCGGCTGAAAGTTTCGATCAATGCCGCCTTGGTCGGCTTGCCGTTTAACCATACCGTAAATGCTGCGGACGATAATTCATCGGTCGCTCCTCCAGCGGGCGATCCGGTTGCCCCTCCGGAAGAAGACGGGCTTTGGCGAGTTGCCTGGATCGTATAGCTCTTCTGCTCGGAGGGTAACTGTGCAGACACGACAACCCGAATCGTGTTGGTTCCGTATGTTAACGGAATCGATACGGATTCTCCACCGGCAAGTAGGTTTCCATTTACCGTGATCGCGGCATCCGTATCTGCCGCCGAAGCTTTCAGCTTAATCGCGCTTACTTGTTGCCCGACGTTAAGTGCATATTCCAGCCGCTCGGGATTGAAGGCGCTGGAGAACGTCAACACTTCCTCCCCGTTAAGCGCAATAAGCGATGCTAGCGAAGCATTCGTGCGCCGAAGATTATCGATTACGATCGTCTTGCGTATTTCGTTACCGGCGGCATCGCGAACGTAGACGGTATACGTTCCGTTGGCCTGCACATCGAACTGCTTGCTTAACGTGATATTCACGCTTTGTCCTTCGGGAAAATAACCGATCTCCTTTTCTCCCGCAGTCCAAAGGATAGTCGAGATGGCATTTCCATCCCCTACTGCCTCCGTTTGAACAGATACAGTTACCTTCCCGCCTATCGGCTCAGTCGTCTCCGGAACCAGAGTCAGCGTCGGCTCGTCCGGGAAAATGTTCTCCACGATTACCTGCCGGACGGTCCTGTTGCCTGCACGGTCGGCTGCAATCACCGTATACGTCCCATTGTTCTCGGCAGTGAACTCACCATCGACAACCTCGCTCGACGTCCACGGAGAATCCGGATTGAACGCCTCCGCCGACCAGCGGATGCTCTCCAGACCGCTGCCCGAATCCACTGCACTTACGGCAATCGTTACATTTTTGTTCGTTGGCTCAATCGTGCTTGGCATGAGCGATACCGTCGGCGCTTCGCGATCAATATTGGATAGTTCGATGGACGATATCGCCTCATTACCTGCCGTATCCCGTGCATATACCGAATAGCGACCGTTCTCATTTGCCTTGAACTCTTGCTCCGCAAGCGCATCTTGACCGCCTCCGGCCGCAAAGAACGCGCCATCCCTTTCTCCGCTAGCCCAGCGTAGTTCTATAAGAGGATTGCCGTCACCCTCCCTTTCGGGATGAGCTTCAATGCCAACCGTTACCGGCTCATTCGTCAAGGAAATCGAGGAGGGAGTTAACGCGATCGTTACCTCCTGTCGGAATAGATTGGATATCGTTATGCTTTTCAGGACTGTGTTGCCCGCCGTATCTTCAACGTACACAGAATACGTTCCGTTGACGGTAACAGGGAAGCTTCCGGTAAACGATGTACCGTTGCCGGCTTCGAAGTATGCGGCATTCCTCGTTCCCTCCGCCCAGAGCAGCTTGCTGATTGCAACATTATCAGCCGCAGTGGCCGCGACCGCGATATCCGAATTCGTCGGCGCAGTTATGCTTGGCGTTAGCGTCAAGGTCGGCGCTTCACGATCAATGTTGGTAATGTCCAGCGTGGTCATCGTTTGGTTGCCCGCCTTGTCGGAGGCAATCACTGTATACGTCCCATTGATTTCCACGGTGAATTCGTCGTCAACCACCTCGTACGATGTCCACGCGGTGCCCGGTTCGAACGCCTCCGCCGACCAACGTACACTCTCCAGACCGCTACCTAAGTCCGCTGCACTTACGGCAACCGTCACGTTTTCGTTCGTTGGTGCAATCGTGCTTGGCGTTAGCGTTACCGTCGGCGCCTCGCGATCGATATTGGAAATGTCGATCGTTGAGACCGCTTCGTTGCCTACTGCATCCCGCGCATACACCGAGTAGCGATCATTCTCGTCCGCCTCGAAATTTTGTGTCGGAAGCGCATCTTGACCGCCTCCGGTCGCAAAGAAGGCTGCTGCATATTCTCCCTTGGCCCATCGAAGCGCGGCAAGCGAATTACCGGCATCCTCCCTTACGGGACGGGCTTCAATATCGACTGTTACTCGCTCGTTCGTGAGAGATGCAGGTGAAGGCGTTAGCGATATCGAAGGTGCCTGGCGCAGCAGATTCGATATCGTGATGCTGTCTAGCGTTGCATTGCCAGCCGTATCCTCAACATATACGGAGTAGGTTCCGTTTACGTTCACGGAGAACGCATCGGAGAAAGACGTACCGTTTCCGGCTTTGAAGTAATCGGCGTTTCTCGCGCCTTCCGCCCAGAGAAGCTTGCCGATCGCGACATTGTCGACCGCCTTCGCCGTTACCGTGACATCCTCGCTTGTCAGCTCGGTAGTGCTCGGCGTCAGCTCTAGCGTCGGCGCTTCGCGGTCAATGTTGGACACCGTCACCTGCTGAAGGGATTCATGGCCGATGCGGTCGCGTGCATACAAGGTGTAGGTTCCGTTCTCGCTCGCGATGAAGCTATCGGTCGCGTTGCCACCCGTCGAAAAGTAGGAAGCGTCTCGGGAGCCTTCCGCCCATTTCGTCCGCTCCACTCCGCTGCCCGCATCGGATACCGTAACCTGCACGGTCACGTCCTGCTTTGTCGCGCCCGCCGGCGTCAGCGCATAGGAGATCGAAGGAGCCGTTTTGTCATGGATCAACGCCGTCCCGTCCGTCGTCGCCGTAAGAATCGGCCCCGGTGCCCCTTCCTCCGTATAAAATTCTACCGATACCGGTATCGGTCCGTCCTCGACACTATAATTGAATAGATAAAGGCCGCCCTGCCATGTTGTACCGCCCCCTTCGGCGATCAGAGTTCGGTCGGCCATTCGCAAGATCGGCGTCATGATCGGGCGGTCGGTGACTAGCGTGAGCGTTAACGAATCTCCCACCCTGGCATATTGTGGGTCACCGCTATCCGACGAGATCGAAAAAGATGCGACGGACGGAAGCGACCGGCTCAAAGTATAGGATGTAAACTGCACATTACTGATCCTCACCCACTTCGTGTCGAAGGAAACAAGCGCCGCCCACATCGCATTCGGCGGAATTTCGTTTGCGTCTCCCGTAGTCAGCACATCGGTACCATTGACCGAGTAATGAAAGATCGGATTACGAATAGCTTGACCGGGATCCTCGTCTATTTCAAAAGAAGAAATGGTGGCCCATGTGGCAGTCGGCGGAATTCCCATCCGATCGGTGGTTTGCCGGATTTGGCCACTATGGCTATAGGTATAGACTTCTGCGGTACTGTTACGAGACCAGCCTTCCTCGTAGAAATTAGACGGCGTCGCCCAGGCGGCGGCTGCAGGAGGCAGATCAAAGGTTTCATGGATGATACCGTTTACGCTGTATAGATAGTGAGTCGCTCGTCCGTTGTAGGTTTGGTTGAACACCATGTTGAAGGTTGTCATCAGCTGACCTTGGAAAGCAGCCGCACTGGCTGGTGTGAGGGGGCCGGCTGTTGTCAGAGCGCCAAGCAACGGCAGCAGTAGTGCTACAGCTGCCAGCAAGGAAGGGATTCGGCGTTTTTTCATAGGGTTATTCCTTTCATCCGAAATGCGAGTGTATTCCATGCTATAGCTTAAAGAATAAGCTCGCGAAAGGCTATACTCCCTTAGAGGTATTAACGCTTATAACTCGGCCGGCTCTCAAAATATACTTCAAAATAGGTAGACTGCCTGAAAAGATCCTTACCCAAAAACGCAAAGAGACACGACCATAAAATGGCCGTGTCTCTTGTCGTTAAGCCTACTCCGTCGTGTATGGCAGAAGAGCCATTTGACGAGCGCGCTTGATCGCTACAGTCAACATACGCTGGTATTTCGCTTTCGTGCCCGTCACGCGGCGTGGCAAGATTTTGCCGCGCTCGCTGATGAACTTGCGAAGAAGATCCAGCTCTTTGTAGTCGACGTAAGTGATTTTATTTACGGTGAAGTAGCAAACCTTCTTACGCTTGTTGCGTCCGCCGCGGCGGAACTTGCGAGGCTCGCGTTGCTCGCGGTCGCCGCCTGGACGACCACCTTGCGCTGGGCGCTCTTCACGTGCTTGTGGCTGTGCTTGTTGTTCGCTCATTTGTTCTCCGTCCTTTCCAGTTAAAATGGCAGATCATCGTCCGATATGTCTATCGGTCGCCCGTCATCGGCGAAGGGATCGTTATTGTTGCCGCTGCTGCGCTGTGATCCGGCATTGCTGCGATTGCTACCGCCGCCGTATCCGCCTCCTGCGCTTGGTGCCGGAGCGCTGCCGTAAGCATCGTCTCTTCCTTGTCCACCGCCGCCTTCGCGGTTAGGTGATTCCAGGAATCGAACGTTGTCGGCGATCACTTCCGTCACATAGACGCGTCGACCTTCGTTATTCTCGTAGTTGCGCACTTGAATGCGGCCTTCCACTGCGGCCAGACGACCTTTGCGAAGGTAATTGGCGCACGTCTCGGCAAGCTGTCTCCAAGTAACGACTGGAATAAAATCCGCTTCTCGTTCTTCCCGATTGCCGGAGAACGAACGGTCTACCGCCAGCGTAAATTGGGTAACGGCTACTCCTGCAGGCGTGTAGCGCAGTTCAGGGTCCTTGGTCAGGCGTCCTATGAGAATGACTCGGTTCAGCATCGCGGTTTCCCTCCACTTGACATGGCATTGTAAATCTCACGGCGGTTGTCCGCCCGGTGTTGTGCGGTTTACGCAGTTTGCTCTCTGACGACCATGTGACGAATAATTTCGTCCGTAATCTTCAGAACGCGCTCAAGTTCCGTCACGATTTCCGACGTTCCCTTGAAATGAACCAGCACATACGTCCCTTCGCGGTGCTTGTTGATCTCGTAAGCAAGACGACGTTTACCCATCAAGTCGTGCTTAACGATCTCTCCGCCGTTCCCGATGATGCCCTGGAATTTCTCCGTGACAGCTTGAACGGTTTCTTGTTCCACGTCCGGACGGATGATGTACATCAACTCATAGTTGCGCATCTTCCGTTCACCTCCTTAAGGTCTTTTGGCCTCCCACTTGTCAGACCGACAGCTTGGCTACCGGCTGGGAAGCAAGGAGTATGCAATCTACAGCATACCTGAATACTTTATCACAATGGGCCGAATATCGCAAGGAAATTCGCGCTACACTAATCCCTACGATAGGGGGTGAACGCTATGGGCGAGCAAACGCAATTCGAACCCGGACAACACGCTCCGAACGACGGGGAGTACATGGAAGTCGGCGAGGACTCCTTTCATATGGGAATTAACAACCCTCAGCACGTGCATCTGCACAAAGGGGAGAAGTTCCCGGAGACGACCAACCATAACCGCAAGTGGAAAAAAGTAAAGCGCCAGCGATAATGCATCGTCGGATGCATAAGGCGAACACAAACCGGGTATTCTATATTTCGGCGACGGCAAACGAGAGGTGTGGTTCCGTTGAACGAATTCGGGCAACAACCGCAAGAGATTACGTCCCATCGGAGTAGGTAACGGAAGCGAGGCGTTGTGCTAAAGACACAGTCTGCAACACATCGATTTCAGACATCCGGTCACCGAAGAGCTGAGTTGAACTCAGCAACATTGGTTACGTCTCAAAGCAACTCATTAACCGTCGCCCGAAGAACCCTTGATTAAGGGTTCTTCGTTATTTTAAAGCGTTGATCGAGGCCCTGTTTAATCCCTTTGACAATGGCGTCCTGATATTCGGGATCGCTCATTCGCTTGTCTTCCTCTTTATTCGTCATAAAACCCATCTCAATCAGGAAGGTCGGAACCTTCGTCCAATTAAAGCCTGTCAGATCGCCTCGCTCCCGAACCCCGATCAGCTTGGCTCCGGTTTCGGCAATCACCTGTTCCGAGACGATCTTGGCCATTTCCTTGCTCGGCTTCGCGATCGCTTTCGTATATGTATTGTTCGCGGATGGGAAGAAAAACGTCATTCCCTTCACCTTCGCATCCGTGCTGCCATCCGCATGAAGCCGTACCATGACATCCGCCTTGGCTTTATTACAGACTAGCGCCCTCTCGCTGTTCGACAGATTCACATCATTCGTCCGGCGTACCATCACGACTCGATAATCGCTGGCCAGCGCCTTCTCCAGCTTTAGCGCCACTTCCAGCGTCAGCTTATACTCCGGCTTCTTCGTTGCCACGCCGCTTGTCCCGCCGGCTACCTTCGTCTTCTTCTTCTTGCTGCCCGGCGCAATCGGTTCGAGCCCCAGATTGGCTTTGGCTTGATGTCCCGCCTCGATGCAGACGACCGGCTTGTCGTCTGCCTTCGCTTTGTCCCCTGCAGCGGTTGCTTCGTATGGCCATATACCGGCCAGCATTCCCGTCCCTATCCATACGATCAACACCCGTAGCACCCAAGAGCTTCGCAGATGCTTGTCCATATCCGTCAACACTCCTATTCAGGTGGGATTCGCTCCGTCGCAGTTGTGACTATACTATCCGTACGTCTCAACCATTTGCGACTATCACGCCGGGGCCTACGAACATGCCCTTTGGCATGTCCGCTTAACGGCCCGTTCTCATCCCACTTCGCCACAAATAAAAAACGATCCCTTCTCAGGGATCGACTCATTTTTTGTTTATGGCGGAGAGGGTGGGATTCGCTCCGTCGCAGTTGTGACTATACTATCCGTACGTCTCAACCAATTGCGACTATCACGCCGGGGCCTACGAACATGCCCTTTGGCATGTCCGCTTAACGGCCCGTTCTCATCCCACTTGCCACAAACAAAAAACGATCCCTTCTCAGGGATCGACTCATTTTTTGTTTATGGCGGAGAGGGTGGGATTCGAACCCACGCACGCCTTGCGACGCCTAGATGATTTCGAGTCAACCCCCTTGGACCACTTGGGTACCTCTCCGCAGCAAGGAAAATCATATCATATTTTAATTGAGCTTGCAACTGGATTGTGTATCCATTTTAGGGGCCGCAGCCTATCCCTCTGTCTCCCCTATTTCGGCTCCTCCAGCAGGTCTCAGAACCTTCTTCAGGCTCTTCTCGAACTTCGCGCGAGGGAGCAGAATGCTATGCTTGCACTTGACGCACTTGA
Source organism: Cohnella phaseoli (assembly GCF_003386235.1). Lineage (GTDB taxonomy): Bacteria > Bacillota > Bacilli > Paenibacillales > Paenibacillaceae > Cohnella > Cohnella phaseoli. The sequence goes on from NZ_QRDZ01000008.1 coordinate 238,544, forward strand.
TGCGAATATCCATGCCCATCCGAATGATCTCCATCTCGTTGGCTCCGCATGGGTGCGGCTTCTTCATCATCACGACATCGCCAAGCTCGAAGTTTTTTTTCTCCATTTCGATACCCTCCCCGATTTTCCTGCCTGCAGCTTGTTGCGACTACACTGCGCGATTAATCGATGACCGACGCCTGCTTGGCCTCCAGTGCCTTCTTCACTTCCGTATTGACCAGACGCGTAACCTCGCCGACGGTATTCGGCCTGCACTTGGCGGTAATTCTAATCGTCATCTGACTCGGAGCAAGCGTCTGCACTCCCAGCACCTCGGGCGCTGCCGTCAAATTCAGATCGTTGATCTGGAGCAGAACCTGACGCATCAACGACATCATTTCCTCAATCGTATAATCGGAGGAAACGGTAATATCGATGACGGCAAGCTGCGGATTTACGGAAAAGTTCGTCACCTGGTTAATCGAGCCGTTCGGAATGATGTGAACCTCTCCCGTCCAGCTGCGGATGCGAGTCGAGCGTAACCCGATCAATTCGACGCTTCCTTTGAACGAGCCGGTCTGAATCTCATCGCCTACCGCAAACTGATCCTCAAAAATGATGAAGAACCCGGTGATGACATCTTTGACCAGACTTTGCGCGCCGAAGCCGATCGCCAATCCGATCACCCCCGCGCCGGCCAGAAGCGGAGCGATCTGAATATTGAACTCTCCCAATACAAGCAAAATTGTAATGAAATTAATGAGATACGAGGCTGTGTTTTTCAGCAGACGGCCTAACGTTTGAACGCGCCTTGTTCGAAGCTTCAGCCTTCTGGATTTCTTCTCGTTCGTCGCATGGTCGATTATCCGATTAAGAACGGCCAACGCGAGACGGCTGATGACGCAGATCAGTACAATTCGCAAGACCAGGAAGGATACGTCCTTCCACATTTCCGTGTCCTGCAGAAATTCGCTCATCTCTCTGACAAACTGCTCCCACAGATTCTCTGCGGACTCTGTCTGCCCCGATGCGAAGAAAGGTTTCATAGCTCTATCTCTCCCTCTCTCATTGAATCTGTTCGTATCCGTCCTGCGTTCTCTCGAATAAACCTCTTATTTCGACCTTCTCCGATTCGATGATTCGTCGTACCGTCTCCAGGTCGGCGGCGGGGAATTCGATAGATAATGCGCAGCCAGCCGTAATCTCCTTGGGCGTGGGACAAAGATCGATCTCGATATCCGCGTATTCAAGCAGCATCTCGGCCCGCAGCGCTTGCTGCGTGGAATCGAATGCCAGCAAGAAAAAGTCCATCGTACAAACCTCCTGCGTCCAAGTATAAATGCGCGAGTTCGTCCATATACTAGTAGCATACTAGGGTAGGAGGCGAATCGGACGAATGAACGGCGCTTGGGAGAAACACTCGAGTCCCGCACCGGAATCGGCGGCGCTCTCTTTAAAGATTCCTTTTAACGATCCATCCGTATTGCAAAGATTGTCCCAGCAGCTCGAGTATTACTTGGAAGGCCTGTCTCCCGATCGCCGGATCGTCATCGTCTGCGTCGGAACCGACCGCTCTACGGGCGACTCGTTAGGGCCTCTCGTCGGCACCGCTCTCGCTCGCGAATACAGTCCATTATTCGATCTGTACGGAACTCTCGACGAACCGGTACATGCGATGAACCTCAGCGAGACATTGCTCAAAATTATGAGAATCTCGCGACAGCCGTTCGTCATCGCCGTTGACGCTTGCCTCGGACAAGTTGCCAGCGTCGGCTGTATCCAGATCGGCTCAGGACCGGTCAGACCCGGAGCCGGGGTGAACAAGGAGCTGCCTCCCGTCGGAGACATTCATATGACGGGAATTGTGAATGTCGGCGGCTTCATGGAATATTTCGTGCTGCAGAACACTCGTCTGAATCTGGTCGTCAAGATGTCGGAAATTATTGCGCAAAGCTTGTTAAACGCCGTACATAGCACCCGCAGCAAACCGGTTATCCCTTCTGCATGGCCAGACTGATTGCCGTCTTTTCTTCCGGGGACAGCATGTAGGCGGATTGCCCTTTATCGATCGGTTTAGCGTAAAGGAAAGTTTGCTCGCGACCATGAATTCCGGTAATGATGACACCGTCCTGCGCTTCATTAATGAATGCGACGGAGAAGCTCAGATCGCTTCCCGAATCCGAAAACGCGTTAAACCGATGGACGCCGACTCGCCCCTTCAAAGACGAGAGGCGTCCTTCGTGCTGTTCCATCGTCTGGGCTTGTTCGGCTTGTTTGCCGCTAAGCTCAGACATCCGTTCATGAATGACGCGCATGACGTCCTCCATATTCGTTACGCCCGTATCCCCCATCAAGAGGCCGTGCGCTTTCTTAAGTTTGCTCAACTTGCTCGACAATACGCCAAGCCAGATGAACGAGACGACCAGTAGTACGCCTAACACACCCGCAACAATAACGGTTAATTGATCGTTCCAGCCTTCCATTCTTGCTGATTCCCCCAACGTTTATATCTCAATTTCTTTTACGCATCGTATTAGTAATTTCCTTAACGGCATCTACCAGAGATACGATATCCGATTTCTCCGTAAAATATCCGGGACTTGCGCGCACGGCGCCCGTCTCGTAGGTTCCGGCGGTCTCGTGACCGAGCGGCGTACAGTGGAAACCTGCTCTTACCGCGATCCCGAATTGCCGATCAAGCAGAAACGCCATTTCGGACGGATCCATCCCTTCTGCGACAAAGGAGACGATCGCCGTTCTCTCAACTCCGACTTCCGGCCCTAGAATACGAACTCCCTCAATCGCCAGCAGTCCCTCCATCAATTGAAAAGTCAAATCGCGTTCCTTGTCGTGAATGGCTTTCGTCTTCTCTCGCAGCACAAACTGAACGCCTTCGGAAAGCCCGGCAATACCGGGCGTGTTTTGCGTTCCCGCCTCATAGCGGTCGGGACGGATCATCGGTTGCTCCGGCGCTTCCGACTTACTGCCTGTTCCCCCATGCATCAGAGGCTCAAGATCTAGCTCCGGATGAATGTACAAGCCTCCGGTCCCTTGCGGGCCGAGAAGCCCCTTATGTCCGGGAAAGGCCAGAAGATCGATCCCCATCGTTTCGACGTCTATAGGCAGCACTCCGGCGCTCTGAGCGGCATCTACAAGAAGCTTCACCCCTCGCCTCTTTGCCAACTCCCCCAGTTCCGCAATCGGAGCAATTGAGCCAAGGAGATTCGAGCTGTGCGATGCGGCAATCAACTTGGTTGACGGCGTGATGGCATCTTCTACATCCTTGACGTTCAGACGTCCCCATTCGTCCGCGTCGATGAAAGTGGCATGAATGCCAAATCGCCGCTTCATGGCCTCAATAGGCCGTCTGACCGAGTTATGCTCAAGGGACGTGGCGATAACATGATCGCCCGGTTTAAGATAGCCTTGAATCGCCAGATTCAGCGCATGAGTCGTATTGAGCGCAAAGGCAATATCGTTCGGATTGCCGATTGCGAACAGTCGGGCCAGCCGCTTGCGTGCATCGAATAGCACCCTGCTTGCTTTAACGGCCATTTCATGGCTTCCTCTACCCGGGTTCGCCGCATTTTCCCGCACGTTCCGTTCGATCGCTTCGACGACTCCCGGAGGCTTAGGCCAGCTAGTCGCCGCATTATCCATATAGATCAACGTTTTTTGCTCGTTCATCGCAGTCACCGTCCCTTACACAACAATAGCACACCTTAGTTTAATCCTTCCGTTGGAAGATTACAACTTGGGTATGCTACTCTTATCTATCTCTATTAGGCCATTGCCTTCAGCAACTCCAGCAGACGCTCCAAATCAGTTTTGCCGAAATACGAGAGTTCGATTCGCCCGTTGTCTTTATTCGGTTTGATTCGAACGGTCGTTTGAAACTTCTCTCGCAGCGTCTCTTCAATCTCTTCTATATAAGGATCGCGTTTTTTGACCTTTGCTTTCGGTTTCACGTTCGCTTTCTTGGAATCGGCGTTTTGAACCGCCTCTTCCAGCTCGCGCACGCTCCATTCCGCAGTGACCGTCTGCTTGGCCAATTGACGCCTCAAATTGTCGTCTTTAATGCCTGCCAGCGCTCTGGCATGACCCATGGACAATGTTCCACGTGAAACATATTCCTTGATTTCTTCCGGAAGCGACAACAGCCGCAAGAAGTTTGCGATATGAGATCGAGACTTCCCTACCTTCAGAGAAAGCTCCTCTTGCGTTAACTTAAATTGATTCATAATCGCTTGATAGGCAACAGCAACCTCTATGGAATTAAGATCCTCCCGCTGAACGTTCTCGATCAGCGCAATTTCCATGACCTGTTGATCGTTGTAAGTGCGAACAACTGCCGGGATCGTCGCATTACCGAGAAGCTGGGAAGCTCTGAATCTTCTCTCGCCCGCGATAATTTCGTAGCCCTTCAATGCCTGGCGGACAACAATCGGTTGGATGACGCCATGCTCGCGAATCGACTCGGCCAAATCCTTGATTGCTTCCTCGTCGAACGTCTTACGAGGCTGATATGGATTGGCTCTAAGCTGAGTTAACGGAATTTCAACGATTTTATCGTCTTCCTTAATCGACAGAGAGGTAATTAACGCATCTAGTCCCTTACCTAGCCGCTTGCTCATAGGAGATCACTTCCTTCGCCAACTCGAGATACACTTCCGCGCCCTTGGATTTTGGATCATACGTTATGATCGATTGTCCGTGAGATGGCGCTTCGCTCAGTCTGACATTCCGAGGGATAACCGTTTGATAAACCTTCTGTTGAAAATACTTTTTGACCTCTTCGATAACCTGGATACCCAGGTTCGTACGAGCGTCAAACATCGTCAACAGGACGCCCTCGATTTGCAGCGACGTATTCAGGTGCTTCTGTACGAGCCGGATCGAGTTAAGCAGCTGGCTCAACCCTTCCAATGCGTAATATTCGCACTGAATCGGGATCAATACGGAATCAGCCGCCGTTAGGGAGTTAATCGTGAGAATTCCCAATGAAGGCGGACAATCGATCAGAACATAATCAAACTCACTGCGCACCAATCCCAGCGCTTTCTTAAGGCGAATTTCCCGCGACATCGTCGGCACGAGCTCGATTTCGGCGCCGGCCAATTGAATAGTGGCCGGGATAATCTTCAGATCGGGAATGTCCGTATCCGCGATCGCCTGTTTGGGATGCACCTCATTAATAAGCACATCATATATACAATAGCTCACGTCGGCTTTATTGATACCGATCCCGCTAGTCGTATTGCCCTGCGGATCGATATCCACGATCAACACTTTTTTGCCGAGAGAAGCCAGGCAGGCGCCCAGATTCACCGATGTCGTCGTTTTGCCAACCCCGCCCTTCTGATTGGCAATCGCAATTATTTTTGACAACCTCTTTCACCTCGATATTCATAACCGTCCATGCGTTAACGGCAAAGCCGTTACAAGAATGACGGCATTAGATAAGCTGCAGACGATTCGGATCCTGATTGTCTCGATTGTCGCCTCTCCGAATCGCACACGCAACAACGCCGGCATTACCGTCAATGGACGGGAATTTGCCTTCTGTCGAGCAGCAGATGGACTGAAACGCATCTTGTACATTCTGAATCATCAAAAAGACGGATGCCCTTGGGACGCTCGCTGCCAATTCGTTCAAGCGCGAGCATTCCGCCATTCCGATCCGACCGCGGCGGCCTACTGCCGTTCTCGCCGAATCTGAAGCATGGGCATCCGCTTCTTACTAACGTTTAGGAATTCTAATGGTTATTTCGTAGTGATCCTCGCAATCCTTCTCTTCCGCATTAATCGGAATGCCTGATCCGGTAACCATATCCACCGATTGACGGATCGTATTCACAGCGAGCCGAACGTCTTTAGAGAACGAGAAGCGCTTAGAACGCTTCGGTTTCGAAGCCTCTAACAGAAATGCAATGCGGGTTTCGGTCTGTTTAACATTCAATTCTTTATCGATAATTTCTTTCAACAGCTTGTTCTGCATTTCTTCATCCGGCAAGGACAGCAGCGCCCTGCCGTGACGTTCGGTAATTTTCCGCTCGAGCAGCGCCTGACGCACTGTCTCTCCTAGCTGCAGCAGCCGGATCTTGTTGGCAATCGTCGACTGGCTCTTGCCTAATCGCTGAGCCAAGCTTTCCTGCGTCAGACTATGAAGATCAATCAACTTCTGATAAGCGATCGCCTCTTCCAAAGCCGTCAGACCTTCGCGTTGCAAATTCTCAATTAAAGCAACCGAAGCAGCCTGAGAATCGTTGATTTCGCGAATAATGGCCGGAATCGTGTCCATTCCCAGTTTCGTTACCGCACGCCAACGGCGCTCACCGGCAATAATCTCATGCTTCCCATCGCGCACTCGAACGACGATAGGTTGAATGACGCCATGAGTTTTAATCGTTTGGCACAGCTCGTCGATCCGTTCATCGTCAAACACCGTACGCGGCTGATAAGGACTTGGAACGATGTCGTGAACGGATATATTCTTCACTTCTTCTTGAGAGCCGCGGTCTGTCAGACCCAGCAATCGTGAAAATTGCTCTTTCATTTCTCTCGGATCACCACATTAAGTATGATAGGACGGATATGTCACGTGTCCACAGCGACGAAAAAGCGCCGCCAATTCACGCCTGACGGCACATCTGCGGCACATAGATCTGTTACCTTCTTTTATTCGCTATTCCCGCCCCATTTTCCTGCCTGTGAAAAAACTTTCACGACGCCGTTGCATAGCAAACACTATAAGAATATCACGTAATCTATCCCCGAGTAAACGTAAAAATGTTCCACGTGAAACATTTTTACCGATGCATCCGCATAGGCTGATTGTTTCACGTGGAACATTTCTTGTGAATTTAAGATTTGAGCAACGGCGTTTTGAGCGGAGTGCCGGCTTTTCTCGGATAGGCAGGCGGCGTGGAGCCCTTCTTCTCGCATACGATCAGATGCCGATCCGCCCCCTCTGTAGGAAGAGTTAGACGTTTGACGTCAACCAGTCGTCCTCCAAGTTTGGTTAAGCTGTATCTTGCTTCATCCAATTCTACCGATATGTCCGTCCCCTTCATAGCTACGTAAAGTCCCCCGGGACGAACGAACGGCAAACAAAATTCGTTTAATACCGCAAGACGGGCAACTGCACGTGCTGTTACGATATCGTAGCTGTCGCGATGTTCTTTCTGTCTGGCTGCATCTTCCGCTCTCGCATGCAGGCAAGAAACTTGCGCTAACTGAAGCTCGTCGACTACCGTTTCCAAAAACTTGATTCGTTTGGCCAGCGAGTCAATTATCGTCACTCGTAAATGAGGAAACGCAATAGCCAGCGGTATTGAGGGGAATCCGGCGCCCGAGCCGATGTCCGCCAAGGATTGCGATTTAGAAAACGACACAGCCTCGGCCAGCGTTAACGAATCGTAAAAATGTTTTTCGTATACCGCTTCCCGCTCGGTAATGCCTGTTAAATTCATTTTCTCGTTCCATTCCACGAGTAAACGGTAGTAAATCTCGAATTGGTCCAGCTGCCGGTCCGTCAATTCGATGCCTAGCGGGTGGAGCCGATCGGCTAACAACTTCTGTGTGGCGTCTCTCATGAATTGTGTGCAGCCGCCGTAACGCGATTATAATGTTCAAGATGGACGAGCAGAATCGACAGATCGGCAGGAGTGACGCCCGAAATTCGCGAGGCTTGCCCAAGCGATAACGGTCGAACCTTGCCCAGCTTTTGCTTCGCCTCGGTGGCCAGTCCGTGAATCGCATCGTAATCGATGTTTTCCGGAATCCGCTTCTTCTCCATCTTCTCCATTCGTTCAACCTGCTGCAGCTGTTTTTCGATATAGCCGGCATACTTGATTTGAATCTCCACTTGTTCTTTGACGTCTTCAGGCAAATCGCCCTCTGCCGGAGCAAGCTTCTCCAAATGCGCATAGGTTACTTCCGGGCGTCGCAGCAGCGTCAACCCGTCAACCGAATTGTTTATCGGCGCGGAGCCGACTTCGGCCAACATGGCCTGTACCGCTTCGTCTGGACGGAATTTCGTCTCCTTCAATCGGACGATTTCCGCATCAATTTGCGCTTGCTTCTCCGTAAACCTCGCATAGCGCTCGTCGGAGATCAATCCAATTTCATGACCAAGCGGAGTCAATCTCTGATCGGCATTATCGTTGCGAAGCAGCAGGCGATATTCCGCGCGTGAAGTCAGCAAGCGATAAGGCTCGTTCGTTCCCTTCGTCACGAGATCATCGATCATAACGCCGATATAGCCCTTGGAACGATCAATGATCACCGGTTTGGCGCCTTGAACCGAACGAGCGGCATTGATGCCGGCCATAATCCCTTGTCCCGCCGCTTCCTCGTATCCAGAAGTGCCGTTAATCTGGCCGGCGGTAAATAGGCCCTTTACGAGTTTCGTTTCAAGCGACGGCCACAGCTGCGTAGGAACGACGGCGTCGTACTCAATCGCATATCCGCTCCGCATCATCTCGGCCTTTTCCAATCCGGGAACCGAACGAAGAATGCGCAATTGAACGTCCTCGGGCATGCTCGTCGACAATCCTTGAACATAGTACTCCTTCGTGTTCCGTCCTTCCGGCTCAAGGAAAATCTGATGTTTGGGCTTATCGGCGAAGCGTACGATTTTATCTTCGATAGACGGACAATAGCGCGGCCCCGTACCTTCAATCAATCCGGAAAACATCGGCGCCCGATGCAGATTGTCGTTGATGATTTGATGCGTCTCTTCCGACGTGTAGGTCAGCCAGCAGGGTAGCTGCTGATCGGCATGAGCCATATACTCCGTTTCGTGGGAGAAGTACTTCGGCTTGCTGTCGCCCGGTTGAATTTCCGTTTTGTCGAAGTCGATCGAATCCTTGTGCACCCTAGGAGGCGTGCCCGTCTTGAGTCGAACCAGTTGAAGTCCAAGGTTTTTCAGCGATTCCGACAGCTTGACTGCAGGCTGTTGATTGTTCGGCCCGCTCTCGTACATCAGCTCTCCAAGGATAACTTTGCCGCGCAAGTACGTTCCGGTCGTCAAGACAACGGCTTTCGCTCTATAATGGGCTCCCGTCTTCGTAATGACGCCTTTGCACACTCCATCCTCGACGACCAAATCTTCGGCCAATCCTTGACGCAAGGTCAAATTCGGCTGCTTCTCGATCGTCTCCTTCATCGTATGCTGGTACAGGAACTTGTCGGCTTGCGCTCTGAGCGCATGAACCGCCGGTCCCTTACCGGTATTCAGCATTCTCATCTGAATAAACGTTTTATCGATGTTGCGTCCCATCTCTCCGCCCAACGCGTCGATTTCGCGTACGACATGGCCTTTCGCCGGCCCGCCGATGGAAGGATTACATGGCATAAAAGCAATCATGTCCAAATTGATGGTCAACAGCAGCGTCTCGCAACCCATTCGGGCGGCGGCCAGTGCAGCCTCGCTGCCCGCGTGTCCCGCTCCAATGACGATTACGTCATATTCTCCCGCAGAATAAGTCATATATCCACCCCTCTTCGCTTTCCTTAGCTTATGTTATTTTCCTAAACAAAATTGTGAAAAAATTTGATCCAGCAACGAATCCCCAGCCGCATCCCCAAGGATTTGACCTAGCGATTCCCAAGATGCGGTTATGTCGATCTGAATCAGATCGATCGGAACGCCTTCGAACGTCGCTTGTATGGCATCCTCCAGCGATTGCCGGGTTTGATGAAGCAGCGTAATATGCCGAGTGTTACTGACATACGTAATATCCCCCGATTCGACGGCTCCGCTGAAAAACATGCCCGTTACCGCCCGCTCCAGTTGTTCGATGCCTTGGCCTTCCTTTGCCGACAGGTAGACAATACGCTCCGACGGATAGTCGCGCTCGATCTCGGCCGTATCGAGCCTCTCCGGAAGATCGATCTTGTTGACGACGATAATCGTCGAGCGATCCTTAAGCTGCTGCAGCAGCTTCCGTTCATCTTCGTGCAGTTCCTCGTGCCGATTCAGCACCAGCAAGATCAAGTCTGCATCGTTTAAGGCGCCGTGCGATCTCTCCACTCCGATCTGCTCGACGATATCCTCCGTTTCTCGAATGCCCGCCGTATCTAACAGTCTAAGCGGTATCCCGGATAGCGATACCGATTCTTCCACAATATCCCGAGTCGTTCCGGGGATGTCCGTCACGATCGCTTTATTCTCGCGTGCCAAAGCGTTCAACAGAGAAGATTTGCCGGCATTCGGTCGCCCAACGATCGCTGTCACGATGCCCTCTCGCAAAATCTTTCCTTCATTCGATCGCTGCAGCAGCTCATTCACTTCTTCTCGCACCTGACGGCAATTCGAACGAATCAGTTCAGCCGTGACATCCTCTACATCGTGTTCGGGGTAATCGATGTTCACTTCGACATGAGCGATCAATTCGATCAGCTGTTGTCGCAGCGGAAAGATTTTTTTCGATACTGCGCCTTCCGCCTGTCTTCTCGCCACTTGGAAAGCGCGATCCGACTTCGACCGAATCAGATCGATGACCGCTTCGGCTTGTGCCAGATCAATTCTCCCATTTAAAAACGCCCGTTTTGTGAACTCGCCCGGCTCCGCCAATCTGACCCCATGCCGCAGCACAAGCTCCAGCACCGACTTCACCGCAACGATGCCGCCATGCGTACTGATTTCCACGACATCCTCGGCCGTGAACGACCGCGGTCCTTTCATGACCGTCACCAGCACTTCATCGATGCGACGATCCGATTGCGGATCTATGATCCAGCCGTATTGAACGGTGTGCGAAGCGGCCTCGCGCAAATCAAGCTTGGACCGGAATAACTTGGCCACCGAGTTGATCGCTTCCGGCCCGCTTACTCTAACGACAGCAATACTGCCTTCGCCGAGCGCCGTCGCAATCGCGGCGATTGTATCCTCGTTCATGAGAATCCCTCTTTCCGTTAAAAAACGCAATGACCCCCCCAACGATGCGGAAGCCATTGCGCGGACGCTAACTATTGCTTTAAGGCAATCACGATTCTACGATTCGGCTCGTCTCCCTGACTATAAGTCTTGACGTTCGGATTCGACTGCAATCGTGCATGGATAATTTTACGCTCTTGGGAGGTCATCGGTTCAAGCACGACCTCCTTGCGCGTTCGAACGACCTTCATCGCCATTCGTTCGGACAGTGCCTCCAGAGTCTGGCGGCGACGCTCGCGAAATTGCTCGGCATCGAGCACGATACGAAGATGACGGTCCGAGTGGCGATTAGCCACGATGTTCGTCAAGTATTGAAGAGAATCCAAAGTTTGTCCACGACGACCGATCAGAATGCCCAAGTCCGAACCCGTAATGTTAATCCGTACTGCATCATTCTCATCCACCCGCTCAACGGAAACGGTTAGATCCATCGCTGCCGACACTTCGCGAAGAAAGGCGATAGCCTCCTCCACGCCGTCCGGAAGCAATTCCAGCTCTACCTTTGCCTCTTTGGCTCCAATCAGCCCGAACAATCCTTTGCTCGGCTGTTCCAATACTTTGACATTCACCCGGTCTTCCGTAACGCCCAACTGGGCCAGACCGCTGCGAACCGCATCTTCTATCGTTTTCCCAGATGCCAGGAGCTTTTTCATTTTGCGCGCGCCTCCTTACCTTTACCTTTACCTTTGCCTTTCTTTGGTGCTGGTTCGGGAGCTGGCTCATTCTTCTTAGGCTTGCCGTACATGAAATAGTTCTGAACGATCGTGTAGATGTTGCTGTAAATCCAGTACAGCGGCAATGCGACCGGGAAGTTGATCGCCATTACGAAGATCAGAACCGGGAAGATGTACATAAGCCCCTTCATCGGTCCGGCCATCGTCTGCTGTCGGGACATCATCATCGATTGGACCAGCGTCGTAATCGCGGCTATCGTAGGAATAATGTAGTAATACCATTCTCCTTCATGCGGTGTCGTTCCGAGCTGGAAGCCGATAAAATCATGCGTTCTGATTGCGATGTTGTGATAAATCGAATTGTAAAGCGCGATAAAAATCGGCATCTGCACGATCAGCGGCAAGCAGCCCGCCAACGGATTGACCTGATGCGTCTGGTATAGCTTCATCATCTCTTCTTGCTGCTTGCGCGGGTCGTCCTTAAACTTCTCGCGGAGCTTCTGCATCTCCGGCTGAAGGGCCTGCATGGCTTTCGTATTCTTATACTGTTTGATCATTAAAGGAAGGATGATCGTCCTTACTATAATGGTAAGCACTAAAATCGAAAGTCCGTATTCCCCGCCGAACCAATCCGCGAACGTGTCGAGCATCAGCGAGAACCAGTACACGACATTCCTTGTCCACCAAGAACCGCTTGTGGCCATTTCGCCAGTCGTTATTGCCTGAGTCGAAGGCGCGCAGCCCGCGAGCAACGTCATCAGCGCGATTGCGCCGAGAACGATCCACCATTTGCGATTTCGCAACAAAACTGAAAACTCCCCTCTTCATCGCCGGCATGCCGTAAAATGTTCAACCTTGCTGAATCCGATTGCAGCCAGTCCTGGCCGAAACTATTCAGTTCCACTATACCATATTAAAGAAGGCAAAGAAAAGCTGAGGCTTGTCCGCTTCCCCCGCTTTTATTTGCCTGATCTTTCGCTTCTTTTATTTCCGCGACTTCCTTGAGACTGCGGCGGTTTGCCCCCGCCGTTAAACGGCTTGGAGCCCTTCAACAGTCCGGCCTTCCGCAGGACATGGAGAATGCTGCCCTCCATCTCCTTGTAGGCCATCGACAGAGCCGGCTTTCTTACGATTAGGACTAGGTCAATATCCTCCTGAAGCTTGGTCGCGTTCAGACGAACAATTTCCTTAATCATCCTTCTAAGCCGATTGCGGACGACCGCTCCGCCAAGTTTGCTGCTTGCCGATACGCCCAATCTAAAAGCTCCGTTCGGGGCACGCTTGCGCCAGTACACCACAAACTGCGAATTGGCGAACGATTTCCCGTACCGGTAGACCGTATTGAAGTCTTCCCTCTTTCGCAGCCGAAGCTTCCTATGCATATTAATCGCTCCATCTGCTGCCATGTAGAAAAAAAGACCACCTGCAGTGGTCTTTCATTAACTATGCCGTCAATACTTTGCGACCTTTTAAGCGACGAGCTTTCAGAACCTTGCGGCCGTTCTTGGTGCTCATACGGCTGCGGAACCCGTGCACTTTTTTGCGTTTGCTTACATTTGGCTTAAATGTAGGACCCATGGATCAAACCCCCTTACATAAAAACTCACGTCCGTCTATTAAACCACGTTGGGACAAAAATGTCAACGAATCTCCATTTACCTTCTATTGGCTTCTGTTTTAAGGTTAAACACCATCCTCGCCAAGATGCGGTATAACCGCCCCGGATCATGATATGATAATTAAAAGCTTGGCCTGAGGAGGCCCCTTATGGAAACCAAAATCTTAGTCGTGGAAGACGAGGAAAAAATATCGAGGCTGCTCGAAATCGAGCTCGAAATCGAAGGCTACCGAGTATCCAGATACGGCAACGGCATCGATGCGATGGAGGCTTATCGCGGAGGCACGTGGGATCTTATCCTGCTCGACATTATGCTTCCGGGCATGAGCGGCATCGAGCTGCTTCGACGGATCCGCGCGAATGACGCGCAAACTCCGGTCATTCTCCTGACCGCCAAGAGCTCGGTCGAAGACAAAGTGTCCGGACTGGATTACGGCGCGAACGATTATATCACCAAGCCGTTTCAGATCGAGGAACTTCTGGCCCGCATTCGCGCTTCGCTTAGACAACGCCCTTCCCAGACCTACTTAGACTCTGCCGATAGCGACTGGCTGACCGCATCCGATCTTAAGATCAACGAAAAGACGAGGGAAGTTGTTCGCGGGGACGATCCGATCGAGCTGACGCCGCGCGAATTCGATCTGCTTATTTTCCTGCTAAAAAACAAACGCCAAGTGCTTAGCCGCGAACAGATTCTGGAAGCGGTATGGGGCTTCGATTATTACGGGGAAACGAACGTCGTCGACGTCTATATCCGCTATGTACGGAAGAAAATCGATCACGGACGCGATCCGGAATTGATTCGCACCGTGCGAGGCGTAGGCTACTCGCTTAAGGACACGCCATGAAACTGAAAAACAAAATCCATCTCTATTCTTCCCTTCTGTTCGCCGTCCTCCTTATTCTTATGAATGTAGGTATTTATTTTCTATTCGATCGAATGTCGGTGAATAGCGAAATCGGCAAAGCCGAGACGGAAGCGGCGGCTATCGCCGAGGGCATTCGGCAAAATGCGGATAAAATCCCGGTGCGCGAATTGCTGCGGGCCTATGTACCGGCCGACGGCATGCTTAGAATCGTCGCGCAAACAGGCGCAGCAGGCTATCCTCCCGTCACCTCGTCTACCCAATCTGAGCTGAGCAAGCGAGAAGCCTTCTATAGTCCGGTAAAAATCAAACAGGCAATTGAATACACGGGAGAAAAGTACGCCCTGGTCTCGCTGCCGGTCATCTGGAGCGACGGATCGGTCGTTAACGTCCAGCTTGTACGGAGCCTGCGCGAGACAACCGACAACATGAGCGTACTGCGAATCGTGCTGATTGTCGTTACAGCGCTTACCCTCATCCCCGTTGTCGTGTCGGGAAGATTGCTCGGCAATCTGATCACGCAGCCGGTTGTGAATATGACCCGTACCATGAAGGAAATCCGCGAGAGCGGGCGATTCAAACGGCTGAAGCTTAACGTCGACGCCAAAGACGAGCTGGCCGAGATGGGACGGACGTTTAACCGAATGATCGAGCTGCTTGAGAGCAACTTCGAAAAACAGGAGCAATTCGCCTCCAACGCTTCTCACGAGTTGAAAACTCCGCTCACCGTCATCGAAAGCTATGCCAATCTATTGAAGCGCAAAGGTTTGGAGCGTCCCGACTTGTTCGCGGAGTCCGTCGACGCCATCCATTCCGAAGCGATCCGCATGAGGGAAATGACGGAACAGCTGCTCCTGCTGGCCGGAAGCCGGAATCATTGGAATATGAATCCGGAAGCTTTGAATCTTGAGAATCTGGCGACGGAAGCGGCCGATGCTTTCCATAAGGCGTATCGCCGCGACGTCCACGTAGAGGCTGAGACTCCCGCCCACGTTGTATGCGACAAAAGCTTGCTCCGTCAGCTTCTCTTCATCTTCCTCGACAATGCCAGGAAGTATAGCGTGGAACCGATTGTCGTAACGGTGGGTTCAAGCGGCGCATCGGCATGGATCCGCATTGCCGACCGCGGAATTGGCATCCCGAAGGACGACCTCCCGAAAGTATTCGATCGGTTCTACCGCGTCGATCAAGCGCGAAGCCGACAAGCCGGGGGCTTCGGCCTGGGGTTGTCGCTGGTGAAGGAAATCGCCGACGCGATCGGGGCCGATGTTGAACTGGACAGTCTGGAAGGCGTGGGCACAACGGCGACGATTGGTCTCCCTTCCGCTCGATAGCCGACCCGCATTCCCGGCCGCGTACTTCCCTTCCGCTCTCATCGATTTCTCATTTTCATATCGTATGATTCGAAGTAACTATCAGGAGGTGACGTTAATCATGAATAAACGGACACTCCGGCTTGTAAGCTGCGTCTCCGTTCTGGCCGCCGGAATCGTTATCGCCGGCGCGGTCTGGAAGCCATGGAACGGGAAGGCTGAGACGATCTCCCGCGAAGCTGTGCAGGAAACGGTGCTGGCCCGATATCCCGGTAAAATCAAAGATCTCGTTAAAGCCGAAGATCAATACGTCATGCTGCTGGAAACGGATCAAGGCCTATATCAGGTCAAAGCCGACGCCGGCAGCGGCGAAATCGTATATCTGGAGAGAATAGGTTCATCCGAGGGCGGCAATAAACCCTCTCCAACGCCGACTCCCGAGCCGCCTGCCTCTCCATCTCCTTCTCCTTCACCATCCGTCTCTCCGTCGCCTTCGGGTTCTGCCGGCATTGACGACGATAAATCATCCTCATTTATCGGAGCGGCGAAGGCTAAAAAAATCGCCGCCGCGCATGTACGAGGAACGGCCGAGGACGTCGAGCTTAAAGGAAAGGTCGCGGGAAGCGCCTATTATCTCGTCGAAGTCGAGGTTGAAGGCGGACGGGACGCCGACGTGCAGGTGAACGCCGTATCCGGCGCGATCATGTCGGTGATTTGGGACGACGAAGACGACAAGGAAAGCAACGACGATTCGTAGCTCCTATGTCGTCTTTATTTCTTTCTCATCGTTTTCTAATGTTCTTATCCTGCTCCTCTCATCTTCGGGATTTATTCTATAAGTGTTCGACAAACACGGAGAGGAGAATGATCATGACGAAAAACAAAAAAAGAACCCTTCTGCTATCCGCCGCGCTTTTATCGGCGGTCGCGATCGGCGCAGGCGCCGCAACGACAGGGTATGCAGCAAGTGGTGGCGACAAAGGATTAATCGGAGCGAATAAAGCGAAGGAATTGGCGGAGAAAGCAGCTGCCGGCCAAGCCTATCGCGCGGAGCTCGAAAAAGAGCGCGGAATCGTTTATTACGATGTGGACGTTCTGAAGGACCAGCGGGAATACGATGTCCACATCGATGCATACACTGGCAAAACGTTAAAAATAGAAAGAGATGATGACGAGGAGGTCGACGATCGCCGAATCTCCGGCGGCAACGCATCCGCTCCATCTCCCTCCCCATCTCCCTCTTCTTCCGCCCCTTCCGCTGTAAAAACGAAGATTAGCGCCGAGCAAGCTTCCCGAATTGCGACGGACCGCGTCGGCGGTACAGTCGTCCGTTCGAAGCTGGATAAGGATGACGGAGTGCTTCATTACGAAATCGAGCTGAAAACGAGCCGCGGCGAAGCCGAAGTCGAAGTCCATGCCCAGACCGGCAAAATTTTGTCTGTGGATTACGATGATGACGATGATGACGGCTACGACGATTTTGATGACGACGACCGTTACGACGATTAAATAGAAATTTTCCTCCACAAGCCCTTATATAGCAAACGAATAAAGCCCACAGGCTTGCCGTTTTGCTGTACAAGGGCTTTTTTCGCTGTGGATATTCGATTTTCCCCATAAAACTTATTCACATGTGAACAATCGGAAGAGAAAAAACGAACTTTACACATCCTTGTCGGATCGTATCACATTTTATCAACAATATCTTGTGCTGTGCACAGTTTTCATCCACAAGTTATTGAAATTGTGGATAACAGGGGGAAATTCGTTGAATTTAGAGGCTTTGTCTGCTATGATAAGTCATGTCTTTACCCGTGGATTCGTAATTTTTATCCTCGAATTACTAACACCCTGTGTATAACTTTGTGAACAATTCCCCACATTCGTGGATAACCCTCTTAATAATTCAGGGAATAATGTGGATAACTGGCCGAATTGCGTTCGGCTGAACGTTTTCCGCATATTTTTTGTCCTTGTGAGGAGTTAAAGGAGAGAATTTGTCGTGGACAACCCCAACAATGAAATCTGGCAGCAGGTGTTGTCGGTCATCCAGACGAAGCTAAGCAAGCCCAGCTTCGATACTTGGTTTAAGTCGACGAAGGCTGCGTTCATCAGCGAGAACGCCGTACTCGTCACCGCGCCGACTACCTTTGCCGTGGAGTGGTTGGAAACGCGTTATACGAAGCTCGTCTCCTCGACGATCTCCGACTATATCGGCAGAACCGTCGACGTGAAATTTTCCATCGAAGAGGTTCGCCCGCCCGAGCCCGCCGAGCCAGTACCGCAAATCTCGGTTACGCGCGAGGCCGCGCTTGAAGAACCGACTATGCATATGCTCAATCCGAAATATACGTTCGACACGTTCGTCATCGGCGCCGCCAACCGGTTCGCACATGCCGCCTCGCTGGCTGTCGCGGAGCTGCCGGCTAAATCGTACAACCCTTTTTTCATGTACGGAGGCGTCGGACTCGGCAAAACCCATCTCATGCATGCGATCGGCCATTATATATTGGAACATAATCCGCATATGAAGGTTCTGTACTTATCCTCCGAGAAGTTCACGAACGAATTCATCAACGCGATCCGCGACAACCGAGGCGAGAGCTTCCGCAACAAGTACCGCAATATCGACGTGCTGCTCATCGACGATATTCAGTTTCTTGCCGGCAAGGAAGGAACCCAGGAGGAGTTCTTCCATACCTTTAACGCGCTCCATGAGGAACATAAACAGATCGTCATCTCGAGCGACCGCCCGCCCAAGGAGATACCGACACTCGAAGAACGGCTTCGCTCCCGGTTCGAATGGGGTCTGATCACCGATATTCAACCGCCCGATTTGGAGACCCGGATCGCGATTCTCCGCAAGAAAGCGAAGGCGGAAAATCTCGACATCCCTAACGAAGCGATGATGTACATCGCCAACATGATCGACTCCAACATTCGCGAGCTGGAAGGCGCCTTGATCCGCATCGTCGCTTATTCCTCGCTCACGAATCAGGATATCTCCGCCCATCTGGCGGCCGAAGCGCTGAAGGACATTTTGCCGACGGGCCGCACCCGGCTCATTACGATGCAGGACATCCAGCAGCGGGTCGGCGACTACTACGGGCTTAAGCTGGAAGATTTCAAGGCGCGCAAGCGGACCAAAGCCGTCGCTTTCCCGCGTCAGATCGCCATGTATCTTTCTCGCGAGCTTACCGACTATTCTCTTCCGAAGATCGGAGACGCGTTCGGCGGGCGCGATCATACGACTGTCATTCATGCGCACGAGAAGATTTCGCAGCTGCTTAAGATCGATCAGGACTTGTACAAAATTATCAACAGCTTGACCGAAAAAATTAAAAACTTGACCTGAAAATACACCCAACGCCTGTTCACAACACATCCACATGTGGATAGGCGTTGTTTTCGACCTTTTTCCCACTTATCCACATATTCAGTGCCCCTACTACGACTTATTTTTTAAAACATGCTACAATATACAAAACCGATGAGGTGGATCCATGAAATTCACGATATTGCGCAACGAATTGAACGAAGCGATTCAACACGTATCCAAAGCGGTTGCGTCAAGAGCGACAATCCCGATTTTGAGCGGCATTAAGATCGATGCCGATTTTTCCGGTATTACGTTAACCGCAAGCGATACGGATATTTCAATCCAAAGCTTCATTCCGCTTGAGACCGCGGACAAGACGATCGCTACCGTCGTTAAACCGGGAAGCGTCGTATTGACCGCTAAATTTTTCGTGGAAATCGTCAAGAAGCTTCCTCACGAAGAGGTTCATATGGAAGTCGGCGAACGGTTCCAGACGATGATTACGTCCGGAGCGACCGAGATTCAGCTCGTCGGACTCGATCCCGAAGAATTTCCTGTGCTTCCTTCCTTGACGGAGGAGCAAATCGTGTCGATCCCCGGCGATCTGCTGCGGGATATGATTCGTCAGACGGTATTCGCCGTAACCACCAACGAATCCACTCCGATTTTGACGGGAGTCTTGTGGAACCTGCACGACGGCGTGTACAAATTCGTTGCGACCGACCGTCACCGGTTGGCCAGCCGTCAGATTAGCGTCGATGCGGGAGACGTACGTTTTTCCAACATCGTGATTTCCGGTAAA
Source organism: Cohnella phaseoli (assembly GCF_003386235.1). Lineage (GTDB taxonomy): Bacteria > Bacillota > Bacilli > Paenibacillales > Paenibacillaceae > Cohnella > Cohnella phaseoli. The sequence goes on from NZ_QRDZ01000008.1 coordinate 258,057, forward strand.
ACGCTGAGCGAGCTCTCGAAAATCGTCCCGGACCAGAACGTAATGGTCGATATCGTCGTGGCCGAAAACCAAGTGCTGTTCAAGCTGGGCAACGTTCTTTTCTATTCGAGAATGCTCGACGGAACTTATCCCGATACTTCCAAGATTATTCCGCAAAGCTTCAAAACAGAACTCGTCCTCAATACAAAGCAGCTCAGCGATTCCATCGACCGGGCTTATTTGCTCTCCCGCGAAGAGAAGACGAACATCGTTCGCCTCGTCACGACGGATAACGGCGGAATCGAAATTTCGTCCAGCTCGTCCGAGCTCGGGAAAGTAACGGAACAGCTCAGCGTCAGCGCTATGCGCGGGGAACCGCTGAAAATCGCTTTTAACTCCAAATATATGCTTGACGTTCTGAAGGTCATCGACAGCGAAGAGCTTTTTATCGGCTTTAACGGGTCGATGAGCCCGATCATTATCCGTCCGAACGATCACGAGCTCAGCTTGCATCTCATTCTTCCCTACCGGACGACGAATTGAGGCGAAGCGGATGAAGAGCATCGGAATCTCGACCGAATACATTACGCTCGGGCAATTCCTCAAGCTGGCGGATTGCATCGGAACCGGCGGCGAAGTGAAATTTTTTCTGCAGGAAAAGCGCGTTCTTGTGAACGGGGAGCCTGATAATCGCAGAGGACGCAAGCTGCGAGTCGGGGACACCGTCGAAGTCGAAGGGTTCGGATCGTTCGCGATCGGAACCCGGTGACCCGGCCGGGGCTGTTTATGCCAGTTGGAGAGTGAGTGTCTAATGCAATTAAAAGCGATGGAGCTGCAAGGCTATCGCAATTACGATTCCGTCAAGCTAACGACAGAAGGCGGCGTCAATATTTTCATCGGACCGAACGCCCAGGGAAAGACGAATTTGCTCGAAGCGATCCACGTGCTGTCGCTTACAAAATCCCATCGCACCTCGAAGGATAAAGAGCTGATCGGCTGGAACAGCTCCTCGGCGGTTATTCGGGCTCAGATGAGCCGCAGGGTCGGCGACGTCAGCCTGGAGCTGCAGCTGTCCGCGCAAGGGAAGAAAGCGAAAGTCAACGGGTTGGAGCAACGCAAGCTGAGTACCTTTGTCGGGACGCTTAACGTCGTGCTGTTCGCTCCGGAAGATTTGGATATTGTCAAAGGAGCACCGGGAGTGCGCCGCCGGTTCATGGACATGGAGATCGGCCAGGTGCATCCCGGTTATTTGTACGACATGCAGCAGTATCAGAAAATTCTGCAGCAGCGCAACAACTATCTGAAATCGACCGATATTCGCCGCGCTTCTCCCGAGCTGTTGGAGGTCTGGAACGAACAGCTTGCGCTGACAGGTGTTAAAATGATACAAAAAAGGAAAAACTTTATCTTACAGCTGCAGAAATGGGCGGAAAAGATCCACGCGGGCATTACCGGCGGAACCGAACATCTGACGGTAGACTATAAACCTTCGTTCGGAACTGCCGACAGCTTGGATAGCCAAGATCAATCTTCTTTATTCGGGCAATTTATGATAAAGTTAACACAGAGCAAGGAACAGGAATTCAGGCGAGGCACGACGCTGACCGGTCCTCACCGCGACGATCTGACGTTCGCCATTAACGGCAAGGACGTACAGTCTTTCGGTTCCCAGGGGCAGCAGCGGACGGCGGCGCTGTCGCTTAAGCTGGCCGAATTGGAATTGATGCACGAAGAGATCGGGGAATACCCTCTCTTGCTGCTCGACGACGTGCTTTCCGAGCTGGATCAGACCAGACAGACCCAACTTATCGAGACGTTTCAGAGCCGCGTACAGACCTTCATCACGACAACCGGATTGGAGAGCGTCAACATGAGCCGGTTGAAGGACGCCTCCATTTTTCATGTGAAGGACGGCCAATTGCTGCGTTAGCGCTAAGGAGGAACTTCGTGTACATCCATCTGGGCGGAGAAAAGATAATTCGAACGTCGCAACTCATCGCAATCTTCGATATTTCGATCGAGCAATCCTCGAAGCTGTCGCGGCAGTTCGTTCTGCATGCGCAGAAGAACAAGGAAGTCGAAACGATCGGAGAAGAAGATCCCAAGTCGATCGTCGTCACGGAGCACAAGGTTTATTACTCTCCGATTTCCACGTCCACTTTGAAGAAGAGGACGCGAATTTTGGAAGGGTAGCTGTTACGTAAAGAAGGCGGTGGAAGGTTTGTCCGTTAATCAACAAAATAGTTACGATGAAAGTCAGATTCAGGTGCTTGAAGGACTGGAAGCGGTTCGCAAGCGTCCAGGCATGTACATTGGTTCGACCAGCGGCAAGGGGCTGCACCATCTCGTATGGGAGGTCGTCGATAACAGTATTGACGAAGCGTTGGCCGGCTATTGCACGCGGATCGACGTCATCATACACGATGATAACAGCATCACCGTCATCGACAACGGCCGGGGCATCCCGGTCGGTTTGAATGCGAAGCTGCAGAAGTCTACGCTTGAAGTCGTTATGACCGTTCTGCACGCGGGCGGCAAATTCGGCGGAGAAGGCTATAAAGTATCCGGCGGTCTGCACGGGGTCGGCGTCTCGGTCGTTAACGCGCTGTCCGAGCAGGTTATCGTTACCGTTAAGCGCGACGGGCGTATCCATCAGCAGGAATACCGCCGCGGCGCTCCGCAATACGACCTGAAAGTCATCGGGGAGACGGAAGAGACCGGAACTCAAACGAGGTTCAAGCCGGATCCGGAGATTTTTACCGAGACGACAATTTACGATTACGAGACTCTCGTCGGCCGGATTCGCGAGCTGGCATTCCTCAACAAAGGGATTCAGATTACGCTCACCGACGAGCGCACCGATATGCACGATTCGTTCCACTACGACGGGGGCATCGTGGAGTTCGTCAAATATTTAAACAAAACCCGCGAGCCGCTGCACGAGCAGCCGATTTATGTCGAAGGCGCGAAGGATCATATTCATTGCGAAGTCGCGATGCAGTATAACGACGGCTATTCCGAGAATTTGTATTCATTCGCGAACAATATCAATACGCATGAAGGCGGAACGCACGAGTCTGGCTTCAAGAGCGCTTTGACCCGGATCATTAACGACTATGCGCGGAAAATGGGCTTCGTGAAGGAAAGCGAGTCCAACCTGTCTGGCGACGATGTGCGGGAAGGCTTGACGGCGATTATCTCCGTGAAAATTCCCGAGCCTCAGTTCGAAGGACAGACGAAGACGAAGCTCGGCAACAGCGAGGTTCGCGGCATCGTCGAATCGTTTTTCAGCGAGAAGCTGCTGCAATTTCTGGACGAGAACCCTTCCGTAGCCCGCAAAATTATGGAGAAGGGTTTGCAGGCGGCCAGAGCGCGGGAAGCGGCGCGCAAGGCGCGGGAATTGACGCGGCGCAAGAGCGCGCTTGAAGTCAGCTCGCTGCCGGGCAAGCTGGCGGATTGCTCCTCCAAGGACGCCGCGATCTCCGAGCTGTACATCGTCGAAGGGGACTCCGCGGGCGGATCGGCCAAGCAGGGCCGCGATCGTCATTTCCAGGCGATCCTGCCTCTGCGGGGGAAAATACTGAACGTAGAAAAAGCTCGTCTGGATAAAATTTTGTCCAACCTGGAGATTCGGGCGATGATTACGGCGCTCGGCACCGGGATTAGCGACGACTTCGATATTACGAAAGCTCGTTATCACAAGATCATCATCATGACCGATGCCGACGTCGACGGGGCGCACATTCGGACATTGCTCTTGACGTTCTTCTATCGCTTCATGCGCAAGCTGATCGAGGAAGGATACGTCTACATCGCTCAGCCGCCGCTGTTCAAGATTGAACGGAACAAGACGGTTCGCTATGCGATGAACGAGAAGCAGAGGGACGAAGCGATCGCTGAGTTCGGAGAAGGCGCCAAGCTGAACATTCAGCGGTACAAAGGTTTGGGAGAAATGAATGCGGATCAACTGTGGGAGACGACGATGGACCCGTCCAGCCGGACGATGCTGCAGGTGCGCATCGAAGACGCGATCAAAGCCGACCTCATGTTCGATACGTTGATGGGCGATAACGTCGAGCCTCGACGCGAGTTTATTCAACAGTACGCTCGATACGTTAAAAATTTGGACGTATAAGCGCAAGATCAGACAGGGGGTATCTCTCGAGGGAGATACCCCCTGCGGGTTACGATTTGCGTTTGCGGGGTTTGAAGCGACCGTAGGCGGTGGCATAAGCGTACATTTTGCGGAAGATGGATTTATCGGGAAGCTTCTTGAACAAGAAGGGATCCGGCAGCGTATTGACTTCGAGTATCCAGGTCTTATGCTGCTCGTCGACGGCGATGTCGATGCCGATTTCTTTTAATCTCGGATATTTTCGTTCCAGGGCCTCGGCGACGGAGACTCCGAGCTTGCGCAGCCGAGCTTCGAATGAACGCCGCTGATTGGGTGACAAATGCGCGGACATCAGAGCTGGAACCGACTTCGGAGTGCCCCCGGCATGGTAGTTGGTAACGATTTTGCGAGGATGGGCGACGCGTCCGATCATCCCTGTCGTTTCCCAGGAGGCTTGAGGATTTTTCTGCACCATGACCCGGAGATCGAATCTTCTGCCGTGGTGTTTCAGTAGATGGATGCCTTGTTGGCTTAAATAACTCTTCGGCTTCTTCACCGACAGCAGTTTGCGAAACAGATCGTCGAACGTCGGAAATTCATATTTGGTTTCTCCGGATTGCAGGCGGTACGGGGATGACGAAGCAGGATGCTTCTCGATTCGAATTACGCCTCGTCCGAACGTTCCGTTGATCGGTTTGACATAGATCATTTCATATTTCTCAAGCATTCGTTCCACGGTGAGTCGGTCGAACCCGTCGCTATCGGGAATGTAAACTTTAAGGCTGGGGTCGGCAAGCAGGACTTCAGTTTTGGCCCGTTTGCTGCGTACGCGCTGAATGGACATGCGGGTTCATCCAACCTTTCCCTTCGGCAATATGGTATAATGGAGTCATTGCATATTTACTAATCTATGACGGTATACGCCTTGCGGTGTACAGATTCGCAAGCGCGTTCTGCTTGTATATTCGTTAAGGAGGATCTTCATGTCGGAAGAACAACGCTCCCAGCTTCGCGATCGCGATATCGGGGTCGAGATGCGGGAATCGTTCATGGATTATGCCATGAGCATTATCGTCAGCCGGGCTTTGCCGGACGTTCGCGACGGGTTGAAGCCGGTTCAAAGACGGATTCTGTACGCTATGTCAGAGCTGGGAATGGCGCCGGACAAGCCTTACAAGAAATCGGCCAGAATCGTCGGAGAAGTTATCGGTAAGTACCACCCTCACGGTGATTCCTCGATCTACGAAGCGATGGTTCGCCAAGCGCAGGATTTCTCCCTTCGCTACATGCTGGTCGACGGTCACGGCAACTTCGGTTCGATCGACGGCGACTCCGCGGCCGCGATGCGGTATACCGAAGCTCGGTTATCCAAGATCGCGATGGAGATGCTCCGCGATATCAACAAAGAAACGATCAACTACCAGCCTAACTACGACGGCGAAGAGATAGAGCCTGTTGTACTGCCGGCCAGGTTCCCGAACCTGCTTGTGAACGGCACGACAGGCATCGCTGTCGGTATGGCGACGAATATTCCGCCTCACAACCTCAAGGAAGTGATCGAGGGCACGCAAGCGCTGCTGCGCGATCCGGAGCTGACGCCGTACGATTTGATGGAATACGTCAAAGGTCCGGACTTCCCGACAGCCGGTCTTATTCTTGGCCGCGTCGGAATCCGCCAAGCCTACGCAACGGGACGCGGTTCGGTAACGATGAGAGCTCGTGCGACGATTGAAGAGAATAACGGCAAAGCCCGCATTCTCGTTCACGAGATTCCGTATCAAGTTAACAAGGCGAGACTCGTCGAGAAGATTGCCGAACTGGTGCGCGAGAAGAAGATCGACGGCATTACCGATCTTCGCGACGAATCCGACCGCAACGGCATGCGGATCGTTATCGAGCTGCGCCGCGATGTGACGCCGACGGTCGTGCTCAACAACCTCTACAAGCAGACCCAGATGCAGACGAGCTTCGGCGTAAACATGCTTGCGCTGGTTAACAACGAGCCTAAAGTGCTTAACCTGAAGGACGTGCTTCACAACTATATCCAGCATCAGGTCGAAGTTATTCGCAGACGTACGGAATACGATCTGAAGAAAGCGGAAGCCAGAGCCCACATTCTCGAAGGTCTGCGCATCGCGCTCGATCATCTGGACGAAGTCATCGCGTTGATCCGCGCTTCCCAGACGACGGAGGAAGCCCGCGAAGGCTTGATGACGCGCTTCGGACTGTCGCACGACCAGGCGCAGGCCATTCTCGAAATGCGCTTGCAGCGCCTGACCGGACTGGAACGGGAGAAGATCGAGCAGGAGTATGCCGAGCTGCTTGCGAAGATCGCCGAGTACAAAGCGATTCTCTCCGATCCGCAGCTCGTGAACGATATCATTCACGAAGAGCTTGAGGAGATCAAGCAGAAGTACGGCGACGAGCGCCGTACGGAGATCACGATCAGCGACGAGGAAATTCTCGACGAGGATCTGATTCCACGCGATGACGTCGTCATCACAATGACGCATGCGGGCTATATCAAGCGGCTTCCCGTCTCGACCTACCGCAGCCAGAAGCGGGGCGGAAGAGGCATTATGGGAATGGGGACGAAGGATGAGGATTTCATCGAAAATCTGTTCATCTCCAATACCCATCACTACTTGCTGTTCTTTACGAACAAGGGCCGCGTATTCCGGATGAAGGCTTACGAGATTCCGGATCTCAGCCGAACGGCGAAGGGAACCCCGATCATCAACCTGATCCAGATTGAGCAGGGAGAGACGATCAACGCGGTGATTCCGGTCGAATCGTTCGAGCCGAATCAATTTCTCTTCTTTGCGACCCGGAACGGAATCGTCAAGAAGACGCCTCTCGACGACTACGCGAACATTCGCAAAGTCGGTCTAATCGCGATTTCCTTGCGAGAGGATGATGATCTGATCGGCGTTAAGCTGACGGACGGCTCCCGAGAAATCGTAATGGGAACGAGCCAGGGCATGTCCATTCGTTTCTCCGAGGACGACGTTCGCGCTATGGGGCGTTCGGCAACGGGCGTGAAGGGCATTCAACTGGACGATAACGATAAAGTGATCGACATGGACGTCGTCGAGCCGGAGCAGGACGTGCTGATCGTAACGTCCAAAGGCTACGGCAAACGGACGCCTATGACCGAATATCGCATTCAGACTCGTGGCGGCAAAGGCATCAAAACGTTGAACGTAACGGATAAAAACGGAGAAATCGTCGGCTTGAAGGTCGTTCATGACGAAGAAGATCTGATGATTATGACTTCCTCCGGAACGCTGATCCGTACGAGCATGTCCGGCATCAATACGATGGGCAGAATCACTCAAGGCGTTAAGCTGATCAATATTCGCGACGAAGATTCCGTAGCTACCGTAGCTCGGGCTCCAAGAAGCGAGGACGATGCAGATTCTGAACAGATGGAGCTTGATGGCGAAGGAGCAGGAGAAGACAGCTAACCGGCTGTCTTCTTGTTCTCGCTAGGCAACGGCGGATAAGGAGATGCGGCATGCCGACCATTCCGATTACACAGATACAATTAGGCGATCGTCTGAGCAGCGATGTTCAGACCGCTCTTGGGAGCGTGCTTTTGCAGGAAGGACGCGTATTGTCGGAGAGGGATATGGAAATTCTTCAGGCTTTCCTTATTCCTAGCATAGAGGTTGTTCGCAACGGGCTCGAGGAGTCTGCCGCGGAAGAAAATCCGAACGAAATCGCGGCGACTGCCGAAACCAAGCTGACTATGCTGCAGCAGGAATTTCTGCTGATGGAGAAGCAGTTGCAGCGTACGATTTCCATGGTAAGCTCCGGTCAGAAAATTCCCGTTCTCGATCTGCGCAATGGATTAACCGCCTTGATCGGGCATATGCATGATTACAACGTGTTAACCTTCTCTGTCCCCCTTTCACTTGGGGATCCGAATATCCTCATTCGCAACAGTATCCTGTGCGCGATGACTTCCTACCAGCTCGCCAAGTGGAATAAGTTCCCCGAGAAGGATTGGCTGCCGATTGCCATGGCCGGATTGCTTCACGATATCGGCAACGTTAAGGTGGATCCGGCGATTTTCAACAAGCCGTCCGGGCTGACAGCGGAAGAGATTCAGGAAATGAGACAGCACACCGTATACGGATTTAAGCTGCTTGAAGGGATTGCTTCTTTTAATCAAGGCATATGGCTCGCGGCGCTGCAGCATCATGAACGGATTGACGGCAGCGGCTATCCGCTGAAGGTCAAAGGGGAGAAAATTCACCCTTACGCCAAGATCGTTGCGATTGCCGACATGTACCATGCGATGACGTCCAATCGGAAGTATCGCAAAGCCGAGTCTCCGTATCTCGTTCTTGAAGAGCTTCATGCGGGATCTTTCGGCAAGCTGGATCCGCTGTATGTGCAGACTTTTATCGAGAGGACGACACAGTTCCATAATGGCGTATTCGTTAAGCTTAATGACGGACGCATCGGGGAAATCGTCTTTACGGACAGACAGAATCCGACCCGTCCGATGATCTCGATCAATGGACAGATCGTTAATCTGGGATTGAATCGCCAATGGCATATTGTCGAAGTGTTCTCCACGAAATAATCTATAAGTAAATACATGTTATCGGCTTGAGATGAAGAGACGCCGTATTCGGTTGTATGCTTTCGGGTGAAGGCATAGGACAGAATCGGTGTCTCTATCTTCATATATTGGAGGAGAACGGGGATGGGTCAAGGGGTATGGGCGATCTCCTATTGGGAATTATCGCTGAGAATCGTATTGTCCGTAGCTGCCGGCGGCTTAGTCGGATTGGAGCGGGAGTGGAGCAATCGAGCTGCCGGCTTTCGGACTCATATTCTGGTATGCGTAGGCGCTACGGCGATTATGCTGCTGTCCATTTACGGTTTCTCCCAATTCGCGGATGAGTTGAACGTCAGGATGGATCCTGCGCGGCTTGCCGCACAGGTAATTAGCGGCATCGGGTTTCTCGGAGCGGGCGCGATTATGCGCAACGGATTTACAATCTCGGGGCTGACTACCGCGGCCTCGCTGTGGGTTGTGGCAGCGATCGGGCTATGCGTGGGCGCCGGCTTCTACTTCGTTTCTCTTCTAACGACCTTTTTCGTTCTGTTCTGCTTGTTCCTCCTTAATCGCTGGGAGAAGAAGTTTTTCACCGTAAAGCGTAAAATGAAAATGGAAATGAAGATCGGCTGTCGGGCAGGTCGCGTAAACGAAGTCGTGAAGTTGATCGAAGATAACGGAATCGTCATTGTAGATATGGCGGTGAATAAAGAGGAGCACTTGTTCGGTTCAGATAAAAGAGAGTCCTGCGTCAAAATTCATCTTACCGTCAAAGTATCCAGTGCAAGCATACTCGTACATTTCGTTGATCAATTGGCGGTTCATCCCGACGTTCAATCGTTCCAGCAAAGCGCTCCGAATTCGGGGTAATCCGAGCAGTTGGACGAGAAGCTATCTTTAGTAAAGAGAACAGCCCCATTCAGAAACAGCGAGACGATTTCATCACGTTGGCTTCTGTAGGGGCATCTTTTTAGTCCGGAGGGTATTTGGCAACGCGCCGGCCTCTTCATCCTTTTTCGCCGAGAAGCTTAAAATTTGCCGTACAACAATCGTCTTCCGAGCTCCAGTCGCGCTTCGAGTTCGATTCTGTTTTTGCATTCTTCGCAGCAATGCAATCCTTTGCGGTTTCGTTTCACATGGTCGTAGACTTGAGTCCCCTCGATGGCATAAAACGTGCGTTTGCAACAATAACATGTGGTACGAAACCGAAAAACTCCATCAATTTGCTCCTGCATCGAATCCCCTCCCGTCAACCATAACAGGTTCAATCCTATTGACGTGGTCCTCCCGGCGCGCTATAACTGAATACAAAATGAAATAACACACTGTATTATTTTATTTTAGTACACTGTGCTTTTTAAAACAAGGGAGCGGTTATCATTGCCGAAAATCGTGGACCACGAGCAACAAAGAAAACGGATCGCCGAGTCAGCATGGAGCATTATTGAGGAAAAAGGGATCGAACATGCGTCCATCCGTGCCGTCGCCGCGGCTGCAGGTTTGTCGCCCGGAGCCTTGCGACACTATTTTTCAACGCAGGACGAGCTGTTGTTATTTATCGTGGATTACTATTTGACAAGGGGAGTTGACAAGGCGGCAGAGGGGTTGGTAATAAGCCATATTCCGATAAAGGCTGCGAAGGAAGTTGTGTTACAACTGCTCCCTATGGATGCGGAAAAACGAACGGCTGTCGGCGTCTGGTGGATCTTCGCCATCCGTTCCCTCAGGAGTGAGGCGTTGCAGACTAAAAAAGACGAACTGACGGACGGACTCCATTACCTGACGAAAGCCGTCCTTGAAATTCTAGCTCAGGCGCAGCTTCTGCCCGCTGCGGTGGACATCCAACTCGAAACGCTAAGATTGGCCGCGCTGATCGAAGGCTTGACGATAATGGCAATGCTTCGCCCAGAGCTCTACGCATCGGAGACTATTGAGCAGATCGTCACCCTCCATATCCGAGAGCTATGCTTGCATGGTGCGGCTACGGATGGATGAGCCTATAGAAAATAGCCTCTCTCCGTCACTTATCGTTATATCAAACAAACACTAATGAATTTCTCGGGGTAACTAATTGTTATTTCGTTTGTTCACTTCAATCGCAATGAACTCCGGCAAATAATTGGGAGTACAGCCCTTTGACACCATTTCATCTTTATAAAGCCCCATTTTTTCACCAAGTTGAATACAACGTGCCCGATTCTTTTGATCATAAACGCCAATCCAGCCTGCCGTGAAATTCATAGCCCATTGAACTTCCGGTTCTTCCTGCGTAATCTTAGCTTCAATTGCAGATAGCAAGTCTGCGTTGTTATCAGGCGGTGTTTGTCCAGTCCATCTCAATCGCGCATTATAATACCAGAAGGTACGCCTTTGAAGAGCAGAAGGGCTATTTTCCCATAACTCCATCAAAGCAATTGTCTTCTTGTCTTTGGTGAGCTGATTAGCCATTAACCAATCCATTAAGTTATTTCGCTCATCGAAGGTGTGAATCTGCATATCCGTATCAAGCCTATTTAGCACATCTTCTGAAAGAAGTTTTTTGTCCATAATTAAAATTGCCAATAGTCTGGGCAAAAACTCTTCGGTTGACCAAAGTTCCACAGCTAGTTCGTGATCTGTTTTAATGTCCTTCGCGATTTTTCTTAAGTCGCCTAGCTTAGTTTTACTATTGATCTGTGACAGAATGTTTTCTGCTTTTGAAGAGCGTTTCATTTCGGTGCGTTTATTCTTATTCATCTGACACAACTCCTTTATTAAAAAATATGCCCTCGGCGCGATCTATCAATAACTTAATTTCGCTATAAGCCTTATTGCATACAATTGTACCATTACAAATTTTAAAAGAAGCTCTTCATTTCGCCGTTACCTATGGTGAGGTGCTTCGTATCCCTATTCTACGGCCCTAAAAATGAGCAAAAGTAACTCGTAAAAAGTTTTTTGAAAAAGTGCTTGCATCGTATAATCGTATGTGATACATTATTAAGGTCGCTGTTGACGCGGTGACGAAATAAGAAACACTGAGAAACACCGATTGTTCTTTGAAAACTGAACATTGAGCGTAAGAAACAAAAACGTCGGAAGACGGCTTCGGTCGTCGGAAGGCAAACCAGCAATAAAGTAATGAGCCTCAAAGGCTCTATGCGTTGGAGACTTTCACTCTCGGGACTTCCTCTGGAAGCCCTGCCGTGAAAGCTCCTTTCATGGAGAGTTTGATCCTGGCTCAGGACGAACGCTGGCGGCGTGCCTAATACATGCAAGTCGAGCGGATCTCTGATGGAGCTTGCTCCTGATGAGG
>NZ_QRDZ01000009.1 GCF_003386235.1 Cohnella phaseoli
GAATACCATTTGATAACAATTTGGCCGAAAGAGACATTCGTATGTCCAAGGTGAAACAAAAGATTTCAGGTTGCTTTCGGACAGCGATTGGCGGAGAGCAATTTGCCCGCATTCGCGAGTTTATTTCTACACTGCTGAAACAATCCCTCCCTTTGCACGAATCCCTCGTTTCCGTTCTTCGCGGTCAGTTTCGGTTTAGGGCTACGTAAGTAGTAACGAGAAGAACGGCTTATTGCGCGGCATTCGCTTTTGCCCGTTTCGGCATTTTTGTCCGCGACTTCGCTTGAAATCCTCAGCCCGCCCTACCTTAGGATTTGACGACATTCTCGTTCATTGGCATTGCTGCACGAGCGAACTTCAGGTAGACTAATATGTTAGAGACTTTCTGAAAATGAGGAGCGCTTATGAACGCCGCAACGTTAAGGCAAGTGCTGAATACGATAGCCGAGATGTTTCCGGATGCGCGCTGCGAGCTGAATCACCGCAATCCGTTCGAACTGACGATCGCGGTGCTGCTGTCTGCGCAGTGTACGGACGAAACGGTCAACAAAGTGACGGCTACGCTGTTCGAGAAGTACCGATCCCCGCACGATTACTTATCCGTTCCCCTGGAAGAATTGGAGAACGATATTCGCAGAATCGGGCTGTTTCGCAATAAGGCGGCCAATATCCAGAAGCTGTGCCGCATGGTTATCGACCTGCATGGCGGGGATGTGCCGCGCACGCACGAGGAGCTGACGGCGCTGCCCGGAGTCGGCCGCAAGACGGCTAACGTCGTCATGTCCAACGCTTTCGATGTTCCGGCAATCGCCGTGGATACCCACGTAGAGCGCGTATCCAAGCGTCTTGGCGTCGCCAAGCCCGACGACTCGGTGCTTGAGGTCGAGAAGAAGCTGATGCGCAGAGTGCCGAGAGAGGAATGGACGATTACGCATCACCGGCTGATATTCTTCGGCCGCTATCACTGCAAGGCGCAAAATCCGAAATGCGAGGTTTGTCCGGTGTTGGAACATTGCAAGGAAGGCAAGGCACGAATGAAAGCCTCCTTGAAGAAGAGGAGCGTATCGAAGTGAAGGCTATCGACCTCGACGCGCCGCCGTCCGGCGCGCCGTTATCAGCAGAACTTATTCAATTCCAGGAGGCGCTGCGGCAGATGTCCGTCAGATCGGCCGCCAACGGAGACGAAGTGCAGGCGGCCAAGCTGCAGGAGCTGGCCGGCAAGCTGGAAGGCGGGCGGCTGACCGTCGCCTTCTGCGGACATTTCTCCGCCGGGAAGTCCACGCTCGTCAATACGCTGTGCGGGGCGACGCTGCTGCCCGCCTCGCCGATTCCGACAAGCGCCAACGTCGTGACGGTCGTTAACGGCGAGCCGTTCGCGGAAACGGAATTCCGCGATTCGAAAGGCAATATTCACCCTGCTCGCACGATTGCGGTCGAGCAACTGCACGGCTTTGCGGTGGACGGGGAAGGCGTCACCTCGATTCGCGTATCCTACCCGATTCCGCTGCTGGGCGATCGCATGGCGATCGTAGACACTCCAGGCGTCGATTCGACGGACGGCGCGCACCGCGCGGCGACCGAGTCCGCTCTTCATATGGCGGACGTCGTTTTTTTCGTGACCGATTATAACCATGTGCAGTCCGAGGTGAACTTCCGGTTTCTGCGCAGTTTGGCCCGCTGGGGCAAGCCGACGTATCTGATCGTGAACCAGATCGACAAGCACAGGGAGGAGCAGCTTTCGTTCGCGGAGTTCCGGGATAGCTTAAGAGAGGCGTTGGCCAACTGGGATATCGAGCCGGCGGCTACGCTATTCCTGTCGCTGCGCGAGCCCGATCACCCGCTGTCGCAATGGAGTCAACTGCTGGAACTCATGGAACAGCTTCAGCCGCTTGCCGATCCGCTTATTCTGAGAAGCGTAACCCGTTCGGCCGTCTACTTGGCGGAGCAATACCGCGAGACGCTGCATGAGCGCAACCAGGAGAAAAGACAGCAGCTCCAGGAGCAATTGGGCGAAGACGGCGAGACGGAGCGGAGAGCGGCGCTCCGCGCCGAATGGGAGGCGGAACTGGCTCAATTAAGGTCGGCAGGCGATCTGCGCAAAGAACGCGTGCGGGTCGAAATGGACCGGTTGCTGGGCAACGCCAATCTGACGCCCGCCGAGACGCGCGAGAAAGCGCAGGCGGTGCTTGCGGCGATGCAGCCGGGATTTAAGGCCGGCTGGCTGGCCGGTGCGGCGAAAACCGAGGCGGAGAGAAACGCGAGACTAGGCAGGCTGACAGACGATTTCAACCGACAGGTGTCGGCGAACGTTACCGGGCACCTGAAGGAGCTGCTGCGTCGGGAAGCGGAGCAGAGCGGATTGGCCGGAGAGGAACTGGAGCGATCGCTGGACGACATCTTCCGCCCCGTACAGCCGGAATGGCTTCGCTCGCTCGTGAAGCCGGGCGCAGGCTCGGAAGGTCAGGCGACGCTGCACTATTCGGCGGAGATCAGCACCGAGCTGAAGTCGCTGTATCGCAAGGCGGCGTTCCAATGGATCGACGAGCTGCAGGAGAGAGAGCGTCCCGCATTGGAGGAGCAGACAAAGGAAGTCGGCGCCAAGCTGTCTAAGCTTGCGGAGGCGGATCGCATTGCGGGAAGGATCGACGAGTTGGAGCGCGAGGAACGCGAAGAGGAGCGACAGCTATTGGCTATGCTGCCGGAGGATGGGAGCAACAGCGGGCTGAGACTTCCTGCTCCGGTGGGCATTTCAAGCGACCGACTGGAGGAATTGGCGAGCGAAGCGGCGGCAGGGCTGAATACGGCAGGAGATCCGGACGGAAGCGCAGAAGCCTCCGACGACTTGCCTTTTGAGGAGCAGCCGGAGGTCGCCGACGCTCAGCCGACCCGTCTGGGCGCGCCGCAGGGAGCTGCGGAGATGCTGGAGCGCTCTGCCGCGCTGTTGGGCAACATCGCCGCGCTGCGAGGCGTGGCGGACGGTCTGTACGCCAAGGCGGCTCGATTCCGCGACAAGAGCTTTACGATCGCGCTGTTCGGCGCGTTCAGCGCGGGCAAATCGTCGTTCGCCAACGCGCTCGTCGGCAAGCCGGCTTTGCCGGTCTCGCCGAATCCGACGACGGCGACGATCAACCGGATTGTCGCTCCGACAGAGGAGCATCCGGACGGCACGGCGCTCGTCACGATGAAGACGCCGGAGGAGTTCGCCGAAGATATCCGTCATTCGCTGGGGCGGATCGGCATCGCCAAGGAGAAGCTGGAGGCGGCGGGTGCGGATGTGGCGAAGCTGCTGGCGTTGAAGGACCCTGTCGCTGCGGCGGATCTGCATCCTCGCGGACGTCCGCATTTGGCGTTCCTGACGGCTGCGGCCAAGGGATGGGGCGAGTTCGGTTCGCTGCTCGGACAGAAGCTGACGGCAGGCGGAGAGGAGTACCGGAGGTTCGCCGCCGACGAGCAGGCTTCCTGCTTCGTCGCATCGATCGATCTGTACGTCGATTCTCCGATTACGCGCAGCGGCGCGGTGCTTGTCGATACGCCGGGGGCGGATTCGATCAACGCCCGGCATACGGGCGTTGCCTTCCAATATATCAAGAACGCGGACGCGGTCCTGTTCGTGACGTATTACAATCACGCCTTCACGGAGGCGGACCGCGAATTTCTCAATCAGCTCGGCAGCGTCAAGGACGTGTTCGAGCTGGATAAAATGTTTTTCGTCATCAATGCCGCCGACCTTGCTTCGTCCGATACGGAGCTTGAAGCCGTCAAGGAGCACGTTGGAAATCAGCTGCTAAAGCACGGTATCCGCAAGCCGCGATTGTTCGGCGTCTCCAGTCTGAACGGATTGCAGGCGAAGCAGTCGCGCAGCCGCGCGGCGCTGGAAGCTTCCGGGCTGGCCGAATTCGAGGGCGCTTTCCGCCGTTTCTCCGAGGAGGAGCTAGGCGGCTTGGCGCTGGCGTCGGCCAATAAGGAGCTGGACCGCGTCGACAAGCTGCTGGACAGCTGGCTGCAATCGGCCAACGCCGACGCCGCGACCCGCGAAGCGAAGGCGAAGCGGTTGACGGCGCAGGCGGAGCGCTGGCGCGCCGAGGGCGGAGATTCCGTTCCCGCGGCGGCAGTGCAGCCGCTCAGTCAGGAAGTGGGGGAGCAGCTGTACCATTTGCGTCAGCGGCTGAAATTCCGCTTCAAGGAGCATTTCCAGACGGCGTTCCACCCGTCCATTTTGCAGGACGACGGACGAGATCTCAAAAAGCTGCTGCAATCGTGCGGCGAAGATTTGAAGCGATCGTTGACAGAGGATCTGCTGCAGGAGCTGAGGGCGGCGGGACTCCGGCTCGAAGGGACGATCGGCGCGCTTGCGGACAAGACGCTCGGCTCGCTGTCCGGACTTGCGGAGATGGAGCGCGAAGGCTTTGCTCCGGAGCCGGCAGGCAAGCCGGCATTGGAGCTGCCGCTTCCCGAGCCTTTCGCCGCAGGCCCGAATTTCGAGGTCAGACAGCTGTGGAATGCGTTCCGCTCTCCGAAGCATTTCTTCGAGCAGGAAGGCGCTGCGGAGCTGCGGAGCGACCTGGAAGGCACACTGTTGGGGACGATCGACGAGGTGCTTGAGGCGTTGAAGCGGCAATGGGAGCAATCGACGGAGCAGGCGCTACAGCAAACCGTTCGCGCGGCCGCTTTGGCGTGGTCCGAACAGCTTGCGGCTTTTGCGCTCAGCATGAGCGAGGCGCTTCGCCAACCGGGCGAAGAACGTTATTTGCAGGATTTGCGGGAGCAGTGGCAGAAAATCAGGCAGTAACGGGTAGAATCGGCCCTTTTTCATCTTTTCGGAGATGGAAAGGGGCCTTTTCTTTGCTTGCCTGCGTTTTCCTTTGTTTAATGGACCAACAAGGGGAAGTAGGGTATGAAAAGCGACCATATCGAAGATATCCGGTGATTATCCGTTAATGACTGCGGCAGTTTCCTTCGTAAGCGCGAATAGCGCGAAATAACGCTGTTGCCGGGGGTGGGGGATTCGGCTAAACTGCCGTAGAAAGCAGCGAGGAGGGGAACCATTTTTGGATATTTTTCGCGCATTAAAGGCCTATTATTGGAAAGACAAAGGCTTCCTGTGGGGATCGATAGCCGGACTTGCGATCGCGACAGCGCTAGGACTGATTTATCCCCTGCTGCTCAGGACGCTCATCGACGATATGATCGTTCCTGGTAAATTCGAAGGCGTGCTTGGGCTCACGCTGACGGCGGTAGGGATCATTTTCGTCAAAGCCGCATTCCAGTATGTACACGGTTTCAGCGGAGGACGGCTCGGCAACCGCATTGCGTATCGGCTGCGCAACGCCTGCTATGAGAAGCTGCAGCAGTTATCCTTTTCCTACTATGATACGGCCAGAACGGGCGACCTGATGTCGCGGCTTACGGCCGATATCGAAGGCGTGAGGATGTTTATCGGCTTCGGCTTTGCGCAATTGCTCAATACGGCGCTGCTCATCGTATTCGGGTTTGGCATGATGTTTTTTATCGACTGGCCGCTTACGGTGCTCATTCTCGTCTTTATCCCGGTGCTCGGCTTCGTGGCGATTCTTTTCGAGCAGGCCATCCATCCGGTGTTCCGTTCGATTCGGTCCGCGGTGGGCCGTCTGACGACTCGGGTGCAGGAAAACATTACCGGAGTCAGAACGGTCAAATCGTTTGCTCGGGAGCCCTTTGAGATTAACAAGTTCGTTAAAGAAAATATAGATTATCGGGACAATCATCTCACGCTCGCGGAAGTATGGGCGAAGTATTTTCCCATGATGGAGTTTATTGCCAACCTCAGCGTCGTCACGCTGCTGCTAGCAGGCGGCTGGCGCGTAATCGTCGGCACGATGACGCTGGGCGAACTGATCGCGATTACGGGAATGCTCGGTTTCATCGTGGCGCCGCTCTGGACGCTTGGCTTCCAGATTAACGGCTATACGCAGTCCAAAGCGTCCGGCGAACGGCTGCTCGAGCTGCTGTATCAGCCGATCGCGGTCAAAAACCGCGAGCAAAGCCTTGTGCTGGACGATGCGGAGGTCAAGGGAAGTATCCGCTTCAACGACGTCAGCTTCCGCTATACGAACCGCGACGATCTGCCTTCCGCTCTGCTGGGGCTAGAGCTCGACGCGCCGGCCGGAACTGTCGTCGGCCTCCTTGGAGGAACCGGGTCGGGCAAATCGACGGCCGTCGGCTTGCTGCTTAGAGCTTACGATGCGGGCGAAGGCACGATTACGCTGGACGGCGTAGATATTCGCCATATCGAGCTGGACAGCTTGCGCAGGCAGATCGGCATTGTGTTCCAGGAATCGTTCCTGTTCTCGACGACGATCAAGGAAAACATCAGCTACGGGCGACCGGACGCAACGATGGAGGAGATCGAGGAGGCGGCGCGCTACGCGCAGGCCGACGGCTTCATCCGCGAGCTTCCGCTTGGCTACGATACGATTGTCGGCGAACGGGGCATGGGCTTGTCGGGCGGACAGAAGCAGCGGATCGCCATCGCTCGGGCGCTGCTGAACAAGCCGAAAGTTTTAATTCTCGACGATGCCACAAGCGCACTCGACATGGAGACGGAACACGAGATTCAGACCGCGATTCGCAAAGTCATGGCCGGCAGAACCGTGTTTATGATCGCGCACCGGATTTCGACTTTACGCCATGCCAACGAAATTATCGTGCTGGATCGCGGCCATACGATTCAACGGGGAACGCACGATAAGCTCGTTCGCCAGCCGGGGCTCTATCGCGAGACGTACCGGATTCAATATGCCGATCGCCCGGATGAGCTGGATTACGCAGCGGATGCGGACGACTCGGGGGAAAGGCGGGTGTCGGGATGAGTCGCCAATTCATATACCAGGACGACGAACTGATCGAGAAGCCGTTTAACTGGAAGCAGATGGCCCGGCTGATTACGTATGTGAAGCCTTACAAGGCCGAGGTCGGCAAAGTTATAATCGTGATGCTCGTGTTCGGGATGCTCTCGAAGCTGGCGATCCCGTATCTGACAATGCTGGCGATCGACAAGGCGATTTTCCCGAAGGGAAGCGAGGGCAATCTTACTTTGCTGTTGACGCTTTCCGCCGCGATGCTAGTGCTGTACATCACGCGCTGGTGGGCGCAAAATTATACGATTCGTCGCACGAACGAGATCGGGCAGAAGGTTATTTTTGACTTGCGGGCTGCTTTGTTTAAGCACATTCAATCGCTGTCGTTCCGCTTCTTCGACAAGCGCCCGGCGGGCTCCGTGCTCGTCCGGGTCACGAACGACGTTAATTCGCTGCAGGATATGTTCACGAACGGGGTCGTTAACACAGCGATCGACATCGTGCAGCTGATCGGCATTACGATTATTCTGCTCTTCATCGAGCCGAAGCTGGCGCTGGCCGTCATTGTAACCGTTCCGCTCATGTTCTTCGTCTCGACGACGCTGCGCAAAAAAATCCGCATGGCTTGGCAGGTCGTCCGCATCAAGCAGTCGCGCATCAACGCGCATCTGAACGAGAGCATCCAGGGCATTCGCGTGACACAGGCGTTCGCTCAGGAGAAGGAGAACATCGGCTTTTTCGACGGGATGAACTCCAGCAACATTCGCTCGTGGAACCGGGCGTCGGCGCTGAACCAACTGTTCGGACCGCTGATCGAAGTGACGTCGGCGATCGGCACGCTCATTCTGCTGTTGTACGGCACGTATCTCATTCAATCCGAAGCGATGACCGTCGGCGTTCTCTTCGCGTTCATCACCTACGTCGGCAGCTTCTGGGAGCCGATTACGCGTCTGGGCAACATGTATTCGCAAATGCTGATCTCGATGTCCTCGGCCGAGCGCATTTTCGAGTTTATGGACGAACGGCCGGCCGTTCCGGAAAAGGAAGACGCCAAACCGATCTCCGAGCTGCAGGGCCGCGTCAAGCTTGAAAACGTTACGTTCGGCTACGAGAGCGACCGTCCGGCGCTTAAGGGCATTAACCTCGACGTGGAGGCGGGGCTATCGGTGGCGCTCGTCGGTCATACCGGCTCGGGCAAGAGCACGATCGTCAACCTGATCTGCCGCTTCTATGATACGGTGGAAGGCCGCGTGCTGATCGACGGTCAAGACGTCCGAGACGTGACGATCGACAGCCTGCGCTCGCAGATCGGCATCGTGCTTCAGGATACGTTTATTTTCTCGGGCACCATCCGTGAAAACATTCGTTACGGACGTCCCGACGCTACGGATGCGGAGATCGAAGCGGCGGCCCGCGCTGTGCGGGCGCACGATTTTATCGTCGACCTGCCGAGCGGCTACGACACCGAGGTTGAGGAGCGGGGCAACGCGCTTTCCGTCGGGCAACGGCAGCTGCTCAGCTTCGCCAGGGCGCTGCTCGCCGATCCGCGCATTCTCGTGCTGGACGAAGCGACGGCCAGCATCGATACGGAGACGGAGCTGCGCATTCAGGAAGCGTTGTCGACGCTGCTGCAAGGACGCACCTCGTTTATCGTCGCGCACCGTCTGTCCACGATCCGTCATGCCGACTGCATCGTCGTGCTGGACCACGGAGAAATTATGGAGATGGGCAACCACGACGAGCTAATGAAGCGGCCCGGCCATTATCGCAGTCTGGTCGAAGCGCAGTACCGTTTTTTGTCCGCATAATCGAGTTCATGTGCCGGCCTGTGGGCGCCGAGAGGCGTCGTCAGGCCGGTTTTTCAATTTTTTTTCGGCCAACGGATTTGTAAAATGCGGCAATAACCGTTATCGTTAAAATCATCGAGGATCGGGAGGGAATCGGATGAAATCGTCTTCCATGCTATGGAGAACGCTTGGCATCGTGTCGCTTGTTTGCTTGTTGACTCTGTTGACAGGGTTCGGATGGGCGCTTAAGGACAGCTGGTTTCCGAAGGAGGGAATGGCGCTTCCCGAAGCGGCGGCGCCGGAGACGGCGGTCGGAGGCAAATGGAGCGAGAAAAGCGAGCTGTACGTAACTGCTCTGGGAGATTCGTTAACGAAGGGAACGGGCGATACGACGGGGGAAGGCTATGTGGCGCGCACGATCGCTTCGCTTTCCAAGAGAATGGACAAGCCGGTTTATCTGGTCAACAATATGGCCGTCAACGGGATGAGAGCCGATCAATTGTCCGGCAGGCTGGACGACAAAGGCTTCATTAACGCGGTCGGACGGGCGGATATTGTGCTGCTGACGATCGGGGGCAACGACCTGTTTCAGGTCGCCCAGGGCGGCGGCTCGCTGGCGCAAGGAGGCGACTTGTCGCCGGAGGCGCTGCAGGAGCGGCTGCCGGACGTGAAACCGCGGCTGAAGGAAGTGTTCGACAAAGTCAGAGCCGTTAATCCGGTCGCTCGCATCGTCTACGTTGGGCTTTACAACGCCTTCTATGACGTGCCGCAGATGCGGGGGGCCGCCAGCGAGACGATCGCCGACTGGAACGGCTACGCTTACGAGCTGGCGCTGGCGGACGGCAACGCGACGGTCGTTCCGACGTACGATCTGTTCGAGTTTAATCTGAAGGACTATTTGTCTTCGGATCACTTTCACCCGAACGCGCTCGGGTACGAACGGATCGCCGGAAGAGTCGTTGATGCGCTGCAATAACTCGGATGAAGGGGGGCACGGCTATGGGAAAACAGATGGAGAAGACCGTATTGTCGGTACGCGGACTGAGAAAAAAAATTGGACGCAAGCCGATCATTCATAACGTTTCCTTCGATGTGAACGCGGGAGAGATTTTCGGATTTCTCGGACCGAACGGCTCGGGCAAAACGACGACGATCCGCATGCTGGTCGGCCTGATCAAGCCGACGGAAGGCGATATCGTCGTCTGCGGCGAGAACGTGCGCACGCATCCGGAGCGGGCGCTTGCGCATATCGGCTGCATCGTGGAAAATCCCGAGATGTACGGGTTTATGACCGGCTGGGAAAATCTTGCCCACTTCGCCCGCATGCAGCCGGATATTCCGGAGCAGCGCATCGTCGAGGTCGTGGAGATCGTCGGACTCGACCAACGCATTCACGACAAGGTCAAAACCTATTCGCTCGGCATGAGACAGCGGCTAGGCATCGCCCAGGCGCTGCTGTGCAGGCCGAAGCTGCTCATTCTGGACGAGCCGACGAACGGCCTTGACCCGAAAGGAATCAAGGAGCTGCGCGAGTTTATCCGCATGCTGGCGGAGAGCGGCATGAGCCTGTTTATTTCCAGTCACCTGCTAAGCGAAATCCAGTTGATGTGCGACCGCGTGGCGATTATCGCGCATGGCGAAGTGATCGCCGTCGGCGAGGTCGACGAGCTCGTCTCGCAGGCGGCAGCGTATACGGTATGGCAGGTCGATCGCCCGGACGAAGCCAGGCGGATGTTTGCGGATCAGCCGGACATCCGGCTGGTGCCGGAGTCGGAGCACCGCATCGACGAAGCGCTGCTGTCGGCGATCGACGACCCGCTCGTCACGGTTGTGGACGAGAGCCGGGTCGCAGGCTGGGTCAACCGGCTCGTCGCGGCCGGCATCGGCATCGCGTCGGTGCAGCGCGTCGCGCCGTCTCTGGAGGAGTTATTTCTGAAGCTGACGGAGGGGGAGCAAATTGGCTAATCTGCTGGCGCTTATTCAGAACGAGACGTTAAAGGTGTGGAAGAAAAAACGCTTCGCGGTTGTCGTGCTTATTTTGCTTATTCTGATCCCTGTATTCGTCTATGCTCAGATGAAGGTCGCGCAGAATAGCGCCGACAAGTTCCGGACGGACTGGCGGGCCGAGCTGCAGAGCCGGATTACCGACAATACGAACGCGCTAAGCAGCGACCGGATTCCCGAGGAATGGAAGCAGTGGCGCAAGGCGATCGTTCAGCAGCTGCAATATTATCTCGATCACGACATCAACCCCGAATCGCCGAACGCGGTTACGTTTACCCGGCGGTTCATGGATAATGCGGTCAGTCTGTTTATCCCGCTCATGGTGCTGGCGATCGCATCGGATTTAGTCTCCTCGGAGCGCTCTACGGGCACAATCAAGATGCTGCTGACGAGGCCCGTGCGAAGATGGCGCATTTTATTTTCAAAATTAGCGACACTGACCTTATACGTCTCGCTTATTCTCGTCACCACGATTGCGCTCTGCTATGTCATATCCGGCCTCGTGTTCGGATACGGAGGCTGGGGAGAGCCGGTGTTCGTCGGCTTCCGCGTCGAGGGAGCGGAGGTCGATACGACGAATGTCCATGCCGTCACACAGGGCGTATATGTGCTTATGCAAGCCGGGCTAATCTGGTTTGCCGCAATGGTGGTGGCGCTGATCGCGCTGATGATATCCGTGCTCGTACGCAGTACGGCGGCGAGTTTCGTGACGATGATGGCGGCGATTATTTCCGGTACGTTGCTGGCCAACATGGCCTCCTCTTGGAAAACGGCCAAATATTTATTTAACGTCAACCTCGAACTATCCGCATATTTACGGGGTACTCCGCCTCCGGTGGAGGGCATGTCGCTCGGATTTTCGCTTGCCGTGCTGGGGATTTGGGGGCTTGCGGCGGTGATCGTTTCTTTCTCCGTCTTTACGAAGCAAGACATCTTGAATTAGAATAAACAAAGCGCGTTTATGAGGATAAACGCAAGAGATTACGCAAGGAGGTCCGTTCGTGACCGAAAAAATCGATCTGTTCACCGAATCCGCCGCATCGGCGGTCAGTGAATACAGTGCGGATGATATTCAAATTTTAGAAGGACTAACCGCTGTACGCAAAAGGCCGGGCATGTACATTGGCAGCACGACGACATCGGGGCTGCATCATCTATTATGGGAAATTGTCGACAACGCCGTGGACGAGCATTTGGCTAAATTTTGCTCGCGCATCGACGTCATCGTTCATGCCAACAATTCCGTTACCGTCGTCGACAACGGGCGGGGCATTCCGACAGGGATGCACAAGAGCGGTATCCCTACGCCTCAGGTCGTCTACACGATTTTGCATGCGGGCGGAAAATTCGGCGGAGGCGGCTACAAGAAGTCGGGGGGGCTGCACGGCGTGGGCGCTTCCGTTACGAACGCTCTCTCCGAGTGGCTGGAAGTGGAGATTTACCGCGACGGCAAAATACATAAGATGAGATTCGAGACGTGGGTCGACGATCGCGGCGTCGAGCATGTCGGAGAGCCGGTTACCGGGCTGGAAGTGACCGGAAATACGAACCGCACAGGTACGAAGGTTACCTTTAAGCCCGATCCGAAAGTGTTCCACGGCAACGTCAGCATGAACTACGACACGCTGTCGGAGCGGCTGCAGGAGATCGCGTTCCTGAACTCGGGGCTTAAGGTCAACATTAAGGACGAACGCAGCGGCAAGTCGGATTCGTTTCATTACGAGGGCGGCGCAAGCCAGTTCGTGCAATTTCTGAATGAGGAGAAATCGGTGCTCCACGACGTCGTACACTTTGCGGCGGAGAAGGACGACATCGAGGTCGAGATCGCACTGCAGTACAATGACGGCTATACGGAGACGATTGCTTCGTTCGTTAACGCGATTCCGACGCGCGGCGGCGGTACGCACGAGACGGGCTTTAAGACGGCTTATACGCGGGTGATGAACGAATACGCGCGTAAGACGGGTCAACTCAAGGAGAAGGAAAAAAATCTCGAAGGCAACGACTTGCGCGAAGGTATGATGGCGGTCATCAATATCAAAATGTCCGAGGTCGAATTCGTCGGCCAGACGAAGGACCAACTCGGGAGCGCTTCCGCTCGGGGCGCGGTCGATGCGATTGTCACGGACAAGATGGCCGTTTTTCTGGAAGAGAACCCGCAGGTCGGCCAGCTGCTGATCCGCAAGTCGATTCAGGCGTCCAAGGCGCGGGAAGCGGCTCGCAAGGCGCGCGAGGAAATTCGCAGCGGCAAGAAGCGCAGCGAGAGCGCCAGCCTTGGCGGCAAGCTGTCGCCGGCGCAGTCCAAGGACAGCTCCCGTAACGAGCTGTTTATCGTGGAAGGCGATTCCGCTGGCGGGTCGGCCAAGCAGGGACGGGATTCGAAGTATCAGGCGATTTTGCCGCTTAAGGGCAAGCCGATGAATCCGGAGAAGTCCAAGCTTGTCGACATTCTGAAGAACGACGAGTATAAGGCGATTATCGCGGCCGTCGGTGCGGGCATCGGCTCGGAGTTCGACGTCGAGGAGTGCAACTACTCCAAAATCATCATTATGACTGATGCGGACACGGACGGCGCGCATATTCAAGTGCTGCTGCTGACGTTCTTCTACCGGTACATGAAGCCGCTGATCGACGCTGGCAAGGTGTTTATCGCACAGCCGCCGCTGTACAAGATTACGCGGAAGTCCGGCAAGCTGGAGACGGTTCGCTACGCCTGGACGGACGAGCAGCTCAACCTGTACACGAAGGAGCTTGGCAAGGGCGCCGAGCTGCAGCGTTATAAAGGGTTGGGCGAGATGAACCCCGACCAGCTGTGGGAGACGACGATGAACTACGAGTCGCGTACGTTCCTGCAGGTGCAGATCGAAGACGCCGCCAAAGCGGAGCGCCGCGTGTCGACGCTAATGGGCGACAAGGTCGATCCTCGCAAACGCTGGATTATCGAGAACGTCGATTTTACGGAGTACGAGGAGTAAGGGGCCGGCGCCGAAGTCGACGGAAAAGTCGGCGTAACGATCTGAGAGACCGTTAGAGGCTCCGAAGTCGGCGGAAAAGTCGGCGTAACCGTCTGCGGGACCGTTATGGGTGCCGAAGTTGGCGGAAGAGTCAGTGTAACGGTCTGCGAGACCGTTAGAGATGCCGAAGTCGACGGAAAAGTCGGCGTAACGGTCTGAGAGACCGTTAGAGGCTCCGAAGTCGGCGGAAGTGTCGGTGTAACGATCTGAGAGACCGTTAGAGGTGCCGAAGTCGGCGGAAAAGTCGGCGTAACGTTCTGCGAGACCGTTAGAGGTGCCGAAGTCGGCGGAAAAGTCGGTGTAACGGTCTGAGAGACCGTTAGAGGCGCCGAAGTCGGCGAGACCGACGTGGCAACGGCCTGTCAGACCGTTACGCGCTCCAAACTTGATGCAACAACCGGAATAGCGACCTGTCAGTCAGGCGTTATTCTGTACATAGCCGGGGCAAGCGCAGGGATAAGGGCCTGGAAGGCCTTTACCGCTAGCGAAGAAGAATGCGCCCCAACACTTAGGAGGCAGTAAGCTGTGAGCCTACTTGAAAACTTTTTGCCAGCGTTTCTGGAGGAGGTCGTAGGAGACCGCTTCGGACGCTATTCCAAATACATTATCCAAGACCGCGCGATACCTGACGTGCGCGACGGGCTGAAGCCGGTACAGCGTCGTATTTTGTACGCGATGTACGAGTCGGGCAATACGCCGGACAAGCCGTACCGGAAGTCGGCCAAGACGGTCGGCGACGTTATGGGCAATTATCACCCGCACGGCGATTCGTCGATTTACGAAGGCATGGTGCGGATGGCCCAACCGTGGAAAATGGCGCATATGCTCGTCGACGGCCACGGCAACTGGGGCTCGATGGACGACGATCCGCCGGCCGCTATGCGGTATACGGAGGCGCGTCTGTCCAAGATCTCCATGGAGCTGCTGCGCGACATCGAGAAAAGAACGGTTTTGTTCAAGGATAACTTCGACAATACCGCCAAGGAGCCTGTCGTGCTTCCGTCGCGTTACCCGAACCTGCTCGTCAACGGCGTATCCGGCATCTCGGCGGGCTTCGCCACGGAAATTCCGACGCATAACCTGCGCGAGATTATCGACGCTTGCGTCGCCGTCATGAACAAGCCGGAGATGACGGTGCCCGAGCTGATGGAGATCGTGAAAGGCCCCGACTTTCCGACCGGCGGCATTATCATGGGGGCGGACGGCATTCGCGAGGCTTACGAGACGGGCAAGGGCAAAATCCATGTTCGCTCCACAACCGCCATCGAAGAAGTTAGAGGCGGCAAGCAGCAAATCGTCATTACGGAAATTCCGTACCAGATCGTGAAGTCCAAGCTCGTCAATGCCATTGACAACGTACGTATGGAGAAGAAGGTCGAAGGCATTGCCGAGGTGCGCGACGAGAGCGGACGGAACGGTCTGCGCATCGTCGTCGAGCTGAAGAAGGACGCCGATGCGGAAGGCATCCTTGCCTTTCTGTTGAAGAAAACGGATTTGCAGACGACCTACAACTTCAACATGGTCGCGATCGTCAACAAGGCGCCGCGCCAGCTTGGCCTCAAGCCGATTCTCGAAGCCTATATCGCGCACCAGAAGGAAGTCGTAACCCACCGGACCCAATACGATCTGGAAAAGGCGGAAGACCGCGCGCATGTGCTGGAAGGGCTCGTCAAGGCGCTGAATCTGCTCGATCAGATCATCGAGACGATCAAAGCCTCGAAGAATCGCCAGGACGCACAAAACAACCTGATCGCCAAGTTCGGCTTTACCGAGCGGCAGGCTGACGCTATTTTGACGTTGCAGCTCTACCGGCTGACGAATCTTGAGATTACGCAGCTGGAGAAGGAGCATGCCGATACGCTCAAGAAAATCGCTCAACTGCGCGCGATTCTCGAAAGCCCGCGCAAGCTGATGAACGTCATTAAAGACGAGCTGACGGAAATTCGCGGCAAGTACGGGATCGATCGCCGCTCCGTCATTCAGGGCGAAGTCGAAGAGATCAAGGTCAATCTTGAGGTTATGGTTCCGGCGGAGGACGTATTGGTCACGCTGAGCCGAGAAGGTTATATTAAACGGACAAGCCTGCTCTCGTTCACGCGTTCCGGCGGGGAGCTTGAAAGCGCCGGCGTTAAAGAGGGCGACGTTATCCGATGGAGCCTGGGCGTCAGTACGATCGATCCGCTGCTGCTCTTCACGCAGAAAGGTCATTATTATCTGCTGCCCGTGCACCAGATTCCCGAGTTCAAGTGGAAAGATACCGGAACGGCTATCGTCAACGTGCTGCCGCTCGCCAAGGACGACCGT
This sequence comes from Cohnella phaseoli, assembly GCF_003386235.1. GTDB lineage: Bacteria > Bacillota > Bacilli > Paenibacillales > Paenibacillaceae > Cohnella > Cohnella phaseoli. The sequence continues at coordinate 15,946 of NZ_QRDZ01000009.1, forward strand.
ATCGTGGGCATCGTACATGCCAGAAGCGCGGAGCTTACGCCGCCTTCTGACACGAAGGATAACGGCGATTCGGGAGCAAACGGCCCGATGCTCGTGTTCGTGACGAAGCGGGGACAGGTCAAGCGGACGCCGTTGGCCGAATACGCGACGACGCGAAGCATGGCGATCGCCGCCTGCAAAGTTGGAGACGGCGACGAGATTGTGAAGGTGTTGCGTTCGGACAATCCGGAGGACCTGCTGCTCGTGACCGAGCAAGGCATGAGCATTCGCTTTAGCCGCGAGGAAGTCAGCGTTCAGGGCCGCGTAGCCGGGGGCGTGAGAGGGATCGCGCTTAAAGACGGGGATCAGCTTGCGGACGCGCTGTTCGTGGCCGAGGATGAAGGAGAGGTTCTTGTCCTGTCCGACTATGGCTATGCGAAGCGCACGCTGCTGCTCGACTATCCGCAGCAAGGCCGCGGAGGCAAAGGCATTCAGACGTTCGAGTTCAAGGAAGGCAAGCGAGTCCGCCCGAACGGCACAAAGCTGGTCGCCGCATTCCATGTCAAGGAAGCGATTAGCCTGCTTGCCCTGACGACGAGCGGCGCAGTATCGGAGTTTTCCTCGGAGAGCTCTCCAATCGAAGACAGAAGGGGCCAAGGCAAGCTAATGATTCCCGTAGATCGCGGGGATACGCTGGCCGAGGCGTTCGTCAAGCCGCTTTCGACGCAGACGCAAGCCGGGAAAACTCAGTCGTAGGGACCTTCACCATTCGACTCGGTACGGTCGATCCAGCGCAATAGCATATCCAATACGACCCACAGGGGCACCGGCTCATTGAGCCGTTCGAGCCACTGGGGGTCTTCTATTAGTCCGGCGTCCTGGGCCATTTGACCGATCATTTTAATTTTTGTTTCGTTAGAGGACAAGGGATAAGCCTCCTTGTTTGCCTTTTCTCCGCTTTTACCCATTTTTCGTATCTAGTATATGTCGCCACTTGTCGTCAGGTTCTCGTTCCTGCGGATTCATGTCGTAAATATTTAAGCGCATTAAACTATCATTCGACAGAGACGGTAAGTATAATAAAGAAGAAGGCAATGTTCGGGATGAAAGGGGCGTACTCGTGGACAATGCGGCGGAATTTGTGAAAAGCTGGACCAAGCTCACGAAGGATTGGAACGCGCGAATGGAGGCGGAGCTGGCTCCGCAACTGACGGCCGGGCAGCTGGAGGTGCTGGAGCTGCTGGAAGCGCATGAGCCGATGAAGCCGTCCGAGCTGCTTCCTCACCTGGAGACGACTCCGGCGGCGATTACGACGCTGCTCGATCGTATGGAGAGGGCGGGCTTGGTCGAGAGGAGACGGGATGAGGCCGACCGGAGAATCGTATGGGTAACGATGACGGAGCTCGGGCGATCGGAGGTCGGGCGGGGCGTCGCCGTCCGCGCCGCGATCGTCAACGAGTCATTGGATCGCATTTCTAGCCACAATCGTCAACTGCTCGTCTATCTGATGGGCAAGGTGTCCGGGACCAGGGAAGCGAAAGCGACGGAACGCCCAACGAAGGAACGGGAGGAAACGGAGCAGCCGACTGCCGGAACGCCCGAATCGGCTAAGACGACCTCAGAGCCGGGACCGCCGACGTCCGTAATGTCGGAGTCGGCGCCCGAATCAACGGCCGAGCCGGTTGTGTAGACGCTAGGGCGTGTATGCAAACCCGCTCAGGGGCATCTATCATCGCCTTTTCGCCCCCCTGCTTCGTCACTTTTGCTTGACGTACCCCCGGTACGCCTTCACAAAAGCTCCTTGCATGGAACGAAAATTCGGCCATATCTGCTATCCTCGGAGTCTGCATACACGCCCTAGGCATTCGTCGTCAGGAAATAGAAAAGAGCAAGCTCCATGGGACCGTTTGTCCGTCCGGAGCTTGCTCTTTTTATTGATTGACTTGCAAGTAATGCGAATGCAGCCGTCGATCTCCGAGCTTGGAAGTCAGCCCGCGACAAGCTTGCGGAGATGCTTGCGAATGCCGGAATACATCGTCTGCATCTTCTCGTAATCTTTTGCCGTCAGCGCCGAGAAGCTGCGCTGCTTCAGCTCGGTTGCAAGCGGGATAACCGTATAATGCCGGTTTTTATTTTTCCAGACGATGTGAACCCAGGTCGGCTCTGTCGTAATCTCTTTCCATTCGAGCGCGACGGTTCCGTCAGGATGGACGGTTTTCTTCAAGCGTGCGCCGAAGATGACGCCGACATCCTTCCAGTCCCCCGTCTGGTTGGAAATGAAGTTGCCGAGCGAGTAGATCACGACTCCTTTGCGCGGAGAGCCGTCGAAGCTCTCGGAGGCAGGGATGGAAATCTCCTCAAACGGCTGAACGACGTGAGGATGCGAGCCCAGAATCAGATCGGCCCCGGCCCCGATGAGCTCCTTGGCCAGAGAGGTTTGCTCGGCATTCGGCATGCGCTGATACTCGACTCCGAAGTGAAGGGATACGGCGACCGCATCGGCTCCGGCCTTCTTAAGCTTCGCGATATCTTTCTTGATGGCGCTGCGGTCGATTAGATTGACGGCGTATTCCTTGCCCTTGGGAATCGGAATGCCGTTCGTGCCGTAAGTGTAAGAAAGAAAACCCATGCGAATGCCGTTTCTTTCCTCGATAACGTTGCGGCTTTGCTCCTTGGCGTCGGCCGATGTACCAAATGGGATAAGGCCTGCTTTGCGTACGGTTGCAAGCGTTCGTTGAACGCCGGGAACGCCGCGGTCGAGAGAATGATTGTTGGCGGTTGAGACAAGCTGGATGCCGGCGCCTTTAATCGCGTCCGCCAATTCGTTAGGAGCGTTAAACCGCGGGAAACCGGTAAACTTCAAATCCTTGCCGGCAATCGGCGTCTCCAGATTGCCGACGACCCAATCGCCGCGCTCTAGAATCGGCTTGACCTGCGAGAACCAGGACGTAAGGTCGTAGCTGTCTGTCCCCTTATCGTAATAGGCGGGGAGCTGCGGCATGTGCACCATGATGTCTCCGACGGCCAGCAGCGTCGCTTCCGTGACTACAGGCTCCTTAGTCTCGGGAGACGGCGTTGCCGGCGAATGCGATGCGGATGGAGCCGTTGAAGCCGTGTGGGTTACAGCCGGACTGGAAGGCGACTGGCTGGACCGGGACGGGTGCGTACGAGAAGAAGCGTCCGCACAGGACGTCAGAACGATCGCCAACAGGCCTAAGCCGATCAGTGAGGCGTATTTGCCGCCCGCAGACGGAATTTTATTATTCGTTATCAATCCGATTGTCAACTCCCGCTTTCCCATCTTCCATAGATGCCGCAAGGCAGCGTCATGCCGCTGCTCGTAATCGGCAATCCGACTTCTCCGCAATCCAGCGTTCCGCCGAACTTGCGACGGAAGCTAAGCTCAAGCAAATTGCTTAAGACGGTAGGAGAGAAGCCGGTCGTATACGAGTTGACGAGCACGAATAATGGCTTATCCGAGAGAATGGACATGCACGTCTCCAGGAAGGGGAACAAGTTTTCTTCCAGCTTCCAAGTCTCTCCGTTAGGCCCGCGCCCGTAAGAAGGAGGGTCCATGATGATCGCCTCGTATTGGCGTTCCCTTCTTTGCTCGCGCTGCACGAACTTGAACACATCGTCCGTAATGTAGCGGATCGGCGCGGATCCGAGTCCGGACAGTTCAGCGTTCTCCTTGGCCCACTGGACCATGCCTTTGGCGGCGTCAACGTGGCAGACATCCGCTCCCGCCGAGGCGGCGGCCACCGTCGCTCCGCCCGTATACGCGAACAGGTTCAAAACGCGAATCGGCCGATTCGCTTCGCGGATTTTGTTCATCATCCAGCTCCAATTGACCGCTTGTTCGGGGAACAAGCCGGTATGCTTGAAGCTAGTCGGCTTGATATGGAATTTGAGCGGACCGTAAGCGACGCTCCAGCGCTCGGGCAGCGAACGCTTGTAGGTCCATTGCCCGCCGCCGCTGCTGCTGCGGTGGTAATGGCCGTCGGCTTGCTTCCACGCCGCGTTCTCGGTTTTGAGCGGCCATATAATTTGCGGGTCGGGACGCCGCAGTACGACGTCTCCCCAACGCTCAAGCTTCTCGCCGTTGCCGGTGTCAATCAATTCGTAATCTTGCCATTCTTGCGCCAATCGCATCATCGTCTGATCTTCCTTTTTGTCGTCTAATAGTTTGTATGGATCGAACCCATGAGGGCTTGCCGAGCGCTGTGCTTTGGTTCGACCTGTTCCGTAACTTACAAAACCTGTTCCTCGCCATTGTCCACCGGACCGAAACGGTAGCCGAAGCCTCTTACCGTCTGAATCCAGCGAGGGTTGGCGGGATCGCTTTCCAGTTTTTTGCGCAGGTTGCTGACATGCACCATCAGCGTGCGCGTGTCGCCCATGCTGTCCGTCTGCCATACTTTGCGATACAGCTCCTCCAACGGGAATACCCGTTTCGGCGATCGGGCCATAACGCTAAGCAGCTCGAATTCCTTGGCCGACAACGAGACCGCTTCGCCGTTCAAGCGGACCTCCATGCTGTGAAAATCGATGTCGAGCCCTGGGAAGCTGAGCGACGAAATCTGCTCCTCCGGATTTCTTTCGCGGGTTCTGCGTCTGCGAATGTGCGCTTGAATTCTCGCAACAAGCTGGCTTGGGCTAAACGGCTTCGTAATATAATCGTCGCCGCCCTCGGATAGCGCGCGAATGATGTCCTGGTCTTCCGATTTGCAACTGAGAAACAGAATCGGGACATCCGCGACCGGTCCCTGCCGCAGCGAACGGCACACCTCGACGCCGTCCATGCGGCCGAGAGAGACGTCGAGCAAAATCAAGTCGGGCTGAAGCGTCTCCGCCAAGCGAAGGGCGTGCGCGCCGTTGTCGGTCGCGTGTACGTCGAACCCTGCCTTTTGCAAGTAAAGGGCGATTAACTCCGTAATTTCCTGCTCGTCGTCGACGACGAGTATGGTCGCTTCGTAGCTGGTCATCTCAATCCTCCGTACCCAACGTCATATTTCATGAAGAGGAGAACCGAACATGTGGAAAACACTCCAATCGTCTTATTATAACGAAAGCGTTGACGAGGAATCAATGCACCGTTACAATGACGTTCGAAACCTATTTGCATCGGACTGACATGGAACAATAGAGGAGAGGGAAATGTGACATCGGGAAAAGCGGTAATGCCGATCGGCCGATGGTATGCGTATGCGGCGGCCCTGGCGGCCGTAGCGCTGCTGCTGGCAGTGTCGGCCGGGTGCGCGCCATCCCCCCGCGGGAGCGGGCCGGAGGAGCCTCGTGCCGAGAAAGGGGTTATCGATCTGACCGAATGGCCGTGGGATGAGGAAGGAACCGTTCCGCTCGACGGCGAATGGAACTTCCGTTGGCTGGAGCGCGCACAAGAGGCGACAGGGGATTCTTCCTATCGCGATACGACGTTGAACATGCCCGGAACGTGGGGGGCTACGGAGCCCGGGGACGGCAAGGAGTTGGACGACATCGGCTACGGGATATACCGGTTGACGATTTTGCATCGGCCTATGAACGAGATGATGGCCATTCGATTGCCGAACATTTCGACTTCCTATGAGCTCTATATCGGGGGCAAGCTGGTGCACTCGCGCGGTCATCCCGATATTGACGAGCGGCTGTCCATCCCGCACCAAGTGCCGGCGACCGTTCATTTCAGCGCACCCGGCGACCGGACGGAGCTCAAGCTTGTCGTCGCCAACTACGACCACCGGCACGGCGGCATCCGCACGTCGATCGTGATGGGCACGTCGGAGCAAATTCAGCGGCTGCAGCTCAGGCATGCCGCACAGCAGCTTATTATTATGGGCTGCTTGCTGATGATCGGATTTTACCATCTCGGGCTGTATATTTTGCGTCGCAAGGAGACCGCCAACGTGCTGTTCGCCTTGCTCTGCCTGTGCGTCGGACTAAGGACGGGGCTGATCGGGGAAGGCTTTATCGTTCGCTGGCTGCAGGGCATGAGCTGGGAGACGGCGATCCGGCTGGAATACGCGGCGTTCGTCATGGCGGCGTGGGCGGGTTTCGGCTACTTCTGCAAAATGTATCCCATCGAGCTGAAGAAGGTTTGGTTCAAAGCCGCTACCGGCTGCGGAGCCGTGTTAATTCTCGTTGCCGCCGTTGTGCCGCCTCTGTCGTTCACGTCGTGGCTGATCGTCAACCAGCTCTATGTGCTTCTGTTCAGCGGGCGGGCGCTAGCCGGTTTAGTCGCGGCGGCGCACCGGAAACGGGAAGGGGCGGTGCTGGCGCTGATCGGCGTCGCGGGACTTGTCGTTACGATTGTCAACGACATCCTGTTCTACAACGGGTGGTCGCGTTCGATCGACCTGCTCCCGTTCGGCCTGCTATTCCTGATCGTTATGAATTCGTTCATCATCTCGCGCAGGTTTTCGCTGACCTACGACAGGGCGGAGCAGTTGTCTGCTCAACTGATCGAATGGAACAGCTCATTGGAAAATAGAATCGAGGAGCGGACGGAGGAGCTGCGGCGTTCTTACGTTACGCTGGAGGAAGCCAAGACCGAGCTAGAGAGAATAGAGCAGGCGAGAACCCGCTTGGTCAGCAACATTTCCCACGATTTGAGAACGCCTATAACGCTGTTGCGAGGGTATTTGGAGGCGCTTAGAGACGATGTCATCTCCGAGCCGGAGCAGCGCGACAAGACGATTCGATCGATGCTGTCGAAAGTCGACGGACTGAATTCTCTTATTCAGGATCTGTTCGATCTGTCCTTGCTGGAAGCGAGAAGGCTGGAGCTGACGCTTGAGAATATTCCGCTGTCGTACTGGCAAGAAAGAATAACGGAGCAATACGGTTTGGAAATGCAAAGCAAAGGTATCCTCTTTAGCTGCGAAATTATCGGAGAAGCCGCCGATACGCTTGTAGCGGTCGATGTCCGGCAGATGGACCGAGTGTTCGCCAATCTGCTCTACAATGCGATTCGCTACACCCCCGAAGGCGGAGAAATCGCGCTTACGCTGCGAACGCTGCCGGAGTCCGGGCGCGTGGAAATTTTGGTCGCCGATAGCGGACCCGGAATCGAACCAGCCGACGTGCCGCGCGTGTTTGATCGATATTATCGAAAGAACCATTCCCGCTCTTCCGGTTCGGGAGGCGGAGGACTTGGGCTGGCGATCTCAAAGGAAATCGTGGATCTGCACGGCGGCCGGATCGATGTCCGCAATTCGGAGGGCGGGGGATGCGTCTTCCGTATCGAGCTTCCTGTCCGTCTCTAGCGGCTGCCGTCCGCGCGCTGCTCCCCGCTCAGGAAGTCCGAGATCAACGAAATGGATTGCTTGCGCTGCTCGTGGCTCATCTGCCGGAACAGCGTAAGAATATCATCCGAGCTCGGCGCGTCGGGCGGATCAAGGGATCGTTTCGGCTGCGATCCTTCAATGATATAATCGAGCGAAACGTCGAAGAAGGCGGCAAGCTTGATCAGAGTTTCATAGACCGGCTGTCTATTGTTAATCTCGTAATGGCTGTATGCGGAGCGCGTAATGCCGATATGGCGCGCCACTTCTTCTTGCGAGATTTTGCGCTGCAGCCGCAGCTTGCGCAATCTGTCTCCCATCGTCATTCGTCATATCTCCTTGATCGGAATTAAATGAACCTAAATTTAATTTATGATACAAAATGTATCATGTCAAGAGGAAGGGAAACGTTTTCTTAAGAAAATAGCTTTATTGATAGGTTTAATGAAACATTGCAGGGGAGGTGACGGTATGAAAACAACGATAATTAGCGCGACTATGACCCGGGACGAGGACAACGGTTACGTCGGACTGATCCGCTTCGCAATCGAAAATCACAAACAAGGCTACGAAGTGACGATTCAGAGCGACAACGGTAAAAACAATTGGAGCTATGCGCTGAACTTTAGCGACGGCGCGGGCAGCGAAGAGGAGATACAAGTGGTGGACGAATGGTTGGAGGAGGACGACGCGTTCTTCGAACAATTCGTTATTGCCGCTAAAAGCGCTTATCGCGAATAATCGCAGTACGTAACAACAAGGGCTGTCGGCCGCGCATCTGAAAATGTGCGGGGCGGCTCTTTCTTTTTTCCAGCGCCGTGATTTTCCTGAACTGCAACTTCTTGCTTCCATTCAACGTCCTGTTGAGTAAAGAAAGGGGGAGCGAGCAATGCGCAAAACAGCATTAGGCATAGGATTGGCGGCCGTATTGGCCTGCTCCGGCTGCGGCAATCGGGACGAAGGGGCCAGCCCGGAGGTGAAAAGCGAACGGAAGGCGAGTGCCTATACGGCTCAAGATGTCGACCCGGCTCTTGTGCAGGCGTCCAATGGCTTCGGATTGTCCTTGATGGAGAAACTGATGGCCGATACGCCTGGCGAGAACGTGCTGCTGTCGCCTTTAAGCCTATCGTCAGCGCTGTCGCTGGTAGCGACGGGAGGCGAAGGGAAAACCGAAGAAGAGATGAGGGGGGCGCTAGGTCTCGGGGAGAGAACCAAAGACGAGATCGGAGCGGGCTACCGGGTATTGGTCGATTTGCTAAGCCATCCGGGCGAAGACGGCGTGGAGATGAATGTTTTCAGCTCCCTGTGGCTGAAGGAAGGCAAGCCGTTTCACGATACCTTCGTTAACAGAAGCCGCAACGACTTTAGAGCGGAAGTCAGTCGAGTTAATTTTGCCGAGCCGCAAACGCTTGAAACGATGAACGAATGGGCGAAGGAAGCGACCGCCGGCCGAATCGAGCGATTGCTGGAAGGGGTAGAAGCGGATGCGGCGATGTACGTTCTGAATGCGGTTTACTTTAACGGCGCATGGACGAAGCCGTTTAGCGCCGAGAAGACGACGGACGGGCAGTTCCATATTTCCGACGGAGAGACCGTTCCCGCGAAGATGATGGCCAACGGCGGCTATTATCCGTATGCGCAGAAGGAGGAGTACGAAGCAATCCGTCTTCCTTACGGCAAACGCGAATCGGCGTATATGACGATCCTGCTTCCGGACAAAGACGTCTCGTTGTCCAAAGTAGCGGCTATGCTGGCCGCGGATCCCGACTTGCTTACAGAGGAATACGAAGTCCGCAAGGGAAGCATAGAAATTCCAAAGCTCCGTCTGGAGTATTCGACCAATGCGACGGACGCGTTGCGGCAGGCAGGGATCATCGAGGCGCTTGAACCGACGCGGGCGGATTTTTCGGCGATGGCGCCGGAGCCGCCGAACTTGTTCATCAGCAAGGTTGCGCATCGTGCGACCCTCAGCGTGGATGAGCAGGGCACCGAGGCGGCAGCGGCGACCGTAATCGAGATGATGGCAGGGGCGGCGCCTGCCGACGAGCCGTTCCAGATGAAGGTCGATAGGCCGTTTATCGCCGCGATCGTAGATCGCGCCACAGGCTGTATTTTGTTTGCCGGTGCGGTATCGGACCTCGGATGAGCTCGATCAATTGAGATAGGAAGAACTGTTTTGTCGATCTTCGCAAGAGGATCGCGGAATAGTTCTTTTTTTTTGTCTAGTGCTGCGGAAATTCAATCGTAAAAAGTGATATTAAATATATATTGACAGTAACTATCAAAAGATATTATATTTCATTATGTTGGAATTAACGCGAAGGAGGCGGTTGGTAAGATGGAAGGCAATGGGAAACGGAAATGGTGGGTGCTCGGATCGCTGACATTCGGCATACTGGCGATCTCGCTGGATATGACGATTTTGAATGTCGCTTTGCCGACCTTGGCGGAGGAGCTGCAGGCTTCGACAGGCGCTCTGCAGTGGATTATTGATTCGTACACGCTGGTACTGGCAGCGATTCTGCTGCCGGCGGGTATGCTGGGGGACCGATATGGGCGCAAAAAGTTTTTGCTGGCAGCGCTTATCGTCTTCGGATTGGCTTCCGCAGGCTGCGCTTTGGCGGATTCTTCTGCGCAACTGATTGCGATGAGATGTTTGTTGGGTCTGGGCGCCGCCTTTATTATGCCTCTGTCGATGTCGATTTTGCCTGTCCTGTTCGAAGGCGAAGAGAGGACTAAGGCGATGATGATCTGGACGATGGCGAACATGTTCGGCATTCCGATCGGACCGATTCTCGGCGGCTGGCTGCTAAAGCATTACGACTGGGGTTCGGTCTTCCTGATCAATCTGCCGCTTGTAGCGGTTGCATTGTTGGCCGTCGGCATGCTTCTGCCGGAATCGCGCAGCTCGTCGGCGCGACGCCCCGACTTCCCCGGCATTCTTACATCGAGCTTAGGTCTTGGAGGATTTACTTACGGCATTATTCGTGCCGGCGAGACAAGCTGGTCGGATCCGCTGGCGTTGCTGGCAATCGCGGCGGGAATGGCGTTGTTGCTTGTGTTCGTTTTGTGGCAACGGAGGGCTTCGCAGCCGCTTATCGAACTTGACTTGTTTCGCTCCTCCCGTTTTACGTGGGGGGCCATACTCTCGACGATGGCCAACTTCGCGATGTTCGGAATCATTTTCGCTTTGCCGCAATTTTTCCAGGCGGTGCAGGGCGCCGATCCGCTGACTACCGGCCTCAGGCTTCTTCCTTTGATTGGCGGTGTCATTCTCGGAGCCAAGGCGGCGCAAAGCTTGTTGGCACGAGCGGGAACCCGCACGATGATCGCTTGCGGCTTTGCCGCCTTAACGGCCGGGCTCGCCGCCGGTGCGCTGACGACGGCGGACAGCGGATTCGGCTTTGCAGCGGTATGGACGACGGTAGCGGGTATCGGACTAGGCATGGCTTTGCCGACTTCCATGGATGCTGCATTGGGCGAGCTCACGGCGGAGAGAAGCGGCGTAGGCTCGGCTTTGATTACGGCGCTGCGTCAGTTCGGCGGCTCGTTGGGGGTCGCGCTGCTCGGCGCGGCGCTGAATGCAACGTACCGATCGCGGTTGGCGCTCGGCGATCTTCCGGAGGCGGCTGTGGAGAAGGCTCAGAAAAGCGTTGCGGCCGGGATGGCTGCAGCCCGGGCGGTCGGCTCCGAGCCGCTGCTGCAATCCGTCAAACATTCGTTTACGGGCGGGATGGGGGTCATGCTTGGATTATGCGGCGGCATCACGTTGCTGGGAATCGCAATGGCCCTTGCGTTTTTGCCGAAACAAAGCGCGCGTCTCGGCACTGCCCGGGAACGGAGCGTCTGATCGGTTGCACGACCGGGCGCCCTCAAGATTTGCTCGTCCTCCTGAAAATGGATACACTTATAAGAAAGCTTTGCGAGTGGACCGGGGGAGGAGACGGAACAGTGACAGCGACAGATTCGGCCAAGCTGGGGCTTCGAGAGCGGAAGAAACTCAAGACAAGGGCGGCGATCCAGCATAATGCGATCCGGTTATTTCTTGAACAGGGTTATCACGAGACGACTGTAGAGCAGATCGCGGAGGCTGCGGAAGTTTCGCCGAGCACGTTTTTCCGCTATTTTCAGACGAAGGAAGCGCTTGTGCTGGAGGACGATTTCGATCCGATGCTGGTTGAGCTTTACAAGAGCCAACCGCGGGACGTTCATCCGATTCAAGCCTATCTGAACGTCATTAAAGAAAGCAAAGCGCGGATTTCAGCCGAAGCCAGGCAGGAGATACGGACTCGAATGGAGATAGTGGCCAAGGTGCCCGAACTGCAGGCGGCCTTGATGGGTCAGATGAACAATACGCTCGATTTGTTCGCAGAACTGGTTGCCGAAAGGCTGGACAAAGGGAAGGACGATCTGGCCGCGCTGGCGATCGCTGGCGCGATGGTCGGAATCGTCATGGGGGCGAACGCCTATTTCTTGCGGCAGCCTGGCGTCGATTTTATCGATGCGATCGAGTCGGCAGTGGAACAATATTGCCGGGAAACATTGGGGATCAAGCAGGGTTAACGGAGGCGTCCGCTCGCGGACCGTTTACAATCATAGGGGATGGGAGTATATTAGTAAGAAAGGGCGAGGAGGGCGATCCGCATGAACATATCAATGGAAGAGCATCAGAATGGCTCGGAGCAAGGAGCGGAATGCTGTTCGGACGGAAGCTCGGGTCGCAAAAGCCATCACTCCGACAAAGTCAAAAACAGCCTGCTTAGCCGCTTGAACCGGATTGAAGGCCAAGTGCGCGGGATCAAAGGCTTGATCGAGAAGGATACGTATTGCGACGACGTGTTAAACCAGATTGCTTCCATTCAATCGGCTTTGAACGGAGTGGGGAAGCTGCTGTTTGAGAATCATATGAAAAGCTGCGTCGTAGAGCGAATTCAAGAAGGCGACATGGACGTCATCAACGAATTGATGACGACGATGAATAAAATGATGAAGTAAGCAAACGGGGCTGAGCTACAAGGCAACCAAGCTGCCGGAAAAGATAATCGATGAACAAGGTACAAGGGGATGTACCTCCTTCCGATGCGATACGCTCCTGAAATGGGAAAGGAAACCCAGGACAAGGTCATTCAGGAGCGCATGAGGCATTTACAGGGGTACACCCCTTGTTTATTTATTGGTCAGCTTAAGCAACTATACTTATGGGACAAACCCCTTTTGTTGATTGCACCAAGGTCATCATCGACATTTTTTCAAAAATGGTGTTGACTAAATATAGGGTAGAGGGGTATACTAAGTTCAAGAAAAACAAACACAAACGAAAGGTTGATGAACTTTATGGCTACAACAACATTAAAAGTCGAAGGCATGAGCTGCCAGCACTGCGTAAACTCGGTCGAGGGCGCTCTGAAGGAGATCGGAGCCGAAGGCAAAGTCGACCTGAAAAACGGCTCTGTGGAAGTTTCCTATAACGAAGGCAGCACGACCATCGAAAAAATCAAAGCGGCGATCGAAGATCAAGGATACGACGTAAAATCTTAATCAGCTGCGGATCAAGGAGTGAGCGACAGTGGAAACGACCGCGACAAGCGAAACCAAACAAACGTCTTGGCAAATTACCGGCATGACCTGCGCCGCATGCGCCAATCGGATCGAGAAGGGGCTCGGCAAGCTGGATGGCGTCTCCGCTGCCAACGTCAATTTTGCGCTGGAGCAGGCGAGCGTGACATACGATCCGGAGAAGATCGGCGTCGACCGCATGGAGGAGACGATTCGCAAGCTCGGCTACGATACGGTTCGGGAGGTCGCGCAGTTCAAGCTGGAAGGCATGACCTGTGCGGCGTGCGCCAACCGAATCGAGAAAGGGCTGGCGAAGCTTCCGGGCGTGACCGGCGTTTCCGTCAACTTCGCGCTGGAATCGGCCCGCGTGGAATTCAACCCGGGCACCGTCTCGATCGGCGATATGCAAAGCAAGGTCAAGCAGCTCGGCTATCAGGCGCTTGTTCGCCAAGACGATGAGAATGCGGAAGCCAGACGGGCGAAGGAAACTCGCAAGCAGCTCAATAAGCTGATCTTTTCGGCCGTTCTTTCGCTGCCCCTGCTGTGGACCATGGTCGCCCACTTTTCGTTCACTTCCTGGATCTATTTGCCGAAGCTGTTCATGGAGCCTTGGTTCCAGCTTCTGCTTGCGACACCGGTTCAGTTCTATGTCGGCAAACAATTTTACGTCGGAGCGTTCAAGGCGCTTCGAAGCGGCAGTGCGAACATGGATGTGCTGGTAGCGCTGGGCACTTCGGCCGCCTATTTCTATAGCTTGTACTTAACGATCGATTGGTATGTCGCAAGCGGGATGCAGCATCACGGTCCAGCTCTGTACTATGAGACGAGCGCGATTCTGATCACCCTCGTGATTATGGGCAAGCTGCTGGAGTCTCGCGCCAAGGGCCGCACGTCGGAGGCGATCAAGTCGCTGATGGGGCTGCAAGCCAAGACGGCGCTTGTCGTTCGCGACGGCAAGGAGATGACCGTACCGGTTGAAGAGGTGCAGATGGGAGATATCGTTCTCGTTCGTCCAGGAGATAAAATTCCGGTCGACGGGGAAGTGCTGGAAGGCGTATCTTCCGTAGACGAGTCGATGCTTACCGGAGAGAGCTTGCCGATTGAGAAGAGGGTAGGGGACTCGGTTATCGGCGCTACGATCAACAAAAACGGGGCCCTCCGAGTGAAGGCGACCAGAGTCGGCAAAGATACGGCTCTTGCCCAGATCATCAAAGTCGTCGAGGAGGCTCAAGGCTCCAAAGCGCCGATCCAACGGGTGGCGGACGTCATTTCGGGCATCTTCGTGCCGATCGTCGTCGGAATCGCCGTCGTTGCCTTCCTGGTTTGGTATTTCTTCGTCGCTCCCGGCGACTTCGCCGAGGCATTGGAGAAGGCGATCGCGATTCTGGTTATCGCCTGCCCGTGCGCGCTTGGGTTGGCGACACCGACTTCCATTATGGCCGGCTCGGGTCGCGCCGCGGAGCTGGGCATCCTGTTCAAGGGCGGCGAGCATCTGGAGCAGACGCATAAAATCGACACCGTCGTTCTCGATAAAACGGGGACGGTGACGAACGGCAAGCCGGAGCTGACCGATGTGATCGCCGTTGGCGACGAAACGGAATTTCTCCGTCTTGTCGGAGCGGCGGAGCTTCAGTCCGAGCATCCGCTTGCGGAAGCGATCGTTGCCGGAATCCAGCGGAAAAATATCCGCATCGCCGCTGCCGAATCCTTCGAAGCGATTCCCGGATACGGCGTTGAGGCTGCGGCGCAAGGAAAACGGCTGCTTGTCGGAACGCGAAGATTGATGGAGCGCTTTAATATTGACGCAAGCGGTGCGTACGAGGCAATGTCCGCGCTGGAGGAGTCCGGCAAGACGGCGATGCTTGTGGCGGTGGATGATCGTTACGCAGGAATGGTCGCGGTAGCCGACACGGTCAAGCCGACGTCGGGAGAAGCCGTTCGCAGACTGAGGGAGCAAGGCATAGAGGTCATCATGATTACGGGAGACAACGAACGGACGGCCAAAGCCATTGCCGCCCAGGTCGGCATCGATCGCGTATTGGCGGAGGTGCTGCCCGAAGGGAAGGCGGAGGAAGTGCGCAAGCTGCAAGCCGAGGGCAAAAAGGTGGCGATGGTCGGAGACGGTATCAACGACGCTCCCGCGCTGGCGACGGCGGACATCGGAATGGCGATCGGCACCGGAACGGACGTGGCGATGGAAGCGGCCGACGTTACGCTGATGCGCGGAGATTTGGCCAGCATTGCGGATGCGATCTATATGAGTCGCAAGACGATGAGCAACATTCGGCAAAATCTATTCTGGGCGCTCGGCTACAATACGCTGGGCATTCCGATCGCGGCGATCGGCCTGCTGGCTCCGTGGGTAGCGGGAGCGGCGATGGCGTTAAGCTCGGTGTCGGTCGTGCTGAACGCGCTGCGCTTGCAACGGGTCAAAATTAAACGTATCTCATGATCGTCAGAGGCGGCTGGAAAAATTTAATTGCCGCCTCTATCCCTCATTTTTACAATTTAAGGATTATTTCTAATAGTGTTTTGAGATTCTCCCTTCTATGATATCAGTATGCAAAGCATAGGATATCTGTCGCGGGGGGAACTTTGATGAGATCGGTCAGAACAAAGCTGTTGGGATCATTCGCAATCGTATTGGTATTCGTGTTTGCGTTTGGTTGGGCAGGGCTGTCGCAAATTAAGCAAGTAAGCAACTATACGGACGAGGTCACCGATCAATGGCTGTTCGGGACGGAAGCCATCCTGCAGACGAACTTGAAGATTGAGCGCTTCCTCAGCAATTACTATCAGATACAGGCCATTAAAGACGACGCGGAGCAATCGAAGCAGCTCGCCGATGCGAGAGCATTGCTCGTAACCGCAATTGATGAAGATATCCAAAAATACGAAAGTACGATATCGGGAGAGCAGGACCAAGTTCATTACCAGGCGCTGGTTCAGGCGTGGAACCAGTTTCAGAGCGATCTGGCCAAGACGGCCGACCCCAGCGCTACCCAAGAAGAAGCCGCTGCAGCCATGGACACCGTATCCAAGTCCTTCGACTTATTAAAGACCCAAATCCAAAATCTTGTCGAGTTTAACCATGAAGGGGCCGTCAACAGCAAGAATGAAAGCGAATCGGTGTATGAAGCAACGTCCAGCGTTCTGTTCTTTCTGGGCATCGGCATTCTGATCGTCGTAGGCGTGCTCGCATGGCTGCTGATTGTCAACCTGACCCGGCCGCTCAAAGCGACAACTACGGTGATGAATAGAATCGCCGCCGGAGATCTTCGGGTCGACTTGCTTCGAAACAATCGTCGGGACGAGTTCGGCGTCATGATGGAGTCGGTAAATAAAACGCTGCTTGCGCTGAGGGACTCAACTCGGCGGATGCAGGAAGCCTCGACTTCGGTGGCGACGGCGTCAGTGCAGCTCAATGCAAGCTCCGAGCAAAATTCGGAAGCGGCCCGGCACGTATCGGAATCGATCAGCCAGGTAGCCGCCGACTCGGAGAAACAAGCGAATACGGCTGCGGAGAGCGGACGGGTGATCGATGAAATGGCGGATGGCGTTCAAAGAATCGCGGAGACGACGGGAGAGGTGTCCGAGCTGTCTCAGCAGGCGGCGCAGCAAGCGAACAACGGCTCCGCCAAAATTCTCGAAGTGTCCGAACGTATTCAACGTTTGTCCGAAACAGTCGAGCAGGCCGGCGCAACGATCAAGCAGCTAGAAGAGCAATCGGCGAGGATCGGCAATATTTCCGGTTTAATCGGTGAGATCGCATACCGTACCAATCTGCTTGCGCTGAACGCGGGGATCGAAGCGGCCAGAGCGGGAGAACACGGCAAGGGCTTTGCTGTTGTGGCGGGCGAGGTGCGTAAGCTCGCATCGCAGAGCGACGAATCCTCCAAGGGCATTATCGAGCTAATCGCCGAGATTCAGAAGGACACGCTCTTAGCCGCGGAGGCAATGAGGTTGAGCTTGCAGGAAGTGCAGGAGGGCGTCCTTGCCGTAGAGCATGCCGAGCAGGCGTTCCAAGAGATCGTCGTTTCGACGGGAGAGGTATCCACCCGAATTCAAGAAGCCGCTGCCGCTGCGGAACAGCTCGCCGCCAGCTCGGAAGAAGTTGCAGCCTCGATTTCCAGCATGGGACATACCGCCCGGCAGACGGCCGGCATGTCCCAGCAAGTGGCGGCTACGACGGAGGAGCAACTCGCATCGAGCGAAGAGATGACGCGTTCCTCGCAGACGCTGTCGGACATCGCCAATGATTTGCAGCAATTGGTACGGAAGTTTACGGTCTAGAGCGATAGAGTACGAAGAGGCTGTCTTAAAAGTAGGTAAGCTCACTTAAGGCACAGCTCACTTGACCAGATCAGCACGAAAATGAAGAAATGGCGACTGTAGGGATTTCATCCCTGAGTCGCCATTTCTTCATTTCGTCCCGCTAACACTTTGATACGCATTCACGTTTCCAGCAAAATGGTGCCGGTCTCCGACAGATCGTAGCCTTGAATCGCACGGAGCTCGTTTAAGTAAGCTTCGGACTTTAAGATGTCCAAAACCGCTTCGATCCAGCGAGCGTTGTCGGGAGATTTTCTCATTACGAGATCGTAACGCTCGCGAATCAGCGGTATAAAAGCGACGCTGCCTACGATAGCCGCCGCTTTTTCGATGCCGATGCCGACGTCCGCTTCACCCAGTCCAACCTTACCTGCGACGGCCAGATGATTGGATTCGATCGTGTCGTATCCGAGCAAGGAAGAAGGGGCGATCCGATGCAGGCGCAGCTGTTCGTCCAGCAGCACTCTAGCGCCCGAGCCGATCTCGCGGTTGACGAGGCGCAGGCCGGGCTTGTCTAGATCCTGCCAGCCTTTAAGGCCGAACGGATTGCCTTGCCGCACGTAAAACCCGGCTTGCCTGGCAAGCAGGTTAACGACAATGTAAGAGGACCCCACCAGAATTTTACGGATATACGGCAAATTATATTCTCCCGTATCCCCGTCAAGCAGATGAGTGCTGACCAGATCGGCCTGTCCCTGATACATCGAGATCAAGCTGTCGAGCGATCCGGCGAAGGAACGCAAGGCTCGAAAACCGGCGGCCTGTTTCTCGATATGTTTCGATAAAATATCGAGGCTCATATCTTGCCCCGTAATGACAAGAGGACGGACGCCCGCGAGCTCTTTCGTCGCAGAACGAATGTGGGGAGGCTCGTCGGTCGAAGCGGCAGAGAGCCCGACGCCCCCCTTGGACTGCCGCTTATAGGCTTCCAGATCCGTTGCGTCCACTCGCATCTGTTTGCCTACCCGATAGGCAGGGAGCTTGCCTTTTTTGATCAGGTCGTAGACGGTCAGCTTTGATATTTTCAACAATTGGGCGATTTCTTCGGTCGTATAGGATTGATCGCTCGACATTTTCCGCGCAGGCCTCCCGTAAGGGCATGATTCACTTATTGTAACATATGGAAGCACAGCACGGTCTTCGGTCCTTGAACGAGGTAGGGGACCGGCTCGCCGTTAATTCTCCTCCGATTGCGCGAGCTTCAGCAGATTCTGCCGTACGTTTCCTTGGTACAGACCGCCGTGATAGCAGACGACCGTCGTAATTTCATAGTCGAGCAGCTTGGTCAACGAATGTCTCGCGAGCTCCGGATCAAGCGTCGTAACCGGGTCCGGTCCGCATAGCTCGCCCGCATCGTTTACCGTTAAAGCGTCGGCTGCAATTAGCGTTTTGCTGGCGCGGTGATACAGACTGAGATGTCCCGGCGTATGACCGGGGGTTGCGATGACAACGATGCCGCCGCAGATGGGCAGCTCTTGACCGTCTTCAAGAGTTTCATGAACGGGAGAGCTTGGCGGGTGCTCGAGCGAATGCCGAAACGCCTGTTTCCACTGGTCGGATACGTTCGCTGGAAGAGAGTTGACGGCTTGCTCAATCGCTTCGGGCGTTATTCTAAGCAGACGAAGGTTACCTTCAATGTAGGGTTTCTCGAACGGGCTGGACATGACCGCGATCTTGCCCTCGAAACGTTGGACAAGAACGGGCAGCGAGCCGATATGATCGATGTCTTGGTGAGAGAGGATAATCCGACTTAGGCCGGAAGAGGGAAGGGCGTATTTCTCAAGCTCGGCGCCGATTAAGTCGGCTTGGCCGGGATACCCCGTGTCGACGAGAACGGCCTCATGTTCGTCCCATAGCAGAACGGGATAAATCGTGTTCGGCTTGCCCATAATGACGGCGGTTAGTTCAATTACAGCGATTCCTGGCGATAAAAGCATCGGTTGACTCCTCCTCGTTATCGCTCCGCATTCGCCTTTGCCGTGAACCGGCTTGCGAATGGCGGGTACTCGTAAAGATAACAGAGGAAAAGAGTTGTGTAAATAGTATAAATAATTATTATAACATAAAAATAATTATTTGTCAAGGTATAAAATCCATAGAAACAAAATGTAGCGGTCGAAACGCGTCGAAGCCTGATCTCTCACCGGATGAACCGCGCTTTTCCGCTCAGTGCAAGCTTTTACGGCGATAAATAAGGGGCGATACGCCGGAGTGGCGCTTAAACGTTCGAGAGAAATGAAATTCGTCGTAAAAACCGAGTGCATTCGCAATTTCCTTGACCGACATACTTGTCGTTTCGAGTGAAACCTTTGCAGAAGCCAGCTTAAGGTCCAACATATAGCGATGAGGAGATTTGCCGGTCATTTCGCGAAATCGCTGAAAAAAAGCGGTGCGCGACAACCCGGATCCCAGGACGATCTCGTCGATTCGCAGCGTCATGCCGATGTTGCGGTGCATCAGGTGAAGCGCTTCGTCCAGCTCCGGATAACGGGTGCCATGGCCTCCGTACCGTTCCTGCGCGAGAAGCAGCATGATTTCCTGAAGGCGAAGATGCGCGCTGTAGCGGAAACCGGCAGGCTGGACGATTAACCCGTCAATCAAGCTTTCGCACAGACGGACGATCTCGGGCATTTTCCCCGTTATCATCGTCTCGCCGAGCGGCAGCTCCAAATGGCGGGCCATTCCGCTGTCGCGAAAGTCGATAAAGTAAAACCTCCAATCATCGTTCTCGCAGCGATAGGAGCATGGAATGTCAGGCTCAACGATGACGACGGTGCCGGCGGCAAGCTCGACCGCGCCCGAAGGAAGCTCAATTCGGCCCTGTCCCGCGAACGTCACGAACATGCCCGAATCCGGAAAACCGCGCGGATGGCGAGGTTGATAGGCGTCGTTAGCCTGGACTTTCCAGATCGAGCGAAATCGGCATTCCGGAAGCTCTTCCCTATCTTCCAATGCGTAGGGGATATCCATGTATGGTTTATGGTTCATGCGACGATCCGCTCCCTTTGATGTTCGATTATACATGTTAATTCGAATTAGTGGTGCTTTATTTTATTTGTCTTGTACGATTATACATGTAATAAACACGGCGATCCATGGCTGGCGAACGCTCGGCCCCCTACAATGGAAGCATCAACCTTGAAGGAGTGCTGGATCTATGATGGTGAAAGTTGGCAATCGCGAGTTGGAATTGGGAGGAGAACATTTAACGTCATTAAGAAGCTCGAACGAGCTGTTGGGGGATATCGAGGCGCTGCGAGGACGGTTGGCGGAAGACGGCTATTTGCTGTTGAGGGATTTTCATGATCGGGATCAGGTGATGAAGGCGAGAAAGCGCATTTTGGAGAAAATGGATCGGATGGGCAAGCTTGATCGGGACACGCTGCTGGAGGAGGGTTACATGGCGGACGGCAGCAAAACGATTTTTATGGGGGGAACGAACGAGGATTTGCCGGAGCTGCTTGAAGTGCTGAATGGCGAACGAATCATGCGCTTTTTCGACGAGCTGCTCGGAGAGCAATCGCTGACCTATCATTACAAATGGTTGCGTGCGGTCGGCAAGGGGGATTTCACAGGTGCGCATTACGACATCGTTTATATGGGCAGAGGAACGCACAATTTGTACACCGTCTGGTCGCCGTTAGGCGATATCGATTATGCGATGGGCGGTCTGGCGATCTGTCTCGATTCCCATAACTTCGAGGAACTAAAGCGATCGTACGGCATGAAGGATTCGGATCGAGACGCTATCGGCCTCGGCCACTATACGGACGACCCGCTGCTTGTAACGGAGAAATTCGGCGGCAAGTGGGCGACTACGGAATACGGTGCCGGCGACGTCTTGATCTTCGGTATGTTCCTGATGCACTGCTCGCTCGAAAATACGACCAACCAATACCGTCTTAGCGTCGATACCCGATATCAGTCGGCAAGCGAGAAAGTCGACGAGCGCTGGATCGGAAAAAAGCCCCGAGGACATTTCAAGTAACAGTCGTACGAGTGGAGATTTAGACCGTCCTTCGTTTCGGAGGAATAGAAGGCATTCGACTAATACGAGAAGGTTCATAAGTTGGCAACATTTATTTGCTATACTTGACCCATTAACGAATAAAGGAGCTTTGTCGTTGACGGGTGCAATCAAGGTGCTGGCAATTGAAGACGAGGAGTCGATTCGCGATATTCTCGTCTATTCGCTGCGGCGGGAAGGATTTCACGTCAAAGCCGCCGCGACGGGTGAGGAAGGCATGGAGCTGCTTGAGCGCTTCGCGCCGGACGTCCTTCTGCTGGACGTCAACTTGCCCGACGCGGACGGCTTTGATCTGTGCAAAAGGGTTTCTTCGAACATGCGGATTCCGATTCTTCTGCTGACGGCCCGCCATGATCTGGTAGATAAGGTGCTTGGCCTGGAGTTGGGTGCGGACGACTATATGACCAAGCCGTTCGAAATTCGCGAGGTGATCGCTCGCATCAAAGCTGTGCTGAGAAGAAGGGATATTGAGCGGAACGGGGCCGCGCGGCCGCTTGGCCTTATCTCGCTGTCGGACAGGCTGGAGTTGGATCGCTCAGGCCACGCGGTATTCAGGGACGGGCAGCCGGTCAAGCTCAAGCCGAAGGAATACGAGCTGCTGCTGCTGTTCCGCGATCACCCTAACCGGGTGTTTTCCAGGGAAGAGATATTGGATCACGTCTGGGAAATGGACTACGACGGGGATTTGCGCACAATCGACGTTCACGTTCAGCGAATCCGGAAAAAGCTGGAGGAGTCTCTCATCGAGACCGTGTTCGGGGTCGGCTATAAGTGGCGGGGGAGGAGCCGGTCATGCTGACGAGGAAGCTGCGGCCTATGCTGTCCGGCGAACTGCTTCGTATGTGGCGGGATAAGCTGTCTCGCAAGCTGCCCCACAGGTCGCGCCATAAGCCGCTTCGCAAGCTGCGCGAAGGCCGCAGCCTTCTACGGCGCAAATTTCTGCTCGGTTTCGCATTGCTGTTCTCGGTGGCGGCTTTCGGCTTTTACGGTTATATGTCCCATCTGCTAAAGCAGCATACGCAAGCGGCAATCCTCGATGAGATGAAGCGGCTGCAATTGTTCGTCTATGATCATATCGAGTATTACTTGGCGCTGAACGACGTTCGACCAAAGACGGCATCCGGGTATCCGGAGGAGCTTATTCGCGGGCTCAGTCTGAACGGCAGCGTTCGGACGGCTTATTATGATGCGAACGGGACGTTCCGGGCGGAAAGCGTGCCGATGGACGGCGGGTATGTGCTTGTGCAAACGAAGCCGTCCCCGGTGCTGCTGCGATCGGGAGAGGCCGATCTGGCCGCCGCCGCACGCAACCAGTCCATCGTGAGCATCCATCATGATCGCGAATCGAGCATGGCTGTGCTCACGCTTCCGCTGTATGCGTTGGACGAGACGGCCGGATTTCTGCGCTTGACTGCGGATTACACCGGGACGTTCCGCAGAGATGCGGTCGTGCTGCAAGGCTTGATCGGTTTCTCGCTTGTGCTGTGGGCGCTGCTGGTCGCACTCGCCTGGTCTTTCGCGCGCCGGTTAACCCGTCCGCTGTCGGAATTGGCCATCGCAATGCGGCAGTTCGGGGAAGGACAGGTCAGTTCGCTGCGCATCGCTTCCTCGAACAATGAAATCGCGGTGCTGACGAACAGCTTCGAGGAGATGAGAGCGAAGCTGGAGGAGCAGATGGAGGCGCTTGTGTCGGAGAGGAATAAGGTTGTTGCGCTAGAGAGCAACCGCCGGGATTTCTTTCGAAACGTTACACATGAATTAAAAACGCCGCTAACGACGATCTCCGGCTACGCGCAAATCTTGCAAGCGCCCGATTTCGACGATGCGGAATTTCGGCAGAACGCTGCGAGCCGCATTCATCGGGAATCCGGACGGCTGCACCGGATGATGCTGGACATTATCGAGCATTCCAGACGGGAGTTCGATGCGGACAGTCGCCGCAACGACGTTGTTCTGCTGGAAGATTCGTTCGGCGATGCGGCGGAAGACCTGCAGTTGAAGGCGCAGCGGCGCGGTCAGCGCATTCGCTGCCGGATGGAGCCGCTGACCGTCAGTGGAGACTCCGACGAGCTTCGCAAAGTATGGGACAACCTGCTGGACAATGCGATCAAATACGGCAAAACGGGCAGCGTAGTTGAAGTCGGGCTGTTTTCCGATGGAACCGAGGCTGTTCTGACGCTCGTTAACGAGATCGATCCAAGCCACCGCTTCGAAGCGGACATGGCGTTCGAGCCGTTCTATCGCAGCGGTTCGGCAAGCTCCAAGGAGCAGGGAAGCGTCGGACTTGGGCTGGCGATCTGCAAACGCATTGTCGAACTGCATCGCGGCTCTATCGTGCTGCAGCTTCATTCTTCCGCAGTCGTTCTTGAAGTCCGGCTGCCCCTGCGGACACAAATCGGCAATAACTCCGCCTAATTTGTCCATATCTGCGCAGTAGATTGAAGATGCGGCTGGCAGCGGACGGATGTTCGCCTCACGCCAATCGCCGCAGAGGATGCCAGAAGGGATGGATAAAAATGACTAAGGGTTACAAACCACAAGGCGCGCGCGGACGCCGCATTGGCCGGTGGATGGGAGCGGCCGCAGCTCTGGCGCTAGTTCTCTCGGGATGCACTGCACAGGCGACGGGGAATACAGGGGAGAGCAGCTTTATTCTGAGCAGCGACGTCAAAGCGGAGCTTCAGGCGAAGAAGCTTCCCTTGATTCAGGGAGAACAGATCGCGATGAAGGAACAGGTGCGGTTCGCGGACTTGCTGAACGTTCGCGAGGGCATTGTGCTGTACAACCGTGAGGACGGCGTATACAGAACAAGCTTGGCGAGCTTGGAGCAGGCCGAGAAGCTGACCGACGCGCGCGCCGAGGAGGTATCGGCAAACGGGCGAAGAGCGCTGCACAATCAGGACGGGCGACAGTACGTCGGCGATCTGGAGAACGGGATGGAGTACGCGCTGGACGACGTGGAAGCGAACTCCCATTGGGTTTTCGCGGACGCGGCGGGCGAATATGTCATCGGCGGCGTTCCCGGAATGATCGGTCTGATCCATGTGACAACCGGACAAGCGAAATGGTTGAATGTGAAGGAGCGTCTCTATAAAGGGGAAAACGGATACAGCTATGGAAATCCTCGTTATTATGCTGGCGACATCTATGTGGACGGTTCATTTGATGACGAGGAAAACGCGATTTACAAATACTCGCCGGAAGAGAACAAGGTGGAGCTCTTCTTGGATTTTCCCGGAGGCAAGAAGCGCGATTCGATCAATCAATATCGCTTTTTGCCTGACGGCAAGCTGCTGTTCGACGGAACCTATGACAGGCAGAACGGATTGTTCGTTTACGATCCTCAGACCAAGGCGGTCACGGCGCTTGTATACGGCACAATCGTAGACAATCTCTCCGTTGGCGTCTCCTACAGTCTCGCTCCCGACGGGAAAAAGCTGCTGTTTCATACCAGGGATGAAAACAACCATCACTTGTATCAAGCCGAGCTGGACGGGACGCAATTGACGAACAGCCGCTACATTTTGCGAGATGAGCTATACGCCTCTGTATCGAGCCTTGCGTACTGGAACGAGGATTCGGACTCCTATTATTTGAAGTACGTCCCTCCCGGCGGAACGGTCGAAAGTATCGTCTCTTACAAATTCTAAAGGGATAGCCCCCTATTGCGAGGAGCCGACACTTGATATACTAATGTTGGCGGCAGTGCCTCCCTGTATGGCGGGGAGAGCGTCCTAAGTCGGATAGGGAGCGTGAAAGCATGGCAAATGAACGGAACTGGGCCGGAAATTACACTTATGGCGCTTCGGAGCTCTATGTTCCCGACAACGTCGAACAAATCCAGGAGTTGGTCGCCCGCAGCGACAAAGTCAAGGTGATCGGCACGCGTCATTCGTTTAACGGCATTGCCGATACCGAAGGCAGTCATCTGTCGCTTGCAAAGCTGAATCGGATCGTCGGTCTGGACCGGGAAAATAGTACGGTTACAGTCGAAGCGGGCATTCGTTACGGCGAGTTGTGCAGCTATTTGCACGATAACGGCTATGCGCTGCACAATCTGGCCTCGCTGCCGCATATTAGCGTGTCGGGCGCCTGCGCGACGGCGACTCACGGCTCGGGGGACGGCAATGCCAGCCTCTCGGCGGCAGTGAGAGAGATGGAGCTTGTCGCCGCGAACGGGGAGACGGTTAAGCTGAGGCGCGGTGATCCGGACGGCAGCTTCGAGGGCGCGGTCGTCGGGCTTGGCGGCTTGGGGGTAGTGACGAAGCTGACGCTGGACCTCGTTCCCGCCTTCGAGGTCAGCCAGGTCGTCTACGAAAATCTGCCTCTAGCGAAGTTGGAGCCGCATGTCGATGCGATCTACGCCTCCGGGTACAGCGTCAGTCTGTTCACCAACTGGCAGGATGCGGCGATCAATCAAGTTTGGGTGAAGCGCAAGCTGATGGACGGCGCGGCGGCGGTTTCGATCGAACCCGAGCTGTACGGCGCGAAGCTGGCGACGAGTCCGCTTCATCCGGTGCCCGGACATCCGGCTCACAATTGCAGCGAGCAGATGGGCGTTCCGGGACCGTGGCACGAGCGGCTGGCGCATTTCAAAATGGAATTTACGCCAAGCGCGGGGGAGGAGCTGCAAAGCGAGTACTTCGTCCCGCGCGAGCAAGTATACGAGGCGATAGCCGCGTTGGCGGACTTGAGGGAGCGGATTGCTCCGCTGCTCTTCGTGTCCGAGGTTCGTACGATCGCGGCGGACGAGCTGTGGATGAGTCCGTGCTATATGCAGCGCTCGGCGGGCATTCATTTTACGTGGAAGCGGGATTGGGAGGCGGTGCGACAGGTGCTGCCGCTGATCGAAAGCAAGCTTGAGCCGTTTAAGGCTCGTCCACACTGGGCCAAGCTGTTCACGATGGAGCCGTCTCAGGTGCAGGCTCACTATCGCATGCTGCCTCAATTTCGGGAACTGCTTGCGCGTTTCGACCCTGAGGGCAAATTCCGCAACGCCTTCCTAAATCGATACATTTGGTAAGGGCTGAATGCAAAGACGCAAGCTTGAAGGGGGCTTCCCCCGACAAACTTGCGTTTTTTTTCTACAGCTGACCAATTCGCATACATGAACTCGAAGGAAGAATGAAACACCACTCGAATAGACCTCTCCTGCTGCCCGGTATGTCAATACGTGAGTAGATTCGTTACGTCTGTTAGTCGCTGCTTGCGAGGCCAAGAAAGTGTCTCTATGCTGCCCCACGCGTGGAGCGAAGGCCAAGAAAGTGCCTCCACGCCGCCCCAGGCGCGGAATGAAGGCCAAGAAAGTGCCTCCAGACACCCCAGGCGCGGAGCGAAGGCCAAGAAAGTGCCTCCACGCCGCACCAGCAGGGGAATGAAGGCCAAGAAAGTGCCTCCAGACACCCCAAGCGCGGGAGTGAGGGCCAAGAAAGTGCCTCCAGACACCCCAGGCTCGGGAGTGAAGGCCAAGAAAGTGCCTCCACGCCGCCCCAGGCGCGGAGTGAAGGCCAAGAAAGTGCCTCCACGTCCAACGGACGGGGACTCGCAAAGTTCGATGACAATATGGGTTCTTCTCTTGCCGCCCAGCGAACCGTTACCCGAGAAGACCAATGTATGCCGATTGGTCAGTCGTAGTTTTTTTGCTTTGCAACCGTCTATTTCAAAATTTCTTCGATGCGGCTCAGAACGTCATCGCTAAGCTCGATGCCGGACGCTTTGGCGTTCTCCGTCACCTGCTCCGGACGGCTGGCGCCGACGAGCGCGCTCGCCACGTTGTTCAGCCGCAAAATCCAAGCAAGAGCGAGATTGCCCACGGAAACGTCCAGCTCCTTCGCAATGCCTTCCAACTGCTTAACCTTGGCGATTTTCTCCTCTGTAATGCCTTTGCGCACCCAATCGAGCTTCGCGGCGCGGCTGTCCTGAGGGATGTCCGATGCGGACGTATACTTGCCGGTCAGCAAGCCTTGAGCAAGCGGGGAGAAGACGACTTGGCCGATGCCGGAGCGCTCGCTGAGCGGAACGACTTCCTTCTCGATGTAGCGCTCGAACATGTTGTACACCGGCTGGTTGACAACGATGCGATCGAGTAGGTAACGGTCGGCTACGCCGAGCGCTTCCGCGATCTGGGAAGCTTGCCATTCGCTGACGCCAACATATAGTACCTTGCCCTGACGAACGAGATCGTCAATCGCGCGCAGCGTTTCGTACAGCGGTGTCTCCGGATCGTGACGATGGCAATAGAAAATATCCACGTATTCGTGTCCCAGACGCTTCAAGCTGGCGTTGGCCTGCTCGACGACGTGCTTGCGGGACAAGCCGCGATCGTTCGGACCTTCGCCCATCGGCCAGAAAGCTTTGGTCGCCAGCACGTACGATTCGCGCGGATACTCCTTCAGCGCTTTTCCTACCAGTTCTTCCGCCGCGCCTCTTTCGTATACGTTGGCCGTATCGAAGAAGTTGATGCCAAGATCGTATGCCGTCTTGATCGATTGCACCGCATTTTCCCGTTCCACGTAACCGCCATATGTAAGCCAGCTTCCCAAGCTGATTTCGCTGACTTTAAGTCCGCTGCCGCCTAATCTGCGATATTTCATTTTAACAGCCTCCTTGGATTGTTGTTGTCACCTTCTCATTCTATAAAAGTTCGTATACAATTTGAAGAAGTGAAATCTTTTTCACTTAATTATATCCAGATTAGCAACTATACTTGAGTATAGTTACAGGCATAGGGGGACCGCATTCATGAATACGGTTAAAAAGGCAAGCAGCTATATTCCGAAAAACCCGGTACATATCGAGTGCAATATCGAAAAAACGCTGGACGTGCTCGGCGGAAAGTGGGCGTTTCTCGTCATTCGCGAGCTGTTCTGCGGCACTCTGCGCTTTGGAGAGCTGCAGCGTAAAATTCCCACCGTCAGCCCTCGCGCCTTGACCAGTACGCTGCGTCACCTGGAGGAAAAGGGCGTGCTCGAAAGAATCGTATATCCGACCGTCCCGGTAACGGTGGAATATACGCTTACTCCGAAAGGGCAAGATCTGCATGTTATTTGCCACGAAATGAAGCTGTGGGCGGCCCGGTGGACTTAAGCGGAGAAAACGGGTTGCTCGAAGTTTGGCGATGCGTGCTGCGCCTCGAGTTGAGGCATGGCATGGCGGATGACAATACTCGAAAAATAATCGGGGGAATGAGCAATGCAAACGATTCGCCGGATGATGGATCACTTATACTGGGCCAACAAAGAGTTACTGAAGGGCCTTCGGGAGCTGCCGAACGAGAGAGGGGAAATTGGCAGGCTGTTTCGTCATATTTTAATTGCCGAGCTGGTATGGGCGACACGATTGGAGGGGGGAAGCAGCGCTCATCTGACGTTATGGGAGGAGAGCGACATCGCTTCGCTGGAGCAGCTTGCCCGGGACAACGAGCAGCGCTACAAACGCTATATTGACGGATTGGCCGAATCCGATCTGGATTGTACATTCGAGTACGCGAACCAAAGCGGCATCAAATTCCGCTCTTCGATTCGCGATATTCTGATCCACGTCGCACTGCACGGCCAGTACCATCGCGGTCAGATCAACGCCGCGCTGAGGCGGCAGGCGGGCAGTCCGGTTGCTCTCGACTACATCTTGTTCTCCCGGCTGGACGAAATCCCGAATTCCTAAGTGAAGGAGCGCCATTATGAATTTCAAGCTGGAACAGGCTCTCGAAATTTTGGAGCGAACGCCGGCGACGCTGGAATCGCTGCTGATCGGCTTGTCGAATGACTGGTTGGTCTGTAATGAAGGAGAAGGAACATGGAACGCTTCCGAGGTCGTCGGACATCTCATTGAAGGAGAAAGGACCAACTGGATTCCCCGACTGAAATGGCTTCTTCGGGAAGGGGAGAGCCAACCTTTTCCCCCGTTCGACCGCTATTCTCATTTAAGCGCGGCTTCAACCGATTCGATCGAGTCGAAGCTGAGCGAATTCAAGGCGATCCGGCTGCAAAATACGGCCAAGCTGAGAACGCTGATCGATTCGGAGGAGCTGCTGGAGTCGATCGGCGCGCATCCCGCCTTCGGTGCGGTCAAGGCGAGAGAGTTGGTGGCGACATGGGCTGTGCACGATCTGACGCACATCGCGCAGATCGTGCGCGTTTTGGCCGAACGTTATCGGCAGGATGTAGGACCGTGGGTCGCATATTTGGGCATTCTGAACAGAAGCTGACCGGTCCAAGGTCGGCAATATATGGACTCAAGTCCCTTATCGGCCTAGCAGCCGACAAGGGATTTTTAATTTGCAACGGACTAATTTGACGGATATCAGACGGATACCAGGCCACTTTGAATTTTACTCACAAACGGTCTGGGAGACCGTAAGAAAGGGCGAATTCGAGGGGCGTTACACGACTCATTGTGTAATCCGCCTTTGGGAAGCTCTCCAAGGTGTGTGCTCCGATAAGTAGATCGATTATATTTAGATATAAATTAATATAATTGACATGGTTATAGTGAGGGGGATCACTTCTATTTTCAGATAAATGATTAAAAATAGAGTTCAGGCCGACAATATGCGCATGGCGTGGAGAGATGGTTTATCCAACTTGGGGAGCTTGCCGATCACAGGCTCCTAATCGAAGGGGGGCAATCACCTAAATCGAGACGAATTAACCTGATTTACAATCTATTTGGGCAAGCGTATAATCATCAATTATGTCTATTTATAACCAAATATAGTTATGGGGGAAAAGGTATGTACAGATTTGCTAGAAAAAGTATGGTTTTGTTGTTGGCAGTCGCCGTATCCATTCTGGTTGCCGCATGCGGCTCCAATTCGCAATCGTCTTCGCCGAAGCAAACCGAACTGACCGTATCGGCGGCCGCGAGCTTAACCGACGCGCTGAACGAAATCCAGCCACTATTCGAGAAGGCGCATCCGGATATTAAGCTCGTATTCAACTTTGGCGCATCGGGAACGCTGCAGCAGCAGATCGAGCAGGGAGCTCCGTCGGACCTGTTTCTCTCCGCGGCTGTTAAGAATATGACGGCGCTGACGGACAAGCAGCTCATTGACGAGGCTCATCAGACGAATTTATTGAACAACGAGCTGGTGGTCGTTGCGTCGACGGACGGCAAAGCCGGCATTACGGGCATAGCGGATCTTGCCAAAGAGGAGATCAAGAAAGTCGCGATCGGCATTCCCGAGAGCGTGCCGGCCGGCAAATACGCGCAAGAGGCGCTGGCGAACGCGCAGCTGTGGGACGCGCTGCAGCCGAAGCTGGTGCAGGCGAAGGACGTTCGCCAAGTTCTGCAATATGTAGAGACCGGCAACGCGGAAGCGGGCTTTGTCTACAAGACGGACGCGCTCACCTCGGACAAGGTTGGCATCGCATTCGCAGTTGATCCGCAGACATACTCGCCGGTCGTTTATCCGATCGGAATCGTCAAAGCGACGAAGAATGCCGAGCAAGCCGGCGTCTTGTACGATTATTTGCAATCGCAGGCCGCTCTGGACATTTTCGTTAAATACGGATTCTCCGTGCCGGCGGCGAAATGATCGGAGAGGTGGACTGGCAGACGTTCTGGTCGCCCATTGCGCTGTCGCTGCGGGTAGCGCTCTTGTCCAGCATCGCTGCGATGGCGTTGGGCGTTGGGGCGGCAAGGTGGATGACCCGGCGTTCCTTCGCCGGGAAGACGCTGCTTGAGACGGCGTTCATGCTGCCGCTCGTCTTGCCGCCGACGGTCGTCGGCTTTCTGCTTCTCGTCGGCTTGGGGAGAAAAAGCTGGATCGGGCGCTTTGCGGAGTGGCTGTTTGCCGCTCCGATCGTCTTCTCCTGGTGGGCGGCGGTAATCGCTTCGGTCGTCGTCGCTTTCCCCCTCGTCTACCAGACGATGAAAACGGGATTCTTGTCCGTCGACAAAGGTTTGGAGGAGGCGGCGCGTTCAAGCGGAGCGAACGAGCGCCAAGTGTTTGCTTACATTACGCTTCCGCTAGCCTACCGTTCTTTCGTAACGGCATACGTGCTCGGGTTTGCCAGAGGGTTCGGCGAATTCGGAGCTACGTTGATGATCGCCGGCAACATCCCCGGCAGAACTCAGACGACGCCTACCGCGATCTATCTGGCCGTCGATGCGGGCAATGCGACGATGGCATGGTTGTGGACGTTGTCCATGATCGCCGTTTCCTTTCTTTTGCTTATCTTCGCCAGATCCAGAAACGACTAGCTTTGTCCGCTTGCGGCGAGCCGGTCGTTTTTTTGTCCGTTTTATGAACGATCCGGGCCGTAAAGCGGAACGCAAACAGACAGGTGACCCGAATCACAGTGCGCCGCTTCCTATCGATGGTACATTGAATTACAAATTCGATCAGGTAGGCATATAGGAGGGGTTGCGCGAATGCAAGACGTAAAAAAGGTTCAATTGCCGCTGCAAACGGTAAGCCTGGTATTAGGATTTATGGTATGGGTAATCTTGTCCTCCTTGATGCCTTACATCAAAGAAGACATCCAGCTGACCTCTTCTCAACTCGCTTGGGTGACGGCAATTCCGGTTCTGGTCGGCTCGCTTATGCGTATTCCGTACGGATATTGGACGAACCGCCATGGGGCGAGAAAGCTGTTTATGATCAGTTTCTTGTTGCTGCTTGCGCCCGTTTTCTGGGTTAGCCAGGCGGACTCCTTCGCCGATTTGATTGTAGGAGGCGTATTCCTAGGAATCGGAGGAGCCGTATTCTCCGTCGGCGTCACGTCTCTGCCGAAGTATTATCCGAAGGAGCGGCATGGCTTCGTCAACGGTATTTACGGGATCGGGAACCTGGGCACGGCCATCTCCGCATTCGGCGCGCCGGCGCTGGCCAGCTCGATCGGCTGGTCGAAAACAGTCATGCTTTACAGCGCAGTGCTGGTCGTGCTCGCCGGATGCAATTTCTTGCTCGGCGATCGCAAGGAAACGCCAGTCCACACGCCGATTATGGAGCAGATCAAAGCGGTATCCCGGAACGATAAGCTATGGTTTCTTTGTCTGTTCTACTTTCTGACGTTCGGCTCTTTCGTTGCGTTTACCGTATATTTGCCGAACTTCCTGGTAAGCCACTTCGATCTGGATAAAGTGGACGCGGGTTTGCGCACGGCCGGTTTTATCGCGTTGGCCACAGCGATGAGACCGATTGGTGGCTGGCTCGGAGATCGTTACAATCCGTTCAAAATATTGATGCTCGTATTTTTGGGATTAACCGTATCGGCGATCTTGCTATCGTTCTCGCCCTCCATCGCGCTCTATACCGTCGGCTGCCTCACTGTGGCGCTGTGCGCGGGAACGGGCAACGGAACGATCTTTAAGCTCGTTCCGCTCTACTTCACCAAGCAAGCGGGGATTGCCAACGGCATGATTTCGGCGATGGGTGGCTTGGGCGGCTTTTTCCCGCCGTTGCTGCTTACCGCTATCTACAGCTTAACTGGACAGTACTCGATCGGCTTTATGGCGCTTGCCCAAATTGCGCTGGCCAGCTTCGTGCTTGTCAACTGGATGTTCTTCCAGGACAAGCTCGCACTGTCCGCCCGCATTCTGGAAAATACGATCGAAGCGATTTTGATTACGGACACGAACGGCGTCATTACTTCGGTTAATCCCGCTTTTACCGCGATTACCGGCTACACGCCGGAAGAAGCGATCGGCCGCAAGGCGAACCTTCTAAAATCCGGAAAGCAGGATAAGAGCTTCTACGATGAAATGTGGCGTTCCTTGAAGGAAAAGGGATATTGGCAAGGAGAGATTTGGAATCGGCGCAAAAACGGGGAGATTTATCTGGAGTGGCTAAGCGTTACGGCGATCAAGAACGATGCCGACGAAGTGAAAAACTATGCGGGAATGTTCAGCGACATCGGCTCGAAACGGCAAGCCGCCGGAATCTGACCGCTCACACGGGGGTTGGAGGAGACTATGCCTCCTATTGCTCGATCGAGGATATCATTATCGCGTTCCCCCGATGAGCGCAACGATAAATGGGGCTGTCCGGGACAGCCCCATTGGATCTGCTTTTGCCATGGCTCAGAAAAATCCGAGCATTTCTTTCGCTTCCGTCGTCATCATGCGCAGAGACCATTTCGGCTCCCAGACGATGTCGATGTCGACGTTCTCTCGGCCGGTCCGTTCCGCAAGCGCCCATCTGACGCCGCCGGCGATCGTATCGTGCAACGGACAGCCGGGCGTTGTCAGCGTCATTCGGACGTAGATGCGATCCGGTTCTTCGCGAACTTCATAGACGAGTCCGAGATCGACGATGTTGACGCCCAATTCAGGGTCGTAAACTTCCTTTAGCAGCTCACGAAGCTGCTCTTCGCTGTGTGCCATTGCAATCCACCTCGTTTCATAGGTTAGCGGGAAAATACGAGCGAGATCAACGAAATATAGGCGATAGACAGTACGGACAATGCCGTTCCGGCAATCCCGATCAATGCGGACGACTGCGCCGCAAGGCCCCCCAGAAGGACGAGACTGAAGGCGGCAATGAAGGCGAGCCCAACGTTTGTTTTCTGCTCGCTCAGCAGGTCGGCCATGACCGGAGTGCCTGGCTTACCGGCCCGCTTGCCGTATTTGTACGTCCACCACAGGAAAGGAACGATTTTGGAGGCGTAGCCGAGAATGGTGAACGATACCCAGCCGCCCAAGTAAGCCCAGCCTGCCACGGCAATGGCGGGGCCTTGAAGCGCCTGCTGCGGATAGATAACTGCATAAACAAAAGCGGTAATGGTTGTGCAGGCAAAGGCTTGGCTCGCGTACACCGTCCATTTGATCCCTGAGCCGGGAGTGCGCTTATGCCGTTTCTTTTTAATTTGCAGCAGATGAACGTTGTAGAGAACGACCGCAACCGCCAGCAGGAGGAGAGCCGTCTGAATTGCCCATTCGCCCCAATCGGCCAAAAAAGCCAACGCTCCGGCGACAACGGAGGCGTTCCACAGCGCGAGCACGGCGGTTTGCAGCCTAGTCGGGTAGTCGTGCGCAAGATAAAACATCGGCAGCATTTTGTAGCTGAAGCCGGTAATGAGCAGGCCGAACCATCCGACCGTTCCGAGCCAGATGTGGGCGCCGAACAGATTGTCGTGATAGTTGGCCCAAATGCCGGTTGCGAAGTTCAGTCCCATTGCCATCCCGGTTACACCGGTCAGCAGCAGGAATACGACCGAGCTGGTCGCGCTGAGCGTAATTGCGTTCCATCTCGACGCGCGAATCAGAGTCGCGCCGATATTCCATGCAAACACGGCGATTCCGCAGAACGCGAGCGAAGCGAAGGCGGCGATCCAATAGATTTCGCCCCGAATGAAGCCGATGAGCAGACCCGACAAGCCGACGGTGAACAGCGCATAATGAACATAACCTAAGCGTTCGCTATACAACGAGGACTGCAGAATGACGTTAATCAACTGATAAACCGCGCCCATAGCCAGCATAGTCGCCCAGCCGAGCACGAACAGATGGATGTGAAACCAACCGCTCGGACCGCGCAGCTCCTCGCCCAGCCAACCGGACAGCGAAAACAACGAGAGCGCATGGAATAGCACGAATCCGGCAATTCCGGTTACGATAAAAAGAAAGGGGAGACGGGACATCGTTCTCGCCTCCTTACGCTTTTTGTATTTTGACTTTGGCCGATCCGTCCGGCTGCTCCTCTACGGTATAGGGGTAGCCTAGGCTGTGCAGCTCCTCGATCAGGAACATCGGCACGCGGTCGTTATGAATGTGCACCTCGTCTCCCGGACGGCAGCGGTCAAGCGCGGACAGCGTGCGGATCATCGGCTGGGGCGGCTCCAAGCCGCGGTTGTCCAATGAAACCACTTTTGCCTCTCCATCCGGCACGGCTTCGCTTCCTGTTCCCTGAGCTTCATTTTCCCCGTTGTCCTCGCCTTCGCTTGATCCGTCGAGCCAGCTTTTATTTTTCTTGTTCACGAAAGTGGAAATCCAATGCTCGGGACCGATCCGTTCGGCTTTGCCCGCCAAGCCTTTCATCTTAAGCACGCCGAAGAGCGGCGTCGGCTTGAAGGTGGCGTGCAGGACGAAGATGTCGTCCTTGTCGAGACTTTTTACGGAATCCATGATCAGTTGAAACGGCTCCAGCTTCTTGCGAAGATGGGGCCTGACATCCAGTTCGACAACTTTGGCGTCTTTGCGTTCCATGCTCGTTCACCCCTCGACAGTTAATGTCTCCCGCCGTTTAGCCTCTTCGTACAAACCCGCCATGCCACCGTACAAGGAATAGAAAAAAGAATCGGGCGCATCGAGGGAGAAGGAGGTGTAGTCCTTCGGATCGACGCCCAGCATTCCTTCGAACAGACGGGCCGATTCATAGGCGTAGAAGCAGAAATACGTATAGTGGAACTCGGGCATTTTCTCGTAGATGGTCACAATCTCGGAGGCATAGTCGTCAATCCGCAGGGAGGCTTCCCGAACCATCGAGATCGCATCCTCCAAGGCGACCGTAATTTTGATCGTCTTCTCATCGAGGACATCGACGCGAGCCATCAGATTTTCCCGATTCTGACCTGGAACACCGCAGGTCCGCGTTCGATGTAGTCCCACGTAAAACGCTCCGCATGATTCGCTTCGAACTGATAGCGGAGAGGGATCGGATCGTGATCGTTCACGAGCAGCATCGCCTCGTTCGGCGCTAGATTCCCGAACGTTTCGAATATGACTTTGTGCTTCAGATGCGGCGGGTACTCCGTGGCGTTGACGATAGCGGCAAATTGACTCATTTTACATTCCTCCTCAGGAGTGAATAGCTTTACGTCCCCGATTATAGAGCAGGCGATGTAAGGGCTGTGTGACCGCGGTCACATATAGGGCGGATTTTCGCCAGTTCTGAATTGTCTGTGACACATGCGTTATCGCCGTGCGGCGGTGATGTGAATCACAGCTGTCGAGGGCGCTCCTGCCTATACTTAGGAAGCCTAAGGGGAGTGAAGCGAGTGGAGAATCGATTGATTGACCGGTATGGCAGAGTTCACGATTACTTGCGGATATCGGTAACGGATCGCTGCAATCTGCGCTGCGTATACTGCATGCCGGAAGAAGGGATGCAGTTCGAGCCGGGACATCGAATTATGTCTTACGAGGAGATCGTCGAAGTCGTGGCGACGCTTGCCCCCCTCGGCGTAAAGAGGCTAAGACTTACAGGCGGAGAGCCGCTGGTCAGAAAGGAGCTTGACCGGCTGGTAGCCATGCTGTCCGCGATTCCGGGCATCGAGGATATCGCCCTGTCTACGAACGGGATTTATTTGGCTGCATTTGCAGAACGTCTGAAGAAGGCTGGAATTACCCGCGTGAACGTCAGTCTCGATTCGCTTGACTCGGACAGATATGCGGCCGTCACGAGGGGCGGCGACGTTCGCAAAGTGCTGGCAGGTCTTCAAGAGAGCCGCCGCGTCGGCTTCGATCCGATCAAGCTGAACGTCGTGCTGATGAAAGGGACGAACGACGACGAGGTCGAGCGGTTTCTGCGCATGACCCAGGAGGAATCGATTCACGTCAGGTTTATCGAATACATGCCGATCGGGTTTGAGAGTCCGAGCTGGAAAACGGGATATTTGCCGTTGGAACACGTTCTGGACACTTGCCGGAGGAAGGGGTGGAGCTTCGCGCCTTGCCGGGACGTGTACGGCAACGGACCGGCGAACAGCTACCGTCTGAATGGCGCGGTCGGCACCTTCGGGCTTATCCATCCGGTCAGCGAGCATTTCTGCGGAAGCTGTAACCGTCTGCGGCTTACGGCCGACGGGAATATCAAGTCGTGCCTGTACTGGTCGGACGAATACAACGTTCGCAAGCATGCCGGCGATCCCGCCGCAATCGAGGCGCTGTTCCGACGAGCGCTGGCCGCGAAGCCGGAGACGCACGAGATGGCTGCGGCGCTGGACGGAGCAAGCCGGTCGCGAACCCCGACGGCGAGGAGGATGTCGCAAATCGGCGGCTAAAGGAAGTTGGCTTTTTCAAGGGAGGTGACGACCGTCACTGCTTGTCGAATTCGCCCGATGGTACATTGAACTACAGTTACGATCGGATCATCCGAGGGGAACCTTCACATCCGGACAAGGAGGAGAACTATGGGCAAGTCGAGAACGCCGTTATTCCGCAAACTCAAATATTTCGCCAGACGGGAGCAGCATTCCGAGGGCTGGAGCGAGGTGTCGCCTGCCAGTCGCGATTGGGAGGACGTATACCGCCGACGGTGGCAGCATGACAAAGTCGTGCGCTCGACGCACGGCGTCAACTGTACCGGCTCGTGCAGCTGGCAAATTTACGTGAAGGACGGCATCGTCACTTGGGAAAACCAGGCGACGGATTATCCGTCCACAGGCCCGGATATGCCGGAATTCGAGCCGCGCGGCTGTCCGCGAGGCGCGAGCTTTTCCTGGTATTTGTACAGCCCGTTGCGTGTGAAATATCCTTACGTGCGCGGCGTGCTGTTGGAATTGTGGCGGGAGTCGCTGCGCCGGGAGGGCGGAGACCCGGTAAGGGCCTGGGCAAGCATCTCGGACAATCCCGAGCTCGTCAAGAAGTATAAAACCGCTCGAGGCAAAGGCGGCCTCGTCCGCGCCTCCTGGGACGAGGCGACGCAGATTATCTCCGCGTCCATGATTCATACGATTAAGCAGTATGGTCCCGACAGAATTATCGGCTTCTCACCGATTCCGGCGATGTCCATGGTCAGCTATGCCGCCGGCTCCCGTTTTCTATCGCTAATCGGCTCTCCGCTGCTCAGCTTCTACGATTGGTATGCGGATTTGCCGCCGGCCTCCCCGCAAATTTGGGGCGATCAGACCGATGTGCCCGAGAGCAGCGACTGGTTTAACTCCGGCTATATCATCGTATGGGGCTCCAATCTCCCGATGACGAGAACGCCTGACGCCCACTTCTTGGCCGAGGTTCGCTATCGCGGGACGAAGGTCGTTTCCGTCAGCCCCGACTACGCGGAGTTCGTTAAATTCGCGGACACGTGGATGTCGGTCAAACAAGGCACGGACGGCGCTCTGGCCATGGCGATGGGCCACGTCATCCTGAAAGAATTTTACGTGGAAAATCCGACCGCTTACTTTATTCAATATGCGAAACAGTATACGGATTTCCCCAACCTGGTGCTGATCGAGGAGCAGGATGGAGCTTACTCCGCCGGACGTTTCCTTGTCGCCGACGATCTGGGCGAGAAGGGCAACAACATGCAGTGGAAAACGGTCGTGTACGACGACAACAGCGGAGCTCTTGCCGTGCCGAAGGGCAGCCTTGGCTTTCGGTGGGGCGAAGAGGGCACATGGAATTTGCGAATGGAGACGGCGGACGGACAGCGACCGATCGATCCTCGGCTATCCCTGCTGGGCGTTCATAACGAGACGACGACGATCCGGCTTCCTTATTTCGACGATGACGGTCGCCATCTGATGGAGAGGACGATCCCGGTCAAACGCATTGTGAGCGGAGGCAAAACGCTTATCGTCACGTCGGTCTACGACCTGGTACTCGCCAAGTACGGCGTAGATCGCGGACTGGATGCGGGAGGAGCAGACCTGGACGAGGAAAGCAAGCCGTTCTCGCCGGCTTGGCAGGAGAGCATTACGGGCGTCGATCGGGATGCGGTCGTACAGATTGCGCGCGAATTCGCCCGTAACGCCGTCGAGACGCAAGGCCGATCCATGATTATCGTCGGAGCGGGCATTAACCATTGGTACAATTCCGACGTTATTTACCGGGCGATTCTTAACCTAGTCGTAATGACGGGCTGCCAAGGGGTTAACGGCGGGGGCTGGGCGCATTATGTCGGACAGGAGAAGCTGCGTCCTGCGGAAGGCTGGCAGACAATCGCGTTCGCCCGGGATTGGGGAGGACCTGCGAGATTGCAGAACGGAACGTCGTTCTTCTATTTTGCGACGGATCAATGGCGCTATGAGGAAATGTCGGTAGACAGTCTGGTTTCGCCGCTGGCGGACAAGGCTCGGTATGCGCATGTGGCCGATTATAACGTGATGGCCGCAAGATTGGGCTGGCTGCCTTCCTATCCGCAGTTCGACCGCAATTCGCTTGAGCTGTATCAGGACGCCCGCAAGGCTGGAGCCGTCACGAACGAGGAGATTTCCGCCTATGTGGCGCGGCAGCTTCAAGAGAAAAATATCAAGTTCTCGATCGAGGCGCCCGACGATCCGGTTAACTTCCCGCGCGTGCTGTTCGTGTGGCGGGCGAATCTCATTTCCAGTTCGGGCAAGGGCCATGAGTACTTCTTAAAGCATTTGCTCGGAACGACCAACGGGCTGCTGAACGACGATGCCAACAGCTTCAGGCCGGAAGAAATCGCATGGGCCGAGCAAGCCCCCGAAGGAAAGCTGGATTTGATGGTTAATCTCGACTTCCGGATGGCCGGGACGGCGCTGTATTC
This sequence comes from Cohnella phaseoli, assembly GCF_003386235.1. GTDB lineage: Bacteria > Bacillota > Bacilli > Paenibacillales > Paenibacillaceae > Cohnella > Cohnella phaseoli. Next base: position 55,514 of record NZ_QRDZ01000009.1, read on the forward strand.
GGACGTCGTGCTGCCCGCGGCGACCTGGTACGAGAAGAGCGACCTGAGCAGTACGGATATGCATCCTTTCGTTCATCCCTTTAATCCCGCGGTGAATCCGCAATGGGAATCTCGCTCCGATTGGAACATTTTCAAGGAGCTGGCCCGGACGTTCTCGGAGATGGCCAAGCAGCAATTCGATCGGCCGCAGCACGACATCGTCGCGACTCCGCTGCTGCACGATTCGCCGGACGAACTGGCGCAAACGCTGGGTCGCATCCGGGATTGGAGCAAGGGGGAGTGCGAGCCGGTTCCCGGGCGCACGATGCCGCATTTCCATGTCGTGCAGCGCGATTATACGACCGTCTACGAGAAAATGGTTGCGCTTGGCCCGTTGGTCAGAGACAAGCCGATTGGCACGAAGGGTATCTCGTGGTCTGCCGCGCCGGAGTACGAGAAGCTGAAAGGAATGCTCGGCAAGATAAGGCAGGGGCTGGCGGAGGGCTGTCCGGATCTGAGCACCGATCGCCGCGTGGCCGAGGCCATATTGACGCTGTCGTCCACGACGAACGGTCATATGGCGGTACGGGCGTGGGAGTCGTTGGAGAAGAAAACAGCCCTGCAATTAAAGGATTTGGCGGAAGAACGCGCGGAAGAATGCTTTACCTTCGAGGAAATTACGTCCCGTCCTAAGACGGTGATTACCTCCCCCGCATTCAGCGGCTCGGAGAAGGGCGGGCGCCGCTACTCCCCGTTCACGACCAATGTGGAGCGGCTCATTCCTTGGCGCACGCTGACAGGTCGTCAGCAGTTCTATATCGATCACGAGATGCTGCGCGAATTCGGCGAGACGCTGGCGACGTTTAAGCCGACGCTCAAGCATACGCCGTTTAATCGGAACAGTAAACGGCCTATCGAAGGCGGCAAGGAAATCGTGCTGAATTACTTGACGCCGCACAACAAATGGTCGATTCACAGCATGTATTACGACGCTTTGCCGATGCTGACGCTGTTCCGCGGCGGTCCGACGGTATGGATGAACCACGAAGATGCGGCGGAGGCCGAAGTGGTCGACAACGACTGGATCGAGTGCTTCAACCGCAACGGCGTCGTCGTCGCCCGCGCCGTCGTCTCGCACCGGATTCCGCGCGGCATGGCGTTTATGTACCACGCCCAGGACCGGCATATCAACGTGCCGGGCACGCCGATTTCCCAGACGCGGGGCGGAACCCACAACAGCCCGACCCGCATCCATGTCAAGCCGACGCATATGATCGGCGGCTACGCGCAGCTCAGCTACGGCTTCAACTACTACGGTCCAACCGGCAATCAGCGGGACTTGCATGTCATCATTCGGAAGCTGCAGGAGGTGATCTGGCTTGAAGATTAAAGCGCAGGTCGGCATGGTCATGAATCTGGACAAATGCATCGGCTGCCATACGTGCAGCGTAACGTGCAAAAATACGTGGACGAACCGTCCTGGTGCAGAGTACATGTACTTTAACAACGTCGAGACGAAGCCGGGCATCGGCTATCCGAAGCAATGGGAAGATCAGGAGCGCTACAAAGGCGGCTGGGAGCTAAAGAACGGCAAGCTGGAATTGAAATCGGGCGGCCGAGCCAAAAGGCTGCTGAACATTTTCCATAACCCGGACCAGCCGACGCTTGACGACTATTACGAGCCGTGGACGTACGAATACGAGAAGCTGACGAACAGCCCGGCCAAAAAACACCAGCCGGTAGCCCGGCCGAAATCGACGGTGACCGGACGTTATATGAATATTGAATGGGGGCCGAACTGGGAGGACGACCTGGCTGGCGCGCATGTAACCGGAATGGAGGATCCGAACATGCGCGGCTTGGAGGAAGAGATCAAGATGGACTTCGAACAGGTGTTCATGATGTACTTGCCGCGCATATGCGAGCATTGCATCAACCCGTCCTGCGTCTCATCCTGTCCATCGGGAGCGATGTACAAGCGGGAAGAGGACGGAATCGTGCTGGTTGACCAGAATGCCTGCCGGGCGTGGCGGTTTTGCGTATCCAGCTGCCCGTACAAGAAAGTGTACTTCAATTGGCAGACGAACAAGGCAGAGAAGTGCACGCTCTGCTTTCCGCGCATTGAGGCCGGCTTGCCGACGATCTGCTCGGAAACCTGCGTCGGTCGCATTCGGTATCTTGGGCTGATGTTCTATGACGCGGACAAGGTTGAAGCCGCCGCTTCGGTCGAGAACGAGCAAGACCTGTATGAATCGCAGATGGACATCTTTCTTGATCCGCACGACCCTGAAGTGATCAGGGAAGCGCGCAAGGAAGGCATCCCGGAGGATTGGATCGAGGCCGCGCAGCGCTCGCCGATCTATAAAATGGTGATGGAGTGGCGGATCGCTCTGCCTCTGCATCCGGAATACCGGACGCTGCCGATGGTGTGGTATGTGCCTCCGCTCAGCCCGATTACGAACCGGATCGAAGGGCAGGGCAGTGCGCTGGACCCGAACGACATTTTCCCGGCGATCGACAGCATGAGAATCCCGGTCGACTATTTGGCCAACCTGCTGACCGCGGGAGATTCGAGGCTGATTCGGGAAGTCCTGCGCAAAATGGCCGTTATGCGGATTCATATGCGCAACAAGCAAACCGGGCGCGTCAGCGATCCGGCGATGCTGGAGGCGATCGGGCAAAGCGCCCAGACGGTGGAGGATATGTACCGGCTGCTGGCGATCGCCAAATACGACGACCGTTTTGTCATTCCGCCGGCGCATCGCGAGCAAGTTGCCGATTTGTTTAACGAACAGGGCAGCTGCGGGCTTGATTTCGTGGGCGGTCCGGGCGCGTGCGGCGTATTTTGACCAAGGAGGAGCTGCGGATGGATATCGAGACGAACCAGACGGCTTGCGGGATTCTATCCTATTTGTTTCAATACCCCGATCGGGCGTGGCGAGACCAGCTTCCGCTCTGCCGCGAGGAGGCGGAAGCCCTTCCCGATGCCGATGCCGGCCGAATTCTGATCGCCTTTCTGCAAGCGGCGGAGGAGACGGACGATATGCAGTGGCAGGACAGTTATGTGCGAACGTTTGATTTCGGCAAGGCGTCCAACCTGTATTTAACCTATGAGCAGCACGGCGAGGAACGCGACCGCGGACCGGCCCTGCTGGAGTTGAAGCGGCGTTATGCCGCGGAGGGCTTTGAGCTGGCGGGAAGCGAGCTGCCCGATTATCTTCCTCTGATGCTCGAATTTGCTTCGGCCGCTCCTTGGGATTCGTCGGGGGCGCTGCTTACAGCGAGAACGAAGGAGCTGGAATCGATTCGGCGAAAGCTGGCGGAGGCGGCCAGCCCGTATGCGGCATTGATGGAATTGCTCTTGCGAATGGTTCCCGCGATGCCTTCGGATGAAGCGCAGGAATCGATATTATCGGCGAGAGAGGGAGGATAGACGATGGAGGTACTGCTGTGGGGCGCGCTCCCTTACGTGGTTCTGACGCTTTGTATCTCCGGATTAGTCTGGAGGTACGTTACCAACCCGTTCAGTTGGACGTCCAAATCAAGCGAAATGCTGGAAAAACGCAAGTTGAGATGGGGCAGCCTGTTGTTTCATTACGGCGTTCTGGCCGTATTCTGCGGACATATCGCCGGCTTGCTCATTCCGGTTGAAGTGTACCGGGGGTTAGGAATCAGCGATGAGGCATACCATCTTGCGGCGATTGTCGGCGGGATGCCTGCGGGCATCGTCACGTTTGCCGGATCGCTTCTATTGCTGTATCGCAGATATGCCGATGCTCGCATTCGTGCAACCAGCAGTCTGGGAGACCGGGTGGCGCTGATCGTGCTGATCGTCGTTCTGTTCACCGGACTGGCGGCGACGGCGGCCAGCTCGATGAGCCACGGCGATTTCGATTACCGGACAACGATCAACCCGTGGCTGCGGGGAGTACTGGCGTTCCAGCCGAACCCCGAGCTTATGGAGACAGTGCCGATCGGGTTCAAGATTCATATTTTGACGACGTTTGCGCTGTATCTCGTGTTCCCGTTTACGCGGCTCGTTCATGTGTTCAGCTTGCCCTTGGGCTATTTAAGAAGAAGTTATGTGCTGTATCGTCGTAGATAATCGACATTAAGGTGAAAGGGGCATGTACCTCCCTTCGCTGCTATACGCACCTGAAATGGCAATGGGTAAACCCGTTGCATAGTCATTTCAGGTGCGTATAAGGCAGTCTCCGGAGAGGTGCATCCCCTTTTTTTAGTCTATCGATCATCTCAAGCAGCTCTGCTTATGGGATAGCCCGTTGGTCGATTATCCGTCCGTTGTCCGCTGGATTTACATCCGGCACAAGTTCTTGGGGCACAATTCGCACCGGCACATCGCTTGCAGGTAACTCAAATTCGTAATGGTGATCATTCCGTCGTTCATGAGAATGGCGCCCGCTCTGCGCAGATCTCCGAGCATCCGGTTTACGCTTTCCCGCGCGCAGCCGATATAGTCGGCCAATTCGGAATTTGTCAGCTTCATAGTAATATGGATGCCTTTCTCGTCTTTACGCCCGTAGGTGTTGGACAGGCGAATCAAGGTGGAGCAGAGCGCGCCGGGCTTGCCCAGCATGACGAGGTCGCGGAACTTCGTCTGGGTCAGCCGATGCATGAAGCTCATCCAATTGACGAATTCGATCGCTAAATCGCCGTGCTGCCAGAGCAGCACTTCCAGATCGCTCTTTTGAAATACGCCTACGACGCACTTCTCGATCGTTGCGGCGGTGAACTGATGGAACGCTTTGGGGGAAGGGTCGAGCTGGCCGAAAAAGTCCCCTTCATGAAACAAGGACATAATGTATTCCTTGCCTTCCTCCGACAGCTTCGTCAATTTGACCTTGCCCGATTGAATAAAATATAGACTCCCAGCGGAATCTCCTTCGCGGAATACGTTAACGTTCGCGTTCAGATTTTGGAAGTACATAATTTGCTGCAGTTTCTGCAGATTATCGTCGGAAAATAAGGAAGAGTTGCAGATCGAGCGGCATTCGGTTTGCTGGTGAGCGGTAGTCACATAAGCCACCTCCAAGATACGTTGGAGCAAGTATAGCAAAGGAATACAGCGTCAAGTGTGATACATCTCACATCTTGAGCCGTCCGGGCCGCTAAAGTGTGTTCTGCGTCACAGAGCAGGGCGGCGGTTATGCCTATACTGGGGGTGAACCTATAGAAAATGAAAGGAAGGATCGGATATGAGCCAGCAATTTAACGGAGAAGAGAAAATCGGCGACATTGTGGCCGATTTTCCGGGAGCCAGCCATCTGTTCAAGGAGACGAAAATCGATTTCTGCTGCGGCGGGGATCGCCCGTTGGCGGAGGCCGCTCGCGGCCAGCAGCTGGATTTGGACGAGCTTCTGCGCCGCTTGAACGAAAGCTATGAGGAAGCAGCCGCGAGGAACGTAGCGGCAGAAGCGGACTGGAAGACGGCGCCGATCGCGGATTTAATCGATCATATCGTTACTCGCCACCACGGGTATTTGAAGAAGGAGCTGCCGTTGATCAGCGAACTGCTGACAAAGGTGCTCCGCGTTCATGGCGCAGGGCATCCCGAGCTCGCCGCATTGCATAGACAGTTCCATCAAATGAAAATCGAGCTGGATCAGCATCTGATCGCCGAAGAAGAGGCGCTTTTCCCTCTGCTGAAGCGCTATGCGGCCGAGCCGAGCGCGGAGGCGCAACAGAAAGCGGTCGAAGGGCTGGACGACCTGGAGCAAGACCACAGCGTCGTCGGAGACTATCTGAAGGAAATGAGAGCGAAGTCGGACGGTTACGCGCTGCCTGCGGAAGCGTGCACAACCTATTCGCTCGCATTCGGCAAGCTGGTCGAGCTGGAGGCGGACCTGTTCGAGCACATTCATCTGGAGAACAACGTGCTGTTTCCAAGGGTCGAGCAGGGGCGAGTCTAAAAGCGCCACGAGGATTGGCGCTACTTGATCTCCTTCTGCTGCTTTAACGCTTCAAGATCGATAATGACGATCCGGCTGCGATCGACTTCGAGCAGTTCGTCTTTGTTGAACTGATTGAGCAGCCGGTTAATCGTCTCTCTCGTCGTTCCGATGGAGTTGGCGATCTCCTGGTGCGTCATCGGCAGATTGATCGTAATTTTGTTGTCCTTCATGTCCCCGTGATGCTCCGCAAGCTGAAGCAGGAACGACAGCACGCGATGTTTGACATCCTGTCCGGACAAGACTTGAAGCTTCTCCTGCAGCTCCCGAATCTTGTCGCCCATCACGCGCATCATCTTGATCGCGATGGACGGCGTATTCATCATCAACCGCTCGAACATTTTGACGGGAATCGCCAGCAGCTGCGTGTCGACGATCGCTTCGGCCGTTGCCGGATACGGGTTTTGATTGAAAAAGCCGGTATGCGGGAACATGTCGCCGGTCTTCAGGAAAGATACAATCTGCTCATGGCCGTTTTCGTCCGTCTTGAACGTCTTTACCAGACCGTTGCGGATGAAGTAGACGGCCTCTTTCTCGCTGCCTTCGGTGAAAACGACGGACCTTCTCGAGATGGAACGGGATATTGTAATTTCCTCGACTCTCGCCATTTCCTGCGGATTCAAATCGTGAAACAGCGGAACCTGATGCAGGAATGCGGACGCTTTATCCTTGCTCATGAACATCCTCCTTGCGAATCGGATTAACGAAGCGGCGCGAATGACGGCGTTCGGCCGAACGTAAGGCGGGCAATTGTTTCTAGTTTAAATTCTAGCGAAAATCGAATCAATAGCTATCCGTTAATGAGATCGATTTTCAACAGAATAGCGAACTTTTGCCCGCAAGGCTGTGAGTTATGTCATAGAGGAATCGATTGGCGAGGACAATAATGGGAGAACGGGGAAGAAGCGCAATATTCCATAGAAATCCGGAGGAATGCGATGTTGGATACGACCGATCGATTGCCGATTGACGAGCGAGCCTGCCTCTCCGGAATCATTCTGGCCGGGGGAAGAAGCCGGAGAATGGGAGGCGTTCATAAGGCGCTGCTGCCGTTTCGCGAAGAGAAGATGATTCATCGCCAACTGGGAAAGCTGAAGGAAATCTGCTCGGAGATTATACTGGTCACGAATGAACCGAGAACGTTTCTTCCTCTTGTCGACAACAATGTCAGAATCATTACCGACTTCTATCCCGATAAAGGCCCGCTCGGCGGGATTCACGCCGCATTGTCGCTTGCTTGTCATACTAACGTATGGGTCGTAGCTTGCGATATGCCGTTTATCTCTCCGCAAGCGGCCCGAACGCTGCTGGCTGTCAAGACCGAGGGAGACGGCGAGGCGGCGGTTCCGTACTTCCACGGACAAATGTATCCGTTTCACGGCATTTACGACAAAAGCTGCGTCGAACGAATTCCGTATCTATTCGGCAGAGGACAGTTTCGGGTCAACGGTTTTCTGGACGCGATCCGCTGCGTGAAGGTGGAGGAGGCCGAATTCAGGCGCAACGGAATCGATTCCAGGTTTGTCCTGAATTTGAATACGCCGGAACAGTACGAGAGCCTGCTTGCGCTCGATACGCAGGAGGCTGCGGACCGGTGACGGGGGAGTGGCAATGAAAAAGAAGAAAAAACTGGTGATTCCTCACGAACACGGAGGATGGGCGATGGTCAGCGTGCCGTTCTTGACCGGCATGGCGGTCGCAGCTCCGCAGTGGATTCATGCGCCGCTCTTCGTTGGGTGGCTGCTTCTATATTTGGCGTCGTATCCGCTCCTGCAAGCGGTGAAGCGAGCGTCTAACAGAGCTTATATGTTGAAGTGGGGCGCGGGTTATGCGCTGGGCGCGCTCGCATGTCTAATTGTGCCGCTGATCGATCGTCCGCAGCTGGCCTACTTCGGAATTCCGTTGGTAGCGCTGCTGGCCGTGAACGTCTGGCACTCGAAGCGGAAGACGGAACGAGCATTGTTGAACGACCTATGCGCCATCGTCAGCTTTTCGCTTGCCGCCGCTGCCGCTTACTTGGCGGGAGGGGGAGAATGGGGCGCTAAAATGGCTGCGCTCACGGCGTTTAACTTGATCTATTTCATGGGGACCGCCTTTTTCGTCAAAACGGTGTTCAGAGAACGGCAGAACTCCCGTTGGACCGCTTATGCGCGTATCTACCATCTATTGGCTTTAATAGTTCCCTTGGCGTTGGGCTCCCCGTTAATGACGATTCCGTTCGTATTTCCGGCCCTGCGCGCGTTCGCCTACGCCGGCAAAGCGATGAGGCCGGCCAAAGTCGGCATCATGGAAATCGTCGGCGCTTTGCAATTTCTAATCCTGACCGTCCTTCTATTTCCTGAATAGCGAAGAGGCCCGATTCCGCCGCATGAAGATGCCGGCAAGTCGGGCCTCCTTGTTTTTGCTGGCGCTTACTGAAGGGTTTCCTCCTTCAGCCGTTTGCGCGTATTCCAGTCGAAGCGTCTTGCCTTGCTCCAGAAGTTGAACTGCCCCGAGTAGCAGCCCTCTTCGTCAACACGGATTTTTTTGCGAGCGATCATTTTAACATAGCCGATCACCCTGCTATATGTCGCCAGATCGTCGCTGCCGCATACGGGGCAGGTCTCGAGATTTTTGCCGTCGTCGGCGACGATCTGCCGGCTGCAGGCCAGGCAACTGGTCAGAGTCGGGGTCAAGGTGATGTACTGGATCGGCTTATCGAAAATTTTCCGCAAATAATCGGCCAATCGCTCGGGAGACACTTTACTTTCCAGGAAATGGTGCAGAATGCTTCCCGAAGTGGCATACGCTTGAAACTCCGCGCTATTCTCGATCTGCCGGGTAAAGTCATCTTCGCTAAAGGGCAGCATGCACCCGGACGTCAAGTAAACATGATCTCCCGAACCTTGCACGAAGATGTCTCGGTTTCGGCTACGGGCCCACTTGACGTCGTGGCGGGCCAACTTGATCGCCGCGTTCTCTCCAGGCGCGTACTCGATGCCGCAGGCTACGCGATCCCGCACGATAAATTCGTTGATCCGTTCGGTAATAAACTGCATAATACGATGCGCCAGCCGCTTGCCGGCCTCACTGCTCATACCGCCCGTATATCCGCAGTTAATCAGGCCTTCGTGCATGCCGGCAACGCCGAACACGTTGAAATAGTTGGACAGGTCGCGATTAAAGGCAAAGAAGGTCGGATACAGCTCCTTGTTCCGCTCGATCCATTTTCGCTTGGCCATATGTCCTTTCTGCATAACGTTCAAAAACTCGGCGATCTTGGAGAACAGCAGATCTTCGTTATGGCCGTATTCGAGCAGCATCCGGTTCAGATTCAAGTTCAGCACCTGCACCGCGCCGGTCGAGCCGGTCGAGCTGCCGAAGATGCCGCTGCCGACTCTGGACAACACGTTCAAGTCGATCTGTAGACGACAGCATAGACTGCGGCTCGCCTCCGGGTCGCGCGGCTTCATGAACGGGTTAAGCCGTCTGTAGCGCTCGTCTTGAAAAGGAGCGGTTCGGAAATTCTCGAAATAGACTCCGCCCCAGCGGTACATGCCGTCGAGCAGCTCCAGAAACAGCCGGTTGCCGTAGTCGAATTCATCGTCGATCGGCACGGTGAGCAGCGGGAAGGTGAACGGAATGCCGTTGCCCGTGCCTTGCTTCATCACTTCGATGACGGCGCTGTTGATCCGGTCGAAGTAATCGGCGGGAATGTCGCGATAACGAATGTCGAGCGGCGCTCCGCCTATGATGACCAGTTCGTCCTTGATTTCGTCGGACGGTTTGCCGAATTCGAGCGTGATGTTGGTGAACGCAGACTGGGAGCCGCCGCGCAGCGGCATGTTCATCTCCCAGATCAAGCTCTGGAATAGCTGTATCAGCTCGTCCACCGTGAAGCGACGGCCGTGGATGCATTCCTCCGCATACAGGTAGGAGGCGGAGATCGTCGTCATCTGCGACAGCATAACCGCTCCGGACACCTGCTGGGACATGAGCACGACAACGTTGCTAAAATGCCGGAGCAGCGTATCCAGCTTGCGTGTCGGCTTGGAGCTCATCATATTTTTGGCCAGCGTGGGGATGCCTTTGGCGGCAATATCTTTGCACGATACGCTTAGGCAATAAGGGCTGAGCTGCTTGTCGTGGATATAGACGACTCCGTCCCGATACAGCTCGGTCAGCTTGGCCGGGAGCACGCGTTCCAGCAGATAGCGCTCCTCCGAAAAGTTGGTCAGATTGTGCCGTAGGAGCGGAAGGGAGTAGACGAAGTTGCTGTTCTCTCGTTTCAAGTAATCGGCTTGCTTGGTTTCCGACGGGGAAGTAAACGTATCGATAATTTCTTCGGTGCGGTTGAACATGGATATCCCTCCAAATTAATGGTGCTGATGCGGCCGCTTCGATTGCGGCGGATGGTACGGATTGAGAAAGTAAGGAACACGGCTGCCGTGCTTGGCGTTTAATCCGTTCACATAAGCGCGAATCCGCTCAAAATATTCATCGCTTAACTGCGGATACCGCACGGTTCGCACTTGACTGTTCGCGCCGTTGTGCCGGATGACGGCTTCCACGGATTCCAGCATGTTCCGGCACAAGCTCCGGGATGGAACCGTTCCGATAATCGTTTCATAGACGTCGGAGTCCTCGTCGGGATCCAGCAGATGATAGGGCAGCTTCATATCGATATGTACGCCGTCGATCAGTCGCCAATCCAGCAGCATTTGCAATTTTCGCGGATAGGTGCCGTTCGTGTACACGATAACTACGCCCTCGAACGCATCGCGGACACGACGGAAGAAGTCGGAAAGGTCGGAGGCGTTGTTCATTAGAAGCTCCCCTCCGCTGACGAGCAGAGCGTCAAACAAACCGGCATTGGCATGAATGCGTTCGACGGCCTGCGTCGCGGTGAGCCGACGCGCATCCGGCTTGGTCGCGATCAACTCGTCGTAATTGTGGCAGCCGAAGCAGCGCATGTTGCAGCCGTTCCAGCTATGGATCAGCAAAGATACGCGCCCCGGGAGATCGTCGAACGTACGAATGAAACCGGGATAAAACGCGAGCATACCGAAATCACTCCTTTAATAGTATTGCGATTAACCGTATCACCTCCTGTTTTCACTTTCTATATGTGGGCGATGAAAAGAATTTTAATACAATATGTAGTGTTTATTAAGTGATTTTAATCACAATGCGGGCGATTTTCGGTCGATTTCCACAGAATGTTTGTTTCCGTCCTCCAAAGTGACTTTTCTCACTAACCGGAATTTCTTTTCTTGCTATAATTTAGCAGTCCTTAATAGTCCAATTCTATCGGAGGGAATTATGAAAGCCGGGATCACTGGGAAAATGACCGCTATCGTCCTGTCCATCGTCCTTGCCAGTTCGGCCATCGTCATCTTTGTCAGCTATTGGAACAGCTACAATCAGATTAAGGCCGCGGCAGGAGAGGAATTGATCGGCTGCGCCAACATTACGCTCGGCATTTTCTCCTCCGGCGAGGTCAAGCGACTGGCGGACGGCGATGCCGCCCCGCTCGATCGGGTGCAACGAGACATCGGCTGGACGATTGCGCACAAGCCGATCTTCAAAAATCAATATATTTTGTCGCTGGACGGTAAGGTGTTAGCGGCAGATGCAGCGCTGCAAGCGCAAGGCGTAAAGGCGGGGGACTCCTTCTATCTGGATGAGAAAGCGCTTGATATGATCCGTACGATGAAACATCCCGCTTACTCCGATGTGTACGAATTTGCCGGCAGCAAGCGAATAACGGGCTATGCGCCGATCTTCGAAAATAACGATCCGAACGGGACGTTGATTGCGCTGAACGCGATCGATTTCGACGCCGCCATTTTGAGCGAGCGGACGTGGACAATGATCAAGGACTTAATGTTAATCTGTTTGGCGCTGCCTTTCGCGGCCGCGGCGATCACAATCTGGTTCGTGCGAAGAACGATCGCGCCGCTCAAAATCGTCAATGAGGAGGTCCGACGCGTCGCGGAAGGAGATTTCACTGCGATGACGGGAGAGATCAAAAGTCGGGATGAAGCCGGGCAGTTGTTCAAGAGCTTCGGCAGCATGGTCGGCGACTTGTCCGCATTGGCACGGGGGATGATGCAGACGTCGGCGCAATTGTCCGATGCCAGCCGCGAATTGACGTTGACGGCCGCCCATACGGGCGAAGCCTCCCGGCAAATTTCTCTGGCCGTGGACGAAGTTGCGGCAGGAGCGATGCGGCAGTCGGAGCGGGCCGGCTCGGTTATGGAGCTGGTGGAGCGCGCCAAGCGCGAGATCGTGAACGGGGAGGCCAAAGCCCGCACGGCCGCTTCCGTCGCCGGCCAGTCCACGGAAGAGGCGAAAAGAGGCGAATCGGCGATCGGGGAAGCCGTCGCGCATCTTGACTCCGTTATGGAGTCTGTCAAACGGTCCGTCGGTTCGATTCATGCGCTAGGCGGACGATCCGAGGAGATCGGCGGGATCGTGACGGTTATCTCGCAAATTGCCTACCGGACGAATCTGCTCGCGCTGAATGCGGCGATTGAAGCGGCTAGAGCCGGACAGCAGGGCAAGGGCTTTGCGGTAGTGGCCGGAGAAGTGCGCCAATTGGCGGAGCAATCGAAAGCATCCGCAGAGCAAATCGCGGACATGATCGGAGAGATTCGGGAAGAGACGGCGCTTACCGTCGCCGCGATGGAGAACACGCTGGTCGCTGTCGAGCGGCAGACGATTTTTATGGTTCAAGGGAGAGAAGCGCTTGCTTCGATTACGGATCAAGTGCTTAGGACGGAACGAAGCGTGACGGAGCTGCAGCAAATATCGGAATATATCGCGCGGTTTATTGAGGAGGTAGTCGAAGCGACGACGGAATTCGTTCATTTTATCCAACAGACGGCCGCGTCGGCTCAGCAAGTATCGGCGTCGGCTCACGAGCAGTCCGGTTACGTCGATCGAATTGCGACGCAGGCCGGCGTACTGGAGCAAGTATCGACCGGTCTGACCGAGAGGGTTCGCAAGTTCAAAGTGTAGCCCACAATGTCAAGTCGCACCGAAAGAAAATCAATGTTAAAGGTGCAAGGCGTATTTCCCTTCCTCTGATGCTATACGCTCCTGAAATTGGAATAGGAAAACCCGTTACAATGTTTCAGGAGCGTATGGGGCAGTCTACGAGCTAATCATGATCCTTAACACTTCCAGATAATCGCCAATGGTTATCCGTATAATCATCGAAGACGCTTAGTGACGTACAACCCTTGGGTATTGGTCGCTTTGTACGGTTTTTCGAACAAACGTCGTCCGTATAAGCCTGAATGGAGTTGCATTGTACGATTTTTCGGACAAACGTCCGCCGTTTAAGCCTGATTTAAGCTGCGTTGTACGATTTTCCGACTACTTCCCTCGCGGAAGTTTCTTCGTAGGAGTCTGCGAGAAGTATATGGCTTCTTTTTTAATCGTTCATCTTAAGCAAGCCTGCGGTATGCGGTATGGTGGGGAATGCAAGATCGCCTTTAGTGCCCGTGGCCACTGCCGCAGCTGCCTCCGCAGCCGCAATCGCCCTTCTTGAGGTCGCCCGGCTCAGGCAGACGATCGAGTTCGACCGTTTTCGTAAAATACTGGCTGATTTTGTTGTGCAGTTGACCGAATTCGCGCTGGGCGTACAAAAACTTGCGAATGATCGGGTTGTCATACAACGCGCGTTCTTCTTCCTCGTAGGCGGAAACCTCTTCGGGCGTCAGTTCCGCCTCCGCGTCCTCCTTCTGACGGAGATGCTGATGCTTCTCCATAAAGCGTTCATATTGCTGCAGCGACTGTTCGTCCGAAGCGAAATGGTCGATTGCATCGCGCAGTTCCTTGTATGCTTCTTGCCCGAGCAACGTCTCGCAGAGCTCTTTCATTTTCTCCATAATCGGATCGCTGTCCAGCTTAATAATCATAGGTTGTCCTCCTTGTCGTCCTGCTCTTTCTCACTTTAATCCAAACGTGGACGATCGACTGTGACGACCCTCACACATCGAAAGATGGCAGGATGTTATGATGACGTGGATCACAGTGTTTTCTGACAGGACACGCCCTGGCGAATCAGTGGGCGACCGCATCGCAGCTGGCGGGCGGACAGAAGCAGCAGGGCGGCCATCGCGAGCGCGCTCAAAGAGTAGCCGAAACGAAAGGAGCATTCTCATGTCGTCGATCGTTCGCGAGAGAGATTACAATGTCAATCCGTTTATCGTGATCTGGGAAGTGACCAGAGCCTGTGCTTTGAAATGTCTGCATTGCCGGGCGGAAGCGCAGTATCGCGCCGATCCGCGTCAATTGACCTTTCAAGAGGGGACGAAGCTGATCGACAGCATTGCTGAAATGGACAACCCTTTGTTCGTGTTCACTGGGGGAGATCCGCTGATGCGCCCCGATCTGTTCGAGCTTGCCCAGTATGCGATCGAGGAGAAACGGCTTCCTGTCTCGATGACCCCGAGCGCTACGCCAAGAGTGACGCGCGAGGCGATCCGTAAAGCGAAGGAGGTCGGGCTGTCGCGCTGGGCGTTCAGCTTGGACGGATCGCGGGCGGAAATCCACGATCATTTTCGCGGCACCAAGGGCTCCTACGATCTGACGATGAGAGGAATCGAATATTTACAGGAGATGCAAATTCCGATCCAGATCAACACGACGGTCTCGCAGTACAATCTTCATGATCTTGACGCGACGGCCGAGAAGGTGAAGGAGATGGGCGCAGTACTGTGGAGCGTCTTCTTCCTCGTACCGACCGGGCGCGGCATGGAGAAGGACATGATTTCCCCCGAGCAGCACGAAGAGGTGATGAAGTGGCTGTTCCAGGTGCAGCAGCGCATGCCGTATGGCGTGAAAGCGACGGAAGCGCCCCATTTTCGCAGGGTGTTTATGCAGGAGAAGCTGCGCGCGGGAGCGGGACAGGAGCAGGCGGGGGCAAAAAGAGCCGATTTGCTCGGGCGCGCGCACAAAGGGGTTAACGACGGGGACGGCTTCGTCTTCATCAGCCATATCGGCGACGTGTATCCGAGCGGGTTCCTGCCGATCTCCTGCGGGAACGTTCGGGAGCGGCCGCTGCCGGACATTTACCGCACCTCGCCTCTGCTGCAGCGGCTGCGCGATAAATCGCAGCTCAAAGGGAAATGCGGGGTATGCGAGTTCAAGGAGCTGTGCGGCGGCTCTCGGGCAAGAGCGTACGCAACGACCGGAGATGAGCTGGAAAGCGATCCGTACTGCGCTTATATTCCGAAGAAATGGCGGGAAATCAGCCCGGTCGTTTGAAGCGTTCAGCGACGGATGAAGAAAGGCGGGGACGCGATGGATGGGAAAAGGCTGAAGATCGTCGTGGCGGGCGGAGGAATTACGGGAATGAGCGCGGCCTTTTATGCCGTTAAATACTTTGCGGAACGACAGATGCCGGTCGACATCGTTCTAGTGGAGAAAAGTCGCAGGCTGGGCGGTCATATTCGTACGATTCATCGGGACGGCTTCATTATCGAGCAGGGTCCGGATTCCTTCCTGGCTCGCAAAGCTCCCGTCATGAAGCTGATTCGCGAGTTGAATTTGGAGGCGCGTCTGGCGGCGACCAATCCGGATCCGCAAGCGAAAAAAAACTACATCCTGCATAAAGGGAAGCTTCATGAGATGCCGCTGGGGCTCGTGCTCGGCATTCCGACAGCGCTGGCGCCTTTCGTCAAAACCGGCCTCGTATCCCCGCTCGGCAAGCTTCGCGCCGCGATGGATTTGCTGCTGCCGCGAAGGAAGGACGACGCCGACGAATCGTTGGGCGGTTTTATCCGGCGTCGGCTGGGCCGGGAGGTGCTGGACAACATTACGGAGCCGCTGTTGGCCGGCATATACGCCGGAGAAACGCAATCTCTGAGCCTGCAGGCGACCTTCCCGCAATTCCGCCAGATCGAGCGCGATTATCGCAGCCTGATGATCGGAATGCTGGCAGGCAAGAAAAGCGCGCCGCCCGCATTGGCGGATGGGCCGGAGATCGCGCGAAAAAGCCTGTTTCTAACGTTCGATCAAGGGTTGTCGACGCTGGTGGAACGATTGGAGCAATCGCTGCCGACGGTCCGGAAGCTGACGGGAGAGGGCATTAATCGGATCGAAAAGGATGCGGAGGGATATCGACTGCTGCTAGAAAGCGGAGATGCTCTGCATTCGGACGGCTTGATTATGGCACTCCCGGCCGCGGAGGCTGCGAGACTAATGCCGGATGTTGCCGAGACCGCGTGGTTAGGGCGCATCCCGTATGCTTCGGTAGCGAACATAGCTCTAGCCTATCGCGCTGAGGACATCCCCGGCAAGCTGCAAGGCTCCGGTTTTGTAGTCCCTCGCAGAGAAGGCAGACTGATTACGGCTTGTACCTGGTCGTCTTCCAAGTGGCCCCATGCCGCTCCGCCAGGCAAAGCTCTGCTGAGAACCTATGTCGGAAGGGCGAATGCGCAGGAATGGCTGCTTCTGTCGGAAGAGGAGCTGATCGCGAGCGTTCGGGCGGATCTTCAAGCGACGATGGGCATCGTCGCCGAGCCGCTGTTCATCGAAATCAGCCGCTGCCATCGCTCGATGCCGCAGTATCCGGTCGGGCACCGCGAACGCTTAAGGGAGCTGCGGGCTAATCTGGCGGTGGAGAAGCCGGGCGTATGGCTGTGCGGGGCGGGCTACGAAGGCGTCGGCATTCCCGATTGCATCGAGCAGGGACGACGAGCCGCCGAACAGGCGGTGTCGTACGCGCTGTCTTAATTTCCATGCAGAGCGTCCGAAATTGCGCTATGCTAGAGAAAGAAGGAAGAGACAGTAGAGGGGAAGAAGCAGGATGAGCGCGATCGAGTATCCTCAAGCGTACATCGATTTTTTGGCCGAATATTATGGCTCGCGGGATTATTTCGAATGTCACGAGATTATGGAGGAATATTGGAAGGAGGATGCGCTGCCGGCTTATCGCACGTGCTGGCTAGTGCTGATCCGTATCGCGGTGTGCCAGTATCATTCCCGTCGGGGAAATTGGGGCGGCGCGATCAAGCTGATGAGCAAAGCCGCGACGGAAGCGGAGCCCGCGCTGTTCGACCGATTGGGCGTCGACGGCGGCCAGCTGGCCGAACTGCTTAAGCGTACAGCGCTGGAATGGAGCGGGCCGGGAGCCGCTTATCGCGACATCGATCTGCCGATTCGCGATGAGCGCTTGCTGTCCGCCGCGCGCCGTCGCTGCGCCGAGCTAGGCTATACGTGGGGCTTGCCGGGAGCGAGAGCGGGAGAGGATATCATCCACCGGCATCTGACGCGCGATCGGGAGGAAGTCGTCGCCGCGCGGGCGGAGTCGGCAAGGCGCAAGGCGCTCAGTCGCGAGCTTCCAGAGCCTGGTAGCCGTCCGTAACGACCTCGAGCTCCCCTGTATCGGGATGAATGATCAGGCCGTGCACAGGCGTACCCGGGGGCAGAAGCGGGTGGTTGCGAACGATTTCCACGCTGTTCACGACGCTCTCGCGGACGCTGTCGAAGCCGGTCAGCCAGCGATACAGGTTGATGCCGGAGTGGCGAAGCGTATGGATGACATGCTCGGGAATGCCCCGCGCCTGCATATGCTTGACGACCTCGTTCGGATCGATGCCGGTCATGCCGCAGTCGTGGTGGCCGACTAGAAACACCTCGTTGGCATGCAACTCGTACAGCGCTACGAGCACGCTCCGCATGATGTTGCCGAACGGGGAAGTGATGATCGCTCCGGCGTTTTTAATAATTTTGGCGTCGCCGTTCTTCATATTCATCGCCTTCGGGAGCAGCTCCGTCAGGCGCGCGTCCATGCAGGTGACGATGATGACTCTCTTCTCGGGAGGTCGATTAGTCGTCAAATATTGCTCGTAATCTTTGCCTTCGACGAATTGTTTGTTGAAGGCCAATATCTCATCCATTTTGCGCAAGCATCATTTCTCCTTCGTATGCTATTAATAGGCCGCCGTCGCTCGTCGATCCTCCAGCCGAAGCCGGTTGCTGTAAATCTGGCCGTCGCTGGCCAGCTTAAACGACCGCTTGGAAGGGTCGTATGAAACCCGCATCCGCTGATCGAAAAATACCTCGTGACGCTTCTCGTACCATACTTCGACAACGTTGCTTTCCGCCTGTAAATCTCCTTGTTCAGGTTCCTCGATCAGCCACAACGCCGCAACTCCGTTCATCGCGCAGCCGCAGCCCTCGGAATCCGATACCAGCTTCCAAATACGCGCCTCTGGACCATACCGCGTCGCAATCTCCGCCAAGGCGGCTTCGCTCCACTCCACGATCATGTCGTTTCCTCTTTTCTGAAATAAACGGTAAAGTTGATTATAAAGATAGCGGAGAGTATGATCAAGATGACAATATCGAGTCGAGAAAGGTTGTGCCCATACGATGAGCAACGCAGAGCTGACCGTATCGTCGCCGCTGAAGCGGTTTCGGGAATTGACGGGTCAAATTAAACAATACGAGGAAATTCTGGGTCTGGTTTATTGGGATATGAGAACCGGAGCGCCGCGCAAAGGCGTCGAGCAGCGCTCGGAAGCGGTGGGAGCGCTGTCCGCGGAGACGTTTAAGCTGTCGACGTCCGAGGAGATGGGCGAGCTGTTGCAGCAGCTCAACAAGCCGGAACAATTGGCGGAGCTGGGCGAGATCGACCGTCGGCTTGTCGAGGAGACGACGAAGGATTACGAGCGCAATCGGCGCATCCCTCCGGATATGTACCGCGAGTATGTCGTACTAACCTCTCAATCGGAGTCCGCATGGGAAGAGGCGAAGGCGAACGACGATTTCGCTAACTTCGTTCCTTATTTGGAGAAAATCATCGACTTTAACCGCAAGTTCATCGAGCTGTGGGGCGTAAAGACGACTCCGTACGATACGCTGCTGGATATGTATGAACCCGGACTGACGACGGAGGAGCTGGATCGGTTGTTCGGCGAGCTTAGGGCGCGGCTTGTGCCGCTGGCCGAGCAAATCGCTTCATCGGGCAATCGGCCCGATACCTCCTTCCTGGTCGGCGAATTTGCCAAAGAGGCCCAGAAGAAGTTCAGCAACCTGATTTTGAAGGAAATGGGCTACGATTTCGAGGCCGGCAGGCTGGACGAGAGCGTGCATCCGTTCGCGACGGGCTTGAACAAGAACGATGTGCGCATTACGACGCGTTATTTGCCGGACGATTTGACGAGCGCGCTGTTCGGTACAATTCACGAGTGCGGCCATGCGCTCTATGAGCAGAACATCAAGGACGAGCTGGCGACTACGCCGCTCTGCACGGGAACGTCCATGGGCATTCACGAATCGCAATCCCGTCTATGGGAAAATATGGTCGGACGCAGCTTCGGGTTCTGGTCGCAATATTTGCCGGCTCTGAAGGCTCATTTTCCGGGGCAGCTTGACGATGTGTCGACGGAGGCGTTCTATCGAGGCATTAATGTGGTGGAGCCGTCTCTGATCCGAATCGAAGCGGATGAACTGACCTACAACCTCCATATTATGATCCGCTACGAGATCGAGAAGATGCTCTTTAATGAAGGTTTGAATCCGCGCGATCTGCCGGAGGTGTGGAACCGCAAGTACGAAGAAGCTTTGGGCGTTACGCCTCCGAGCAATGCGCAGGGCGTTCTTCAGGACGTGCACTGGTCGGGCGGGGCTTTCGGTTATTTTCCGTCCTACTCGCTCGGCAATATGTACGCGGCGCAGATTATGGACATCGCGCGCCAAGAAATTCCCGATCTGGACGATCAGATCGCCTCCGGGCAATTGTTGCCGCTTAAGGACTGGCTGACCGACAAGGTATACCAGTACGGCAAGCTGCAGCGTCCGGCCGAAATTATCGAGCGAATCAGCGGGAAGCCGCTGCAATCCTCATATTTGTGCGACTATCTGGAAAATAAATACCGGGATATCTACCGTTTGGAGTAGGAAGGCCGAGCCGTACGCAAATAGGCCGATGAGTAGACTCCATTCATTTTTCATATGAATGAGAAAAAACGGAAGTCAATTTCCGCCCATGCGATCATACAATGAAACGAATAAGTTCAAGTCGGTGCATGGATACATTTTTGTCACTCTAGACGAATGTCCTGCATAGACTTTAAGTGACTTGATCGTATGGAGGAGGTCTATCGAAATGGCTATTGCGGATAAACGGCTGCAGCGCAGGGAAATCATCACGAAGGCAGTTTGCGGCAAAGGCCGTAAGTTCTCGACGATTACCCACACCGTAACGCCGCCGCACCACCCGACCAGCATACTGGGCGCGTGGATCATCAACCACCAGTATGAGGCGGTGAAATCGGGGAACGGAATCGAAGTCATCGGGTCTTACGATATCAACATCTGGTACTCGTACAGCAAAAACTCGCAAACCGACGTAGCGAAAGAGACGATCTCCTACGTGGAACACGTTCCTTTGTCTTACGTCGACCCGAGGCACCGCACTTCCACCGAAGAGGTTTCCGCGGACGCAACGCAGGAGCCCAACTGTGTGGAAGCGACGGTCAGCTCTAACGGGTCTTCCGTCCTGATCCGCGTCGAACGGGAATTCGCCGTGGAAATGGTAGCGGAGACGAAGGTATACGTCATCGTCGATCCGATCGGGGGAGACGACGACGGCAAAGACGTCGAATTCGGCGTGGGCGAGGATGCGGATTACGAAGACCTTGATTCCGATCTTCTGGAAGACGATTTGTGATCGGTTCGGTCATCGGCCGGTACTTAAGTCTATGCGGACGCAGATCAAAAGTCGAGGGCGGATGCCCTGTCGGATCAACGGGATAAGCCTGATTGCAGCAGGGGCAAACATGGGGAAGGGTCATTCGGCTTCGGCGTTTACGCGCCGCCTGCGGGACGGCCCTTCCCGTGTTTGAATGGAGGGAGCCGGATGGCGCACGGAGCCGGAACGTTGAAAATGTGGATTGCCGGCGGCGCCGGGGCGAATGGGTGGAAGGAGCTCGCTCGCGAAGCGGGTATTCCTCTGCTGCGGACGCCGGAGGAGGCTGGGCCGAACGATTGCGTCGTCTTGACGGGGAAATGGACGGGAAAGCGACTAGATGGGATAGGCGGGAAGTTGGAGGAAGTGGCGGCGGGTTATCCCGTTTGGTCAGGAGAATCGGGGGGGACGAAGCCGTTCGGAAAATCGGCCGCTTTGCCGCTATCCCCTTGGCTCATGAACGCGGCGGCAACCCGGCTGGCGGAACTGGATGGCCGGGAGCTGGAAAGACGGCTGCGTCGCGAAGGCATATCCGCGCGGATCGGGGAGAAAGGCAGTATGACGCTGACCGTATCCGTATGGGGCTTCCATGCGCTTGAAATGCGCAGAGACTTCGCCGGCGACAGCATGGGATATGGAAGGAATCGGCTGCAGGACGCAACCCGGAAAATGACAATTGCCCAAGAGCACGCGTTCTGGAAACCCGCTGAAAAAATGGCCGTTCGGGCGGTCTATGCACTTGGGCTCGATTTTGGACAAGTTGAGCTTAGAGTAAGCGACCAGGGCAGGCTCGCCGTCATCGCTGTTGATCCCCGGCTGACGCTGCATACGCTTGAAGCGAAGCAGAGATGGCGGGAGGCGGTGGAAATCTTCTCTGCCGGCTGGAGAGCCGAGACTGCATCGGCAACGAGCGTACGGGCGATGCTTGGGGCGGACCCGGAGTTTGTGCTGCTATCGAGCGCCGGTCGGGTCGTGCCGGCCTCTCGCTATTTTCCGTATGGGGGAGAAGCGGGGTGCGACTCTATTCGCGTGCGCGGCGAGAAAATATGGCCGCTTGTAGAGCTGCGGCCGCGCCCGTGCCCAGAGCCGGCGCAGCTGACGGCTGAGCTGCATAGCTTGCTGAGGGAGGCGGCCGGGCGCACCGCCGGCGCCGGCTTGTCGTGGCGCGCCGGGGCTTTGCCCGTGCGAGGCTTGCCGCTGGGCGGGCACGTCCATTTAAGCGGGGCGGCTTTGCACGGCGAGCGGCTGCGCGCGCTCGACAATGCCGTTGCGCTGCCGCTTCGATTGCTGGAGCCGCCGGGAGCGGGAAGCCGCCGCCCGCGCTACGGCGCGCTCGGCGATGTGAGGCGACAGCCTCATGGCGGCTTTGAGTATCGGACGCCGCCAAGCTGGCTCGTATCGCCGCGACTCACGCTTGGCGTATTCTCGTTGGCGAAGATGGCTGCCGAGCATTCGCGAGAATTGGCGGCTTGCGGTCGTCCTCTGGACGAGGAACAGGTGCGCGAGGCATTTTATACAGGGGATCGGGATACTCTGCTGCCCGCCGTTAGACGTGTGTATGAGGCGATTGCCGGGACCGCGGGTTACGAGGCGTATCGCGAATCGGTCGATTTTGTCTTTGACGCGATCGAACGGGGAAAAAGCTGGAACGAAGGGGCCGATATCCGCGTGAAATGGCATATTCCTGTGCGCTGACGAGAGATCGACGAGACGTGCGAGAATGCGAGCTAGTTGCGGATGAGGGCAAGCGCGTTGCAGTTGTTGCGGATGGAATATAGAGCTGCGACTATCAAATTTTGACGGGGATAGGCGGTACTTGTGGCGCAACTCCGGAAAAGCGACTCTATTAATAAGCCCCTTAGTAGACTGCGACTATTAAGCATGTATGGCAACTTATCGGCATTAAGCCGGATTTTAGCCGAGTGGTTCCCCCGGGGTGTCCCGGTCCGTCTCGATTTGATATAATGAGATATTGAACTTTGCACTGCTGCAAAATATCGGGAGGAAGACCATGGCTGGATATACCCCCATGATGGAGCAATATTTGTCGGTAAAAGCGACGGCGAAAGATGCTTTGCTGTTTTTCCGTTTGGGCGATTTCTATGAAATGTTTTTCGAGGACGCGATCACGGCGTCGAGAGAGTTGGAGATTACGCTGACTGGGCGGGGCGCGGGCATGGAGGAGCGGGTTCCGATGTGCGGAGTTCCGCACCATTCAGCCGAAGGATACATAGCTAGATTGGTAGAGAAGGGCTATAAAGTCGCCGTGTGCGAGCAAGTCGAAGATCCGGCCAGCACGAAGGGCGTCGTACGGCGCGAGATCGTCCGCATCGTGACGCCGGGAACGGTGATGGATGCGAAGCTGGTCGGCGACGCATCCAATAACTTTATTGTCGGAACGGCGTCGCAAGGCGGTCGTATCGGCATTGCGGCGTGCGACTTGACGACCGGGGAGCTTTATTTGACCTCGTTCGGTCAGTCGTCGGAGGCGATCAACAATGTGCTGAACGTATACCGTCCGTCGGAAGCGGTCGGCGACGAGGC
Organism: Cohnella phaseoli; assembly: GCF_003386235.1. Classification (GTDB taxonomy): domain Bacteria; phylum Bacillota; class Bacilli; order Paenibacillales; family Paenibacillaceae; genus Cohnella; species Cohnella phaseoli. The sequence continues at coordinate 78,695 of NZ_QRDZ01000009.1, forward strand.
GGCGATCGCGGCCATTCGCGAGACGCTGCATCCGGCCGGCCGCGTTTTGTCGACGACGGTGCGCGAGGACGCCGGAACGGACAAGCTGGCCGAGCAATTTCCGGAGGAGCGATGGGACGCGCACGAATCGGTGCGTCAGCTTGCGGTGTCGCGTCTTGTCTCGTATTTGGAGGAGACGCAGAAGAGGTCGCTTGCGCATCTGCGCACCGTTAAAGCTTACGACACGGAAGCTTATATGTCCTTGGACGCGTTTACGCGGCGCAACCTCGAGCTAACGGAGACGATACGCGACCGTTCCCGCAAGGGTTCGCTGCTCGGGCTGCTTGATCGCACCCGCACGGCGATGGGCGCGCGCCTGCTGAAGCGCTGGATCGACCAGCCGCTGCTCAGTCGCGAGGAGACCGAGCGCAGGCTGGATGCGGTCGAAGCGCTTAACAAGGACTGGATCAAGCGCAAGGAGCTGCGCGACGAACTGGGCGAAGTGTACGATCTGGAGAGACTGGCCGGAAGAATCGCTTACGGAACGGCCAATGCGCGCGACCTGAACGCGCTAAAAAATTCGCTCAGACGCATTCCCGCCGTCCAGGAGCTATGCGAGAGCCTCGGCGCGTTTCCGCTTGATTCTCTTGCGCAAGGGATGGACGCTTGCGAAGATATCGCGGATGCGATTGAGGCGGCGATCGCGGAAGAGCCTCCGACCACGATTAAAGACGGCGGCATTATCCGTTCGGGCTATAGCGAGAAGCTGGACGAGCTGAGAGAGGCGAGCCAGAACGGCAAGCAATGGATTGCCGAGCTGGAACGCCGCGAGCGCGAGGCGACGGGCATCAAGTCGCTCAAGATCGGCTTCAACAAAGTGTTCGGCTATTACCTGGAGGTGACTCGGGCGAATCTTGCCAGCTTGCCTGAGGGTCGCTATGAAAGAAAGCAGACGTTGGCCAACGCCGAGCGGTTCGTCACGCCGGAGCTGAAGGAGAAGGAAGCGCTCATTCTGGAAGCGGAGGATCGAATGTTCGATCTCGAATACGAGACGTTCATCGCCCTGCGCGATCAGATCGCCGGGCAGATGTCGCGGCTGCAGCGTCTGGCGGAAAGCGTCGCTGCGCTCGACGTGCTGCAGTCGTTCGCCGAGGCGAGTGCAGAACGACGCTATACGCGGCCAGGCTGGACCGACGGCGCAGGCTACGACCTGTTAATTGAAGAAGGGCGCCACCCGGTCGTGGAGTCGGTGAACGAGAACGGCGTGTTCATCGCCAACGAAACCTCGCTTACGGAAGACGGAGGCTCGATCCTGCTGATCACCGGGCCGAATATGGCCGGGAAGAGCACGTACATGCGTCAGGTGGCGATGATCTGTCTGATGGCCCAGATCGGCTGCTTCGTTCCGGCGCGCCGGGCGGTGCTGCCGTTTGTCGACCGGATATTCACCCGGATCGGCGCGGCCGACGATCTGGTCGGCGGTCAGAGTACCTTTATGGTGGAAATGAAGGATATTCAGATTATGACCGAGCAGGCGACTTCCCGCAGTCTGATTATCATCGACGAGCTGGGACGCGGCACCTCGACGGACGAAGGAATGGCGATCGCTCAGGCGGTCATCGAATACGTGCATCATCATATCGGCTGCAAGGCGCTGGTCTCGACCCATTTTCACGAGCTGGCTCATCTCGAATCGTCCTTGAGCGGCCTTCGCAACGGCTGTATGGCAGTCAGAGAAAGCGCGGACGGGGTCACGTTCCTGCGCAAGCTCGTACCGGGCGCAGCCGACTCCAGCTACGGCATCTACTGCGCGGAGCTTGCCGGATTGCCGGAGACCATCGTCTCCCGCGCGTATTCGCTCCTGAATGATCGGGATACGGCGCCAGTCGCTGTCGCGCAGATGAAGTCGGAACCGATTAGCCCGCAAGCCCAAACGGTCAGAGAGACAGCGGCGACCGGCGTAGAGTCGTCCCCGCAGTCGATCATGCAGCTCAGCCTGTTCGCCGAAGAAGCGCCCCCAGCCAAGGCGGCAAAGTCGACTTCGGCCGACAAGGTACTGGACAAGCTCAGGAAGCTCGACGTGATGAGAATGACGCCGATGCAGGCGTTGGAATGGCTGAACGATGCAAGAAACCAATTAACGGAGAGCGGGGGCGCGTCATGAATTTGAATTGGGTCAGAAAAATCAAGCACTCTGTCGTACTGCTGCTTACGTTCTCGTTATTTTTCGTTTATATTCCTGCGGCGCTGGGCGCAACCGCTCAGCAGACTGAGGAAGTAAGAGAGCTTCTCGAACAATATCATTTGAAGAATCCCCAGGATACGGATCTCGCGAACAAGGAAATCGACGAAATGGTCGATTCGTTGAACGATCCGTATACGGAGTATTTCGACGATGACGAGTGGTCGGCCTACAGCTCCGAGCTGGAGCAGACTTTCGTCGGCATCGGCATCGTCATGAGAGAAGACAAAGGCGGCGTTTACGTAGAAGATGTCATCGCGGAGAGTCCGGCTTCGTCGGTCGGCATACTGGCGGGAGATCTTCTCGTCAGCGCGGACGGCAAATCGTTCAAAGGAAAATCGATGGCCGACATTCAGAAGGAAATTCGCGGCGAAGAAGGAACGTCCGTAGCGCTAACCGTGTCTCGCAGCGGCAAATCGCTGAAATTCAAAATTACGCGCAAGTCTGTGCATGTGCCGGTCGTTTCGACGAAAATGCTTGATCAGGGAATCGGCTACTTGGCGCTCTCCAGCTTTACTTCCGAGGCGGGCAAAGAGGTGAAGCGAGAGCTGGAGAAGCTCGAGAAGAACGGCCTCTCTTCCCTTGTGCTGGATTTGCGCAATAACGGCGGCGGCTACGTCGTCGCCGCGCAGGAAATCGCCGGGCTGTTCGTCGAAAAGGGCGTGCTGGCGCACATGAGAGATCGTACCGGACATGACGAGCCGCTGTCCATCTCCGGAACGAAGAGGCCTTACGAGGTCGTCATCCTCGTCAACGGCAATACGGCGAGCGCGTCGGAATTGCTGTCGGGCGCGCTGCGGGATTACGGAGTCGCGCAGCTGGTCGGCGCTAAAACCTACGGTAAAGGCGTCGTGCAATCGCTGATGCCGCTAAGCAGCGGAGGCGTGTTGAAAGTGACGATTCAAGAATATTACACCCCGAAGGGGAAAAAGGTGGACCAAGTCGGCCTGGCGCCGGACTTGGCGCTGAGCGGAGCCGCCGAGCAGCTGATCGGCGCTTTCCGTCTCGCGGGCGGCAAGAAATTGGCCGCAAGCTGGCAGAATGGCATTCTGACGGTTAATGGCATACGCATGTCGCAGCCGGATGCCGCGCGGAAAGAACAGAACCTGTGGTACGTCAACTTGAAGCTGGGCGCCGAAATCGCGGGAGCCAAGCTGTCGTACGATGCCAAGAATCGCACCTATACGCTGGCAAAAGGAAATCAGAAGGAGACGATCAAGCAAGGCGATTCCCGCATCCTAATCAAGGACGGGCGCACGAGTCTCGATGTTCGTCTGCTGGCGAAATGGTTCAAAGGCGTTACGTTCTCGACATCCGGAGATACGTTGAAGCTCGGCTCGCGATAATTAAACGAGTTATGAGGAATAAGGAAGGGGGGAGAAAGAGATGGGAATCATACGCCCGCTTGACGAGCATTTGGCGAACCAGATTGCCGCGGGAGAGGTCGTTGAACGTCCGGCTTCCGTTCTGAAGGAGCTGATCGAGAACGCCGTCGACGCCGGGGCCAGTCGAATCGACGTATCCGCGGAAGAGGGCGGTCTGCAGTTGCTTAGAGTGGCGGACAACGGCGCCGGCATACAGCCGGACGATATGCTGACCGCTTTCCAGCGACATGCGACAAGCAAAATATCGACGGATAAAGATCTGTTCCAGATCGCGACGCTCGGGTTTCGCGGCGAAGCGCTGCCGAGTATCGCGGCGGTGGCCAAAGTGAAATGCGTCAGCGCGACGGACGACAGCGGGCTCGGCAGCCTGCTTGAGATCGAAGCCGGAACGGTGACAACCAATCGCGAGACGAATGCGCCCAAAGGCACGGAGATGGTCGTCAAGGAAATCTTCTACAATACGCCTGCGCGGCTGAAATATATGAAGACGATCCAGACCGAGCTGGGCCACTTGTCCGATATCGTTTATCGGCAGGCGCTGGCGAGGCCGGACATCGCGTTTACTTTTTCGCACAACGGCAACGTGCTGCTGCGAACGCCGGGAACGGGCGATCTGCGCCAAGTCGTGGCGGCGATTTACGGAACGGCTTCGGCGAAGGCGATGATCGAGGTGCAGGATGAGAACCCGGACTATTCTCTGAACGGCCTGACCGCAATGCCGACTGAAACGAGAGCGAACCGCAATGCATTGACCGTACTTGTCAACGGTCGTTACGTCCGCAGCCAAGCGGTCGTGCAGCCGCTGCTTCAGGCATACCATACGCTGCTGCCGCTGCACCGTTATCCGCTTGCCGTGCTTAACCTGCGAATGCATCCGACGCTTGTAGACGTCAACGTCCATCCGGCCAAGCTGGAGGTGCGCTTCAGCAAAGAAGTCGAGCTGCGGGCTTTCGTAGAGGGCGCGATCAAGAAAGCGGTAGGCAAGACGGCCTACATTCCGTCGGGAACGGCCGTTCGGTCTCCGAAGACAAACTCGTGGGTACAGGAGCAGATTCGTTTTCAGCTTCCGCCGGCAACGGAGGTGGCCGATCGTGAGCAAGCGCCGCTGCCTGAACCGCCGGAGGAACCGACGCGGGAGCCACTCGGCCGACAGCAGACCGACTTCGTGAAGGAGACGGCTGCGTCCTATGAACGGAGCGAAGCTTCGCAGACATCGGCCGCGCCCTTCGAGCGGGGGGAAGCTTCGCCTGCATCGTCTTCAACCTACGATCGCCGGGATGTCTCGTCAGCAACGTTCGCATCCAGTCCGTCTCAGGCGACCGCAGTGTCGAATGCTTCCTCTCGGCCGCAGTCCGGCCAGCCGCCGGCGCGTTCGTCGCCTGCATGGCCTGCGGCGACCGGCGCTTCGGACCCGATTCCGTCCGAGGTATGGAAGAGCGCGTTCGCCGCGCCAGCCGTCCAGCCCGGGGTTCCGGAGTTTCCGGAGCTCGGCTGGGTCGGACAGCTGCACGGCACGTATATCGTGGCGCAAAATCCGAACGGGTTGTATTTGATCGACCAGCACGCCGCTCACGAGCGGATTAACTACGAGTATTATTACGACAAATTCGGGCGGCCGGAGGAAGCGAGCCAGGAGCTGCTGCTCCCGATGACGTTGGAGTTTGCCCCGGATGAGTGCGCCCTGCTTCGCGGACGATTGGCTGCCTTCGAGAGCGCCGGGGTATATATGGAGGATTTCGGGGGAAATACCTTTATCATAAGGGCGGTGCCTCACTGGTTCCCTTCCGGCGACGAAGCGGCGATCGTCCGCGAAATGGCGGAATGGATCATTCAGGAGAAAAGCGTCGATTTGCGCGTGCTGCGGGAGCAGGCGTCGATTATGTGTTCTTGCAAGGCGTCGATCAAGGCGAATCAGGCGCTGACGCGGGAATCGGGAGAGAAGCTGCTGCAGCGGCTGGCCGCCTGCAAGCAGCCGTACACTTGCCCGCACGGAAGGCCGATCGTCGTCAGCTTCACAACCTACGAGCTCGAAAAAATGTTTAAGCGGGTGACGTCTTGATCGTAACGACTTCGCAGCGGCCTTCCGAGGAAACGGTCGAAAGGGCCGTCCGGTTGGCCGCAGAGTTGGGCGTTGTCCGCGTTGCAAGGGAAGGTCGGACGATCCGCTCGCTGCAGACAACGACGGATGACAGAGAGGTACTGGTCGTCGGTCCGCAGGATATTCGTCTGCACGGCGAGGACGAGCAACCGTTCTATTTTCATCCGAGCATGGCGCTTGTCCGAATCAAGGGCCTGCTGGCCGGAGGTCGCGATTCGCTGCTTGAGGTATCGGGCGTCAAGCCGGGGGATACAGTGATCGACTGCACGGCGGGATTGTGCGCGGACTCGCTCGTATTCAGCTGGGCGGCGGGAGCGGCGGGCAAGGTCGTGGCGCTGGAAGCGGTGCAGACGGTGCATGTTGTCGTGCGGGAGGGACTGAAGACGTATGAGACCGGCCTTCAGGATGCCGATCAGGCGCTGCGCGCCATCGAAGCCGTGCATGCGAGCTGCGAGGAATGGCTTCCCGGGCTGCCAGACGACAGCGCGGACATCGTCTACTTCGACCCGATGTTCGAGAAGCCGGTGATCGCTTCGAGCTCGCTCGTCCCGCTGCGGACTCGCGCCTTTCACGGGCCGTTGACGCCGGAAACGGTGCGGGAGGCCAAGCGGGTCGCTCGCAGGCGAGTCGTTCTTAAAGACCATCGCGACAGCGGAAGGTTCGAACAGCTCGGCTTCCGGCTGGCCAAGTCGTCCTCGTCCGCCGTCGCTTACGGAGTGATAGATGTTGAGTCATGCAGAAGAGGATAACCGTCCGCCGCTGCTCGTGCTTGTCGGGCCGACGGCGGTGGGCAAAACCGCGCTCAGCCTGAAGCTGGCCAAAGCGTTGAACGCGGAAATTATTAGCGGCGATTCGATGCAGGTATACCGGGGAATGGATATCGGCACGGCCAAGCTGATGCCGGAGGAGATGGAGGGCGTTCCGCACCATCTCATCGACATCCGCGAGCCGGAGCATCCCTTCTCCGTATCGGAGTTCCAAAGCGTATGCGCCGATGCCATCGACGAAATTCATAGCCGCGGCCGCCTGCCGTTTATGGTTGGAGGGACCGGATTATATGTGGAATCCGTCTGCTACGGTTTTCGATTTCAGGATTTCGGAGCGGACGAGGCGTATCGGACCGAGATGAGAGCGTATGCCGCCGAGCACGGCGCGCAGGCGCTGCACGACAAGCTGGCCGCAATCGATCCGGCTACGGCAGCCAAGCTGCATCCGAACGACGAGGGACGGATCATTCGCGCGCTCGAGGTGTTCCGTCTAACGGGCAAGCCGCTTTCCGAGGCGCAGAGCCAGTCCCGCGGCGATGTCAAGCGTTCGCCCTATAAGCTGTGCCTGATCGGGTTGACGATGGACCGGGAGGAGCTTTACGGAAGAATCGACGCGAGAGTGGATCTGATGCTGGAGGCCGGACTGGTGGAGGAAGTGCGCCGATTGCTTAATGCCGGGGTGCCGAGAGGCGCCGTGTCGATGCGCGGTCTCGGCTACAAGGAGATCGCCGCTTACTTGGACGGGGAGACCTCTTACGAGGAAGCGGTGACGCTTCTTAAGCGGGATACGCGGCATTTTGCCAAGCGGCAGCTAAGCTGGTTTCGCCATATGCAGGGGCTCGAATGGGTGGATGTAAGCGACGCTGCAAAAAACAGCGCCCTTTTCGAAAGTATATGTGCTATAATAGCAGGAAAGTTTCAGATTGATATTGAATATAATTGTTCATAAATATTAGTGGCGATGGGGGTTTACGGCCAATGAACAAGTCCATTAACATCCAGGATACCTTTCTCAATCAACTTCGCAAAGACAGCATTCCGGTCACTGTTTATTTGACCAACGGGTTTCAAATTCGCGGCATCGTTCGCGCGTTTGACAACTTCACCATCGTGATCGACAGCGAGGGACGCCAACAAATGGTGTATAAGCATGCGATCAGCACGTTTATGCCGCAGCGCAACGTCTCTCTCATGCAGCAGGACAGCGGGACGGATAACTGACCCGCCGTCTTCACGGCAGCGGTCAAGTGAAACTTTTCCCCAGCCATATGCGTCTAAGAGAATAGGCCGGCACATGAGCAACCCGCTAACCGGGTTGTTCTTTCTTTGTAGTGCGCGTTCAAAAAGTTCGATTTTCAGCACCGAGAAGGTTGAATGAAGACCGGGTATGAGGAGCGGAGCGTAGTGGAAGCTACGTGAGCACCGGAAGAACCGGCTGAGTTCAAGATTCGATGTCGAGTCTACTTCCTGGGATGCTTCGTGATCAAAAGCGGACTTTTTGAACAACCTCTAATAGGCTGGGTAAATTAGAGACAGAGAGATACGGATAGAAGGGGAGACACAGATGAACCAACCGACAGTTCCAAGCCGATCGAGCAGCGCGGAGAGAAGCGGCAAGAGCGGCAGCAAGGGAAAAGGCAACGGGAATGGCGCAGGAAAGCGCCCGCGCAAGGGCAAGAAGAAGCTTGCGCTCGTGTGGCTGTTCTTCATCGTATTGATAGCAATCGTATGCGCGGTCGTCGGTTATTTGCTCGTTATTTTGAACGGGGAACGTATTCTTAACGCCAATATCAACAAATTGAATCTGGATAAAGCTTCGATTGTCGTAGACCGCAATGGCACCGAGGTTGCCAAGCTGTACAATGCCGAAGGCAATCGGGAGTTCGCGCCGATCTCGACCATTCCGAAGGTCGTGCAGGATGCGTTCGTCGCAACCGAGGACAAGCGCTTCTACGAACACAACGGCGTCGATCTGCTCGGCATCGGCCGCGCGCTCGTCAAGGACGTCATCGCCCGCAGCGCGGTTGAGGGCGCCAGTACGATTACCCAGCAGCTCGCCAAAAACCTGTTCCTGAACGCGGACAAGACGATTTTCCGTAAAGGCACGGAAGCTTCCATCGCGCTCGCGCTTGAGCAGAAAATGACGAAGCCGGAAATTTTGGAGCTGTATTTGAACCGGATTTATTTCGGAAAAGGCCAATACGGCGTCAAAACGGCGGCGAAGTACTATTTTGACGTGGACGATCTGGAGGAACTGGAGCTGTGGCAGATTGCGACGCTGGCCGGCATGCCGAAGGCGCCGAACACGTACAACCCGATCCGCAACCCGGAGAAGTCGATGGAACGGCGCTCGGTCGTGCTGAAGCTGATGTACGATCAAGGGCTGATTACGGAGAAGGAAAAGGAAGCCGCGGCGAAAGAAGTATACAAGCCATCCAAGGCGAGCCAGGTAGATGACAAATACTTGGCATTCCTCGATTACGTGCTCGACGAGGCGCAGGAGAAAACGAACCTGACCGAGGAAGAGCTGCGCAGCGCCGGTTATATCATTACGACAACGCTGGATACGAAAGCGCAGACGATCGCAGAGAAGGAGTTCGCCAACGCCGAACGATTCGAGAAAAGCGTGGACGAGCAGATCGTTCAGGGCGCGATGGTCATTATGAACCAGCATGACGGATCGCTTGTGGCGATGGTCGGCGGCCGAGACTACAAAGCGCAGGGCTGGAACCGCGCAGTGAAGCAGAGACAGCCCGGTTCGTCGTTTAAGCCGATCATCGACTACGGACCGGCGCTTGAAACCGGCAACTACTTCCCGTGGTCGACCGTTCAGGACGTGAAGCAGTGCTTCGGGGACTACTGCCCTTCGAACTCCAATCGCAACCAGTATCTGGGCGCTATCCCGATGAGCCAGGCGATTAAGGAATCGCGCAACGTTTCGGCGGTCTGGCTGCTGAACGAAATCGGCATCGGCAAAGGATTGGAATTCGCCAACAGGCTCGGTATCGAGCTTGGCAAAGAAGACCGCAACCTATCGATCGCGCTTGGCGGTCTGACGCACGGCGTCACTCCGCTCCAAATGGCGAGAGCTTACTCGGCGTTCGCGAACGGCGGCAAGCTTTACGAGCCGCATAGCGTCCTCAAAATCGAGGACGTCAACGGCAAATCGATCTACGAATTCAACGAGAAGCCCGAGCAGGTCATGAAAGAGACAACCGCGCATTATGTGACGGAGCTGCTTTCGGGCGTCGTTCAGAAAGGCGGAACCGGCACGCGGGCTGCCATCAGCGGTCGCACCGTGGTCGGGAAGACGGGTACGACGCAAGCGGGTATTCCGAACCTGAGAACGAGCAAAAACCGCGATGTCTGGTTCGTCGGGTATACGCCGGAGCTGACGGCGTCCGTCTGGTTCGGCTACGATAAGACGGACAAGGATCATCTGCTCGACGGCAGCAGCGGTCAGGCCGCTTCGATGTTCTCCGCGGTCATGTCCAAGGTGCTGGAAGGCTACAAGAAGAAGAGCTTCCCCGTGCCTTCGGGCGTGCAGGAGGAAGAGGAGCAGAAGCTGGACGCCGTAAGCGGTTTGATGGTCTCGTACTCTCCGGAGACGGTCAGCGTCGATCTGCTCTGGACCGCGGTGCCGGGGGAAGAAATTACGTACCGCATCTACCGGAAGGAAGCTGCCGAGCAGGAATTCAAGATGATGGCCGAAGTCGAAGGGACGACGTACGACGATATGGCTCTGCTGCCGGATCAGACGTACACGTATTACGTGACGGCATATCAAGCGTCGAAGTCGCTTGAGAGCGAGCCGTCCGAGCAGCAGACGATTACGGTGACTTCCGGCATGGAGACTACGCCTCCGACCGGAGAGGAAGGCGAGGAGACGATTCCTCCGGTGGAGACGGGCGAACCGACCGAAACGACGGAGCCGCCGATCGAGGTGCCGGGAGAATCGCCATCGCAGACCCCGACGCCTTCGGAGGGAGTTCCGCCGCCGGAGACGAGCGAAAGTCCGAGTCCGGACATTCCGGTCACCGAAGGCGATGACGGAACCGTTCCGCTGGTTGGCACTTTCCCTCAATAAGCTTGATACGCAAGGACGATCTCGGCTGCATGATGCCGGAATCGTCCTTGTTTCATGTGCGCCCGATCGGATCTGCAGGGGGAAAACTGGTTCGTAAAGGCAACTTGTGGTAAGCTTTTTATATGTAGAGTTGTCTTAAGGCAACGCGAGTAGGACTTTAACGACACTGTGTGAGCATACTAGGCTTACAAATGTTGAACGGACGGAAAGGAAAGTCGTGATGAAGCGTAAATTTTCGGATCGGGCCAACTGGCGGCGGATTTTAAAGAAAAGCTATGCATGCGTACCCATGGATGAGCCTCAGTTCAGAGGTTTCGTAACGCTGTACCGGATTCACGAGCTGCGCGACCCTCTGTGGAAGGAGTACAACGGGAAAAGAATGTGTTTGGCGGATCGCGGATATTTATGGATGCAGCATTTTCCTAAAGGAGAGCATTTCGTCGTGACGACGATGTTCGACGATCAGGGCCAAGTCGTACAGTGGTACATCGACATCTGCAAAATTCAAGGGTTAACCGATCAGCAGGTTCCATGGTTCGACGATCTGTTTTTGGACATTGTGGTGCTTCCGACGGGGGAGAAGCTGCTGCTGGACGAAGACGAGCTGGAAGAGGCGCTGGAGGAAGGGGAGATCACGCCCCGCGATTCCGCTATGGCGCGCAAGACGGCGGCTCGGTTGATGGATTTGATCAAGCAAAATAAATTTCCGTATTTCGACTTGAGCTTACAGCATCGCCGAATGCTGCTAAACAAGCTGGGCTGGGATAAGAGCCCGATATGACGCTCGGTCGGCAGGGAGAAGGGAGGTCGTCGGGCATGGAGACAGCCTTCGAACCCGTTAAACGCGGCAAGTGGAAAAAGAGAGTGCTGCGGCTGTTGGCGCTTGGAGCGGCAGCACTGCTCCTCTGGTGTCTGACGATTTACGTGATTGTCGTTCGGTTCGACGGCATTCCCGGAGAGGGCAAACCGACTCCTTCGGACGTCGGCATAGTGCTTGGCGCAAGGCTTTGGAACGACGAGGCAAGTCCCGGGCTGAAGGAACGGCTCGATCTCGCTTTGGAGCTGTATGAGGAAGGCGCGTTCGCCAGAATCATCGTTACCGGAGGATTGGATGCCGGCGGTGCGACGATTACCGAAGCGGAAGGGATGCGCAACTATCTTACGGCCAAAGGCGTGCCCGAATCGGCCGTACTAATGGATACGCTGTCCCGAAGCACATATGAGAATTTGCTGTTCGCAAAGGACATTATGGAGAGCAATGGCTGGAACTCCGCAATTGTCATCACGCACAGCTATCACGGCTCAAGGGCGGCGGACATTGCGCGGAAGGTGGGCATTTCCCCGTTGCAAGTCAGCGTTACGGATTCCGAAGTGCTGAATGTGCCGTATCATCAAGCGAGAGAGGTGCTGGCCTACACGAAGTGGCTTGGCACGAAGCTGTTCCTATGACTAGGGATCGGACGAACGGAATACATTGGTATTGCGGCTAATCGTCGACTCGAGTTCACGGGGTGAAGCTTGATGAACGTTAAAGCGGGAGCGCCTGAGGCCAAGATGGCTGCTGCTTCGTCTTCCCGTCCGTCCCGGCAAATCAATATTGTTCTGCGCAATGCGGACCAGGATACGACGGCCGGTTATGCAAGCGCAGCCGATCCTTCGGGCAGTCTAAAATCGTTGCCTCAATCCGGCCCGTGGGCGGAATGGCACAAGGAACTGGATCGTCTGGTCGGACTGGACGATATCAAAGAACTCGTCTACGAAATTTACGCGCTGTTGCAGATTATGCAGTATCGCAGCGAGGCGAGCCTGCAGGCGCAGGCTCATGTGTACCATATGATTTTTAAGGGCAATCCGGGCACAGGCAAAACGACGGTAGCCCGTCTGCTCGCGAAGCTGTTCCAGAGCATGGGACTGCTCGCCAAAGGCCATCTGGTCGAGGTGGAACGAGCCGATCTCGTCGGAGAGTACATCGGACATACGGCGCAGAAAACCCGCGATCTGGTCAAGAAGGCGCTGGGCGGCGTGCTGTTCGTGGACGAAGCGTATAGTTTGGCGCGAGGCGGAGAGAAAGATTTCGGTAAAGAAGCCATCGATACGCTGGTTAAGGCGATGGAAGACTACAAGAATCAATTCGTCCTCATTCTCGCCGGTTATACGCTGGAAATCGACTCTTTTCTGATGACGAATCCGGGGTTGCCGTCCCGTTTTCCGATTCAGATGACATTTCCGGATTATTCGGTCGATCAGTTGATCCAGATTGCCGAAGGCATGGCCAAAGATCGCGAGTATACTCTGCTTCCGCAGACGATTTACAAGTTCAGACAGCTGCTCGTCCAGGAGAAATCGGAAGCGATCTGCGATTTCAGCAACGCCAGGTTTGTCAGGAACGTTCTCGAGCGGGCGATCCGCTATCAGGCGGTACGTCTGCTGTCGCAGCATCCGGGCTCGTCGCCGGGGCGTCAGGAACTGATGGCGCTAAGGCCGGAGGACGTTCGCGGATTGCAACACTAACGGAATGAGGGGACACAGATGAGACAAAGCGCATACGAGACGGAGGCGGCTGGCCTGGAGAGAGCTTTGCTCGTCAGTCTGGTCACGGACGAGGTAAAAAGATCCGGAGCGGACCCTGAGCATTCGCTGGAAGAGCTGGCCTCATTGGCCGAGACGGCTGGAGTCGAAGTCATCGGTTCCGTGATGCAGAATTTGGACTCGCCGGACAACAAATATTACGTCGGCAAAGGCAAAGCCCAGGAAATTCGGGACATCGCGCTGCGCGACGGAGCGACGACGGCGATCTTCGACCAGGAGCTGACCGGCACTCAGGTTCGTAATCTGGAGGAGACGCTCGATCTGAAAATTATCGATCGCACGCAGCTCATTCTCGACATTTTTGCCGGACGGGCCAAAACAAGGGAAGGGATTCTTCAGGTTGAGCTCGCCCAGTTGACCTATCTCCTCCCTCGGTTGTCCGGGCAGGGCAAAAACCTGTCAAGGCTAGGCGGAGGAATCGGCACGCGCGGTCCCGGCGAGACGAAGCTGGAGACGGACCGCCGTCATATCCGGAGGCGGATTACCGAGCTTAAGCGGCAACTGGAGGCTGTGACGGCTCACCGCAATTTGCACCGCGAGCGCAGGCGCAAGGTCGGAGCCGTGCAGGTCGCTCTTGTCGGCTATACGAATGCGGGCAAGTCCAGCCTGCTAAGACAGTTGACTGATGCGGACGTGTTGGCCGAGAACAAGCTGTTCGCGACGCTTGATCCGACCTCGCGCAGCTTGGAGCTGCCGAGCGGGAAGACGGTCGTATTGACGGATACGGTCGGCTTTATTCAGAATCTGCCGCACGATCTGGTCGCGGCGTTCCGTGCGACGTTGGAGGAGGCGGCGCAAGCCGATCTCCTGCTGCACGTCGTCGATTCTTCGTCTCCCATGAGGGAGCGTCAGATGGCGGTCGTAGAGGACGTGCTGCGCGAGCTTGGCGCGGGCGGCAAGCCGACGCTGACCGTGTTCAACAAGATCGATCTGTTGGTTGAGCAATCGGAACGAGTTCTTATCGGCGCCGCCGACGCGATTCGGGTTAGCGCCTTTGATCCCGAGGATATGGCACGGTTGCGCGCGTCGATTGAGGATCGGATACTGGGGGAGATGGCGACGTTCAGAATTCCGGCGTCTAGAGGGGATTTGGCGTCGCTCGCTTACCGGGTCGGGGAAGTAACCGGGCAGGAGACGGACGAGGAGCATTTGCTTCTGTCCGTACGGCTGAATCCGGCGGATATGGAAAGATCGGGACACGAGCTTGAGGAGTATCGCGTATTTCATACACAATAGCACATTGGCGGAAATAAAGGGGAGCATTATGCAGGCAGCTGAGATCGCGGATTTCGAAAAGCAATGGGAGCAATGGGAGGATGCGGCGGAGGAGCAGGTTCAGGGCGTGTTTCGCAAATTGGACCGCGTCGCGGAAAATAACCAATGGAAGGTCATCCGGGCATTCCAGAAACATCGAGTGAGCGACTTTCACTTCGCGACGTCCACGGGCTACGGTTACAACGACAGCGGAAGAGAAGTGTTGGATCTCGTCTATGCCGACGTCTTTGGGGCGGAGGCCGCGATCGTCAGACCTCATCTCGTATCGGGAACGCATACGATTTCGGCGGCTTTATTTGGTTGCTTGAGACCGGGAGACGAGCTGCTGTTCGTCACGGGGCGTCCTTACGACACGCTGCACAAAGTGATCGGCAAGCCCGGAGACGGGCTTGGCTCGCTAGCGGACTGGGGCGTGACGACGAAGATCGTGCCGCTGCTGCAGGACGGCAGCGTGGATTGGGACGGTGTGGCCGCAGCGACAAGCGAGCGAACGAAGGTGTTCGCGATTCAACGTTCCCGCGGATACGATTGGAGGCCGTCGTTCACGATCGAGCAGATCGCCGCGATGGCTTCGCGCCTCAAGGAGCTGAAATCGGACGCGATTGTATTCGCGGATAACTGCTACGGGGAGTTCACCGAGGAGAAGGAGCCGACAGAGGTCGGCGTCGACTTGATTGCGGGCTCCTTGATCAAAAACCCGGGCGGAGGTTTGGCTGCCAGCGGCGGTTATATTGCCGGCAGGCAGCGTCTGGTGGAGCTGGCCGCGTATCGGATGACCGCTCCCGGAATCGGCGGGGAAGTCGGAGCGATGCTTGGAACGACGCGATCGATCTATCAGGGGCTATTCCTTGCTCCATTGCTTGTCGGACAAGCCGTGAAGGGCAGCGTATTTGCTTCTGCTATTTTTGCGAAGCTGGGCTTTGAGACGCATCCGCGGTGGGACGATCCGCGAACCGATCTGATCCAGGCGATCAAGTTCGCGGGAGCGGAGCCTCTGATTCATTTCGTGCAGGCGATCCAGAAGGCGGCGGCCGTCGATGCGCACGTCGTACCCGAGCCTTGGGACATGCCCGGTTACGAGCATCCGGTCATTATGGCGGCGGGGACATTTATCCAGGGGGGCAGCTTGGAGCTGTCTGCCGATGCTCCTGTTCGCGAACCGTACATTGCTTATATGCAAGGCGGGTTGACTTACGCTCATGTGAAGTTTGCCGTCAAGATGGCGCTGCAAGAGCTCCGTATACGCGGATTTTTGTAAATGAACGCTTCCAGAAACCTTACATTCCTTGACACGTTTTGGGGCCGCGGGTACAATGAAAGTGATTTCAAAGTCAAGCTGGAAGGTTGGGTACGAGATGGGTGACGAGATTCGCAGAAATATGGCGTTATTTCCGATTGGCATCGTCATGAAGCTGACCGACCTGACCGCCCGCCAAATTCGCTATTACGAGCAGCACGAGCTCATTCAACCCGCCCGTACGGATGGCAATCAGCGATTGTTTTCTTTTAACGACGTCGAACGACTGATGGAAATCAAGTCGCTGATCGAGAAGGGCGTCAATATTGCGGGCATCAAACAAGTGATGAATCCGGTCGGTCAGAACGAGAACGAAGGCACGATTATTAACGAAGTGTCCGAGGTAAAGCGGAGGGAGCTGAGCGATTCCCAGCTGCATCGGATGCTTAAGCAGGAATTGCTGCAGGCTAAGCGTCCGGGTCAGGTTTCTCTGATTCAAGGGGAGCTCTCCCGGTTTTACAAGAACAAGTAATTACTCATCCGCTTTAGGAGGCTGTCATGACCTACACACGTGAAGATATTACTCGGATCGCCAAAGAACAGAACGTTCGTTTTATTCGACTGCAATTCACCGATTTGCTCGGTTCGATCAAAAATGTGGAGATTCCGTTCAGCCAGCTGGAGAAAGCTCTCGACAACAAAATGATGTTCGACGGATCCTCGATCGAAGGATATGTTCGCATAGAGGAATCGGATATGTACTTGTATCCGGATCTCAGTACCTGGGTCGTGTTTCCGTGGGTCACCGAGAATAAGGTCGCGCGCTTGATTTGCGACATCTACATGCCGGACGGCACCCCGTTCGCAGGCGATCCTCGCGGGATCCTGAAGCGTGCATTAGAGGACGCCGAGAAAATGGGCTATACGACGATGAACGTTGGCCCTGAACCGGAATTTTTCTTGTTCCAGACGGACGATAAAGGTTATCCGACCGCGGAGGTGAACGACCAGGGCGGTTATTTCGATCTCGCTCCGACGGATCTCGGCGAGAATTGCCGTCGCGATATCGTGCTTACACTGGAAGAGATGGGCTTCGAGATCGAAGCGTCTCACCATGAAGTGGCTCCCGGGCAGCATGAGATCGACTTCAAGTACGCTTCCGCAGTCAAAGCGGCCGATCAGATTCAGACGTTTAAGCTCGTCGTGAAGACGATCGCGCGCCAGCACGGCTTGCATGCGACGTTTATGCCGAAGCCGCTGTTCGGAGTGAACGGGTCGGGAATGCACTGCCATCTGTCGCTGTTCAGAGGCAACGAGAATGCGTTCTACGATCAGAGCGACAAGTTGGGCTTAAGCGAGGAAGCCCGTCATTTTATGACTGGCATTTTGAAGCATGCGCGCGGCTTCGCGGCGATTACGAATCCAACGGTCAACTCCTATAAGCGTCTGGTTCCAGGTTACGAAGCTCCGTGCTACGTCGCTTGGTCCGCAAGCAATCGCAGCCCGATGATTCGCATTCCGGCGTCCCGCGGCCTCAGCACGCGGGTTGAAGTTCGTAATCCGGACCCGGCTGCAAACCCTTATTTGACCCTTGCCGCCTTGCTGAAGGCTGGTCTTGACGGAATCAGCAGCAAGCTGCCGACGCCGCCTCCAGTAGATCGCAACATCTATGTGATGAGCGACGAGGAGCGGATCGAAGAAGGTATCCCGAGCTTGCCAATCGACTTAAAAGAAGCTCTGTCCGAGCTGTTGCGGGACGACATCATCTGCGAAGCGCTTGGCGACCACGCCCTCAGCCACTTCTATGAACTGAAGGAAATCGAGTGGGATATGTACCGAACGCAGGTTCACCAATGGGAACGGGATCAGTATTTGACGCATTATTAAGATGCTTTGAAAAGCGCTCGAGATCTTCTGTTCGTGAGGGTGTCGAGCGTTTTTGTGCTGAGAAGTTAGAGGGGGGATCACGCAAAGTGGTCAGGTTAAAGCTTGTCGCTCCATGGTGCAGGCGAACAGTTTGTGTGAACTGAGGAGTGGGGGCCAAAAAGTGCCTTGACGAGACCCGTGACGGGGATGGGGGGCCAAAAAAGTGCCTTAGTGCTCAGCCAATGCCCGCGGTCATCATAGTTCACCTATCCTGACAATATTGGGGTAACACGCGGCAAAAAGTAACACTTCTAACCGAGCGAAGCACACTTACGAACTTGCCACATACAAAAGAACCTCAATCGCCACTTAAATGGAGGTTGAGGTTCTTTCGTATGCGTAAGTATAGTTGTTCTCGTACTATGCGAACACTTCGAGATCGCCAATCATCACCGAATATTAGTGAAGCGAGCGGATCAGGCCGATAACCTTGCCGAGAATGCTGACGTTGGAGAGGCGAAGCGGCTCCATGCTGGCGTTCTCCGGCTGGAGGCGAATGTGGTCGCGTTCCTTGTAGAACGTCTTGACCGTTGCTTCGTTGTCTTCTGTCATCGCTACGACGATGTCGCCGTTCACGGCGGTCGGCTGCTGGCGCACGATCACGTAATCTCCGTTATGAATGCCCGCTTCGATCATACTCTCACCCTGGACGGACAGCATGAATACCGGCTGTTCTCCTACCATGGAGATTGGAAGCGGGTAATACTCCTCGATGTTCTCGGTGGCCGTAATGGGCACTCCCGCCGTTACTTTGCCTACAAGCGGGACTGTGCGAACGGAAGCCGAAAGTCTGTGCATCTGATCGTCTTCGTCGCCAAGAATTTCGATCGCGCGGGGTTTGGTCGGATCGCGCCGAATCAGACCTTTCTTCTCTAGGCGATCGAGGTGACCGTGCACGGTAGAGCTGGAAGCGAGTCCTACCGCTTCGCCGATCTCGCGGACGGAAGGAGGATAGCCCTTCTCACGCACTTCGGTTTTAATAAATTCAAGTATGGAATTTTGTCGGCTGGACATCTTGGTCACGCCAAAACCTCCCTATTAAAATAGCTCATGATGACAAATTATAGCACAGAACCCGAGTTCGCACAAACACTCGTTCTAGAGAACGAACGTTCCTGAAATCGTTGACATGAACATGTGTTCGTGTTACGATGGGATCAGAACAAATGTTTGGGGTGAGCGGAATGGTTCATACATGGGTTTCTACTGGAGCAATTTCTGCAACGAAGGCACACAACACGGCTCAGATGACATATAATCGCGATGTGAAGAATAAGGAAGGCTCTTTGAATTGGAGAGCGGCCAGAGGGCTGTTTGTGCTCGTGGCGTTCCTGCTTCTATTCAGCGGCTTTACGCTGATGCGCTCGTTCGCTTCTACCGGAGAGTTGGCGCCTGCCTCGAACGATGAAATCGTAATTTCCGTTGACAGCGGAGATACGTTGTGGGAGCTGGCCCGTACCTATAAGGACCCTGCACTCGATACGCGCCAAGCAGTCCATGTTCTAATGGAGCGCAACAGGCTTTCCTCTCCTGCTTTGCAGAGCGGACAAGAGCTGATCTTTCCTGCGAATATATTGCCTTGACTTGATGATATAGAGGATACAAGAAAGATCGGCGAATCATTATGCCGGTCTTTTTTTTGATGGTTAAGCAAAGCTTGTCCAGACAAGGCATTGATTCTTGACAAGCCCTCGGCGAAAGTGGCAAAGTAGAGAAGATGCGAAAAGGGGAGTGAGACACCGATGGAGATGGAACAGTTGATTAACCGTATTAATGAGTTATCTCGGAAGAGCAAGAGCGAAGGCTTAAGCGAGCAAGAGGTCGCGGAACGGGACCGTCTGCGCAAACAATATTTGTCGGTATTCAAAAGCAACTTCCGCCAAGAACTGGATCGGATCGAGGTCGTCGATCAGCCCCAGATCAAGCATTAACGATAGATATGCAGTCGGAAGAAACCGCAAGATGACGCAGAAGGAACCGCAAGCTGATGAAGGAAGTTCCGACACAACTAGAGGTTCAGGGCGTCGTCCGTAATGTGACGAGGAGGAAAGTTATGTCCCGCTCATGGGAACGAATGGTGACGAAGAACACCAAGCAGATCAACAAAAAGCGCAAAAAAGAAGGCAAACAGGGGATTGCCGCCAATGCCCCGCAGATTGACCGGTTTCAGGGACGGAACTATGTAATACCTTCGCTGTTAGTATTGTTGATTTTGTTCTATATTTTGTTGTCGCAGCCCTGGTCGGATAAATTCCTTCAGGATCCGACGCTGTTTTGGGTGACGATCGGGTGTTACGTTCTGCTTGCGGTGTTTTACTATTTCAGGCGACCCTATTTGGCTGTGAGTCGGGATACGCTCGAGACGCGTAAATTTACGGGCTACAAGACGTTGCGTCCGTCGGAAATCCGTAAAATCGTCGTTCAGCCCGGTTATGTCTTGATCGAATCCGTCAAAGGAACGAACTGGGTATTTTCCAAGATCATGAACCGTTATCCGATCAGCCGAATGGCCGAGCGGCTTAAAGTGTATGCGGAAGTGAACCGGGTAGATTACGAGATTAAAACAAAGTGAGGAACGGAAATGTCGATTAAAGCGGTGCTGTTTGATTTGGACGATACTTTGCTTTGGGACGATCGGAGCGTAAGCGAAGCATTCCGGTCTACATGCCGATATGGTGCCGAAGCAACGGGAGTAGACGAGCAGGAGCTGGAAGCAGCCGTGCGCCGCGAAGCAAGGGCATTGTACGAAACTTATGAGACTTTCGGATTCACCCAGATGATCGGCATCAATCCGTTCGAAGCGCTGTGGGGCAAATTCGAGCGCGGAGAGCATCCGATGTTCCGTAAGCTTCAAGAGCTCGCTCCCGGCTATCGTCAGACCGCCTGGACGAAAGGGTTGGCTGCGGTCGGAGTGGATAATCCCGGGCTAGGGTCTCAGCTTGCGGAAATGTTCCCAACGCAGAGAAGAAAACTCAAATATGTGTACGACGAAACGTTCGAAGTGCTTGAAGAACTGAAAAAGTCGTACAAGCTGCTGCTGCTGACGAACGGTTCCCCGGATCTCCAACAGGAAAAACTGGACGGAATGCCCGATCTGATTCCCTATTTCGATGCGATTGTTATTTCCGGTAATTTTGGCGAAGGCAAACCTTCCTCTAAACTGTTCGCGCATGCCATGGAGCAGATCGGAATTACGGCGGAAGAGGGCGTCATGATCGGGGACAAGCTTACGACAGACATTCTCGGCGCTAACCGGATTGGAATGACATCGGTGTGGATTAATCGGCATGAGGCCGTTCGCAACGACGATATCGTTCCGTCCTACGAGATTGAGAGCTTGACCGAGCTTCCTGAATTAATTCGTACATTAAATTCGCGCTAAGCGTTTTTTAGTGACTTAGTCACGGTGAACGAGACCGATTTCACCTAAGCTGAAATAGAATTCACTATTTCATGCGGAGGGATCGGAATGAAAAACGTGGGAACCGTTGATAGAGTATTGCGCATTCTTGTCGGCCTTGGCGTGCTCTCGCTCTTCTTCCTGCTGGAAGGCGGAGTCAAATACGTCGGCTTGCTGGGGCTTGCGGTGCTGCTGACGGGACTGGCCGGGAGCTGTCTGATGTATAGAGTGATGGGCTTCAACACCTGCAAGCGCTAGGGCGTGTCCGCAAACCCGCTCAGGGGCGTCTTTCACCACCTTTTCGGCCAAATCTGCTGCCCTCGGAGTATGCAGACACGCCCTAGGCGAAGTAAGAGACGGCACGACGAAAATAAGGGCTATCCCTTGATCTTATGATCAGAGGGGATAGCCCTTTGTCGTATCTGGCATCTATTTTACGAATGTCGGATCTTCGAACGGATCCGCCACCCAGCCTGCCGGCTCAATAAACAGACGGACCGCTACGATCGCTTTATTTTCCATTAGGGTGAAGAAATGCGGTTGGCCTTCCGGAACGGAGATGACGTCGCCGGCGCTCAGCTCGACATCGAAGTATCCGGTCTCGTCGTCGCCCTTGATGATGAAAATGCCGCGTCCGGCCGTAATGGCGCGAACCTCGTCCTCCGTATGCGTGTGCACCTGTTCGAACTTTTTGAGCAACTCGGGCAAGTTCGGCGTTGCTTCGGAGAGCGCGACGATGTCCCACACCTTATAGCCGCGACGTCCGGCAAGATCGCGAATTTCCGCGTCGTAAGTGGAGAGGAGCTGGGCTTTCTCATCGTCGGAAAGCACAAACTTCTCATGCAGCTCGGAAGGGAGCTTGCTCGTATCCCAGTGCTCGTAAAGTACGTTTTGCTTTGTCAGAAACGCACGAACCTCATCTTCGCCGGCAATTCTTTCATTCGTGTTGCGGATGCGAATTTCTGCCATGTTAATTCCCCTTTTCCCAATGTGAATTAATGACTTTATTATAGTCCAATTCCGTAAACCTGTCGATGTGTATCTTTCCGTCCACTGAGGATTCTGTTACTATAGAATTTAATGATTTGACAGACAGGGGAAGAGACTCAATTATGACTTTAACGCAAAATAAACCGTCCCTGCAAGAGGCTCTGGGCTCCAGAATTCTTATTTTGGACGGGGCAATGGGTACGATGATTCAGCAAGCGGATCTGACTGCGGAGGATTTCGGAGGCGAAGAATTCGAAGGCTGCAACGAACTGCTTGTATTGACGAGGCCGGACGTGATCCGTTCGATTCATGAAGCGTATTTGGCAGCGGGCGCGGACATTATCGAGACGAATACATTCGGTTCGACGGCTGTCGTGCTGTCCGAGTACGATATTCCGGAGAAGGCTCGGGAGATTAATCTGGCCGCCGCACGACTGGCGAAAGAAGCTTGCGAGAAATACTCGACTCCTGACAAACCTCGTTACGCCGCGGGCGCGCTCGGTCCGACGACCAAAACGCTGTCCGTTACGGGAGGCGTTACGTTCGATCAACTGATTCAGGACTATCTGGATCAGGTCGTCGCTCTTATGGAGGGCGGAGTGGATTGCATTCTGATCGAGACGTGCCAGGACACGCTTAACGTGAAAGCGGCGAGCATTGGCGTGCGCGAAGCGTTTAAGAAGATGGGGCGCGAGCTGCCGATTATGATCAGCGGAACAATCGAGCCGATGGGAACGACGCTGGCGGGTCAAAATATCGAATCTTTCTATATTTCGCTGGAGCATCTGAAGCCTGTGTCAATGGGGTTGAATTGTGCGACCGGGCCGGAGTTTATGCGCGATCATATCCGTACGTTGTCCGGGATTGCGAAGACGGCTGTCAGCTGCTACCCGAACGCAGGATTGCCCGACGAGAACGGACACTACCATGAATCGCCGGACTCTCTGGCCAAGAAGCTGCGCGGGTTCGCGGAGCAAGGCTGGCTGAACGTCGCCGGCGGTTGCTGCGGAACGACTCCTGCGCATATCGCAGCGATGGCCGATGCGATGAAGGATATCGCTCCGCGTAAAATCGAAGGCGAGCATCCGCCGGCGGTTTCCGGCATCGATACGGTTTATATCGAGAACGACAATCGTCCGTATATGGTCGGAGAGCGGACGAACGTGCTCGGCTCGCGTAAATTCAAACGCCTTATCGCCGAGGGCAAGTACGAGGAAGCCTCGGAAGTCGCCAGAGCGCAAGTGAAGACGGGGGCGCATGTCATCGATATTTGCGTACAAGACCCGGACCGCGACGAAACGGCCGATATGAAGCAGTTTTTGGACTTCGTTACAAAGAAGGTCAAGGTGCCGTTCATGGTCGATACGACGGATGCGGCGGTTATCGATCTGGCGCTGAAATATATTCAAGGCAAATCGATTATTAACTCCATTAACCTTGAAGACGGCGAGGAGAAGTTCGAGAAGGTCGTGCCGATTTTGCACCGGTACGGCGCGGCGGTCGTTGTCGGCACCATCGATGAGAGAGGCCAGGCGATTTCGCGCGAGGACAAGCGGGATGTGGCGATTCGCTCGCATGATCTGCTGGTGAACAAGTATGGGTTGCAGGCGGAGGACCTCATTTTCGATCCGCTTGTTTTCCCTGTAGGCACCGGAGACGAGCAGTATATCGGTTCTGCGAAGGAGACGATCGAGGGCATTCGGCTAATTAAGCAAGCACTGCCCGCCTGCCAGACGATTCTCGGCATTAGCAATATCTCGTTCGGCTTGCCGGAAGCCGGACGCGAGGTGCTCAACTCCGTCTTCCTGTACGAGTGTACGAAAGCCGGCCTGGATTACGCGATCGTCAACACGGAGAAGCTGGAGCGCTACGCCTCCATTCCCGAACACGAGCGCAAGCTGTCCGAACAACTGCTGTACGATACGAACGACGAGACGCTTGCTGCATTCGTAGCCGCTTTCCGCGACAAAAAGATCGAGAAGAAGGTCAAAGTCGAGAACTTGACGCTGGAGGAACGGCTCGCCAACTACGTTGTGGAAGGCAGCAAGGACGGCCTTGCGCCGGACCTCGACGAAGCGCTGCAGAAATACGCGCCGCTCGATATTATTAACGGTCCGCTCATGGCGGGAATGACCGAGGTTGGCCGTCTGTTCAACAACAACGAGCTGATCGTAGCCGAGGTGCTGCAGAGTGCGGAGGTAATGAAGGCCTCCGTAGCGCAGCTTGAGCCGCACATGGAGAAGAACGAATCCGCTGTTAAAGGAAAAATTCTGCTCGCCACCGTTAAGGGCGACGTGCATGATATCGGCAAAAACCTCGTCGAGATCATTTTGTCCAACAACGGTTATCAGATCGTGAATCTCGGCATTAAAGTGCCGCCGGATCAAATCGTCGAAGCCGTGCGCAGAGAAAATCCCGATGCGATCGGATTGTCCGGTCTGCTCGTTAAATCCGCGCAGCAGATGGTCGTCACCGCGCAGGACTTGCGCAGCGCCGGCATCGATGCGCCGATTCTCGTCGGCGGCGCGGCGCTGACGCGGAAGTTTACGAAAAACCGCATCGCGCCCGAGTATGAAGGCGTCGTACTGTATGCGAAGGACGCGATGGAAGGGCTCGACTTGGCGAACAAGCTAAGCGATCCGGGGCATCGGGCGCGCATTATCGAGGAGCATTGGGCCGCGCAAGCGAAGCTGGCGGAAGAAGCCGACAAGCCGGCGAAGGAGCTGCCCGAAGCGTCGCGCGTACGCCGCTCCAGCATTTCGCAGGACGCGCCGGTATTCGTACCGCCCGATCATGACCGCCATGTGCTGCGCGATTATCCGATCTCGCATGTGATGCCTTACGTCAACATGCAGATGCTGCTCGGCCACCATCTCGGCTTGAAGGGCAATGTGGACGATTTGCTTGCTGCCGGAGACGAGAGAACCGTTAACCTGAAGGAGACGGTCGACGATATTCTGAAGCAGTCGCAAGCGAAAGGCTGGTTGAATCCGCAGGCGATGTACCGGTTTTTCCCGGCGCAGTCCGACGGCAACGATATTCTGGTCTACGATCCGGCCGATACGACGAAGGTGCTGCAGCGCTTCTCGTTCCCGCGTCAGCAGGTGGAGCCGTTCCTGTGTCTGGCGGATTTCTTGAAGTCTGTGGACAGCGGCGTGATGGACAATGTCGGTTTCCTCGTCGTGACCGCAGGTCAGGGCGCCCGCGAGCAGGCTGAGGCGTGGAAGGACAGCGGAGACTACTTGCGCTCTCACGCTCTGCTGGCTACTGCGCTTGAAGTGGCGGAAGGCTTGGCGGAGCGCGTGCATCATATGATGAGGGACATCTGGGGCTTCCCGGATTCGGCAGATATGACAATGAAGAAGCGTTTCGGCGCCCGCTATCAAGGCATTCGCGTATCGTTCGGCTACCCGGCATGCCCGAATCTGGAGGATCAGGGCCCGCTGTTCGCGTTGATGAAGCCCGAGGATATCGGGGTGGAGCTGACGGAAGGTTTTATGATGGAGCCGGAGGCCAGCGTGTCGGCCATGGTGTTCGCTCATCCTGAGGCGCAATATTTCAACGTCGAGAAAGCCTGATCGCTAGGACGTGTATGCATACACGCCCTAGAACCCCGACGCGAAGCGGCAAAACAGCCGCCTCGCGCCGGGGTTTGATTTTTCTGCGCTATTTCGTGGATTTGCCTATGAGACAGCCCCTTGCGCCTTGCAACGGCGGGAAATCATACTTTCCCGGGAAAGCGCAGGAGACGACAGGAAATGTCGCAACTAGCCCGTTCGTTGCGAATCGGGGAGACTGACCGTCCTTGCCGGAGACCGTTTTGTCGAACGATGGGCGTATCCGGTTATTGCCGCACGAACATGTATTCTGTACAATAGATCTATATCGTTTTTAGGAGAATTGCCATGAATCCGTATACGCAAAAAGCGGAGTCCGTGGAAGAATGGCTGGAGCTGCTCAGAAGCCGACCGGAGCTGATGGATAACGTCACGTTCTGGCATACCGAGCCGGCGCGTCCGGCGCGTACGACTGCGCTGCCCTCCTCCATTCATCCGAAGCTGGTCGAAGCGCTGAGACACAAGGGCATTGCGCAGCTCTACACGCATCAGGCCGCATCGTTCAGGGAGGTGGCGTTCGGCCGCCACGTCGTTACCGTCACTCCGACTGCGTCGGGGAAGACGCTCTGCTACAACCTGCCTGTCGTACAGCGGCTGCTTGAGGACGACAGCGCCAGAGCGCTGTACTTGTTTCCGACCAAGGCGCTTGCGCAAGACCAAGTAGCGGAGCTTCAGGAGCTCGCCAATCTGATGGAAGCGGACATCAAGACGCATACCTACGACGGCGATACGCCGCCGACGGTACGGCAGGCGATCCGCAACGCCGGACATATCGTCGTGACCAATCCGGACATGCTGCATTCGGCAATATTGCCCCATCACACGAAGTGGGTTAAGCTATTCGAAAATATCAAATATATCGTCATCGACGAGGTCCATGCCTATCGCGGCGTTTTCGGCAGTCATGTGGCCAACGTCATTCGAAGGCTAAAGCGGATTTGCCGTTTCTACGGCAGCGAGCCGCAGTTTCTGTGCGCCTCGGCGACGATCCGCAATCCGCGCGAGCACGCGGAACGGCTGATCGGAGAGGAAGTCGCGCTCGTGGACGACAACGGGGCGCCTACAGGCGAGAAGCATATGGTGTTCTACAACCCGCCAGTCGTCAACAAGCAGCTCGGCATCCGCAGAAGCAGCGTGCTCGAATCGCAGAAGCTGGCCGCGCTGCTGCTGAAGAGCGGCATACAGACGATCGTGTTCGCGCGCAGCCGCGTCCGCGTGGAAATTTTGCTCACCTATCTTCAGGAGACGGTGAAGCATGAGCTGGGCTCCAAGACGATTCGCGGCTACCGCGGGGGATATTTGCCCAAGCTGCGCCGGGAAATCGAGCGCGGCCTGCGCAGCGGCGAGATTCGCGGCGTCGTCAGCACGAACGCGCTGGAGCTGGGCATCGACATTGGACAGCTTCAAGCGTGCGTGCTTAACGGCTATCCCGGCACGATCGCCAGCACCTGGCAGCAATCGGGTCGCGCGGGCCGGAGGCAGACGAGCTCGGTGACGTTCCTCGTCGCCAGCAGCAATCCGCTCGATCAATACTTGATCCAGAATCCGGATTATTTTCTCGGCCGTCCGCCGGAGGAGGCCCGCATTCATCCTGATAATTTGCTGATTTTGCTGGATCATCTGAAGTGCGCCGCGTACGAGCTTCCGTTCGAGGAAGGAGATTCGTTCGGGGGCGAGAAGTTGACGGACTTGTTGGAATTTCTGACCGAGGAGAAGGTACTGCATAAGGTCGGCTCTCGTTGGTATTGGATGGAGCAGGCTTTTCCGGCCCATAATATTTCGCTGCGGTCGGCGGCGCAGGAAAACTTCGTCATCATCGACCAGACGGAAGGACATCGCGTCATCGGCGAGGTCGACCGCTTCGGCGCGCCGACGCTTATCCATGAGGAAGCGATTTACCTGCACGAAGGGGTGCAGTATCAGGTCGAGAAGCTGGACTATCCGGAGAAAAAAGCTTACGTGCGCGAAGTGAACGTGGACTATTTTACCGATGCGAGCATGGCGGTTGAGCTGAAGGTGCTGCACGTCGATCTCGAGGCGACGTCCGGTCCGCTGCAGCGGCAGTTCGGCGAAGTTACGGTCATGGCCAAGCCGACGATTTTCAAGAAAATCAGACTGCGGACGCATGAGAACATCGGTTCCGGGCCAATCCATCTGCCTGAGGAAATTTTACATACGAGCGGTTACTGGTTCTCGTTCTCGGAGGAGGAGTCGGCTAAACGAAGCGCCAACGACATGCAGATGGCGCTGCTCGGGCTGGCAAACGTGCTTATTCACCTTGCGCCGCTCCATTTGATGTGCGATCCGCTGGACATCCGCGTCGTACCGCAGGTGAAGGCGACGCATACGAAGCGGCCGACGATCTATTTCTACGATCGTTATCCCGGCGGCATCGGTTTGAGCCAGCGACTCTATGAGAAGCACGGCGAGCTGCTGGAGGAGGCTGAGCGCCTTATTCGCGGCTGCGGCTGCCTAAGCGGCTGTCCGGCTTGCGTGGGGCCGATTGAGGAAGTCGGTTTGCTCGGCAAGGAGCTGGCGATGTCGCTGCTGCAGGGGACGAAGTCATGAGCGGGTTGCGGGACAAGCTGAATCGTCTGCGCGGCGCGTCCTCGCCGGAAGCGCCCGCGCCTAAGAGCGCGCCTCCGGCCGAGACGCTGCAGCCCGATTTGCCGGCAGGCTTCGGCGCGATCGGCGTCGAGCTGGCGAAGAACGAGGCGGGTCCGTTCCTGCTGCGCCGCATCGCTTACCCGCTGCCCTTCAGGCACGGCAAGCACGAGCTTGGCGAGCTGCTAACGCGGGCGGGAAGCCTGCAGCCGATCGCCGAGCGCCAGAACGGCGGAAGCGTGCCGGTCGATCCGTACCGCTTGCTGTTTCTGGATACGGAGACGACCGGGCTGGGCGTCGGAACGGGCAACGTGCCGTTTATGGTCGGCTTCGGCTACTATGCGGGCAACGCTTTTATCGTCGAGCAGGCGGTTATCCGGCATCCGGGCGAGGAGCGAGCGATGCTCACTTATTTGCTCGAACGAATGAAGGACAAGTCGCATCTCGTCTCCTACAACGGCCGTACGTTCGATTGGCCGGTGCTCGCCAACCGCTTTATTTTGAACGGCTGGCGCAAGAGCGGACAACCGCCGGGCCATCTCGATTTCCTGCACCCTTCACGGGCGCTGTGGCGCAAAACGCTGCCTTCGTGCAGACTTAGCGCGGTGGAAGAGGCGAGACTAGGCGTGCGCAGGGAAGAGGATGTACCCGGTTCGCTCGCGCCGACGCTTTATTTTCAATATTTGAGCGACGGCAACCCTGAGCATCTTCATGGCGTATACGCGCATAACGAGAAAGATATTTTGACGCTGGCTTCGCTATCCGTTCATTTTGGCCGTCTACTGGACGGAGAGGGCGACGAGGAAGCGTCAATGGAAAGCGAAGAGCTACTTCGTACCGCCGCATGGCTGGAACAGCACGGTTTAACTGAAGTGGCCGAAAGGCTGTTTGAGAGGCTGACGGAACGGGAAGAGGCCGGAGAAGCGGGCTGGCGTCTGCCGCTGGCGGCCAGATACAAGAAGGCGGGCCGCTTAGAGCGGGCGCTTCCGCTCTGGCGCAAGTTTGCGGACGCGGCTGAGGAAGCCGCGGCGCCTGCAATCGAAGCGCATGTCGAACTGGCGATGTATTACGAGCATCGGGACAAGCAATTTTTGATGGCGCTAACTTATGCCGAGAAAGCGCTGGAGCTGGCCGTCCGACGCGGCGTGCTGGCGCGGGACAAAGCCAAGCGCGATGTGGAAAGGGCGGCATTGCAGCATAGAATAGCGAGACTGAGGAACAAAGTGTCGCGCGACGAAAGGAAGTTAGACGGCATTGATACGAATACTTAAACCGCTGGACGAATTCGCCAAACCCGAGGCGCTCCTGTTTGATCTAGACGGGACGTTGTACCGCGGGCACGAGCCGGTGCCGGGAGCGGGCAGGCTAATCACCGGATTGCAAAGCCGGGGCATGCTAAGTTTGTTCGTGACGAACAATTCGACGCGTACGCCCGGCGAAGTAGCGGAACACTTAGAGATGATGGGCGTCGAGGCGCCCGTGGAACGAATCGTCACTTCGGCGATGGCCGCCGCCGATTACGCCCGGTCGAACTACCCGGGAGCCGCCGCTTATGCGATCGGCGAGAAAGGGCTGAAGGAGGCGCTGCAAGACGCAGGCCTCCGACTGGTCGGGAACGGCGAGACGGCGGACGTCGTCGTGCAGGGACTTGATCGCCAGCTTACTTACGATCGGCTGACGGAAGCCGTCCGTCATTTGCTCGGCGGAGCGGCGTTCGTGCAGACGAATCCCGACCGATTGCTGCCGGTGGACGGCGGTTTTCTGCCCGGCGCTGGGAGCATCGGAGCGACGCTGCAGGCAGCGGTCGGCATCGAGCCGATCGTCATAGGCAAGCCGTCGCGCATATTGATGGATTATTCGCTGCGAATTTCCGGCACTTCGCCGGCTGGGACCTGGGTGATCGGCGACAATCCGTATACCGATCTAGCCGCCGCACGCAACGCCGGATGCCCGGCGATACTTGTGCTGACCGGCCTGTGCGACGCAGACAATTGGGAGTCGCATTGCGCCAAAGCCGAAGCGTATCCCGACGTTGTCTGCACGGGGCCGGAGCAGCTTGAGCAGTTTCTGCACGACAGAATATAAAGCGCGCACAACGCCAACAGAGCGGAAAGAAAGGAAGATCATCATGCCGGAGTATCCGGAAATGGAACATTACCGCACACAGCTTTCGTCGCTGCTCGGCGGCCGAAAAATCGTCAAGGCGACCGTAAATCGCGCCGAATCGGTCAACGAGCCCGTAGACGAATTCATTGCGGCGCTTGCCGGGCGCACCATTTTGTTTGTCGAACGCAGAGGCAAGCACTTGCTTTTCCATTTGGACGACGGCAACCGTTTGCTGCTTCATCTCATGCTGGGCGGATGGTTAGCCTATGGAACGGAGGGTCCTAAACCGGACAGCCATTTTCAAGTCATTTTGGCGTTCGACGACGATCATTCGCTTTATTTCGGAGGGCTGCGTCTTGGCTACCTGCACCGGATTTCGGCCAAAACGGCCCTTGAGCGCATGAAGGAGCTCGGTCCGGAGCCATTCGACCCGCGCCTGACGCTCGAAGCGTTCCGCAAGCTGGTCGGCTCCAAACGGAGCAAGCTAAAAACGGCGCTGACGGACCAGCACTTTATCGCCGGCATCGGCAACTGCTACAGCGACGAAATTTGCTTCGAAGCGAAACTTCATCCGGCGGTGGCCGCGAACAAGCTGAACGACGAGGAGGCAGAACGGCTGTATCGGGCCATGCACAAGGTACTGAACGAGGCGAAGGAGGCAGGCGGATACATGGAGCCTCCGTTGACGCCGGACGATCGGCTGACCGGCGGTTACAATGATCGCTGCCTCGTGTACGACCGTCCCGACGAGCCTTGCGACGTGTGCGGAACGCCGATTCGTCAAGAGACGCTTAGCGGGCGCAAAATGTTTTATTGTCCGAATTGCCAGCGGGAAGCTTAAATGAGCAGGGTCGGCAGCCATGTCAGCACGCGCCGCGGCTATCGCGCGGCGGCGGAACACGCGGCGGCGATCGGGGGAGACTGTTTTCAATATTTTCCGAAAAACCCAAGAACGCTTCAGCCGAAGGCGTTCGACCGCGGCGATGCCGAGAGGTGCGCCGTCTGGTGCCGGGAACGCGGCATCTTATCGATCGGGCACGGACCTTATCCCGTTAACCCCGCCTCCGAAGGGGAGGCGTCGCGGAGTATGGCACTATGCACGCTTAACGATTTGCAGATCGCGGAGGCTTGCGGCTCAATCGGCGTTGTCGTCCATTTCGGAACTTATAAGGGCGAGGACAGGTTGCAAGGCTACCGGAATGTTATACAATGGATCAATAGCGTAACTGCGCTCTGGCATGGCAAAGCGCAAATTTTACTCGAAAATCAGGCCGGAGATCACGGTCCGATGGGCACGACGCCGGAAGAGCTGACGCAAATTCGCTCGTTGGCCCAGCATCCCGACAAAATCGGTTTTTGCCTGGATACGTGTCATCTGTACGCTAGCGGCGAATGGAAGCAGGGCAGATGGGGGGCTTTCGCGGAGCGAGCCAGAGATTTGGGGCTTTGGGAGCATGTGCGAGCGGTTCATCTGAACGATTCTCTGCATGAATCGGGCTCGCGCAAGGATCGGCACGCGCCGATCGGGGAAGGCCGAATCGGCCAAGCGCAATTTGAGGAGTTGCTCGGCACGCCCGAGTTGCGGAACGTTCCGCTTATTATGGAGACGCCTGCGGGCACAGACGGCACGCATCGGGAGCAGGTGAAGCTGGTTAGACGATGGTCGGGGGAGGAAGAAGGATGATCAACGTTTATTTGGATGACATTCGGCCCTGTCCGCGCGGCTTTGTCGCGGCGCGTTCGGCGGAGGAGTGCCTGCTGCTGTTGACCGAATGCGAGGTCGATATTTTGTCGCTCGATTACGAGCTGGGCTTTGGCCAACCGAACGGTCTGGCGGTCGTGCATGGCCTGATTGCCGCGAACAAGTACCCTAAGCGAATTTTCGTTCATTCATCCAGCATGCTGGGACGGGCGAACATGGTGCGGGATTTGCGCGCGGCCAATCCGGCCGGCGTCGAAGTTCACGACGGGCCGATGCCGCCGTCCGTGCTTCGCGAAGCGGCTGAGGAGCGGCGGGATGCGTGACTGGGAGCCGGAGAGCTGGATGCGGGATTGGACATTCTCGCCGGCGCCCCTGGCTTTGTTCGTCCATACGCCGTTATGCGGCACCTGCCTAGCGGCGGGGCGCATGCTTACTGTGGCGACGGAGCTCGTGCCGGAGACGCCCGTTGCGCGGGCGAATTTGAACGCGATGCCCGAGATGGCCCAACTGCTCAAGATCGAGAGCGTGCCCTGCCTGATCATTAAGCGCAAGAGCGGCTCATGGAGCAAACATTATCGTTTCCCCTCCGTCGTGGAGCTGGTGGAACTGCTAAGGAAGGCGAGAGAGGACTTATGATTCATCTGCAAAATTTGACATTTCGGCGCGGGGAACGCGATATTCTCCGCGGCGTCGATCTGAAAGTTAATTCGGGCGAGCACTGGGCGATTCTCGGGCGCAACGGTTGCGGCAAATCGACGATTCTGGAAATCGTGACCGCTTATCAGTTCCCGACCTCGGGTACCGTCGACGTGCTCGGCAATCGTTATGGAACGATAGACGTGCGGGAGGTGCGCAGGCAGATCGGCTATATCAGTCCGGCTCTGATCGAGAAAATGGAGCTGGGCGATCCGCTGTGGGAGATCGTTGCGAGCGGTGCGTTCGCTTTCCTGCGTTTCTACGAGGAAGTGCCGCAGGAAGTGAAAGATAGAGCCTACGAGCAATTGAAGCGTGTCGGGCTGGGCGACTACGCCGAGCAGCCGTTTGGCACGTTATCGCAGGGGGAACGCAAGAAGGCGCTGCTCGCCCGCACGATGATGTCGTCTCCGCGTCTGCTCATTCTGGACGAGCCTTGCGCGGGTCTGGATCTGTACGAGCGCGAGAAGTTTCTGCAGTCGCTGACGGAGCTGGCCGAGAATGATGTTTCTCTTCTCTATGTCACGCATCATATCGAAGAGATTGTTCCCGTGATCACGCATGTGGCGCTGATGGCCGAAGGTTATTTCGTCTCCTCGGGCTTGAAGAAGGACGTGCTGACGCCGGAGAAGCTGAAGGAAGCCTACGATCTCCCTATCGATGTGCGCTGGTCGAACGATCGTCCGTGGATCGAAGTCCGGAAGGAGAACAACGCATGATCGCGTTCGTCTGCACGTCCAATCCGAGCTTCGCTCCTTACGCGATGGAGGAATTAAGACGGCGGTTTCAAGGCGCCAAGGTGTCCGGCCTCGCTCCGGGCGAGACGTTTATGTTCGCGATCGAGGAGCAGGAGCGGGAGCAGACGCTGAAGGAGCTTCGCCGCAAGGAGCCGGTGTTTCTGCGGCATCTGTTTCCGGTCGAAGCCGAGGGCGAAGCAAGCGGCGACCGGGAGGCGACAGCGGAGCTTATGAGAGCTTTCGCCGCCACACTCGGGGAACGGCTGAAGGGCGCGAAGGCGGCGATTCAAGTCCGCAAGGAGCAGAACAGTCCCTTCCCGTTCTCGTCGGCGGAAGGCCGGGATACGATCGTTCCGGTCGTGAACGGGTTTGGAGCCGAGGTCGTAGCTCGCGAGGCGGATTGGATCATTTCGATCTATGCGTCGAAGAAAAAGCTGTTCATGGGCTGCTCACGTCCTCGTGACAATTTGTCCGACTGGCCGGGCGGCGCCGTTCGTTTCCGTAAGGATGACAGCTTGATCTCGCGAGCGGCGTTTAAGCTGCTTGAGGCGGAAAAGGCGTTTAATCTGCCGCTGGACCGATTCTCCAACGCGCTTGATCTTGGGGCCGCTCCCGGAGGCTGGACGTCCGTGCTGTTGGAGCGCGGTCTTAAGGTAACGGCAGTCGATCCGGCCGAGATGGACGAGTCGCTTGTTATGAACCCGCATTTGCGCCATATTCGCCGCAATGCCGCAGAGGTGTCGTTCTCTCCGGGCTCGTTCGATTTGTTCGTTTGCGACATGAGCTGGGACCCGTATCATACTTGCCGGATCGTTTCGGAGTTGGCTCCGTCGATTAGCGCCGGAGGCTCGGGCATCATTACGTTGAAGCTTATGTACCGTAAGCCGCTGCAGACGATCGACGAGTTGACGGAGGAGTATGGCCGACTTTTCGATGTTCGTCAGGTGAAGCAGTTGTTTCACAACCGCGAAGAAGTTACAATATGGGTGAAGAGAAAATAAAATCCGCCATCGGGAAAGCATCCCGCATCCGGCCGCAGCCACGAACGATTATTCGTTCGCAGCTGCGGAACGAGATGCGGGTTATTTGCGTTAACCGGCTACACGCCCTAGAAGAGGAGAGAGGAAAAACATGGATAATTCGCAGATGCATGGTCTTGAGCTGGAGCCGGGCATGCTGTTTGGCGATCGCTATCGAATTGCGATGCCGATCGGCAGGGGAGGAATGGGGCGGGTTTACTTAGCCGAGGATACGAGGCTCGGAGGGAAGATGAGGGCGCTTAAGCTGACCCGGCCGCTGCCGGAGGAACGCAGGGCTTTCCTTCCGGAGGCGCAGCTGCTGAGCGAGCTGGATCACCCGCATTTGCCGGCCATCGTCGATTATTATCCTCCTGACGCAAGCGGCGTCGCATGCATCGTAATGGAGTACATTGCCGGCGATACGCTTGCCGAGCGCTTCGAACGGTACGGGCTGCGCCTCGGGTTTCCGCTCGTGCTCGATGTTCTGATCGACCTGACAAACGTGCTAACGTATTTGCATTCGCAGGCTCCCGCCGTCGTCTTCCGCGATCTGAAGCCCGCGAACGTGCTTCTGGGTCAGGGCGATAAGGCGATTTTGGTCGACTTCGGCATCGCCCGGCGCTATCGCGAGCATAAGACGAGCGACACGCTGCAGCTCGGTACTCCGGGCTTTGCCGCGCCGGAGCAGCTGCGGGGCGAACAGTCCGACGAGCGCACCGATCTGTACGGTTTAGGCGCATTAGCGTACTTCCTTCTGTCGGGCGGACGCTTCGCCATGCGCCATCGCGGCGCAATCGCCCAGGCGCTGCAGGAGGACGTTCCCGCCGATTTCTCTCTGTTGCTCGGACGGATGCTGGCGGCAGAGCAGGCGGACAGACCGCGTTCCGCGGATGAACTGCTCGAGGAGTTATCCCGGATCAAGCTGGAGCTTGTCGGCCTGGACGGCTTTTCGCCGTCCGCCGCGCAAGAGCAAGAACAGAGCCGGGCGGATACGCGAGTCATAGCGCTCGTCTCCGCGTATCCGGGAGCGGGAGCGACATTCGCGTCGTTGGCATTGTCGGCGACGCTCGGTAGCCAAAGCAAGGCGCACGCGCTCGTCGAGTGTCCCGGCGGCGATGCGGAGCTGTTCGCTCTGCTGAACGGGGAGAGGCGGATGCCGAAGAGCGCCGTATTCGCTCGCGCGGACGGGAGACAGGCGACCGTCCCCGCATGGCGAGAAGGCGCTGCCGCCTATTATCCGCTTCGTCCGGAGGAGGAGCCGGCCGTTAACCGCGAGCCGGGCAAGGAGCTGGGCAAGTGGATCAGGCGACTTGGCGTTCCGCTTGTGCTGCTTGACGTTTCCAGCCGCTGGGAGCATCCCGCGACGATGGATTATGTGCTGCGCACGGCCGATCTCGTCGCGCTCGTGGTCGACTGCTATCCGGCCAAATGGTCGCCGCGCAGACAGTCGGCCTGCGCGGAGCTGTTCGGACAGGCCGAACGCCGCGGTATTCGCAGCCTATGGATCGCAAACCGGGATCAGCCGTTCGACGATCGCTCCAGTTGGCTGGCCCTGTTTCCGGAAGCCCCTGCAGCCATCTTGCCTGAGCTCCCTTCCTCCCTCATGCTGAACGCGCTGTGGAGAGGAGAAGGTTTTCCGCGGGACGAGCGGACGGGTCGAACGATGCAACGGGCGCTGCGATCTGTGATGAGTCTTTTGTCCGAACGATCGCGTTGACAAACTGACGCCCTTCGACCTATTTTTATTCGCTTTGACAGGCGTGGTACAATAGGTTAGGAACAAACGCGAGGTGATGATGATGAATAATGAAAATATATTGATTATCGAGGATGAAGATTCGATTGCAAGAATTTTGCAACTTGAGCTGGAGCATGAAGGCTATGGCGTAGGAAGAGCGGCCGACGGGCGCAAAGGGCTGGAGATGGCCGTGTCCGGAGAATGGGATCTCGTGCTGCTCGACGTGATGCTGCCTGAGCTGAACGGCATCGAGGTGCTTCGTCGGCTGCGTCAGAACGACGCTGCCGTTCCGGTCATTTTGCTGACGGCCAGGGATACGGTTCCCGATAAGGTGAGCGGCTTCGAGCATGGGGCCAACGATTATATTACGAAGCCGTTCGCGATGGAGGAACTGCTGGCAAGAGTGCGGAATCTGCTGCGAATATTCAAAGCGTCCCGAGAGGGCGATAGCGAGGACGTAATCAAAATCGGCGATTTGACGATTGAGCTGCTGACGCGCAAAGTATATCGCAAGGATCATTCGATCGATCTGACGCCGCGGGAATTCGAGCTGTTGCTGTACTTGGCCCGCAATAAAAACGAAGAGAAGACGCGGGACGAAATTTTGTCCGATGTATGGGGCTACGAATATATCGGCGATACGAACGTCGTCGACGTCTACATTCGTTATTTGCGGCAGAAGATGGACAAGGGGTATCGTCATAAGCTGCTGCACACCGTTCGCGGCGTCGGCTATATGCTGAAGGAGCCGGATGCATGACCCTTAGATCCAGATTTACCTTATTTACGGTTTTCTGGTTGATTTTTATTTTGATTTTGTACAATATTTTCGTCTACTTCTTCGTGATTCGGGTCACGACGCGAGGAGAGCTGCAGCTTCTGGCCAGCAAGGCGGATCAGGTGATCGAGTCATTGCGCAAGCGAAGCATGCAGGGGCTTGACGAACCGAAGCTGCTCAGCGATCTTTATAACTACAACGAGATGATGAGAGTCGTCGTCGGCGAGCAGATTGTCAATAAAGTCGGGACGGACGAGGAGCTGCTCTCGATCCCTTCGCAGTTCCAGGTATACAACTACTCGGACACGATGCAGATCAACGGACAGCGCGTGCTGTTTCTATCCAAGCCGATATTTGATCAAGGACGGATGGTCGGCACGATAGAGGCGGCCCGCCGGTTGACGGTGCTGGACAGCTATTTACAAATTCTGGTCGGCGCTCTGACCGTCACGAGCATCGGCGCGGTCGTGTTCGCCATTTTCGGCACGTATTGGTTTACGTCCCGACTTACGGGGCCGATCGGCCAGATGGTGCAGACGATGCGCGAGATCGACCGAAGCGGCAAGCTGTACCGCGTCAAGCTGAACGGGCGGGAAGAATCGATTGAGCTGCAGCAGATGGTGCGGGCGTTTAACCAGATGATCGACCGGCTGGACCGGACGATCGAGAGCCAGAAGCATTTCGTCGCGGACGCCTCACACGAGCTAAAGACGCCGCTTACGGTTATTTCCAGCTACGCGGATATGCTGAAGCGCTGGGGCAGGGATAACGTAGAAGTCCGGGACGAAGCGATCGAAGCGATTGCCAGGGAAACGGAACGTTTGCAAAATCTGATTCGTTCCATGCTTACCCTCGCCGAAGCGGAGCAGGACAATTGGCTGAACGTATCGCGTTTTGACGTCGTGGGCATCGTCCGGGAGTTATCCGAAGTGCTCGGGACGACGTTCCATCGCAGCATTCGCGTGCATTCGGATCATCAGTTCGTGTACATGAAGGGAGATAAGGATAAGGTGCGGCAACTGCTGCTCATCCTAATCGATAACGCGCTGAAGTACAGCAAGGAGCCGATCGATGTGCGAATTCGCAATCAGAAGAGCGGCATCAAGCTGGAGGTGATCGATTACGGCATCGGCGTTCCCGAGAACGAGATCCCGAACATGTTTCAGCGCTTCTACCGGGTGGATGAAGCTCGACACCGATCAACCGGAGGCAGCGGCCTCGGTCTGTCGATTGCCAAGAAGATTATCGACGTTCACGAGGGCAGCGTAGAGGTATACAGCAAGCCGGGCAAGGGGACAACGGTATCGATCCAACTGCCCCGCAAAGTTTAAGAGGAAGTTCAACAGGAAGCGGATTCGACGTCGAATCTTGAACTCAGCCGGATCTAAAAATGGCTTGCTCGGCATTGTCGGATTCCGATACTATAGGAAGTAAGTAATGGGAACATAGTTTCAGCATTGTTTCGGCCCCCGTGTCCGGAACGGCTACGGGAGGTGCAGAGGTGCTAAAACTGGTGAACATGCCCGGCGAAGGCCGGATGCTGTCGCTGACCATTCGTAATTATGGAAGGGGGGACTTCGCGAATCTGATCGCGTTGCAGGCGAGGTGTTTTCCTCCGCCTTTTCCGTCCGAGCTGTGGTGGAACGAAGAGCAGCTGAACGAGCACGCAACCCGTTTTCCGGAAGGAGCGCTTTGCGCGGAGGTAGACGGAACGATCGTTGGCTCGATGACGGCTTTGCGAGTTACTGTGTCCGAAGACAGGCCTCACAATTGGGCCTCGATGACGGATAACGGTTACATTCGCAATCATGAGCCGGACGGAGATACGATTTACGTCGTCGATCTGTGCGTAGATCCGCACTATCGCAAGCTGGGGCTGGGGAAATGGCTGATGCAGTCGATGTTCGAGACGGTCGTTCATCTAGGCTGTCGCAGATTGCTCGGAGGAGGACGCATACCCGGCTACAAAGTCCATTCCGCCAATATGGGACCGGAGGAGTACGTTCGAAAAGTATGCGAAGGCGCGCTGAAAGATCCGGTGATCACCTTCATGCTTCGCTGCGGCAGATTGCCGGTAGGAGTCGCCGCCGAATACTTGGAAGACGAGCAATCCTTGAATTATGCGGCTTTGATGGAATGGCGAAATCCTTTTAAGACGGAGAGATGAATATGGAATATATCCGCGTTACATCGATAGAAGATCCCAATTTTGCGCAAATGCATCGTCTAATGAGCTCGATCTTCCCGCCAGAGGAAGTGCTCGCGTTCGAATTATGGAAGGAACCGCTCGAAGATCCGGGCATTCACGTCTATGTCGCGGTTCATAACGACAGCGTTGTCGGTGCGACGGAATACCGCTATTACCCGGATATGCGCGTTGCAATGACCGATTTTACGATTATCGGCACGGCCGGGCTGGGTATCGGACGTTTTCTGTACATCGAGAGATCCCGCGATCTCGAAAGGCTGCAGAAGGAGAGCGGCACGGAATCGATCGGCATGTTCGCGGAGATTTATCGGCCGCATTCGGTTTCCTCGCTGAAGTTCGGCAACGTGCTTCCGATGCATCCGGCCGTCAGACGCGAAGTGCTGTCTCATATCGGCTATCGGAGGCTTGATCTGAATTACGTTCACCCTTCGTGGGATCACGAGGGCAAAGCGGTATCCGAGCTTGATCTCGGGTTCTGTTCGGCCGAGGCGGCGCAGCATTCGCTGCCTTCCGACTTAATCGTTCGTTTCCTCCGGCAATACTATTCGGCGCTGCCGAACAAACCGAAGGAATGGGAAGAGATGATCCGCGAGCTGGAAGGAAGGGACGAGGTCGAACTGCTTCCGCTATGACTTCGGCGATTCGGCGATTCGTCCCTTGTATTTGCCGGAATGGATGATCATAGCCCGCACGCGAACCGAACCGAGCGCGGCGGAAGCGAAGCCCTCTCCGCGCAGGTAGGACTTCCAGTCGGAATGATGATATTTGAAGATCGGATAACCTAGGTTCAGAATGTCTGCGCCAATGTTTTTACCGGCGTCGTAAGTGGATCTTACGGTTTTCTCGACCTCTTGCTCCAGCAGCTGTCTCATTTTCGCTTCGTCGAGATTTTGCTGCATTTCATCAATGAAGGCTTTAACCTTGATGTCGAGGTTGAAGTTCAACCTTCCGTCCCGAACGGCGTAACGGACCTTAAATTTTTTCATGCGGACAACAAAGGTGATAACCGGATTTTCCTCATTTTCAATCGTAAGCGGTACCCGGAACATTTTTTCGTCCAGGTACCGTTTTCCTATTAATTGCTCTGTAGTCAACGTACCCAAGAAGTCGGTTCCCTTGAAGAAAAAGGCTCCGTCCATGATCAATAGCGAAATCGGTTTGCCGCCTTCGAGCCAACTTGAGGAATCAATCGTCAACCGCGGGATCATGGCGGTTTTGCCGCGCTCGTAAGTATCGGACAGGAAGCGGTATAAATAAACCGGCTTGATGTAAGAGAACTGTCTATACGACTCGTCGGGCTTCATCATTAACGAATCGTAAAGCGAACGATTGTAAAACGGAAACGCATTAAGCAGTCTCTCAATCGGTTCATCCGTTCCGAACAGCCACAGGTTGTAACGGATCTCCCGGTATCGGTTGATAAGATCCGTCAGATCGATGATGCCGACGTTGCGCAGCGCTCGTTTCGTGAATATGACCGTCTTGATGTGTCCCCAATATATCGGAAATTGCTCGGATTTGTACACCTTGAACATCGCGTCCGCAATCGATTTGCCTTTGCCGATCCCGACCACGTCATTCTGCTTGGCGCCGACGGGTGCGCCTTCGCGCCTAGCGATTTCGGAAAATTGCGCCGACTGGAGATAGACGACAAACTGCTCGTTCTCGTAGTCGATGCTCAGCGAGGTCAAATAGTTCATGCGGTCGATATTTTTGTAATCCCAGCATCCTGCGATCGTCATGGACGAGAGGGTAATCGTTAGCAGCGCGCAGAGCTTTAGCAGCAGTTTAGGCAAGCGAAATCATTCCTTTAAGATCGCTTTTTTAAGTATCGCGGAACGTAAGTGCCCAGCTTGCGGGGGAACATGAGCAGAGCTCTGCCGATATCTTTCGGCGTGATCGGGGCAAGCGGCGCGAGGAACGATACTCCGAACGAGTTGAGGCTGGTCAAGTATACGAGCAGGATAAGAACGGACAGCATAAAGCCGTACATTCCCAAGGTTGCGCTAATAAAAACCGACGAATAACGCAATATGCTCACAGTGCCGCTTAGCGTTTGACTCACGAGCGTTGATCCGGCGACGGTCGACATTGCGGCGATGACGACCATGGAAGGGGAGATCAGCCCGGCGCGAATTGCGGCATCTCCGATAATAAGGCCGCCGACGACGGTTAGCGTCTGTCCGATCATCGAGGGAAGACGGTATCCGGCTTCCTTAAATGTTTCAAGCAGCGTCAGCACCAGAAACATCTCCATCGGCGTGCTTAGCGGAATGCCGATTCTCGTCGTCACGATGGTCGCCAGCAAGGGAAACGGAATTTGATCCTGGTGGTAGCCGGTCAGCGCGATATAGAAGCCGGGAAGAAAAATAGCGACGAGCAGGCTGAACAGACGCAGCAGCTGCCCGAACGATGCGGACAGGAAATTAAAGTGCGTATCTTCGGGCGTCTTCAGCAGCATCAACAGCGAGATTGGCGCGATCATGGCGCCGGGCACTCCGTCGATGACGATCGCGAATCGCCCGCGCAGCACGCAGGAGGTGACGAAATCGGGTCTGCCGGTATAGATCGTCAGCGGAAAGAGGCTGAATGGAGTGTCCGAGATCAGCTCTTCAAGCTGCGTAGAGCTGATCAGTTCCTCGATTTGCCCCCCAAGCCGCTCCAGTCTCCCGCGAATATCGGCGAGCAGGGAGGGCGAGATTTTCTCCGAGTCGAAGATGAGGCCGACCTTGGTTGCCGTTTTTGTGCCGATGATATAAGTCTCGAACGACACGGTATGCACGGGCATATAACGTCTGAGCAAGCCGAAGTTCGTTTCTATCGATTCGACCAATCCATTCTTTGGTCCGCGGATCGATACCTCGATGTTTGTTTCCTCTGTTTGGCGCTCTGGGAATTGAGCCGCGTTAAAAGCGAAGAACATATTCAGTTGGGAAAAACCGATAATTACATTGCCCTTGAACAGCAGAGCATCCGTTGTCGAGGCGGAAAGCTCCTTAATAGGCCGCAGGCGGATCGAAGCGCGGTATTCGATATTCTCTGTCTTCTCCAGCCCGGTTTGGTGGTAAAGCTCGCGAATTTGCGGCAGCACCAGCCGATTAATCAGTTGAATGTCGCATAGCGACGGACAGAAAAACAAAGTTGCGCTAGTGCGATCCGGAAGAGGAACGAGATCGGAAATGACGTCCGCATTGTGGCGATATCGTGCCTTAAGCGTATCGAGGGCATCGGTAGTCATGATTGCGCTCCTTGTCGTTTTTTGGCGGGAATTTTGAAGAGGATTAGCAAAATCAGGCTCATGGCAAGCATCGTATAGAAGTCCGCCGGAAAATAAAAGTGAGTCAGCAAGGAGATGAAGCTGATGTCGCCGATCGGATAAAGAACGAGGCCGAGAATCGCCAGCGTCACGATCGGTAGCGCAAGCTTATGAAAATTGAAAAATTGAAAAATCAGCCATAAAGTAAAGCTTAATCGGACGAACGCTCCGCTCACCCATTGAAAGATCGACAGAAAGTCGACATGTTCGATAAAGGAGCCGATTTTGACGAGCCGCCATTGCTCAAACGCGGGATAACGCTGCAGCGAGCCTTCGACCGGTCCGAACTCCGCGATGCTGCCCAGCAAGGGGCCGAGCGTCAGGCCGGTTAGCAGAACCGCGAGCAGAAGCAGATGTCTCTTTTTGATCGATGTGGAAACATGATGTTGGACGAACAGCAGCAGCAAGAGTTCGACCAAGCCGGAGCCGGCGAACGGGATACCGCGGGAGAAAGCCGCCGCGTCGCGCTCGAATATCGGGAACAGCAAGCCATAGTCTTTGTGTGGCCAGTTGGCGATCATAACGAATTCTCCGAACACAACGATAAAGGGCAGTAGAATTCCGGCCGACAAGGCTACGGAGCGCAAACCTCGGGATGCGGTGTATGCGCACAGCAGCAAGAAGGACGCGGCCACGGCGTATTGGGGCGTAAATGGCAAATAGGAGGACGTTGTCCAAGTTGTCATGTCTTTGACTGTCACGGCGGCGGACAAAGTGAGCGCAACCGCAAACAAGCCGGCGATCGTCCGGGATACGACGGAGCCAAATCGTTCCTGGAGATAAGCAAGTGCGGCTTGTCGGTTAAGCGACTTGATCATTCGGGCGATCAGCAGGAAAAAGGGGACGAGAATCAGAAACGTGGCGAGGACCGAGATCCAGGCGTCTCTACCGGAAGCGTCGAGCAGCAACGGGATGACGAGCACATGGTTGACGAGACCGATCGATTGGATAAAGATAAAGCTGATCTGCAGCAGAGAGAAGGTCGGAGTTTTCAACGGGCGGCCTCCTTCAAGGGGATAAAACCTCCTTGTCATTGTTTGTCTTTCTTACCTTAAAATATACGGGAATTAGGGGATGCGGAATGGAAGTCACCTTTCTGGGAAACGGCGATTCATTGG
Source organism: Cohnella phaseoli (assembly GCF_003386235.1). GTDB lineage: Bacteria > Bacillota > Bacilli > Paenibacillales > Paenibacillaceae > Cohnella > Cohnella phaseoli. The sequence continues at coordinate 122,307 of NZ_QRDZ01000009.1, forward strand.
GGACGCCAAGAGTGTATTGCGATTGCGAGGTGTGCGAGGAAGCGAGAAGCGGCGGCTTGAACCGCCGCTATCGTTCGTCGCTTCTGCTGGAGACGGAGGGCGAACCGCCGCTGCTTCTGGACTGCGGCCCGGACTGGCGAGGGCAAATGGAGGCGATCGGCTGTCGCGGCATCTCGCAAGCGCTGATCACGCATGCCCATTTCGACCATATCGGCGGCTTGACGGAGTGGGCGGACGCTTGTCGATGGAGGCAGGAGAGGGGCGCTCTATACGCGCCGCAGGAAGTCATTCAGAGCATTGTCGAGCGTTTTCCATGGATCGTCGGCCAATTGTCGATGACGGCCAATGACGAAGGCATGAATTACGGAGAGTGGCGGATTACTCCATGGCGGGTGAATCACGGTAAAAACGGATTTTCCTACGCTTATCGATTCGAGAGTATGAAGGACGGAAGAGCCTGGGCGTACTGCTCGGATTCGATCCATCTGGAAGGGGAGCAAAAGTCGCCTTTGCGCGGTCTGTCTCTACTTGTCCTCGGCACAAGCTTTGTCGTGGAAAATTATCCGGTGGAGACGCGGTCGGTGTACGATATGCGCGAAGGGCTGGAGCTTGTTGCCGAGATGAAGCCCGAACGCGTTCTGTTCACGCATCTGTCCCACGACGTCGACGTTCGCGCCGATTACGGGCTGCCCGCCTGCGTATCGCTTGCCGAGGCGGGACTGGTCGTAACCGTCTAGTCGCGGCTGCGTATGACGAGCAGCAATCCGCCTGACAGCTCAATCGTACCGGTATCCGCTTCGAGCACATTGCTGATGCCAAGCGACCAGCCCAACTTAAGCGTAGCGTTCAGCAACGGATAACGAAAGCCGGTCAGCGTCACTCCGGTCGCTTCCAGGGACAGCGGCAGCAGCGAGACGTAAGGGTACTTGCCGTCTGCTTCCAACTGAAGGCGATTGGCGCACAGCCGAATTTCGTTGTGCTCGTCTACAAGCGTCATCGAAGCTCCGCGTTCATGCGCCTGACGAAGCAGATGCACGTTGCCAAGCCCGTGATCGAATCGCGTGCCGAGCGCCCCGGCAGCGACGATCTGCTTGAAGCCGCGATCCAGCGCTTCGCGTAGAGCAAGCTCGGTATCGGTCCAATCTTTATCGTAGGCGTCGCAGGCAAGCACCTCCTTGGCAGCGGCGGAGATTCGCCGCATTTCGTCTTCGCTGACGGAATCGAAATCTCCAAGCGCGAGGTCGGGCTTCAGTCCGTGGCGAACAAGAAATTCCGCCCCGCGGTCGGCTCCGATCAAATAATCTCCCGGGACCGGCAAATCGGCAGCCCACGGACCGAGGCTGCCGCCGGCGAAAATAATAGCGCGTTCGGAATAGGAACGGGACATATCTAAATAGCTCCTCCTGCAATCTATTGTCCAATATTATTTAATTTTAGCATAGACCGTTGCAGAACTGCAGACCTACCCGCTACAATGAGTAACGGAGCGCCTGCCGTAAGGTCGGCGGAAGTGTTGAACCGGTGTTTGCAGAGGAGAGTTAAAGTTGGAATTGGACGATGTGTTTCAAATTTTCAGCTTGATCGGAACGATCGCGTTCGCGGTCAGCGGCGCGATCGTCGCCATGGAAGAAGAGTACGACATATTGGGCGTGTTCGTGCTTGGGCTTGTTACTGCGTTCGGAGGAGGGGTGATCCGGAATTTGCTGATCGGCGTTCCGGTGACGACGCTGTGGAGTCAAGGCTTGTTTCTGAAGACGGCGGGCATTTCGATTCTGATCGTGTTCGTGCTGCCGATCGCCTGGATTCATCATTGGAAAAGAAGCGAAGCTTTCTTCGACGCGATCGGTCTGTCGGCCTTCGCGATTCAAGGGGCGCTTTATGCGGTGAAGGCGAATTTGCCGATTAGCGCCGTTATGGTCGCGGCTATGCTGACCGGGATCGGCGGGGGAATGGTGCGGGACATTATGGCCGGCAGGAAGCCGCTCGTGCTTCGCGACGAGATTTATGCCGTCTGGGCGCTTGCCGCCGGCTTGGTCATCGGCTTATCGAAACTGCAGGCCCCTTGGTTCCTGTTTATTCTGTTCCTGCTCGTCGTTGCGTTTCGAATGCTGTCCGTACATTATAAATGGAAGCTGCCGCGCCGTTCGTTGCGCGCAGCGTCGGGAGGTCCATCATGAGTTACTCCGTATTGTTTGTGTGTCTAGGAAATATTTGCCGCTCTCCGATGGCGGAGGCGGTTATGCGTCATCTGATCGAACGTGAGGGGTTAAGCGATCTTGTGACGGTCGATTCTGCCGGCACCGGCGACTGGCACATCGGCCGTCCGCCTCATGAAGGGACGCGCGGCTTGCTGGATCGCTACAGCATTTCTTATCAAGGGATGAGAGCCCGACAGCTCTCCGTTCAAGACGGCGGAGATTTTGATCTGATCGTGGCAATGGATACGCAGAACGAGAAGGATATCCGGGCGAAGCTCGGAGCTTCGCCGCGGTCGGAAATCGTCCGTTTTCTGTCCTTGCTTCCGGAGAGAGGCATGGACGACGTACCCGATCCTTATTATACGGGCAACTTCGACGAGGTGTACGAGCTCGTCAATGAAGGCTGCGAGAGAATTTTGACGCGTATTCGCGAGAAGCTACCTCAGCGCTAAGTCAGCGAAACGCCCGAGGCTCCGGTCCGAGAAAGGGGGCCAGAGCTTCGGGCAGCTCCTTCTGCCAAAACCCCCATTTATGCTCCCCGTCCTTTTCCGTGTAGAGGACTTGAGCCCCTTTTTCCCTCAATGTTTGCTCCGCTTGACGATTCAGCTCAACGAAATCGAATGTGCCTCGGTCGGTGGCAAACTCGTTTTCCTGCAGACCGACAATCATCCATATGCTTAGCCGCTCAAGCGAAGGGGCGCTGCGAAGCTGCTCCATGTAGACGTCGTAAAAAGCGCCGGAAAGCGACAGAATGCGGCTGAACAGCTCCGGATAGGCGAGCGCAAGCGACACCGATACCGCTCCTCCGAGGGAGTCGCCGGCAAGCAGGCGCTGTTCGGGAACATCGCGAACCGGATAATGAGATTCGATCCAGGGAATGAGTTCCTCCGCGAAAAAACGGGTATAAGACAAATAGCGTTCTCCATCCGGAGTATACTCCGAGGTGCGAAGCTTGACGTTCACGTCGACGCCGACGACGATAAACGGCTCCCAGTCTTCTTCTAGAATCAGTCTTTGGGCATGGGTAGCGATTCGGCCAAAATTAAAAAATTCTTCTCCATCCTGACAATAAACGACAGGATAACTCATCCAAGGCTGAAATCCGGGAGGCAAATAGACCCGGATTGAGCGGCTGCTCTTCGGAAGCCAGCGGCTGGGGATGTCGTGCTTGTGAATCGTTCTCTTAAACAACGAGCTGTCGCTCATAGGAGACGCCTCCTTGGCAGGTATGGGATTGACCGGGCATGGGCAAACCAACTGAGGGTATGAGACACAAATTGTACTACACTGTATTACAAATTTATAATTCCTGTTATATAAACATGAAAAGGAGAAAAGCTTTATAAAATAAGGTTTTTTCGAGTTTTTCTTTGACCAATTCACTTAAACAGGGATATAATAATTCTATAACAGATTGCCCTCTTCCACAATCAAAGATGAGGTGAACCTTAATGAGCAAAGTATCCACGGAAGCTCCGGAGGTCAAAACCGGCGCTCAACCGCACGTAGTCAAGTCCGAAGATGTAAAGCCGTTGCAGGTACTGTCACCGGAAGGAGAAGTAATTAATCCGGAGTACATGCCGAAGCTGTCGGACGAGCAATTAAAAGAAGTGATGTATCGCATGGTGTTCACGCGCACTTGGGACGACCGCGCAGTCAACCTGGGACGTCAGGGCCGTCTCGGTTTCTACGCTCCGGTATCCGGACAGGAAGCGACAATGGTCGGCAGCGAATACGCGCTTACGAAAGAAGATTTCGTCTGCCCGGGTTATCGCGATATGCCGCAGCTAGTGTGGCACGGACTCCCGCTTTATCAAGCGTTCCTGTACTCCCGCGGTCATCAGCACGGCGGGCAAATTCCGGAAGGCGTTAACGTTCTGATGCCGCAGATTATTATCGGCGCTCAGATCCTGCATGCGACGGGCATCGGCATGGGCTTTAAGCTGAAAGGCGAGAAGCGCGTTGCCATTACGTATACCGGGGACGGCGGTTCCTCTGAAGGCGATTTCTACGAAGGCTTGAACTTCGCAGGATCCTTTAAGCTGCCGGTTATCTATTTCGTGCAAAACAACGGCTACGCGATTACGACTCCGTACGAGAAACAGACGGGCGCTCAATCGATCGCGCATAAAGCGCTGGCCGCAGGTATCCGCGGCGTGCAAGTCGACGGCATGGACGTATTGGCTGTCATCTCTGCCGTGCAAGAAGCGGCCGAAATCGGACGCAATGGCGGTGGCGCGACGTTGATCGAAGGTCTGACCTACCGTTTCCGTCCTCACTCGATGGCGGACGATGCGACGAAGTACCGTACGAAAGACGAAGAGCAGGAATGGAACCAGAAGGATCCGATCGTTCGCTTCGGCAAGTTCCTGGCGAAGAAAGGGCTGTGGACGGAAGAGGACACGGCTCGCGTGAAGGAAGAAGCGAAAGCTGCCGTTAACGAGCATATCAAAAAAGCGGAACAGACTGAAAAAATGTCGATCTCCGGCTTGATCGATTCGATGTTCGAACATACTCCGCCACACTTGGAAGAGCAAAAGGCGGATTTCCAATAATCGCAACTACTAAGAGCGGCCGGCTGCGGTCGCAAACTGAATGACGGGGGAGTAAACAGCATGGCGCAAATGACAATGATTGACGCGATCCGCGATGCGATGCGGGTAGAGCTTGCGCGCGATCCAAGCGTGCTTGTGTTCGGGGAAGACGTCGGCCACGTCGGCGGCGTATTCCGCGCGACGGAAGGGCTGCAAAAAGAATTCGGCGAACAGCGCGTATTCGATACGCCGCTGGCCGAGTCCGCCATCGGCGGCCTTGCGGTAGGTCTGGGAACGCAAGGCTTCCGCCCGATCGCAGAAATTCAATTCGTAGGCTTCATCTATGAAGCGCTTGACCAGATGTTCGTGCAAGCCGCCCGCATGCGTTACCGTTCGGGCGGACGCTATCATGCTCCAATCGTATTCCGTACGCCGTTCGGCGGCGGCGTCAAGGCGGCCGAGCTGCACACGGATTCGCTGGAGGGTCTCGCCATCCAGACGCCGGGCATCAAAGTGATCGTGCCTTCCAATCCATACGATGCGAAAGGTCTGCTCATCTCGGCCATTCGCGATAACGATCCGGTCTTTTTCATGGAGCATCTTAACTTGTACCGCGCGTTCCGCGCCGAAGTGCCGGAAGGCGAGTACACAGTGCCAATCGGCAAAGCGAACGTCGTTCGCGAAGGCAAAGACGTGACGATTATCGCTTACGGCTTGATGGTGCATACTGCGGTCAAAGCGGCCGAAGAGCTGGAGAAGAACGGCGTATCCGCAGAGGTAATCGACCTGCGCACGCTGATGCCGCTGGACATCGACACGATCGTCGCTTCCATTCAGAAGACGAATCGTGCGATCGTCGTGCAGGAAGCTCAGAAAACTTCCGGAGCGGCTGCGGAAATTATCGCGCAAATTAACGAAAAAGCGATTCTGCACCTGGAGGCTCCGGTGCTTCGCTGCGCAGGTCCGGATACGGTGTATCCGTACGCGCAGATCGAAGACGCGTGGCTGCCGACTCCGGCACGCATCGTGAAGACCGTTAATCAAGTGCTGCAGTTCTAAATCGGAAAAAGGAGGGTTCCAGGTGACGAGATTCGAATATCGATTCCCGGAACTCGGCGAAGGGATGCACGAAGGCGAAATCGTCAAAGTGCTCATCGCGCCGGGACAGACGGTAACGGACGAAGACATTATTATGGAAGTACAGAACGATAAAGCGGTCGTAGAAGTGCCGTGTCCGGTTAACGGCAAAGTGCTCGAAGTGCTGGCCAAAGACGGACAAGTTATGCATATCGGCGAACTGGTCGCCGTCATCGAAGCGGAAGGCGACGTGCCTGACCAAGTTCCGGCTGCAGACAGCCACGCTCAGCCTGCCGGCGACAACAGCGCCACCGGCGGCGCGGATACGAAGGGCGAACCGGCGCAACAGCCTGCGGCGGAAGCTGCTGGAGCGGCCCCGGCTGCTGCTGAAGCGAAGCCGGCGGCAAGCAATGCGCTTGTGCTGGCGACGCCTAGCGTACGCAAGCTGGCGCGCGAGAAGGGCGTTGCAATTGCAGAGATCGCAGGCAGCGGCAAGAACGGTCGCATTACTCGCGAAGACGTAGTTGCTTACGCTTCCGGCGGCGCGCCGAAAGCTGCGGCCTCCGAGGCGGCGGAAGCTTCCGAAGCTCCGGCAGCGGCGGCTGCTCCGAAAGCGGCAGCGGCGGTCAGCGGTCCGGGCGTCGAAGAGCGCGTACCGTTCAAAGGCATCCGCAAGGCGATCGCCAACGCGATGGTCAAGTCGGTCTACACGGCGCCTCACGTTACGCTGATGGATGAGATAGACGTGTCCGCACTTGTGGCGCTGCGCTCCAAAGCGAAGCCGGTCGCCGAGAAGAAGGGCGTCAAGCTGACGTACCTGCCGTTTATCGTGAAGGCGCTCGTCGCCGCATGCCGCGAATTCCCGGCAATGAACGCGATGATCGACGAAGCGGCCAACGAAATTGTATACAAGAAGTACTACAACATCGGCATTGCGACGGATACGGACAACGGTTTGATCGTTCCGGTCGTGTTCGACGCCGATCGCAAGAACATTTGGTCGATCGCCAACGAAATCCGCGATCTGGCCGCTCGCGGCCGCGACGGCAAACTGAGCGCAGCCGAGCTGAAGGGCAGCACGATTTCAATTACGAACATCGGCTCCGCCGGAGGCATGTTCTTCACGCCGGTGATCAACTTCCCGGAAGTTGCGATTCTCGGTACGGGACGCATCTCCGAGAAAGCCGTCGTCAAAAACGGAGAAATCGTTGCGGCTCCGGTTATGGCACTGTCTCTCAGCTTCGATCACCGCATCATCGACGGCGCCACGGCGCAAAACTTCTTAAATTACATCAAGCAGCTGCTTAACGATCCTGAACTGCTTGTTATGGAGGTATAAGACATGGTCGTAGGAGACGCTTCTCTCGATATTGATTTGCTCGTTATCGGTGCGGGCCCCGGCGGATACGTCGCGGCGATCCGCGCGGCTCAACTGGGACAGAAGGTAATTATTGCGGACAAAGCCAAGTTCGGCGGCGTCTGTCTGAACGTCGGCTGTATCCCGTCCAAAGCGCTGATTAACTCCGCGCACCACTACGAGTCGATGCAGCATGCGGCGGACTACGGTCTGTCTGCAGATAACATCAACGTTGACTTCGGCAAAGTGCAGGACTACAAAAACTCGGTCGTTAACAAAATGACGAGCGGCGTAGAAATGCTGCTGAAGGCGAACAAGGTGCAAATGTTCCAAGGCGAGGTTATGTTCATCAACGAGAACGAAGCCCGTCTGTTCAACGATCAGGAAGCGCCGCGCTACCGTTTCAAAAACTGCATTATCGCGACGGGGTCCCGTCCGATCGAGCTGAAGCCGTTCCCGTTCGGCGGACGCATTCTGTCTTCGACAGAAGCGCTGTCCCTGCCTGAGCTGCCGAAGAGCCTTGTTGTTATCGGCGGCGGCTACATCGGCATCGAACTCGGCCAAATGTACGCCAAGTTCGGCACGAAGGTAACGGTGCTTGAGGGCGCGGATACAATTCTTCCGGGCTTCGACAAGGATATGAGCCAACTGGTCGTTAAGAAGCTGAAGAAATCCGGCGTCGAGATCGTGAACGGCGCGCTTGCTAAAGGCGCGGAGCAGACCGACAAGGAAGTTACGGTAACGTACGAAGTCGGCGGCGAACAGAAGACGGTAACGGCAGATTACCTGCTCGTAACTGTTGGCCGTCGTCCGAACACCGACGGCGAGCTTGGCCTCGACCTGATCGGCGTGAAGGTTGGAGAGCGCGGACTGATCGAAGTGGACGAGCAATGCCGTACGAACATTCCGCACATTTACGCTATCGGCGACATCGTGCCGGGCGCGGCTTTGGCGCACAAAGCCTCCTACGAAGCGAAGGTAGCTGCGGAAGCGATCGCTGGCCTGCCTTCGAAGGTGGACTATAAGTGCATTCCAGCCGTGGCGTTCTCCGATCCCGAATGCGCAAGCGTCGGCTACACGGAGAAGGAAGCGAAAGACAAAGGCATCAACGCGAAATCCAGCAAGTTCCCGTTCGGCGGTAACGGCCGTGCAGTAACGTTGGGCGGCGCGGACGGCTTCATGAAGCTCGTTCACGATGCCGATACGGGTCTGGTGCTCGGCGCGCAAATCGCGGGCGTCGAAGCTTCCAACATGATCGCCGAGCTGGGTCTTGCGATCGAGATGGGCGCAACGATCGAAGATATTGCGCTAACGATCCATGCTCACCCGACTTTGGGCGAAATCACGATGGATACAGCCGAGCTGGCTATGGGTCACCCGATCCACACGCTTGCGCCTAAAGCTTAAGTTAGTAGTTAGCGATGCACGGCTTATTCTGCGCTGCTTGACAGTGCAGGTAGGCCGTGTTTTGTTTTTTTTCGATCCAGAGCAGCGCTTTATAAGGAGGGGAAAGCATGACGGACCGTCAAGAAGATAGGCAGGAGCAATCGACATGGCGCATGATTCAGACTTGGGCGGCGAAAGCGGTCAATGCGGTTGAACTGCTTCCTGTGGAAGGAAGCAAGGGCGAAGAGGAGATTGCAAGGCTGAAGCTCTCCTTGCGATCCACTCTGGGGGCGGTAGCGCAATATACGGGCGGTATTCTTGTGCAGCACGGATGGCTGCGTATCCTCGGTTCAGGCAGCCCCCGACTGCCGCGCCGCTTAACGGAATGGAACGAGGGGACATTGGAGCTGACGGAACGTAGACTGGACGGAGCATTGCTAGTCGCGGACGATGTGATGGGCGGCTTTTTCGCTTTAAACTTCGGGGCGTTTGACGGCGGTCATGGCGATGTTTACTATTTTGCGCCTGACACGCTGAAATGGGAGCGCTTCGGGGTTCCGTACTCGGATTTTCTAGAGTGGGCATGCAGCGGCGATCTGGACTTGTTTTACGAAACGTTTCGCTGGCCGGGCTGGAAGGAAGAGCTGGAGCGAGTGCGGGGGGATCAAGCATTCTCCGTCTATCCGCCTCTGTGCATGAGCGGCGAGCAGATTCAGAAGCGGTCGAGGGCGATCGTATCGGTGGAAGAGGTGTGGGGCTTAACGGCAGGCGGACGGGCGTAACCGGGATCGGATAGTTCTGCGGGAGTTGCGGGAATAGGAACGTAGACGCTTCTTATCCTTATTTGTCGCATGGTACACTTGATCCGCAATGGAATAAGTTAACTATGGGAGCCGGGGAGGCGTCTGCTTTGCTTGAGTGGACTAGCGATGCGTGGGGAAAATTGACGGGACCGTATGGTACCGGAGAGAAAGTGCCGGCGCTGCTGCAGCAGTTGATGGGAGAGTACGATCAAGAAATAGCCGATGAGCTTTTTCAGGAATATTTGTTTCATCAAAATACAATTTATACGGTCACTTATGCGGCCGTTCCTTATTTGACGCAGATGGCTCGTTCGACGACCGATCCGGAAGTCCGGCGCGATCTGTTTGTTACATGCGGCGTCATCGAAGCGAGTCGTGATCGGAGTGAAGCGGCGCCATTCCCCGCGGCTTGGGCGGGGCTCGCCGAACAAGTGGGAGCGCCGGTCTGCTCAGACATCTACGGCTCGTATATTGAAGCGATACGGGAGATGGCGTCTTTAGGAGAAGACGTGCGCGCCCATGCCGCCGATGCGCCCGTTGACGAGTCGGAGAAGCGCTACATTCTTCTGGCCGACGCAGCCTATCGGGGATCGCATCCGGTGGCGAATATGCTGATGACATTCTCGTCAGGGGATGAGTACGTTGCCGTATGTCCAGCCTGCGAGCAGGATGTGTATTTGTGGCCGAATGGGGAAGGTGGGCGTATTCAGGCGTTTGCCGAGGACCCCGTGTTCGAGGAGGAGCAAGAGGCTTATGAAGTCGTACCGACGGCCAAATTTGCGGATGCGGAACAGAAGACGTTAGCGAAGCACGCAGCGGCAATCGGCGAACATGGGCTCGCTCGCGATTTGCCGTATTTGGCCGGAGAGGCAAACTGTCCTTCCTGCGGCCAGCATATGCAAATCTGGCCAGCGTTGCTTTCGACATTTTCAGGATAAAAGGCTGCAAAAAACGCGGTACGACCAAATAAAAACAATCAGCGCTATTCGCCGAACCGCCCTTTGGGCAAAAGCGAAGGCGCTGATTGTTTAACCCGCGGCTTCGGCGTAAAATAAGGCATAGTGAGGAGGCGAACGAGATGAATGAGGAAACGGCCAGACCGGTCGGAAGATCCAGATCGGTCATGACGGAGCTTGTATTCCCGACGGATACGAATCATCACGGCACGATGTTTGGCGGCACATTGATGAAATATATCGATAAAATATCCGCGATCGCCGCTATGCGCCATTGCGGGAAGACGGTTGTGACGGCTTCATCGGACAGCTTGGATTTTCTGGCGCCGATTCGCATGGGCGAGGCCGTGGAACTGGAAGCGTTCATCACCTGGACGAATCGCAGCTCGATGGAGGTGTACGTCGTCGTGCGGGCGGAAAATCTGTTCACCGGAGAACGCCGAGTCACATGCACTGCGTTCTCGACGTTTGTCGCGCTCGGAGACGACGGCAAGCCGACGCCGGTGCCTGCTGTCGTCCCCGAGAACGAAGCCGAGCGCAGGCTGCACGACAGTGCTCCAGAGCGCTACGAGCAGCGCAAGAAGCGTCGCTCGCAGCGGTTTTCCGCAACGGAATGACGTAAAACTTGAGCGCCACGCTATAAGCGACTTGTGCATGCAAGGCAACGCGGAGTGACAGCCGCAGGGACGAGTGGTACAATTTTAGACTACGACGAGTTTAAGTATCTCTAAATTTCGTTGCTCCTCCTTAACAACAAAAATTCGGTGTCGAGGTGTGTATTCGTTGCGTAATTATTTGGATTTGCTGCAGGATGTGCTGGATCATGGCGCGAAGAAGGAGGACCGCACCGGAACCGGAACGCTGTCCGTTTTCGGTCGTCAGCTTCGCTTTGATTTGTCCGAAGGATTTCCCCTTGTGACTACAAAACGCATTCATCTGAAATCGGTCGTTCACGAGCTGCTGTGGTTTCTGAAAGGCGAAACGAACGTTCGTTATCTGAAAGAAAACGGAGTCCGCATCTGGGACGAATGGGCCGACGAGAACGGCGATCTCGGACCTGTCTACGGCTCGCAATGGCGCGCCTGGGAGACGCCGGACGGTCGAACGATCGACCAGATCCAGCAGGTAGTGGATGCCATCAAAAGAAATCCCGACTCTCGCCGTCATTTGGTTAGCGCTTGGAACGTGGCCGTCATCGATCAGATGAAGCTGCCGCCCTGCCATTTCGTATTTCAATTTTACGTTGCCGAGGGCAAGCTGAGCTGCATGCTGACGATGCGCTCGGTCGATACGTTCCTCGGGCTTCCGTTCAATATCGCGTCGTATGCGCTGCTGACTCATATGATTGCACAACAGTGCGATTTGGAAGTCGGTGAGTTTGTCTGGTCCGGCGGAGACGTTCATATTTACAGCAACCATTTGGAGCAAGTCAAGCTGCAGTTAAGCAGGGAGCCGCTGCCGCTGCCGAAGCTGAACATTTTGCGCAAGCCGGATTCGATTTTCGATTACGTCTATGAGGATTTCGAATTTGCGGGCTATGAGCATCACCCCGGAATTAAAGCGCCTGTAGCCGTATAGACAGGCCTGTTTGGATCAATTATACAAAGGATGTTGGCTATGACTGTCACCTTAATCGCCGCTGTCGCTTCGAATGGAGTGATTGGGCGAAACAACGAGCTGCCTTGGCGGCTTCCCGCAGATTTGAGCTATTTTAAGCGAAATACGCTTGGCAAGCCTGTGCTGATGGGTCGCAAGACGTTCGAATCGCTGGGACGCCCGCTGAAGGATCGCGAGAACGTTATTTTGTCGCGGACGCTGGAGGTAGCTCCGGCAGGCTGTGTGCTCATGCGGACGATCGACGAGGCGGCGGAGGCCTATCGAGACCAGGAGCTAATGGTTATCGGAGGGGCGGAGATTTACGCGGCGACTTTGGCCAACGCCGATCGGCTTCTGCTGACGGAGCTTGCTCAGCCCTTTGACGGGGATGCCTATTTTCCCGAATACGACCGAGAGGAATGGCGGCTGGTGTCGCGGGAGGAGGGCGTTATAGACGAGCGGAACGCGATTCCGCACGCCTACTGCGTCTATGAGCGGGTCGGCAGCAAATAAGTGCAAACAATGCGACGGATAATCCATTGTGAGGATAAGCCTCATTTGTTAGGATGATCTATCATCGGCATACAAATGATGCAAGGGGACGAACTCACAAAGATACCGACGGATATGGAGGTTTTGCACGATGTCGACACCTACGGGATTTATGGAATATAAGCGCGAGCTGCCGGGCGACCGAGATCCGCTGGCTCGCATCCAAGACTGGAATGAATTTCACCGGATGCTCTCCGAGGAGCAGCTCAGCACGCAAGGCGCGCGCTGCATGGATTGCGGAACTCCTTACTGCCATACAGGCATCGAATTGGCAGGCAGCGTATCGGGCTGCCCGATCAATAATCTGATTCCCGAATGGAACAGCCTTGTCTACAGAGGCCTGTGGAGGGAAGCTTACGAGCGTTTGTCGAAGACGAATAATTTCCCCGAGTTTACGGGCCGCGTATGTCCGGCGCCGTGCGAAGGTTCTTGTACGGTCGGTTTGATTGGCGAGCCGGTTACGATCAAGACGATTGAGCAGGCGATTATCGATAAAGCGTTCGAGGAAGGTTGGGTCGTACCGCAGCCGCCGAAGACGCGCACCGGCAAGAAAGTCGCCGTCGTCGGCTCGGGTCCGGCGGGACTTGCCGCCGCCGCTCAGCTGAATAGGGCCGGCCATGCCGTCACCGTATACGAACGCGCGGACCGTCCCGGCGGGCTACTGACCTACGGGATTCCGACGATGAAGCTGGAGAAGCATATCGTGCAGCGGCGTGTCGACCTGCTGGCTGCCGAAGGCATTCAATTCGTCGTAAATACGGAGATCGGCAAAGACATTTCCTCTGCGGAGCTGCTGGAGCAATACGATGCGGTTGTGCTATGCGGCGGCGCGACTAAGGCGCGTCCGATCGGCAACGTGGAAGGGCACGGGCTGAAGGGCATCCATCAGGCAATGGACTATTTGAACAGCACGATCAAAAGCTATCTGGACAACGGCTTGCAGGACGGCACGTACATTTCCGGCAAAGACAAGAACGTGATCGTAATCGGCGGCGGAGATACGGGGACGGACTGTGTCGCTACGGCGCTGCGTCACGGGTGCTCCAGCATTACGCAATTCGGAACGCATGCGAAGGCGCCGCAGCAACGCGACGAGATGAATAACCCGTGGCCGGAGTATCCAAACGTGTATACGCTGGATTACGCGCATGAGGAAGCGAAAGCTCTGTACGGCGAAGATCCCCGTGCCTTTTCCGTTCTGACGAAGAAATTCGTCGGCGACGAGCAGGGCAACGTCAAAGAGCTGCACACTGTGCAAATCCGCCGCTATGTGGACGAGCAAGGCCGTAAAATCTACGAGGAAATTCCCGGAACTGAGAAAGTCTGGCCTGCGGATCTCGTGCTCGTCGCGGTCGGCTTCGAAGGTCCGGAAAGCACGTTGATCGATCAGCTCGGCTTGGAGACGGATCGCCGCTCGAACGTTAAGGCCCGTTATGGCAAATATACGACGAATGTGAATAAAGTGTTTGCGGCAGGCGATATGAGGCGCGGACAGAGTTTGATCGTCTGGGCGATCAACGAGGGCCGAGAAGCGGCGCGCGAAGTCGACAAGTTCTTAATGGGCGACACGTTGCTCCCATGACGGATATCGGTTATCTTATAGAGGTCGTTCCCGCGCTGCGGGACGGCCTCTTTTTCACGGATGAACGGAGGAGGAACGGCCGAATGATTCGGTATGGAGACGAAATGTGGTCGGAGTTGAGGTTTACAGGCTTTCAATATCAGGCGGAGCGCAGGGATGGGCAGTGGGTCGATGTGGCTTTGCGTCCGGAGACGGCAGGCGATACGCCGCTGCCGGAGGATGTGACCGACTTCCAAATTATCGCGGTATGTACCCATAACGGACATCCGATCCAACTGGTGACTCAGGACGAGGGCTGCGATTGCGAATATCAGCTGACCGAGTGGGAGCAGGAGCAAATTAATGCTTTTATCCGCACCGAGGAGGTCCGGCAGACAATTGCCAAAGCAGCGTCTGGCGGGGGCGAGTAACGGCGATTGTTCGCGATTGGCGTCGAATGCCGGGCCGGATTTCGCTTGAGAATGGTACGGAAGACAGGGCTTCCCCCAAATCTTTCCTCTATGTTACACTTGTGACTGACTGGCATCGAATCGGGGCGGGGGGAGTTTGTGATGGAAAGCGCGGCATTGCTGTCGCCTATGGACATACATACGATTCGCAGATACGTGCAGACCAAGTACGCTCCGCTTCCGGACGGACGCCGAGCCGAGATCGTCGCCGACGCGATTCGCAGGGCGCTCGCGCAGAGGATGCCGAATGTGCCGGACGAGCTTAAACTACGAATGATCGATCAATTGATTACGCGTTACCTGGTAGGGGAAAAACGCGATATTCACCCGGAAGACGTGCTTGATCTAATTGCGGAAATTGGCCAGGGAGACGAGCGCTTGACGGAACGTCTGCTGGAACCGCTGTTGGAATGGGCGAACGAACGGACGCAGCGGAGATGGAGCCCGGAGCAGCTTGCTTCCCGACTGGAGAGGCACAGAGGGCCTTCACCGCTCCTTGCAGCGGCTGAACCGTTGGCAGGTGTCCAACTGCCGGAGGAGCTGGTTTCGGGCCGCAATGGCTGGCGGGGAGCGACCTGGGCCGCGGTACGGAGTTTGGCGAAGCCTGCCCCCGCCATCGTTCTGGCGTCGGTCGTTGCCCTTGGCAGTGCGACCGCGTGGATCGCGCTTAGCGGGGAGCGTTCCGCATCTATAGAAGAATCTACGAGCGCCGCGCCTCCTGCGCCGGCAGCGTCTCAGGCGTCCGCTCCGGACGTTGGAATGCCGAAGGCGCTAAGGTATGCGGAGATCGATAAACAGGCGCTTATCGCCTACTTGAACGGACGGGATTCTCTGCTTGCCGAGGCGCCTTATTTTGAGGCGATTATGGACACTGCGCGCGAGTACGATCTGCATCCTCATCTGCTGTTCGCCATCACGGGCCAAGAGCAGGGCTTTGTGCCGAAGTCGGCCAAGCAGGCGGCGAAGATCGCGAACAATCCGTTTAACGTCGGGCATAGCTGGATGGAGTTCAATACGGACATCGCCAACTCCGCGGGCATCGCGGCCAGACTTCTCGTGAAGCTGGGCGAGAGCCGTCCCGAAGGTTACGACCCGTTCGAATGGTTCAATCGCACTTATGCCGAAGACCCGCTCTGGTCGGTCGGCGTTCGCAAAATTTTCGACAAACTCAGCGGATTGGGTGAAGAGAGCGGTGCCATTAGGTAAGGGGTTAAAGATAAAACGGGGCTGTTCCTCCAGTCGTTATGCGACCTTTGGGAACAGCCCCGTTATTGTTGCGAGAGGAGCGGCTTAACCCGACTCCTCCATCAGATTAGCGTCCAAATATTGATGGATCGCCGGCGGAACCTGCGTCAACTGCGTAAGGGTGAGCAACGCTCCGCGAGGCTTGGCGTCGATCGGAATGACGTTGTAGGCCCATTCGGCTTCTTGCTTCAAGTACACGGCGTTGATGCCGCAGTGAAGGGCGGGCAGCACGTCCGTTCTAACCGAGTTGCCGATCATCCACGTATGATTGCGGTCGAAGATGCCTCCGGACAAAATCTGTTCCAGCGCATCCGTGTTCTTATGTTGGCGAATGTAGATCCGATTGTCGAAGTAGCGCTCCAGCCGCATGCTTTCGATTTTGCGCAACTGGATCGAGGCATCTCCGCCGGTATACAGATGAAGCTCGTGGCCTTCCGTAGCCAACGATTCCAACGTTTCCTCCATCATCGGATAAGGCTCGATTTCCAGATCGTAAACGCTGTTGCCAAGCTTCCATAGCAGATCCTCTTCGAGAGAGGAGCCGGATCGTCCGGTAACGAGCTGGAAGTGCCGGTAGGTGTCGATCATCGATTGAGGGAAGTGCTCGCTCTGAAAGCCAAGAACATGAACGCCGGCGATGTCGATCTCCGTCTGCTTGGCCGCGATCTCTTCCTTACGGATGCCGGCGGAGCCGAACCAATCAACCATCCGGTCGGCGAAGCGATCCAATATGGAATGAAAATATTTGTTGCAATAGACAAGCGTATCGTCAAGGTCGAATAAAATTTGCTGGTTCATATGCTGCGTTTCTCCTTAAATCCTGATTCGTTTTTCTCATTATGGCTCGCTACGGCGGGTTTGTAAATGAGTGAAAAGAGGAAAACTACAAAGTAACCCTATCGGACAGTCGATGGGCAGGGGGTGAATTGTATGGATAAGAAGCAGTTCAGAAGCTCGAACGGGCCTATGAAGCCATCGGGAGTCAAGGAACATAAGGAAGATCCAGACGTAAAAAGAATGACGCGCTTTCCGCCCAGCTTAAACGGAATCAATAAAAATCTGCCCTGATCAAGCGGGCGGTAGCCGCGTCTTCGTTTTGCTTCATGCATGTTTCAGAATTTTCTCTGCCAGGTTGCGCTTTATTAGACGAATGCGTTGACGGACGTAGAAATCGTAGCTGCCCCCGCTGAGCTCGCGGGGGCTCAGCGTGTTGCCTGTGTCGTTATCCAGGATGACAAGCTTCCCGTCGTCGTAAAATTTGAAGGTCAAGTCTCTAGACGGTCTGGCGCCTCTCTGAGGCTCCAAGTAACGGAGATGTTCGCATTTCACCATCCATTATCCCACCTTAGAAAACAGAATAAGAACTTTTGTTCCTGTTTTTATTATAGCAAACGTTTGTTCGTATGGCAAGGGATGGGATTATACTTTACACTAGATTTATCAAGATTGAAGGGATAGGACACAGCCATGATCGTAATTTCTGGATTGACTCGCACAATACCCGACGGGAAAACGATTCTTAAAGATGTGGACGCGAGGCTGGAGCCCGGAAAGTTCATCGCCGTCGTCGGCTCGAGCGGCAGCGGGAAATCCGCATTGCTGAGAGCGCTTGCGTTAAAAGAAGTGTGGACCTCGGGGGAGTATAAGATAGATGGGAAAGATTTGATGGAGTCCGGTTTTCTGGCGAAGATGCGCTTTAAGCGGCAAATCGCTTATTTGGAGCAGAAGCCGATTCTATACGAAAAAAAGACGGCGCTCAAAAACGTGCTGATAGGAGCGTCCGAGCAAACGCCGATCTGGCGAAGAATTACCGGCATGGTGCGTAGCGACGATTATATGGGCGCAATGGATATGCTTGAGCATGTCGGCCTGATGGAACGGTCGAAGCAAATCGTGGAGCGGATGAGCGGAGGAGAGCGACAGCGGATCGCGATCGCCCGAGCGCTCGTTCACGGCGCCCGCCTTGTACTGGCCGACGAACCTGTCTCCGGTCTGGACCCTCATACGTCCGAGGAGATGATGGCGACGCTCAAGAAGCTGTGCCGCGAGAAAGGGACGACGATCGTCGCCGCCTTGCACCGGGTAGAGCTTGCAGAGAAGTTCGCGGACGAAATCTGGGGAATGCAGGACGGGCGACTGGTTATGACCGCGAGAGGCCGCCGCCTGACGGCGGCGGAGAAGATGCGGCTAACATAGAAGCAAAAAAATGCTTCCTAAGATGGAAGGGACTGTCGAATACATGAGACCGCCAACCATTGAAGCGGAGAGCAATCCAGCCTTTGCTAGGGCTGTTTAGCTGTCCTGTTAGAGTGCTGAATGCCTAATACAAACAAGCGAACGCGTTCAGGTCGTCGAGTCGGGCCTGTCTTCGTTGGCTGTCTCGGCGGACAGCTCGCGAAGCGAAGAAATTTTTCCGTGAGGCTGGGGATTTTGCTTGCGGCTTTTCCAGACGCTTTCTCGGCGACGTTTGGAGGTGGACATGTTGTTCCCGCCTTTCGTTTAATGGGTGAGAAAGATGAATGGTACATCAGTTATCGTGGCGTATCCGGCTTGTGCTTATTCAGCAGTCGTCGCTTGCGGGGGAAGAAGGGAGCAATTGGTGCATGGGCAACGCCGTGACTACGCAGGATTATCCGCTGCTGGCGCTCAATATCGGTAAGGTTCAAGCTGCTATGTATAAAGGCAAAGAGGCGAAATCCGGCATTGCCAAGAGCTCTGTCGAACAGGCGGTGCAACTGACCAAGCTCGGCTTCGAAGGAGACGAGCAAGCCGATCTGGTGCACCACGGAGGACCGGATAAAGCGATATGCGTGTATAGCTACGACCATTATCCCCACTGGGAAAAGGTGCTTGGACATAGGCTCGATTATGGGGCGTTCGGAGAAAATTTCACGGTTGAACGATTGAGCGAACGAGACGTGCGCGTCGGCGATATTTATCGCATTGGTTCTGCGACCGTGCAGGTAAGCCAGCCCAGGCAGCCTTGCTGGAAGCTGGCCATGAGGTGGGGTTTGGACGAGCTTCCTCTGTTAGTGACGAACAGCGGAGCTACCGGTTTTTATTTTCGCGTGCTGGAGACGGGAGTGGTACATGCAAGCGACGAACTGGCGCTGCTGCAGTCTCACCCGCACGGCATAACTGTAGCTGAAGCCAATCGGGTTATGCACCAGGATAGGGACGACGCGGAAGGCATCCGACGCTTGCTTGCCGTGGACGCCCTATCCGAGAGCTGGACGACTACGCTGACTAAACGGTTGGGACGATTGAGCGGCTAAAACGCCGCTCTCGTTTATGGCCGCACCAATAAGACCGCCTCACGAACTTATCTGCCATCTTCGTACCGCAATCGCACCAATAAGACCGCCTCACGAACTTAACCGCCGCCTTCGTGCCGCAAACGCACCAATAAGACCGCCTCACGAACTTAACCGCCACCTTCGTACCGCAAACGCACCAATAAGACCGCCTCACGAACTAATCCGCCATCTCCGTACCGCAAACGCACCAATAAGACCGCCTCACGAACTAATCTGCCACTTACCCGTCATTTTCACATCAATGAGCCAATTCTCCGCCTCCACCATAAGCTCGAAGGAACTGTAAGACGGCAACAAGCAATAGGGCAAGGCTGTAACATCGCGAACATATAATAAGCAAGGGAGGGGAAGGGACGCGGCACAAATTTCAGATAAAGTTTGGCTATATTTGGCGCATTTCCACACGAGAGGAAGGAATTCATCTTTTAAAGGCGAAATAATTAATGTTTGTATATTGTAAATTTTCTGAATGTTCCTTCACCACAAGCGAAAGGGGATTGCAGAAAAACATGGTGACGCTGCCTAAGGTTAATGAGCTCGGTTTTTTTGAAATTCGACTGGAATCGATCGGCGGGCTGGGCGCCAATCTGGCCGGCAAAATGCTCGCGGAAGCCGGGGTGATGGGCGTCGGACTCAACGGCGTCAGCTTCAGCTCCTACGGCTCGGAGAAGAAGGGTTCGGCGGTTAAGGCCCACATCCGGTTCTGCGACATCAACACTCGCATCCGGGACACGTCTCCTGTAGAGCGGCCGCATGTGATCGGAGTGTTCCACGAGAACCTCTCGAAGACGATCAACGTCATTTCGGGAATGCAAGAAGACAGCATCGTACTCGTCAATTCCAAGAAGACCCCGGAGCAGCTCAAGAGCCAGTTGAAGCTCAAGGCCGGCATTATCGCGGTCGTGGACGCCACCGGCATCGCGATGGAGGAGAACAACCGCGTCAACATGGCCATGCTCGGCGGGCTGTTCCGGTTGTGCGAATTTCTTGATGCCGAGTTCATGAAGGGCGTTATCCGCAAGTCGCTTGAGAAAAAGTATCCCGCCGCCGTCCAGCCGGCTTTGAACACCTTTCAGCGCGGCTACGACGAAATGAGCTTTCAGACGTTCGGTCTGGAGGAGGGAGACGAAATGCCGACCTTCGTCCGCATGGACACGCCGGTGCTCGGCTACGAGACGCAGCCGATTGGCGGCCTGATCACGAACCCGGGCAACAGCATCTTGAAGGATTTGAGCATTTCCCGCGCAGGCAAAATGCCGCATTTCGCCGATGACAAATGCATTCATTGCGCGGCGTGCGACAACGTCTGCCCCGATTTCTGCTTCGTTTGGGAGGAACAGTCCGACAAGAAGGGACGCCCGCAAATGTTTCTGCAGGGCATCGACTACCAGTATTGCAAAGGCTGCTTGAAATGCGTTCAAGCCTGTCCGACGGATGCGCTTTCTTCCGAACTGGAGGAAGACGGATACGCGGACGGTCACCGCGTTGCGCACAAGTTCCATTTGGCTATATAAGAGTTTGGCTATATAAGAGGTTTGAACTTTCAGAGATAAAGCCTCTATGTTCTTCATTCAACGAGAACCCGATAGGAAAGGTGGAGTCTGGAAATGTCGATCGATATTCGCCAAGAAGCGGTGAAGCAAGGAACCGTAGAGCAAAGGATCGTCTATGAATCAGGCAACGAGATGGCCGCATACGCCGCACACCAGATCAACTATCACATCATGGGTTATTTTCCGATCTCTCCTTCAACGGAAGTCGCGCAATTTCTCGATTTGATGAAAGCAAACGGCCAACACGACATCGTGCTTATTCCCGCAGACGGAGAGCACGGCTCTGCAGGGGTATGCTACGGGGCTTCGGCAGCGGGCGGAAGGGTGTTCAACGCCACTTCGGCGAATGGCTACCTCTATATGCTCGAACAAATGCCTGTGCAGTCGGGAACGCGGTTTCCGATGGTGCTCAATCTCGTATGCCGTTCGGTCTCGGGGCCGCTCGACATTCACGGGGATCATTCGGATTTGTACTTCGCGCTTAATACGGGCTGGCCGATCGTGCTATGCCGCGATCCGCAAGCCGTGTACGATATGAATATCATCGCGCTTAAGCTCGCAGAGGACCCGGAGGTTCGCCTGCCGGTCATCGTCGCTTCGGACGGCTATTTCACCAGTCATCAGAAGCGCAGAGTAATGACGTTCACTCACCGCGAGGACGTGCAGAAGTTCGTCGGCGAGCATCCGCCGGAAGGGTTCCAGCATGTGCTGGATCGCGACAATCCGATTACGGTGGGCCCTTATATGAACGAGCCCGATTACATCAACAACTGTTACCAACAAAGCATGGCGATGTATCGCGCCGAAGAAGTGTTTGAGCGCATTCAGCAGGAATATGCGGAGCTGACCGGACGGGAATACCCGATTTTGGAGCTGTATCGGATGGAGGACGCCGATGTCGCCGTCTTCCTGCTCAATTCGTCGGCCGAGATTATCAAGGATGTCGTCGACCAGCTTCGCGGGCGCGGCATCAAGGCGGGGGCGATCTCTCCGAACATTATTCGGCCGTTCCCGGCGAAGAGAATCGCGGAGGCGCTGAAGCACGTCAAAGCCGTCACCGTCGGCGATCGTGCCGATTCTTACGGGGGCCACGGCGGCAACATGGTAATGGAGGTGCGCGCCGCGCTTCAGCAGTACGGCAATTCGTCCACGCTTGTCATCAGTCGCATCTACGGCCTTGGGGGCAAAGATTTCTACGCCGAGGACGGTCTGGCTTTGTTCCAGTTCGCGATCGACGCGATGAACAAGGGCTATGTGGAGAAGCCGTTCGACTATCATGGCGCAACGCCCGGCGATCCTACGAAAGCGCCTAAGCGCGTGTTGGAGCCGATGAAATACGAGGATTTGAAAACCGGACTGATTACCGTAACTCCGAACGAGGAGACGGGCAAAGTCAACGTGCGGATTCCGCCGCTGCGTTCGCTGACGAAGAAGCCGAAACGGATTGCTCCGGGACACGGAGCTTGTCCGGGGTGCGGCATTTTCTCGGGGCTCGAGCTGTTCTTCAAAGGAATCGAAGGCGATATCGTCGCCCTGTTCCATACCGGCTGCGCGATGGTCGTCACGACGGGCTATCCGTATTCGGCGCATAAGGCGACATACATTCACAATCTGTTCCAGAACGGCGCGGCTACGCTGTCCGGCGTCGTCGAGATGTTCCATGAGCGCAAGCGCCGCGGAGAGCTGGATCAGTACGGGCTGAAGGACGATTTTACCTTTGTGATGATTACGGGCGACGGTGGAATGGACATCGGCATGGGGCCGGCGATCGGCGCCGCGCTTCGCAACCATAAGATGATCATTCTCGAATACGACAACGAAGGCTACATGAACACAGGAGCGCAGCTCTCGTATTCGACGCCGATGGGACACCGGACGTCGACGTCCAACGTCGGCAAGTTCCAAGGCGGTAAAGTGTTCCATCATAAGGATACCGCGCAGATTATGGCCGCTACCAACATTCCTTACGTCTTCACCGGCAGCGAGGCGAGTCCCCAGGACCTCGTGCGCAAAGGGGCCAAGGCGCAGTGGTATGCGCAAAACGTCGGCCTTGTGTACGGCAAAATCCTGATTACGTGTCCGCTTAACTGGTTATCCGACGACAAGGACGGCTCCGATATTATCGATCATGCGGTGAACAGCTGCTTTTTCCCGCTTTACGAGGTGGAGCGCGGCGTTACGACGATTACCTATAACCCCGAGGAGAAGGGAAAAAGGGTGCCCGTCGCCGACTGGCTCAAAATGATGGGCAAGACAAGACATCTGAACAAACCGGAGTATGCGGAGACGCTGCGAGAATTCGAAGCGGAGATCGAGCGGCGTTGGAACGTGCTGAAGGCGAAGCACGACAATCCTTACCTTTGATGGGGCGGAGGCTGAGAAGATGCCTTACGCATATCGCCACGCGGCCACGGGAACGCTGTTGGCCGCCTGGCAAACGAACGGGTATAAGCTTACTTATTATGGAATCGTAACTTGGGAGAACGTGCCGTCCGCAGCAGCTGCAGCGGAAGCGTTGGCCCAAGCCGGAATCTCTCCGGAGGATACGACAGCAGGCAGACTTGAGGAATGGGAGACGCTGGAACTGACGGAGCATGAGGCGAAGCTTGCCAATGTCAAGCTTCGCAATGACCCGGCCAGAATCGTCTTCTACCGAGACGGTGCGCTCGGAGCCAGTACGGCGCCGAACGTTTAACGGCATTAAACAAGCGTCCTTCGAATCTGGAAGGACGCTTGTTATTTTTGCGATAGTGCACGGGTGGTTGTCTGCCTACGCTTCCGGAAGCAGGGAAGCCGATTTACTGCCGTTGACCGACAGAAGGTCCGACACTTTCTGGAGGCGAAGCACTTCGTTAGGCTTAAGCTCCCGCTGAAAGTAGCCGTATAGATAAGCCGCTTCAAGAAAGCTCAGGCCCGGATAGCAGACGACCTGCTGATGCGAATACGGATTGTCAAGCAGAATTTGCCATTCGCCGTCGCGACCGGTAAGCGGGATGGCGGCCAGCACATCGTTTTTGATGACGAAAATGAGCTCGAGTTCGTCCCAGACGGCATTCCAGGAAGGACTAAACCGCTGCGGCTCGGGAAAAAGCTCGCGGGCTCGGGACAGCTTGCGGTCAATCGTGGCGATCCTGTCGTCTCCGTACGCTTTCAGCTCTGTGCGAAAATCCTCGATAAACCGGTAAAAGGAAAAATATCCTTCCTGCGCGATCCGTTCACTGTACGTTTGCTCTAATTCCTCCGATTCGGTCCGCATATAGTGGAGGAAGGCAGACTCCGACATTCCCGACAGCCCCTTAACGGCAATAATTTGGAAAACTTCAAGAATTATTATAACGCAGCCGCGCCGCCATTCAAAGAACGACGACAGCCGTTTAGGCTTGTGATATAATGTAAAACAATGCGCAAGGCGCGGTTAGAGTTGTGGGAGGGAAATACAAAGATGAGTCGGCGTTTTGTCATCGAGGCCGTCATGATCGCCATATACGGTCAATTGCTCTTGCCGAAGCGTCCTGTCGAGTACAGGATACCGTACACTTCGGTTATGGAGCTCTATGATATGAAAGACAGCCCGGAGCCGGTCATGCCGGAAGCGGACGACGATGCTTACGTGAAGACGAAGATCGGCGAGATGATTGCGTACTTCGAGGATTCGTTTAATAAAAAGAAAATCGAGCGCGCGTTGATGGCGCCATGGCGGGAAAGTCCGCCGCTGCCGATCAACGACAACGTCTCGCTCATTATCGTGAATGCGGCGGAGAACATGCAGTACGGCGAAGTGTTCGATCCGATCGAGACGGAAATTATTTTAATGGCGAATAAGCTGCAGTGCCCGATTCTGACCGATCAGATCGAGTTTCAAGACAAGGTCGTGCACAATTCCGTTCCCGTACAGCTGTTCGATATCGACGATTTCGAATATGCGGTTGAGGAAGTCGCAGAGACTGCGGAAGAGCACAAAGAATAAGAGAGCTGCCGAGTCGCTCGGCAGCTTTTGCGTCAAGCCGGAGGGAGGACGAAGCCGATGCTGTACAGAATCGCCCGCTGGATGGCCAAGAGATTAAGTAAACAGCGGAAGCTGCGGCAATCGATCCGCTGGCACGAGCGCTGGGGAATCGAAAGAATGACCTTGCAGGAGCGTGTCGATTATGCAATGCTGCTGCACGACTACGGAAAGACGGAGCAAGCGGTCGAGTTTCTGACATCTCTTCTGAAGGAGAGAGGATACTCGAAGGCTTATGAAAGACGAGCCCATATTTTCAATGAAATGGGGCGGGAAGAGGAAGCGATCGCCGACCTGGACGCTGCGATCAAGTTGGACCCCGAGCCTTCTATCGTATGGTACACCAGGGCGATTTCGCATAACAATCGCGGGGATTTCGAGCTTGCGGCGCGCGATTTTCAGGAAGCGCTGCTCAGGAGAGAGGATTCCAAAGCTTCCACCTATTACGAATTAGGCAACGTCTATATGAAGATGGGGAGCTACGAGGAGGCGGAGGCTGCTTTCGCAAGCGCTTGTTCGGATGCGGGCAACGCGATTCCTCATTACTATTTCCGGCATGCTCAAGCATTCGAGATGCTTGACAGGATGGACGAGGCGGCTCAAACGTTGGCCCAAGCGACCAGGCTGCAGAAGCAATGGCGCGATGAAGAGCAACAAGGGGCCGCCAATTACAGAGCGAGAACGAACTATTCTCCTACAGCGATCGATACTTTGATTCGGACTGCTGAAGAAGAATACGGCTTCCTTCTCTACGAATCGAAGCTGAGGGAAGCGGCCGGCGATATAGAGAGCGCTCTCGCTTCGATTCGCGAAGCGACCGAACAGTATTCGCCAGGCCCTGATTTGCAGCTTCGCCGAGGACAATTGCTGCGCCTGCTCGATCGTCCGCAAGAGGCGCAGGAAGCGCTGGAACGGCTTGTAGCCGACTATCCGACGTGGCTGCCGGGCCATATGGAACTGAGCGCTCTGCTGCGGTCGCAGGATCGCCCGGACGAGGCGGTACGAGTACTGCTTGAAACGAAACGGCGATACCCCGAGCATCCTGTCGTCCGATACTGGTTGGCGGACGCTTACCGGGAATCCGGTCAAGGGGACGAAGCGCTTCAAGAGAACGAGGAGCTAACGGAGCTTGAGCCGGACGACCCGCTAAATTGGAAGCAGCGCGCCGAAATCCTGATCGATGCCGCCAAGTATCGCGATGCCGATGCTGCCTATACGCAGTCTTTGCAGTTGGAGCAATCCGCGGAATGTTATATGCGCCGAAGCTATTCTCGCTATATGGAAGAGCGTTATGAGGAAGCGATGCTCGACATCCAGGCCGCGGCTGAACTGGACAGCAATCTTCTGAAGGAAAGCAAGACGGCGTACGCGATGGCGGAGCTATACATGGGGATGGGCAATCACGAGCTGGCGGATTCCGAATATTCTCGGGCGCTGGCGCTTGAACCGGACAATCCGCAGATTTACGATCGGCGCGCGCGCTGCCGTTTTGCGGCGGAACGCTGGGAAGCGGCGCTGGAGGACTGCGATCGGGGGCTGCAATTGACAGGGGCGAACCCCAGGCTAACTTGGCTTCGCGGGCTGATCCAATATCGTATGGAGGATCTGGACGGAGCTTTGCACGAGATGACGGCTTACACGGACCTCGTACCGGACGATGCACAAGGCTTTTACAATTTGGGACATATCTATAATCATTTGAATCGGCCTGACGACGCAATCGCGGCCTTCTCCAAGACGATCGAGCTGAGCCCGTTCGACGCTCAGGCGTATCTCGAACGTGCTTCGATCTGGTATCATCATTACTTTGATCGGATTCGCGCGGTCGACGATCTGGCGCAATGGCTGCTGTACGCGGAAACCCGAGCCCGAGACGGGGACCGTTTTGAACTGTTGAGCGAGGTAAAGGGCTTCGACGACGAGATGAGGGAGCGGGCCAAGGACCAGTTTCTTCGGGTTTACGGGAGCTCGCAGTATTTATCCTAAAGTGTGTGATCAAAATCGGACTTGTTGAACTACCTCTAAAAGGGGCTTAACTATGGATCAGCTTATTCCTGTATATGTATTAACCGGCTTTCTCGGCAGCGGCAAAACGACGCTGCTGAATCGTATTCTAGAGGATGGCCGAGTCACGAAAAAGAAAGTGGCAGTGCTGCTTAACGAGGTCGGCGACGCCAACGTAGAGGGCCAATTGCTGGGCAAGGACGTGCCGATGGCGGAAATGCTGGGCGGCTGCATCTGCTGCTCGATCCGCGCGGATCTTGGCATGGAGCTGACGAAGCTTGCTCGCGAGCATCGTCCTGACGTCATTTGGATCGAGACGACCGGTATCGCACGTCCGCTTGAAGTGATGGATGCGGTCACCGAGGCTTCCATGTATGAGAAGTTGGAGCTGCGCGGCGTTGTTGCGGTGGCGGACGCCCGTCATCTGCTTGACCGGGTACGCATAGGCGCAGGCAAAACCTATAAGCTTATGAGAGAGCAGATTGAGGCGGCCGGTTTTGTCGTGCTGAACAAAACCGATCTGGTGGCCCCTGCGGAGCTTGCCGAGCTGGAGGGCTTCATCGCCGACTGGAATCCGCACGCCTGGGCGATCTCTACGGTAAGAACGGAACTCAATCTGGACGCAATTTACCGCATGGATCACAACGTCTCGGCGCCAGCGGAACGACAAGAAGCCATATGTCCTCCAGGGTGTACGCATGATCACGAGCATCGGCACTCTCACGAGCATGCGCATGATTCCACTCATGACCATGTCAAAGCATTAACCTATTATTTACCCGGACCGGTCGACAGCCGCATTTTCGAGGAATGGGTCGCCGGGCTGCCGGAGGGCGTCTACCGAGGCAAAGGCATCGTGACTTTTCGGGATACGTCCAGTCGCTTCCTGTTTCAATACGCCTACCGGGAGAGCGATTATATGCGGATTACTCCGCAGGGAACCGTCCATGACGTCGTCGTATTGATCGGAGAAGGGTTTCCGCGCGAAAGTTTGTTGAAGCAGCTGGAGCGATTATGTCTGGTTTGATGACTAAAAAGAAACAGTGGTACGCTACGGACTATGGAGATCAAGTCTGCGGCTGCCACTGTATTTTTATCTATACAATCATCTGCAGCCCCTCAATAAGGCGTCATTCTTCTTTTCATTTTATACATGCCGCTGGTCGCGATCTTGACCGTCGCTTTCACTTCCCCCAAGCGCGTAGGCGCAAGAGGGGAGCGTCCTCCCGACGTCAGCCGTTTCCAGGTCGGATAGTCGCGGCGATAGAGTCTATGCTCCAGGTCGAGGACGTCGGCGTTCGCCTCCCAGCCGATGCGATGGGTCGTTCTGATCTGTTCCTCGATTTGTTTCCCCGCTATCGTCTCCAGCTCTTTCTCGGACTTTATTTTCCACAATTCCAGCAAGGAAGCGACTGCTTCAAAATCCACATGGAATACGGGCTCGCCGTCCTGCATGGCGATTCGCACCTTCGTGCGCGGCTTGCTCAAACGAAGAGTGGCGATACGCTCGTCCCCTTCGCTCAGCTTTACCCGAGCGCCTTGTTTTCTGTCGACCAACCACCGAACGCCGAGCAGCTTCTCGGCGGGCAGCCATTCCTGGTAATGCGTATTGCGCAGCGCAAAGGCTCCGTTAATTTCCAGCTTTGGATCGGGTTCTCGATTTTGCGTCCACGTATGGTTGGTCACGGACAAGGAGGGAAGCAGGGTCGTCTCCCCGGGCTCGCGAACTTGTCTGAGGAAACGGGATACCCGCATCGGCGCAATGATCGGACGTTGACTGTAATTGGTCTCGGGGGCGTACAGAATGGAATTCATGGGCGACAGGTTAAAGAAAGGCTTGGTCGTAAAAAGCTCTTCGATTTTTTTATCCGTGCCGTAGATCCAGGGCGTATACCGTATTTCAGGATAGCGGATCAAGGAATCGATCAGTCCTAGCAAATCCCCGTTCTTCAAAACTCTGTTCGTTAGCACGATTGAATTCAGATGTCCCCAGAAAACCGTCTGCTGAGTCGTCTGATACAGCTCGATGATGGCTTCCGACAGCGTCTCGCCGCTGGCTCGTCCCACCCACACGAGGGCCGGTCTATCTCCCTTTCCCGCTTCGGTCTTGGCGACGCTGGAGAAATCAAGCTGTTGAACGTATACCTCGTACCGCTTATTCTCGTAATCGATGCCGATGCCGGTAAAATAATTGACGTCCTGCAGAGATTTCACGTCCCAGCACCCTGTCAGCAAGCAGCAGATGCCGATAACCGATGCGCAGAGCAGCCAGTTTCTCATCCTACGTCTTCTCTCCTTGGCGGGTGGAATCATGCGTTCTGTATATGCTCGGCCTTTTCTTATACCATTGCTTGGGAAAAGCCGCAATGGCGAATAGCGACTCCTTGAAGCGAAGCGGGGACAGCGGGGAAAGGTACGGAATGCCGAACGAAGTGAGCGACGACAAATATACGACGATCAGGAACACGGACAGGAAGAAACCCAACATGCCGAAGATGCAGCTTAAAATGAGAACGAACAGCCGGATGAACGTTACCGAACCGCTAAGCGATTGATTGACGAGCGTGAAAGTCGCAACGGCCGTCAGCGCCGCTATGACCAGAGTCGTCGGACCGGTCAGTCCGGCGTTAATCGCCGCGTCTCCCACGATCAGGCCGCCGACGACCGCGACGGTCTGGCCGACCGCTTTCGGCAAGCGCATGCCCGCTTCGCGGAACAGCTCGAACAAGCCGATCATCAGGAACAGGTCGACCGGTCCCGACAACGGCAGCCCGAGACGCGCTACAACGATCGTGGCCAGCAGCGGGAACGGGATTTGATCGAGATTGTAGGCGGAGATCGCGACCCAGAAACCGGGAAGGAAAATCGCCACGATCAATCCGACGATGCGCAGCAGCCGTTCCAGCGCGACGTAATAGAAGGGCAGGTGCATATCTTCCGGCGATTTAAGCATCGTCATTATATTCGACGGAGCCATCAGCACCATCGGAGATCCGTCGACGACGATCGCGAAGCGCCCTCGCAGCAACCCGGCGGCAATATAATCCGGGCGTCCCATGTATTCGATAAGCGGAAACAGGGAATTGGAGGAATCGGATAGCGCTTCTTCGAGCAGTTGGCTCGTCAGGACGCCGTCTACATCGATGTTGCGCAGTCGGCCGCGGACTTCTTCCAGAAGGTCCCGATTCGTAATGTCCGTCATATAGAGCAAGGCGACGGAAGTGACGCTGCGAGCGCCCATTTGGAAGTATTCAACGCCAAGGCTGGGCGTCTTCAACCGTTTGCGCACGAGGGCGACGTTCGTTTCGACCGCTTCCGTAAACCCGTCCCGAGGACCTTTAATCGAAATTTCCGTATTGGACTCGCTCGTCTCCCGTTGCGGGGTAGAGGCCATCTGGACAACGTGCAATTGTTTCGTTTCTTCAAAGAAGAGTACGAGGTTGCCGGAGAACACTTGCTGGATCATGTTGTCCACCGCGCCATGCCCTTCAAGCCGGTAAAAATTATGAGATTGGAAAGGAAGAGAGGCATCGGAAGAATCCTCTTCGGAAGGTGCCCGGGTCAGCAGTCTTCTAAGCTGCGAGTACAGAAAATCGTTCAACTGCCGCCCGTCGATCATTCCGTCGCAATAAACGAGCAGAGGATTCAGAGAGACCGGAGCTTCGTCTTCTTTGTAATACAAGTGAATGTTGACGTCGCCGGAAGCGCAGAACAGCTCGCGCAGCTTCTCTCGGTCGAGCTCACACAGAGAGGGCCGGGGCGGGCCGGATTTGCCGCTTTGCGCATCCTGGATACGATCGGGGTTCGGTGCTTCACGTAACGGTTGCTTGGGTTCCATGGGCTTTCCCTCGTTTCGGGAGAATCATGAGCAGCAGGACAAACGGGAAGGCGTAGAAGAACGTCATGACGATCGGGAAGTATTGGCCGATAAAATGAAGGAAATGCGCATCGCTTATCCGCCCGTCCGTGATGATGACGACAAGCACGCAGCCGACAAGCGCCATTAAGGGAAGTTTGATCTTGCGCCCGGTTAGCTGCAGCAGATCGAACATGAGATAGAAGGCAAGGGCGACGCGAATCAGCGATCCGGACAACCATTGGTAGATCGACAGGAAATCCAGATGGGAGATGAACTTGCCCAACATTAGCATTCTCCACTGCTCGAAGGCCGGATAGCGCTGATCCGCGGCCTCGAAGGGACCGAAGATCGTAATTGCCGCGAGGAGCGGCCCGAAGACGAGCCCGGTTACGGCGAGGGTCAGAATAAGAAGCGCGCGCAGCCGGAACTTTTTGCTGAGATGCTGCTGCAGGGCGAGCAACAAAATAAATTCGACCAGTCCGCCAAGCGTATACTGCGTCCCGCGCAAGATCGACGATGCGTTATTAGAAAATACCGGAAGTAAATAGCTGTAATCTTTGAATTGGAAATTGACGCTCATGACGAATACGCCGAAAGCAACGACGCCCGGCAGCAAGATGCCGGCCGCGATCGCGACCGTTCGCAATCCGGCTGCCGCCGCGACCATGCCGGAGACGACGAACAGAATGACGGTAATCGGATACGGCGTTTTCGGCAAGTAGGTCACTTTGGTCCAAGCTGTCGTATCCCTTACTGTGATGAAAAGAATCGTCGTGCACAACAGGATCAGGGGCAGGATAACGAGCCATGCGACAATGGGGTTGTAATGCTGCTTAAACCATTGATACAGCGATTGCTGCTTGGTCATGTTCATAACCCGATAGACGACGATCGTCCAGAGAATGACCGCGGGAACGGCGAGCAGCGCGCTGATCCAGGAATCTCGGTAGGCGGATTGCAGAATAAGCGGGACGATAATGACGTGATTCGTAATTCCGATAGCCAGATTAAACAAAAAGATGGCCTGAATGATACTGATTTTGACTTGGCGCATGTACGGACGTGTCCCTCCTTTGCGTCCGTATAGTATGAACGAAGAAGCGAGGCCGTATGCAAATAATGGAATCGCCGATCCATTGATCATTCCCGCTGGCTCGAGTATGCTGTAGGAATGCGGGTTGTCCTGCCGGCTAACGCCGGCCCGAAGAAATAGCTTAGCGAGGAGGGAAGTGAATGGAATGGATACGTGCGGAGACGATGGAGCAGCTGCGAGAAGCGTTTGCGATCCGAATGGAAGTGTTCGTCAAGGAGCAGGGTGTCCCCGCTGACATCGAGCTGGACGAGTATGACGAATCCCCGTTATCTTGTCGTCATTACATCGTTCGTTCGGATCAGGACGGGGTCATTGCCGCAGGCAGATATCGATCCTACGAGCCAGGGGTTGCCAAAATGCAGCGGATCGCGGTTTTGAAGCGCAGCCGGGGAACGGGAGTAGGTTCGTATCTGTTGTCGGCAATGGAAGACGAAGCGAGGAGCGAAGGCTATCAGGCCTCTATTCTCGACGCGCAGTGCTCGGCAGAACCTTTTTACCGCAAACTGGGCTACGAGACCGTCTCGATCGAACCCTTCCTGGATGCGGGTATTCCGCATGTTCGCATGCGCAAAAGTCTAAATAAGTAAGTTGGAGTTAATAGGAAGTTTATTTTCGTAAAATCTAGCAACCTTTATCCGTTTTTGGCGTTATAACATATGATCCAAACGGGAGTGGTTCACTAACTAGAATCAGAAGGAGCAGAGTATGAAGAAAAGTTTTACGTTTTTGTTGCTTTCCGCACTCATGATGTTATCGTTCCAAATTCCTCAATCCGCTCATGCAGAAGGAAGCGCCGGCGGTTTGGAGACGCTTATTCTCGTTCGAGACTCCAACGAAATGTGGCATAACGGAGTCACGGTCAATGCCCCGCAGCCTATGACGGAGGTCAAAGGCGTGACATACGTTGCGGCAAAAGCATTCATGCACGAAATTTACGGCAAGGTGGCTTACGACTCCAAGAGCAAGAAGTACACGCTGACCAGCGGCAAAAACGTTCTTCAACTCGTTGCGGATAAGTCGACCTACACGATCAACGGCGCAACGAAGAGCATGACCGGGGCGCCCTACGTATTGAAAGGGACGCTGATGCTCCCCATTCGGGTCGCGGCCCAGAGCTTCGGTCTTACAATGAGAAATTTGCCGGCAACGAAACAGATCGAGCTGACATGGTCCAATGCTCCGATCGCCAAGTTTTCCGTGTCGGAGTTGAACCCTTACGCGGAGCAGACTCCGGTTCGCTATACGGACGAGTCTTATCATCCCAGCGGGCTAGCGATTATCGAAGAGCGTTGGGAGAACAACAACGACATTTTTGAGCAACCGGGAACTTACGTCGTTACTCACTGGGTTAAGGACGAACTGGGCAATTGGAGCGAGCCTTATTCGGTGACGATAACGGTTAAACCGGCCAACCAGCCTCCGGTAGCCAGCTTTACGATCGAGAAAGAAACGTACAGAATGGGCGAATTTATTACTTATACCGATCTGAGTACGGATGACGAGGATCGGATCGTCAGCCGCGTCTGGACGAACGCGCAGCGCGGATTTTTCGAACCGGGACCGCAGACCGTGACGCTGAGAGTAACCGATGCGCTCGGCGAGGTGGGCGAAGTGTCCAAGACGATCACGATTACCGACGAGACGCTGTACACCAAAGAAGAGTTTGATCTGCTTTACACGGAGCCAGGCGAGAAGTTCGAGATGAGCGGAAGCTCCGTGCTCCAATGGCCGACGCTGAGTTACAACATCAACGATCGTCAGCAGACGTTGATCCGCGCGAACAGCCCGGAGACGATCCGCGAAGAAGGCATTTATTACGAAGATATGGTGTCGGGCGATGTCCGCTTCCTGCTTCACAATCAGAACGGACGCTCCAAACCGGTCAAAATCTATATTGTTCTGACGAACAACAACCTTGAGCCGGCTACGGTTCGCATGGGGGCCAAAGGCATGGCCGGTCCTAATCCGATCGTATCGACGGTAGGCAAAGCGGTCACGGGGCGGTTCCTGGAATCTCTGCTCTCGCCGCAATACTCTTACGTGCAAATCCCTGCGGGAGAAAGCCGTATGATCTTCCAAGAATACAGCGATAAAGCCGTTAAACCGGGCGATGTGTACTCGATGTTCGCGGATGTGTGGATGAGCGCTGCTTTGGACTTCAAAGTTGTCGTTGTGGATGCGGAACGCGATGTCATAAGCGCGCTGCCGGGTCTGAGCATTCTGGAAAGCGACAAAGTACACGTGCGCGGAACGTTCGATAACGCCAACCGCATTATGTATGTGAATCAAATGGTCGGCGACGTGAAAAGCCGCATGGTGCTAGCCGACAACGCCGTCGATACGAGAATATCCGGCATCGACAAGACGACGGGCATGCCCGTTCTGAACGCAGGCAACTACGGCGTGCTGTACACGATTCAGTTGAACAACGTACAGCCGCATACGGCGATTGTGCTTAGCCCTCGCGGCGGCCACTATGCCGGTGCCTTTACGGTAAACGGGAAAGTTGTCTATACGACGTCGACGAGCATTCTGC
This sequence comes from Cohnella phaseoli, assembly GCF_003386235.1. Classification (GTDB taxonomy): domain Bacteria; phylum Bacillota; class Bacilli; order Paenibacillales; family Paenibacillaceae; genus Cohnella; species Cohnella phaseoli. The sequence goes on from NZ_QRDZ01000009.1 coordinate 156,407, forward strand.
GCAATACGAACGAGCTTGGCATGCTTTACAAAACCGGGGATTCGGCGGAATCGGTGACGATTACGTTTACGCCGGCCAACGGCAGCATGCTGCCTATCAATCTCTTATTTATGCCGCTTCCGACGCCTAAAGTTTAATTTTCAAGAAGCTGTTCCGACAGCAACGAAGTCTTGCTCAAGAGACTTTGCTGCTGCGGGGCGGCTTTTTTCTATGGCTGACTTTTCGAGCGATTATTTTGCGAAAATAGCCTTCTGTTAGTCGAAGTTGTTCACGAAACGGTCTGCGAGACCGTAAGGGGCAGGCGAACGTACGAATTCGGTTGCCGAGCGGGTCGCTAGAAGATCAGGAAAATCGTCAGCAATAAAAGTTGACATTGATAATCATTATCATTCATACTAGGGGAGAAGAGATAAACAAACGATCAAATTCGGACTTTTAGAGCCACCTTCATATAAAGGAGTTGTCAGTTTACGATGCAACTATCGACCAATCCGGGAGAACTGATCTTTCATTTCTCTTCGGTGAAGAAGCTGTCGGACAATGAATTGGTTGCCGCCCCATTGGGAAAAGGCATTGTCTATAAAAAGGAAACGGCCAAGGACTGGGTGGAGATCAGCGAAGGGCTGACGGATCAGACGCATATCAATCGTCTGCAAGCGCACGACGATCAGTTGTACGCTTGTTCCAACAAAGGCTTATTCAACTGTTCGGAGGGGAAATGGCAGTCTGCGGGATTGTCCCTTGGCTGCTACCAGTACAAGCAGTTCGGGGAAATCGGGCTGGCTGCGACGGTATGCGGACTCTGGTATATGGAGGACGAGGAGTGGCGTATGATGATGCGTTCGGATGTGACCGTGTACGATTTTCTGTATTTGCCTCAGTATGTCGTACTCGGAACGAATGAAGGCATGTCGATTCTGGATCGGATGACGACGAGCTGGATGAACTACAAGCTGGATACGGCCGTGACGAGTCTGTCCGTGCACCGCGGAACGCTTATCGGCGCAACGGAACACGGGGAATTGCTGACCGGCAACCGGCGTGGAGGGTTTGATCGGTACCGGATGCCGGGAATTTTTATTTTCTCAATCGTATCGCGAGGACAGGAAATATTCGCTTGCACCGATCGCGGCCTGTATCGGGTAAGTTCGATCGGCGGACGCATTTCATTAATGGCATTAAAAATCGGATGTCAGGTGACGGACGTAGACGTAGACGAACGGTGCTACTATATGGCGACGTTGTTCGAAGGCATTCAGTGTATGGAACGCTAACCGTGCTTCGCGCTAGTCGACGTCAGAAGCTGTCGTAACAGCCTTGCCGTTGTCCTCGTCGCTTGAATAAGGGAAAAAAACGATAAACGCGCTGCCTTCTCCGTCTCGGCTCTCAGCCCGGATTGTACCGCCGTGAAGCTCGGCGAGCGAGCGGCTGATCGCTAGCCCGAGTCCCGCTCCTCCATGCGTTCTGGCGCGGGAGCTATCGATCCGATAGAAGCGCTCGAACAGATGAGGCAGATGCTCCGGCGCTATACCCGTTCCGTTGTCCACAACTGCCAGCTCCGCGCCGTCTTGGCGCGGCCTCACAGCCACTGTAATCATTCCGCCGATCGGTGAAGTATGCTGAATCGCGTTCTGGAACAGGTTCAGGGCAATTTGTTTGACCTTATCGGCGTCCAGTTGAAGCTGGTTCGTCGGCTGCAGGTCGAATAAAACTCGCCGTTCTCCGGCCAACAGCTTGAACTGAGGCTCCATCTCGCGCAGAATGGGGCCTAATTCTGCTGCCTCCAACTGCGCATCCGGCATGCGATCCGCCTTGGCGAGCTGCAGCAGGTCGCGCACAAGTTTGTTGATTCGTTCGGATTCGCCGTACATGCCGCGCAACGCTTTGTCCAGCTGATTCGGGTCCGATGCGGCTCCCCGCAGCAGAACTTCAAGAAAGCCGTGTATCGAAGTAAGCGGCGTTCGCAGCTCGTGGGATGCGTCGGAGACGAAGCGGCGCATGCGCTCCCGGCTTTCCTGCTCCGCGCGGAACGAGCTTTCCAGCCTCGCCAGCATCCGATTGAAAGAATGGGACAGCCGATCGATTTCCATCGGACCGACGGGCTCCGGCAGACGTTCGTTCAGCTTGCCCGAATCGATTCGTTCTACCGTCTCGACCATACGAGACAGCGGCGTCAGCGTGCGCCGGATGACAGGCAGAAACAGCAGCAGGGCACCGAGCAGCGCAGCAAAAGCAAGCGCCGAATAGAGCAGCACTTGACGGCGAAGCTCTGCCTTTAGCGGAGCCGTTCCGGTGGCGACCTGGACGACACCGCCGCTGCCCTGGAACGAGCGGACGGCTTGCAGCACGACAAGCTGCTCCCCGCCGGCGCCGTTCACGATGCGAAACAGCGGCTTGCCTCGGCGCGGCCTCTCCGCAGCCCAGCGATAGTCGTTGTCGGACAGGCGGGGTACGGAGTTCACAGATTCGCTTCCGTTAGTCGAAAGCACGGTAAAAACGCCTTGCTTGTTCACGTAAGCGACGGACGCGGAGGGGAAGAAGACGAACGGCTCCGCGGGAATGCGACGTCCCGACTCCGTCAGCCGCCCCCAGACCTCGCCAGGGACCGATTGCACCTGTCTCTGTATAGCTGCAGCCCGGTTTTGATAAATAAATCGCTCCATGAACAAGTACTGGGATAGCCCGATAATGACTAGCAACCCGGCAAGAATGAGCAGGATGCGAGAGATCAATTGGTAGCGAAGAGAGCGGGGGAACAAAATCGGCCTCACGCCTTGCAGCCAAGAAGCTAATCGGCTCATACGAGATCTACCCTGTAACCCGCGCCCCGGATCGTTCGGATCACCTTATGATCGCGATCTTGCAGCTTGTCCCGAAGCGAGCGTATGTAAACTTCTACAATGTTGTCCTCCCCTCCGAAATCGTACCCCCATACCCGATCAAGAATCGCGCTTTTGCTTAGTACATGGCCGTGATGGAAGACAAGATGCTTCAGCAGCTCGAATTCGGTCGGCGACAGGTCCAACTCGCGTTCGCGGAAGCGGAACTCCTTGCGCGCCGCATCGACGGAGAACGGCCCGATCGTGACCTCCTCCAGCAGATGCGGGAACTGGTTTCGCACCCTTGCCTGAATGCGGGCCAGAAGCTCGGCGAAGCTGAACGGCTTGGGCATGTAATCGTCCGCGCCGAGCGAAAGTCCCTTCACCCGATCCTCGATTTCCTCCCGCGCCGTGAGCATGATTACGGCAACGGGCCGCTCCTTTTTCAGCGCGCTGCATACCTCAAAGCCGTCCATCCCCGGCATCATCACATCAAGAATGACGATGTGGGGCGAGAAGCTCTCTGCGAGGGAGAGCGCTTCCTGTCCGTCCTGCGCCGCAGCCACTTTATAGCCTTCGTTAACAAGCCCCAGCTCGAGAAACTGCAATATATTCGGCTCGTCGTCGACGAGCAAGACTTTAATTCTTTGCGCTTGTTTAGCTGAAACCGTCATCTTATATCCTCCCGGAGACATTATCGTCCTCTCTCCATTATGAGCGATAGAGCTTAACTTGCGCTGAGAGAAAGCTGAAAGAATGCTGAAAGCGCAAATGCTTTTTTTGAACCTCTCCTACACAAGGATGTTCAGCAAACATTCAGCGCGCGCTCATCTAGAGCTAAGGTTTTCCGCTCATAATTGGCGGCAAGATCAGAAGAAGCGAAGGTGAACCAGTCGGATGAAAAAGAAAATGCTAGGGTGGACGGTCGCAGTCGTCGTGATTGCGGCGGGAGCATGGGCGGGCTACCGCTATTTCGACAGTCAGAAGGAGCCCGTGCTCGCGGCGGCTTTGTCGACGACCCAGGTCCGCAAAGGAACGATCGAGGTTAAAGTAAGCGGAACGGGGAATATTCAGCCTTCGGCGCGGGAGACGGTTACGGCCGGCGTCAGCGGCACGGTGAAAAAGGTGCATGCGAAGAAGGGCGATACGGTCAAGAAAGGCGACGTGCTTGTTACATACGAGGAAGAAGAAGTGGATAATGCAAACCAGATCAGAAGCAAGGAGATTGATTTGAAGAAGAAAAAGCTGGAGCTGCAGGACCTGCAAACGAAGTTCAAATCCGCCCCGGATGATGAAAGCCGAGAGTCGATCGCGCTCAGCATCCAGAAGCAGGAGCTGGATATCGAAAGCGTGCAGGCGGATATTGCTTCGTTAAAGGAGGAAAAGGCTGACAACGCCGATCCGATAGTGGCGCCGATCGACGGAATGCTGACGTCGTTTAACGTCAAAGAGGGCGACGTTCTTAACCCGAACTCGACGGTCGCGGAAATCGTCAATTACGCGCAGCTTCAAATGGTCGTCGGCATTGACGAGCTGGACATTCCGAAGGTGAAGCTGGAGCAGGAGGCGTCCATTCTTGTCGAGGCGCTGCCCGAGCAGGAATTCACGGGCAAAGTCGTCTCCATAGCCGACGAAGGAGCGTCCAGCAACGGAGTCGCTTCCTTCGACGTTACGATCTCCTTAACGGCGGCGGACAATCTGAAGGTGGGAATGTCGGCCGAGGCCAGCATTTTGACGGCACAGAAGACGGATGCGCTCTACGTGCCGATTGAAGCGGTTCAATCCTCGCAGGGCAAGTATTTCGTGTTGGTTCCGGCGAGCGCTCAGCAAGGAGCGGGCGGCGCGGGAACGCCTTCGGCTGCAGCTCCTTCGGGCGAGCCGTTGGCGACGGGAACTCCTCCGGCTCAAGCGAACGGAGCTCAGGGGGGACAAGACCAGCAGGGACAACGCAGGATGGGACAAGGACAAGGCGGCTCGGACGCCTCCGGTCAGACTCGACAAGGCGGGGTGGCCTCCGGAGAAGGCGCCGACGGGCAGACCAGGCAAGGCGGCTTTACCCCAGGCGAAGGCGGGGCCGACCGATTCGCCAATCTGTCCGAGGAGGAACGGGCGGCGATGCGCGAGCGCTTCATGTCCGAGCGCGGCCAGGGAGGAATGGGCGCCGCAGCGGGGACGGGCGCGGTCTCGACGACTAGGGTGGAAGTCGAGGTCGGCGTTAACAACGAGGACAACATCGAGATTGTGTCCGGCCTGAAGGAAGGGGATATCGTCGTGCTGCCGACGACTTCAAGCTCCGGTTCGGCCAATATGAATATGCAGGGCGGTTTTCCGGGCTTAGGAGTAGGAGGCGGAGCTTTCCCGGGAGCGGGCGGAGGCGGCGGTATGTCGGGAACCGGAGGCGGAGGCAATCGCCAATTCGGCGGCGGAGCAGGGGCGGGCGGTGGCCGTTGATGACAACCAAGCAAAGTGCGCCACCCGCAGATTTAATCCGAATTCATCATCTGAACAAAGTATATCGCATGGGCGGAGAAACGCTGAATGCGCTGGACAATGTCAGCTTGACGGTGAGGGAAGGCGATTTCGTGGCGATCGTCGGACCGTCGGGCTCGGGCAAGTCGACGCTGATGAACGTGATCGGCTGCCTCGATACGGCTTCCTCCGGGGAGTACTGGCTGGACGGAGAAGAGATCAGCCGACTGCGCGAAAATAAGCTCGCGGAAATCCGCAACCGCAAAATCGGTTTTATATTCCAAGGCTTCAACCTGCTGACCAAACTGACCGCGATCGAGAACGTGGAGCTGCCGCTCGTCTATCGCGGAGTTCCCGCGAAGCAGCGCCGTCAACAGGCTATCGAGGCGCTGGGCAAGGTCGGCTTGGCCGAGCGCATTCATCATCGACCGGTCGAGTTGTCCGGAGGCCAGCAGCAGCGGGTGGCAATCGCCCGCGCATTGGCAGGCAATCCGCCGATTCTGCTTGCGGACGAACCGACGGGGGCGCTGGACACGAAGACGGGGATCGAAGTGATGGGATTCATTCGAGAGTTGAACTCGCTCGGGCATACGATTGTCCTCATTACGCACGATCCCGACATCTCGCGGCAGGCGAAAAGAATCGTCCGCATTCAGGACGGCAGGCTGCACGAAGAGGAGGCGAGAGCGGAATGAGCGTCATGCAGGCTTTCAAAATGGCCATTAAGAGCATTTTGTCCAACAAGCTCCGATCGCTGCTAACGATGCTGGGTATCATTATCGGCGTGACCGCAGTTATCTCTCTCGTCGCTCTAGGGCAGGGCGCGACAAAATCCGTTACCGAGCAGGTGAAGAGCCTGGGAACGAATCTGTTAACGGTGAACATTCTCGGCCGGGGATCGGCGAACGCGCTGGACGTCGGGGAAGCGGTTGCCCTCGGCGACGAGGTGGAGGGAATTCAATATATCGCGCCGGCGAACACGCAGAACGCGACGGTCAAATTCGGCTCCTCAAGCGAAAACGTAAGCGTCGTCGGCACGAACGCGGATTATGCCAACGTCAGAGAATACGAAGTGGCTTCGGGGCGTTTCGTCGCCCAGATCGATCTGGACGTCTATCAGAAGGTCGCCGTGCTCGGGCACACGACGGCGACCGATCTGTTCGGCTTTGCCGATCCGATCGGGGAATACGTGCTCATTCAAGGCACGCGCTACAAAGTGGTCGGCGTGCTTGCCGAGAAGGGCAGCTCAATGACCGGCTCGAACGACGAGGTCGTCATCGTTCCGGAAACTTCGTTCGAGCGGCTGTTCAAAACGAAGGGCGTACGAACGATCTATGTGCAGGTCGAGACGACCGAGCAGATGGATGCGGTCGTGTCGGGGCTGGAGAAGTCGCTTAGCTCCCGTTTTCGCGGCAACACGGACAGCTATCGCGTATTCAACCAGAGCGACGCGCTGTCGGCGCTGACGTCCGTTTCCGACACGCTGACGCTTGCTCTGGCCGGCATCGCAGGCATTTCGCTGCTCGTCGGCGGAATCGGCATCATGAATATCATGCTTGTGTCGGTTACCGAGCGGACGAGGGAAATCGGCATTCGCAAGGCGATCGGAGCCAAGAAGCGAGATATTCTCATTCAATTTCTAATCGAATCGATGGTGCTAAGCGGTTTGGGCGGATTGCTCGGCATCGGCATCGGCGTCGGAGCGGCGCGAGGCGCTTCGTCCGCCTTTAATATGGATATCTCGTTTTCGGCGAACGTAATCGCGATCGCCTTCGCGTTCTCTGTCGGCATCGGCGTCGTCTTCGGCATGTTCCCCGCGAACAAGGCAGCCAAGCTGAAGCCAATCGACGCGCTCCGATTCGAATAACGCTTGTCCTACGCGGAGGAAAGGAGGGAACGGGCATGGGCGCGTACTCCGAATATGAAATCAAGGTGCTGCCGCATCTTCGCGAGCTGCAAAATTACTGCACCTATTTGGCGAAGTCGAAGTGGGATGCCGAGGATTTGTTGCAAGAGACGCTGCTGAAAGCTTTCGTGTTCTTCCTTCATACGGAGCCTTACGTGGACGTTAAACCGTTCTTGATCCGCGTGGCGAGAAATCTGTGGATCGACGCCTGCCGCAAGCGTCAGCGCGGGAGACGCTTCGCGGCGCTTGATCAGACGAGCGGCGTCTTTGAAGACAGCGACTACGTCGAGGTGAGAGGAACGCTCGAATGGCTGGCTGAGCGCCTTCCTCGGCGCAATATTGAAATTTGGCTGCTGTTTTATTATTTCGGTTACTCGATGCAGGACATTGCCCTGGAGACGGATATATCCGTCTCCGCGGTCAAATCGCTGCTTCATCGCACGCGCGAAACGCTGCGCGTTCGCAGCGAGCGGATCGAGCGGCGAACTTTTGTTCGCACGGATATCGAGCGTTGGTCGCGGGCCGTGATGCAGGAGCGGCCGCAGGCAATTTTATCGAAGCGCTGACGGTTGGGAACCGATTGTCGAATCTCCCGTATTAGAAAGAGGAAACTCGGATACGGGAGGCTTGTATTTATGGCGGTTAACATCCTGATTGTCGACGACGATCCGGATATCGTGGAATTGATGCGTTTTTACTTGCAGCGCGAAGGGTTTGCGGTTGTTGCCGCAGCCGACGGGGTTCAGGCGCTGGAGCTGGCGGAGGAGAAGAAGGCGGACTTGGCAATCATCGATATTATGATGCCGAAGATGGACGGCTGGGCGCTCTGCGAGCAGCTGAAGGCCGAATATCCGGACATGCCCGTCATCATGGTGACGGCCAAAGGAGAGACGGGCCACAAGCTGAAAGGATTTCATCTCGGCGCGGACGATTATTTGGTCAAGCCGTTCGAGCCGCTTGAGCTGGCGGCCCGCGTCAAATCGCTGCTGCGGCGCTATCGCATCCAATCGCAGATGAAGGTTCAGATCGGCAACGTAATGCTGGACAAGCATCGCTATGCCGCCATTGTCGGAGGAGAGGACGAGCTTGACTCCCCGCCGATTGCGCTGCCGCTAAGAGAATTCGATCTGCTGTTCAAGCTTGCGAGCCATCCTGGACAGATTTTTACGAGAAACGATCTGATCGAGCAGGTATGGGGGGCGGATTTCGAAGGCGACGACCGCACAGTGGACGTACATATCAAGCGGATCAGAGATCGGTTCGTGGAGCTGGATTGTCGCTTTGTCATCGAGACGAAGCGGGGACTCGGCTATAAGCTAGAGGTTGCGGAATGATCAAGTCGCTATATGTCAGAGTCGTTCTTTCCTATATGGCGGCGGTTCTCATCGGGTTGATCAGCACTTATTTCCTCACGCTGCTGCTGCTCTCGTCGGTCGGAGATCGGTATGCCGGGAAGCTGCAAAGCCAATTGCTAAGCGATAGCAAGAAGATTCATGAGCTGTATGTGGCGAACGGCATGGAAAAGGCTGCGCAGGAGATAAGGAAAGGGACGTTGGACGACAAATACGATATTTTAATCTACGACTCTTCCATTCGTCTGCTGGAAGACGGATCCGGGAATACGCCCCTGGAGCTGTACAGCATCTCCAATCAGACGATCCGTTCGGTGCTGAGCGGGAAAATGCATATCGGCGCGGACATTTCCGTGGATCAGATGTTTGTAGGACTGCCTTACGAGTATGGCGGAGAGAGCTATGCGATGTTCGTGCAGGTGTCCGAGCAAACGGCGTTGTCCCTGATTTCCAAAGTGCTTCTGTTTGCATTGGCCATCAATCTGCTCGTAGGAGGGCTGATCATTCTCGTAGCCGCGCGGTATATCGTCAAACCTCTACTCGGGATGAAAGCCGCGGCGGAGCGAATGGCCAAAGGAGAATTCAACATTCAGTTGAAGTGGTCCAAACGCAAGGACGAGCTGGGAAGGCTGGCGCAGAGCATCAACGGAATGGCCAGCCAGGTCGGGCAATTGGAGACGATGCGGCAAAATTTTGTGTCGAACGTCTCGCATGAAATCCAATCGCCGCTGACGTCGATTTCCGGCTTCTCCAAGGCGCTTCAGCAGAGCGGGTTGTCCGAGGAGGAAAGGATCCGCTACTTAAGCATTATCCAGAACGAAAGCGAACGTCTGTCCCGCCTGAGCGACAATTTGCTGAAGCTGGCCTCGCTGGACAGTCAGCATCATCCGTTCGAGCCGCAGCTTTACGATTTGGACGAGCAGCTTCGCAAAGCCGTCGTCGCAAGCGAGCCGCAATGGGCGGACAAAGCGATCGAGTGGCAGCTTCAGCTACCGAAGACGAAAATTACGGCTGACGAGGATCAGATGAACCAGGTGTGGGTCAACCTGCTCGGCAATGCGATCAAGTTTACGCCGGAAGGCGGGCGCATCGGCATCCGCATCGTTCACCACTCCGAACAGATTGACGTTGTCATTTCGGATACCGGGATCGGAATTCCGATCGCGGAGCGGAGCAAGGTGTTCGAAAGGTTTTACAAGGTGGACGAGTCTCACAATAAAATGAAAATCGGCAACGGCCTCGGGCTGGCCATCGTCCACAAAATCGTTACCAGGCATAAGGGCTCCGTAACGATCGGAGGCAATCCCGACGGCGGAACGACCGTAACCGTGACGTTGCCACATCAGAATTAACCGAGCGGTACTATAGCCAATTGGCGCGGGAATCTTATTCCTTCGCCGTTGGCTTTTTTTGTCGCGTCATAATTTATTCATATTCGTGTATTAAACTGAGGCAAGGATGCAGGAAAGCTTTTCCTGAAACCGCTAGAATGTCGAATTTGAAATTGCAGGAGGGTCGCCGATTTGAAGGCAATCATTGATTTTTCCATGAACAAAGTCGCGGCGATGGTCATTATGATCGTCATCGTGTTCGGGGCGGGGGCATATTCGGGCAGTTCGTTAAAGGTAGAGAACATGCCGGAATTTTCGTTTCCGTTCGTCGCAATCTCCACCACGTATCAAGCCTCGCCGCAGGACGTCATGAGTCAGGTGACGAAACCGATTGAAGACAAAATCGCCAATGTCCCCGGACTGAGAATGCTCTCCTCGACTTCAAGCGATAGCTTCTCGAGCATACTTCTCCAGTTCAACGAAAAGGTCGACATCGATAAAACGAAGCAGGATTTGGAAAGTCTCGTTCAGGATGTAAACCTGCCGCAATCGGCAAGCAGGCCGAAAGTTTCTACATTCGGAATGTCATCGGAGCCCGTGTATTATATGGCGATGTACGCGACGGATTCGATGTCTCAGACCGAGCTGGATCAGCTGTTCGAGAAGGAGATGAAGCCTCGTTTCGACGCCATTGGCGGGATCGACCATATGGATGCGATCGGAGCGCGCAAATCCTCGCTCGATATCCAGTTGGACGCGGGCGCTCTAGCCGCCTATCAATTAAGTCCTTCGGAAGTGAACGCCTCGATCCAAGCCGCCGTGGCGAACGGTTCGGTGGGGGTCGTGAAATTCAACGGCAACACTCAGATGACCCGCGTAACGGGAAAGCTGAACAGCCTGTACGAGCTGAAAAACCTGGAAATCGCCACGGCTACGGGCACTACGGTACAGCTCAAGGACATCTCGAAGATCGAGGCGGTGAACGAGTCCAACTTTATCGCCCGTCTGGACGATAAGCCCGCAATCGGCATCCATCTGTATAAGACGGCCGATACGAACGCCGTCGAGTTTTCCGATGCCGTTCAAGCTTTGATTCGCGAGTGGGAGCAGACGAATCCGGAAGTGACGTTCAAGACGCTGTACGACAGCGCCAGCGAAGTCAAAGGCTCGATCAAAGGACTGATCAAGGAAGGGGCAATGGGCATCGTACTGGCCGCCCTGATGATCTTGTTCTTCTTGCGCAACCTGAGAATGACGCTGATCGTCGTCGTGTCCATTCCTCTATCGATTCTCTTGACTCTAGTTATGATGAAGTACATGAACATTACATTGAACATTATGTCGCTTGGCGGCATGTTCATCGCCGTTGGCCGGGTTGTAGACGACAGCATCGTCGTTATCGAAAGCATATACGCAAATTTGCAAAAGGCCCAGAAGAGAAACGAGTCGGTGATTATTCTCGCGGTGAAGCAGGTGGCCATGGCGATCAGTTCGTCCACCTTGGTCACGGTCGGCGTGTTTCTGCCGATCGGGCTCGTTACGGGCTTTATCGGCGCCTTGTTCCGTCCGTTCGCGATAACGGTGTCGATCGCGTTGCTCGCATCGCTGCTCGTATCGTTAACGGTCATTCCGATGTTGGCCAAGCTCATGGTGCTGAACAACGTCAAGTCTACGGACGCCAAGGAGCACGATGGGGGCAAAATGGAGCGTTGGTATGAAAAGACGCTCGTATGGAGCTTAAAGCACAAGGTTGTCACGCTGCTGCTTTCGGGATTTTTGCTAATCGTAACAATCGTGGGCACGATTCCATTCCTGCCGATGGGACTCCTGCCGTATTCGCCGCCGCCGAAACAAATGAACTATTCGATCCAGCTGCCGAACGACACGACGTTCGCCAGCACCGATCTTCAGGCGAGGCAGATCGAAGCGCTGCTGAAGGACGCAAAGAATGAGAGCGGCGGACCGCAATTTACATTCGTGGAGGCGCTCGTCGGATATGCGGGCGACGCGCAGGAACGCGTGCCGAGTTATTTGCAGATCATTACGGAAGTCGATGCCGACGCGGATACGAAAGCCGTCCAGGATCGCTATCAAAAGCTTATTCTGGCCCAACTCCCGAAAGGTACGGAAGTCATGCCCGGTTCATTCTCGGAGGGCAGCAGCGGACCGTCGGGTCCCGATTTTACGTATGTCATTTTCGGAGACGACCAGAAAACGCTGGCACAGGTCGCAGAGCAAATCAAAGGCAAAATGAAACCATTTTCCGAGCTTAAAGAAATCAAGGACAACTTGGGAGACGGGAAGAAGGAAGTGCAAATTACGGTCGATCCGAACAAGGCGCGTCAATTCGGATTGGATGTGCCGAGAATTCAAGGCTTGACGGCCGAATGGATCGGCAGGTCCCCGCTCGGCGACGTTCGCTTGGACAACACGTTGTATCAGGCGGCAGTCGAGCTTGCGCCCCAAGATAAAAACTCGCTGCAGCAGCTGGGGCAAATGCCGATTCGGACGGCAAACGGCAGCGTCGTGTATTTGAACGAAGTCGCCCATCTCGAGGAAGTGGATTCTCCGACAGCCTTCCAACGGGAAAGCCAGAAGCTGATGGTATCGCTGACGGCCAAGATCGATTCGGCAGACAAAGCTACGGTAACGAACGCGGTGTTGAGCGCGATCCAGGAAGTCGAATTTCCGTCGGGGGTAACGAATACGATTCGCGGTACGAACATCGATATGATGGAGGGCTTTAGTCAGATGTTCGTCGCCATGGGCGTTGCCGTTGCGATCGTCTATCTGATCATGGTTCTCTGCTTCGGCAACGCGGGCACTCCGTTCGCGATCCTGTTCTCCTTGCCTTTAGCGGTCATCGGGGGCTTGCTGGGACTGGTTGTAGCCGGGGAATCGCTCAATATGACGTCGATGATCGGATTTCTTATGCTGATCGGCATCGTCGTCACGAATGCGATCGTGTTGCTGGACCGCGCCCAACAGCTGCGTAAAGAAGGCTATATGGTGCGGCCCGCTCTCATTGAAGCCGGCAAAGTACGGTTGCGCCCAATTATTATGACGGCAGGAGCGACCATCGCGGCCATGGTTCCGTTAACGCTTGGTTTAACCAAGGGACTATTGATCTCCAAGTCGCTTGCCGTTGTCGTCATCGGCGGACTGATCACATCTACGATTCTGACGCTGGTCGTCGTGCCGATCGTGTACGAGATGATTGAATCGTTCAAGGCGCGCATGAGCCGTCTGTTTAACCGCAAAGGAAAAGTATCGTCCGGACAAGAACTCAACGTATAAATCGCATTAAGGGAGCGACTGAACATGAATGCACAAGGTTCCAAAATAACCGTTTATCAAAAAGCGATGCGAATCTCGATTGTCTTCATTTGCGCAGCTTATATCGCGGGATGCTCGGCGGCCCCGACTCCGGCTGCCGAAACCGACACGGATGTGAAAGCGACGATTAAAGTAGAGGAAGCGGTTAAGCAGAGCATGGGCGAGCCGCGCGAACAAATCGCCGAGGTGAACGCATCGACGAAGACGGACATCGTAGCCGAAGCCGGCGGCAAGCTGTTGAAGCTGGTGAAACGCAACGGTGAACTCGTGAAGGCGGGAGACGTGATTGCCGAGTTTGAGAGCAAGAGCGGGAAGCTGGAGCGGGGGAGCGCCCAAGCTAGATTGATTGCCGACGAAGCGATGCTGGAGAAAACAAAAGCGGAAATTGTATCTTCTCGGATTACGCTTACGAATACGATCAAGGATCTTGAACAGGTATTGAAGGAGCAGACGGCTCAAGGCAGCCCGGAGATCGAGATCGAAAAAACGAAGCGTTCTCTTCAGGCAACGATGCAGCAGATGAATACGTTAAACTCCGGCAAGACTCTTGCTTCGCTGGAAGCCAACGTCGAAACGTCAAGACTGGCGCTGGAGCAAGCGGAGAAGGCATGGAACGGCGGCCAAATCGTCGCTCCCGCGAATGGCGTGCTGACGGATGTCAGCGCGGATGTCGGGATGAGCGTGCAGCAAGGCGGCACATTCGGCATCGTCCAAAATACCGATAAAGTGAAAATCAAGGCGCAATTGACGCAATCCGCGGTCAAGCTCGTCGGCAACAAGAAGGAACTGATTTACATCGACTCGGACGGAGACGGCAAACCGAATAAAGCGAAAGTCGTATATATGGCTGGAGTACCCGATGCGAGCACGAAGCTGTACGCGCTTGAGCTTGAGGCGGACAACGCCGACGGAGCGCTAAAACCGGCTTCGCGGGTACGCATTCAACTCACGACGCAGGAGGAAGAAAACGTCGTCGCCGTTCCGGCGCTTAGCATTTTGAAGGAAGGAACCGACGCATTCGTGTTCGTTCTGGACGGGAATAAAGCAAGCAAGCGAAAAGTCGAGCTCGGCCGGGTGAACGGAGCTTATCAGGAGGTGCTCAGCGGGGTTGCCTTAGGCGATTCCATCGTCGTGAGCGGTCAGCATGGACTGGCAGAGGGGCAGACTGTAGAACGGTGAGCGGAGCGTTCGTCCATGCCGGGAAGGGAAGTGAGCGAATGGATGCTTCATCGGCGTACGAAGCTTGGGTAAATCCCCACATGCTTGAGCTGGAAAAGTACTGCAGCTACTTGGCGGGCTCGAAGTGGGATGCGGAGGATTTGCTGCAGGACACGCTGCTTAAAGCGTTCGTCTACTTCGTCAAGGTTGAGCCGGAGGCCAATATGAAAGCTTTCGTTTTCCGCATCGCCCGCAACCTGTGGATCGACGAATGCCGCAAACGTCGGCGCAAACGCACCGCCTTGCTGGAAATGCCCGAGGCTGTCTATACGGACAGCGATTACGCTGAAATTCGCGGCTCGCTGGAATGGTTGGCCGAGCGATTTTCCCAGCGCAGTATCGAAATGTGGCTGCTCGCCCGTTACTTTGGCTATACGCTGCAGGAAGTGGCCGACACGATGGACGTTACGGTGCCGACGGTCAAGTCCGTGCTGTTCAGAACCAGGGCGATGCTGCGGCAGCGCCGCGAGCTCCAAGCTTGTCAGAGTCCTCCGATCCGCCAGGAAGTCGAGCGGTGGTCCAGAGCGGTGCTGCTGGACCTTCCCTGCTGCCTGCTGGGGGACCGGGGATGATTCGCCGATAAGGAGAGAAGCCTTGAGCCGTTTCGGTTCAGGGCTTCTTCTATGATATAATTTTTCTCATAACTTGATAGTGAAGGTAGGGAGCCCATTTCAGATGAAAGTTCAACCTCGGTTTATCGTCCTCGTTTCATTGCTGCTTACCGTGTATGCGGCTATTAACTTCTACATCGGATGGCATATTACGGAATGGTCGGCGGCGGTCGGCCTCGGCTATTCTCCCTATGGATTTTGGATTCCGTTTGCGCTGATCGCCTACGGATTTGTGCTGGGAAGAATCCCGCTCCCCGATCCATTAAGGCCGATAGGTCGGTTGCTGAAGGTAGCGGGTTCCATTTATATTTTCGTCATGGAAATCGGACTGCTGCTCTTTCTTCTTGCAGATGCGGTTCGGCTAGCGCTGTGGCTGACGACGGGAGTGTCCAACGGCTATATCGTCGTCTCGGGAAGCGTCGTACTGGGCTTGATCGCTGTGCTGCTGCTTGTCGGCTCGCGGAACGCGTGGAGTCCCGTTATCCGTTCGCATGAGCTTCAGATTGACAAGTTTGCGGACGGGGGGCCAACAGAGTGGACGATTGCGGTCGCATCGGACATTCATCTCGGCAACTTGGTCGGGCGCAAGCATCTGCATCGTCTCGTCGAGCGTATGAACGCGATGGAGCCCGATCTGATTCTGCTTCCGGGCGACGTGATCGACGATTCGATCGAGCCCTATCTGCGCAACCGGATGGGCGAGGTTCTGGGGCGGCTGCAAGCGAAGCACGGCGTCTATGCGGTGCTGGGGAACCATGAATATTATGGCGGGCATATCGACCGTTACGCGGAGGAAATGAAGTCGCTCGGCATACGCGTGCTGCAGGACGAAACGGTGGAAATCGACGGCAAGCTGTATGTCGCCGGTCGCAAGGATAAAACCGTGGAGGCGTCGGGGCCGGACGGCAGGCTTGCCGTTCGCGAGCTGCTGCAGGCTGCGGATCTGCGCAAGCCGGTGGTGCTGATGGACCATCAGCCGACGCAGTTCGCCAAAGCGGCGGAGGCGGGGGCGGACGTGCTGCTTAGCGGCCATACGCACAGGGGACAGTTTTGGCCGAACCATCTGTTTACGAGGCGGCTGTTCGAGCTGGATTGGGGCTATATGCGCAAAGACGCCATGCACGTTGTTGTCTCGTCCGGTTTCGGCTCCTGGGGACCGCCGATTCGCCTGGGCAGCCGCAGCGAGATTATTCGGTTAAAGCTGGTGCTCCGGGAGTAAGGGGCAAAGCTTTGCAGGTCTTTGCAGGAGGTCTTTGCAGGTCTTCGACTGCTGTAACGTAACCTTCGCCTATGACGGCAGCTCGATTCGTTATGTACCAGCTAGCAACAAAACGAAGAGGCTGTCCCATAAGTAAAAAAAGCCGTCCAAAAAGATAATCGATAGAGAATGTTATCGTGCATATATCTCCTTCCGATGCTATACGATCCTGAAATCTGAATGGGTAAACCCGTTAAGAGGTGATTTCAGGACCGTATGAGGCAGTCTCCAGGAGATATATGCACTTTTTTCTTGATCGATTATCTTGCACGACCTTACTTGTGGGATAGCCTCTTCTCGCCAAACCTGGGGAGCCAAGAGAGGGGTTCCCCTATTTTAGTTTACTTATAGTAGGACGCAATAAGGGGAACGAACATCGCTCCGCCGTCGACTAAGTCCGCATTGATGTACAAGGCCTCGATTCCGCCGATATCCACTTCGATCGTTTTCAACCCTTCATCCATCGTTACCGAGGTTTGCAGCAGCTCCTTCAAAGACCCGCTCTCCTGAATCTTCAGTTCTTCAATATCTTTACCGACAGCAGCGACCTGAAGATAGAGCTTCTGATACTTCTTCTTCGGGTACAGCATGAAAGAGCCGGAGCGCGAGCCTGTAGCGTTATTCAAATAGACTTCCTTATAGTCTTTGCCGTTGTAGGACGTTTTGGACGGATCCTTCGTCTGGTACATATCTTCGAAGCCGTCCAAAATCGCTACGCCCTCGGATCTCTCGCCTAGGTGCACCGTACCGGCTTTCGCATCGTAGTTTACAGCAACGCCAAGTGCATCGGACACGGCCCGAACGGGTAAATAAGTCGTCCCTTTGTAAGTAATCGGGAGTACGGTACTGCCGTTGCCGTCTCTTAGTTGAACCGGCACTCCGTCCACTTTGAATTTAAGTCCGCTGTTCAAGAAAGCTTTAATCTCTTGTAGATTGGATGCAGCATAGGCGCCTGCTCCCATACTGGCCAGCATGGACAAGCCGATGACTCCTGCGAGCAGTTTCTTTTTCATGCTTTCACGCTCCTAATTCGATGTATTGGGGATTACGAAGTTAACATGGGCTGGAAATAACTCCAACAATCATATTAAATATTTCTGCTGCTTACAACATAGAAGGGACTATTTGATTATAAAAATAAGGCGAAAAACCCGAATTGGCTTAGGCAGAAAAGGGGGCATCGGTCCCAACGCGGAACAGAATAATCGTCAATATACTCCATGTGATAAATAAAGCTTTATGCGGCTTTTTTTAATTGTGACACACTAAATCGAAAAACAGTCTTGTATATATGGTGTCATATATAATAATATGATATATATTAAATGCGAGTGATATTGATGTGGAGGGGTCATCATGGAGAGGGAATTGGCGCTTGAGATCGTTAGGGTAACGGAATTGGCCGCGCTGGCCTCCGCGCCGTGGATGGGACGAGGAGACAAAATTAATGCGGACGGGGCGGCGACTTCGGCGATGAGGGCGATGTTCGATTCGATCTCGGTCAGCGGCACGGTCGTCATCGGAGAAGGGGAAATGGACGAGGCGCCGATGCTCTATATCGGAGAACAGGTGGGCAGCATGAACGGGCCTGAGGTGGACGTAGCCGTCGACCCGCTCGAAGGAACGGAGATCGTGGCCAAAGGGCTGAATAACGCGATGTCCGTTATTGCGATTGCGAATAAGGGCAATCTGCTGCATGCGCCCGATATGTATATGGAGAAACTTGCGGTCGGCCCGCAGCTTGTCGGCAAGCTGAGACTGACGGACCCGCTGGAACTGACGCTTAAGAAGGCGGCTGAGGCGCTGAACAGGAACGTCTCCGAGTTGACCGTTATGATATTGGATCGCGTTCGTCACGAATCGACGATTAAGACGCTGCGCAAGGTCGGCGTCCGGATTAAGTTCCTGACCGATGGGGATGTCGCAGGAGCGATGGCTCCGGCATTCCCCGAGGCAGGCATCGATCTGTACGTCGGGTCCGGCGGAGCGCCGGAAGGGGTGCTTGCCGCCGCGGCGCTGAAATGTTTGGGCGGCGAAATTCAAGGGCGTCTTATGCCATCCGACGCCAACGAGTATTCGCGCTGTGTGCAGATGGGCATCGATGATCCGTACAAGGTGCTGACGATGGAGGACATGGTTGGCACGGAGGACGTCATTTTCGCGGCGACCGGCGTTACTCCGGGCGAGTTCCTCGGCGGCGTACGCTACTTGCCGGACGAGCGGGCGGAGACACATTCGATCGTGATGCGCGCGAAGACGCGAACGATTCGTTTTATTAAGGCTTTGCACTACTTGCCTAACAAAAAGTTTATTCAATCTTGAGCGTGAGCCAAAGCATCCTGATCGTTAATCGACTAGGATGCTTTTTTTCTTTGGCCAAACGGCCGGATATGCCCGCGTAACCACCTGCGAGACCGTAAGAGGCGGGCAAAGTGCCGAATATGTGCGCGTAACGGTCTGCGAGACCGTAAGAGGCGGGCAAAGTGCCGAATATGTGCGCGTAACGGTCTGCGAGACCGTAAGAGGCGGGCAAAGTGCCGAATATGTGAGCGTAACGGTCTGCCAGACCGTAAGAGGCGGACAAAGTGCCGAATATGTGAGCGTAACGGTCTGCGAGACCGTAAGAGGCGGACAAAGTGCCGAATATGTGAGCGTAACGGTCTGCGAGACCGTAAGAGGCGGTCAAAGTGCCGAATATGTGAGCGTAACGGTCTGCCAGACCGTAAGAGGCGGACGGCCGAGCCTACCACTATTTATTTTTGTTTGTGTTTGATTTTAAAGTATTCAAAAACAAACGGGTGTGATAGAATGATTTCAAAACCAAACAAAAACAACATCCGGAGGTAATCCCATGGTACAAAGCTTGTGGCAATCATCGAAAGCGGACGAGCTGCAGTCCGGTCTGGACCAGCTCGTTTATCGTTCCAACATCATCGGCACGGATCGCCGCGTCTGCAACTACGGCGGCGGCAATACATCTTCGAAAACGATCGAGAAGGACTTCCGCGGCCGCGACGTCGAAGTGATGTACGTCAAAGGCAGCGGCTCCGATCTGGCAACGATGAAAGCGGGCAACTTTACGGGGCTGCGCATGGACGACATCCGTCCGCTGTTCGAAAAGCCGGAAATGTCCGACGAGGACATGGTCGCTTACTTGGCGAACTGCATGATCGATTCGAAGCATCCGCGCGCCTCGATCGAGACGCTGCTGCATGCTTTCCTGCCATTTAAGCATGTGGACCACACGCATCCGGATTCGATTATCAGCCTGTGCTGCGCCGATAACGGCAAAGAGCTGGCGAAGGAAATTTTCGGCGACCGCTTCGTCTGGGTTCCTTACATCCGCCCGGGCTTCACGCTGTCGAAGATGATCGCGGAAGGCGTGCTGAACAACCCGAAAGCCGAGCTCGTGCTGATGGAGAAACACGGCCTCGTCACTTGGGGCGAGACGTCCGAGGCTTGCTACGCACAGACGATCAAGATCATCTCCGAAGCGGAAGCGTTCATCGAAGCCCGCATCGACGAAGCAAAAACATTCGGCGGCGCGAAATACGAGACGCTTCCTGCCGAAGTTCGTCAAAATATCGCGGCTAAAGTGATGCCGACGATCCGCGGCGCGGTCAGCGACGCTAAGAAGATGATTCTGAGCTTCGACGATGCCGACGACGTGCTGCAATTCGTCTCCGGCCAAGATTCCGCCAAGCTGTCCCAAGTGGGCGCAGCCTGCCCGGATCACCTCGTTCATACGAAGGTCGTGCCGCTGTTCATCGACTGGACGCCCGACGCGAACGACATCGACGGTCTGATCGCCAAGCTGAAGGAAGGCGTTGCGGCTTACAAGGAGCAATACACTGCTTACTTCGAGCGCAATAAGAACGAAGGCGACGTCATGTTCGAAGCCGCGCCTCGCGTTATTCTGATCCCTGGCGTGGGCATGATCAACACCGGCAAGAGCTGGGCGATGTCGCAAGTGAGCGGAGCGCTCTACCACCGTGCGATTGCGGTTATGAGAGGCGCGACGGCGCTTGGCAACTTCGTCTCGCTGTCCGAGAACGAGTCCTACAACGTCGAGTACTGGCCGCTGGAGCTTTATAAGCTGTCGCTGGCTCCGCCGGAAGCCGAGTTCTCCCGTCAAGTCGCATTCATCACGGGCGGCGCAGGCGGTATCGGCAGCGAAACGGCACGCCGTCTCGTATCGGAAGGCGCGCACGTCGTGCTGGCCGACCTGAACCTCGAAGGCGCGCAGAAGGTCGCCGACGAGATCAACGCCAAGTGGGGAGAAAATCGCGCGCTGGCCGTTAAAGTCGACGTAACAAGCGAGGAACTGGTGCAAGCGGCTTACGACGCGACGGCGCTTGCTTACGGCGGCGTGGACATTATCGTCAACAACGCAGGCTTGGCTACCTCCAGCCCGTTCGACGAAACGTCGCTGAAGGAATGGAACCTGAATATGAACGTGCTCGGTACGGGATATTTCCTCGTTGCCCGCGAAGCTTTCAAATTGATGAAGACGCAAGGCATCGGCGGCAACATGGTATTCATCGGGTCCAAAAACTCGGTATACGCCGGCAAGAACGCTACCGCCTACAGCTCCGTCAAGGCGCTGGAAGCGCATCTGGCGCGCTGCATCGCGGCCGAGGGCGGAGAGTTCGGCATTCGCGTCAACACGATTTTGCCGGATGCGATTCTTCAAGGGTCGGCGATCTGGAACGGCAGCTGGCGCAACGAGCGCGCCGCCGCTTACGGCATCGAGCCGGATCAATTGGAAGAATACTACCGCAAGCGCACGACACTGCTTGTTAATATTTATCCGAGAGACATCGCGGAAGGCATCGCATTCTTCGCATCGTCCAAGTCCGCCAAAACGACGGGCTGCATGCTGACGATCGACGGCGGCGTTCCCGCAGCGTTCACTCGATAATCATCGGAAGGGGATCGTTCCTATGCATAGGGCGCAAGGGGAGAAGGTCTGGTACATTCCGGACGCTTATATTCCCGAGATCAGCTCCGGGCAGCTGACAAGCCACGAATCCATCTGCGTGCTCAACACGGCGTCGGAGGACGCCTTGCTCAAAATCACGGTTTTCTTCGAGGATCGCGAGCCGTTGGAGGACATCATGGTCGTCGTCGGAGCCAGGAGAACCAAGCATATTCGAACGAGCTCGCTGAACAAGGAAGGGACGCCGATTCCGGTCGGCGTTCCTTACGCGATGGAGGTTGTAAGCGATATCCCGATCATCGTTCAGTACAGCCGGCTCGATTCAACGCAAGCCGAGAATGCCCTCATGTCCGTCATTGCTTATCCTTTAAAATAAAACCGAAGCCCGAGGAGGAACGCGCATGCAACAATCCACCGTTAACAATTACGAAGCGGCCAAACAGCTGTACGCCAAGCACGGTATCGACGTCGATCAGGTTCTGGAGAAGCTGGCTCAAATTAAAATTTCGATGCACTGTTGGCAGGGAGACGACGTCAGAGGTTTCCTGAACAAGGATCAGGATTTGACCGGCGGCATCTCCGTTACGGGCAACTATCCCGGAGCGGCAAGAACGCCCGAGGAGCTTCGCGCGGATCTGGAGAAAGCTTTCTCCTTGATTCCGGGCAAGCACAAAGTAAATCTCCATGCGATCTACGCCGACACCGACGAGAAGGTTGAGCTGGATCAGCTCGAACCAAAGCATTTTCAGAAATGGGTCGATTGGGCCAAGGAGCAAGGGCTGGGTATGGACTTCAACCCGACCTGCTTCTCCCACGAGAAGTCCAGCGACGGCTTTACGCTGAGCCATCCGGACCCGGAAATCCGCCGCTTCTGGATCGATCACTGCAAAGCATCGCGCAAGATCGGCGCTTACTTCGGAGAGCAGCTCGGTCAGACTTGCGTTACGAACGTGTGGGTTCCGGACGGCTATAAGGACGTTCCCGCTGATCGCTTGGCGCCTAGACAGCGCTTGAAGAACGCCTTGGACGAAGTGTTCGCGGAAGAACTGAACCCGGCGCACCATCTCGATGCCGTCGAGAGCAAGCTGTTCGGGCTTGGATCGGAAGCTTACGTCGTCGGTTCCCACGAGTTCTATATGGGCTACGGGCTGCGCAACAATAAGCTGATCTGTCTCGACGCCGGCCATTTCCATCCGACGGAAGTGATCTCGAACAAGCTGAGCTCGTTGTCGTTGTTCGCGGACGGCATTCTGCTGCACGTGAGCCGCCCAATGCGTTGGGACAGCGACCACGTCGTTACGCTCGACGACGAATTGATCGACATCGGTCGCGAGCTTGTGCGCGGCGACTTGCTGGGCAAGACGCATATCGGTCTCGATTTCTTCGACGCCAGCATCAACCGTGTGGCGGCTTGGGTGATCGGCACGCGCAACACGATCAAATCGCTGCTTCGCGCCATGCTTGATCCGATCGAAGCGCTCAAGAAAGCGGAGCTCGATGGCGACTATACGACGCGTCTGGCCCTGACGGAGGAGTTCAAGTCGTATCCGTTCGGCGCGGTATGGGACTACTACTGCGAGAAGAACGGCGTGCCTGTTCGCGAAGACTGGCTGGGCGAAGTGAAGGCGTACGAGCAAGACGTGCTGCTGAAGCGCGCCAATTAATTAACCGAGGATGATGAGAGATGTCGAGCATACTCGCGTTCGATCTGGGCGCGAGCAGCGGCAGAGCGCTGCTCGGACGACTGACAGACGGCAAGATCGAGGTCGAGGAGCTGCATCGCTTCCCCAATGATCCGGTACAGGCGGGCGACCGCCTGTATTGGGACATTTTGCGGCTCTATCACGAAATCAAGCAAGGCTTGCTGAAGGCCAAGCATCGGGGCATCGACCTGCAGAGCATGGGCATCGACTCCTGGGCGGTCGACTTCGGCTTTATCGGCAAAAACGGCGAACTGGCCGGCAACCCGTACCATTATCGCGACCGTCATACGGAAGAAGCGATGGAACGAGTGATGGCCGAAATTCCGGCTGGGGTTATTTTCGCTCGGACGGGTATTCAGTTCCTTCCTTTTAATACGATCTATCAGCTCTACGCGCTGAAACAGGCCAAATCTCCGGTGCTTCAGGAAGGAAGCCGGCTGCTGATGATTCCGGACCTGCTGCGCTATTTCCTTACGGGGGAAATGCACAACGAGTTCACGAACGCGACGACGACGCAGCTGTACAATCCGGTAACGGACGATTGGGATCCCGAGCTTCTGAGATTGCTCGACTTGCCGCGGAGCTGGTTCGGCAACGTGCTTAAGCCAGGGGAGCTTGCGGGTCGGCTTCAGCCGTCGGTATGCGAGGAACTGGGCGTCGCTTCAATTCCCGTGTATGCGGTAGCGGAACACGATACGGGCTCGGCGGTTGCGGCCGTTCCGGCAACGGAGAAGTCGTTCGCTTACTTAAGCTGCGGAACGTGGTCGCTGATGGGCACGGAAGTCGACAAGCCCGTGCTGCACGAGCTGGCGCAGAAGCTCAACTTCACGAACGAAGGCGGTTTCGGCAATACGTTCCGGCTGCTGAAAAATATTATGGGTCTGTGGATTTTGCAGGAGTGCCGGAGAGAGTGGGAGCGAGAAGGCCGATCCTATTCGTTCCCGGAGCTTGTGCAGCTCGCTTCGAACGCGAAGCCGCTGGCGACGTTCATCGATCCGGACGACGACCTGTTTCTGCCTCCCGGGGATATGCCGGCGAGAATCGCGGAATATTGCCGGCGGACGAATCAAGCGGAGCCGGACGGCGTAGGCGAAATCGTACGTTGCATCCTGGAGAGCTTGGCGTTAAAATATCGCTACGTGTTCGAAATGACGGAACGGTTGTCCGGACAAAGCTTCGGCGGTCTGCATATGGTCGGAGGCGGCATTCAGAATACGCTGCTCTGCCAATGGACGGCGAATGCGATCGGCAAGCCGGTATGGGCCGGACCTTCCGAAGGAAGCGCAATCGGGAATCTTGCCGTTCAATGGATCGCTCAAGGCGCTTTCGCCGATATTTGGG
The DNA here is from genome assembly GCF_003386235.1 of Cohnella phaseoli. Lineage (GTDB taxonomy): Bacteria > Bacillota > Bacilli > Paenibacillales > Paenibacillaceae > Cohnella > Cohnella phaseoli. The sequence continues at coordinate 180,690 of NZ_QRDZ01000009.1, forward strand.
AAGCCCGCAAGGCGATACGCGAGTCGTTCCCTGTGGAAACGTACGAGCCAAGCGATTCGGAGCTATGGGTTGGTGCATACAAGCGCTTCCGGACGCTAACGGGGCTGTCGGACTAAATTCGGTTGCGAAAAGAGGGTACACATGCTGGTTGCGGAGCGATATGAGAAAATTGTAGGCTTGGTCAACGAAAGAGGAAGCATCCGGGTATCCGAGCTGAGCGAGCTGTGCCAGGTAACGGAGGAGACGATCCGCCGCGATCTGGACCGGCTCGAACGAGCGGGTCGGTTGCGCCGCTCTCACGGAGGCGCGGTCAGCGTCAAGGAGACGACCGCGCTGCATCCGGAAATTCCTTATGCCGTGCGCGAAATTACGAACGCGGACGAGAAGAAGCGGATCGCCTTGGAGGCGATCAAGCGCATCTCGCCGAACGACCGCATTTTGCTGGACGCCAGCTCGACCGCTTGGTATATGGCGGCCGACGTGCCCGACATCGACCTGACCGTGCTGACCAATTCGATTAAAGTCGCGACGGAGCTTAGCAACAAGGAGAAGATCCAGGTCATCTCCACGGGCGGCATTCTCGCCCAGCGTTCCTTGTCGTTCGTAGGTCCCTTGGCGGAGCGCTCCTTGGATGCCTACCACGTCGATAAAGTGTTTCTCTCTTGCAAGGGAGTGCATCTGGAGCGCGGCATCAGCGAGTCCAACGAGCTGCAGGCCCGGATCAAGGAGCGGATGATCGGCATGGCGGACGAGGTCATTCTGCTCGCCGACTCCAGTAAATTTGGCGTACAGGCGTTTACTCATGTCGCCGATCTGTCGGAGGTCGATATGATCATTACCGACAGACGGATGCCTGCAGAAACGATCGAGCAATTGGAAGGCCGTGGGATCGCCGTCGTTACGGTGTAGCGCGCGGCTCGCAAACAAGCGGTTCCTGTCATAGACGCGCACTCGCTTCTCGGCAATAGGTGGAGGCGAGTGCGTTCTTAGGAACGCTTTTTCCTTATGAAAATCATTCTCAACTTGTCTGACAACCTGATAACCTGATAATATAAAAATAGAAGCGAAAGGGGTGCGGCACATTGAAGGTTTCTCTGTTTATTACTTGCTTGAGCGACGCGATCTTCCCGCGGGTCGGGGAGGCGATGATCCGCCTGCTGGCACGGTACGGGGTTACGCTGGAGTTCCCCCCGGTTCAGACGTGCTGCGGCCAGCCCGCATTTAACAGCGGCTATTGGAACGAAGCGAGAACGACTGCCCGCACGATTATCGAAGCCTTCGAAGACAGCGACTTCGTGATTGCGCCGTCCGGCTCCTGCACGGGCATGATCCATCATTATCCGAAGCTGTTCGAGAACGATCCGAGTATGCTGGACAGGGCGCTGGCGCTGCAAAGCAAGACGTATGAATTCACCCAATTCCTCGTTAATGTGCTAGGCGTGACAGACGTTGGCGCGACGTTCCGGCATAAAGTAACGTATCATCCTTCCTGCCACGGAACTCGCCTGATGGGCATCAAGGATGAGCCGATGGCGCTGATGAGTCGCGTACAAGGACTCGAATTCGTTCCGCTTCCGCACGCGGAGGACTGCTGCGGCTTCGGTGGGACGTTCGCGGTCAAAATGTCGGATATTTCCGGCGCGATGGTCAACGAGAAGAGCGATCACGTCAAGGAAACGGAAGCGGAAGTGCTGGTCGGACTGGACATGGCCTGTCTCATGAATATCGCGGGCAATTTGCGTTATCGCAACGAGCCGGTCAGAGTGATGCATTTGGCCGAGCTGCTGTATGAAGGGGTGAAATAAGATGAGCCACGGACCTAAAGGCGGGGCAACGGTTAAAGAACGCGCGGAGCTGGCGCTGAACAACGACTTCCTGCGCAAGGCCGTCAAATTCACGACCGAACGGCTGAAGAACGGCAAGCTGAAGGCGACGGAGGAGCACGGCAATTGGGAGGATTGGCGCGAACGGGGCCGACAAATCCGGCTTCATACGATCGCTCACCTCGATTATTATTTGAACCTGTTCGTGGAGAACGCGCGCGCGAACGGCGTTCATGTGCATTTTGCCGAAACCGCGAAGGAAGCGGTCGATATTTCTATGGCGATTGCCGAAAGGGTAAGCGCCAAAACCGTCGTCAAATCGAAGTCGATGGTATCGGAGGAGCTGCATCTTAATGCGGCGCTGGAAAAAATCGGCGTAGAAGCGATCGAAACCGACCTTGGCGAATACATCATTCAACTGGCCGACGAGCCGCCGTCGCACATTATTATCCCCGCCATTCATAAAAATCGCTATCAGATTGCCGAGCTTCTGTCCGAGGATGCGGGAGAGAAGCTGGAGGCGGATACGAAAATATTGGCCGGTTATGTGCGCAGACGGCTTCGTTCAAAGTTCCTCGAAGCCGATATCGGCATGACGGGCTGCAACTTCGCGATCGCCGAGACCGGTTCGATGGTGCTGTTCGAGAACGAGGGCAACGCCCGGATGGTGACGACGCTGCCGAAGACGCAAATTACGCTGATGGGCATGGAACGGATCATTCCGTCATGGGCCGATCTCGAAGTGATGGCGACGCTGCTGCCTCGTTCGGCGACCGGACAGAAGCTGACGATGTACATGTCGGGCATCACGGGGCCAAGACGCTCCGAGGACGCCGACGGACCGGACGAAATGCACATTATTATCGTCGATAACGGACGCTCGCTGCAACTCGGAGATCCCGAATTCCAGGAGCTGCTGAACTGCATCCGCTGCGGCGCCTGCTTGAACGCCTGCCCGGTTTACCGGCATATCGGCGGCCACGCTTACGGCGGAACGTACAGCGGCCCGATCGGCGCCGTGCTGACGCCGTCGCTCCAAAAAAATATCGCCGAATGGGACGATATCGCCAACGCTTCCAGCTTGTGCGGAGCTTGCTACGAGGCTTGCCCCGTGAAGATTCCGCTTCACGAGATGCTGATCTACCTGCGCAGGCGCAAGGTAGAAGCCGGACATAGCAACAAGCTGGAGGATGCGGGAATGAAAGGCTTCGCAACGCTGTTCTCGAAGTCCGGGCGGATGAGCACGGTGCTGAAGCTCGGCAAGATCGGGCAGAAGTTCGTCGCTCGCGATGGAGGCATCCGTCTCAAGATCGGACCGCTCAAAGGCTGGAATACGTACCGGGTTACCCCGACGCTGCCGAAGAAGAGCTTCCGCCAGCAGTGGGCAACGCTGGATGCAGAAATCCGCGCAGGTCTTCAGGAGATGTCACCGGACGTCAAGCAGCTAATGGAGCAGGCGGTTTCGAATCGCAAGAAAGGGGGGACGCACGGTCATGGACACGGTTAAAACGCAGGAGCAGTGGCTGAGGGAGATGGAAGAGAAGTCTCGGGCTAAGCAAAGTCAATTTATCGGCAATATCTCCTCCAAGCTGAGACGTCCGATGGTGGCCGAAGCGCCGCAGCATCCGTTTCGCGGATCGCCGGATTTCTGGAACGTCTACGAATGGAACGAGCAGGAACGCATCGAACGGTTTACGGAAAATTTCAAAAGCGTGGGCGGTCACGTAGAACGGCTATCGTCGATGGAAGACGTGCAGCAGTTTGTTACGGACAAAGCAAGCGAGCTCGGAGCGAAGTATATCATTCGTCAGAACGAGCCGGAGCTTGCCGCGCTAGGATTGGAGCAGCGTCTGCCAGAGGCTAAAATCTCGGTCTGGAACACCGACGCCGAGGAAAACTGGAAGGCGCGTTCGGCTGAAGCCGACATTGGCGTCGTGCTGGTCGATCATGCGGCGGCATACACTAGCTCGATGGTTGTGCTGTCCTCCAAGGACAAGGGGCGCTCCGTTAGCTTGCTGCCGACCGTGCTAATCGCGATTATTCCGCTTGATCGTCTGAAGACGAGGCTCGGCGAAGTGATGTCAACGTTCGACGAAGGCGGGCGAGAAAGCCTGCCTGCGGGCATTCATTTTATATCCGGTCCGAGCCGATCGTCGGATATTGAGAACGACTTGACGATCGGCGTGCACGGTCCGGGCATCGTATACGCGCTGCTCGTCGGTTGAGCGGGAGGCATGCAGGCGAATGGCGATAACCCGGTTAACGAAACGGAATCATTACGAGGAGATCAAGGATCAGCTCATGGGGATGATTCTGGACGGCAGATTCAAGGTCGGCGATAAGCTGCCGTCGACGAAGGAAATGTCGGAAAGCTTCGGCGTGGGCCGTTCGACGACTCGCGAAGCGCTAAGCGCGCTCAAGGCGATGGGACTCATCGAGATCCGACAAGGCGGCGGCTGCCGAGTGATTCGCAACGCTCCGGCCGAAGCGGCCGTTCCCGAGCTAGATTCGCTCCGGCTAAACCGCAGCACTCTGCTGGAGCTGCTAGAAGCGCGGCAGTCGCTGGAAGTGTCCAATGCCGCCATCGCTGCCGTCAAGCGGACTGACGCCGATATGGCCGAATTCGAAGCGTTGATGCACGCGATGGAACAGACGGTCGGACAGGAGCTGGAAGGGGAACGCACGGACGTTCTGTTCCATCTCACGTTGGCCAAGGCGACGCACAATTCGATTATGGTTCGATTGTTCGAATCGATCGTCGGTCAGCTGGAAGCTGCGATTCGCGACATCCGCAGAGTCGAAATCTACTCCAATCAACGGGTGGCCGAACAGCTCTACCGGGAGCATTCCGCGATCTACGAGTCTGTCCGTCTACGCGATCCGGAGCGGGCCGCTCAGACGATGAAGCGCCACTTGGAGCATGTAGAGAACATTTTGACGAAATATATTTGATCGCTGAAGCCGTCCCTTGCTTATCTCAAAGATGAAGGCCGCTTTGTTTTTTCCAGGGGACCAGGCTTGGAACTGACCAGTCTATGAACGAGACTTGCCACCAGTTCCGGATGATTCTGCGGAATCATATGGGCAACTTCGGGGAGCAGGACGAGCTCCGCGTGCGGGAGGTCCCGTTTTAGCCGCTCCGCCTGGGCTGCGACGTCGAACGGATCGTCTTCTCCAACCGCAAATACAACGGGAAGCTTGATGCTGCCGTAATCGAGGCTGAACTTGGACGCTGCCGGGGGGAAGGCCAGGATGTCCTCGCGGTTGGCTCTGAATTGTTTGGGTCGAAGCCACAGCGCGTGCACGTCTTCCCGATAACCGGCAGGAATCGGCTCCGGAGCGAAGGTTTGCCGCAGCATTCCGTCCGTCATCCGTATGCCAAGAGGACTGCGCAACAAAGTGTGAAGCAGCAGGCTTCCGATGATCGGCATCGTCGCCAAGCGGGAAACCGGGTCTCCGTTCTCCGCGGGATAGCCTTCCTTGTACATTGCCGCGCTCAAAGCGACGATCCCCGTCACGTCATCAGGAAACTGCAGGGCGTAAGTGAGAACGAGGACTCCGCTCCAGGAGTGTCCGACCAGAATGGGCCGATCAACCCCCAGTTGCTTCAAGGCAGCATGAATCAGTTCGGCTTGCCGGTCCACGGACACCGGGCCGGCCGGTCTGCCGCTGTGACCGTAACCCGGGCGGTCCAAGGCGATCGCCCGGTAACCTTGCCCTGCAACGATCTCCGCCGCGCGTTCGAAATCGCGGCAGGACAGAATGCCGCCGTGAAGAAAAACGACAGGGCGACCGGCTCCCCGACTGATATAGTGCAGCCGAATTCCCTCGACTTCCACGAAGCGGCCGGCGGGGGGATGCTTCGCTTCGTCTTTCTTGACCCGATAGTTGCTATATCCCCACATGCCTGTACCAGACCCAATAATGAGCGCCAACAAGCTTAACCACCACATGCTCCATCTCTCCTTTTGCGATATTTACATACTCATAAGTATGTTTCGCTGAAACAAAAACCCGTAAAGCTACGGGCTGTTTACGTTCGAGCGTTGTCCGCGCCGATACCTTGCCACAGCATCCGGGAGATTTCTGCAGATACCTGTTCGAACGAAACCTGGTTGGGCGCGATCAGCCACATCAACACGACTCCGTTGATGAGCGAATGGAGCGCTATGGCCAAGCCCTGAGGATTAGCGTTAACCGCAATCTTTCGGCTGCGCTGCATCTCCTCCAGCATAGCTGTAGTCCCTTGGAGCAGCGTGGTAAAAGCGTCGGCCAGCTTGTCGCGAATGCGAGGCTCGCGAGCGCCTGAGACGAACTCGAAGAACAGGGCGGGGCGTTCCCCCTTATCCTCCTCGCATGCCTTAAATTCCGCCTCCAGTATCCGTCTGAACGACTCGATCGGATTCACTGAGCTCACTACTTCCTGGGCCTGCTTCGGAAGACCGGACAGCAGACGGTTCAAGCTGCTCTCGCACAGAGCGAGGAAGAGGTCGTTTTTGCTGGCGAAGTGCCAATAAACGGCTCCCTTAGTCATGCCCGCGTCGTGAGCGACAAGATCGAGAGAGGCCCCGTTGAATCCATGTCGGGCGAAAACTCGTCTGGCCGACTCCATAATTTTCGTTCGCGTGTCGGCCTTCAACGGTTCGTCTTCGTCATGATTCCGCGCCAAAAAAGCCTTTAACGCTTCTTTGCTGCCGAAAAATCTCTGAATCGTCGTCCAATGCAGCCCTGTCTCCCGGGCAAGATCCGCAAAGGTGATCTTGTCCTTCGGCAGTCGGCTGCTTAACCGATTCACGGCTTCCAAAATCCGTTCGGATGATCTCAACTCGCGCACACCTCTGCATTATTTTATGCTTGGAACATACTGGATAGTATGTGATAACTATATTTCTAGCATGCAAAGATGTCAAGAGACTCGCGCGGTTTGACTTCATAAATGTTACCATCGACGAACGGGCAACCTTTCTACGATCAGTGCGTCTATTAGCGTACAAAAGGACAAGAACGGCTGCTCACGGGAGGCGGCGGTGGAGGAATACGGATGAAAAAAGCGCGTGCGATAGTCATGATAGGTTTAGTTGCTTTGGCGTTGGCGTTGGCAGGGTGTCAAGCGGCATCGCCCGAGCAGGGGGGCAGGGGGCGTCTCATCGGAGACGAGCCGATGGTTCAGAAGGCGGTCGTCGTCGGGCAAGCGGATAATAAGGATATGGGGACGGCCGAATGCTGGACATCTTTACGCGCTTTTTAGAGGCGAGGTGAGGAGGGGCTGGAACGCAGCGGGCATTCCAGATGCGGGCAGTCGTCGCTCTCGCGCCTCCTTCTCCCGTATCCGAATAGTTTCCGAAGCCAGACCGCGCCGTTACGGCGCGATCTGCCTTGTTCCCGCTCTGCTTCACGAGCCGAGCGCGCCAATTCGAGCTCGCAGATCAACTGCTCCATCTCCGCTTGACGAATATCGTTCAATTCTTTCAGATGGTTTAACATATGGTTCACTCCTTGCTCTCAGTTATGGCTTCATTATGCTGGAGAGAAAAGAGGAATAAAAGTGAACAGTTTTTATTTTCAATTTCACCTTTTCGCTTTTATGACGATCGTCAATTATCATATGACGGTCTTTTTTATTATGGTTATAGCATAATAAAAGCGTCGTAGGAGGAGTTGGAAGAGTGAGTAACGAAACAGAAGTAAAGCAATACAGCGTTAGTAAAATAATAGGCTTATGGGCATTGGTAGCTTTGCCGATGGCTTTCTTCCGATTCGTGTTGATGCCGCTTTTGGCGCCGGTCGTCAGCATTCATCCCGGCATTCTGTATTGGCTGTTTATGATTCTCGGCATGATCTGGCAGTTCGCGCTATCCGTCTTGATTCTGAGAAGAGAGTTAGGCCGATTGACTTGGCGGAAGCTCCAAAAGCGATTATGGCTGAATCATCCCGTGCATCCGAAAACGAAGAGAACCTACAAGCTCGCGTATTCATTTACGATTCCGATCATCCTTTACGCTTTTTTCTTTGAAAGCTCGGGCTTGTTTTCGTTTATGGAAGAGGCGGTTAACCGGCTGTTCCCTGCGTTGGCACCCAAGAGCTATACGTTGATTGAAAATTTGGCGACTCCCGAATTTGAGGGCGCCTGGTACTTGCTTGGCATCGCGCTTATCAGTTGTTTGTTTAATTACTTGCTGGGGGAAGAGCTGTTTTTCCGCGGAGTGCTGCTGCCGCAAATGAGGGGAGCATTCGGAAAATGGGATTGGGCAATGAACAACGTATTGTTTGCTGCCTATCACCTTCATAAAATTTCGGAAATCCCGTTATTCCTCGTCGGATCGCTCTTCTACGGCTTCTTAAACGTCAAATACCGCAGCTTCTGGCCGTCCGTCATCATTCACGGGGTGGAAGCCATCCCGCTGCTGGCGGCTGTCGCTGCAGTTGTTCTAGGCTTGATCTGAAGCCATTTACCGTTACAGGATGTGTGAGACTCATGCAGATTACAACCGTTCAAACGCTTAGCGATACAAAACTATCGAAGGTCTTTTTTTACGGGTTGTCGTGCGCTTACGTGGTTTTGCTGTTGCTTTACGTTGCCCTCTCGCAAGCGAAGGGGGCCGCGATCGTTGGCGTGCTAATCGCGCTATATTTCGCCAGACATTGGGAGCGCGTATTGAATCATCCCAAGTATCATCCGATCGCAGTCGTCTCTCCATTGGCCGAAATCGTCATTCTGTTCGTATTGTTTCTGCAAAGCGGGACAGGGATCGAGACGATCGTTTTCGTTCTTTTCGCGGCGGATATCATTCTTCATTACAAGTCGTGGTACGCGGTTCCTTTTGCCTATGGCGGATTTGTGACCTATTTGGTGCTGTGGCCCAAGGACGGCTCGGACCTGTGGCAGCATGCATTCGATCTGCTGAGCTACTCCTGTCTGGTCATTCCGATCTGGAGCACAAAGCTTCTGCTTAATCAAAGGGATATGAATTTTCGGTTAAACGAAGCGCTGCTGCAGGAAGCGAAAATGCGGGAGGAGATGGCGGCCTTAAAAGAAAGAACTCGGATCGCGGAAGAAGTCCATGATACGGTGGGACACAATTTGACGACAGCGATAGTTGCTCTGGAGGGCGCAGGCCTGCTATTCGACCAACGCCCGGAGGAGGCCCGCCAGAAAATCCGCGTCGCGCGCGAGCAATTAAAGCAGGGGCTCGGCAACATCCGCCAGGTCGTCAAAACGTTGAAAGCAACGGATGGGATTGCCGGCGGACTGGGTCTGGAGCAAGGGATTCGCACCCTCATTATCGATACCGAGAAGCAGACTGGCGTTCGCTTTCATTTGGGTTACGAGGTGAAGTCTGCGCTGATTTCTCTTCAAGAGTATGTAATGATTAATGTCGTTAAGGAATCGATCACCAATGCGCTTAAACATGGCCGGGCCAGCGTAATCGAGATTGTCGTGGTGGAGAGACAGGAGACGATTCATATGAACGTTAAGGACAATGGGCAAGGGAGCGCTTCGATCGTTTACGGCTTTGGCCTGAAATCGATGGAGGGAAAAATCGAGGCGGTCGGCGGACAATTCAGCGTGCAAAGCGAACCCGGTAAGGGGTTTGAGCTTCATATCCGAATGCCGATCGCAAAGGGGGACGGGTAATGGACGGAGCGGCGGAAATCAGCGTTATGTTAGTGGACGATCAGAAAATATTGCTTGAAGGGCTGGAGACGTTGATCTCGTTGCGCTCGAACATCAAGATCGTCGGGACGGCGCAATCCGGCGAAGAAGCGTTGGAACGGCTTCGCGAGGTCGTTCCGGACGTTATTCTGATGGATATTCGCATGCCGGGCATGGGGGGCGTGAAAGCGACAGAAGCGATACTGGAGCGCTACCCTCACGTGATCATTCTCATTCTGACGACATTCGACGACGACGCTTATATTATAGAAGCGTTAAGCAACGGGGCTTCCGGGTATTTGCTTAAAGATATCGACGGGGAGAAGCTGGTGCAGGCGATCCACGAAGCGCTGTCCGGCAATTTGCTATTGACCGGGAAAGTGGCGAATAAGCTTGCGCTTAACATCCGCAAACAAAACAAGCGGTTGGGCCAACTCGGCGAGGAGCTTGAGTTCTCGACGAGGGAGCTTGATCTTGCCAGGCTGCTGGTGAGGGGACACAATGCCAAGGAAATGGCCGAAAAGCTGTTTTTGACGCAGGGTACGGTCAAAAACTATTTAAGCGACATCTATGCCAAGATCGGTACCAATGACCGCGCCAAAGCGGTCCTGATATTGGAGCGGTATTTATCCGCATCCGACGGCAAGTAAAAAGGGCGACGATGCAGAGGATACCCGTTCAGATTGTCGCAAAATTACAAGCGGTCTGTCGCGAACTTTCATTCGAATTGAGCCGAAAACCAAGTAAAATTAGCTACGACAATGAGAATCATTATCACAAACTTTAAAAAAGGGGATTAGAAAGTGAAAAGATTTCGTAAATCGGCTCAATTCGCAATAGGGTTCATTTGTTTGGCGCTTTTACTGACGGCGTGCGGTTCGGGGAGTAACGAAGGCAAGAACGAAAGCTCTCCAAGCACGATCCCGGCGGCATCTCCGTCTTCTTCGCCAACCGAGGCTCAGAGCGCTCCTCCCGCATCTGAAGATAAAGGCGCTTTTCCCGTGACTATTACGCACATGAAGGGCGAATATACACTCGAGAAAAAACCTGAGGTTATTGCAGTTCTGGATACTAAGTTCGTCGACCAGTTGATTGCGTTGAATGAACAGCCGGCAGGAAGCGTCACGGCCGCCGGCTCCGATACCGATTTCCCGGAATATTTGAGCGATCGGTTAGAGAACGTGAAAGTATTGGGCACGCGCGATGAGCCTAATCTGGAAGCATTGGTGGCGCTTGGCCCGGATTTGATTCTGATGACGGACTTCCAAGAGAAGGTGTACGACAGCGTTAGCAAAATCGCGCCGACTCTGGTGTTGGATTTCTATGAGGATTGGCGCGCGACGTTGGAGACGATGGGGAAAATAACCGGCAAGCAAGCGGAGGCGCAGACGGTTCAGCAAGCCTATGAGGAGAAAACCGCAAAATTGAAGCAACAGCTTGCCGACAAACTGGGGGATGACACGGTAGCGCTGATTCGTCCAAGAACGGAAGGGATTCGCGTTCATACTTCCCAGCATCGCACGGGCTCGATTCTCTATACGGATCTGGGCTTAAAGGTTCCTGAATCTGTAGCGGCAGTAGACGACACGGCTTATGAGATTTCACTGGAGGCCGTTCCCGAGATCGGCGCCGACCATTATTTCTTGTTGTCGGATGCCATGTTCGCGGAAGCAGTCAAGGAACTGGAAAGCACGAAGGTATGGAGCTCCTTGGAACCTGTGAAGAGCAATCGGGTGTATCGGATTGACAGTACCTTGTGGATTGCCTATTACGGGCCGATCGCGAACAATCTGATTGTCGATCAGGCCGCGGCCGCTCTGTTGGGGCAGCCGTAAGAGATGGATCCTTTTTTGACCTCGGATACTTGGCAAGAACTGTCCGGCGACTACAGCTTGAAGATGGGGGATGCTCCATCGTCCTGCGTCAAAACGCTGGCTTTAAGCGAGTTGCTTATAGAGGAGCCGTGCAGAGCGTATTTGGAGTGGCTTAAGGAACATATCGGTTCTCCGAGCCTTAGCGTTGCTTCCTCCATGCTGGTGAAAAGGGTGGCCTATCTGCTCGTCGCTCCGATTCTCAGCGCTATGACCTACTACGATAAAGGGATTAAGGTTGAGCTGGACCAATGCCGACTTTTTCATCCGAATGCTTCGGCTGCCGGTACCGCTTTTCCGTTTATGGCCCTGTCCGATGTCCAGGTTACGGCACCCGAAGTCGGGAAGAGAGACGCATGGCGGGCAGAGGTCGTCAGACAATTATTCGTCGAAAGTCTGAGTCCGATCATTAAAAGATTAGCCGCAGCAGGCTCGGTATCGAAGGCGATTTTGTGGGAAAACGTAATGGCGCGCATCAATCCGGTGTATGTACACCACGAAGCTCAAGAGGGAGAGCAATGGCGGCGAATGCAGGACGATTTCCACTTTATAACGATAGGCTCTTCGGGCGAGCAGTTCGGGATGAGGAGAAATCCGCTCAGCTCTTTTACGGAGCTGGATGCAGAACATCGCATTACGGGGCGAAGCAAGCGTCTGACTTGCTGTCTCTATTATCAAATGGCGCCCGAATATTGCTTAAAGTGCCCCAAACCATAATTAGCTGTAACCGGCAGTCCGGCGTTGTTCTCTACAACAGCCGGACTGTTTTTTCAACGAAACGGAGTTGATAAATTGACCATACGATTACCGGTTCGGACTATAGCGCATAGGAATTGACTGTGAGAATCGTTATCAATTAGAATGATAGAAGAGAACAAAAGGCTAAGATAGAACGATTCCATAATGAAACTCGGTTTGGAGATGTGGGAGATGGAGCTGCTGCAACAGTTGTCGCTATGGAACGATACCGCAATCAGATTGCTTGACGTTCAACGGCTAAGCGTGCTGCCGGGCAACGATCTGCGCAATTATAGCTTGCCTGCAAACCTGCTGTTTTTTACGCGTAACGGTCACGGAAAACTGCTAGTAGACGGGACTTCTTATACGGTTGCTCCCTTTTTTGTGTGCCACGCAGGCAAGGATGCCGTTATCAATCTTGCGGCGACTGCGGAGCCGATTGAATATATTGCGATTTATTATAGCGCCGAGCTGCTGCATTCTGCCGCAAGAGACCCGGCTTTTCGCTATGAGGAACGCCATGCGCTGCAGCTTTCGTTCGGATTCAGTCCGGCCAAGCGCTTGTCGCATCATCAGATTGTGGAGCAAATCGAGCACAAGTGGAGCGCAAGACAAGGACTTGAAAGCTTCCATGCCCATGCGCTTCTTCAAAGCCTTCTCTACGAGCTGCTGAAGCAGCTGCAGACGGAAGGCTATCAAACGCCTACAGAGGCGGTTAGTCTTGTTGCGAAACATATTGACGCGAACTACAACAAGCCGTTAAAGCTGGAAACGATGGCGGAGCTTGTGCACTGCAGCTCAAGGCAGCTGCAGAGGTGGTTCAAGCAACAGAAGCAGCTCGGACCGATGGAGTATGTCATTAAGGTCAGAATGGATCACGCGGCACAGCTGCTTCAGCATACTTCGGCAACCGTTCAGGAAATCGCCTTAAGCGTCGGATACCGCGATATGTACTATTTCAGCAATGCTTTTAAGAAATATTACGGAACGGCGCCGCAGGATTACCGCCGAGCTGCCGCTGCTATTCAAGTGCATGCCTTGCCAGCTTCAGCAGCCCGCGACGGAGCCGTATCCAGCTATAGAGCAAACGACGGGTTGGTCGTTAGACACGCCAAAGGGGAGCTTCGTTTACAGAGGTCGCCAAAACGCATTGCCGTGCTTGATGTTCAATATGCGGATCAGTTGATTACGCTGAATGAATTGCCAGCAGGCAGCGTGGGGATTGGAGGCTCGGTGATCAGCTGTTTTCCCGATTATTTGCAGATCCGCTTAGGGCAGTTCAGAGCGCTGGGAACGTGCGAGCAGCCCGATCTGGAGGCCATTGCCTCGCTGCAGCCCGATCTCATTGTATGCACGCAGATGCATGAGGAGCTTTATGGACAGTTAAGCCGGCTTGCCCCAACCTTGATGTTCCATCGAAACGAGGATTGGCGCAAAATGCTGAGCCTATTCGGCGATCTTACAGGCAAGCGGCATGAGGCGGACAAAATGCTGCAGGAGTACCGCGACAAGACGGCGCGATTGTCGGACAAGCTGGCCGCTAAGCTGCAGGGCCAGCGCGTAGCGCTCATTCGGCCGCGCGACACGTTTATTCGTCTTCATACGGTCATTCATCGCACGGGGGCCATCTTATATGAGGATTTGGGACTGCCCGCGCCGTTTTTTATTGCCGGGGATTTCGTGTCCGATACCGCATACCACATTTCGCTGGAGTCGTTGCCCGAAGTAAACGCCAATCATTATTTTCTGCTTAGCAACGAGATGTTTAAGGAGCGGGTAAGCGACATGCAGCGCAGCGTCGTATGGAATTCGTTAAGCGCAGTGAAGAAGCGGCATGTCTATACGGTGGACGCGTCGAGCTGGATCGGCTCTTATGGTCCGATGGGGATTAACCGTATCGTCGATGATGTGGCTCAATCTTTGCTAGCGTAGGCTCGACGGAAGTGCAAAAAAACGATCGCGGTACACATCGTACGCAGCAATCGTTTTTTTGTTGGACGGTATTGTCGATGATTCGATCATACTCGAACGTGACTAGGGACTTCGTCGAACGGATAAAGCGGTCTGTTCAGATGCTTATATTCAAAATGATGCAAATTAGCGCTGCAGCACCCGGGAGAATCGACGTAGATCGTCTTTTTGGCTATAGAGCCGAAAGCCGTTTGCCAAGCGATCGCCGATTTGGCGACGATAATCTTATACTGTTCGGCGACGATTCCGGCATATTTGATATGCCCGATATCCCAAGGGGCGACGCGTTTCTCCGTCAGCACGATCGTAAGGTTTCCGCTCTCCACAACGGCGGTCTGTCCCATATCGGCCATATGTCCGGTCATATAAGCGCCAAGATGACGGTACTTGCCGTCGAACAATAGTCTGATTTTGCCGCTCACCTCGACAGGTTTGCCGTGGAGTCGGTCGCTTTTACCGCCGATTTGTCCGGTGAACGAAGCTCCGACGCCAAGACGAAAAGCCTCATTGACCGCTTCAACATCACGAATGACAATTAAGGCGCTCTCTTGAACAGACACGAGCTGTTCCAGCACAAACGTAGCATCGGCAGGAGCTCCTCCGCCCACGTTATCCGAACCTTCCACCAGAATGACGGGGCCTTCCTGCTCCGCCAGAGCTGCCGCGACCGCTTCCTTGGGCGGCAATTGCTCGATTGCAAAAGATTCTTTTCTATCTACAGCCATCCGTGCAAGCTCTGCCGCAAGTTGGTCCGCAAGCCGCTGATCGTTGTTCGTGGTCACGATAAAGGTCATGCCGGCATCGGCCACATCGCTATAGGGGAATCCGCCTATGACCGTTACGTTTAGAACGCGAGGGTCTTCCTCCAGCTTGAAAGCGCGCTCCATAATCAGCTTCATGCTACCTTCCTCAGTCATCATCGCCTGCGGCACAATCAGCATGCCCGTATGTTTGCTGCTGCGAGTCGGGGTTATTTGGCCTCCGATCGTATCCGCAAGCAGGCCGAACGCTTCCACAGCTCTTTCGTACATATCGACATGCGGATAGGTATCGTAGCCCACGATAATATCTGCGAGGCGCGTCATATCTTCGCTGACATTAGCGTGCAGATCAAGCGTCATGGCAATCGGGAAGCGATCGCCGACCTTGGCGCGCAAGCGTCGAAGACATTCGCCTTCGAAGTCCGGGTACTGCTCGGAGACCATCGCTCCATGCATAATCAACACTAATCCGTCTATTTCTTGCGGCAGCGTTCGCAGCAAATCGTCGATTAATTTATCCGCTGTTTCCGCTTCAATCATGCCGCTAGGAGTTGTGGATGTATAGAGTCCGACTTTAAGCTCTGCGCCATGCTGCACCGCAGCGTCTATAACGCCGCCCATAGAGGTACGGGTATGCAAATAGCGTCGTTCGAACTCCTCGTTTGTCACGCTTCGCTCATTGTTGAAATGCTCAAGAAGAGTCAGTCCCGGGGCAAATGTATTCGTTTCATGCAAAAGTCCGGAGACGGCGATGCGTAATGCCATTTAAGCTTCACCCCGTATGGATGGCGCAAAAGCAACGGCCTCGATTTCAACCAAGTATTGACCGATTCCGCATTGAATCGAGGAGCGGGCAGGGTAGGGTTGTTTGAACATTTCGGAGTAGATGCGGTTATAGCCGGCGAAATCCTCCGGCTTGCTTACAAAAGCATTCACTTTAATAACATGATCCAAAGTCAGTC
The DNA here is from genome assembly GCF_003386235.1 of Cohnella phaseoli. Lineage (GTDB taxonomy): Bacteria > Bacillota > Bacilli > Paenibacillales > Paenibacillaceae > Cohnella > Cohnella phaseoli. The sequence continues at coordinate 196,470 of NZ_QRDZ01000009.1, forward strand.
CCGCCGCCTGCAAAATGATCTCGATGTTGCGCAAACATTGCGCGGTCTGTTCTTCAATCGTATCTCCGACGATCTCGCGCGTCTGCGGATCGACGCCAACTTGTCCGGACACATAAACGAAATCGCCTGCGCGCAGAGCTTGCGAGAAAGGAAGCGGAAATAATGGTGCTTGATCCGTATGAATTTGTTGGGACATGGGTCATAGACTCCTTTACGAATGGGATGAATGCTGTCGACTAATAGCTTGCAACAGGTCGTTTCGATGAATAAAACCTTGGTTTCATTTAATGTAGCATGATGGTTTAAACTTGTAAATGCTTTAATTGTAAGAAGCTGTCCAGAGGCGTATCGTAAGGTACATGTATGAAGAATGGACAGCCGTAGGAAAATACGTTGACACGACACCAAACGGTGTCCTATAATCAAAACGTCACCAAAAGGTGTCCAATCAGTCAGGTCCAGTCGGAGAAATTGACGGCTGTTCCTTGGGAATACTGCGTAGGAGAGGGTGTTGTGAACGAGAACAATCCGCTGCGAGACGTATTCGACGCGATTGCAGACCCGACCAGAAGACGACTGATTCGTATGCTGGCAGAAGCTGAAGAGAAACCTCTTCACGAGCTGACTTCACAGTTCGATATGGGCCGGACGGCGGTATCCAAACACTTGACGATTCTCAAAGAGGCCGGGCTGGTGCTTGATCGCAAAGTCGGCAGAGAAACGAGATATAGACTAAACGCAGCTCCGCTCAGAGAAGTTCACGATTGGCTGGATTTCTACAGGAAGTTCTGGAACATGAATATGTTTAATTTGAATCTGCTATTAGAGGAGGAAGAAGAATGAGTCTATCCTTATCCCTGGATTTTCAATATACGACGACGATCGAGAAGCTTTGGTCCGCCCTGACCGACTCCAAGCAGCTTGCCAAGTGGGTATTGGAAAACGATTTTAAGCCCGTCGTAGGCCATCAATTTCAGTTCCGCGCCCAGCCGAACGAGTATTGGGACGGCATTATCGAGGGCGAAGTGCTTATCGTAGAACCGCCAAGCCGCTTATCCTATTCTTGGGCCAGCGGAGGGGAGAAGCATACGGTCGTCTGGACGCTGGAGGAGTTAAGCGACGGGAAGGTGAATCTCCATCTCGATCAAACCGGTTTCTCGAATCCGTATGGCGTACAAGGAGCAAAGCAGGGCTGGAGCGCATGGTGCGGAGAATTGGAGAAGCTGTTATCGCAATAATCGTCAACGGGCAATTGCGGCGAAAGAACCAGGAAACATTCACAGGGGCGAGATGAACCGGCTGCGCGACGTAAGCAGCCGGTTCATCTCGGTTCGGACAATCCAACAGTAATGGAAGGGTGTTGTACATGAGCGAAATTAATCAGGAGTATATCGTCATATCCGGAGCCAGGGAAAACAATCTGAAGAACGTTTCTTTGCGGATTCCCAAGCGGAAGATCACGATCTTCACCGGGGTATCCGGATCCGGCAAATCTTCGATCGTCTTCGATACGATCGCCGCAGAATCCACACGATTGCTGAACGAGAACTTCAGCATGTTCGTGCGAACTTTCCTGCCCCGCGTTCCGCAGCCGGATACGGATGCGATCGAGAATCTGAGCATGGCCGTTATCGTCGATCAGAAGCGTCTAGGGGGCGGTTCGCATTCCACCATGGGGACGATTACCGATATCTCTCCCATTTTGCGTCTGCTATTCTCTCGAGTGGGCCAGCCTTATGTCGGTCATGTCAATATGTTCTCGTTCAACGATCCGCAAGGCATGTGTCCGGAATGCAACGGGATCGGCCGCAAGTTGGGCGTCGACATGAGCAAGGCAGTGGACATGTCGAAATCGCTTAATGAAGGAGCTCTTATGCTGCCCGACTATTCGATAGGCGGCTGGGAATGGAACATGATCGTGCAGTCGGGAAATTTCGATTTCGATAAGAAGCTTAGCGATTACTCGGAGGAAGAGCTGGAACAGCTGCTGTACGCCAAGGCCAGGAAAGTCCAGATGGATTTCGCTGGCAAGGCTATGAATATTACGGTAGAAGGCGTCCTTGAGAAGTTCACTAACAAATATATCAAACAGGACTTGAAGGCGAAATCGGAGCGCACGCAAAAAAACGTTGCACCGTACATTTCCGAGGGACCTTGTCCTGGATGCCGCGGGGCAAGGCTCAGCCCGGCTACGCTTAGCTGCAGAATCAACGGATTTAACATCGCGGAGCTGTCCGCCATGGAGGTCGGTCAGCTGATTCGAGTCGCCCGAGAGATCGACGATCCGGTCGCTGCGCCCATCGTCAAATCGCTGACGGATCGGTTGCAGCATCTGGTGGATATCGGACTTGACTACTTAACGCTGAATCGCGAGACGGATACGTTGTCCGGCGGAGAGTCGCAGCGGGTCAAGATGGTGAAGCATCTGAGCGGCAGCTTGGTGGACGTCACTTATATTTTCGATGAGCCTAGCGTCGGCTTACACCCCCGCGATGTACACCGGCTAAACGAATTGCTTCAGAAGCTGCGCGACAAGGGCAATACCGTCATTGTCGTCGAGCACGATCCCGATGTGATCAAGGTGGCGGATCATATCGTCGACGTAGGCCCTCATGCCGGCAGCCGCGGCGGCAACATCGTATACGAAGGCAGCTTCCAGGGCTTGCTGGAGGCGGCTACGTTAACCGGTACTCATATGAAGCGGCCGCTCCATCTGAAGCAAGAGAACAGGCAGCCAAGCGGCCAGCTTTCGATCAAGAACGCCGCGCTGCACAACTTGCGGAACGTAAGCGTAGATATTCCAACCGGGGTGCTGACGGTCGTTACGGGTGTGGCAGGCTCCGGCAAGAGCACGTTAATAAACGACGTATTCCTCAGCCAGCATCCCGACGCGATCGTTATCGACCAATCGGCGGTAGGCGTGTCCACGCGTTCGAATCCCGCGACCTACACGGGCATAATGGACGATGTGCGCAAAGCATTCGCATCCGCGAACAAGGTCAATCAGGGCTTGTTCAGCTTTAACTCCAAGGGAGCCTGCGAGAACTGCCAAGGCCAGGGCGTCGTGTCTATCGATCTTTCTTTCCTGGACAGCGTGGACCTGCCGTGCGAAGTTTGCGGAGGCAGACGCTTCAAGGAAGAGGTGCTTGCGTACAAGCTGAACGAGAAGTCGATCGCAGACGTGCTGGAGATGACCGTCGAGCAAGCATTGCAATTTTTCCAGCAAAAAGAAGTCGTGCGCAAGCTTCAGGCAATGAGCGACGTGGGTCTGAACTATATTACATTGGGTCAGCCGCTTAGCACGCTTTCGGGCGGAGAATGCCAGCGGATTAAATTGGCCAGCGAGCTGCATAAGAAGGGCAGTATCTACGTGATGGACGAGCCGACAACCGGCTTGCACATGTCCGATATCGGCCAACTCATGGGGATCATGAACAGCTTGGTAGATGCCGGCAATACAGTGATCGTAATCGAGCACAACCTCGAAGTGATCAGCCAAGCGGATTGGATCATCGATATGGGACCGGACGGCGGCAGCAAGGGAGGAGAAGTCGTATTCGAGGGTACGCCTTTGCAGATCGTCCATGCAGAGCAGTCGATTACAGGAAAATATTTGAAATAGAAGGGAGAAGACGGGAATGGGCTTTTTCGCGGATTTTATAGCCGTGCTAAAAAAGAGAGAATTAGTATTTATTGAAAGCCGGAAGGAAACGGACGAGGTGTATTCGTTTCTGTTTGAAAAAGGGAAAGATTTGACCTGGAACCCGGGGCAGTACGGCTTGTTCAGCATTACCCACAAGAACGTTAAGAAGGCTACGCGACCATTCAGTCTGGCATCTGCTCCCGTTGAGGATGTCGTCAGAATAACAACGGTCATCCGTGACAATCCAAGCGAATTCAAGCAAGCTTTGCTGGAATTGACTCCGGGAATGAAAGTTAAAATGAGCGGGCCCTTAGGGGCTTTTTCTCTCCGGGATAACAGCCCTTCGCTCCTCATTGCCGGCGGTATCGGAATTACGCCTTTTCGGTCGATCCTCAAACAAATAGAGGCGGAAGGGAATAAAGGCGGGAACCAAATTCATCTGCTCTATATAGACAGCGGCAAATCGTATGTATTTAAAGATGAGCTTGACCGGGCAGCGAACAACGCTTCGATAAGCGTAACTTATCTGGATTCAAGAGACGACTTGACTCAGGAGACGAATAAGTTTATCGGCTTGCACAAGAACAACGGTAAATATTTGATTGCCGGATCCAAGTCATTTGTAGATTCCACTACGACTTATTTGAAGAATAATGAGGTTTCCAAACAGAACATTATGAAGGATTCCTTTTTCGGATATTAATTGGATTAATATTCGCGCTACCGCATATCGGATGGAGGAGGAAATAGGAGTGGCGGGAGTATCATGCGATACATCAGTAAAACGATTATATTTGGACTACAATGCCAGTACACCCTTAGCCGCTGAAGCGTTTGAAGAAATGCTGCCCTATTTGCAGCAATTCTACGGCAATCCTTCTTCATCGCATTGGGCCTCGGAATCGCTCAAACCGGCAATCGAGCTGGCAAGATCCCGGGTAGCCGCCTCTTTGGGAGCCTCATCTGACGAAATTGTATTTACGAGCGGGGGAACGGAAGCCAACAACCACGCTCTAAAAGGGGTTTTCTATGCGTCCCCGCATCGAGGCCGTCATATCGTCACGACTGCCATAGAGCATCCGGCGATTCTGAACCCTTGCGCTTTTCTTCATACGGTTGGAGCGGAGGTCACTTACGTTCAGGTCGACAAAGTGGGCAGGGTATCGCCCGAAGCAATAGAACAGGCCATCCGAGAAGATACGATCCTAATATCCGTCATGCATGCCAATAGCGAAGTCGGCACGATTCAACCGATTAAAAAAATCTCCGATATCGCCAGACGTTACGGCATTCCTCTGCATACCGATGCTGCGCAGTCCTTTGGCAAAATTCGCGTGAATGTGGAGGAGCTGGGAGTCGATCTATTATCTATTGCCGGCCACAAGCTGTATGCGCCCAAAGGCGTCGGAGCGCTGTACATTCGGACAGGAACGAAAATCGAACCCTTCATGCATGGAGCAGGGCATGAATCCGGTAGACGTGCGGGAACGGAAAATGTGCCCTATTTGGTTGGACTGGGCAAAGCTGCCGAGCTGGCTGCGGAACAGGCGTTTTCCTCGGAGGTTCGCGTACTTAAAGAAATTTTAAGAGAAGGCTTACGAGATGTTTTCGGAGAGAAGATTCGCTTTAACGGCGATCCCGAACACAGTCTGCCCAATACGTTAAACGCGAGTTTTCTAGGCCGGAACGGTCAAGACATTTTAAGACAATTTCCAGAGATCGCCGCTTCCACCGGATCGGCTTGCCATTCCGGAAGCGCGACTCTTTCTCCTGTGCTGAGGGCAATGGGGCTAAGCGAATATGAAGGGTTGGGAGCCATTCGGTTTAGTTTAGGCCGCTATACGACGAAGGAAGAAATCGAGAGCGTAATTGCATTGTTCCGCCAGCGACTTTGAATAGGCGCCGCCCCGAGAAAATAGAAGTGTTGGAGGAAGCCGCGAAGCCTTGTGCTTTGCGGCTTTTGTCGATTTATTCGACATTCTTTTATTATTCTTTTATTCGCTTTCATTATACTGTCCCTAAGATAGGAAACAGAATTTCGAGGGGAGTAAGCGAGATGTTGGAAACGACAAGAAAAGCGAAAATCTGGCTGTTGACGCTGGCGCTGCTGTTCACAGTATTCGGAAACAGCTTCGGAGAAGGCAAAGCTTATGCAGCCGGAGGCGATTTTGCGGGAGGAACCGGAGCCCAAGTCGATCCGTATCTGATCGAAACGGCCGACCAGTTGGATAAGGTACGGGGTTCATATCTGGATACGGGGACTTATTTTAAGCTCATCTCCGACATTGATTTAGGCGGATATGCGGCTGCAGGATGGAATTCTATCGGGGACAGCGTTACCCCGTTTTACGGCCATTTCGATGGAGACGGCCATACCATCAGCAGGCTTACGAATCATAACGGGGACAGCCTAGGACTATTCGGGGCATTATCGACCGGAGGCTGGATCGGCAACCTTAAGCTGACTGACGTATCCATTGTCGGAGACAGTCTCGTGGGCGGGCTTGTAGGCGATAACTATCAGGGAACGATCGACAATGTTTCTGTATCGGGCGAGATTACAGGAGTCGACTTGCTCGGCGGCCTGGTCGGTTATAGCTACGACGGAACGATTTCCAATAGCTGCGCAGCGGTAAAGATTACCGGGGAAAAAAAGGTAGGCGGCCTTATCGGCGAATTCATGGGGGAGATGAACGACAGCTGCGCGACGGGAGAGATTAGCGGAGATCGAAATGTGGGCGGGTTGATCGGCTATGCCGAGGAAGGGCAAATCCAGCGCAGCTATGCTTCGGGGAAAGTGTACGGTACGGATGAGGTTGGAGGATTGATCGGCAGAATCGAGGAAGGCGACATTAGCTATAGTTACGCTACCGGAGACGTCAGCGGAAATATGGATGTCGGCGGATTAATTGGCACTCAGATCAAAGTGACAACGAGCTACAACCATGCTGCCGGTAACGTGAGCGGCGATGCTAACTGCACCTCCATCGGCGGACTGATCGGATACAGCAATGATAGCAAAATTTTGTTCAGTTATGCGTTAGGAGAGGTCAGCGGGCTAGAGGATAGCAATAATGTCGGAGGACTAGCCGGTGTAAACTCTTACTGGAGCTTCGGGGAGATAAGCCACAGCTACGCCTTGGGAAACGTGGATGGGGGAACGAACGGTTTTAATGTGGGCGGTCTGGTTGGAGTCAATATGAACGGCACGATCAGCAATAGCTTCGCTTCGGGCGACGTGAATCGGAATTCGGGAGAAACCGGTTACTACGCAGGCGGGCTTGTAGGGGATAACACCTACGGAACGATTCAAGACAGTTACGCTTCAGGGACGGTGAGAGGAAACTATATCGTTGGAGGTCTAGTCGGCAATAATCCAAGCGATTTGGGGGGAGAGATCGTTCGAAGCTTCGCCATTGGCGACGTTGAGGGCGGCGGTATCGACAACATGAACATCGGCGGTCTGGTCGGCGATAATTCCTGGGGGAAAATTGTGGACAGCTACGCGGCCGGTAAGGTGAGCGGAAACGATGTTGTTGGCGGGTTAGCCGGGGGGAGTGACTCGGCGGAGATTTGGACGAGTTATTCTTATGGCGAAGTTACGGGGAGTACAAACACGGGCGGTTTCGTGGGAAGCGGAAGCTCAGCGACCATTGTCAATAGCTTTTACGATACTGAGAAGAGCGGACTGAGCATATCGGAAGGCGGGGCTGGCCTTATTACTGCCCAGATGCAAAGTCAAAGCTCATATGAAGCGGATGCTGTTAATGCGTGGGATTTCGCAGCAACTTGGGGAATTGATCCTGTAATGAACGGGGGCTATCCGTATCTCAAATCCAGCCTTGTCACTTTGCAGTATGAGGATAACGATAGCACAACCGGGACGGCTCCCGCTAGCCAATCCTACGTACCTGTAACAGAGGTCAGCTTGCCCGGGGCAATGGATCTCGTCAAGACGGGTCATACCTTTGCCGGTTGGAACGAGAAAGCGGACGGAAGCGGCGTGGGTTACAGTCCGGGCGATTCTTATAAGGTAAGAAAAAATACATCGCTGTATGCCCAGTGGATCGCAGTGACACTCAGCAGCGATGCGACGCTAATCTCCTCGATCGGGACAGTGAGCACAAATGGAACGGCAAGCGAGACAATTACGGATGTGCCATATGGCACGACGCTATCGGCGTTTAAGGCTGCGATCACTCCGGCTGCCAATGCAACATTTGAGGTGTACGAAGCAGATGGAGTGACAGTGGCGACTGTACTGGCATCCAACTATAAGGTAATCGTCACTGCCGAGGATGGCATCACTCAAGTGACATATACCATTACGGTGGACCCGGCTCCGCCAAGCAGCGATGCGACGCTAACCTCCTCGATCGGAACAGTGAGCACAAACGGCTCAGCAGCCGAGACGATTACGGATGTGCCATATGGCACGACGCTATCGGCGTTTAAGGCTGCAATTACTCCGGCTGCCAATGCAACATTTGAGGTGTACGAAGCAGATGGAGTGACAGTGGCGACTGTACTGGCATCCAACTATAAGGTAATCGTCACTGCCGAGGATGGCACCACTCAAGTGACGTATACCGTTACGGTCGATCCAGCTCCGCCGAGCAGCGATGCGACGCTGACTTCAACAATCGGGACAGTGAGCACAAATGGAACGGTAAGCGAGACAATTACGGCTGTACCGTACGGCACAACATTGTCTGCGTTCAAACTTGCGATCACTCCGGCTGCCAATGCATCGTTTGAAGTTTATGAAGCGGACGGTCTGACCGTGGCGACTTCGCTGGCATTCAACTATAAGGTAATCGTTACAGCTGAGGATGGCACCACTCAAGTGACGTATACCGTTACGGTCGATCCAGCTCCGCCGAGCAGCGATGCGACGCTGACTTCAACAATCGGAACAGTGAGCATAAACGGCTCAGCAGCCGAGACGGTTAAGGATGTGCCATATGGCACGACGCTATCGGCGTTTAAGGCTGCGATCACTCCGGCGACCAATGCAACATTTGAGGTGTACGAAGCAGATGGAGTGACTGTGGCGACTTCGTTAGCGTCCGGCTACAAAGTTATCGTCACTGCTCAAGACGGAACAACCCGGATGACCTATACCGTCACCGTAAAGTCAGCTCCGTCTAACCCAACCGCAGGAGGGAACGGGGGAGGAAGCTATACTCCACCGAGCAACAAGTTGATTCTTCAGCCAGGCAAATCCGGAGAATTGAGCTTGTTTGGGGAGATCACCGTCACTGTTCCGGTTGACGCTTCCGACAAAGAAGTGATTATCACGATCAATAGGGAAACGGACCCGCAAAAGCTGCTTTCGGACCCCGATGTGCTGCTAAGCTCAGTATTCGAGGTCCTTAAGAACTTTAAGGATGAATTCAAAAATCCCGTTACGATTACAATCAAGTTCAACTCTGCCAAGCTTCCGGCTGGACAGACGCCCGCTATATTTTTATACGATGAGGCTAAAAAGAGATGGATGGAGGTACCGAACGGCCAAGTAAGCGGAGATAAAGTTTCTGTCAAGGTGCGTTCATTGGCCAAATTCGCCGTTTTCGCCACCGAAAGCCCTGTTGATCAGGAGACAAACAAAGAGCCTTTGGTGAAGTTAACAGATATTGCCGGCCACTGGGCGGAATCGAGTATTTTACAAGCCGTAAGAGAAGGGATTATCGCGGGATATTCGGACGGCTCGTTCAAACCGAATCGGATCGTCACCCGCGCAGAGTTCGCATTGATGCTGATGAACGCATTGAAGCGAACGAACCAGGGAGGCGAATTGCCGTTCACCGATGCATCCAAGATTGGCCGTTGGGCGAAAAACGCCGTAGCGCTTGCCGTAGAAGCGGGATACATTAACGGCTATCGGGACGGAACGTTCCGTCCGAACTCGGCGATCACCCGAGCGGAGATGGCGATCATGGTCGCCAAGGTTCTAGGTCTGTCATCGGAAAAGGGGCTCGCAACCGAATTCAAGGATGACTTAGCCATCCCTGAATGGGCGAAAGGAGCAATAGTCTCTATTCAAGCGAAAGAGATTATGAAAGGCAGCCCGAACGGCGAGTTTGCTCCGGCGGCTAAGGCGACGAGGGCTGAGGCGGTAACTGTTTTATTAAAATTACTGGAGGCGATGGGGAAGTAAGCATCGAATGACAGGCGGCCGATGAGAAAAACATAAAGCTGTCATCCACCCCCGGTGCCGATCAGACGATTCTGGGGCAAGTGCATTATCGAAGAGTCCGCTTTTCCTAAGTGAAAAGCGAGCTCTTTTTTTATTCAAATTTCCCTTAGTAAGCGTATACAACAGATTTTATTCATCTCAAGGTCTGTATCCCTGCGTTATACTTTCATTTGCTGTGTCACCAAGAGATAAATGCAGAATAATAAATGCGCGAGCCTTACTCCATCACGCCAAATGTCCGAAAATGCACAACACCCGCTTACTTTGCCTCAAAACGGCGTTTGATTGCCTAATAAGCAAGGAATATACTGCAAAAGGATCAATTCCCGCAGTCTGATCGTCACGGCCGAATTGAAAGTGAAGTACCAGCGCATTTTATAAGAATAACAATCGGCGGTGGCGCAAATGGGATCTCAAGTGAAAAGATGGCTGCTAGGAAGGCCGCTGAAATCCAAGGAATTAGGGGAACAGAAGCTTAGGAAAACAAAGGCGTTGGCGATTCTCTCTTCGGATGCCTTGTCTTCCGTCGCTTATGGTCCCGAACAAATTTTGCTGGTGCTCGTCACGGTCGGCGCAAGCGCATTTTGGTACTCCATCCCAATTGGGATTGGCGTGCTGATCTTATTAACCGCCCTCATCCTGTCTTATCGTCAGATCATCCATGCCTATCCGCATGGCGGCGGCGCTTATGTCGTGTCTAAAGAAAATTTAGGGATTTTCTCCGGATTGATCGCCGGCGGTTCCCTGTTAGTGGATTACATCTTAACCGTAGCGGTAAGCGTGTCCGCAGGTACGGATGCCATTACTTCAGCGTTCCCCTCATTACATGAGCATAAGGTCGTCATCGCCGTTGTGTTCGTCATTTTGATCACCATTCTGAATTTGCGCGGCGTAACGGAGTCCGCTTCCATATTGGCTTATCCGGTATATTTGTTTGTACTGGCTCTTTTCATCCTGATCGGTGTAGGGCTTTATAACATTGCCACAGGCGCGGTCTCGACCGACCTGCACGCCTCTATCGGCACACCGGTGGCGGGGATCAGCCTGTTTCTGCTCCTGCGGGCGTTCGCTTCGGGAAGCTCGGCACTGACCGGGGTCGAAGCGATTTCCAATGCGATTCCCAACTTCAAGGAACCCGCTCCGCATAATGCGGCCAAAACATTGATGTCCATGGGAGTTTTGCTGGCACTTTTATTCTCGGGTATTGTGTTTCTAGCTTATTACTACGGAATTTCGCCGCATGCTCAGGTTACGGTTGTCTCCCAAATCGCCGAAACGACCTTCGGGCGTCATTTCATGTACTTCTTTATTCAAGCAACAACCGCTCTGATTTTGATTCTTGCGGCGAATACAGGGTATTCGGCCTTCCCGCTGCTGGCGGTTAATCTCGCCAAGGATAAGTTTATTCCGAGAATGTTCACCGTTAGAGGCGACAGATTGGGGTATTCCAACGGTATTATTATGCTTGGCGTCCTGTCGATCGTCCTAATCGTCGCATTCGGGGGTCAAACCGAACAGTTAATCCCGTTATACGCCGTTGGCGTGTTTATCCCTTTTACTCTGTCCCAGACTGGCATGATCCTGAAATGGATTCGGCAAAAGCCGAAGGGCTGGTTCCCTAGACTACTCATTAATGCCACCGGAGCGCTGATTAGCTTCACCGTCACTATGATGTTCTTTTTAACGAAGTTTGCTCAGGTTTGGGCTGTTCTGGTGTTTCTGCCGTTAATTCTGCTTCTTTTCTACCGTATCAGAAAGCATTATGAAGCTGTAGGGGATCAGCTGCGTTTAGCCACATGCGAGCCCGTTCCTCCGATTAAAGGAAACGTGGTTATCGTGCCGGTATCGGGAATTACCCATGTTGTGGAACATTCCCTTAACTACGCCCAATCGCTTGCAGCCGATCAAATTATTGCCGTGTACGTTCCGTTTGAAAGGGAAGAGGAGGTACGGTTCTCGGAAAAATGGAAAAAGTGGAGGCCGGACATTCGATTGGTGAGCCTTCATTCTCCTTATAGAAGCATTATTCAGCCGTTAAGTCGATTTATCGACGCTGTACAGCATAAAGCCGGCGAATCGGGCTACCAGGTTACGGTCATTATTCCCCAGTTCATTCCGAAAAAGGGATGGCACAATATTTTGCATAACCAAACGAGCTTAATGATCCGCACCTACTTGCTCCACCGCAAAGATGTAATTGTGACAACCGTTCCTTATCACTTGAAAAAGTAATAGGCGGTTTACAAGAAATCGAAAGGTGTCATATAATCTAATGGTCACCAAATGGTGTCCCATTGATCGGTCCATTCGGAGGGACAGGAAAAGACAGAGGGGGTATCTCGATTATGAAAGGCGTAAAGAACTCAAAAATTGATCCCTTCTTCAGCAAGGCTAAACAGTGGAAAGATGAATTCCAGAAGCTTAGAGAGATCGTTCTAGACTGCGAGCTGACCGAAGACTTCAAGTGGATGCATCCTTGCTACACCTATAAGAATGATAATATCGTGCTCATTCACGGATTTAAAGAGTACTGCGCGCTGCTGTTTCATAAGGGCGCCTTGTTGAAGGATCCCCATAAGATCCTCATCCAACAAACGGAGAACGTGCAGGCGGCGCGTCAGCTTCGTTTTACCAGCGTGGAACAGATCGACGAGATGCAGCTTATTATTAAGACGTATATCGATGAAGCGATCGAGGTCGAAAAGGCCGGGCTGCAGATCGAATTTAAAAAGAATACGGAATATGCCATTCCCGAAGAATTACAAAATAAATTCGTTGAAATTCCCGATCTGAAAGTCGCTTTCGAAGCGCTGACGCCGGGACGCCAAAGAGGGTACTTGCTTTATTTTTCGGGAGCCAAGCAGTCCAAAACTCGGGAATCCAGAATCGAAAAGTACTTGCCGCACATTCTCGATGGCAAAGGGATGGACGATTAGCCCCATTTTCACGGAATTCGCCAAAAATGAACTCCGCGCCTTCGCGGAGTTTTTTTATATGGAGCGTCGCTCGAGACTATGATAGGATATATATTGCCCATGTGGGAGCGATAGCTTCATAGAAAACGTAAAGCGAGGTCCGCCAGATGAGAAACACGGTCTCGACGTGTCTTCTGGGAATTGGCGTATTTTTATTTGCCGCCGGCTTTATTACAGGAATCGTTGCAGCGCAGGAGGGGGACGGAGGATTTCGGTTTATCGTCGCTTTATACTGGTGGCTATCGGCGATTATCGCGGGCTTTTTCTTTATCGGCTTGTCTGAAATCGTCCATCTCTTGCAAAGGCTACTGGACAAAAGTGCCGCACCGCCGTCTGCGTCAGCGGAATCCTTGAAGCGTGAAGGAGAAATCAGCAGCGAAATAACTGGAACTAACGGAACGGCTGCATCTCGCGAAAAAACAGCCGCCACTTCGAACGCTTCTGAAGCTCAGCCGCCAAGTGAAGTGTCGGAAGGGAAGATCAAGGATTTAACCCTTGTCCTCGATGGCGAACGCTTCAAAGGCCAGCTTTGGATCACCGCCTCCGAAGTCCAAGTCGTAAAGAGGTCCGCGTTCCAATCCGAGTCCGAAGCGCAGATCGTTAAGGTGATTAACAAGAGCGATCTTTCTTCTGATTATGAGCGGATTAAAGACTATTTTGTTTATAGTTTCAAAGAAGGAAGCCGCATTCAGAAATTAGAATTCAAAACTCATAATCTATACGATTACGAGCGAATAGTTAACCTGCTAAAATAAATATCGCTCATAAAAATCTAGATGTTGATTCAATTCAGAGATAAATGTGTCTATACATACTGTATCTTGGAATGTCGTTGCGCGTGTGCTACAATTGGTTTATTCAATTTCATAGAGTCGTTGCCGGAATTGAAGCTGCTATTCGGTAGAATACCCACGGAGACGGGGGTGTTCTTTTTCTTTGCAATATACATATCAAAGGAGACGAGAAAAATGAAGCTTTATACGAGAACGGTATGCCCGAAATGCATGTGGATCAAATCTGAACTGCAGCGCGCGGAAGTAGAGGTTGAGATCATTAACGTCGATCATGATACGGAAGCGTTCGAAAAGCTTGTCGCGGCCGGTGCGATGAGCGTTCCGGTATTGGAGGTAGACGGCGAGTTCATTTTCGATACGAATGAAATGGTTAAGCAGCTCGAGAGCCTGAGCGTATGATCGCTTTTGCAAGCCGTACAGGAAACGTGAGGTATATCGTTTCGCGGCTTCAATTGCCTGCAATCGAAATCGCCGAGGACATCAAGCTGGCGAAGCCTTTTTTGCTGTTCACCTACACGGACGGGTTTGGCGATGTGCCGCGGTCGGTGGCTCGATTTATGGAGCGGTGCGGCAAGCTTTGCCAGGGAGTAATCGTGAGCGGCAACAGCAACTTCGGCCATCGCGTATTCGGAGCGGCCGGCGACGCCCTTGCGAGACAGTGGCAGGTTCCGCTAGTCCGCAAAGTCGACATGCGAGGCTTTGCCGAAGACTACGAGGCGATCCGCCGTTATTACGAGCAATGTTTCCGGGAGGAGAGAAAGTCCGATGAAGTCTTACTTGAAGTTAAATAACGAGGTGCTTAATCAGTACAGCAGGACGGGCAAGCTCGACCTTGCGAAGGACAAAGAAGCGACGCGTCGCTACTTCCTGGAACACGTAAACGTAAAATTGCGCTATTTTATCGATACAGAAGAAAAAATCCGCTATCTCGTCGATGAAGGCTACTATGAGCCCGGCTTCCTGAAGCAATACCGGATGGAATTCATCGAGCATCTCTACGAGAAGGCGTATGCATACAAATTCCGTTTCCCTTCGTTCATGAGCGCCAGCAAGTTTTACGAGAGCTACGCGATGAAGAGCCGGGACGGCGAAGAAATTCTTGAGAAGTACGAGGATCGCATTGTGATCATCGCGCTGTACTTGGCCCAGGGAGACGAACAACTGGCCGAGCATGCGGTGGAAGCGATGATGTCGTCCTATCAGCCGGCGACGCCGACCGCCTTGAACAGCGGCAAGATGGCGCGCGGCGAGCTTGTTAGCTGCTTTAAGCTGACGATGGACGACTCGATGAACAGCATTTCCCAAAATATCGGCTACTGCCTGGAGCTTTCGCGCTTGGGCGGAGGAGTCGGAGTTAACGTCACCGACCTGCGTCCGCTGGGCGATCCGATCAAGGGCATTCTCAACCGCGCAAGCGGCGTTATGCCGGTAGCCAAGCTGCTGGAAAACTCTTTCTCTTACTCGAATCAGCTCGGTCAGCGGAACGGCTCCGGTGTGATTTACCTGAACGTTTTCCATGCCGACATCGAGAACTTTATTTCGGCCAAGAAGCCCAACGCCGACGACAAAATTCGGCTAGCGACGCTGTCGACGGGAATTATCGTGCCGGACATCTTCTTCGACCTGATGAAGCGCGACAAGGACATGGTGCTGTTCAGCCCGTACGATATTTACAAGGAATACGGCAAACGCATGTCCGAGATCAGCATCACCGAGATGTACTACGAGCTGTTGGACAACCCTAACATACGGAAAATCAAGCGGATCAACGCCCGCAGGCTATATACGGAAATCAAGAAGGCGCAGTTCGAATCGGGCTATCCTTTCGAAGTGTTCATCGACCATGTGAACGAAAATCATGCTTTGCGCAATATCGGCCGCGTGAAAATGTCGAACCTGTGCACGGAGATTTTGCAGGTACAGGAAACGAGCATCATTCACGATCACGGGACGGAGAACGAAATCGGCATGGACGTATCGTGCAACCTGGGATCCATCGACATTCATAACGCGACGAAGGAAGCGTCCTTCGAGCAATTGATCCAAACATCGATGCGGCTGTTGACGAATGTGTCGAACATGACCGATATTCGCAATGTTCCGTCCGTCACGAAAGCGAACCGCAGCATGCACTCCGTTGGTCTCGGAGTGATGAACCTGCACGGACATTTGATCTCGCAAGGGCTGGAATACGGGTCGAAGGATTCCGTTCTCTTCATCGATACGTTCATGGAGGCGCTCAATTATTATTCGCTGCGCGCCTCGATGTTGATCGCCAAAGAAAGAAACGAGACGTTCTACGGCTTTGAGCAAAGCGATTATGCCAATGGAAGCTACTTTGATTCCTATGTCGTCAAAACGGTTGCGGAGCTGCCGGAGAAGGTCGCCGCAGCGCTGGGCAGCGTTCCGCAGATTACGGCGGAGATGTGGGCCGAGCTGAAGGAGCAGGTCATGACGCACGGCCTGTTTAACGCGTACCGTCTGGCCATCGCGCCTACGGGAAGCATCTCCTATATTCGCAACAGTACGGCTTCGATTGCGCCTTGTACGGAGAAGGTCGAAATTCGGGACTATGCCGACAGCCGCACCATCTACCCGATGCCGTTCTTGAACGACGATAACATTTCGCTCTACAAGGAAGCCTACGAGATCGATCAATACCGCATGGTCGATTTGTATGCGGCTGCGCAGCGCCATATCGATCAAGGAATTTCGATGACGTTGTACGTGACGGATCAATGGACGACCGAGCAATTGGCGCGTCTGTACATCTATGCTTGGATGAAGGGAATCAAGACGGTGTACTATGTGCGCCAGCGTCTGCAGACCATCGAGGAGTGTGTATCGTGTTCGATCTAAAAGTGTTTGAAGCCGTCAACTGGAACCAGAGCCAGCAGGAGCTGACCAAGATCTTCTGGGATCAGCAGTGGAAGCAAATCTGGTTTCCCGAAGAAATCGCCGTCAGCAAAGATGTGAAGCAGTGGCAGGATTTCGCGCACCAGGATACGTACAAGAAGGTGTTCGGCGGCCTCACGCTGCTGGATACGATTCAGACCAATATCGGGATGAACGAGATTGCCCGCCACGCTCCGGACCTGCAGGAGAAGGCGCTCTATACGGTGTTTGCTTCGTTTGAAGCCATTCACGCGAAGTCGTACTCGTACATTTTCACCACATTGTGCACCAACAGCGAGATCGATGCGATCTTCGAATGGGTGAAGCATAACGAATATTTGCAGTACAAGGCCAGACGGATCAGCGACGTCTATCTTGCGGTTGAAGAGGGCGATCCGGTCTCCTTGTGGAAGGCGATGTTCGCTTCCGTCATGCTGGAATCGTTTCTGTTCTATTCGGGCTTCTTCTTTCCGCTTTACTTGGGCGGGCAGGGCACGCTTCGGAACAGCGCCGAAGTAATCTCGCTGATTTTGCGGGACGAATCGATTCACGGCGTTGCAGTCGGCTATTTTGCGCAGCAGCGGTTTAAGCAATTTTCGGCCGAACAGAAGGAACAGCTGACCGTATGGGCTTACGAGTATTTGTTGGACCTGTACCATAACGAGTTGAACTATACGAACGATTTGTATGCCGAAACCGGCCTAAGTCCAGACGTGAAAAGCTATGTTCGCTACAATGCGAACAAAGCGCTGATGAACATCGGCTTCGAGACGATGTTCCCGGACGAGGAAGTCAATCCGATCGTCATGAACGGTATTCGCAACGAAGGCTCGACCTACGATTTCTTCTCGCAAAAAGGCTCTACTTATGCGGTGGCGAAGGTGGCCCCGATTACGGACGATACGTTTCGTTTTTAAGAGCAGAAGATCGGCAGACGTCTTTCCCTATTGCAGGGAAAGGCGTTTTTTGTGTGCGGGCAGCACTGGAATGCAATTGACGTTACCCTCCGCTCGTGATATATTGTGCATACACAACATGCACAATTTGATGGGGAGGCACGCTATGCTGGCATTAGAAATTAGAAGCATAAATAAGAAGTATGAAGGCTTTCAGCTCAAAGATGTATCGTTCCAACTGGAAAAGGGATATATTATGGGCTTTATCGGCGCCAATGGCGCGGGGAAAACAACCACGATCAAATCGATTCTGAACATGATTCATATCGATAGCGGCGAGGTCAGCATATTGGGCAAGAGCATGTCCGAGCACGAACTCGAATTGAAGCAAGACATCGGGTGCGCGTTTGGCGGCATCGATTTCTACACCCGCAGCAAAATCAAAACGTTAACCGAAGTAATTAAGAAATTTTATAAGAATTGGGACGATGGGACCTACAAAAGCTATCTGAGAAGATTCAAGTTGGATGAGAACAAGAAAGTTGCCGAATTGTCTACGGGGATGAAAGTAAAGTACGGCTTAGCCCTTGCCTTGTCCCATGGCGCCAAGCTGCTCGTTCTGGATGAGCCGACCAGCGGACTCGATCCGGTCGCAAGAGACGATCTGTTGGATGTTTTTCAAGAGCTTGTCGCCGATGGAGAAATCAGCATTCTTTTTTCCACCCACATTACGTCCGATTTGGAGAAATGCGCGGATTTTATTACGTTTATCGCCAATGGCCAGATCGTCGGCAGCGCCGAGAAGAATGAATTTGTCGAGTCTTATCGCCTATTAAACGGTAGCGAAAGCCAACTGGAACAGGTGAAAGAGCGGCTGATTTCCTACAAAGTAAATTCGTTCGGCTTCACCGGGTTGATTCACTTCCGGGATTTCGTTCCCACTTCCGGAATTAAAGCCGTTACGCCAAATCTTGAGGAAATTATGATATACTTCGCGAAAAAGGAGGAGCTGCATGTATAACCTAGTCATGAAGGATTTGAAATTGGGAGTAAGTCCTTTTTTCTTCTTTCTGCCCCTTTTAACAGGCGCCTTAATGCTGATTCCCGGTTGGATCTATCTTCTAGTCCCCCTGTATTTTTGCTGGCTCACGATTCCGAATATGTTTGCCGGACTTAAAGTTCAGAACGACTTGATCTTTACGACCATGATGCCCGTAACTAAGAAGGACATGGTAAAAGCAAGAGTAGCCGTTATCGTTCTTCTCGAATTATTGCATCTTGTCATTGCGATGATCTTCGGGATATTTACGCTTCGCCTGTATCCGGAGATGATCTATTATTTTTTCGCGCCGAATATGGGCTTCTGGGGAATATGCTTCGTTATGCTCGCGCTCTTCAACCTTACTTTTATACCGATATATTATAAAACAGCCTATAAGTACGGTAACGCGACGATCGCATCCATTACGGTCGCAATGTTATTTGCCTTAATCGCGCAATGGGTCGGAATCCAAAACTCCTATGTAGCTGATATCTTCGTGGGCAGCGGCATGAACGATACGGCGCTTCACGCCTCCATTTTCACTGCAGGAGTGCTAATCTTCATTGCTTCTACGATAGTTGCTTACCGAATTGGAGTCCGGCGCTTTCAGAAAGTGGAAGCGCAATGAATGTAGCGATTTCGAACACCTCCGAAAAACCGATCTACCAACAGCTTTTCGAACAAATCAGCGCCCAAATATTGAACGGCGAATTGGAGAGCGGCTATTGTCTGCCGCCGATCCGACAGGCGGCGCAAGAGCTTCGTATTAGCGTCATCACCGTTAAAAAAGCATGGGAAGAGCTGGAAAGATGCGGGCTGATTCATACGATAACGGGCAAAGGATGCTTTGTGGCGGAATTCTCGTCCGGTGAGACGCGGCAAATACGCAATGAGATGATCTTAAAGCAAATGGAGAACGACGCTGCCTATTACAAATCGTTTGGCCTCACCCTGGATGAGGTTGTTGAGCTATTGAAGAAGATTTATTAAAGGGGTCCAACCGAGACGCTCCTGAAATCACCTTAGAATGGGTTTACCCATTCAGGTTTCGGCAAGAAGCTGGAGGGCTTTGACATCACCCGGAACGGGTGGGTGCAGTCTTACGGTTTCGCGTTGCATGAAGTCTCCGCAAAAGGCATGCTGTCAGGACCGATTACGATTATGAACTGGTCGTTCGTGCGGGACGATATGTTCGCGGGCATCGGCATGATTCAAGTCGATGAGCCGGCCGTTCGCGAAGGGCTGCTCCTGAAGAAAGCGACCGAACTCCCAGACTGTCGAGCGCCTGTCTCGACAGTCTTATCCAATGAAGCAAGAACCCGCCTAGGGATGAGAACAGGCGGGTTTTGGTGCATTACAGCAGGTGAAAAGCCAGCTCTCCGGCCGCTAGTTTGACGTTCTCGATGCCGATCTGCTGCAGGGAGAAGGTTAACGCATTTGCGGAATCGTTCCAGAAGACGAGCAGCCGCTCGTTTCCGTGGAAGTATTCCGTATGGACGATGCCTGCGGGAAGAGACAGATCGGTCTGCAGCGAGAAGCGCCCATTGTAGAAGAATTTCCCATAGCGCTGCTGCAATGCGATAAGCCTGGAAACGTGCTCGGCATATAACGGTGCGGCGGCGATCGTGTCGCGGCAGCGATATATGCCGATGTCGAAGCGGAATCCGTAGACGAAGGCGTAATTAAGCTGACGACGGAAATCGGTCCGCTCGTCATGGATAAAGCGATTGGACATAATCGTCTCCGGGAAGGTTTGACGGTACAGCTCCGGGTACGATTCTTCGTCTTTGAAGCTGGCATACTGGCAGCTGTGGTGAAAATCAGAGTATGGCGCGTAGCAGTCGACGACAAATTCGGTGCCGAAGGCTTGATCGCCGGAGCATAATTCGCGAATGGCGCGCAGATTGTCCCGTTTCCATTGGTTTTCGCGATCTCCGCGGCGGCCGTGCGCATGCGTATCGTCGAAGCAGAGGTGCGGCCAATGTCCGCCGATCTGATCGTAGAAGATGCAATCCGCTTCGTATTCCAGCTTTCTGCGGCCGACAGACAGCAGTTGCTCGCGCCACTCCGGAGCGGACTGGCAGGCGGAGACAAAGCTTTTATAGCCATTGCTGCGCAGCAGCATGCCGTCTCCGGCAAAGCGGTAATGCTCGCGGTATTCGTTGCCGTCGATGTCCTTGCGGCAGATGCGGTAGCCGATTTCACGGTAATAATCCGATTGGACGTCGATTAGCACTCCGTTCGTGTAGAGCGCGACCTTGCCGCCGCGGCGCCGAACCTCGGCGATCGCTTTCTTCAGCCCTTGCTCGCCGCCCAGCGCCGGATCGGGCTCGTAGACGGGATAACCGTTGTCGAAGCAGCCCTTCCACCAGCCGAACAAGAAAAGCATCTCCACGCCGACTTGGCGACCTTCCTCGTAAAGGCGGGGCAGATCGGCGTAGGTGAAGAACACTTCGCCATACTGGTGCTTCATGATGACGCGCTGCCAGCCGCTTAGCTCCCGCACCCATTTCGGCTTCCGGGGCTCGGCATACCATGAGTCGGCCCAGGACCGATAGAGCGCGGAACCGGTCCGCCAGTCTCCTTTCTCAAAGGCCACGACCGATACTGCCGTCGTCTCTTTGTCTCCGTGGGCGAGAAGAGGAAAGTGGGAGACGGCGAGCAGCAGGCGCGGGGCGCCGTTGCGGGGGCCTTTGCCAGCCGCAAGCGTACACGTTCGGAAAATCTCGTCGTGCCGGCCGACGTAGAGAAACCGTCCGCCGCTCTCGAGGCCGAACCACGCCATGCTTGCCAGACTCGGATAGGTCATATCGAGCCAAATCTCGTGATGGTCGCTGTACATATACTCCGAATGCGCTCGGTCAAGCGCGTTCCAGGGATCGACGATGCGCTGGCCGTTCCCGAAGCTGCGGTACAGCGTATCCTTTTCGCGCATCGTATCTCCGATGCAGTTTAAATCGATGAACGGGAGTTTAAGCTCGTTAACGCGCGCCTCGGCGTCATTGTTGGCAATCGTGGCGGAAAATAACAGTTGCCCGGAGGCTGCACGAATGTGTACCGTCATCTCAACGGCATATTGCCGGCCGGTTTCGTCTCTCAAACCGGAATATACGACATCCCATCCTTCGCCGTCTGTGGCCGTTACGACGTGGCCTCCGATCTGGCTTCCGGATTTTACGGTAATATCGCGAGCTACACCGTCATCCATCTGCAGACGCCAGAAGTCGGCGCCTGCGGCTTCCCGAAGCGGCGCTTCCGCAGCCGACCACCGAACCGCACGCGCATCCTCGCTTAAAGTCAATCTTAAATCTCCCGCTTGCAAGCTATAATCCATATGCTGTCCCTCCGCATCGTTATCGCAAATATTGGCCGCCATTGACGTCCAGCGTAAAGCCGGTCACATAACGGGCTTCGTCGCTGGCCAGGAAAACCGCGGCGGCGGCGATATCCTCCAACCTGCCCAGCCCAAGCGGGATTTCCTGTCCCAGCGCTTGAATTCTCGCGTCTCCCAGCGTACGCCGGAGCAGCTTCGTCTCAATGACGCCTGGTGCGATGGCGTTCACCGTAATCCCGTATGCGGCGGCCGTTCTCGCCAGCGTCTTGGTCAGTCCGAGCTGACCGCTCTTGCTGGCCGCATAGTGCGCATGACCGTATAGCGCGCCTTGATGGGCGACGACCGACGCGATCTGCAGGATGCGGCCGAAGCGCTGCCGCGTCATCCGCTCCATCGCCAGCTTCGCGCATAGGAAGGAGCCGGTCAGATTAACGCCAAGCAGCTCGTTCCAACTGGCCAGCGACGTCTCCATAATTGTCTCCGGACGCGACAGTCCAGCGTTGTTGACGAGAATGTCCAGCCGTCCGAAGGCGGCGTCCAACCCTTCGAACATCGCCCGAACCTGCGCTTCCCGGCTTACGTCGGCCGCAAGCACAATCGCGCGGCGACCAAGACCGCGAATCTGCGCGGCCAGTCCCTTGGCATCGCCGTCGGCGTACAAATCGTTGATTGCGATGTCGGCTCCCGCTTGCGCCAGTCCGATCGCAATTCCGCTGCCGATGCCGCGCGCCGCTCCGGTTACAAGCGCGACCTTGCCGGTTAAATCGAACATCTTCATTCCTCCTTGCCGGGCTGTCGCCCGTCAGAAATATGCTTTCGATTGCGGGGGCCGGATGTTGGTCAACTCGCCGCTGTAATGGCGAAGATCGTGCGGCGCGTAAGGATAGGAGGCCGCGGCCTCTTCGTTCAGCTCGATGCCCAGACCGGGCCGGTCGGGGATGAGCATATACCCGTCCTCAAACCGAAGCGCTTCGTCCGTCAGCTCCGAGCGGTAGTGGACGTCGGTCGCCATAATTTCCAGGTAGAAGAAGTTCGGCGTGCACGCCGCAAGCTGAAGCGTAGCCGCATTGGCGACCGGGCCGCTGGGATTGTGCGGAGCGAACGGCACGTAGTGCGCCTCGGCCAAGGCGGCGATTTTACGGCATTCGGACAGCCCGCCGGCATGGCTGATATCTGGCTGAACGTAATCCAGCGCTCTTCGTTCCAGCGCGTCCTTAAACGGAAAACGCGTGAATAGCCGTTCTCCCCCGGCCAGCGCAACAGGCGATTTGCTCCTTACCTCACGCATGGCGTCGAGATTGTCCGGCGGCACAGGCTCTTCAAACCAAACCGGCTTAAAGCAGGCGATTTCCTTCGAGATGCGGATCGCGGTCGGCACGTTAAACCTGCCGTGACCTTCGATGAACAAATCTACCTCGCCGCCGACGGCGTCACGGACGGCCCCGATGCAGGCCAAGGCGTCGTCCAGCTCGCAATTGCCGATATCCATATAGCTGCTGCCGAACGGATCCCATTTCAAGCCTCTGAAGCCTCGTTCGACCGCTTCTGCGGCCTTGCGGGCGAATTCCTCCGGCGTCTTGGCTCCGGCAAACCAGCCGTTGGCGTAGACTTTGACCTTGTCGTTGTATTTGCCGCCGAAGAGACGGTGTACAGGCACGCCGAGCGATTTGCCGTTAATGTCCCATAGCGCCATCTCAACCGCGCTGAGCGCGGACATCAGCACAGGGCCGGTGCGCCAGTATGAATCGCGATAAATCCGATGGTAGTGCGTCTCGATCCGGAACGGGTCCTGACCGATCAAATACCGTTTCAAATCTTCGATGGCGCCAACGACGGCCTGTTCCTTGTATTCCAGCGTCGCTTCGCCAATGCCGTCGATCCCCTCATCCGTGCATACTTTGACAAATACAAAATTCGTGCGATAGCCGTCCACGACAAAAATGCGGATATCGGTAATTTTCATCTCTGCACCTCTTTTTCGTCATGTATCTTCATTAGCTTAAAGGCTTGTCCGGAATCGGGGTAGTATGATAATTCTTCTATCATGGCCGCCGCTTCGGGCTGTTTTTTCGCTGAAAAGATGTATGAGAGATACGTCCTCCCTTAACGCAAATCTGCGACTATAATGGGGGCGTCGCCGCTTGCGTTCGTCCCGCCAAGAATGAAAGCGCGATCATCCGAAGAGAGGAAGAGGGTAAAAAGCTAACTATGAGAGACTTCTTGGGCAAGTTCGGCAAGTTGGCAGTGTGGGCCATATTGTTGGCGATACTGACGGTAGGGGGGCCTCCGGGGGTGTCGAAGGCCGCTTCGGGCATATCGGACACCTTAAAGCTGTATCCGACCGAAGACGCGCGAGTGGAATCGCGCAACGCCAATACGAACTTCGGGTCGTCCGTGAAGGGATTGCATGTGAAGCAAAACAGCGTCGATTTTCGCGAATCGATGCTGAAGTTTAACGTCTCGGGCATGAACGAACGAGGACCGGGATATACGGTGAAACTCCGTTTGTATTATACCTATCCCGGCAGCACAGTGCCTAACGGGACGACAAGTTTGTACGAAATGTCCGATCCCGGCGTATGGTCGGAGTCGACCGTGACATGGCAGACACGGCCGACGCCCGGAGCGGCGATCGGCTCCGTGACCAACCCCGCTCACAGCGGCACATGGATAGAGTTTGATGTGACGAATGCGATACAGGGGGACGGCATCTATTCGTTCTATCTGAAATCGACGGCGTGGAACAACGATGTATATTTCAATTCGCGGGAGGATACCGCGAACAAGCCGGAGCTGGTCGCAACTTGGCCGGTCGTAGCGGCTAGCATGCCAAACGACGGAGCGCCGGAGACGCCTGTAAATGAACGGACGATCACGATCTCGTTTCAGAAAGCGATGGACCCTGCAACGATGAATCCGTCCAGCATCGTCGTCACCAGGGAGCCCGGCAACACGGCGGTCCCGTATACGGTGTACTCCGCGCAGCAGGGGAGCTACACGTTTACGCTTCCCGATCCGCTCAGCTATCGCAAAACGTACAAAATCGCGATTAAGCCAACGGTTCGTTATGCGGATGGAAGTCCTCTGGCGGCGGAGGTAGTGCGAACATTCCGTACTGCTCCGGAGGCGAAGGACAGCTTGACGACGACAAGCTACAAGCCTTGGCTAGCGCAGTTGCATCTGACCTCCCCGGAATCGGTCGCACAAGGAATCAAAGGGGGAGAAGGCGCACAGCTGATCACGACGCTGGAGCTGTCTCGCAGCAACCCCAATCTGATGTTGATGGGGATCGATACGTATTCGGTCTGGCGAAGCGAGGACGGCGGGGCGAATTGGCGGATCAGCGACGACGGCAGCCGAATTTCCGCGACAGGCGTAATCGACGCCGCGATCGACCCGGAGAACGACAGGCTGGCGTTCGCCGCCGCTTCCGCAGACTACGAGACGGTCGTGACGCCCGGAGCCGGACTGTACAAGAGCGAAGACGGCGGGCGCAGCTGGCGGCAGGTGCTGCAGGGCGCATATTATTCGCGGCTGCCCGACGGGTACTTGATTCGGTCCAGCGGCAGCTTGATTCAGTTCGGTCCGAAGATGGGCTCCGAGCGTATCGTGTACGCGGCCTTTCATGAAGAAGGGGTATTTCGCTCGGACGACAGCGGGGAGACATGGACGCCGATCGGACTGGACGGCGAGATCGTCACGGAACTGAATTACGATGCGGACAGCGGCCGATTGCTCGCGGCCACTTACGGAGGCGGGCTGTACGCCAGCGAAGACGGCGGAGCGAACTGGACGCTGAAATCCGCCGGATTGTCCTCCGCCAATATTCGCAGCTTGGCGGTATTGCCGAGCGATAGCGACACATGGGCCGTAATCGCCGGGGCGAACGCGATGTACGTCACCTATAACGCCGGAGCTACTTGGCAGCCGATCGCACCTCCGGCGGGTTTGCCGGCAGGCAGCTCGCTAAAGCGCGCCGTCTTCGGCGCGCCGGATGCAGCAGGGCATTCGCGACTCTATTTGTCGCTGCATGCGATGCGGTATCCGTTTCGCGTCAGCAACGACATGGGGGCAACCTGGAGCGGCGAGCCGACCTTGCGCCTGGAGCCGGTATTTTACCAGAGCGAGCGCGGTTGGGAAGGCGAAGCGGTGGCGACTGATCCGCACGATCCGGACACCGTATGGGTCAGCTTTCGGGCGCAGCTGTTCAAATCGACGGACGGCGGGCTGACGTTCGAGATTTCCAACTCAGGCTATTCCGGCGCTCGCGCCCGCGCGTTTCTATTCGATGAGGCCAACGACAACGACGTGCTGATCGGCCTGACCGACATTGGCATCGCCAAGTCCGTCGATCCCGGCTCGTCGGCGCTGTATCCGATGTTCTACGAGCTGACGACCGATCAGGCGAACAAGATTCGCGTGCCGGAGCTATCCAACGCGAAGACGGTTAGCGCCATGACGCGCGATCCGAATGACCGCAATCATCTGTGGATTTCGGTGGGCAACTATGCTTCGTCGCTTATCGCCGAGAGCCGCGATGGCGGACAATCGTTTAAGCAGCTTAACGGCACAACGGGCAATTTGCTGACTTCGATCGCCTATCATCCGCAGCAATCTCAGATCATTTATGCGGACGACCGAATCAGCTTGGATAACGGAGCGACCTGGACGTTCCTGCCGCGGGACGTGCTGGCCGTATCGCCTTTTAATGGAGATATCGTCTATTCCGCGAACACGATTTACAGCCAGAAGGAGTACGACGAGAACGGAAATGTGCTGAACCGCGTGTACCGTTCGGACGACCGCGGCGCAACCTGGGCGGCGATCGCCGACCTGCCGGCCTCGGATCCGTCCGGCAGGTTAATGATCCGCGAGCTGCTTGCCGACAAATTCGTGCCCGGCAGAGTGTGGCTTGCCGCCAATGACGGCGTATATCGGCTGGACGGTGCCACGTTGACGAAGTTTGCAGCGGGCAACGGGCTGCTCGCGCACCCGCACGGAGACATCGAGATGTTCAGCATCGATCAGGACCCGCTCAACGCGAACCATCTGGTCGCCGGAGGCGCCGATTATGTGGAACGGGCGCAGGGGGCGGGACTCTTCGAGACGTACGACGGCGGACAAACCTGGATGAAGGTGCCGGACATTCCCGGAAAAGCGGACATCTGGCATGTCAAATTTCATCCGACGGCAGCCAAAGTCTATATCGCCACCTCGGCAGGCACATGGGTGTACGAGTACGATAAGCTGCTGCATAAGGACGACTTCAACGATGGCAATCTCGCAGGCTGGAACGTCGTTGCCGGTGCGGCATCGGTAACGCAAGCCGTGTACGAGAGCGTCATGTCGCTGACGGATACGCAGCGCAGCCTGGTTGTGACCGGCCACACGGCATGGGCCGACTTCGAGGTTGCGGCGCGCATCGGCGCAGAAACGTGGAACGCCGAGGGCGTCGTATCGCTCGTCGCCCGATATACGGACGAAGACAACTTTTATCGACTCGAATACGCGCCGGCCGAAACCAAAATCCGTCTCGTCAAACGGCGCGAAGGCGCAGAAACGATCCTTGCCGAATCCCTCGTTCCTGCACCGGAACTAGGAGAACTGCGCGAGCTCCGGCTGATTGTGAACGGGAAGAAGCTGCAAGGATGCATTGACGATATCTGCGCGCTTGCGGCGACCGACGATTCGTTGGCAAGCGGCAGGGCGGGGGTAGCGACAAGCGATCAGCCGGCATATATCGACGACTGGACTGTGTCGAATCCCTATCGGTTCCGCGACGACTTCGAGGACAGCCAAGCTTACGGCTGGACGGGAGACAGAGGGAATTGGAGCGTATCGTCCGGAGGCGCGGGAGGCGGCTATGCCTATCGTGCGAGCGATCCGTCCGCCAATCGTTCGATGAACGGTTCCCGCGAATGGCGGGATTACAGCTTCGAGACGAGCTTTAGAGTGGATTCGTGGAATGCCGGCGCATGGGTGTCGATGTATGCCCGCTATACGGATGCGGCCAACTACTATTTCGCCTATTACACGCGCAGCGACAATCGATTCCGCATTCTGAAGAGGGTAAACGGAGTCAGCACGGTGCTGGCGACATCGGCTTCGATCGATCCGACTGCGGGCGTCTACCACCGTATGCGCTTCCAAGTCGAAGGCGATCAGCTTACACTGAGCTTTAACGGCCTCATCGTTGCGTCTGTCACGGATGCAACGTTCGGGAGCGGGTCGATCGGTCTGAGCACAACTAACCAACCGGCCAGCTTCGACGATATTTTTGTGAAATAAAATAAACGGCGGGGCCGGATAGGAATTGTACAACATTTTGTTCTGTGAAGAGGCGGGGAAGGAACGAATGTTGTATATGAATTGATACTTATCCGGCTCTGCAGCTTGGCTTACAATGTGAGAGAGAAACTAGAGGGGAGCAAAACAATCATGCACAAGCTAAAAAAAATCGGAGCGGTGCTGTCATCCGCCATGCTGGTGACAGCGCTTGCTGGCTGCAGCGGCAGCGACTCGGGAGAGGCCGGCGAATCCGCCGGGGCCGGGACAGGATCGGCCGCGCCTACGAAGATGGAGACGGTGCGAGTATGGACGAACAGCGGACATACGAAAGAGCTTGTGACCGAGATGGTCGGCGAATTCAATAATACGATCGGCAAGGAAAAAGGAATCAAGATTGAATATACCGTGCAGGGCGGAGATTACAAGCAGGCGCTCGACCTTGCGCTGGCGTCCGGTCAAGCGCCCGAGCTGTTCTATGTTGTCGGGCCCAAGGTGGATTACGTTAAGCGCGGCGATATTATCCCGATCGAGGAGCTGCCAGGCGGCGCCGAATTCCTCGGCAAGTACGAAGGGATGCTGAGTCACCCGGCCTTCACGGTCGAGCGCAAAGTATACTCCGTGCCTTTTAACGTCACAAACGTAAAGCTGTTGTACAACAAGGAGCTGTTCAAAAAAGTGGGCATCGTCGACGCGAACGGCGAGGCGCTGCCCCCGAAAACTTGGGCGGAGGTTCGCGAGTACGCGAAAAAGCTGACGAATCCGCAAGAGAAAGTATATGGCATCGCGTTGCCGTTGAAATGGGGCTCATACTTCGACTGGGAGCTGTTCTTCCCGTGGGTGTCGAGCATCGGACACAACTATTACAATACGCTCACGGGCAAGTACGATTTTGCCGGCTTTAAGCCGGCATTGGAATGGCTGATGGGCATTAAAGCGGACAAGAGCTACTTCCCGGGGCCGGAAGGCTTGGACAACGACCCTGCCCGCGCGCAATTCGCGGAAGGCCGCGTCGCCATGAAGCTGGGCGCTTCCTGGGACGTCGGCGTACTTAACGACCAATTCCCTGCGACTATGGAGTGGGGAGCAGCGGATATTCCGGTTCTCGACACGGCGAACCGGTATAAAGAATTCGCTTCCGTCTCCGACTTCATCAGCGTATCCAAGACGGCGAAAAGCGCCAATTCCGCAAAAGTGATGGAAGTCTACAAGTGGCTGCACAGCGATGAATTCCTTGTCAGAATGTACGAGGAAGGCAAGTATATGCCTTATGACAACCGCATTATCCAGCTGGCGAGCAAAGCGCCGGAAGCCAAAGGCTGGGCGGAATTCGGGCGCAACGAAAACATTTATATGCATCACGGGCAGCCAACGATTAAGCTTGAAGGCGAGACTCATGCGCAAGTGCTCTTGAAGCTCTGGATGGGCAGCGTCAGCATCGACGAAGCGCTGGCCGATCTGGACAAGCGTTACAGCGAAGCGCTGGAGGCCGGCATCCAGGACGGCACAGTCGATCCTTCCGCATTCTTGAACCCGGATTTCGATTTTCGCGTGAAGTAAAACGATTGGCGGGGCGGGTCAGCGACCTGGCTCCGCCGATTTCTTAAAGGAGGACAGAAAGATGAACCCAAGCTCGAATGCGTACACGGAGGGTTTATCCGCCGGCACAAACAGAAACCGACGCAGCCGCGCCTCCCAAATGACCAGAATCGCCGTTCAATCGTACCTCATGCTCTCGCCGCAGCTGCTCGGGTTTCTCGTATTTACGATTTATCCCGTGTTCTGGGTGCTCCGTTGGGCATGGTACGACTATGACAGCGTGCAAGCGACATTCATCGGCTTCGGCAATTTCGAACGTATCTTTATGAGGGACGAGCGCTATTGGCAAAGTCTGCTCAACACCGTCGTGCTCGCGTTCGGCAAGTTGACGGTGGAAATTCCGCTGGCGCTGCTGCTGGCGGTGCTTCTGAACGGCAAGGTGCGTGGACGCAACCTGTTCCGCACCGTATTTTTCATGCCGAATATTGTCAGCGTAGCGGTGATCGGCTTGCTATTCTATTTTCTGTTCGCGACGTTCGAGGGCATCGTCAACAATGTATTGCTCGATCTGAGGGCGATCAGCGAGTCGGTCAACTGGTTCGGCGGCAAATGGACGTCCATGTTTGTCATTGCAACCGCATCCGTGTGGGAGAATTTCGGCATCAACATGCTGTTTTTTCTGGCCGGTCTGCAGAGCGTACCGAAGGATCTGTACGAGGCCGCGGAGATCGACGGCGCCAGCCGCGTTCAGCAATTCACGAGAATTACGCTGCCCATGCTCGCTCCCGTCATTCAAGTCGTACTTATGCTGGCGATTATCGGCAGTTTAAAGGTAACGGATCTTGTGCTTGTGCTGACGAACGGACAGCCAGGCGGCTCCACAGAAGTCGTCATGACGTATATATTCAAATACTTTTTCCGCTACGGGGAAGGACCGGAGGCGCTGCAGATCGGCTACGCGGCTTCGATGGGGCTCGTCACCGCCGTTCTGATCGGCCTGATCACGGCCGCCTATTTCTGGATGACCCGTCGCATGAGCAAAATCTATTAAAAGAGGGCAGCATCCATGCACACGACCGTTAATCGAATTTCCACACTCGCGATGTACGCTTTTCTTTGTATCGTTCTTGTCTTCGCGCTCATGCCTCTCGTTTTCGTTCTGTTTGCATCGTTCAAGTCCAATCAAGAGATACTCGCTCACGCCTCGAGGTTGCTGCCGATCGAATGGACATTTCAGAACTATAAGGAAGCGTGGACGCTGGCCAACTTTAAGCGTTATACGTGGAACAGCGTCTACATGACAGCGTTTATCGTATTCGGCACGCTGCTCGTGTCGACGATGGCCGGCTACGTATTCGCCAGAGGTCGTTTCCCTGGCAAGGCGACGCTGTTCGCAGCCTTCACTGCGACGATGTTTCTGTCGTTCGGCAGCATCACTTTGTATCCGCTACTGCAGATCGCCAAGATTCTGCATCTCAATACATCGCTATGGGGCGTTATCGTCATTAGCATATTCGGGATGCATATCGCCAATATTTTTATCATCCGGAGCTTTGTGAACTCGATTCCCTACGAGGTGGACGAGGCCGCGATCATTGACGGCTGCAGCTTTTTCCGGACGTTCTGGAATATTATTCTACCGCTGATGAAGCCGGTAATCGCTACAATCGGAATTATTACCTTTAAATACGCGTGGAACGAGTTCCTGCTGCCTATGGTGTTTACGCTAAGCAATCCCGATCAGCGTCCTTTGTCGGTAGGCATTGTGGCGCTTCGCAGCGCCGGAGAGGCGGCAAGCTCGTGGAACCTGATGCTGGCGGGAACGATGCTGTCCGTCGTGCCGATGCTTGCGGTCTATTTGATCTTGAACCGGTATTTCGTAGCGGGGCTAACCAGCGGCGCGATTAAGGGGTGACAACGGCGCTGTTCCTCTGCTACATTGGAAGAAGGACGGCCGGGAGGGACTAGCTATGATCTACACCATTTTGCTGCTAACCGTTCTATCCATTTTCATGCTTGTGCGGAATTATCGCAACCGCTATTCCTGGTTGTTCGTGCTGATGATTACCGGGATGAGTCTATCCTTTCTCGGCATGATTCTCAACGTCGCGAAGCTCGGCAATTATCAGTATCCTTCGCATGCCCTGTATGCGCTGGACTATCGAATCTATCTCTATTTAAGCCATTGGAAAATCAATTACTACGATACAGTGCGATTGCAACTGGTCGGAATCGCGGTTTACTTGGTCGGGCTTCCTCTGTTTGCTCTGGAATTCATCCGGAGAAGAAACAAGGGGAGAGCCGGCCAGTGGCTGCGCGCCGGCCTGCTTGCGTTGCCGCCGATCGGTTATGTCTGGTTTTACGAACCGGAAACGAGATACTCGTTCTACATTTGGCTGGCTAGTGGCAATGGGGGAGGAACGCTGAGGTTGGCGCTGCAAGCGGCTGATGCGTTGCATATTGCCTGGATATTGCTTTACTTGTTTTGGCCCGTCTGGCTGCTCTTCAGCTATTATCGCCATTCGCGAATTTCATTTAAGAGGAAGCAAATTTTCTCTCTCGTCATCAGCTTGCTGATCATGAACGGATTGTTTATCGCGATCTTTATTTTGGGTCCGTACAACCAGCTTTATTTGTATTCGGATGCGGCTCGGCTGCTGCAGTTTCCGTCTCGCGAGGCGCCCGGGTTCTACTATCGCTTGCTGCCTCTCGTCATGCTACTTGCCGTCCAGGTCACGGCGGTTACGCTGATTCTGTTCAAGGGGATCGATGCGACGACGATATTCAAGATCCGTTCGATCAACCGCAACGTCGGCGGCTTGAATCATAATCTGAAGGGCGTTTTTCATTCCTTCAAAAATACGATGTTTACCGTGAAAATATTGGCCGAACAAGCGGAACACGCCTATGGAACCGAGGACGGCTTAAAGGCGATTCGACGGCTGCAGCAGATCAGCGAGGCATCGCTCTCACAGTCGGCCAAAGTGATCGACGCGATCAAGGAGATTAACGTGCGTCCCAGCCGCTGCCGAATCGTGAACGTCGTCGAGGATGCACTGGGCAAGTTGAACGTTGGAGAGGCGATTCGGATCGATAAGCGTTACGCGAAATTCGGAGTTTCTTCTTATATTGACAGCTACCATATGACGGAGGCGGTCGCCAATCTGTTGAACAATGCGGTCGAAGCGATTCAGGCTGCCCGAAGGGAAGAGGGCGAAATCCGCATCGAGATCGATGCGGAGGGCGACTGGGCGACGATTGCGGTCACAGACAACGGAACGGGAATCGAGAAGAAAGCGCGGAAGCAAATCTTTAATGCTTTCTATACGACCAAATCCAAACACGAAAACTGGGGGATCGGGCTCTCGTACGTGAATCGGATCGTCAAAGCGCATCTTGGCTTCATTACCGTAACGAGCGAGAAAGGAAAATATACGACGTTTCGTATCTTGCTGCCCGTTGACGGAGAAGGCTCGACGAGCCTGAATGGTGGGTATACAGGATGGGGAGGGAGCAGACATGATTAAGGTAGCGGTGACTGACGATATTGAGGATATTCGCGATTATTTTCGCATGATCATCGATCGGGAGCAGGACATGGAGGCGGTTGGCGTCGCGTCCGACGGGGAAGAAGCAGTGCAACTGGCGCGCGAGGTCCGTCCGGACATCATGCTGATGGATATCGAAATGGAGACGGAGGATGCGGGCATTCGTGCGATCCAGAGAATCAAAGGGGAACTGCCCGAAATTAAAATTATCGTGCTTACGATCCACGAGGAAGACGATGTCATGTTTAAGGCGTATGGAGCCGGAGCGTTGGATTTTATCGTGAAGACAAGCTCGATCGCCGACATTGTCAATTCGATCCGCAGCGCGCACCGCAACAGCTTGTTCATGCGGCCCGAGATCGCCGAAAAAATATTGGGCGAATTCGCCAAGCTGCGTAACGAGAAGGACAGTCTGATCTACACGCTGAACATCGTATCCAAGCTGACGACCTCGGAGTTTGAGATCGTCCGTTCGATCTATAACGGGTTGACCTACCGGAATATCGCCAAGGAACGCTCCGTCGAAGAGGTGACGATCCGGACGCAGGTCAACAAGATTCTGAAGAAATTCAACCAAAGCAGCATGAAGGAGGTTGTCGCCAATCTCAGGGAGCTGAAAATTTTCGATGTGTACAAAAAATAGACTGTCGAAACTTGCTCGACAGTCCGAGACCGACTCAAATACGGTTTGGCCGTTTCTCTGGATCACATAAGGTTAAGGAATCGCCTTCCACACAGTAGCGGCCGATGTGCCTGGTTTTTCGTTAAGCGTCCACCATTTCGCTTCATAGTTGGCGTTGTTGTAGGTGACTTTATCGCCTGCGACATAGACAGTTGTCGAGCTCCATGCCGGATAGGTGGTAGGGGCAGAAGGCGTTGTCACGTTCAGCGTATTGCTTGCCGCCGAAATATTGCCTGCATCGTCAACGGCTTTTACTATGAAGGCGTACGCAGTATTGGGCGTCAAGTTCGTCACAGTATGCTGTACGGACGGTGCAGGCACCGTTGCTACGTAAGCGCCGCCATTAAAGATTTGATATTCTTTCACCCCGACATTGTCTGTCGATGCGGCCCACATCAGAGGAACAGAGGTGGAGGTGGTCGTACCCATCACATGAAGAACGGATGGGGCAGTAGGCGGTTCTAAGTCAGGCCCGATTACTGGCAGGGTTGTGAAGGTAACGGTATTGCTTGCAGTGGAAACATTGCCTGCGGCGTCGAACGCCTTAACCGTAAGGTTATAGGTCGTATTTGCCGTCAGACCGGTCAAATTCGCCACAAGCGCTCCGTTCGTTGTCGCGATTTGGTTAGAGCCGTTATAAACGCCGTAGCCGGTAACGCCGACATTGTCGGTGGAAGCTCCCCAAGTTATCGTTGCCGTGGTCGTGTCGATATTGGACGCCGTAGCGTTCGATGGAGCGGAAGGAGCAATTGGATCAGGATTGTTAATAAAATTAACGTCGATGACATTGTAGAACGCATTATTGGTATCGTAGATTTCCCACACCGCTAAAATGACTTGGTATCCTGTACGGCTAGGAATGTTGCAAGTATTCGAATAAGTTCCTCCCGGCAGCGCCCCGCCGGAGTTTACGCTGCAGAATGGAGTGAGATCGAAGGAAGCGCGCGAGAGAGGAGCATTCGGGTCCCAGTCCTGCTTCGTAATATAGTATTTCCAACTGGTCGTGGCATGAGGGACTTTAATAGACCAGTTGAAGGTGTAGGACCCAGCGCTGATATTTACTTTAGACCAGCGGGTGGCGGATTGTTGGTCGAGCTGCGTAAACCAAGTATTGGCGCTGGCAATCTTTCCGTCCGGGGGCCCTCCCGTCGGGAAGCCTTTGGGTCCTTCCAAGCTGTACGGTTCGTAGATGATTTGTCCGCAGTTCTGGTTTTGACCATTGGCGCAGAGCGCTGCCCGGCTGTTCGTTACGTTGCCGTGAGCGGAAGCTTTTTGCACAAACACCGCAGTCGACATTCCAAAAACAAGCGCGCAAAGAATACCGCTTACAAAGAAAAGCTTTACCTGCCTCAGAGAAGCCCAACCTAAATTAAACAATCCCATTCCTCCTTTTTTCAATTCCCGACTGAACCGGAACAAAACCTCTACAAGGTTTTACACTAGAGAATGCTCACCCCCTCTAAAATTAGGACTATTTGCTTCGCCATGTATAACATGACGTGAAAGAATATGAAACAAAGAAAAAAATTAGTACTTTAGGACTGTTATGGGACACCCCAAAAATAAAACATCATTAGAGCACGAAGAGATTTGTAGGAAGAGCTCGTCTGTGGTAATTTTCCTCCGGCAGGCCATACTAACGGAAGCAATTGCGGAAATTGACTGGGAGGTCCCGTAATGGAATCCAAGAAGAAAAGGGACCTGGCGTCTATCGCGACGATCCCGTTGGGGATGACGCTGGCCAATTCCATGCTCATTCCGGTTATCCCGATGATGCAGAAAGTATTAGGGATCAATTCGCTGCAGGCGAGCTTGATCATTACTTCGTATGCAGTGATTGCGATCTTTTTTATTCCCGTGACCGGATATCTTTCAGATCGGATAGGGAGAAAAAAGGTGATACTGCCTGGGCTCCTCCTCGTCGCCGCAGCAGGGGGCCTTGCCGGCTGGGCGGCGACATTCTGCGACCATCCGTACCGTTTGATCCTATGGAGCAGATTGCTGCAAGGTCTCGGCGCAGCGGCATGCTTTCCCGTCGTCTTACCGCTTGTCGGAGACCTGTTTCGCAACGAGGACGATGTCAGCAACGGGCTCGGGATCGTCGAGACGGCCAATACGTTCGGCAAAGTTCTCAGCCCGGTCTTAGGTTCGGCGTTAGCCTTGTGGGCATGGTACATTCCTTTCTGGGCGATTCCGGCCATCAGCCTGATATCCTTCATTCTTGTTGCGGCGTGGGTGAAGGTTCCGAAGGAATCGAAACAGGCGATGCCCTTCAAGCCATTCGTCGACTCGATAAAGTCGATTTATCGCCAGAAGGGACGTTGGATTTGGGCGATTTACGCCGCGGGCGGAATCAGCATGTTCGTCCTGTTCGGCACCTTGTTCTTTTTGTCGGAAACGCTCGAGCAAAAAGGCATCGACGGGATCGGAAAAGGGGGGCTTCTTGCGATTCCTCTTGCCGGCTTATGTACGGCATCGTGGCTTGTCGGCAAATGGATTGGACAAAAAAAGCAGCTTATGAAATGGATCGGAGTTGCAGGCTTCTTGGTTGCCGCAGCCTGCTTGCTCGGGTTAGGACTGCTGAAAAAGGATTCGACAATCGTCATTATCGGCTTCCTATTCGCCGCATCCATCGGCCTGGGAGCAGCGCTTCCGTGCATTGACGCCTTGTTGACCGAAGGAATCGATAAGGAGCAGCGGGGAACGGTTATGTCTTTTTACAGCAGCATTCGTTTCCTCGGCGTAGCGGCCGGACCGCCGTTTACGGCTTGGATCATTTCGCGTTCGCCGTCGGTTTTTTACTTAACCCTTTGCGCATCTTGTTTTGCGGCATCGTTAGTCGCATGGTTTCTGATCAAGCCTGAACAGAGGAGCAGATGAATATGAAAGCCAAATGGTTGCTGGCGCTGCCGTTAACATTAACGCTCGTTTTTAGCCTGACGTCGCCCGCAATATCCGTATCCGCGCATGAGAAAAAACAGGCTGCGATCTGCCTCAGCCCCAAAATGGTGCAGTTGAAGAGCGAAATGCAAAGAGTTTGGATCGATCATACGATCTGGACGAGAAGCTATATTGTCAGCGCGATATCCAATCGTCCTGACCAGAAGGACGTATTGGCCCGACTCCTGCGGAACCAGCAGGACATTGGCAATGTGATCAAGCCTTATTACGGGGAAGCTGCGGGCAATAAACTGGCCGAGCTTCTGACTGAGCATATTCTCATCGCAGGGAAAATTGTAGAGGCTGCCAAAACGGGAAATCAGACGGATGTGCAAAAATTGGAGACGGATTGGCACAGGAACGCAGACGATATCGCCAAATTTCTAAGCGAATCGAATCCCTATTTGCCGTTCAAAGCGGTGCAGGACATGCTCTACACGCACCTGCAGCTGATCACGGAAATCGTGCGTAGCTGCCTCAAAGGGGACTGGAAAGCGGATATTGCAGCAACTGACAAAAACGAGACCCATATGATCCATTTTGCGGATTTCCTGACAGAGGGAATAGTTAAGCAGTTCCCCGCAAAATTTTAAGGCATTGATCACCTTCTTGTCAGAGTGAAATGGCGAGAAGGTGATCTTATTTGGTTTACGTTTTCTGAATGCTTCGTTTCTCTGCAGAGGCGTTTAATCGTCGCAAACGATAGGCGTTCGTTGCGGATTGGCCAAGCTCCTCTAGAATGGTGTAATTCGCCCAGGCTCCCGCGACAGCCCCGATCCCGGGCACCAT
This sequence comes from Cohnella phaseoli, assembly GCF_003386235.1. Classification (GTDB taxonomy): domain Bacteria; phylum Bacillota; class Bacilli; order Paenibacillales; family Paenibacillaceae; genus Cohnella; species Cohnella phaseoli. The sequence goes on from NZ_QRDZ01000009.1 coordinate 234,031, forward strand.
CTGCAATAACTTGCGAAAATCGATTGCATCGCGATATTCCTTCTGGAACGTCTCCCAGTTCATATGTTCGGAGTATTCGGTTTCCGCGGACCACAATTCCTTTTCAGCATCCCAATTCTTGATCGACTTTAGCAAATTGGCGCGTTGTTCCGGACTGGAGAACGACATTTGGAAAACCTTAAGTATGAATACCCGTTCTGAGAAATGCTTCGTATCGTATCCGTAGTTATGAGCCAGTTCAAACAAGTATTTCATCTTGATCGCGATTAAGGCAGGAAAATCTACGACATTAAGCAGGATGCCGCCCGCTCCTGTGCCTGCGCCTTCGGCAACCGCGATCTTCTGATACAAGGAAAACAATTGTTTCGCTTCTTGATCGTGCAGCTCTAGATTAAGCGTGCGCTGCACGGGCCTCTGAGGGGTATATTCCGCGCCGAATAGCGCCGTGCGCACGATCGACTTTATCGTGGTCGTAATGAGGTCTTGCGCTTTGGCAGGAATGAGGTTGTTAATTCGATTACCGATCGCCTTCGAGGTTTTCTCCAGCCATCCGGGCGGCTTGAATAATTGCTGCTCCCAAGCGGCGATTTCTGCGCGCGCTTTCTGTTCATAATTCATGGCCAATCGCTCCTCTAAAAGACTCGGCTATAGTATACCGGATAATATCGTTATGCAAAACAGACCGAAGAAGGTGAAGGGACCCGACGAAAGTCGTGGAGCGGCGTCCTAAGAGAGGCAGGAAAGGGCAGGCTCTGGACTTGTTAACCGGACCCTTATGGATAATCTGGATCGAGCAGTGCCATACTACGTCGAGTAATTACATGCGAAATGAGGATGGACCTTGGGAATTTTAAGCGGTAACCCGAAAGACGAACCGATGCATTACGGAGAAATATTCGGCGTATGGGGATCTTCCGCAGCGGCTAAAGGAGCAGTTTCGTGCTTCCAAATTTATCGCAACCATGCGGGAGATCATGACTTAAAAGAGTTCATCTCCGATTACATCGATCAAGCCAAATCGGAGATCAAGGAATTGGATCGTCTCCTGGTTGATAATGGCATCACCCCTGCGCCCGAAATGGCAGAGAAACCTAGCGTGGAATTGGAGGACATTCCGGAAGGAGCACGCTTTGCGGACCAAGAGATCGCAGTCGCTCTCGGCGTGAACTTAGCCGTCGGTCTAGGGGCTTGCAGTGCGGCGATGAGTATTTGCATTAGAGAAGATATCGCAGCCCTGTTTTTAAAATACCATACGGAAAAAGTAGGGCTAGCCGCGAGAATGCTTAGAATGCAAAAGGAAAAGGGCTGGTTAATACCGCCCCCGTTACAAATAAAAAGACCGGAGAATGACTAGAAGCAAGAAAGAAGAGCCCCGCGTGTCGGCGCTCTTCTTTTTGTTCGGTTTTTTATTCGAATGATTATATCCTCTTGACCGACGACCGTCGTTACAGTAAAATGTACACAATACACTGAACTGTAATAGATATTGATCGGAGTGTTTATTATGACGGGCTACACTGCGAAGCAAATCGCAGAGATTTTGCAGCAGGATGATCCCAAAATGAACTTACGAACGGTAAGATACTACACGCAAATCGGAATGGTGCCAGCCTTGGAGCTTCTCGGCAATAAAAGAGTATACACGGATCGGCATATTCATTTTTTTCGAGCCATCGTCACCTTAACGAGAACCGGGGAAAGCTTAGCGTCTATACAAGAGAAGTTAATGTCGCTCGCGCCGGAAGAAATAGAGAAAATTGGTCGGCAGCTGTATCTGTATGATTCTAATCGGGTGCTGGAACACGAAACGCTCGCCATTAACGAGGATGTCGCAATCACGCTAAGTCCCCGAGTTTCCGCCGAATTGAAACAAAGGGTTATTGAATCCGTTTCCCGGCTCATAAAGGAGGACGCAAATTGATGCTTCGTCTGAGATTGGCCAAATCCATGATGGAGCGGGAAGAAGGGATGAATCATCTATGGATTCAGCTCTTGCCTGAGGAAGGTTCAATTGTCGAAAAAGCTGAAGTCCGCATTCAATTGCCGACTGGACTCTATCGCTCTCCCAATCTAAATGGTCATGAAGAAAGTGAATCCAGCGGCATCCTCATTAATAGGGAGGCGCAAGGTAAAGATGCGCTCCTGGAACTGTACACTCAACATGCAGTTCACTCTGATGAATCCTTCGTAATAGTTACGGTGAGCTTCAAAGATAGCGAGGATCGATGGGTAGAGGTAAGCGACAGGATCGTCATTCGCTTTGTTGCCGAAGAGGAGATAGGGGAGACTCTGGAGCTGGACCAACAGGTAATTAAACGTGTGAAGGAGCTAAGAAACAGTGCAGCAGAATGGCCCGATTCAGATGACTTGACGATATCGCCCCCAAGGACCTATGAATTAAGAAACAATAAATATGCCTATCTTGAACAATTGTACCGGGTGGATTTTTAAATAAAACGACGGGTGGGAACTGCAATGACGGATAACGAACAAACCGAATATACGGTAGAATATCAGGATCGCTACGGCGTTGTGTATTATCGGAATGTCCAAGCGACAGATATTGCCGACGCCAAAGCAAGAATTCAACAAATGCTGCCTGACGTTACGATTCGCGCCGTTACAAGTATTCCAACAATTGCCGCAAATCCATGATTATCATGAAATAGCCTGTGAACCTCCGCAGCCGCGGGGGGTATTTGGCATGAGACATACCCAAATAGGGGTGGGGGGTAAAAAAAGATTGATTATTTATAGGGTGGTGGGGTATTCTATGGATGAGGGAAAAAATTCGCCAAACATGACTTGAACAGGAGTGAATTTAAGATGAAGAAGAAAACGATGCTTATGTTAACGGGCGCTTTGGCTATCGGTGTGCTATCGGCTTGCGGAGGTTCAAAAGAAAACGCCCATTCGGACGGCCACGGCAGCACAAGTCATCAGGAAGAAAACTCCGCAACGCCAAGTGCGGGTCACGGCGACCACGGCGATCATGGAACGAGCGAACAATCGGCAAACTATAAAGCGTCGTTTTCGTTTTCGACAGAATCGGTGAAAGCAAACGAAAACTCAGAACTGCATATTCAGATCACGGACTCCGACGGGGATGCAGTAAAAGAATTCGAATTAAACCATGAAAAATTGATGCATCTTATTGTCGTAAGCAAGGACCTTTCCTATTTCAACCATATCCATCCTAACGATCAGGGCGATGGTCAATTTTCAATCGGCATGTCGTTCCCAAATGGAGGAGAGTATAAGGCTTTTGCCGATTTTGTTCCGAAAGCAGGCACGAATACGACGCTCAGTCAGTGGGTAAAGGTAGAGGGGAATGCAAAGTCGCCAGAACCTGTTAAGGCTGATGCGCAGCTTACGAAAGCGATCGACGACAAAGAAATCGAGCTTACCTTAAGCAGTACGAAGGCAAATGAAGAAGTCACGCTTGTATTCAATATTTCTGACGCGCAGACAAAAGAAGGAATCCGCGATCTGGAGCAATATCTCGGCGCAGTCGGTCATGTCGTCATTTTATCGGAAGATGCAGAGCAATATCTCCATGTGCACCCCGTCGAAGAGAAGGCAACCGGTCCTAAGGCTGAATTCATGACGTCTTTCCCGAAAAGCGGCACCTATAAAATATGGGGTCAATTTCAACATCAAGGTAAGGTCTTCACTGTACCTTTCGTAGTAAACATTAGTTGATTTGATTATTCGGAATGGGAGGGCGACGCTTATGGGGGAGACAGTCAAAATTGCCATTAGCCCAGCGATTCAACTCGGAGGCAGCCTGTTCACTCCGAACCAACTTGCAGAAATCGGTCATGTCCTCGGCGCGGATGCCAAAGTGGAAGTAACCCCCTTCAAGCAGCTGTATGCAGAGGTGGCGCTTGAGCAACGGGATGCCGTCAAGGAAAAGCTTGAGCAAATCGGGCTTGACGTGAACCCGGCAGGTTTCGTAACGAAAAGTCTTATCGCTTGTAACTTCTGCAAAGGAGCCGAAGAAGCGGGGCTTGAGACCGCAGTTGCCTTAAATGAAGCAATAGCAGGCATTGCAACGCCTACACCGCTGAAAATCGGTTACGCCGGGTGTGCTTTAGGCACGAGCGAACCGCTAATTAAGGATATCGGCGTTGTCAAAATGCGCGACAAGTTTGACATTTACGTAGGCGGTGAGCCAAAGGGACTTAAAACCTCTTTCGCCAAGCTGCTTCGCTCCGGAGTGACGGAGAAGCAGCTTATTCCCACCGTTATTGCTCTTATCGATTTTTACAAGGAAAATGCAAAGGGCAAGGAAAAGTTCGGCAAATTCGTAGATCGAATCTCGCTAGACAGGCTAAAAGATATGACGCTAATGGGAAAAGAAGGTGGCGGGCATGAAACAATCGATTAAAATCTATACGATTCCCACTTGCAGCGACTGCAATTATGCGAAGCGTTACTTCAAGGAACATGGGGTTCCCTACACAAATCTTAATTGCGAAGAAGACGCCAAGTATGCCGAGGAAGTCTGGAACCTGACTGGAAAGCAGATCGTCCCAACGATTGTGATTGGAGATCGGGTTTTCATTGGCTTTGCTGAAAATCTTGCTGAAATCGGCAAATTAATCGGTTAAAGCGGAGACTGCCTCATACGCTCCTGAAATGACCTTGCATCGGGTTTATCTATTTCCATTTCAGGAGCGTATTGCGTCGGAGGGAGGTACTTGTTCCTTTCAACCTTTACCCTGAATTATCCTTTCGGAGCAATTTGCTTGCCTCAAGGGGTGGCCCCTTCATTATTGTTCATATTGATCAAACCGGTATTAATTGCTTCCCATAGGTAGAGGGAGACGATAGTAGAATAGGGCTTCCATTCGGCCTGTTTATGCTGCAAGTGCGATAATCCATCGCCCATATTCGCAACATAAAGCCATTCCGCCGCACGCTGAAGCCCCCTGTCCCCGAAGGAGAGCACATCCGGCCTGCCCAAGTAGAAAATAAGAAACATCTCTGCGGTCCATCGACCAATTCCTTTGATCGAGGTCAATGAACGCACAACCTCCTCGTCATCCATCTCTCCAAACGCCGCAAAATCTAGCTGACCTTCCTTAACACGTTCGGCGAGGTTGCGGATATAGCTGAGTTTGTTTTTGGACAATCCCGCCGAGCGCAAGCGTTCCTCATCCGCAGCCAAGACAGTGTCCGGCGTTATCGTTCCACATACAAGCTCTACCCGACTGAAAATCGTAGCAGCGGCTTTGACCGAAAGCTGTTGTCCGACTAACGATTTCGCCAGGTAGGTAAAACCGTCTTGCTGGTCCGGAATGCGAAGGGGGCCGATCTGGCGGATAAGCCGGTCCAGTAAAGCATCGTTTTCGCGCAATTCGCGTACATAATCGTTTTCCGGATGAACATCGAAAATGTATGACAAGCTAATCTTCCTTTCTTATTGGAGTCCAACCTTAGCTTGGGGTAAAAGATACATTTTCCAGCTTTCTCGCTTTAACAGAAATGGGAGAAGTAATTTTTTCAAGCCTAAAAACACATACTAATTCGAGCTGACTACGGAAGGAATGTGCTACCCAATTGAATGAAAATCGGATTATGACGGCACTTGAAGATGTAATCGATCTAGAAATCGGCGTAAATATCGTTGATCTTCGTAGCAGACGTCAGGAAAGCAGTTAAATCGGTTGAAGGGACGGAGCAGGTTGAGGTTAAGCTTGTGTTCGAACCGAGGTGGACGCCCGCAAGAATGAACGATGAAGCCCGAGAACAAATTCGATTCCGGCATATGACCGAGAATTAACGAGTTTGCAGACTCTAATGTGAAAATAAAACAGTTAATGACGGAGAGGGGATTAGTTTATGTCAAATAAAAAGAGCTACTTTTCGTTTGAAGATCCATTCGGGATCGCAATAGAATTTCAAGCTACCAGCTTGCAGCAGGCTATGGTTATTAAAAAGAAAAAGGCCCTAGAAATGGGGATTCCTAAAGAGGCTTTTGAGTTGAAGACCATTCGCAAAAAACCAAGTCAGAACGTATGATTTCTACTTGAAAAAGGGGAAGCTCACTGAATTCCCTTTTTTTTCAATTCTACGAAATCAAGAATAAAATTCCACAAATTGGATTGTCGGGCCAGCGCGTAAGCGCCAAACGGTTCCCGGGACGTCTAAAGCCGCCTGCGGGGTTTTGATGCGATAAGGGCGGACGTCATTTGAATTTGCTGCTGTGGAAGTGATTGGATTCATTGTTGTTAGCTCCTCTTGTCTTAATGATAACCGTTCGTCCCTGACAGCTGTTTGTCAGGGAGGTTAAAGAAATTTACAACGGGGTCATTTCCAGCCCTATCTTGGATGTTTTTCATCTTTTTCAACGTTTCCATCGTGAGCTACTTGGCGGTTGCGCCGCTGGCGGCCACGTTAACGGCAACACCCAGGTGTCCTTATTTGTTTCAATGTAACCGACATTACCAACCGAGCCCCGTATCCGACAGCCTCGTTCCGGTTTTTCCATGCACCGTGTAGTTGTCCTGTTCGTGTCCCTTGTGTGTTATGGAAGATAGAGTCCAGTTTAAGAGGATGAAAAATCGGTTTGGCCTCGGCGCCGGCCGAGTAGACAAACAAGCTAATAGCGGCAATGAATAATGCGATTAAACGAAATAAACGGTTTGCCTTTTTTTGCGGGAATGATTTCGATGGCCATCGAACGGAACGTGTTCCCAATATCAAATGCAGTTTGATACTATTAGTCTAGGGATAGCCGTTAGGCAAGTAAATGTTGTTTTTGGCGGTTTGTACCTGTATAGATGGAAGAAGGAAGGGGAGAGTCCAGTGATCTATGCCGAGGTTATGAAGCACATTACTCAGCAAATCGGCGGCGGGACGGAAAGCCGGGGAATCAATCAAGCCATCGAAGTGTACAAATTAGAATGAGAGGGGATCGAATGATTCCGAAGCTAGCCGCTGGCCGTCGTCATTCCGTAGGACTGAAATCCGACGGCACAGTGACGGCAGTGGGCGATAATAAAAATGGTCAATGCAACGTAGCCGACTGGAGAGATATTGTAGCGGTCGCGGCGGGCAATGTACATAGGGCAACGAATACGGGCAATTCCCATACAGTCGGTCTTAAAGCGGACGGTACATTGGTGGCGACAGGCTGGGACAAACATAAGCAGTGCGATGTAAACGGCTGGTCCGATATTGTCGCGGTAGCAGCCGGGTGGCGACGTACGGTTGGCCTTAAATCGGACGGCACGGTAGTGGCTGCCGGACGAAATGACGAAGGCCAAAGCAATGTCTACGATTGGCGCGATATTGTAGCGGTAGCGGCAGGCGACTGGCATACGATCGGCCTTAAAGCGGACGGGACAGTATCAAGCGCAGGGAATAACCGATACGGTCAGTGCAATGCAGTCAGTTGGCGAGACATCGTGGAGGTCGCGGCGGGTTACTTGCATACCGTCGGGCTTAAGTCGGATGGAACGGTGACGGCTGCAGGCTTGAATAAGCATGGTCAATGCGAGGTAAGCGGTTGGCGCAATATGGTGTCAATTGCGGCGGGGAGTTATCATACCGTCGGCCTGAAAGCCGATGGTACGGTCGCAGTTGCAGGCTTGAATATGCAGGGGCAGTGCAATGTAAGCGACTGGCGCGACATTGTGGCAGTTGCGGCCGGATGCGCTCATACTCTCGGTCTTAGATCCGACGGCACAGTAGCGGCTGCGGGCGATAACGAATACGGCCAATGCGAGGTAAGCGACTGGTGGGGCATCCAGCTTCCCGGTAATATTAATCTGCCCAAGAGCTAACAAGTCGCGTAAATCGCGGTTTCTTTTCGTGTCGTGAAGCTTCGGGATCATGTTGGCGTTCTGCAAACTTGTTAGGCGACGGCTATTTTTTGACTCCAGTGAAAAAACGTTTCTCTAGACCCACACGATTTGCGATTGATATCATGGATATCACGAAGCAATCGGAAGGGGGCGGCCGGCAAGATGGAGCAGCAGCAAAGGTACGATAATTTGAAATTAGGCGAGCGAGGAGCCATCATAAGTATCCTTGCTTACATAGGGCTGTCGGCGCTGAAATTAATCGTGGGGAACTTATCCGGCTCGGAAGCCTTAAGGGCGGACGGTCTCAACAATGCTACCGACATTGTCGCGTCGATCGCTGTTCTCATTGGTCTAAAATTAGCTCAGAAGCCGGCCGATAAAGATCATCCGTACGGGCACTGGAAATCGGAAACGATCGCTTCGTTAATCGCTTCTTTTATTATGATGGCCGTCGGGATCGAAGTTCTAATCAACGCTGTTAGGATCGTATTTCAAGGGAGCGAGCAGTCGCCTGATCCGATCTCCGCTTGGACCGGGTTGTTTTGCGCGGCCGTGATGTACGGTGTGTTCCGGTACAATAAAAGTCTTGCAATCAAAACAAAGAGCCAAGCCGTTATGGCTGCGGCCAAGGATAACATCTCGGATGCGTTAGTAAGCATCGGAACGGTCATCGGAATCGTCGGCTCCCAATTCAAGCTCCCTTGGTTAGATCCAGTTACTGCGGTGTTAATCGGGCTAATTATATGTAAAACGGCATTGGATATTTTCCGCGAAGCCTCTCATCATTTGTCCGATGGGTTCGATGAAACGACGATCCAGAAATTCAGAGAAAAGGTAAAGCAGGTGGAAGGGGTGGAAGACGTCAAGCAACTGCGCGCGAGATCATATGGCAGCAATGCTGTCGTTGACGTCGTCCTTTCGATCAGAACAGAAGCGAAATTCAGAGAAGCGCATGATATTGCTACAAGGGTAGAAGATGAATTAAAGAAATCGGCGGAAGTTATCGAGGTCCATGTTCATTATGAACCAGCGAAATAATGGAGATAACGCAGTGCGGGGGCATATAAAAATGATAAAAAAGGGGATAATCCTTCTACTCTATGTGGCTGGAATTGCGGCTATCCTGATATACAAACAGCCATTGCTTAGCTGGCTGGCACATAGCGATATGGAACGTCTCCCTTGGATGATCGGAGCTGCGATATTGCTGGCGGCAGTACCCGCCGTCCCTTTCGGTATCGTAGCCGGGATTATGGGAGCTCAATTCGGACCGGTGTGGGGTACTTTAATTAATGTTATGACTTCCGCAATAGCCGCAGCTCTTCAATTCCTTGCCGTTCGGGTGTTGTTACAGAAACAGGGGCGTCAGTTCTTATCGAAGTTCAAACGGATCGATCTTTTCATCTTATTTTTAGAGCGCAATGCCTTCCTCGCAGTAGTAACGGCTCGGCTCCTTCCTTTTGTGCCGGCTCCGGCGATTAATGCAGCCGCTGCGATTAGCCGTATGAGCTTCGGCAGCTTCTTCATTGCAACGATAATAGGCAAATTTCCGGTTATGGTGCTGTTTTCCGCAATGGGAGACAAGCTGTTGACGAGCGTTTCCGGTATAATGTGGCCGCTGATTATTTATACGCTTTTCCTTATAACCGTTTATGCGGGCTACCGCTGGCTTTACGTGCCGAAGCTTTCGACAACGATTCGACTCCCGAAGGAGAAATAGATGTTCTAGTTCAATATAGAAGCCAGTTTTCGTTGTCTGTGAAAGCTGGCTTTTTAGTTGAAGAGGTCGTTTTACTCGTTTTAAATGCTGCTGAATGTTTGAACCAAGAGGAAAACATTTAACGAGATGATTATCATTGCAATCCCGACAGCCAAAATGTTTGTGAACCGACGATTTGCAAGATCGCCCATAATTCGTTTGCTGCTTGTAAATACGATCAGAGGAATTAGGGCAAAGGGGATACCGAAAGACAGAATGATTTGGCTAATAACCAAAGCCGCAGTCGGATTGACTCCGATTGCAATAAACAAAATAGGCGGTATGACGGTAATGGCCCGCCTTAGATATAAAGATATTCGCCGCCTAATAAACCCTTGCATAATAATATCTCCGGACATTGTCCCAACGGCTGAACTGGCCAAGCCGGAAGACAATAGACCAATGCCGAATAACAATGCAGAGACAGTTCCGGTAATTTCGCCAAACTGCTGGAATGCCACATCCAAATCCTGAACATTTAGACCGTTTTTATGAAAGAGAGCTGCCGCAACGATGAGCATGCTGGCATTGACGATTCCTGCTATCGACATCGCAATCAGGATATCAATAAATTCGAAACGGAATATCCTTTTGCGTTCAGCCTCGTTCCTCCCGACAATCCTTTTTTGAGTTAATGCAGAATGAAGATAAATGGCATGGGGCATTACTGTTGCACCTAAAATCCCCGCTGCCATCATTACGCTATCTGTGCCCTTGAACTGTGGTGTTATAAATCCTTGAAGTACTTCTGAATAGTTAGGCTGTGCAAAAATAACCTGCACTATAAATGCGATAACCACAATAAACACCATTGCGGCAATTACGGCTTCCAAAGGGCGAAATCCTCTGCGCTGTAGCTCAAGTATGGCGAAGGATCCTACTGCGGCGATAAGAGCTGCAGGTAATAAAGGAATGCCGAACAATAAATACAAGCCTAAGGCTGCTCCGATAAATTCGGCAAGATCAGTGGCCATAACGACGAGCTCCCCTTGAATCCAAAGACCGAACGAAACCGATTTGGGTAAGTTCTCACGGGCTACCTCTGGCAGATTCTTGCCCGTCGCTATCCCTAGCTTTGCAGATAAAACTTGAATCAGTATGGCCATTACGTTAGACACAAGCACTACCCAAAGCAGCATGTAGCCATATTGTGAACCGGAAGCAATGTTGGTGGCAAAATTCCCTGGATCAATGTAGGCTACACCCGCGATAAAAGCGGGGCCGAGGAATGGCAATAGATTTCTAATTCCTTTAACACGCCCGGTTGACGACATCACTTGAGTATTTGACAGATCGCTCATCACGAACATCTCCATTCACATTTACTGCGTATTTTTGCCTGACCCAAATACTTTTTCTGGACAGACAAAAAGTTTCCTCAGGTAAAAATATATGCTCATATCATTGAAATAGCAACAATAATCTTACAACTTAGAAACGGGGACATTTTCCAAAAAACTTTAGCTATAAATCGAACCTTTTCCAATGAAGGCGGCAATATAGATTGTAAGCTTACTAGGGAGGGCCCTTTTTTCGTGAAAGACATCCATATCGAGCACTGGATCAAACGGTTGAAGGAGGGGGATCCTTCTGCATTTCAAGTAATTTACGAATGGTCGTTCCCCGAAATCTACCGCTCCGTCGTCTTTCTGATGACGGACAAGCATGAGATCGAAGATGTAATGAACGAGATTTATTTTCAGCTGTGGCGGTCCATCGACAATTACGATGCAAATCGTCCTTTCCGATTGTGGCTGTACGGTATCGCAATGAAACAAATACAGAAGTGGAGAACCAAAAGCTGGAGGAGATTTCGGATTTTCAAGAAGAAGCGGTTGTTGGAGGTGGAAGAGCATCTTTTCTCGGATCGTCGCGCTCTTGAGATCGAAACTCACGGGGAAATGCTGGCACTCGTTCATCAATTATCGGACAAGCTTCGTACGGTGGTTATTTTGCGCTACTATCACGACTTTACTTTCGACGAAATTGCGGAATTGCTGAATATTCCCGCAGGCACGGCCAAATCCCGACATCACGCCGCGCTAAAGAAGCTGCGCGAGCTTAGCCCGTATCTTGAACCGGAAAAGGAGCAACGACTTTATGTCCATTGAACAACAACTCCGCGATAGGCTGCAGGATTGTGCGGAAGCAATGGAACATCCATCCGAAATGCAGAAGCGCATTAAAGAAACTTCCTTCACTCGTTATCGCAATGACAAATTTAAATCAAGCTCGAATCTTAAAGTTCGCATTGCGGCAGGTGTGCTTGCGGTTATACTCCTAACGCCGGTTGTCATTTATACCGTCCCCGCCGTAGCGGCGCAAATTCGGGCGCTGCTTAATCTATCGGGGACAGAACCTTTGCGCAGCTTCGTCACCAAAGATGAGGATTCGAACTATACCACCACGAACCTGTATGCAGATGAGATTACCGGTAACAAGACGGCCCAAGAAGTGCTTGAGCTCATTTACCGCGGGTTCCCCGAGACGAAGGAATTCGACATCGCGAGTGCGCAAATTGCCAAAGGAATCCGTGGAGGAGAACGGATCCATCTATTTAATGTCGTTCTGATCGAGAAAGGAAAGACATTCGAGGAGCCGCATAAAGAGGTTGTCGCCAATGTCGATGCGGAGACAGACCAGCTTCGTTTTGTGCAGACAATTGGCATAGAACCGTTAGCGAAGCCTGCATCGCAGCTGCGTGAGGGAGACGCGATCTCTATAGCTACTGCCTTCTTGAAGCGATTGGAGGTAAGCACGGATGGGTACCAGCCTGAATTGGCAGGTGCTGCTGAGGATGAAGCGCAGGAAGCAAGCCCGCGCATCGTTATCTACAAGGCTGCGGAGGATGGCAGGACGATGCTTCAAGTGAACCTTCAAGAAGGAAGTACAAGCGTTGCATTTTTCACTCCGGAGAAGTCATGACGCGGAAACCTCTTAATTATAGAGAGGGCAGAGTGGCTTTGACGTTCCTGTTGCCTAGCGTCATTGGCTTTGCATTATTCTATCTGATACCGTTCGCAATGGGGCTCGTCTACTCGGTACTTGATCGAACGATTGGCGGTTCATTTGTTGGATTTTCGAATTACATGGAACTGCTGAGTAGCGATTCCTTTCGTAAAGCCGTCTTGAACACGTTTTGGTTCATGGCGGCGAACGTTCCCTTGATGCTTATGCTGTCACTTGGAATCGCACTCGTATTGAATCGGAATCTCTATTTGCGTCAGTTTCTTCGGATGGCTTTTGTCTTGCCGTTAGTTGTGCCCGTAGCCTCCGTCGTGATGGTGTGGCAAGCGCTCTTTGATTGGAATGGAACATTCAACGCTTGGCTGCATGCTGCCGGGCTTGAACGGATAGATTGGATGAAGTCGGTCTGGGCGAGAAGCGTAATCTCCTTGTTTTACCTATGGAAGCATATCGGCTACAACATGATCTTATTGCTCGCCGGCCTGCAGAGCATTCCGCGAGATTACTATGAAACGGCCGAACTGGAGGGGGCGGGCAAGTGGTTCCAATGCTATCGGATTACGCTTGTCTATTTGACGCCAACGATGGTTTTTGTCGTCCTGATGTCGGTGATGAATACGTTCAAAATATTTCGCGAAACGTACCTGATCGCAGGAGATTATCCGCATGACAGCATTTATACGCTTCAACACTATATGAACAATATGTTCCTCGCGCTGGATGTGCAGAAGCTGTCGGCGGCGGCAACGCTTATGGTGATAGGTATCTTCATCCTTGTGACCGCATTGCTGCGCTTAGAGAAACGATACACGCAATTTATGGAATGATGCGGGAGGATGAATGAAGAAGAGTTTAACTCGAATATTACCGCTCACGCTGGCGATGGCATGCATCGGGCTCTTGATGTTCTCTCCATTTGTGATTACTTTCACAAATTCATTTATGACAGAGCGTGAAATTCTCGGGAATTACGGACTGTTGGGGACGATGCCAGTCGTTACGCAAGGGGAGCCTGCTGTATTCGTAAATCTGAAGCTTATTCCGGATTGGCTGAGCTTCGAACAATACAGGAAAGTGTTGCTAGAGTCGCCAACGTATTTGTTTATGTTTTGGAATTCCGCCGCGATGGTTGCTGCCATCATTGCAGGACAGACGATTGTAAGCGCGCTGGCAGCCTATGCTTTTGCCAAGCTCCGGTTTAAGGGAAGAGAGGGTTGGTTTCGGGTTTACTTAATGACGATGCTGATGCCCTTCCAAGTGACCTTGGTTCCGAATTACCTTATCGCTGACAAATTAGGTTTGTTGAATACAGCCGGCGCGATTATTTTGCCAGGGATATTCGCAGCGTTCGGTGTGTTTATGCTGAGGCAATTTATGCTCTCGATTCCCTATGCGCTTGTTGAAGCGGCACAGCTCGACGGTGCCGGCCACTATCGGATTTTCTATCGAATTATGCTTCCTTTAATGAAGCCGGGAATTGCGGCGCTGATCATTTTGCTGTTCGTTGATTATTGGAATATGGTCGAACAGCCCTTGATTTTCTTGAAGGATGCATTTAAGCAGCCCTTATCGCTTTATTTGTCCACCCTTCATAAGGAAGCCCAAGGCATTGGCTTTGCCGCATCGCTGATCTATATGGCGCCGATGGTCCTCCTGTTTTTATATGCGGAAGCTTATTTTATCGAAGGGGTTCAAATGTCGGGGATTAAAGGGTAGCCCTGAGAGCGAGAGGGGGGATAGAATGACTGCTGCGCCCACAGAGGATCTAAATGTAAGGAAAAAACGAAAAATCGTGTGGTTCTCCGGTCTGTTGTTCGGTTCGCTCCTTTTTCTTACTCTGGCAAGCAACACGTTGTTGACATTAAACCTGCCAAAGGTACGAACTGAACTAGGAAGGGAAGGAGCGCTAGTGACAACATGGCACGGTACAGCCAGGCTGATGCCTCGGCAGCGTATCGATTTATCGAACAAGGCGGAATGGTCCGTTAAGAAAGTTCATGTGAAAGAAGGAGACCGGGTAGCCAAAGGGACGACGCTAGTGACGTACGAGAATCCTGCCGCCGAGCAGGAAGTTCTTGATAGGCAAGACGAACTCGCGCAGCAGCGACTAGCGTTGGCCGGGTTGCAGGATGCCTATATTGAAGCCGTTCAAAATAACGACGAGATGCAAGTGCGCCGTTCGAAGCGGGAGCTGGAACGCGCGCAATTGGCCATTGGAGTTCAGGAGAGAAAACTGAGAACGATGCAGTCTGAGACGGGCGCTCGCGAACGTCTCCTTGCGCCTTTTGACGGGGTTGTGACGCAAGTTCGGGCGACGGCGCAGCTGCCTTCGGGGAGCGGAGGCCCGGACATTAGCGTAGTGAATAGTCAGCAAGGGTATCAATTCGAAATAGACGTACCGGATGTCTGGGGGAGGAAGCTGCGTCCCGAGGAGAAGTTGAACGTTCAAATCGAACATGAGGGAGCGGCGGTTGCGGTTGAAGGGATCATAATCGAAATTCGAGCAATCGCAACTGCAGCAGAAACTGAAGAAGCTTCCCTCCAAGAAGGAGGGAGAGGGAATCCCCATCCATTGGCATCCAGTCACCAAGTCGTTGTGAAGGTCCAACATCCGAATGTTCAAGCGAATGAACTCGTGAACGTGGAGTTGACACAAACGGAGAAAACCGATGGCGGCATGCTTATAACGAACGCAGCGCTTCGTCAGGAAGGGAAAAACAGCTACGTGCTTGTCATCGAAGAGCGTTTAGGTCCGTTAGGCAATACTTTTATCGTTCGTAAGGCGCCCGTCCGTCTTGGCGGGACGAATGGTCAAGAAACACTGGTGTTACAAGGGGTATACCTGAAAGATCGCATCGTCGTCGAGAGCAGCGAGCCGCTAACGGAAGGTCAGCGCGTAAGAGTCTAATAGTTCGGAGTCGCATCGATTCCATAAAGGAGAGGTTTAATATGAAAAAAAGTGGCGCATTTAGTTTGATTGTTGCCCTAATGACGGCGTTGTCAGCATGCGCCGGCGGACAGGCCGGCAAGACGAACCAATTCGAGCAGGAGGGACAAGCCAGGAAGACAATCGTCTTATCCGTATTCCAAGCGCATCCTGTGTATTCCTTTGCTGCGAAAAAATACGGAGAGCGGCATCCCGATGTAGACATTCAAATTCAGGAATACAGTCAGGGCGAGGGCTCCGATCTTGAAGGCAAACTCGAGAAATATGTGAATATCACCAATACAGAGCTATTGTCTGGCAAGGGAGCCGATTTAATTTCCCTGGATGTGAGCGGCTTCCCGGTTGGGAAATACGTAGACAGACAAGCGTTAGCGAACTTAAGCGAATGGATGGAGCGGGACCCCGACTTTGATCCGCGATCGTATGAAATGAACATCCTGGACGGGGCCAAGATGAGAGGCGGGCTCTATACGCTGCCCCTTCGGTTTTTCCTGGACAGTCTTATGGGCGATGCAAAAGCGATCGAGCAATCCGGCGTGAAATTCGACGACCGTACATGGACATGGAGAGAATTCACAACAGTGGGCCAGGGCCTGGCGGAATCAGGAATCCACGAGTATTCGATGGGGAATACGCCGCCCGAGCTGATGCTGAACAATCTGTTCGTCGATAACTATACACGCATTGTCCATACAGAGAAGCACCCTGCCAGCTTCGATGCCCATGCATTCGTTGAGCTGATGGAGCAGGTGAGGACGATGTATGCGGACAAGGTGATCACGGATGCCGAAGTGAGCGCGGGAGATTATTTCTTTGCACCTGCTCTGATCCTGTCGCCTGAAGATTATTTTATTGGGCCGGCGATGTTCTATGAGCAGGGGAAGATTTATTATAAGCCGCTCGCTGCAGGGCAACAGGCTGGAGGCGCTTTTGTCATGAATATGACCTTGGGGATGAATAAAAATTCGAAGGTACAGGCGGAAGTGTGGGATTTCATGAAGTACTTAATGTCAGACGAGATCCAGACGATGCCTGATCTGCAAGGGTTCTCCGTCAATAAATCAGTAAATGAGAAAATGTTCAAGGAGCTTCAGGACAAAGGCGCAGTTGAGTCGCCAATGGGGTCCGCGATCCCGGTTCAGAAGGCAGACGGCGACAGGCTCAGGCAGATGGTATCGCAGGCGGTCACGCCGCAACAAAATGATTCGAAGATTCAAGCTATCATCGAAGAGGAAGCAAAGGCTTTCTACAGCGGTCAGAAATCGGCTCAAGCGGTTGCCGATTTGGTCGCGAACCGTGTGACGACTTATTTGAATGAGTAGACGGCAACAGAAGATCGGGCTCCAGTTCCTGTTGGAAAAGCCAATGCCGATGCTAACACGCTCACATAAAGTAATAGCATGTACCGACAACGCAGACAAAGTAAAAGGAAGCTGATTATTTATGTCTTGTCATATCGGAAGGGTTGTTATTGTAAAAAACGAAGGTACGGTTATTTTCGGAAATGTACGCAATAATTCCCCAAGCAGCGCGTCGAATGACGACGGAGGATCAACCGAAAGCGATACCGACGAGGTCTCAGTTGATGACATTCGATTCAGCGCGTCGATCCCGATCAGTCCGAACGTTCCTGATGTCACGATGTCGAAGTCGCAAACAAAAAATAAACAGCGCAGCACGGTACGAGGCACAAATGTTAAAAGCGGCCATCGCCGATAAGGGTACATCCGCAAAAAAAAACCGCGACTCTTATTGCATCGCGGGTTTGAACGATATTTATTAGTAGCCAGCTCTTAAAATTATTACCAAGAGTATGAAGAGTACAAGTACAAAAGCAGCAGCCTGCATACCACCATAAACTCCGCTCAAAGTATTCACCACCGATTTGTTTATTTGTGATTATTCATCACACCGTTAGCTTATGTACGACTGACTAAACGGTTCAGTACAATCACCCAAAGTAAACAAATCTCAGCGAATGCCTATTAAATAAAAAAAGATACCGGCTTGGCCGCATGACCGAGAAGCGATTGTTGCATGTTACCAGAGAAATTGGCATAGTGGAATGGATGGGAATTGGAGCTTTTGCAAGTCCGCTTATTTGCTTATTATTTAGGAACAGGAGGGAGACTCATTATGTATACACCAGCACATTTTAAGATTACCGATATCTCAGTCGCTCATCAGATTATAAGGGAACACAGCTTCGCTACATTATTCTCACAGCATGACGGAGAACCTTATGCGACCCATTTGCCCTTAATTTTAGATGGGGATCGTTTGTACTTGTATGGGCATTTTGCTCGTTCAAATCCTCATTGGAAAGAGATAAGGAATCAAGTTGTGTTGGCCGTTTTTCATGGTCCGCATTGCTATATTTCTCCCTCCTGGTACGAAACCAACAAAGCGGTACCAACATGGAACTATGTGACCGTTCACGTATATGGAGAAGTCGAATTTATAGATGACGAGATTGAATTGATGGACTCCTTGAGTGATATGGTATCCAAGTATGAAGCCGTTAATAGCTCTTACAGGTTGCAGGATATAGATCCTGATTTTCTGAGCGCCATGAATAAAGGTGTACAAGCTTTTAAAATGAAAATAAACAGGGTGGAAGGAAAAGCCAAGTTAAGCCAAAATCATTCCGTACAACGTCAGGAATTCGTTGTTCAACAGCTAGAGAAGATCCCAAACACCGACGAGCAAAAAATCGCTTTACTTATGAAACGTAACCTGGCCCGTTAAATTAACGGGGAATATAATGAAATGGGGCAGCCGGTCTTCGGCTGCCTTTTTCAGCGTGCAGATTCTTGCAACTGCAACTAACGCTTCAATGCAAATTTTCTGCGGAAGCCTGTGGGAGAGAGGCCTTCTTTCTTGGAAAATAAGGCGGAATAATACGAGACATGCTGGAAGCCTACCTCTTCGGCGATCCGGGCAATCGACAAGGGGGTTTGCAGCAGCAGGCGTTTGGATTGTTCGAGACGGTAATATTGGAGATACGTTATGGGGGTCATCCCATAGACCTTTAGCATTGCCTTAGCCAAATAATTGGGGTGGTAGTTCATTTTTTCTTGCAATACCGAATTCGTGATATCGCTAGCGTAGTTTTGTCGGATGAACAGTTCGATTCGGTCAGCTATCCTAATCGCAGTGTCGTTCATGGGCGATGCAAATTCACGGTCCAGATGCTGAAGGAACAATTGGAAGGAGGCTTGTCTTTTCCAGTTTCGAAGCGATTGCGGCTCGTTCTCCTGCTGAAAGAAGGTTTCCAGCACCTCCAGCGCTTTCGGCGACAGCTTCATATGTTTGGGAATGAAGATGGAAGAAACATCGGCATGGTGGAGATACGCCAGCTTTTTGTGTTCTTCGATTAACTCCATCTGTTTTCCCAAGCATTCGTTCATGTCGCAGCAGATTTGCCAACTGCCGAAGGTTTGAAAATGAATCCAAATGATTTCCGTATCCGTCGTACAGGGAACGTCGCCGTAGTGGTGTCCGTCCGGCAGTAGTATGAATCCTTCACCCTCGTTAATTTCCCAGGAACAACCGTTCTCTCCAATCGAAAGCATCCCTTTTCGGACAACAATGAGATCGAATACTTGGATGCAATTTCTTTCGATATGGGAATCTCCTACTCCGTAATAGGCATAACCGCAGTCTACGAAATAGGGAATGGGTGGAGAAATGAAGTGTAAAATCGCAGAATCCATACTCGTTCCTCCCAATATTGAATGGTTCAGAGTCCATTGTACTGTATCGTCAACATGATAAAAAGAGTTTCCCTGGATGAATTAAAAAAGGTTGAAATAATTGAAAAATAGGTTGGAATAAGGTGTTTTATTAAAAGAAAACCCATGTCACAATACAATTAAAACGCTTTCCAAAATCACACCGCGTTCAGTCGTCCCATGCTGGGGAGCTTCAAGGTTATGGTTCTAAACGTTTAGCTCGAAGGCTGGGCCAAACGGATAGACATATACATTCTTGTACATTTTGAAGGGAGAGCGGGGCAATGAACAACGGAAAGAAAATCGGGGCAGGTCTTCTCTCGGCTGCACTGGCGCTCAGTGTATTCGGCTGCGGGAACAACAAAAACAACGAGACAAACCCGGTATCGTCAGCGGCATCATCGGGAGCTGAAGCGACCAAAGCACCTGAAACGTCGTCTTCGAAGAGTGAAAAGGTTAAAATTACGTATTCGATGTGGGGAAGCGCGGAGGAAGGGAAAACCGTTCAGGCAACAGCGGACAAATTCAACGCTTCCCAAGACAAAATCGAAGTCGAAGTGGTTGCGATTCCTTGGGAAAGCTATATGACGAAGCTGAATACGCAGGCAACGGGAGGTCAATTGCCGGATACCGGGATGCTTAAGGAGGATGGCGTCATCCAGTGGTCGACCGACGGCATGCTGAACGATGTAAGCGCCATGTACGAAGGCAGCGACAGTAAACCTTTGGATAGCCTCGCCTACAAATATCAAGGCAAAACGGTAGCTTACGCGGCAGCCAATGAAATTCTCCTTCTCTATTACAACAAAGATATGTTCGACAAAGCGGGCGTGCCTTATCCGCCAGCCGCATTGGATAAAGCATGGACCTGGGACGATTTCGTAGCGGCGGCGAAGAAGCTGACGCTCGATAAGAACGGAAAACATCCAGACGAAGACGGCTTTAATGCGGAAGGTATCGTTCAGTATGGCGCATCCGTCGAAAACCTGCCGTGGCAGCTGGAAACCTGGGCTCTCAGCAATGGCGGGGGATATTATTCCGCCGACGGTGCGGAAGTGAGAGTCGGCGAAGACGCCAGCATCGAAGCGATTCAGAAGGTCGCGGATCTTTACTTGAAAGATCATGTTGCACCGTTGTCCGTCGGCCAGACCGATGACGGCATTCAGCGCACCATCATTGCGGGAACGGTCGCCATGGCCACGAACGGTCAGTGGAACGTAGGAACCAGCTTAAATGTCGCGAAGGAAGAAGGTCTGAACTACGGCATTGCCGTGCTGCCTTACATGAAGGATAAAGTGACCCTCGGCACGGGCGGCGCGAACGTCGTATTCTCCCAGACCAAGCATCCGGCAGAAGCCATGGAGTGGCTCAAATGGTATAACTCCGAAGAAAACAACTGGGGACTTATCAGTTCGGGAATCTGGATGCCGACGCTGGAAAAATGGTATACGGACGAAACCCTCACTCGCAAATGGGTGGAAAATCCGAACTTTCCTCCGTATGACGAGTACAAGTCTGCGGTAGTCGATTATGCGAGATCTTCCGCTGCAAGACCTGCTTCCTGGTTCTACACCAACCATACGACGGAATTCAACACCTTGCTCGGCTCGATTCTTGGAGATGTTTGGACCGGGAAAACGACTGCCAAAGACGCGATTTCCAAAAATCTCGATGCATTAAAAGCAGCTCATTCAGGCAACCAATAAATTGATAGAAAGGATGACCGCCAAGCTCACGCAAGCGGCGGTCATCCTTTAAACATGAGGTGGGAAGCGAGATATGGATACCATTAATAAACCTCTGGAACGACGTTCCCGTATCTTTTCAAGCGAGGCGCGCGTTGCTTATATCTGTTTGATTCCTGCCTTTCTCGGACTGATCTTTCTGACGTATGTGCCTCTTCTGGGGGTGCTGGGAATCAGCTTGACGAATTGGACCGGGCTGAAAAGCCCCAAATTCGTCGGTTTCGATAATTACATCACGCTCTTCACCACCGACCCTTATCTGAAAGACTCGATCCTGGCGACGATCTATTTTGCCGTTTTATCCGTTGTCGGAAGTATGATTTATTCGCTTTTTATCGCGATGCTGCTGAATCGTAAAATTCCGGCCAGAGGTATCTTCAGAGCCGTATTCTATGTGCCGTTCGTGTTGCCGGCCGCCGCAATCTATGTGGGCTGGTCATGGCTGTACGAAGCGAATTTCGGATTCTTCAACTTTCTTCTCTCCGAAGTCGGATTGCGCAAGGTGCTCTTTATTGCCGACTCCAGCTACGTTGTGCCGTCGCTTTCCCTGATTTCGGTATGGCTGGCCGGGAATTTGATCGTGATTTTCTTGGCCGGGCTTCAGAACGTTCCGAGCGTCTACCATGAAGCGGCCGAAATGGACGGGGCGAACGGGTGGAATCGCTTCTGGCATATTACCGTGCCATGCATGACGCCGATCATCTTTTACAACCTGCTGATGAGCTTGATCGCCAATCTCCAAGTCGTCACGCCGGCCCTTTCTCTGACCAATGGCGGACCCGGCAACTCATCTCGTTTCATGACTTATCTCATGTACGATCAAGCGTTCGTGAATTACAAGCTGGGCTATGCCTGCGCGACTACCTTTATTATTTTCGCTATTCTAGCGGCTTTTACCGCCGTATTGTTCAAGACGTCCAATCGATGGATCTTCAATGAAGGAGGCGACGACAAATGAGCGTAGCGGCATACGGCAGGCTAAGGAGCAAGAAACGCAAGGATCTAACCGCGAATATGATTACGTTTGCCGTCGTCGTTGTTTTTGCAGTTGTCGTGCTTTTCCCGATCTGGTGGATTTTCCGTACGTCTCTGATGACGAATGCCGAGATTTACAAGTACCCGCCGTCTCTAATCCCGCAAAACTGGCTGTTCTCCAACTATGAAAAGACACTAGAGATATTTAAGTTTTGGAAATATTTATGGAACACGATGATCATTATCGTTCCTTCTTGTTTGGCAGGGACATTCACGGCCACCTTGTGCGGATATGCCTTTGCAAGACTGCGGTTTCGGGGCAAAAATTTGATCTGGGCCCTATGCATCGGTTCCATGCTTCTGCCGGCTATGGTTACGCTCATTCCGCTTTATATCGGGTGGACAAGGGGACTGGGGCTCCAAGACAGCTATTTGCCATTGATTTTGCCTTATTTCTGCGGCGGCGGCGCCTTTAATATCTTTCTGATCCGACAGTTTATTATGTCCATCCCGAGAGAGCTCGATCAAGCGGCAACGATCGATGGCGCCGGTTACTTCCGTATCTTGTTCAGCATCATTATGCCGGCCATCCGATCGGCTATGATCGTTGTCGCTTTGTTTATCTTCATCGGGCTATGGAACGACCTGCTCCAGCAGATGATATACATTAACTCGAGCGATAAATATACGATAGCTTTGGGACTAACTAACTTCAGGGGCCAATTAAAGCAGGACTGGTCGCTGACGATGGCAGCCACGTGCCTATCCTTTGCTCCGGGAGTTATTTTCTACCTGATTGGTCAAAGGTATTTCGTAGAGGGAATCACTCTGACCGGATTGAAAAATTAGCAGCTCCAAGAAAGAAAGCGGGAGAAACTATGAGCAGAAACTTAGAGGCGTCTAACATAACGGGGAAATCGCGTTTATTGCAATTAAATCAAGTCCGTATAGAAGATCCGTACTGGTCTGAATATATTCGGCTTGTTCGAGAGGTCATTGTACCTTACCAGTGGGAAGCGCTGAACGATCGTATTCCCGGGGTAGAGCCCAGCTCCGCGGTGCGAAACTTCAAGATTGCGGCGGGAGAAGAAAACGGCGAGTACTGGGGCATGGTGTTTCAGGATAGCGATGTAGCTAAATGGCTTGAGGCAGTCGGGTACTTACTCGCGACGCAGCCCGATCCGGAGCTTGAGCGGATCGCGGACGAAGTGATCGATATTATTGCCAAAGCCCAACAGCAGGACGGTTATCTGAACACTTATTTTACATTAAAAGAACCGGATCGCCGCTGGACCAATCTGGCAGAATGCCATGAACTCTACTGCGCGGGTCATATGATCGAAGCGGCCGTTTCCTATTATAACGCGACGGGTAAACGCAAAATTCTGGATGTCGTCTGCAAGTTTGCGGATTATATGGATACCGTATTCGGGTCGGAGCCTGGTCAATTGCACGGGTATGACGGCCACCAAGAAATCGAGCTTGCGCTGGTCAAGCTATATCGGGCGACCGGCAACGAGAAGTACCTGGAGCTTAGCCGGTATTTCCTCGATCAGCGCGGCGAGCAGCCCCATTTTTATTTGGAGGAATTCGAGAAGAGAAACGGGACCGTTCATTTCCCGCATTTGGACATGGCTCACGACCATGCCTATAGCCAGGCGCATCAGCCGATACGTCAGCAAGAGAAAGCGGAGGGACATGCCGTCCGCGTCGTCTATATGACGACAGCGATGGCAGATGTTGCCGCCCTTACAGGGGACACAGAGCTGTTGGAAGCTTGCCGTAAGCTATGGCGCAATATCGTCTCCAAACGAATGTATATTACGGGCGGCATCGGATCGATGGCTCAAGGAGAGGCGTTTTCGCTCGATTACGATCTGCCTGGCGATACGGCATATGCGGAAACGTGCGCCTCGATCGGGCTTATCTTCTTTGCCCGGCGAATGTTAGAGATCGAGCCGAACGGCGAATACGCCGATGTGCTGGAGCGAGCGCTGTACAACACCGTAGTCAGCGGGATGTCGCGCGACGGTAAGAAGTTCTTCTATGTAAATCCGCTGGAAGTTCATCCGGACGCCTGCGGCAAAAACCATATCTACGATCACGTGAAGCCGGAGCGCCAGGGCTGGTTCGGATGCGCATGCTGCCCGCCGAACATCGCGAGATTGCTCGCTTCCTTGGGCGAGTACATCTATACCGTTCGAGATGAGACGGTCTACACGCATCTGTACATTGGCGGGCAGGCTAATCTCGAACTGAACGGTCAGAAGGTGCGTCTCGAACAGCAATCGGCCTATGCATGGGACGGGATTACGCGGATGACGGTCAAGACGGATGCTCCGTTGCGGTTCGCGCTGGCGTTTCGTATCCCTTCCTGGTCCGGCGGCCAGGCAACCCTGCAGTTGAACGGGCAAACCTTCACCTATGACGATGCGGATCTCAAGGCAGGCTACTTAATCATTGACCGTGTCTGGTCGAATGATGATGCGGTGGATCTTGTTTTCGATATGCAAGTCCGACGGATGAAAGGCCATCCGCACGTGCGGGATACATTTGGAAAAGTAGCTTTGCAGCACGGCCCATTCGTCTATTGCATGGAGGAAGCGGATAACGGTCGGAACTTGCACCAATTATATCTTGCGAGAGGGAATAAGTTTTCCGTTCGCTTCATTCCTGATCTGTTAGGTGGCGTGAAGGTCATCGAGACGACAGTACATCGAGTTGCCTCTGACGAGTGGCAGGAAAATCTATACCTTGAGGATTCCCACGCGGGACTGAAAACCGAGTCGTTCATAGGGCGATTCATTCCGTATTTCGCCTGGGCCAATCGAAACGTCGGCGAGATGGCCGTGTGGGTTCGCGATTGTTAATCGGTAAATATGTTATGATAGAGGCTGTAACCTATAGAAAGGATGAGGATATTGGCTCGTCGTTTGAAAATGCTCAAAAATGTCGCTGTTCGCTGCAGCTTCTAAGTTCCTACCCCAAACTTAGAAGCGAGGTATCAATATAAGATGAACAATCCTTTATTTCACCATTGGTCGGAGATCAAGTATTTGAAGGACCTTGTGTCCAATCCGCTTATTGAAGTGGGAGAATATTCGTATTACTCCGGCTACTATGGGAATCAGAATTTTGAAAATGGCTGCGTACGATATTTGTGGGGAGATATCGAGTCGCGAAAACTATTTAATCCCATTAAACAATTCGGCTGGAAGCTCGATAAACTGATGATCGGCAACTATGTTTGCATTGCCAGCGGAGCCGTCATCCTGATGGGAGGCAATCATAATCACCATCCCGAATGGATTACGGTCTATCCCTTTGCCGAGCAGATAGAACAATCTTACGAGCCCAAGGGCGACACAGTCATCCAAAGCGATGCCTGGATCGGCATGAACGCGATGATTATGCCCGGCGTTACCATCGGCGAAGGAGCTATCGTTGCAGCTGGCTCGGTCGTGTCCAAGGACGTGCCGCCTTATACGATCGTTGGCGGAAACCCAGCAAAGGAGATCAGAAAACGATTCCGCGAATCTGAAATCGATATGCTGCTGGAGATGCGTTGGTTCGATTGGGATCGTTCCTGGGTTGAAAAGGCGATTCCGCTTCTATCCAGCTCCTCAATCGAACGATTGTATGCTTTCTATAAGCAGGAGGTCGTTGGTGGATAAGTTAAGGATTCGCGTCGCGGAACGTAACACACCGATATGCCCAGATAGTTAATAGGGTTAATTAAAACCGCAAGGCCATTAGGCTTTGCGGTTTTTTGTCGATTTAACGCTGAACAATTCAATGAGACTAAGACGGATAATGGATGGCATGGAGCCGTGTTCGGCCAATGGAGCTTGCGAAATCTATTCTTTTTTTAAGCATTTCTTAAGCGGACCCAAAGCTATGAGTACCCAATTCGGTAAGAACTTCTCTCTATACTGGCTTTACTTTACATCTTAGAGGGAGGCTTGAGCTTGTGAACACGAAAGCTTTACGCAACCAAGATCGCATACCGGAGCTGCAGCTTGTGCGCGCGCTTGCTATTTTATGCGTGCTGACCGTGCATGCCAGTGCATCCGCAACGATCGCGATGCAAAACTCCGGCTATTACTGGATCTACAATTTTATCAACGTCTTTATGAGAGTCGGAACGCCCACGTTTATTTTCCTAAGCAGCTTCGTCCTATTTTATAGCTATTATCGTAGACCTTTAGATCGTAAACTAATAAGTTCCTTTTACAAAAAGAGACTGCTGTACATTCTCGTGCCCTATGCTGTTTTCTCGGCGATTTACTTCGTGGTGGTGCGTTACGGCGCGAATCAGGCTTTATTCGATGCTGAAGCCTTGGCCACCTTCTGGAAAAAGCTGCTCACCGGAAAAGCATACGCTCATCTTTACTTCATCTTCATCAGCATTCAGTTTTATGCCTTGTTCCCTGTACTGCTATGGGCAACGAAACGCTGGACGCGATTGGTGCATTTTCTCATACCGCTCGGCCTTGTCGTTCAATGGGGCTTCGTTCTTCTGAATAAGCACTACTGGCATGTGACGAATAAAGGAAGCTGGTCGCTGTCTTATTTCTCGTTCTTTTTTCTCGGGGCGGCGCTGGGCATTTATTATCCGAAAATCAAAAATTGGATTGTCGTCTCCAAAGCGAACGCGAGCTTGACCCGCGTATCGGCATGGGCGCTTTTGTGGACGGCCTGGCTAACCGTGGCTCTGGTTCACGTCACGGTTTATTATCAAGCTCGCGCCAATGGCGTTCGCTTTAACTCTACGCTGTACGAGTTTCTGTGGAACTTCCATTCCCTAACGTCGGCGCTGGCGATCGTTCAGGCGGCCTTCTACATCTATCGCCGCTTTCCGAATTCGCTATCCAAGCTATTGCAGCCGCTAGGCCGATATTCGTTCGGCATTTACTTAATTCATTTATTGTTCCTGTATACTTACGATCGGTTCATGCCGGACTATGGCATATCCTGGATGTCGCACTTTAAGTATTTGGGCAGTTGGGCAGTTATGCTATCGGCCTCCTTGGCTGTCGTCGCGTTCTTGGCCAAATTTCTTCCGGGGGCCTGGATGTTGTTCGGCCGTCTCCCGGATCATGCGGGGAGTCGCCGGAACGTCTCTATTCGAAAATTCGCTACGGCCGGCACAGCGGCCGTGCTGGCGGTGGCTATTGTAGCCATCGGAATTTGGGTGAAAAAAGAGGAAGAAATTCGCAATCCAAACGTTCAGCAAGCGGAGGTGTCTCTAAACACGACGGACAAACTCACCGAATCGTACGATGTCGTTGTCGTCGGAACAGACCCGGAAGGCGTGGCCGCGGCGGTGTCGGCTGCCCGCAACGGGCTAAGCGTCCTGCTTGTCGAGGGCCGCAATCGCACGATGTTAGGCGGCTTAATGACCCACGGCGGCCTTAATTCGATCGATCTGATCTATGCGCCGGGAAGCTCGACCTCGCGTAACAACCCTGTGTTTTTGAATAAAGGGATTTTTCAGGAATTTTACGAACAAATCGAGGGTTCCTCGTTCGACTTGACGACCGCCGCCAATGCATTCGCCAGAATGGTCAATGACGAGCCGAATATCGATCTGGTCATGAACGCTCGGGATCTGAAGCCTTTATCCGAGAAAGACGACAACGGACAAATTAAAGTAACCGGCGTTTCTTTTAAGACGGACAAAGGAGCCGAACGGAACATCTCCTCATCCGCGGTTATCGATGCGACGCAGGATGCCGATATCGCGGCTGCCGCCGGTGCGCCTTTTACGTTCGGAAGAGAAGACCTTGGCGAGCCCGACGCGAAGATGGCCGTCACGCTCGTGTTCAAGATGAGCGGCGTGACCCCGTCGGTCTGGAATTCATTTTCCCGACATCCGAATACGGGCGTTGACGCCATGAGTGCCTGGGGCTTTTCGGAAGCCAAAAATTACGTTTCCGATACGCCGGAACGCGTTCGAATGCGGGGGCTCAATATCGGCAGGCAGAACGACGATACGATGCTCATTAACGCCATGCACATTTTTAACGTCGATCCGCTTGATCCTTCCTCGGTTGAGAAAGCTTTGGCCACGGGTAAAGCCGAAGCCCCGAAGATTGTTGATTATCTGACGAAAAATACTAAGGAGTTCAAAAATCTGAAATTTGCCGGTACGGCCGACGAGCTATACGTCAGGGAAACGAGACACCTTCTCGGGGAATATCGCCTGACCTTGGCGGACGTGATGGACAATCGCGATCACTGGGACGCGATCGCCTACGGCTCCTACGACCTGGACGTTCAGAGCACCGATCATACAAATGCCGGCTACATTCTCATGTCGCCATACCAGTACGGCATTCCGTTCCGAACGCTTGTGCCGCTTCAGGTCGATAACTTGCTCGTCGTCGGCCGTTCGGCCAGCTACGACTCGCTTCCGCACAGCAGTGCGCGGGTGATCCCCGTCGGCATGGCTACTGGGCAAGCCGCAAGCGTTGCGGTAAAGTTAGCGAAGGAGCACGGGATCACCGTTCGCGAACTGTCGCGTTCGAAGGATTTGATTGCCAGGCTTCGTTCCGACTTGACGGGGCAAGGCGTGGATCTCACTGTCCACGAATTTAAGAAGCCCGCATATTCAGAGCACAAAGCTTATAGAGGCTTGCTGGCCGCGGCGAGCTTGCTCATGACAAGCGGTTCGTCGAATAACAAGGAGTTTAAGCTCGACGATCCTTCCAACGCGCAAAGATACGCCTATCAACTGACGCGATTGAACAAGGCTCATCCGAAGGCTTTTCCCGGAAAAGCGGTAGAAGCGATGAAGGGATTGGACAAGCCCGGCGAAATCCCGCTTTCCCTCGAGCAAGCCGTTCGTACGATCTCGCTGGCCATCTCGGACGATCCGAACGAAGCAGTTGATCTCGATCAAATGCTTCAGCGCGGATGGATTAAACCGAATACGTTAGATGCCATTGAAAAGAGAGAAAGTCTGACGAACGGCGAAGCTTTTCTATTGATGCGAGATGTTCTGGAATACTATGCCGGCATCGTGTATGAATAGTATCGTGCGATTCGCAAAGGAATGAATCTTGACAAGAAAAATAGTCCCTTAAGAAGCCGCGTAAATTGCGGCTTTTTTGTTTTGTGGGCAGATGGGAGGGAGAGAAGGAGCGGGGCAATTGAATGTTCAGCTTAAAATCATCCTTGACAATAGGGTAGGGGACTATACTATAATCTAATCGAACTCTACAGTGGAATCCGTTCCCAGTAACTCTCGTTTATGACGGCCGTCACGAGCGCTTAAGGGAAGCAGAGAACCATCGGAGAATTCCGATCAGATGGAGGTATACTCATGTCAACGCAATCCCAGGCATTTTCGCAAGCCGATCCTAAACGCTGGAAAGCATTGGCTTTACTCTGCCTTGCGAATTTTATGGTCATTATGGATACATCGATTATCGGAGTAGCGCTGCCGGCGATCAAGGAATCGCTGGGGTATACGCAGGAAAGCTTGCAATGGGTGTTTAACGCTTACGTCATATTCTTTGGCGGTTTGCTACTGCTTGGAGGTCGCTTATCGGATCTCTTCGGCCAGCGAAGCATATTTATGTGGGGATTTTCGATCCTGACGCTGGCCTCTCTGCTTGCGGGCTTTGCTTGGAGCGACGAGGCGCTGAATGTGGGTCGCGCACTGCAGGGATTTGGTTCCGCTCTGATCGCTCCTTCAGCACTTACGATCGTCATGATGCTGTTCAACGGAAACCCTAAGGAACTGGGAAAGGCTCTTGGATTCTGGGGGGCGTCGGCAGCGGCTGGCGGATCGGCTGGCGTTTTTCTCGGGGGTGTCATTACCGAATGGCTGAGCTGGAAATGGACGTTTTTAATTAATGTTCCGGTCGGGATTGTCGCTTTGCTCGTTGCGCCTAGCCTATTGTCGAAAGGGATACGCAGAAAAGGGAGCATTGACATCCTCGGCGCCGTCTTCGTTACAACTGCATTAGTCCTGCTCGTGTATGGCATCGTGACAGCTGAACACAACGGTTGGGGATCGTCTTCCACCCTATGGACTATCCTTTCGGGAGCCGCACTTTTTGTTCTCTTCCTGATCATTCAAGCGGTGAAAAAGGACCCGCTTGTACCGCTTCGGATTTTTAGAACTCCTAATTTGGCCGCAGGCAATATCGCGCTCATCCTGCTGTCCGGAGGATGGATACCGCTGTGGTATTTTCTTAATCTTTACATGCAGCAGGTATTGAAGTTTTCCGCTTTCGCCGGCGGAGTAGCATTGCTTCCGATGACGGTTCTGATTGCGATCTTCATGATGTTTATAACGGGGAAATTGATCGGAAAGTTCGGGTTAAAAGCCAGCTTGGTCGTCGGATTGATTGCACTCGGGCTGTCTATGCTTCTGTTCTCGGGAAATACGCCGATCGACGGTACATTCGTCGGGAATGTACTGCCTGCTTCATTGTTGGGGGCGCTAGGGATGTCGCTTGCTTATATCCCGGCAACGATGGCATCGATGTCAGGCGCCAAGCCGGAAGAGGCGGGGCTGGCATCCGGTCTTGCCAATTCAAGTTACCAGATTGGCTCAGCTATCAGTTTGGCTATCATGGTTGCGATCGCTGCCTCCACAACAGCGTCCAAAGCGGCAGCTGATCCTATAGAAGCTTTGAATGCCGGATTTCATCAAGCCTTTTTCTGGTCCAGTATGGTTGCTTTTGCAGGAGCGATTTTAGCGCTGCTCTTTATACGTTCGCCTAAGCAAGGGGAATCAAGCGCCACTGCGGCAATGTAGCGTGAGTGCTCTCGAGTCGAAGAAAAGCCGAACTTTGTCCCTACGTGACGGGTTCGGTTTTTGTTTTTCATTTAGTCCAATCCTTCGGGCAATGAGTGCATCTAATAAGTAGAAAAGACGAAGGGAGAATAAACAGGACAATGGGTACTTCGGCGAACAGTAAGGCAAGAAGAGTCGTGTATACGACGGGCATTCTGAGGAAAAGTCCGCTTATGCGGTTTGCGCTCGTAGATGCAGTCAATCTTACGGGATGGTCACAGGATATTACCGTTCAGGTGATAGATTGGTCTAGCGGCTCCCCCGTCCACTTAAAAGTAAGTCCCTGCAATAGGACGAAATGCACGCAAGAGGTAGGGCCCAACAAGTCTGTGTTTTTGTATGCAGACATAAGCAAAGTAGAGTTCAAATATGAAGTTCGAATTACCCAGCCAGTTACCCGTCGTTTCGTAACCAACGTATTTGGCGTAACGAGGTCTCCGTTTAAGCCGCTTCAAGGCGGTACCGTACTCCAACACGAACTGGTCAGGATCGGAAAATAATATCGCCCTCTATTTTGCCAGAGTAACACTTCCGCTTCGCCTACAATATGATGAGTCTAGAAATCCAAAGAGGTGAGGCAATGGCAGTCGTAAAGGCCAGGCAGCAGGATATTGATATGTTGGCAAGGTTGCTTCGAGCCGAGGCCGAGACCGAAGGCGAAATGGGCATGCTCCTTGTTGGAAATGTCGGCATTAATCGAGTAAGAGCGAATTGCTCCGATTTTAAGGGACTTCGGACTATCCCCCAAATGATTAACCAGCCGCATGCGTTCGAAGCCTTGCAGCACGGGATGTTCTATCAAAGCGCAAGAGATAGGGAACGCCGCTTGGCGCAACGGGCCGTGAATGGGGAGCGGAACTGGCCCGCCAAATACTCCCTGTGGTATTTCCGTCCGGGTTCGTTCGAAAATCCCGGCCCCTGTCCGCCAACCTGGTATAATCAGCCGTTCGTAGGACGATGGAAGAAGCACTGTTTTTATGAACCGACCGCAGAGGAATGTGAAAATGTATATAATACGTTTTAATTCAGTGCCGCGTAAATCGCGGCTTCTTTCATTTACATAGCGTAGCGGCATAGGTCTTATTTTCATTTTCCAGAAATATCATTTTTTGATAAGATGGAAGGGCAGAGGAACTGACGATATTTCTCAAAAACGAATGCAACCAAATTGGCGACAAGCTTAAAGAAAGGGAGTTTTATAATGGAGCTTCAAGAAATTAAGCACAATTTAACAGAGACCCGAGGCCAATTACTCGAAATTCTTGCCGGATTGAGTGAAGATCAATTAAACAAGCAGGAAGATTCGAACAGTTGGAGGATCGGTCAGGTATGTCAACATCTATTTAAGACAGAAGAATTGTATGTCGTAGCAATAAAGAAAGGATTAAAGGGCGAGGAAGATTCGCTTCTAGAAAATAAACCCGTAGAATTTCTACTCGATAGAAGTAAAAAATGGAATGCTCCTGACATCGCTAAACCAACGGATGAACTTATGGAACGCCAAGAAATCGTAGAGAAACTAAACCTTTCAAGAAAGAAGCTGCTTGAGCTATTAAATACGATAGAAGACCCGTCAATACTGAGCAGAAGATATTTTACACACCCGGTCTTTAAGGAGATGCTATTAATTGATTGGGTTAAGTCACTGTATTTGCATGAACAAAGGCACATGAAACAAATAAATGAAATTATAGATAGGCATCAGTGATTGAGTTGCTTATTCGGAGAGCAATTCGGTTTTCTTTTTTTATATTAGTTGTAGTCGGTTTAGTTGGATGCAGCAAAGCTTCCACTGTAATAAAGGAAGCGAAAATGCAGGAGCTGAATAAAGATGTCCAGCTATTTGTAAATAATCTTGAGAATAAAAATGGTTTATATTTATATTCACCAGTAGGAGAAACGCAATATCTGGTAGCTAAGTATCCTAATGTACCCGACGGAGAAGAAGCCAAATTTCTTCAATCGATTACAGCCCAGATTCTGGATCATGTCTTAGTCGTAAGTATAGAAGAACAAGGTACACATGATTATCAGGATAAGAGATTAGACACGATACGAATTTATAAACTAAGCTGTGTCAATGAGTATGGGGAAATACGGATATATAAAAACGGAAAAGAAGTAAGCTTGGATCTGGTAGGCGGATGAGGCGGACTGAACCTTTGGCAACAAGATGCTGAGGAGGGATGTTTTCCTGAAGGTCCATTGGCAGGTAAAGTTGGTGATTGTATATTAAGTGTACAAAGAAACCGTTCCTTTCATAAATGGTGGGTCGCACCTCCATTGCCAAAGGACGGTTTCTTTTGCGTTTTTCGTAGTCTCGATGAAAAGAAGGGGAGGGGGGATCCAACGTTGTCAGGTTAGGAGAACTATGAGCGACCGCGTCCGTTGGGGGGCATTCAGGCACTTTTTTGGCCTTCACTCCGGGGCTCAGGTGGAGTCGAGGCACTTTTTTGCACTAGTCATGCATCAAACCTGACATAATAGTCGAAGGGTGAGGCCTAATCCAATATTGTGATTTGGTTTCATATTTTCCCATTTGATTTTCTTCCCAGTAAGCCAAAAAATCAGAGCAGGAACAGAAGACGCGATTTTCCACAAAATTGGATATTCATTTATCTTTGCCTAACGTAGTATGACGCGCTGATTCTCCTCGACAAGCTTGACTCTATCCGTCT
>NZ_QRDZ01000010.1:0-170099 GCF_003386235.1 Cohnella phaseoli
CAGAAGACGGATAGAGTCAAGCTTGTCGAGGAGAATCAGCGCGTCATACTACGTTAGGCAAAGATAAATGAATATCCAATTTTGTGGAAAATCGCATCTCCTGTTCCTGCTCTGATTTTTTGGCTTACTGGGAAGAAAATCAAATGGGAAAATATGAAACCAAATCACAATATTGGATTAGGCCTCACCCTTCGACTATTATGTCAGGTTTGATGCATGACTAGTGCTTTATATCAGGTGTATAGTTACACTTTTCAATACCCAGATTTTGTTTGAGAAACCGGGTTAAGATTCTTATTCTGCGTTTCCACAAAGGCGTATCTAGAAATAGGATGGTATCCGCCATTTCAAATAAACAACGATAGGAGGGACGGTCCGTCCCTTCGAATATCCATACGCCAAGGCTGTCAATGTCCTTAATAACCTCAATCTGCTCATCTGCGGTTCGTGTAAACCTTCCAGTCTCCGTTCGATGATGAACGATAAGATCTAACTCATACCAAGGAATTTTTAGTGTTTCGGATAGCCGCTTGGCTAGTGTTGTTTTACCGCAATAAACAAACAAGATGTAGGAACGGTTTCAGTCCCGGTGATGCAAGAGGTCATCGGGACTGTTTCCATTCGAGTTCAATCTCAAAGTGCGTTAGGGTTGCTTCTCTACTCCTTCACCGCCCCGACCACGATCCCTTTCACGAAGTACTTCTGCAGGAACGGGTACACCATAAGAATCGGCAGAGCGCCGATGAACACTTGCGCCGCCTTCACCGTTCGATTGGACATGTTCTCCGCGTCGAAGCCGCTCATCGACACTTTCATCGTGTCGAGCTGGATCAGAATCGTCTGCAGGAACGTCGCCAGCGGATAATCGCGAATATCCCCGATATAGATAAGCGCGTCGAACCAGGAATTCCAATGGAACACCATCATGAACAGCGACAAGGTCGCCACGGAGGGCAGCGATACCGGCAAGAAAATAAGCGTTAATATTTTCAACTGGCTCGCTCCGTCGATTAGGGCGGCTTCCTCGAGCTCTTTGGGAACGGAGCGGAAGAAGCTCATCATGAGCACGAGCAGCCAGATATTGACGGCAACAGGCAGAATGAGCGACCAGATGGAATTCAGCAGGCCGAGCTTCTGAACGACGATATAGGAGGGGACGAGCCCTCCGTTGAACAGCAGCGTAATGATGAAATACCACGAGTAGAACGAACGCGCTTTGAACACGCTGTTGTCTTTGGACAACGGATAAGCGGCCAGAAAAATGACGGACATGCCGATCGCTGTCCCCGCTATCGTGCGTATGACGGACACCCAGAGCGAATGAAGAAAGTTTGGGTTGTTCAGCGTCTTGCGGTAGGCGTCGAACGTAAAATCAACCGGCCACAGCCCGACCTGGAAAGCGTTGGCCGGCCCTCTGCCGCTGAAAGAAACGGCTAGCGTATGGATCATGGGTAGTAGGCAGGCAACTGCGATCAGCGCGAGCACGATATAGTTGAAGACGTTAAACGTCCGGTAGGCGGTTGTTTTGTAATACATAGTCGCAAGTCTCCTTGTCTAAGTCTCATGATTTAGAACACTCTATAGTTGGCGATTTTGTAAGCGAGCCGGTAAACGGCGACAACCAGCACACAGCTGATGACCGACTTGAACAGACCTACCGCGGTAGCGAAGCTCATTTTGCCGTCCAGAATGCCGACTCGGTATACGAAGGTATCGATGATATCGCCGGTTTGATAGACCATCGGATTGTACAGGTTGAAGATTTGATCGAATCCGGCGTTCAAAATATTGCTCAGCGACAATACCGCACAGACGACGGTAATCGGAACCAGAGAAGGGAGCGTAATGTGGAGCGTCATTTTCCAGCGCCCCGCTCCGTCCACTTCGGCGGCTTCATATAGCGAAGGGTTGATCCCGGCCAGCGAAGCCAAGAACAGAATCGTGCTGAAGCCGAATTCTTTCCACACCTCGCTTACGACCAGCGTAAAGCGGAACCAGCGGTTGTCCCCCAGAAAGAAGATAGGCTCCAAGCCGAACCAGGAAACGAGCAACCGGCTCACCATTCCGCCTTCCGGAGACAACAGGTCGATCAGGATCGACCCGAGAATCACCCACGATAGGAAGTGGGGGAGATAGACCATCGTTTGCACCGCTCGTTTGAAGGCTATTTTGCGGACTTCGTTCAACAGGAGAGCGAAAACGATGGGTACGGCGAGACCGAATAGGATTTTCTGGAAGGCGATAATGAGTGTGTTCCAAATGACCTGAACGCTGTCTTCGCGTTCGAACAGCAGGCGGAAATGATCCAATCCGACCCAAGGCGATTGAAACAAGGGATGCCATGGCTTGAAATCCTGGAAGGCGATGACCAGACCGGTAATCGGCAGGTAGGAGAATAGAAAGGCCAGAACGACGGCGGGAAGCAGCATGAGGTGGAAGGGAAGCGTCCTGGATGAGAGGAGCGGACTTCTCCGCCGGCCGAATCGTTCTGAAGGGGGTGTGCGGTGAGGCGCAGTAGTATCTTTCATAGTTGTTGATACCTCTTTTCTTTTTCATCTATAATTAAATCTATCACTGCGCCCGGAGCGGCTATATAACGTTCTCTTAGTCTGGCATACGACTCTGTTAGCTGGGAGGGTCGACGCTAAAATCGTGCTATCTCCGCTTAAGATCGTCTTATTTGAATCCTCGCATGCAGCTTTTACAATTTAGGAGGAAACGGACAACTGACTTGGGGGATGAAACGATGAAACACTGGAGAA
Source organism: Cohnella phaseoli (assembly GCF_003386235.1). Taxonomy (GTDB): domain Bacteria; phylum Bacillota; class Bacilli; order Paenibacillales; family Paenibacillaceae; genus Cohnella; species Cohnella phaseoli. The sequence continues at coordinate 2,763 of NZ_QRDZ01000010.1, forward strand.
AAGCCAGGCTTTTGTTGCTCGCCACTGTCCTGGCGATGTTGGTGGCAGGCTGCTCGAACGGTTCGGAAAGCGGGGATCATGGGCAGGCGAACAGCGGAACGGAGGGGACCCCGATTGAGGGGAATGCTCCTGTGTTGAAAGACGGCAAGTACGATCCGCCCGTCGTGATTACGACCGTCAGAGGCATGCCTGCGCCGGCAACCTATAAGAACGGCGAGTCGGCGGACGATAACGTGCACTACCGCTGGGCCAAGGAGAAGCTGGGGATCGAGATCAAAAATTTATGGTCGGTCGTGGACACGAACAATGCGTACGATACGAAGGTGAAGCTTGCGCTCTCGTCGAATGAATCTCTGCCCGACGTCCTCATCGCCTTCGGCGAAACCGCGCAGCTGCTCATGGAGTCCGGCAAGTTCCAGGATGCCGGCGAGCTGTTCGACAAATATGCCGGCGAGGCGTGGAAGAAGGCGATGGCCGAGAGCCCGACGGCCTGGTACGAATACACCCGCGACGGGAAGCGGCTCGGGATTCCGGTGCTCGAATACGAATACAATTTCGATCCGCTGCTGTGGGCGCGGGAGGATTGGATGAAGAAGCTGGGACTGCAGCCACCGAAAACTTTGGACGATTACGAGCGCATGCTGGACGCGTTCGCGAACGGCGATCCCGACGGCAACGGCAAGAAAGATACGTACGGAGCGGTAGCGGGCTTCAAAAACTCCTACGCCGATCCTTACAGCTTCTCGTCACTCGTATTCGGCGCATACGGGGCGATGCCGGATATGTGGCTGAAAAATCCGGACGGCTCGCTGGCGTACGGGTCGGTGCAGCCGCAGATCAAGCCCGCGCTGGCCAAGCTCAAGGAGTGGGTAAGCAAGGGCTACATTCCGAAGGAAGCGTCGATCTGGGATGTCGACAAAGCCGGCGCGTTTATGGCGTCGGGCCGTGCGGGCTCCGTCGGCGGACCGTACTGGGCGGACGTGTGGCCGATCGGTACCGATCTGCAGAAGAACACGCCGGGTGCGCAGCTCGTCACCTACGAAGCGCCGACCGGCCCGGATGGCGGCAGAATGATTCCGGGCAAGCCGAATTACATCGGCGGGATCTTCATCAACAAAAACATGAAGAACCCGGAAATTTTCTTCACGTACGGTAATTACCTGTATGACAACATCGCCGATCCGAAGCCGGGAAGCGAATGGGAGCACGGCTGGGCCAAGGGGTACGATTGGGATATCGTCGACGGTGAGCCAACCTATGATTTCAACAAGATTCCGGGCGGCGGGGTCCGTGTCTTCTTCTACAGCCTGCTGTATCACGGGCCGCGTATCCCCTCGCAAAATTTACTGGCTCTGAACAATGTGGCGATCCATAACAAGGCGCAAACGCCGTATGAGAAAATATGGTCAGGCTTCGCCACGCCACTGGAAATGAAAGCGGCCGTCAGCGTGTGGAACCAGCGCGATTCCCAGGTCAAAAACCTGTTCACTGGAGGCAACACGCCTACAATGAAGGAAAAGTGGGATTATCTGCGTAAAATCGAGCTGGAAACGTACGGCAAGATCGTGTTCGGCAGCGATCCGGTCGATGCATTCGACGCCTTCGTGGAGCAATGGAAATCGCAGGGCGGCGAACAAATTACGAAGGAAGTCAACGAATGGTATAAATCGGTTTCTGAATGAATAGAAAGGCGGGCAACGCTTCCCGGGCGGAGTCCGTCTTTTGCGTTTCACAAATATGGGAGACAGGTGTGGTGGCGTGCATGAATCGGCGGTTGACCATTTTCGTGAAAGTTGTCGTGCTGGTGCTGGGTCTGCTGATTCCGGTCATTGCGTTGTACGCGTATTCCAACCAGCAGTCGGTGAGCGTAATCAAAGACGAGATCAGGGAGATGAATTTCAGCAAGCTGGTTTTCCTGTTGCATCAGATGGATGCGCAAATCCAGCAGTTGTCTACGAACTCGCTGACGATGATCAACGATCCGGCTGTAAGGGAACTGAATTATATGGAGGAATCAGAAGAATTCTCCGAGTGGAAGAAGCTGATGGGAATGGTTCAGGATCACATCAATCTGCAGGCGTCTATGAGCGGATGGGTGTCGGACATTACCGTCTGGTCCAAGCAAGCCCGCGCTGTCGTCTCTACCGATAAGCGAACCGTCTTGTACGACGAGACGATGTTCGCCGACCAGTTGGCCAGGGGATGGCGGTTTAAGCAGGACACGGAGAAGAGTGCATTCGTCTGGTTCTCGGTATTGCCTTTATCCGCTTACGAGCAGCCTGACGAAGCACGCATGATCGTTCGCATCAGCTTCTCGACGGCCTATTTGCAAAACATGCTCGACGGCTACAAGGCGAACGGAAACGGCAATCCGTTCTTGTACCATCCCGAGTTCGGCGTCGTGACCAATCGAACGGCCGATCAGGACGATATCCGGGAATTGAGCCGGTTTCTATCGCAACACCCTCCGAAGCCTGCCGTGGAGGCTCAGACCGTCGAGCTGAACGGCCAGGAGTTTATGGTTAGCTCAATTCAATCGCAGAGCCTGGGCTGGCATTTGGTCGATTTTGTTCCGATGGACACCGTGCTTGCTCCGATCAACAAGAGTCGCAACCTGTTTTATATATCCACGCTTGTTTTGCTCTGCATGAGCGTTCTCGCTTCATTCGTGCTTTACCGCAACGTTCAAGTGCCGATCCGCAAGCTGATCCGGAACGTACAGCGCATTCGAAAAGGCGATTATTCTACCCGGATCAAAGGGGACGGCGGCAGCGAATTCTCCTATTTGTTCCAACTTTTCAACGAGATGTCGCAGGAAATCGAACAACTGGTCGGCAAGGTATACGTCGAGCAGCTCCGCTCCAAGGAAGCGATGCTGAAGCAGCTGCAGTCGCAGATCAATCCGCATTTTCTGTACAATTGCCTGTTTTATATCAAAAGCATGGCGCGGCTGGGCGACGAAGAGGCGGTCGTGGCGATGTCTCTGAGTCTCGGTGAATATTTTCGGTATACGACCCGGCTCGGGAAGCAGACGGCTACGCTGCAAGAGGAAATGGACATGCTGGGCCATTACTTAGCGATTCAAAAGATGCGGCTTGGACGACTCGATTGCCGGATTGAAATCCCGGACAAGCTGCTGACGATCGAATTGCCCCGGCTCATTCTCCAGCCCATCGTGGAGAACGCGCTAGTGCATGGCATAGAGCCGTGCGAGAGCGCAGGGTTGCTGCGTTTGACGGGGGTAGACGAAGCGGGCGAATACCGGATCGTCGTCGAGGACGACGGTAGCGGGATGGAAGAGGAAGCGATGGACAAGCTGGAGCAGCACGTCATGTACAGCAGCAGCGAAGGCGAGTCGGGCTACGGACTGTGGAACGTCAATCAGCGGCTAAAGCTCATATTCGGCAAGCAGTCGGGCCTCATTCTCTCCTCGAGCGACCTCGGCGGCTTGAAAGTGACTGTCACGATTCGAAAGGAGGGGATGGACGATGTATAAAATTTTGATCGTGGACGACGAGAAATTCGTAGTGGACAGCTTGACCGGCACGTTGCCGTGGAATGAGCTCGGCATCGGGGAGGTGTTCGGCGCATATTCCGCCCGGGAAGCGCTGCAGATCATCGAGCAGCATCACGTCGATATCGTCCTGACCGATATTCGGATGCCGGGCATGGACGGCATTCAACTGATCGAACGCATTCGCAGCTTGTCGTTCAATACGGAATGCGTGCTGTTGACCGGATATGAGGAGTTCTCCTATGCCAAACAGGCGATCCGTCATCAAGTTGTCGACTATTTGCTGAAGCCGGTTAGCGATGATGCGATTATCTCGGCGATTCGCGGCATTACCGGCAGGCTGAACGAGAAATGGGAGCAGATCAGCTCCTATCAGCGGGCCGTCTCCACGTTGAACGAGCAGCTGCCGGCTTTGCAGGCCGATCTGCTGCGCGACTTGCTGAACGGCCGCAAATTCGGAGCGCGGCTTCTCGGGGACAAGCTGCGTGTGCTGCGCTTGCCGTTCGGTTTGGACGATACCGTTGCGCTTATGCTGATTCGTCTCGAAGGCGAGTTCGCCTCCGAAGAATACCAGGACCGGTGGCTGATCGAATATGCCATCATCAACATGGCCCGGGAGATCATGGCGCAGGATTTCCATTTGTGGTCCTGCCGAGATGCTCACGATTATTTGGTCGTGGCGGCAGCTCCGCGTTCGGCGGAAGGCGCTGTCGGAGAGATGCCGGAAGGGATGGGGCATGCCGATTTGCTGGAACGGCTGGAACGCGGGGCATGTCTGCTTCAGGAAAATGTCGCCACGTTTCTGAAAGGGAACGTCTCGGTCGTCGTAGGCGGACAAAGCGAGTTTCCGGAAGGCTTGCCGAAGCTCCATGCCGAGGTGCTCGCGCTCATCCGCACGCAGATCGGCAGCAATCAGGGTTTCTTCATGACGGCCCGCCGGGTGCCGGAGCGGGAAAGCATCGATTCGCTGTCCGCCCTCCATAAGCCGCCGTCGTTGCTCCACCTGTTCGAGGCGGGATATTGGGAGGAGATCCGGATCAAGCTGGACAGCGTCTTCGCGGAGCTGGAGCAGCTCGGCGGCCGTGGAGGGGCGACGCACGAATATGCCCTTGAGGTCTACCACGCCTTCTCCGCCGCCCTGTACCATTATGCCCATGCGAACGGTCGGCCGGTCTTGGAGCTGTTGCATGACGGCAAGCTGTATTTGTCGGAGGAATCGCTGTCGGTCCATCGTCTGCGTGAATGGGCGAAGGCGGTTTGCGATGCGCTGCACCAGACGGCGAACAAGGAAATGAGCAATTCCAGGACGGCCGTGGTTCACATCGTTCAAGATTTCATTCATCAGCGGCTTAGCGAGGATGTGTCGTTGCAGACGCTGGCGGATCATGTCGGGTGGCATCCGGTTCACCTGTCCAAAGTGTTCAAGCTGGAAACCGGGGAAATGCTGAGCGATTACCTGCTGCGCATCCGGCTGGAGCGAGCGGTACAGCTGCTCAAGAGCAGCGAACTGCGAATATTCGAAATCGCGGCACAGGTCGGGTATTTGACGACGTCTTATTTCATTAAAGTGTTCAAGAAATACTATGGCGTCACGCCTCAGGAATACCGAAATGCGGGGGATGGCTAACAGAACGACATGCGCGCTTAAGGATGCAATATGGAATCCGGGCCCCGCGTCTTTTACGATGGGAATAAGGTCTCGGCCGATCGCAAAAATGCCGGGTTCCATAGGAGGAGAACTGCATGCTGCAAGAGATTAAAGTGGATTTGAGCAAAAGGAGCGGTACGATCAAGGTGCTGCACGGAGTCAACAACGGCCCCGTCTGTTACGGAGAGCTGATCGACGTTTCGCATCATTACACGGAAGCGGGTATTCCGCTCGTGCGCTTGCACGACCCGAACTGGCCGTATCCGCGGGAGGTCGATATCAGCGCCGTGTTCCCGGATTTCTCCCGGGATCCCGAGGATCCGGCCGGCTACGATTTCTCCCGAACGGATACGTATATCCGCTCGGTGCTGGATACGGGGGCGAAGATCGTGTACAGGCTCGGCCAGAGCATCGAACATACGAAGATCAAATACGATGTTCATCCGCCCCGGGATTACGGCAAGTGGGCGCGCATCTGTCTCAGCATTATCCGTCATTACAACGAGGGCTGGGCAGACGGCTTTCATTACGGCATCGAATATTGGGAAATCTGGAACGAACCCGATCTCGGGAATATGATGTGGTCCGGAACGGCGGAGCAATACTACGAGCTGTACCGCGTCGCCGCGACGGCGATCAAGGCGCGGTTCCCGGAGCTGAAGGTGGGCGGCTACGCGTTAAGCCAGCCGCAAAGCGAGTTTCTTCCGGGATTTCTCGCGTATTGCCGCGAGCATGCGCTGCCGCTCGATTTCTTCTCCTGGCATACGTATACGGTCGAGGTGGAGCGGTTGACTGCCAACGCGGCGTTGATGCACGAGCGGCTCGTCGAATACGGCTTCGCGGATGTGGAAGTCCACCTGAACGAGTGGAATTACGCCGATTTGAACGACTGGACGCAGAGGCTGTGGGCCAGGGGCAGCGGCAAGGCCAGGCGCGACACGTTCGAGAAAGCGAAGGGCGTTCAAGGGGCCTCGTTCTGCGCTGCCGCGCTGATCGCCTTGCAGGATGCCCGGGTCGACGCGGCCAATTACTACGACGGCCAACCGAGCGCGTTGTTTTGCGGACTGTTCGATTATTACGGGGTTCCGCAGAAAACCTTTTACGCTTTCGTCGCCTTCAATGAGCTGGTGAAGCATCCTTATCGGGTTGCGGTTACGGTTGGGGGAGGCACGGCAGCGGCCCAAAACGTATATGCATGCGCAGGAACGAACGATAGCGGGCAAATCGCCTTGCTGATCAGCAATCCCAAAGAGAAGCCCGCCCGGTGTAAGGTCATCGTTGAAGGATGTGAGGCAGGCATGTCAAGCACACTGTCCCGGCTGGATGCCGACCATGATTTTCAGCCGGACGAGACGTTATCCATGAGTTTGGAAAACGATGGCGCCGGCGCAGGTTCGCTCGAAGTGGAGATGCCCGGATACGGCGTCGTGTTGATCCGGATCGGATAGCGCTGCAGACGAAAAGCGATATGTAGAGTTTTCCCGCTTGTCGGATGAACAGGCAGCCGGTGATCGTTCGGACCGGCTGCCTGTTATCAGTAGGCAGCGATCTTCCAATCGGTTAAGCCCGCTTAAATATGTACTATTGACGGTTCGATCGCCAGAATACTACTCTAAAGCTTGTTGAGCGAGCCGATTTACGGAAGCGCTTGCATTGCAACCAATCGTCCTAAAAAGAGTGCCCATCAAAATTCATTTAGGTAAAGGGGGAAAAGGAATTGAAAGTGACAGCCTTTGCAAAGAAAAAGCTTGCGTACCTTCTCGCAGTCGTCCTTCTGCTAGGACTCGGACTACCCGCGCCTGCGACCTCATACGCCGACGCTTCGAATCCGGTCGCCAACGGCGGCTTTGAAGCGACGGACGCGAACGGAACGCCGTCCGGGTGGGCATTCGGCAGATTCAGCGGATCGTACGTCGCGACAGCGGATACGGCGGTGCATGCCGAAGGGCTGCGGTCGCTCCGCCTGCAGGCGGCGCAAACGGCGAGGGTCGCCGTCTATCAGGATGTTCCCGTAATCGGAGGTCACAACGTAACCCTTAATCAAAGCATAAAGCTGGAAAACATTGTTTCCACAAGCATAGGAGTAACGATTCGCGTTCAATATTACAATGCGGCGGGGAGCAGTTTGGGCAGCACGATATACGGCGGATGGAAAGGCACGCAAGATTGGTTCCGTCTTGGCTATGTCCTTCAACCCCCAGTTGCCGCAGTGAAAGCAAGGCTGGAATATTTCCTGTGGGAAGCTTCCGGAACCGTATGGTTCGACGCCATTCAGTTGGATAATTCGCCGCCTTCGGGCGGGTTGCTGCGCAACGGAGGGTTCGAATATCACGACAGCAGCGGGAAACCGACGGAATGGACGTTCGCCGGATACAGCGGAACGTACGAATCGGCGGTGAGCGCTGCCGACTACCACGAAGGACTCAAGTCGCTGCGCATTCACGCGGCTGCACCTGCGCGGGTCAGCGCCGTCCAAGACATCTCCGTCACTCCCGGGCAATATTACAAGCTGAGCCAGTGGGCTAAGACGGATGCGGTCGAAGGAGAACTCGGGGCTGTGCTGCGCGTGCAGTATTATAATTCGGCGAACACAAGTCTGGGCTCCGTTTTGTTTGACGAGTGGAAGGGAACGAACGACTGGTTCTTCTCCTCCTTCTATATTCGGCCGCCTGCGAACGCAGTGAAAGCAAGACTTGAGTATTTCCTATGGAACTCTTCGGGAACGCTGTGGCTCGATAACGTATCGGCCGTTGCGAGCAAATATCCGCCCCCGGAGGTGACGAAAGCCGTTTATCGGCCTAACGGGGAAGCGCATGTTTTTTGGAACAAGGGTTCCATGACGGGCGAAGGCGTAACGGTTTCCGTATATGCGCATTCCGCGCCGCTTGACGACGGTAACCTCCCTTCGGCCGTACTTGTGCAGTCGGGCATCCCGATTGCGGCAGGGAACGCATCGTTCATCATCGATCCCGTGACCTATCCTTATGCCGGAATAGTCGCTCAACATCCGTCCGACGGGGAATCGGCGGTAGCCGGCACACGTCTTGAACCTTATCAGATTCCCGTTCCGTCGGCGTTCGAAAGCATTCGCGGGTTTGACGGAAGCATCGTGTCGGCATGGAAAGTATCGGATGAAGACGCCGTAATCCTGACGGGCGCAACCGTCTCGTTGTATACCTACAATGTGCCGGTAACAGGGCAAAATCTCGCGCAAGCCCGCCTGTTGAGCAGCGGCATACCCGCATCCCACGCAAGTGCGGAAAGCATTCCCGGAGGAGGCTCGGCAACCGATGCGTATATCGGAATGGTGATAACCGATTCGCAAAGCGCGGCGTCCGCGGTCGTCCCGGCTGAGATCAAGACAGTCTCGCAAATTCTGCCGAAGGTTGACAACCAGGCTCCTGCGGTCCGAAGCCATCCGTTCCTATTTTACTCGTCCGAAACGCTAGACCTGGCCAAGACAAAAATAGAAACGTACTCGTGGGCGGAAAACGCTTTTCAACAGATGAAAAAACGCGTCGATCCGCTTGTCGCAGCGCCCGAGATCGTCTACCCGATATTCGGCGCCGGCACGCGCGAGGCCTCCGACCCGATTATTCAATTTATGACGAAAACAAGGGATGCCGGTCTCTTGTACCAGTTGACGGGAGAACCGCAATATGCCGAGTACGTCAAAAAAGTGCTACTCGGGCTGGCCTCCTCTTATTTGGATCTGCCCTATGTGGACACGACGAGGGCACGCTGGGATTTCGAGCTGCTCGCGGAAATCCGGCATATGATGCATTTGATGAGCGCCTACGATTTGATAATGCCGAGCGGAATTTTGAATGCGGAAGAGCAAAGCCTGATCAAAAATCGGCTGTTCCTGACGAATTACGAGAACAGCAGACGTTATATCGAAAACAATCCGAATATGCGTTATTCGAACTGGGTGACCTGGATGGATTTCTCCGTCGGGGCGACGGGGCTTCTGTTGAACCGTCCCGATTGGGTCGATTTCGCGGTGAACCATCCGGTTACCGGCATCAAGAACAACCTGCTGAACAATGTGAATGAAGACGGATTTTTTCTCGAAAACTCAGTCGCCTATCTGAAATTCACCACCGCGGCCTCCATCGGCTTCGCGGAGGCTCTGTACAACGCGAATCTGGATCTGTACCATACGCCGCTGAGCGGCATTCGGGAGAGGGACGGTCTCAGCATACAAAACAAATACCCGATCCGGGAAATGCTCGCCGCGCTCGATTATTACCGGTTCTCGAACAACGCCGTGCCGCCTGTCGGGGATTCGGGCATCCTCGCCTACAGCCCGCTGATCAGCATCATGCTGAACGAAAGCGAGCTGGCTTATGCGCGGTACGGGCTCGATCCCGCACTCGGCAAAGCGCTGGCCGCCGCGGTATGCTTCGACCGTTCGGGAATGCCGCGCGACGCCGGTTTTATTTACGCGGAGCCGCTCGACAGCATCGCGCCGGGGCCGTTTACGATCGGCACGAACGATTTCGCGAACGCCGGCTACAATTGGCTCGGCAGTACCGTCTTGGAAGATACGGGAGCGATATTCTTCCGTTCGCCCGGGGACGGAAACGAGAGCAATCTCAACATGTATTGGGACCCTTACGGCGCCGCTACGGGCCACTATCATTCGGATAAACTAAGCTTGAATCTTCACATGCTGGGTCAGAAAGCCGTTCAGGAAGCAGGCTCCTTCGCCTATGACCAAACGGGACCGCAAATCCCTTGGGGCCGGACTACGCTTGCCCACAATACGATCGTGGTCGACGAAACGAGCCAGGCGCCGCAAGCTTTCGCGCCGTGGGCGATGTGGGCCGGAGATACGGCCGGGCGGTCCTCGGCGGGAGAGAAAAAGGCGCTGGGCATCGGCCCTGTATTCAAGGTTATCCGCGCTTATAATGACAAAGCGTACGGAGGGGCTTTGCCGATTTACGGATCTACCTTCAGTCAAACCAAGCTCGAAGACCGCCTGTTCGATACGAAGCTCGACCGGACCGTCGCGATGATCGACGATTACGTGATCGATCTGTTTCATGTGAGCAGCCCCGGACCGCATCAATACGATTATGCGCTTAACTTTCCCGTCTCGCAGCAGACGGGCGCTTACGCGGGCGATGCGCCGCTGCAGCCGGTTTCCGGTCCGCTCGGCGCGAAGAACGGCTATGATAAAGTCGACTCGGTCAGCCGCGCGACCGCCAATCAGGATTGGACCTACACGCTGGCGCTGGACGATGCCCATGTCGGCATTCGCATGATCGGCGAACCGGGCACGGAAATCATAAAGGGATCGACCATCGGCGACAACTCCATTCTGATTGCCCGGAGGAGCGGGCGGCAGGAAACGCACTACGCTTCTTTAATCGAGCCGTACACGAACGCATCTAATATCCAGCAGTTCGCGTATACGCCGGTTGCAGGCCCGGTCAAAGGATTGAAAGCGGAGCATCTCGACGGCGGCAAAGATTACTTGCTCGTCGGGCAAGGAACGGGCGTGAAGTCAACCTCCGAAACGACGCTGTCAACCGACGGCAACGTCGCGTTCAAGCGCCTTGATCCTTCAGGCGCGACGGCAGCGCTCGCTTTCACCGAAGGAACGAATGCGTCGGCAGGGAATGTCACCATAGGGACGGACCGGCAAGCCGGCAGTCTGCAGTGGACGAAGCTCGGCTCCGGCAGCGCCAGGGTCGATTTCATGGGCGATGCCGGCACGGTCATTACGGTTGCCGACGTACCGTCCGATCGGAACGTGTACGTACTGGATGCCGACGGCCATGCCGTCAACCAACTGGCGGTCGTTCGCAGCGGCAGCCAAGTGTCGTTCGCAACCGATGCGGCTCGCCAGGCGTTCTGCATCTGCACCGCCGGTTCACTTGCAGAGCTTCCTCCGGCCGATAAAGTATCCGTAGAAAGCGACAATCCTTACTCCAATTTGCCGTCGGCGGTTCTGGTCGAACCGGGCAGCGACAGTCCGGGTAGCGTGAAAATCACCGTGGAAGCGGAGCAATTCGCCGCGCAAACCGGAGGCAGCGTCACTCTGACGGATAAGCCGGGAGCTCAACCGGCTGGCGCGATCAACTCGTTCAGGGGATGGGACGATATCGGGCACACGCTCCAATGGAACGTGCACGTCGACGATCCCGGTCAATACCTGGTTAGGCTCCGCTATGCAGCAGCGCTTGACCAATCGTACCGGACGTTCCGAATCGACGGTGCCGGCGACTACAACATCTACTTCCCGAACACGGGCGGCTGGAACGATTGGGATCTCATGGCGCTGCATCATCCGAGCGGCGGTTACCTTCTGTTCACGTTGACGGAAGGAGATCATACGATCACGATGACGAATTCCAGCTTAGCGGACGGCACCGGCACGAACCTGGACTACATCGAGCTCGTTCGTGTCGGCGATACGCCTATGAGCATCGCGGACATAAGCGGCTTGATCGATCGCTTTGCCGCTCAGGGCGAGCTTCGCGAACCGCTGCTCGCCGTTTGGGAGGATTGATTCCATCAGGCGCCCTACCGACGGTGGGGCGCTTTTTCCGTCTTTCACCGGAAGGTATGAATATTCCGTTACCCTTCTCAAGGAGGCCATCAAGTTTGAACAAATTTCTGTCCCGCAAGCGATCTTCGACAACGATGCGCAGGAGCATCCTTATTACGCTGCTCGTCTCGTACATCGCAGTCTTGATCCTCCCCGTGGGTATCGCCGTTATCCTCTACGGGAAAATAGAAAGCATTCTGGTCGAGAACGCGGAACGCTCCAATCTGGCTCTCCTGGAACAGGTGAAGCAGACGATGGATAGCCGGCTGAAGGAAATGGAGTTGCTATCCAGACAGATCGTATTGAATCCGAAGCTCCAATGGCTGCTCGGCAATGCGGACCCTGATGATTTACAGAGCCAACACCGGTTCGTCGAATTTCAGAATGAACTTTCCCGTTACCAGAAGGACAACCATTTTATTTATGAGTTTTTCATATACTTCGCCGGCAGCGGTACGATCGTTTCGTCGGCGCAGAAAACCGATGCGAATACGTTCTTCCGTGATATCGTGCCGTTTAAGGAACAGACGCCCGAGGAAATGATCAAGGCCGTATTTCCAGGCCGATCGATCCGCGCCTATCTGCCGTCTGCACCGATTCAACAAGGGATGTTCGTCAAACGGCTGGTCATCTACGTGCAATCGCTGCCGATCGACGAGAACCGGGATGTCAAAGGCTCGTTCGTTATTCTGATCGATGAGCAGCAAATACGCGACCTGCACACGCAAATCGAGCTACTGAACAAGGGAGATATTTACATATTGGATGAAAACAAGCAGGTCGTCCTGAGTACGGGGAAAGACGAAAATTTCTTAAGCGGGCTTGAGCCGCAGCTGAATTTGGATATCACCTCCAATCATTATGCTTATCGCGGCAGCGACATCATGCTTTCGCATACGTCCTCGGACTTGAATGGATGGACCTACATATCCGCATTCCCGCTCGACGTCGTGATGGGCAAGGTGAACCGGATTAAAGCGCTCGCGTTCCTGCTTCTTCTCGTTTGCCTAGCCGCGGGAACCGCTCTATCCTGTTTGCTCGCTTACAAGAATTACAGACCGATCCGCGCCGTCGTGGGCGATATTTTACGAAGAAAGCGGCTTTCCGGACAAATCATGAGCGATGAAATCGAGCTGATCCGCAGCACGCTCATCGCCTCCTTCGACGAGGAACGGCAGCTGAAGCAAACGCTGGAGCGTCAGGCTCCCGTCATGATGGCCAATTTTTTGACGCGGCTGATTAAAGGACATCTCGACCCGCTAACGATCAGCAAACCGAATCTGGATTTTATGGGCATCGATTTCGTGCATCGGCACTTTGCCGTCTTGCTGATCGATATCGACGACTGCCGCGTGCTGATCAACGGCGATTTGGAGAAGGAATGGGCGTTCGTTCGGTTCATCATAGCCAATGTAAGCTGTGATATGCTGCCTGGAGACGTCTATCCGGCCGAGCTGGACAAAAACAGGGTGGCCTTGCTGGTTAACGTTCCAGGGGTGCCGCATGCCCAGCCGGATACGGCGGACGCGCCAGACTCGCCGGAAGCGGACAGCGGGGACTTCAATCGCCACACTCTGCAGAATGCCGCCGGGGAGCTGAAGCGGCTGCTCGAGCAGCGGTTCGGGATGCATCTTACAGTTGCCTTAAGCGAAACTTGCCCAAGCATGGAAGAGATCGGGCGATGCTACCGGGAAGCTCTGTTCGCGCTTGATTACAAGATGGTGCACGGCTCGAACCATGTCATTCTGTACGAACGGGTCAAGCATTTGAAATTCAAATATTATTTGTACCCGATGGAAACCGAAGTGCAGCTCATGAATCTTGCCAAAAGCGGAGATTGGGCTGGCGCGGAGAAGCTGCTCGACCAACTGTACGCCATGAACGTCGAAGCCGGCAGCATGACCCCGGAGATGGGGAGATGCCTGTTCATCGATATGTTGAGCACGATCTTTAAGCTGCTCCACACCTTGAAGATGGAGGAGGGGGTTATTTTCAAGGACGGAGAGGACCCGGTCAAGACCATTTCCTCCTGCGCGACGGTAGAAGAGATGCACGAGCAGACGAAGCTTCTGTACCAAGCCGTATGCACGCATGTAAAGGCGGGGCGACCCGATCGCGGCGAAAAGCTGTACGGCATGATCACCCGCTATATCGGCGAACGTTTTCAGGAAAGCACGCTGAGCCTGACGACGCTGGCCGATCATTTCGAGCTGACGCCGCAGCATTTGTCCGCGGTTTTCAAGAAGCACAGCGGGCAGACGATTACCGATTTCATTACGGCACTGAGAATGGAATACGCCAAAAAAATGCTCGCCGACCCGGCCCTGACCCTATCGGCCGTAGCGCAAAAAGTCGGATATGCGACCGATGTCGGCTTTATCCGCATGTTCAAAAAATACGAGGGCATCACGCCGGGCAAGTACCGGGAAACGATGGAAATCGGCGGCAAGCAGAATGAAACGCCTGCAGGCTGAAGCGGCAATGCCTTGAGAACACCGTCATCCGAAATTCGGCATGCCCTTCTTAAATGGGAAATGTCGGTGATCTTAAGGATGGTTAACCGAGTTTCCGAATCGGCTATGTTCAATGGAGAGACGCGGATTTATGATCGGTAGCGAGTCGAAAGACGAATACCTAAAGGGAGGTTCTCCACCATGAAAAAAGAAATGGGAACGATCGTTTCCCTGCTGCTCGCGTCTTCCATGCTCTTGAGCGCATGCGGGGGAAATACGCCGGCGGCCGCACCGTCAAGCCAAACGGGAGAAGGAACGCATGCGGCGACGCAAACGCCCGACAAAAAGGAAGCCGGATATCCTGCGTCCTTGACTTACTGGGCTGTGTTGAACGCCAACGTTTCGGCCACTTTAAAAAGCTATAGCGAGGTGGCAGCCTACAAGGAACTTGAGAGGAGGACCGGAACGAAGGTCGAGTTCCAGCACCCGACAGCCGGTCAGGATAAGGATCAGCTCAACCTGATGCTCGCATCGGGCAAGCTTCCGGACGTCATCGAGTACAGCTGGGGGACCGTCAACAAAGGCGCAGACGCGCTGATCAAAGAAAAGTCGATCATCCGCCTGAACGAGCTGATCGATAAGCACGCTCCGAACTTGACCAAGCTTCTGAAGGAGCATCCGGAGTATCGCAAGATGATCACGACGGACGAGGGCAATATCTACGCCTTTCCGTTCATTCGCGGTGACGATTATTTGCTTACTTACGGCGGGATTGCCCTTCGAGAGGACTGGCTGGAGAAGCTGAATTTGCCAATGCCCCAAACGATCGACGACTATTACAACGTCTATAAGGCTTTTAAAAACGGCGATCCGAACGGAAACGGCAAGCAGGACGAAATTCCGGTTCTGCTCAATTTCAACAGCGGCAGCAGCGGATTTTATTTCCTCTACGCTTGGGGCATTTCCGACGGCTTCTATCAAGAAAACGGAAAAATCAAATTCGGAGCGATCGAGCCTCAGTTCAAAGAGTTCGTTGAGGTCATGCATAGCTGGTTCAAGGAAGGTCTCATCGACAAGGATTATGCCGCAACCGACCCTAAGCTGCAGGACTCCAAAGTGACCAACAGCCAGCTCGGCTCCGTTCCGTTGCTGGTAGGAGGCGGAGTCGGCAGGTACATGGATCTTATGAGAGATAAGGATCCGAAATTCAAGCTCGCCGGCGCTCCCTACCCTGTGCTGAAAACCGGCGATAAGCCGGAGCTCGGCCAGAAGGAAGCTCCTTTCTCGGGAATAGGCGCCGCGATTACGACATCCGCCAAAAATCCGGAAGAAATCGTCAAGTGGCTCGATTATAAATACGGGCAGGAAGGGCATATGCTGTTCAACTTCGGCATTGAAGGCGAGAGCTACGCCTTGACCGACGGCTATCCGAAATATACCGACAAAATCTTGAAAAACCCGGATAAGCTGCCGATTGCCCAAGCGATGGGGCAATACATTCTCGCGATGGGCAACGGGCCATTCGTGCAGGATCGCCGCTACATGGAGCAATATGCCGGCCTCCCCGAGCAGCAGAAAGCCATCGAAACCTGGATGAACGCCAAAAACGAGAAATGGCTGCCCGTTCTGACGCAAACGGCCGAAGAAAGCGCCAGATTCAACTCGATCATGAACGATGTGAACACTTACTTCAATGAAACGATCAACAAATTGATTATGGGTATCGAGCCTCTCGACAACTTCGACAAATTCGTCGGAACGTTGAAATCGATGAAAATCGAGGATGCCATCAAGCTTCGGCAAGCGGCATTGGACCGTTACAACAAACGTCAATGACGGTTGCGATTGGGGCTGATATGACATGCTGAAGACGGCTGCCAAAGATTTTCGCAAAAACAGAACGATTTATTTATTGGCGCTTCCCGTTATCGCTTATTACCTAGTATTTCATTACGGCCCGATGTACGGCGTTCAGATCGCCTTCAAGGATTTTTCCCCAAGCCTCGGCATTGCGGACAGCCCTTGGGTCGGGTTCCGGCATTTCAGCGATTTTTTTCACGGCTTTTACTTCTGGCGCATCGTACGCAATACGCTGCTGCTCAGCTTGTACAGCATCGCCTTCAGCTTTCCCGCTTCGATCGTGCTGGCGCTGCTGCTGAACGAGCTGAGAAACCGGCTCTTCAAGCGGACGGTGCAGTCGATCACGTATTTGCCGCATTTCATTTCGCTCGTCGTCGTCGTTGGCATGATGGTCGATTTCCTGTCCGCCGACGGCTTGGTCAACCAAATCATCGCCGCTTTCGGTTTGGAGCCGTTCTTGTTCTTGCAGGAGCCCAAATGGTTCCGGTTTCTCTACGTATCCTCGGGCATTTGGCAGGAGGTAGGCTGGGGTTCGATTATTTACCTGGCGGCGATCTCGGGCATCGATCCGACCTTGTACGAAGCGGCCAAGGTTGACGGAGCGGGACGCTTCAAGCGGGTCCTGCATATTACCATCCCGGGCATTCTACCGACGGTTGCGATTTTGTTCATATTGCGGATGGGCTCCGTCATGGCGGTTGGCGACGAGAAAATACTGCTTCTGTACAACCCGATGACCTACGAAACGGCTGACGTGATCGGAACTTACGTATACCGCAAAGGGATTCTGGAATCGAGCTACAGCTTCAGCTCGGCCGTCGGGCTGTTCAATGCCGTTATCAACTTCGCCTTCCTGCTGGCGACCAATCTGATCATCAAACGATCCGGCGGCGCAAAGCTGTTTTAGGAGGGAATGAATATTTCGAAGCATCGAACGGCCGGCGAACGGATATTTGATTTCGGAAATGCGTTTTTTATGATCCTGCTGTCAATCGTCACCTTATATCCTCTTCTGTACGTCTTTTTCGCCTCCGTCAGCGATCCCGCCTCCGTCGTTCAATACAGAGGCATTCTGCTCATGCCGCTCGGGTTTACGGTCGAGGCATACAAAATGGTGTTTAAAAACCCGATGATATCGCTCGGCTATTTGAACACGCTGTTTTACGTCGGTGTCGGAACGGCTCTGAACATTCTGATGACGTCGCTCGGAGCCTATTGTCTGTCCAGGCAAGGCCTGCTATGGAAAAATCAAATGATGATGATGATCGTCATCACGATGTTTTTCTCGGGCGGACTAATTCCCGCTTATCTGCTCGTCAGCGGTCTCGGCTTGATGGATTCGCGGTGGGCGCTCATCATCCCGGGCGCCATGAGCGCTTATAACATGATCATCATGCGTACCGCATTCCAAGCGGTGCCCGTCAGTCTGGAGGAGTCGGCCCGGTTAGACGGGGCGGGTGATCTGACGATATTGTTCCGGATCGTGCTGCCGCTTTCCTTGCCGGTGCTAGCCGTGATGGTGCTGTTCTATGGTGTAGGACACTGGAATGCATGGTTTTCGGCGATGATCTACTTGCGTACGCGCGAGTTATGGCCGCTGCAGCTGGTGATGCGCGAAATCCTCATCCAGAACGCGACTGACAATATGATGACGTCCGTCGGCGGCGGGGACCGGATGCCGGTCGGCGAAACGATCAAATACGCGACGATTATCGTCTCTACCGTTCCGATCCTGTTCTTGTATCCGTTCATGCAGAGATATTTCGTTAAAGGCGTCATGATCGGAGCGGTGAAGGAGTAAAGCGAAGCTTCGGAACCGAACGGGTACTCGGTATCGGGGATGTATCCCAGAGCAAGAAGCAAACGGATGTTCATCCATCGGCCGCTCGATTCGACGCTGATCGAGATGCATCCGGATATGACGCATTGATAGTGCGTAATGACTGAGGTAGATCAGTTTAAATTGTAGGTTTCGTTAGAGGAAACATAGGATCAATAAACGAAGGAGCTGCTGCAGGCAGCTCCTTTTGTTTGGCTTGCGACGCAGCTCCCTCTTTTCAATGTTGCTACGCAGTTTCATTCCCCGACGGCGATACCGGCGGCTCTTAAATGCCCGTAGGCAACGATTCTGCTAAATTGAGATGCAACTTCACCTGTAGGAAGAGGCAGATCGTTTTTAATCCACCACACGACAATCCCCATGAAAGACGAGACGAGGTACTCGAGCAGCAATTCCTTGGATATCGCAAAAGGGGAACTTCCCTGAGCAAGATCCCAGCCTTCATTCAGTTTATCTTTAATGATATTCTCCATTTTCGCCCGAAACCGGTAGATTCTATTCTCTTCAATTAACATGGCATAGTAAAAGGTGGTGTTCTGTGAAATATGCTCCAGTACAGTTTGCATGACTGTCTCAAGTGTAGAAATTTGGAAAGGACTCATATTGAATGGACATAGTACGATCACATTTTTTAATTCGCTCAACAACTCATCCGTACATGTGTCCAATAAATCGGGTTTATTTTGGTGATGAAGATAAAATGTGTTTCGATTGATCATAGCCCGATCTGCAATATCCTGGATCGTTATCGCTTCATATCCTTTTTCCTTAATGAGCTCATAAAAGGCCATTCGAATCGATTGTCTAGTGCGTAGTACCCTTAGATCCGTTTTTCCACTCATGATTTTCGTTTCTCCCCCAATTAATTTAGACCGTTAAGCGACAAAGTTCTATGAGTTGTATCTTATCCTTCAAAAACAAAAATATTAAATATTGAGCGTTGTCTTCGTCTTCATTATAATGAGCGAAAGATAAATAAACAACATAATGTTCATTATTTATCTAATGACTATAAACTCTAAGGAGGATATTTACAATGACATTCAACCATCAAAATGAGCTTGTCCTTAAAGCAATCACTGTGCTGGAAAGTTTAGAGAGCGGCAACCCCGAAGCGATTACGGCTTACGTTCATCCGGAGAAATATATTCAGCACAACCAGGCCTTACTTGATGGTCGTGAAGCCATGCTTGGCGCACTTGAACATTTGAGGAAAGTTGGTACAAAGGTAAGCATTAAGCGTACTTTAGGCGACGGAGATTATGTGGCTCTTCATTCCGTATATGATTTTCACGGCCCTAAAATCGCCTTTGATATTTTCCGTTTTGAGAAGGGGCTCATCGTCGAGCATTGGGACAATTTGCAAGAGATGGCGGACAATACGCCAAGCAATCATACGATGATTGACGGACCGGTCGCGATTAAGGATATCGACAAGACGGATGCCAACAAAGTATTGGTCAAAAGCTATGTGGAGAACATTTTGCTTGGGAGGAAGCCCGAGCTGCTTGCCTCTTACTTTGATGGCGATAACTACATTCAGCATAGTCCGCATATTGCAGACGGGCTTTCCGGTCTTCATGCCGCTTTGCAGGCGCTGAAGGAGAAAAATATTGAATTTCAATATACTCAAGTCCATCAGGTAGTCGGACAAGGCGATTTTGTGCTTACGGCGAGTGAAGGTTCCTTCGATGGCCAGCCTACCGCTTTCTACGATTTGTTCCGCGTGGAGAATGGAAAGATCGCCGAACATTGGGACGTTATCGAGGCCATACTGCCGGCAGAAAAACGAAAGAATTCGAACAGTAGATTTTGAGATTGGTGTAGCTGAATCGCAAGAAAGAATGAATGAACGGCTTCGGGCGAATATCGTCCAAGTCTTTTGGGGAGCGGTTATTGCTTTGATAGCTGGAGTTATTGGATACTGTCAATACAAATTACTTACACCGAATATCATGGAAAGGTATACATGTAATTGTCTACTTCCTTTTCTAAGTAGGTTTATAGGATAATTTGAGATATAGAAGAGAGAGGGGGGAGCGGGATGAGTCGCGCGAAAGTACTGCTCGTCGAGGACGATTGGGAATGGATTAACGGCTTGAAAATGTATTTTGCGGGCGAATCCGTTTTTGAGATCGTGTCTTGCGTAGACAATAGGGAAGCCTGCATGGCAGCGCTCGAGCAAATATCGGTGGATGTCGTTCTCATGGATATTATATTGGGCGATGCCAACTCGTCGGGGCTGGATGCCACACTGGATATTGCGCACAAGTATCCTTCGGTTAAAGTCATTATGGTAAGTTCTTTGGATAATGACGATGAAGTATTTAATGAAGCGTTTCTGAGCGGGGCATACGACTTTGTGTACAAGGATGAATTCGAACAAATTCCCGCTGTAATTGCGGGGGCGATGAATGATCAGGGGACCAAATATGGTCCGAGATTAAGAAAGCTCGTATTTGATAAGAAGAAGAAGCTTCTAACTCCTTATGATATCGTGTTGCTCAAACTCACTGTAGAGGGGAAGACGCAGCAAGAAATCGCCGATATGAACAGCGTCAGTCTGTCTGCGGTGAAGAAGCATGTCGGTCGCATACTGGACAAATTTGATTGGCAACGATCGACTCGAGAGCTGGCGGACAAGTGTCATAAATGGGGGCTTCTAGAGTAAGGAGCGTAAACAATGATCGTTGCTTTCTTGGTGTTGTCTGTCGTCACGTGCCCTGTAGGGCTTTACTTGCTTGTAAAACATAGAGAAAACCGCTTACTCATTTGGGGGGCGCTTCTTCTTTTTACATTGGGTTTAAGCGGTCTGCAAGTGGGTTTGGAAAAGCTCATCCTCCCTTACCTGGAGTCTGGGGATTCAAGCAATGGCTGGATAACGGCGCTGTCTGTTGTTGCAGCTTTCTTGAATATCGTCATCCACACCTTTCCGTATTACTTAGTGCTTATCTTTTTCATCGTTTTTGCGGGATACACAAATCCGATGATGACCGGTTTATTGTTTGTTCCGGCGATGTTGTCCTTTATTTTCAGCGATGTGTATCCGAATCCGAGAATGAATTATTCCTATATTTTAAGCTGGGGCATCCCGTATCTGCTGGCCTCTATTGCTTTATTTATCAAAGGGATGATGAAAGCAGAGAAAGGAAGAGTTAAGAAACTTCAATATTTCGGGATCGGGATGATCATTCTGATTCCTGAAGTGTTCTTGCTGCTCTTGCAAACGGAAGGCACTTATTTCCGACTTCCAGTAGAGATTATCACGTTTATTCCGATCCTTTGCCTAATCAGTTTACTGTTAGGATTAGTGTTATACGTATATAATGTCTTCGCACGCTTTCAATCCTCTGTCGTGCTTACCAAGATGCAACTGGGCACGAGCATGATGCAGCACACATTTAAGAATGCGATAACGAAAAATAAACTGCATGCATTGAATATGCAGCGCAGTCTCGCGTCCAAGCAATACGAAATCACAGAGGAACATCTAGGTAGCTTGCTCCGCTCCAATGAGCATCTGATGAGCATGGTGTCCAAGTTATCCTATTTAACCCGAAGCCGGGTCACGGCGGAGCTCGAATCTACCGAAGTGTCTATTCTGTTGGACGAGGCGATCGACCAATTCCCGCATCCGGCTGTATCGTTCGAGAGGCGATATGGAACTGTAATGCTGCATATCGATCGGACGTTGATCGCAGAGTGCTTCTCGAACATTATCAGCAATTCGATCGAAGCAATGGACGGACGGGGGCAGGTGACCGTAACGGTAGAACGGATGAGACGTCATGTGAGAATTCATTTTACGGATTCGGGAAGGGGGATGAACGAGGAACAATTGAGAAACCTGTTCGAACCTTTCTACTCCACGAAGGTGAATTCGGGTCACAACTTCGGTCTCGGCATGTTTCATGTCAAAAAAATCATGAACGCGCATCGCGGGAAGGTGAAGGTGACGAGTCAACCGGGCAAAGGAACGACCGTTACGTTGCAGTTATCCTAGCGCATATCCGATAGCCTCCTCCGCGGAGGCTATTTATTATATTTTATTGCGTTCTAGTTCAATTAAGGTACACATAAAAGTGTCTACTTATGTCGGATGGGAGTGAAAAATATACTGAAGATACAAGATTAGAGGTTGGGAGGAAACGGAATGGTTAAAATCGGGGTGGGAGTATTTGTGAAACAGGTATTATATAAGATCGTCCAACTGGTAACGTCTTTCGCATTGTTATTAAGCTTGACGGCTCCTTTCGGTATTCAATCGGCGGATGCGGCGCAAACAGGGATTGGCAGCCGTACGCAGCAAATCGCCGCAGGAATGTATCATTCGCTAGCTCTGAAATCAGATGGCACCGTTGTCGCTTGGGGCCCTGCATTTTTCGAAGAAGTAAAAGTACCGGCAGATCTTACGGGGGTGGTGTCGATCGCCGCTGGAAGTAGCCATTCGCTGGCGCTGAAATCGGACGGCACCGTCGTCGCTTGGGGAGATAATTACTATGGTCAAACGACCGTGCCGGCAGGCCTTACGGGGGTGGTGTCGATCGCTGCGGGGGGGTGGCATTCGCTGGCGTTGAAATCGGACGGCACCGTCGTCGCTTGGGGATATAATAGTTTGGGGCAAATAGACGTGCCAGCAGATCTTACGGGGGTAGTGTCGATTGCTGCAGGGCAATACCAATCGCTGGCGCTGAAATTGGACGGGACCGTTGTCGCTTGGGGAAAGAATGTTTTTGTACAACCGATTACTGTACCGGCAGGTCTTACGGATGTCGTGGCGATCGCCGCTGGAAGCAGCCATTCGCTAGCGCTGAAATCGGACGGCACCGTCGTCGCTTGGGGATATAATGGGAATGGACAAACGAACGTACCGGCGGGTCTTACTGGGGTGGTGTCGATCGCCGCTAAGTCGGATACATCGATGGCGCTGAAGTCGGACGGCACCGTCGTGGCTTGGGGAAATAATTATTTTGGACAAGCGACCGTGCCGGCCGATCTGAACGGGGTAGTGTCGATCGCCGCAGGACCTGACCATTCGCTGGCGCTGAAATCGGACGGCACTGTCGTCGCTTGGGGAAGTAATGGTTATGGACAAATTACCGTGCCGGGAAGCGACAACTTGGTGGGTCTGACTGTTCAGGAAGGGCCCCTCGACAGCCCGTTTTCCTCCGCCGATACGTCCTATACATATTACTACAACGGCCTGTCTGTATCGGACGTGCATGTAACGGCGACGCTGGAAGAAACAGCTCATACATCGTTATCGATCAATGGTCAGCCGCAAGCAAGCGGCAGCATTGCAACGGTCAGCTTCTCGGGTGAGTCGACGGTGATTCCCGTTCGGGTTGAGCCGTATTTCAAACCCGGTAAGACGTATACGATTACCGTAATGAGAGATTCCACGCCACCCGATATTCAATTCGACTTGAACGGGAATGCGACGCCGTCGAAATACGCTTCAACTAGAGTTGAAGTTACCGATGCGGAGAGCGGTCTCGATCCTGCATCAGTACAATATGCATGGTCGCAAAACACCGCCGTTCCGACCGACGGATGGGCGGATTTCGTGAGCGGCGAGACGCTGGAGCGAACAGGCGTAGACGGCAACTGGTATTTGCACGTTCGGGCGGTCGACAAGGTCGGAAATGTCGCGAATGTGGTCTCGCAAGCTTATGCGCTCAGCACGCCGCCGACGGTTGTCGTATCCAGTACGGCCGGAGGAACGGTTAACGCTGCCTTTCCGATCACGATAACGTTTAGCGAACCCGTAGACGATCTTGATGATGGCAGTATCATGGTCGGAAACGGTACAGTTTCCAACGTTGCAAGGTCCAGCACGTCTGTCTATACCGCCACGATCACGCCGATTGTGAGCGGTCATGCTGTGACCGTGCGTGTATTGGCGAACGCAACGTCCGACGCAGCTGGCAATGGCAACGAAGCGTCTAATGTCGCGACCTTCCTCTACGACACGACCAAGCCTGTCGTATCCTTCGACTTCACGGACGATCAGCGACTCGCCGCGCCTCCGTCCTCCGTCCGCGTATCAGTGAGCGAAGCGGTCTATTGGGCGGCGGATCGAACAGAACTGAATGCGGGCAATGCGCTTCCGCTCCTTAGCATGGACAAAGACGACGAGGCATTTACCGCGTATACGGCAAGTTACGAAGAGGCGAATCGAACCTATACGCTAACGTTCGACGGTAAGCTCGATGATGGTGTCTACACGGTGAGTGTGTTAGGAAATACAGTGGAAAACGTCTATCACAATACGCTCGACGCGACAAGCGCAAGCTTTATCGTTGCCGTGCCTGTCGTTACGGGGATTTCCGGTAATCGAACCGGCTTTACCAACGCGGGATGGAGTGCGGTAGTCGACATTACAGGCCACAATCTTACGGGACAGTCGGTCAGCGTCTATGTAGATGGCGAGGCGGCCGCTCCAGCCCATGTCATCAGTGATACAAGCGCTTCCGCCGTCATCACGCTTCCGCCCAACACTTCGGCGAGCGATAACATTCACATCCTGACGGTATATGTGAATGGGGTGGAAGCTGCGGGCCGATCCGTAACTATGATTGTGCATGCGCCGAGCGGCAACGCCGATCTGAGCGGCTTGTCGTTGTCACCCGGGTCGCTGAGCCCGTCGCCGTTTGCGGCGACAACGACTGCCTATACGGCGAGCGTTGGCAACAACATCGGCAGCGTAACGGTGACACCATCGGTGGCCGACAGTACCGCGACGGTGACCGCCAGCGTATATGGCAAAGCCGGGGAGCTCGTGCAAGGACCACTAGTCTTGCCGAGCGGCATGGCGTCTCCGCCGCTTTTGCTTGAAGCCGGAAGCAACCGGATCGCGGTTGTCGTAACAGCGGAGAGCGGCACGACCAAGACGTACAACCTGACGGTAACGAGAGCAGTAAGTCACAGCAACACCGCTCCTGGCGGTGGATCCATGCCTGACGTTGCCAAGCCGATCATCGATCTTAACGGGACATCGCTTGATCCGGATACCCTTGACATCTCGGTGCCGTCCGTCACGCTTATAGTGACGCCGAACCAAGACGGCATGGCTTATGTCAGCATTCCGGCAATCATTCTAGCCGACCTTGCGGACAAGAATGACAGCTTGATGATCGAGATCCAAACCCCATACGGCAGTTATCAAGTCCCGGTCGGCTTAGCATCGCTCATTCCGGAGCTGAAGGACTTGCTTGTTGCAAACAATTTAAACGCGGAGGATATCTGTTTCAAGATCACCCTGACCGACAAGTCAGGAGACAGGGCCATACAGGCCGTACTTGCGGACGGCATGCCGAATGGAAAGCGGATCGGCGCGGTTGTCGATTTTCATATGGAAATCGTGAATGGCAAGTCGGGAAAAACGATCGGAGCAAGCAACCGGTTCAGTGAGGCGCTTACGAGAATCATTACAATGCCGAAGGATATGACCGGCATGCCGGAACAATGGGGCGCTTTCCGCTACAACGAATCAACGAAGGAGTTCGAGTTCGTCCCCGCCCGGACGGAACAGGTCAATGGCGCGTGGGTGGTGTCGATTCGCTCTTATTCCAACAGCGTGTATGTCGTGGCGGAGCAAGCGGTTAGCTTTGCCGATGTGCAAAATCATTGGAGCCAATCATTAGTCCAACTGGCAGCGGCGAAAGGACTCGTTAGCGGTGTGGGCAACGGGCGGTACGCGCCCGACGAATCCGTGACCCGCGCGGAGTTTGCAGCCATGCTCGTCAGGGTGTTGGGGCGGGGCGCATCGACGAGCGACAGCGCGGCACCCTATGGCGATGTTCAGCCTAATGCATGGTATTTCGCTGAAGTAGCTGAAGCGAAGGAATTGGGACTACTGGACTTTGCTATAGGCGGCTGGATCATGCCCGATCAGCCGCTAACCCGCGAGGAAATGGCAAGTATGCTTGCGGCAGCGATGAAACTCGAGAAACTTTCGACAAGTGGCAATCATTCCACCCTGGAAAGCTACAAGGATATAGCGGAGATAAACCCGGCATTCATGGCAGATGTTCGCATGGTGGTCGAACTTAATGTCATGACAGGCATAAGCAAGAACACGTTTCGTCCGAAAGGCGAAACGACACGCGCAGAGGCTGCGACCGTGCTGATCCGAATACTGAAAGCGCACGAGTGGATAGACTGAGGCGCGGGATCGCCAACACTGCTGTGGAGTGAACCGTACTCTAACAAGACAATAAGTTGCGATAGATTCGTCGCTGTAGTTATATTAAATCAGATATATAGAGGCACTCTAAATGGGTGTCTTTTTATTTCGCGGTAAGAGTGATACGGAGAACCGTATCATAAGTGACGGCAACAGAATTAGAACAGGATCGTTACATGTGAATTGTTTATGGTTCTAGCCATGGATGTCGCTGAGCAAATGCCGTTCCTTCGATTAATAGTTCAATACTCAATGGTAGTAAAATCGTTTGAAATGATGAAAAGGAGGAATGAGGGATGATAGATCGAAGGCGGATAAAAAAGCTTGATCATGAGGTTGAAATCAACATTTAAAAATACAAAGCCTTGAGTTATTAACATAGCATTAGATTAGGAACATAAAGTTTGTGAATGGAACTAAGAAGGAATCTTGACTGTAGAAGCCATGATCTAGGCAAGTTCCATAGTGACCAGCAGTAAAGTCATGTGAACAGTGTCACTCTTCAGTTTCTCCCCCCAATAGCTCCTCAAAGGAAACATCGAGAGCTTTGGCAATTGCAACGACTTCATAATCCTGGACAAGCCGGTATTGCCCTTCTAATCTGGACAGGCTAGTTGGGCTGATATCGAGACCGAATGTTTGTAGCCTGGCAAGAAAGTCTTTTTGTTTCATTCTTTTAGCTTTTCGAATGGCGACAACTTGAGTACCTATAATATTTTTATCGCCCGGCGGATCCTTTCGGTGCTTCATTTCCTGTCACCTCACCTCACATGCTATTTAAATAGTATGTGAGGATATAATTGTTTTAATTCGATATTCGCATTAAAATGAAATAAACCGATATTCGCATTAAAAATCCGAGTGTGCATCAGGTACAGTCAAGAGACGAAGCTAAACGAACTTGGCCAGGAATCGCTGGCGAAGGGAATTCCGCCTTCAGCAAATGAAACAGTTCTGGCCCAGAGCCGAAAAGTCGACGAGCTAGTCACCCGATTTCATGTTCAAAAAATGGCTGAAAGGGAGCAAGGGAATCGATAAAGCTTTTGTGGGGAGAGATGAGGTTATGGAGTTTCCGTCATGGTTCCAGAGCGCGATTCAGGAAAGGCTGGATGAGGTATCCGCTAGAATTCAGTTCCAAACGGATCTGAGAAAGTACCGGGAAGAGGAAAAGAACGCTTTCGAGGCGTTGTTCTCCGGTGTGAATATGACTCAATGTCCGGAGTATTCGGAATGGAAAGACAAACACCATTACTACAGAGGTCTGGAGAATGAACGGTTGTATTTACAAGGGATGCGCGACGGAGCGAGGCTGGCGATTGCGCTGATGTCCGATCCGTTTGCGGAGCAGGAGGGGGACGCCAATTCGGCCAGATCAAAATCGGAGCATTAGATGAGGAGGGGGCAAGACGCACCCCTCTTTTTGTCAGATGTATACCGTTCTATGTAATTAGGTGATGAAGATGTGATGCAAAGCTCAAGTCATTATTATCATAAATACGAATGACTTTTCCATTATATGGTTGTAACCGGGCTTAGAAGTCCGAGCGGTTATCTTCGAAGTCTCGCGTCCACTTATACATCATTTTCAACATCTTTATATCAGGTGTATAGTTACACTTTTCAATGCCCAGATTTTGTTTGAGAAAACGGGTTAAGATTCTTATTCGGCGTTTCCACAAAGGCGTATCTAGAAATAGGATGGTATCCGCCATTTCAAATAAACAACGATAGGACGATCGGTCTGTCCCTTCGAATATCCATTCGCCATGGCTATCAATGTCCTTAATAACCTCAATCTGCTCATCTGCGGTTCGTTTATATCGGTCGGTCTCCGTTCGATGATGAACGATAAGATCTAACTCATACCAAGGAATTTTTAGTGTTTCGGATAGCCGCTTGGCGAGTGTTGTTTTACCGCTGGCTACAATTCCAGTGATAAGAACCTTTTTCAATGAATTTTGCCCCTCCCGCTGAGAAGTTTAGGCTTATTCCTATTTTTCCGAGTTACAAGCTTTTCAGAATTATTATAGTGCATCATAGGAAACCGTAACAGATGAGAGATAACCGGTATCAGCAGAGGAAGAAAGTGACAAACGATGATTGTCCAGCCTTTCAGGGATCGTTGCGGGCGCATGTAAAGGAGACTTATGGGTTGATGATTATTGTAGGAACCGGCAAGGTTCAATAACTTTATTGCAATCAATATAGCTACAGGAAGCACATGGAAAAAAAGGATTGGAATTAACACCGACCGGAATGTTTGTGAATGAAAGTGTAAGAAGAGGCAAATTGCATGAATGAAACCGTCATGTTAGGATTAGGATAGAAAAAGGAGCCGGAGGGCCATCCGACTCCCTGCACAACATTCTGGGTGGGAAACCTCCAGTCAAAACTAGAAAATAACCCGTTCCCTTGAAGGTGAGGAGAGTGGGGAGGGGCAATAGGGTAATGGAACGCCCGAAGATCATCAAAAAAGCCTCCAACTTAAGGGGAGGCTTTTTGACCTGCGTTCTCGTGCTTAAATCCAAAACCGTCCGTCCAGATGCCCGGCGATATAGGCAGCCTGCAAGCATTGAACCTCTTCCGTATAATGCACGTGATCTCTAAATGCATTTGTACCAAAGCAACGCGTAAACGTATAGAGATCGATGATCGGAACTTCATGCGCGGACATGACTTCATCCGCGATGGCATTATAGGCGACCACATCGTCTTGATAGCGATAGATCGACGTCGAACGAGCGTTATGAATTTGTTCGACCGCATCCGTCGTCCGGATCCAGACGGGAGCCTGCGCCATCTCCCTTGCGATGCGCGCGATCTCTTCGAGATTGTCGCGATACGCGACAGGCGACACCTGCTTGCGGCCGGATACCGGGTCCGTCTTGATATCGTGCAATCCGCAATTGAGAAGCAGCACGTCATAACGGACTTGCTTATCCCGTTCTCGCCCCAAATAATCGAGAACCATGCCGCTGTCTCCGCCATTCGCTCCCACCGGACGATCCAGATCGGCGAGCGCTTCCTCTACTCCGCGTTTGCGATCGTACCGATAACGACCCTCAAGCATTTTCCTCAGATAAGGACCATATTGGATCGAAATGCTATCGCCCAGTACAAAAAGTTGCTTCATTCGCTAACCCCTTCCCCGACTCGAAAAGATCTAAACCTCGCTTGTTTTCACACCTTGCAATCGCTTTCATTCAGAGATTGTAGCAGATGAATGCGTCCCTGAGAATATTCACTATTCCCCATGCATATTTAATTCTCCATAATCGCTATTTCCATCCCTTATAACCAAGTATATCCCACAGACTTCAGCCATTCTCTTGCAATAATCATATGCCCTGTTTGCGATGGATGAATTCGATCTGCTGCTAATTCGGTTGGATGATGATGTTTTAGGTAAACATCAAATGCGGCTTGAACATCAATGTATATTGTACCATGCTTCTCGCTAATTCTTTTTACGGCAGCTCCGTATTCTAGGGTCATGATACGTATCTGATCATTGGGGTTAGTTTCAATAAAGAATGGCGTCATCAAGACAATCTTTTGAATTTCCGCGGCTTTGCTTTCTTCGACTAGAGCGCTCAATGTCGTTTCGAACTCCTCTAGCGATACATGCCACTCTTTCATTAATCTCCGATTATAATGACGCGCTACATCATTGATGCCAATCATAATGGAGACCCAGTCTGGCCTTAAATCGATGACGTCTGTCTGCCATCGTGTTTTAAGCTCTCTTACTGTATTCCCCCCGATACCCATATTGATCATCCGCATATCCAGCGTTGGGTAAGTCGCCTCTAGCATCGCATGAAGCTGAGCAACGTAACCCCTCCCAAGACTACTGTCCCCTTTCCCTTCGCCAATCGGACGAGCCCGTTCACAATCCGTTATAGAATCACCGATCATGATCACTTTTTTCCCACTCAGTATCATCTGTTTTTGCCTCTCCTTTTTGCTCGATATTTACAATACTGTTATAAATCCTAGCAAAAATGATTTCTGATGGAAATCATTATTATTATTTATCTAGCCGCCTCCCGAACCTGCTGTTCAAAATTGGCGATAATCTCTTTGCCGTAATAGTTGTCCATCAGATCGGCATAGTATTCCGGCCAGCGAGCACCCGACTTATCGGAGAACAGCAGTGTGATCAACAGTTCATTTTGCTTGGAGCGGAATGCGCTGACATCGATGCCGATCGGCGGGGACAACGTTACGCCAAGCTTGGGCTTGGTCAGCAATTGCGCCAGAAATTCGCGAATCTCCTTATCCCGCTCGGTTAAGCGAGGGTCGATGACCTGCAAACCAAGCGCCATAGGGGCTTCGGGCGTGAAGAAGCTCCATGTGGACAGCCAGTCCGGCGCCTCTGGCGTTCCGCTGCCTGTGCCGCTGTTATCCGCCAGCAATGTAATGGTATTGCCGCTTCGCGTGTAATGCTTTCCTTCAAACCCGTAATGGGTGAGCAGGAAGCCTTCCTTACTGGCCAGCCAATCCAACATCGCAGAGATTTGCTTGGCTTTCTCAGGATGCTTGTCTACCACCTTCTTGGAGAATACGAATGGAGCGCCTGGAGAAGGGAAAGTTCCTAGCGGTGCTGTCCCAAGCGGGTTGAACGGCACCCAATTCGCTTGCGGATTATGGATGCGAGACAGGGACTTATACTGGACGAGCCTGCACAAGGCACTGTGCGGGTGGAGCGCCACTCCAATCAGTTCATCTATACGCCGAAAAATGGAGCGAGCGGTACGGATACCTTTACTTACTATGCCATCGACGGCAAGGATCGCTCCAACTATGCAACGGTCACTATTGCTTTGGATGAGCAACAAGGCGGAGGCGAAACGCCGCCGGGCAACGAAGGGGGAGGGACACAGTCGGGGAACGGCGGTGGGGGAACATCGCCAGGCAACCGCGAAGAAGAGACGCCTGTGGAAAACGGAGGAGAAGAAACACCGCTGGGCAGTAACATTGAATTTAACGACATACAGGGGCACTGGGCTAAGGCTTCAATTATGGAAGCAGCCCGCCGGGGAATTATTGTTGGTTATAAGGACGGCACCTTCCGTCCGCAACAGACCGTCACTCGCGCACAATTTATTGTGATGCTGCAACGGGCGTTGGGGCTGGAGGGAAGCGAGTCGAGTCGCAGCTTCACCGATCTGCAAACGGTTGGCGCCTGGGCACATTCGCCGTTGCTGAAGACTGTGGAAGCAGGGTGGCTGACCGGCTATCCGGACGGCACTGTACGTCCGAACGCCCCGCTTACTCGTACCATGATGGCAATGATTATCGCAAAGGCATTGGAGCTGCAGCCTGGCGATGCACAGCAGGTTTCTTTTGCGGATGCTGAAGATATTCCGGCTTGGGGCAAGGCAGCGGTGGAAGCAGCGAGGAGCAAGGGGCTGATACGCGGACAAGCGAGCAATCGCTTCAATCCTGACGCGACGACAACCCGAGCAGAAGCCGCGACGCTGATACTGCGTTTGCTGGAGCTGGAGTAGAGGGCTTTACGAAGGAGGAGGCGATATTTCTCCTTTTGTGGACAACTCAACCTGCAAGATTCGCTTTATTAAACAAAGAAGCCGCAAAGAGTAAAAGCTTACTCTTTGCGGCTGTCTCTTGTTGAAAATCGATAACAGCGGGTGAATAATCTAGTGTCTCTCCTCCAACTGCATCAATAATGGACTCGGTAATGGCAGAAGCATCCTTGAAATGCAGCTACTGTCGCTATTTCTTTGGACTGCGAAATATGTCCAGTGCAGGGCAGAATAGAATGGTCGCAGCAGGTGCGTCGATTGCGATGGGAGCTGCACGGGGACGCGAGCAATTTTCGCACTCCATGTTACCTGTGTTTGAGGTTAGTTGGGTGCATTTCCATTCGATGTAGGTCAATGATCATATTGCCGCCTTTAAGAATA
The DNA here is from genome assembly GCF_003386235.1 of Cohnella phaseoli. Taxonomy (GTDB): domain Bacteria; phylum Bacillota; class Bacilli; order Paenibacillales; family Paenibacillaceae; genus Cohnella; species Cohnella phaseoli. The sequence continues at coordinate 34,755 of NZ_QRDZ01000010.1, forward strand.
TCTCTATGATTAATTCACCTAATTGGATGTGATCAACGCGTTTTTGGAAAGAGAATTCGTCTCCGCCGATCCCAAAGCTCCGTAGAAGCTTATCACCATTTTCAAACTTAATGCCTATCTCGGAAACGACATCAGAGGCTAACAAGGAATGCGCCGCCCCAGTATCAATGATTAGATTGTCAATGGTTAAGGAGCGCCCTCTATAGCAAATTGTCATGGAAGCTTGAAGTAAATTGTGGGCATATTCAATCTGCATTTCATCTACTCCTGTATAGCGGATTATTTCTAAGTTCAATGGTTATTTTTTCCTGGCCGGTATGATAAACAATATTATTATTTCTGCATTTGAACAGTTCTCTCGTTGCTTCATCAGGGTCTTGAATCGCTCGTACTAGAGCGACTTCATCAACAAACTGAATGTTATCCTTGGTATGAGAGTCAAGAATTTCAAGCAATACGTACTGATCAGGATAAATCGTACGAACCTCTTGCCATTGCATTGTTATCACACCTTTGTAGTATTTTGGTCATCTATTTGAACTTTGGATACATATAATTATACCTTATACAGGAATATGGGGATACCGTAGCCCAGTGAATACTTCGAATAGATTTATAAGGTGGACCCTATTGTCAAGACACTGTTTTTAGATCTAACTTTTCTGCATGCGGATGTAAGAACAAGATAACGGCAAACCGACTTTACCTGATATAGCCAAGCTAACGTCTTTTGACGAGCTAGATCGTGAACTTCTTCTCATGCTGGTAAAGCGTATCGAAGTGAAGGAGAACGGGGAAGTTAAGATTATTTACAACTTCAAGGTCTAACATAACAGCTTTTAGGGAAGGCGATGCCTGAGATGCCGCACATTCAGCCGCCTTCCATATTTTTATATGTTGACTCGCATACTCAACACATGTGGAAGCGGTAGTGTCATTGCATCGTAATTGGGGACGCCTAAACTCTAAGTCATCACTATGCACAACAACAGCCCTTCACCACTGAGTAGAGTGGTGAAAGGCTGTTGTCGCTTCATAATTCATTCGTCAAGCAGATACATGACTTGCTGTTTAACCTCTGTGAAAAGCGAAGGTTTTAGGTGTCCGCAGTTATTTGTATCGTGTATGACTTACAATATCTCCTTGTCTATACATTGTTCCAAACCTCATCGTCCACTGAATTATTCCAAAATTCCATACTGGTCAGGCTGGCGTGTTCGAGATTTTTTAATGCTTCACGTTCTCGTTTTGCGTTCAGGTATCCAATGAAAACGGCAACTTCAATGGCGTCCTGCTCAGGTATATGGTCAATGATGCGCTTCAATTCTTCTCTGTTAATGCTCACAATATCACGCCCCTTCAGAAGAGGTACCTTTATTGTAACACAAAGTATCTCTTTTCCAGAGAGTCTGCTGTTGCCCTTTCTAACAAAACCAAAAAGAGGGAAAAACCTATATACATCGAATGAGTTAAGTGCTGAATTGTAATAATGGTTAAGATCAGGGGGAGATTAGAAATGAAGTTAACCCATACTCGCTTGCTCGTAGATTGCTTTAAGGAATGTTTTATTTTTTACCGGGATGTGATGGGATTTGAACCCATTTGGGGAACAGAAGAGGGCAAATATGCCGATTTCAATACAGGTAATACCACACTCGCTCTTTATGATAGAAAATCCATGGCTGATGCGATCGACTGTTCTTATTCAGTACACGATCATTTTAATGATCGGGCAGTAATTGTCTTTCAGGTGAATGATGTAGACAAGGCATTTCTTGAACTGAAGGAAAAAGTCAACTTTATGTCGGAGCCGATTTCTAGACAATATGGGATAAGAAGCGTTAATTTCAGAGATCCCGCAGGGAACTTAATCGAGTTGTATCACGAAATTCCAACAGAATAAAATTGGAAAATTCATCGGTGATAAAGTTTTGATGGTTAGGAATCAAATTTCTATGATATGGAATTTTCAATAGCTTTGTAATGCTCTGTGTTTTCAAATGCCATAGTAAGACGCGGTAAAGGTATACCTAATTTTTTTGCTTCTCTCACAACTTCAAGTACCGCAAAACCTGCTTTACTGTTGTTGTATTCCACAAAAAGTCGCGGTAAGCTGCCCTTTGCAAAAATAACCTTGTTAAAAAGTATGCCGAGAAGTGTCGGTGGAATTTTAGTCAGCAGGAGGGAAATGGCATCAAGTTTTGCCCCTCTTGCTTTAAGTACAGGGATCATTTCTCTCATATTTAACCCAACATTTGCAAATGAGGTCCTATGGTTCATGAGCGCTGGAAAACTTCCCAGTTTTAACACCTCGGTCTCCATAGCTGCATTCATGGCAAAGTGATTCCATAACCAGTTTTGCATATCCTTTACCCAATTAATTTTAAAATGGGCACTTTCAAAGCATTCCTTGACCAATTGGTTATTATGCTCGGTGCCTACCCGTGGTTTTTCAAGAAATATCATTTTCAAAAAGCCACCTCTAAGCCTATTGTCCGCTATGCCGCCTCCTCCTCCGGGGAAGCCAAAGACAACATTATTCATAGACAATGGCGAGATCGATGATTTCAAATCTTGCCAAACATTATTGAATATTAGGACAGGGGTGTTTCCAGCAGCAGTCGATAGTAATTGGGCTGCTTCTGGAAGCTGTTCCGTGTTGACACTCACAATAATGAGATCGTAATTCGGGCTCAGCTCCTCATGAAGTTTGACGTTCCAGCTTTCTTTTATTAGCTGTTTCCCTCTTCGTGCGTCCCACATTTCAAGCTCTATATGGCTTCCGAAGGTTTCCTTTCTCCCTTTTCTAACGTAAAACTCAACGGTATGCCCTGCCTGTTCAAAAGCCCAAGCATATTGCGTCGATATCACACCTCTACCGAAAAATAAAATTCTCATGTTAGCCTCCCTAAAATAGTTGATAATCCTTGTTGATGATCCAACAACGTGTTGTATGATGTTATTGTATAGATTCACTATAGGGTCATCAACCATCAGATTTTTAATATCTGTCGGATAATCGATTGAGCAGAAAATGGAGGCAAAAATGAAAAAGCAACCTGAAATTACGGACAAGACAAGGCAAACCTTTATAAATGTATTCTGTGATTTATATAGCCAAAAACCAATCGAAAAAATATCCATTCAAGAAATTGCCAACCAATCAGGATATAATCGCAGTACATTTTATCAATACTTTACGGATATCTATGAGTTGTTGGACTACGTTGAAGAGCGTGTCATGAAATCCATTAACGAGGAAATGGCAAGCAGAGAGTTTTCTACACATTCTTTCCAAGATGCACTTCAATGTTTGGAAAATGCAGAGGAAATTTCTGTTTTTAAAGCCCTCTTGGGCGACTATGGTGCTGTTCATTTTGTTGAACGCCTGAAAAGAGAAATCCCCTTTGAGAAATTGATTGTGAATTTTCCATCAAATGAGGTCTTAGCACCCTACATAATTGAGTTTTACATATCCACACTAATATCTATATTTCGCCTTTGGATACGCAACGGCAAAGATCTATCGTCGGAAGAATTGGTCAAGTTGGTAGATAGCCTATTTGCAAATGGGATAACACCGTATCATAGCTCTGGCGCGTGATTTAGGGCCACATTCCTGAAGGGGGAGAGTCTTTCATAATTCTTTCACTGCTCTATGTTATGATGGCGCTGAAAACCAGGTGGCATTATAGCACTAGGAGGAGAATTATGAATCAGTGGAAGAAACAAGGCGTTTTGGTTTTAGTCGTCTGCATGCTGGTAGTTGGATTTTACCCAGGAGGGTTAACGGGAACTGCTCATGCAGCGGGTCCTTTTGCAGAGGGTAGCGGAACATCTGAAGATCCGTTTCAGATCGCAACAGCAGAACAATTTTATGAGATCAGGAATTATTCATCGAGTCATTTTGTTCTAAACAATGACATCGATTTAAGTACGTCTAGCGCATCTTCCGACTGGGTTCCGATCCCTGACTTTACAGGCAGCTTGGACGGCCAAGGTCATCGTATTACGAATTTGTATATTCATAGTACAGGAAACAACGTCGGACTGTTCGCCAAGGTTGGGAGTGCTTTGAGTAATGGGATTGTACATAATTTGGAAGTGCATGCCTCTCAAGTTCAGGGGATGGATAATGTAGGTATTCTGGCCGGCACCAATTTTGGCTCTATCGAAAATGTCAGTGTTACAGGAGCTGTATATGGGCAGAAAAGTACAGGCGGTTTGATCGGTTTTAATAATCAAATCGTTAATCGCCAACACAGGGTATTCAACAGCCATGCCGATGTATATGTGTCCGGAGTTATGAATGTAGGCGGTCTGATCGGCGACAGCTCCCGGAGCGATATTATCAATAGCTCTGCGTCTGGTATTGTTATAGGTCAAGGTAATCACGTGGGCGGTCTAATCGGTCAGAATGGCTCGAGCGTTACCCAAGGAAGTCACGCAACAAGTCAAGTCCAGGGTGTCGATAAGGTAGGCGGCCTGGTTGGTCGCAGTTTTACAAGTGATTACTCGGATAGTTCGGCAGCAGGTCAAGTTCACGGTGAGGATAATGTAGGCGGCTTGATTGGGGTTATAGAGGGGACTGACCATAGAACAATTTCTCAAAGCTCGGCGACAGGTGATGTCAGTGGTAAAAAATATGTAGGCGGCTTGATCGGATATGGCCTGAATAGTGCCATCACAGACAGCTCTGCATCGGGTGACGTTACAGGTCGGGGCGACTATGTTGGCGGTTTAATTGGGCATGCTCTGGAAAGTATCGTATCACACAGCTCTGCATCAGGCTCGGTCGTAAGCAAGGGCGGCTATGTAGGCGGTTTAATCGGACAATCTCGAGATGGCGACGTTTCCGATAGTTTTGCAACAGGCGATGTGAAGGCGAACCTGCGTTATATCGGTGGTTTAATTGGCCGCAATAGGGGGGGAGACGTCTCTAATAGTTACGCGACAGGAGCAGTTGTCGGTGACTTCGGATCTGTAGTAGGTGACTTTGGGTATGTCGGCGGCTTGATTGGTCGTAGTTCAGACGGGGATGAGGTGAAAGACAGCTTTGCTACAGGTAGTGTAACGGCCAATAGTGATTACATTGGCGGTTTAATAGGATATGCGGTAGGGAATGTTACCAATAGTTATGCAATAGGTCATGTTGATGGCGAACGGTATGTAGGCGGTTTGATCGGTGATTTTAGAAATGGTGATATTTCAAAGAGTTTGGCAGAGGGAATGGTTGCTGGTGAGGACTATATAGGAGGTCTCGCGGGATTCATTAAGGAAGGAAACACCTCAAAGAGTTCTGCATTCGGGGATGTTCGGGGCGATAGAAGTGTAGGCGGTTTGGTCGGTGAATATATAACGGGCACGATCACTGAAAGCTCTGCAATGGGGAGTGTCACGGGTAGCCGTAATGAAGGGGGGCTCGTGGGCAGCTTTCAAGAGGGCGACGTTACCTTAAGTTATGCTGCAGGCGAAGTAAAGGGTCATAAAAACACGGGCGGGTTGATCGGTGAGTTTGTAAATAGCTCTGTCACCTACAGCTATGCTGCAGGGAATGTCGCGGGTGAGGTTGACGCCGGCGGTTTAATCGGAGGAAATAGGAAGGGTGACATCTCTTTTTCTTTTGCAATCGGGAATGTGTCTGGTTGCGATGATATCGGAGGTTTAGTGGGTGACAACGATCAAGCGAAAATATCCAATAGCTATGCTACAGTTAATTTAACAGGGATGTGCAATCCAAGCTCTGATTCAATGGGAGGTCTTGTCGGGGATAATTCCGGAACCATTGAAAATAGTTTTGCGAAAGGTTCGATCGCCGGACAGATCACTAGAGCCGGTGGTTTAGTGGGTGACAACCGCTATATCGAAGGAAACATCGCGAACAGTTATTACGATAAGGAGTTATCGGGGCAATCAGATAACATCGGTAAGGGCTTAACTTCTGAACAAATGAAAGATATTTCCAACTACGAGGACTGGGACTTCGATACCTTATGGAAAGTAGATCAGCATCATGATGGTTATCCTTATTTAATAGGAATGGAGAGCATGCAAGCTTTCTTAACTTATATGGGGAATGATTCGAACGATGATAGCGGGTTGTATGTAAGTAAGCCCTATAAGACTGGCTCTTTAGTGACTATAGAGGATCTTGATTGGACAAGGACAGGACATCTCCTCCAAGGGTGGAACACAGAGTCTGATGGCAGTGGTGTACCCTATGGGATCGGTGATACGACACAATTAACTAGCAGCTTGCTGCTCTATGCCAATTGGCAGCCTATCCGTTCGGACAATGCGAATCTGGCAAATCTTAAGATTATCGCGGCTGGTGAAGAGTTAGCGTTATCTCCAGAATTTGCGGTAGAGGAGAAAAGTTATCGAACGGAAACCACGTCAAGGGAAGCAACGATTATAGCGGCTCCTTCTGATGCAAGAGCTACAGTGAGCTTGGAAGGAGACGAGCTGGCTGGAGAGAAAACAGTCGTTCTTGTCGAAGGAGACAATTGGTTTGAGCTTGTCGTGACAGCAGAGAACGGCGAGACAGAAACCTATAGCCTGACGATTCATCGTAAGGGTGTTCCAACAACACCGGGGAATCAACAGGGCGGCGGATCGGGATGGTCGCAGTCTAACAACGCCAATCTTGCCGACTTGAACGTTATCTTAGAGGGGAAGAAGCTGGTCTTATCACCAGAGTTTGCGCTAGAGGAGACGAGTTATCGAGCGGAAGCAAGGTCTAGTAAGGCAACGATTAAAGTGACTCCTTCCGATGCAAAAGCTACGGTTTCCTTGGGAAAAGAAAGGATAGATGGAGAGAAAACGGTCGCTCTCGAAGAAGGAGACAATGTGTTCGAGCTTATCGTGAAGGCAGAGAACGGGACGCTCAAGACCTATCGTCTGACGATTTATCGTGTAGCAACACAGGAAGCGTTGGAACCTCCGGTATGCTCATTTTCTGACATAACGGGTCACTGGGCGGAGACCTTCCTATGCGAAGCCTTCGAGCGAGGAATTGTAAACGGTCATACGGAAACGAGGTTTAGTCCGCAAAGCGGCATCACACGAGTCGAGTTCGCAGCGATCTTGCTCCGAACAGTGGGTCTGGCTTCTTCGGCTCCCACATTGACCGAGCATCGCTTTGTGGATCAGGATCAAATTCCCGCTTGGGCGACATCTACGGTTCATATTGCGGTGGAGAAGGGTCTATTATCCGGATATCCGGATCATTCGCTTCGACCGTTGCATAACGTGAGTCGGGCAGAGATGGCGACGATGATAGGGAGAGCGATGAAGTGGGGGAACTCGCCGGGGAACACAACCTTCCGCGATGATGCCGATATACCGCATTGGGCTAAGGGGTATATCCAAGAAGTTGTGGCGAGAGGTTTACTGAATGGGCGTGGCAACAATCGATTTAGTCCGTTAGAGTCGGCGACAAGAGCGGAAGCAACTGTGCTGCTGCTAAGATTAGGGCATGTTATTGACGAGTTAAACTAGGGAGAAAGAAAAATTAAACCGGAGATGTGCGGACGGAAATAGCGGAGAGGGGCGACAAGCCCCTCTTTTTTGCATGCTATCCAATTGACCGGAGATCATGTCGAGTCCGCGGGGAACGAGCCTGTCTATTGTTGAGAATGGTTTTCAGTGCTATGATCGATGAAAAAATGTACAGGAGCATTTCAAGCAAGGGGGGAGTCGCGCGTGTCGCTTTATTGGGAAGAAAGGCGGGACATGGAGCAAGTATTGTTTCGGTGGCAGGGGCTGCAGACGCTCGAAGCCTACTTAAAGCCGATTGCGAGCCATTTCTATACAAGGAATAACGTCTTGATCTATGTGACGGGCGGCAGTGCGGACTGGACAATCAATGAGCAGGTTATTAGGCTTGAGCCGGGAAGTCTTGCTGGCATTGCGGCTGGTTCGCAGGTGGAGATTATACATGCTGTCGGGTTTGGACTGAAGGGCTGGGTCATTGACTTTTGCCAATATGAGGTGCTGCGCACAGATCCGCATGGGGGAGAGCTGATGCGGCAAAAGTGGTCGGTTCCTGCAGAAGGACCGGTCGTATTGGATATTTTGGCGAAAGATGAGGTTGGGGAGCAGTTGGAGCAGCTGGCGTTTCCGGGAAAAGGACGCAGCGGTATCGAGCAGGAATTGATTCGCCAGCAGTTGCTTTACTTGTTGCTGGACACGTTGTACAAAGCGGCATATAGCGGAGAACAGACCGGCAATCAAGCTGTGAAGGACAAGCAAATTGCGAATAAAGCAGCGGATCAGGCTGTGCTGAATTCCATTGATTATGTGCATCAGCATTACGACAAGTCGCTTACGAGGGAAGCGATGGCGAAGTTGGCGGATCTTAGTCCATGGCACTACTCGCGCAAATTCCGAGCCATGACAGGAAAGCCGCCGCTTGAATATTTGAATCAATATCGGATATTCCGAGCGCAGGAACGCTTGCTGTTGGCTGGCGCCCTGGCTCAAGACGTTGCCAAACAGGTGGGCTTTGAGGACGCCTATTATTTCAGCCGCCGGTTCAAGCAATTTACTGGAGTCTCGCCCAAATCCTATGTTCGGAGCGTCGCCAGCAGCCGTATTTGCGTGTTATCGGCGACTTATGCAGAGTCGCTGCTGGCGCTGGGGATTGTGCCGCATTCGGTGCTGGTAGTCCCGTTGCTGTTGCCCGAGCACCAGCGGAAGGCCTTTGAACGGCACGGGGTAAAAATGATTCCTGTCCCGCAATATATGATTGATTACCAAGCCATTCAGGCGGAACGGACCCAGTTTATTGTCAGCCCTATGATAAGCGAGGGGACGAGGCGACATCTGATGACGATTGCTCCGATGGCAATCGGCTTTGCGGCCGATATGATGGGGGCGATCTCCCAATTGGCGGTCTTGTTTCGCAGGGAGCGGGAAGCGGAGCGAGTATATGCGGCTATTAGCGCTGCTGCGGCAGAGGCGCGCAATCAACTGGCAGACGTGATACGAACCCGTGCTACTGTGATGGTGCTGCGTGTGGAGCCTTTTGGATATCGTTACTTGGGGGCCCATTCCTTCGGCGTCTCTCGCATCCTCTATCGCGAGCTGGGATTGACGATTCCGTCTGTTCTGAACGAGGGTCAGGGCTGGTTTAACCCCCTGCGCCTGGAACAGTTGCCGCTTGCCAATCCGCGTTATATTTTTGTTGAGAATCGTATTACGGAAGGCGAGGATAATCAGCAGTCGTTGCAGGCATTGATGAGCAGTAAATACTGGCGTCAACTGGACGCGGTTCAAAACAATCGTGTTTTCCACGTCGAAACAGGTCTGTGGGTCAACGGTTGCGGACCTATCGGACATGCGGAAATACTGCGTCAGATTATTGCAAGCATTACGAAACAGGCAGCACAATAATCACAGATTTTAAGCACAATCGCCCATGGAGCATGGAACCCATTTTCGCTATTATTTGATAATGATAATTATTATCAACAAAATAGAGGGGAGTATATTTGTAATGTATAACCGTATTGTTGTGTTCGTGGTGACGGCAATGTTGCTTATTGGACTGACGGCGTGTGCAGACGGCAATGACAAGACAGTTGCAACACCATCAGGGAGTGCAAGCACGGGGACGGGGTCTGGCAACGAAGCAAATCATTCCGGTTCAGAGGAAGAGCCGCCTGCGGAGAAGCAAGCGGGAGAGACGCATGTCTACAAGGGCCCTTTGGGGGAAGTCGCTGTTCCGGTTCAGCCCAAGAAGCTGCTAGTGATGAATACCAGATATGCGGAATATCTAATTGAGATGGGAGTTAAGCCGCAATTTGTGGTGTTTATGCCGCTTTTGGAGCCCGAGTATCGAGCGGATTATTTCACCTCGCACGGCGTAGAACTGATTGAATACCCTCAATATGAGCAGAATTACGAATTGTTACTTAATTTGGGGCCAGATCTGATTTTGGCTCAAGGTCTTGGCATGGATGAAGCGGTATATGGGCAATTAAGCAAAATTGCGCCAACAGTGGCGCTTGACTCGGGCCCATCCATGGATGAAGCCATGCCGTTGCTGGCGGAGCTTTTCGGCAAGGAAGCCGAATATGAACAAGCCAAGTCGGCTTTTGATGCTAAGGTGGCCAAAGCAAAGGCGCAGCTTGCGGAAGCTTTAGGCGATCAGACGGTAATGGTGCTGCGCGTGGAGCCGAATCAATATCGCTATTTGGGACAACATGCCAAGATGGGCAGCAGCCAGCTTTTATATACGCAGTTGGGGTTGAATACTCCTCCGTATCTGGCTGACGCTCCGGACTGGTTCACCTCGTTATCGGCGGAGGTGCTGCCGGAGGTCGCCCCGGACTATATTTTTATCGAGCAGCGGGCAGCCGAGGGCATGGATTCGACGGAATCATGGAATCAACTGATGGAGAGCAGCTTGTGGAAAGGGCTAAAGGCAGTCAAGGAAGGAAAGGTTTTCCCGCTGGCGACCAATGATTTTGTTCAAGGCGAGGGGCCGGTCGGATACAGTCGTTTGATCGACTATATTGTAAGTTCGTTGATCCCCGGATCAGACGGAGCGTGAAGGGGGACGTATGATGCCGGAGCAAGCGGAGATTTATGATGTGACGATTGTTGGCGGCGGACCTGCAGGGATGTACGCGGCTTTCTATAGCGGCATGCGCGAGATGCGGACCAAAATCATTGAAGCCCAAGAGCAATTGGGCGGATTCATGCGTATGTATCCAGAGAAGATGATCTGGGATGTCGGCGGCGTGGAGCCGATTCGCTGTGAAGCCCTGATTGCTTCTCTGGAGAAGCAGGCGCGGACCTTCGAGCCTACTGTCGTGCTGGGTCAACAGGTGCATGGGCTCGAACGGCGACCGGATGGCACGATGGTTCTGATAGCCGACAATGGCGAGAGCCACTATACACGAACAGTGATTTTATGCGCCGGACGGGGGATTACCCGGATGCAGCGGTTGGATATCGAAGGGGCGGATCGCTACGAGGTAGCCAATCTGCATTATACAATCGTTAATCTGGAGCGGTTCCGGGACAAACATGTGCTCATATCCGGCGGGGGCCACTCGGCGGTGGATTGGTCGAATGAACTTGCTGCATACGCCAGTCGTGTTACGGTCGTACACCGTCGTGAGAAGTTTGACGCGCTGGAGCGCCAGATTACCCGGATGTATGAACATGCGGATGTACGCACGCCTTATTATCTTTCCAAGTTGTATGGGCAAGGCGAGCAAATTAGTCATGTCGATCTGACACATATGGAGACGGGCGCAATAGAGCGGCTTGAGGTCGATGAGGTCGTCGTTAATCACGGCTACAAACGCAATTATGGAGCACTGTTGGATTGGGGAATGGAGCATTCAGACTATGGAATTATCGTCGACGGCCAGATGGATACCCATTTGCCGGGTGTTTTTGGAGCGGGAGATTTCGTAACCTATGACAGCAAGGTTCGGCTGATTGCCGGAGCCTTCAACGATGCAGTACTGGCCGTAAATAGCGCCGCGTTGTATATGGATCCTACGGCCAACAAGATGGCGGGAGTGTCCTCCCACCACGAGATTTTCCGTGAACGGAACAGGACGTTTGCCAGACGTAATTAGGTTTCTTATCGATTCCCTCGCCGCTCTCGTCCAGTCGGATAAACCCTTGAATGAATAAGATATTCACATACAACGACATGACTTTTTCACAAAATCTTATTTATAAAAAGGGAGAATATGCGATGATTCGTAAATATTCGACTGGACCGCTAAATAACCTAACGGAGAAGGATAAGACTGTATCTAAAGATATTGTTGTGAACTCGCTAAACCAACATCAGCATAGGAATGCCCGAGTAAGAATCAAAGTGTATGCCTTAAATGGAAAGAAAAAATTGATTCATAACGTTGCATTTAATGTGAAACCGAGTGAGTCCACATACAATAGCTTTTTCGTGGGAAATGCGAAGCAGTATGAAGTTCAATTTATTACAAATCAATTGAAGGTTCAATTTGCGTCGTTTGGGATAAGTCCGAGAGATCGTTATGTTGCTGCACATCGAGTAATCAACAGTGAGCTAACAAAAATCGTATGAGTATGACTGCAGTTTGCCTTCCGGGGGTCTCCCTGGGAGGCATTCTTGCTATTTGAAGAGTGGGAAAAGGCAGGGATGTCGTGTGAGCGGCGCTGAGCATTTAACAAAGCAATGAGGAGGACGAGTTCGTAATAGCATGTCGCCAATACGGCTCGTTCTCCTCCTTCATCGGATTCTCCGATTCAACGCTTGGAGTATCCGCGTCGAAGCCTTAGCCGTTGGCCCGTGCTGCAACGGGCTTCGAGCTTGCATCGGATTCGGCCAGATGCACATCCAGTATCGTGACGCCGCCCGGCTGCAGCTTGACCTCGAAGCTTTGCTTGGAGGATATCTCGCCTGTGTAATGGTGAACCAGTCCGCCGGTTGCATCGTCTTTGTAGCGGACAGGCAGAATCGGGAAGCTTGAGACGACGCTCGTGTCCGCAACGATCGGCTTCATCGTGACGAAGGCGCGGCGGTATTGATGGTCAACGTTGTTGAACAGATAGAGTCGGTAAGCGCCGTTGGCGAGCTGGAATGCCATATGCGGCATATCGCAGGTCAACGGGCAGTCGGACAACTCCTTCAACACTAGCGCGAGCGCGTCGCGGAAGCCGGTCGTCACCTTGGCGAAGGGAAGCGTGTCGATAAGTGTGTAAGGGAAATCCTCCGCGTCGACGGGGTTGCCTTCCAGATCCGGCGTGCCATCATCGATTGCTAGCAGCGCCTCGACCGCCGAGCGGAGCTCGTCCGAGACCGGAACGTTAGCTCCGAAGACGAAAGCGGTCAACGGACGATTGCTGTAGCGGTCGGTGATGAGTATAGTCGGCTCGATACCGTAAGCCTCGGGCTTTATGTCGCCGAGAGCGGTGCAAATAACCGTTCCGCGATCATAGGTCGCGACCCTGCGCTGCTCTTCGGGGGACAGCATATCGAAATCGGGAACAAGCAACGTGCCGGTAAAAGAGTCCAGATCCTCCGAACGAACGCAGGCGCCGCAGTGCGTGCCGGCTTTGGCCAGCTCGTAGAACAGCTTGAACGGCGTCCAGCGGCGGGTGTTGATATACTCGATCAGCATCTTTTCGTAGGCATAGTCTGACCAGAGCATAACGGGGGACAGAGTACGCTCGACATCGGCGGAGAAGGCGATCTCCATTCGCTCGCGCTCCCAATTCCAGTCTTCGCGTTGGATACCGTCGCCAAGGCAGAGGAAGTAGCCCTCCAACGCGCGCCGCGAACCGCCCTTCTCCGCAAGCTGGTAGGCCATCATCGTATACAAGTCGCGTTCATGCAGGCAAGGAGCATGCTTCATCACGTCCCATTCTTCGGTCGCATCCTGCACGCCGGCCATGGAAATCAGATGACCGTCGCGAATATGCGCCGCCGTCGTCGGGGCGATAGCCATATACCGGTGGAAAAAGTAATCCTGGCTCTCCCAAGGAGAAGAGATATAACAGCTTGTCGGCAGAATGTTCGCCGTCAGGTAATCGACGCCCGCGCGCATGATTCGGGCCATATCCATACCGAGGCAATACTTCGTCTCGAACGGATCCGTGCAATACATACCAAGCACCATTACCTCGAGGCCGACGGCGTGCACTCGTGCGCAGATTTTCGCAAAGAAGCGTTCCCAGCGCCAGCACAGGAATTCAATCCATTCGGCGCGAGCGTGCCGCCAAATCCAGTCCCCGCGGGCATCCTCCGTCGCGGCTTCGTCGTTGCCGAGACCCGCCGTTATGTCCTCGGGCAGGACGAAGCCGGTATGGTCGACAAACTGCGTCACCAGGTCGGTCGAGTAGTCGCCGTGATAAATGTTCCCGTTCGGGCAGAAGCCATCCGCCAGATGGACGCCCTTAAAGCCGTAATCGACCAGCGTACGGCAAAGCTGATCGATGAAGAAGTCCTCGTAATAGGTCCCGTCTGCAAACCGTTTGAGCGCAAAGTGTCCGTGTCGCTTGCCGTTGCGGCGATGGCTGTAAATTTCCGGATGGTCGGCGATCCACTCGCGATGGAATCCGTCGCCGATCGTAGATCCCATGATCCCCGCATACAGTCCGGTACCGGCGTCGGCGAGATTGAGCGCGAGATCGCGCAGGTCATGATTGCTCCAGGGCTGTCGCTCCCGCTCGGAATTGCGCGGAATGCCATAGTAGGCGCAGTTGTCGGCGGGCAGCACATACTCCTCGTCCATTCCCTTGTGCTGGTGGACGAAGTCGGGATGGAACAGCAGCGCGCAAGCCCCGTCGGGGAGAAATCCGGTCTGATTCAGAAATCTTGCGGCACCTCGGTCGGAATCGTTGCGTTCGAAGCCGAGCATTTGCATCCAGATAAAAACCTTTCCGTTTTTGAGCTTCTCCATAATGCCTCACTCCTTGTGCTTTCTTTGACGTTGACGGTGATTGTCGTTCGGACTGAAAAGGGTAAAGAAAACGCCTTTCTGCGAAAATTATAAAAAGGGGGACGATAGATGACTACTTCCCATATTCCACTTTCCCTATCCTTTCTCCACCCCTTTAGATGCCGATCCTGGACGAGGCCCGAAAGGTAGACAAAAAAGAGTTAAAATAGAAAATGAGCAGTAGCGTGCAGCAGGTGCAATTTCGTATAATCTTGTAAAACGACTTGGATGGCAGCGGGGTGGGCACAGTTGAGGGCATTCAAGCATCCGAACATTTTCGTCAGAATCGTTGTTCTGTTTCTCGTACTCATTCTTCCTCTCTATCTGCTCGTGTTCGTCATCAATCATACGAGCGGCAGCATTCTGCGCAAGGAAATCGCCGGGTCCATGGCGTCGAGAATCGGCTCCTATTCGGCCCTGATCGATTCCGAGATCAACCATATCGAACGGCTGAAGACCGATTTTCTAAGCGACGAAGACCTGCAGAAGCTGAGCACGGTATCGGTCACGCTGAGCGACTACGAAAGATTGACGGCGATCAACCGCCTGAAGAAGAAGCTGCTGACGTTCAAGGAATCCGCGCGGCTCATCGAGGACATTCAAGTCTACATCCCCAACGTGGAGAAAACGATTCGCGTATCCTCCTATTCCGAACCGATGAGCGAATCGGAAATGAAGATGATCCGGGATTCGAATACGCTGCGCAGTCCGAGAATCATTCCATGGGGCGGCCAGCTCATCCTGGCGCTGTTCGATCCTCCCTTTTCCGGCGCAAGGAGTAATTTCTACATGAAAATCGTGCTGTCCCGGGACGCGATGCTGCAAACGCTTCAGCAGGTCACCGCCAAAGAGGACGGCAAATTTTATATGACGGATCTCGACCGAACCTGGATGCTGTCCAATTCGGAGTTCGCTGCGGATGACGTTCAGGCGAGCCTGGAGAATTTGTTGAAGGAAACGGCAGGAATATCCGACAGCGGGTTCGGCAGCTGGAAGCTGGAAGGACAACCCTTCTTCGGGGCTTATCAAAGCTCCAAGTACTTAAATACAATGCTGCTTGTCGCCGTTCCGGAGAACCGGATTTTCGGCATGTTGGACAGGTACAACGCGCTGCTCTGGCTGTTGTCGGCCGCCACGGTCGTTATAGTGATCGTGTTTTCCTACCGGATGTACAAGATCATTCACCGCCCGTTGCAGGTGATGGTGCGCGCGCTGAGAAAGGTCGAGGACGGCGATTTGAACATCGCCCTAAGCCACGGCAAGCATGACGAATTTCAGTATCTGTTCGGACAATTCAACGTAATGGTCAGCCGTCTGCGCGCGTTGATTCGCGAAGCGTACGAGGAACGGATTCATTCCCAGCAGGCGCAGCTCAAACAGCTCCAGTCGCAGATCAATCCCCATTTTCTGTATAACACGATTTTCGTGCTGCATCGCATGGCGTCCTCTTACGGGCTGCCCGATGTGACGAGATTTACGGATTTTCTGGGCAAATACTTTCTGTTCCTGACGCGCACGGGCGCAGACGCCGTCACTCTCGCCGAGGAATTAAACCACGCGGTTATCTACACGGAAATCCAGAAAATCCGTTTCGCCGACAGAATCGAAGTGGAATGGCCCGAATTTCCAGTGCGTCACAAGGAGCTTCGCGTTCCGCGCATGATCATTCAACCGATTTTGGAAAACGCATACAAGTACGGGTTAGAGAGAAAGACCCGAGGCGGCTCGCTTCGAATTTCGTGGGAAGAAGACGAGGATAGCGTGCGGATCGTGATTGAAGACAACGGCGATCATCTCGATGACGAGACGCTAAGCCGACTGAACCGTTCGTTGCTTAACAGCGAGATGGGGCAGGAGATCACGGGATTGCTCAACGTGCACCGCCGATTGCAGCTGTATTTCGGCGACGAGGCCGGATTGAAGTTTGCTAGAAGCCGGCTCGGCGGGTTGAAGGTTGTTATCGGAATTTCAGATCGGGGAGGGATTAAGCATGCATCGCTTGTTGATCGTCGATGACGAGCCGCTGATCGTGCACGGGCTTGTCGACTTTATTGCGCAGCAGGAACGTTGGCCTCTGGAGGTGTACGGCGCCCTGTCCGCCGAAGAGGCTTTGGCGATGCTGGACAGACACCGGATGGATATCGTCATCTCGGATATCGGCATGCCGGAGATGGACGGACTTGAACTGCAGAAAAGAATCGTCCGTCGATGGCCGAAATGCAAAATCATTTTTTTGACCGGGTTCAACGATTTCGACTATGTCCAGGAGGCGATGCGCCATCAAGGCTTAGATTACGTCTTGAAGGCTGAAGGAGACGATGCCGTCGTTCAGGCGCTGGAGAAGGCGATCGAGCAGATCAAGGAGGATATCCGCAAGGAGGAGCTGATCCTTCAGGCGGACAAACAGTTGAAGCTGGCGATTCCCTCGCTGCAAAAGGAACTGCTGAGCCATATTCTGCAAGGGGATCTGCATTCCGTTACCCGGCTCGACTCGTTGTTCGGAGAGCTCAACGTTCCGTTCGCATCGGACGCGCCTGTGATGATGGCGATGGTTCGATACGATCATTTCGGGCGGTTTCACAGCATTTACGATCGAAGCCTGCTGTCCTACAGCATTCAGAACATTGCGCAGGAGGTGCTGACGAACTCTGTCAGTCTGGTATCCATTGAGTTGGATCGTTCCCGGATGATGTGGTTTATGCAGCCGTGTCCAGATGGAGAGGGAGGCGGTTTGAGCGTGAACGACCTGCCGTACGCCGGGGGTTGCCTGGAGCTCATTCAGCAGACGTGCAGGGAACTGCTGGACATGCCGCTGTCTTTCATCATGAAGGAGATAGCGGTTCCTTGGGCGGAAGTCGGCGATCTTTATGAGGAATACAACCGGCTGCTGTCCAGAGGGTTGGGGATGGGCTCCGAGTTTCTGTGGATCTATGACGAGACGACGGCGATGCCTCATGAGGGGCGCCATACTCCGTTTCATTCCGGACAGCTTCGCAGCCGGATCGATTTGATGACGCTTTATTTTCAGAATGGGCAGAAGGATGCTTTCGAAGGCGTGCTTTCAGACATCGTTGCCGAGGGAGGACGCTTTACCGCCGATCCGTCGATCCAGCAGGAGATCTATTATTCTCTGGTTCCGATGTTCCTCTCGCAGTTGAATCGGTTATCGGGCGAGGAGCAGAGGGGGCTCATCGACATCGGCAGGCTGACGGGGCTGGGCGCCCATGTCTCGTGGAACGAGGCGATGGAGTACCTGCGGAAGTTGTCTTCCTCGATGTTCGCGGAGAGCCGCGGCGGGATGGAGCGGGAAGAGAATGTCGTCGTGCACAAGGTTCAGCGATACGTTCAGGAGCATCTGGGCGGCGATCTGTCTCTTGTGGCCATCGGGGATGTGATCGGCCACAATTCGAAGTATTTGTCGCGGCTGTACAAGAAGGCGACGGGAGAAGATTTGTCCGCCTATATTAGCGGTACGAAGCTGAAGAAGGCTCAAGAGATGCTGAAGGATACGAATATGAAAATCTATGAGGTGTCAGCCGCGATCGGCTTTCTGTCGGAGCCCTACTTCTATCGGTTTTTCCGCAAAGCGACGGGTATGACTCCTCAAGACTATCGGGATCTGCATGGAGGCGGGATACATGAACATCTATAAGCGGTTGGGCGTGAAGGAAATGATTAACGCGGCGGACTCCTACACGATTATCGGCGGGTCCTTGATGCCGAATGAAGTGATAGAAGCGATGTCGGAGGCCGCACGGGCGTTCGTGTCTATCGAAGAGCTGCATGATGCGGTGGGGAAAAGGCTGGCGGAGCTTACGCGCAACGAAGCGGCGATGGTAACGGGCGGAGCGGCGGCCGCGATGGCGATCGCTGCAGCCGCATGCATGGCAGGTGCCGATGGGGAACTGGCCGGGAAACTTCCTTGCGCCGAGGCGGGCAGGAATGAAATCCTTCTATACAGCTGCCAAAATAACGGATTCGTCCAGGCCGTCCGTCTGACCGGAGCCAAGGTCATCGAGCTGGAGGACCGCACCCCCGACTCCGACCGGCAGCTTCGCGAAGCGATTACGGGCCGGACGGCTTGTCTTCTCTATTTCGTATCCACACAGTTTGAAAGGTACGCCCCTCCGCTTGGCGACGTGATTTCCATCTGCCGGGAACGCGGCGTGCCCGTCATCGTGGATGCGGCGGCGCAATTGCCGCCCGTCTCCAACCTGTGGGCCTATACGGAGATGGGCGTCGATCTCGTCATCTTCTCCGGCGGAAAGACGCTGAGAGGACCGCAAAATACCGGACTGGTCGTCGGCAGAGAGGATTTGATCGCCGCCTGCCGCGCCCACTCCTCCCCGCGTTCGTCGGTGGGCCGTCCCATGAAGGTAAGCAAAGAGAGTCTGGTTGGATTGCTGGCGGCTGTCGAACGATACGTGGGCCTGGATCAAGAAGAGTTGTCCAGGCAGTACGAATTCGCCGTCGAGACGATCTGCGCGCATGCCCGCAGGCTCGGTCTCCGTGCCGAGAGGCTGTATCCGGGCCCTACAGGCCAGAGCTATCCCCGCGCGGCGCTTTATCCCGACCCGTCGTGCGGCTATACGGCGGAAAGCCTGCAAGCTGAGCTGAAGAGCGGGGACCCGATGATTTGGGTTGGTTTGTCCGAGGACAAGGCGGCCATTCTCGTTAACCCGCTGCATCTTCAGGATCGCGAGATCGCGCTCGTGTGCGACCGTCTAGCGCGGTTGGTTGGATAGAAGATAGCGAAGGCGGCCATCGGCACGTGGTCGCCTGACTTCGGCGGCTTCCAAGGCGCGGACGGGTATACGAGCTTGCGTTAAATGGAAAGCGCTTACAAAAGTGTTCTTGAGAGAAAGAATGGAGCCTTCGGAGTATCGCCTGGCGCATGAAGAAAGTTAGTGGAGAAAAGATAGAGAAAGTGGAATATGGCAAGTTGTTGCCCATTTGCAGTCAACCTATAATAAAAATCGTACTTCATAATCGTTCAGTATTCCACTAAGGAGGAAGAGCATGAAAAAGAGTTTAGTGCTGTTAATGTGTTTTGTATTTGCGGGTTCCCTCTTGCTTACAGCGTGTTCGGATTCCAACAATTCCGCTTCACCGGGCGCTTCGTCAAGCACCGCTTCCAGTGAGCCATCTTCCGCATCTTCAGAGTCTAGCGGAGAAGCAACGCCTGATCCGAATGCGAAGTATGATCCGCCAGTTACGGTAACAACGGTTAGGGCAATCACTGCCGATATGAAGCTTCCCGAAGGTCAAACTTATGAAGACAATGTTTGGACGCGTACGTTACGCGATGAGTACGGAATTGATACAAAAGTACTGTGGAATGTCGATGGCGGACAGTATGATAACAAACTAAACATGTCCATCGCTTCCGGCGACTTGCCCGATCTGATGAAGGTTTCTTCTGCGCAATTCAAGCAACTCCTGGAATCGGACAGTTTGGCGGATTTAACGGAGGTGTACGAGAAATACGCTTCGGAGGAAATGAAAAAGCAGCACGCTATTGGCGACGGCATTGCGCTGAAAACCGGAATGATCGGCGATAAGCTGTATGCTCTACCAGATGCGGCCTCGGCTATTGGCGGTGCACCAAGCACTTTGATTTGGATTCGTGCCGATTGGCTGAAGAAGCTCGGCCTGGAGGAGCCAAAATCGCTTGAAGATGTGTTCGCCATCGCCCGAGCGTTCACCAAGAACGATCCTGACGGAAATAATAAAGCAGATACGACAGGAATTGTATTCGAAAAAGGTTTCTTATCCAGCGGTCTCGGCAATCGCGGCTTGTTTAACTCTTTCGACGCTTTCCCGCAATCCTGGATAGCGGATAGCACCGGAAATCTCGTCTATGGCAGCATTCAACCGGAAGTAAAAACAGCATTGCAGGCTTTACAAGATCTGTACAAGGAAGGACTCCTTGATAAGGAATTCATCGTCAAGGACGCTGGAAAAGTGATTGAGACGCTGGTAGCCAACAAGGCCGGAATCGCCTTTGGACCCCATTACTTCGGACAATTTATTCATCAAACGAAGGTTCAGCACCCGGAAGTGGAGTGGAAACCATTCCCACTGATGAGATTGGACGGAAGCCAGGCGAAGGTATCGCTGAATTCGCCGACGTTGGGACAATATGTTGTGCGCAAAGGCTATTCCAATCCTGAAGTTATCGTGAAAATGATGAACCTGGCTTTCGATATCACCGTTGGCGAGAGAGCGACGAAAGAAAATTACGATAAATACATGTACGATCCGAAAGACGGAACGATTCAGATCTGGAATTTTGCTCCCGTCTTCTCCAATGATTCCACGGATGCGTTATTCCAGCAAATCATCGATGCCACGGAAGCGAATGATCCGACTCTTGCGAAGGATGCAACGGCCCAGCTTGTAATCGCCAACGCGAAGAAAGCGCGAGAGGGCGAACATTCCTTATACGGTTGGACGCTATACTCCGATGCCTGGAAAATCTATTTTGACCTTATGAACAAGGGCTTGTATGTAAACAACGGTTTCTACGGCGTTCCGACACCGACAATGACGGATAAACAAGCGACGCTTGACCAGCTTGAGCTGGAGACGTTCTCCAAGATCATTATGAATGCTGCGCCAATCGACGACTTTGATAAATTCGTGGAAAATTGGAAAAAGCTTGGCGGAGACCAGGTTACGAAAGAAGTAAATGAATGGAAACAAACCATGTAAATCAAGATGCCTGATCATGAGTCGGTTGCTTCCATGGAGCAAGCCGACTCATGTTGGCAATGGAGGAGCCTGTATATGCCAGCTCGAAAATGGAGGAAAGAAGGGCCTCTTCATCTCATGCTGCTGCCCTCGCTTGTGCTGTTGTTGATGTTCAGCTACTTGCCGATGGCTGGAATTGTCATTGCGTTTCAGAAGTTTAATCCGGGTCTAGGCGTATGGCGTTCGAAATGGATCGGATGGGATAACTTCACCTATTTATTCCTGCTGCCTAACTTCAATCAAGTTCTCATCAATACCGTCGTTATTGCAGGGATGAAGATCATTGTCGGGATTCTGCTGCCTTTAATCGTTTCCATCATGCTTAATGAAGTACGCCACAAGCTGTTGAAATCAGGGATTCAGACTATTATTTATTTGCCCCACTTTTTATCCTGGGTCATCCTAGCGGGAATATTGATTGATCTCTTGTCCATGAAGGGCTTGGTTAACGTCTTTTTGACCCGCGTATTCGATATTTCACCGATCTTTTTTCTGGGTGACAATAGCTGGTTTCGAATTGTACTTGTGCTCTCCGATGCCTGGAAGGAATTCGGATTCAGCACAATTGTCTATCTTGCTGCCATTACGAGCATCAATCCGGCCCTTTACGAATCTGCCACAGTAGACGGCGCTGGCCGTTGGAAAAAGACATTAAACGTGACGATTCCCGGGATCATCCCGATTATCGTGCTGCTGACGACTTTAAGTCTTGGCAATGTGCTCAACGCTGGCTTTGATCAAGTATTTAACCTGTACAATACGGCCGTCTACGAGACAGGCGATATTATCGATACGCTAATTTATCGTACGGGCTTGGTGGAATTCAAGTATGGCCTGGCGACTGCTGTAGGCGTTTTCAAGTCGGTCATCTCATTCATCATGATCTCCATCTCTTATTGGCTTGCTTATCGGCTAGCAAACTATCGGATTTTCTAGAAGGAGCGCTATCGCAATGAAGTATGCACAGCGACCTATGGAACGAGCCGGCATTTGGCTGATCTATCTCGTTCTTATTGTCCTCTCGATCTTATGCATTCTGCCCATGATTCACGTATTGGCGGTTTCCTTGTCCGGCGCAGCCCCCGCCACCGCCGGTCAGGTTACCTTCTGGCCGATAGATTGGACGTGGGAGTCTTATCGCTATGTATTCGGCAAAGCCCAATTTATTAAAGCGATGGGTGTCTCTGTGGAGCGGGTAGCGCTTGGTGTAACCATTAGCATGCTATTGACCGTGCTTGCTGCGTATCCGTTGTCCAAGGAGCAGAGCGAATTCCGATTCCGAACCGCATACGCCTGGGTTTTCGTAGCGACGATCTTGTTTTCAGGCGGACTCGTTCCCTCGTATATGACCATACGAACCTTCCACATGATTGATACGATTTGGGCGCTTGTCCTTCCGGGGGCTGTTGCGGTATTCAACACGATCGTGCTGCTCAATTTTTTTCGCGGCTTGCCGCGCGAGCTGGAAGAAGCGGCGTTTATCGATGGCGCCGGGCATGGAATTGTTCTATTTCGGCTGTTCTTACCCATGTCGCTGCCCGCGATCGCAACGCTTACGTTGTTCAGTATTGTGGGGCATTGGAATTCCTGGTTCGATGGGTTGATTCTGATGAATAGCCCCTCCAACTATCCGCTTAGCAGCTATTTGCAAACGGTAATCATTGGACGTGAAATGACGCAGCTGTCTCCTCATGACGCCGTCCTTCTGTCGCGAATTTCGGAACAGACGTTAAAAGCGGCGCAAATCTTTGCAGCATCGCTGCCTGTGCTGATTGTCTATCCGTTCCTGCAACGTTTCTTTGTTAAAGGCATTGTGTTGGGCAGCGTTAAAGGATAATTTCGTAGAAGCAGCAATTCGGAGGAGATAAGATGACTACAGCAAGT
This sequence comes from Cohnella phaseoli, assembly GCF_003386235.1. GTDB lineage: Bacteria > Bacillota > Bacilli > Paenibacillales > Paenibacillaceae > Cohnella > Cohnella phaseoli. The sequence goes on from NZ_QRDZ01000010.1 coordinate 57,845, forward strand.
TATGAAAAATGGGTGTGGATCGAATTAATCGGCTTCGACAATAGAGCAAGCGATTTCGGCGTTGCGGCTTATTTGGACACGGTCGGCACAGTTCCGGACGGCATTTCCTTGCTTTTTTTTACGCCGGATTTTGTTCACGCCCATAAAGGAATGGAGCGGGAGCACATCCTACCGATCGAGATGTGTTCTTACGCCGCGCGTCCTTACGGCAAGCTGCATGATCGGCAGCAGTGGACGAACTACCAATTGCACGGGCTGGTTAAGGAATTGCAAAAGCAGGGTGTTAACGTCTACTGCAGCTTTTTTAATTTATTTCTGTTCAGCGATGAGGGCAGGGAGAAGGCCAGCGAGTGGTGCGCGGCGCACCCCGAGTTGTATGAAATGCGGAAGACGGGAGAAGCGTTTCCTGTTATTAATCCACTGAAGCGGTTCAAGGACGGGACGTATTACGAAGATGTATTTGTCCGCGATCTGATGACCGTTATGCGAGATTACGAATTCGACGGCTATCACGGCGCCGACGGTTACACGAGCCCGCGTCTCAGTCTGGCTGAAGCCGATTACTCGGATGATATGGTTGAGCAGTTCTTGCGGATAAGCGGCGTGGAGCTAGCGTCGGGCTTGCAGGCAGTATGCGACGGTGATTCACTTGCATTGGAGAAACGCGCAGATTGGATTTGGACACATCAGCGAATGGACTGGATTCGTTTCTATGCCGTCCGTTGGGGCGAGCTCTGGCAGAAAATAATGCCGGCGATACGCAACGCAGGTAAAAAAGCCGTACTGAATTCGGTCTGGACGCGGGACCCGTTTGAAGCCTTATATCGTTACGGCGTCGATTACCGGCTGCTGGCCGAGTCCGGCGTTAACGGCTTTGTCATTGAATCCGTTGGCGCCTCGCTTTCCGCGGGAGCGGGGGAATGCGAATATAAGGAACCAGGCTCCGAATTCATGGCGATGATTATGGCGATTAAAGCTTATACACCCGACATGAAGCTCATCTGCTTAAACGCGATCCAGGACACGAACGAGCAGTGGGACGGTATCAGCCACGTGCCGACTATTGTTGAAAGAGATATTTACGCCTTCTCCAATGTCTATTTGCAGGACCGGGAAGGGCTGCGACGCTGCGCGTCGGGGTTTGTGGCCTGTTTGGGCGACGGGATCGAGAAGATGAGCTGGGACAAAATTGTGCGTCAATGGAATCTGGGCTTCGACGGTGCGCCGGAGCGGATTATCGGCGCGAGTTATGTCTGGTCCGACGAAGCGCTGCAACGTTCGTTGGAAGCGTATCCCGCAAGCCGGGGCTGGTCGGCGCATAAATGGCTTACCGAGCTTATTGAAGCAGGCGCGCCGCTTCACTCCGTGGTGAACGTGAAAAATTTGCCGCAGACGAGCGGTGCGATATGCACAGTAGATGTGCAGCTATTGAACGATGAGGAATTGGATCGGGTTCTGTCTTACCGGAGCGGGCCGTCGGTCCTTGTCGGCACGATGACGAAGCGGATTTCTCAAGCATTTGAAAGCAGGGGCTTGCAGGTAAGCTGCGAGCTGAATCAGTTGTTTGGCGTCGCTTGCGATGAGAACGGTGCAATAATCGCAGCGATTGTCGGGGACGAGGCGGATCGTCGCGCGTTCGGCGAGCAGAGCGATCTATCCGCTTTGAACGATATCAAGAGCTGGCTGGAGCCGTTATTTTACCGCGAGGTATCCGCTGAATTTTTGAATCGCTGCGTTCAGGTGCTGACGGATTGCACAGGTGCGCCAAGGACAGTTAGCAACTCGCGATACATTCGCACAGCCGTATTGGAAATCCAACCCGGTCGGTGGCGGCTGCTGATCCGAAACCTGCACATCAATTATAAGTCGGCGCATCTGGATCTCGGCCGCTCCATTGCGAACCTTAAAGTGCTGACCGACTTTCCGGGCATTCCGATTTTCCCCAAGGGTTCGGAGTTCAGCCTGTACGTTCCCGGTCGCGGAATCGTCATTGTCGAAGTGCAAATGAACAAGCTGAATCGTTAAGTTGGAGACCCTTATGTGGTCTAGCGACTTGCCCCGAAGAATGGAATAAAGAGCCGTAAAACACTGCCGACGGTCGTTGCTGCCGTCGGCTGTTTACGTTTTTAACAGCTCCTTTGCAAGTAGTCGTGGACAAAAGATAGCGAAAGTGGAAATCGGAAAGTAGTGGGTCCATATCCCGCTTAGTATAATGAAGCTGATTTTCAACCTTCTCTTGTCCGGGAGAAGGTAAAGCAGGCCCGTAGTGCGCATCAGGAGGTATAGAGAATGCAACGTTTGAGTGAAATGCTTGGAGGTGCCGATCAGGCATTTATTGTCTGCTTGGGAGATTCGATCACGGAGCAAAACGAGCATACGCATGGAAAGCTGAACTACGTGGGCCAGCTTCAAGAAAAACTGCTCAAAAGGTTCGGCCGGCGGCAATTGGTGTTGAATGCCGGCGTAAGCGACGATACGACGCGGGAGATTTTGGAACGGTTGGATCGGGATGCGTTAAGGTTTCAGCCGCATGTCGTAGCTTTGATGATCGGCATGAACGACTCCCTTCGGGGAGCCGGTGAAGTGCAGCAGTTTAAGTCCAATCTGTCCTCCATTGCGGAAAAAGTCAGATCCGCAGGCAGCAAGCTTATTTTGTTGACGCCCAATACGATCAATGCCAGCTTGGAGGAAAATTTCATTCGAGACAGCTACCCTCTCTATATTCAAGCCATGAGAGAGCTCTCTGGCGCGGAACAGGTGCCGTTATGCGATGTCTATCAGGCTTTCGAGGAGCGAAGAGAGAAGGAGCCGAACAGTCAATGGACGTTGATGAACGATTGCATCCATCCGAATGAATACGGTCACGACCTGATGGCGGAAACGTTGTTTCGATTTCTTGATCTGACGGCTTAAGGAAGGAAGTTGTTGCAAGTCGAACCGGACAGGGGAGGAGGGCGTCATATGTCCGTCATAACGGTAGCAGGCAAGATGGAAACGGAAGACCTGGGTTGGATTCTGCCGCATGAGCATGCGTTCATCGATCTGCGCCCACTGGTGCCTGAACCCCAAGCGATTGGGGCGAAGTCGTTGGCTGCGGAGAAGGTGAGTCTCGCCAATTTCGGGGTATTGACCCGCAATCCGTATGCGGTTCTGGACAACGCCGTGATCGACGAAGAGGAGATCGTTAAGGCCGAGCTCATGGCGTTCAAGCGGGCCGGAGGCGGCGCTTTCGTCGACCTGACGCTGCGGGATATCGGACGCGATCCGGTTCTGCTGGCGGGCGTGTCGCGCGAAGTCGGAATTCCGATCGTCGCAGGCTGCGGATATTATATCCACGCTTCCCACCCGCCGGATATGGATGACAAGACGGTTGAATCCATCGCCGAGGAAATTCATCGGGAAGTGACCGTCGGGATGGACGGGACGAACATTCGAGCCGGCGTCATCGGGGAGATCGGGACGAGCGCGGTCATCCACCCGAATGAGAAGAAAACGTTGATCGCAGCGGCGATGGTGCAAAGCGAGACCGGGTTAGGCCTTCATGTACACACGGATCTGTGGGCGAGGCGCGGTCTTGAGGTCATCGATATTCTGACGGCCCACGGAGCCGCTGCGGACAAAATCTGCATCAACCATGTGGACGTCGATATCGTGCCGGATTACTTGAAGGCTCTGCTCGACCGGGGAGCGTACATCGAGTTCGACAACTTCGGCAAGGAGTTCTATGCCGACAGGCGGCACAAGAGCGTCCTGAAGGGGGTGTTCGCACGGGATATCGATAGGGTGCGTACGATCAAGGAGCTCATCGACTGCAGCTATCTGCGGCAAATTCTCGTCTCCAACGACGTCTGCCTGAAGATCGGCTTGCATCGCTACGGCGGCTGGGGCTACGACCATATTCTGACGAACATCGTCCCGATGATGGAGGATGAAGGCATCGAGCCGGAGCAGATCCGGGAGCTCATGTGCGGCAATCCGGCGCGCTTTCTGGACAGTGACTTAGCATAATAAGCGGCGCGAAAGACAGATCGGGAGGGATGAACATGAAAATGATCGATTGCAGCTGTGCGATCGGGTACAAGACGTTGAATTACGAAGTCGTAAACCACGAACATTTGCTAGTCCGGGAGAAGGTGAAGCAGGCCCGCGATGCGGAGGAATTGCTGGCCGAGCTCGATTTCTGCGGCATCGCCCAAGCGGTCGTCAGCCACAACGCGATGGCGGACGTCGATCCCGATTACGGGAATCGGCTTGTGGTAGAGGAAACCGCGAAGGCGCCGGATCGGCTGCTGCCGAGCTGGACGATCTTGCCCCCTGTCACGGAACGGCAGTATGCGCCCGAAGCGCTGTTCCCGGCGATGAAGGAGAACGGCGTAAAGCTGCTGAGAGCCTACCCGCAGCGTAACCGTTACATGCTGAATCGGGTGGCGATGGGCGAGCTGCTGTCGGCCGTCTCCGACGCTCGCATTCCGCTGTTTCTCTCCCCGAGCGAAGGTTGGGAGCCCGTCTACGACGTGCTGCAGGAGTTCCCGGAGCTTACCGTCATTTTGTGCAACTACGGGTTGTGGAGCCATGCCCGACTGACGTTCCCGCTGCTGCGCAGCTACAAGAACTTTTACATCGAGACCGGGGACATGCAGGCGGCAGGGGAAATCAAGGAAATCTGCGGCAAATTCGGCTCGGAACGGCTGCTGTTCGGCTCCGAGTTTCCGAGCAACGCGATCGGCGGACCGCTGGCTTGTCTGCTCGGTTCGGGCATCAAGCAAGAAGAACTGGAGAATATCGCATTCAAAAACGCGGAAAGACTGCTGGGCGAGGTGAGCTTATGAGCAGAGTGCCGATGACCAATCCGTCGCTGCTGGCACGCGAATTCGCGGAAACCGGCAGACTGTCGAGCCTGTCCTACATCGACATGCATACGCATATGGGACCGTTCTACGGGACGTATTTGCCGGAGGCCGAGCTGGAGACGATGATTGCGACGATGGACAGGGAGAACATCGAATGGATCATCTCCGCTCCCCACAGCGCATTGTTCGATCCGATCGGGCGCAATTCGGAAATTCGGGCGGCGATGGCGAAGCACCCCGACCGGATCAAAGGCTATTTTGTCGTCAATCCGCATTACGTCGACAATCTGGACGAGGAGCTGGCCGACTATGACGAAGTCGAGGGCTATGTCGGATTCAAGGTGCTCCCGGACTATCACAAGTACCCGCTGACCGGCGAGAAGTACCGAAAGATGTATGAATTCGCGAACGAGCGCGGACTTCTGCTGCTGTCGCATACATGGGGACACAGCTCGTACAATCCGCCGCAGATGATGGGACAATTGGCGCGCGAATATCCGAATATGACGTTCCTGCTCGGGCACTCCGCGCCGGGGGAAACGGATGTCGCCATCAAGCTGGCCAAGGAGCTGCCAAACGTCTATCTGGAGCTTTGCGATACGGGACGTCTGAACGGAATGATCGGTAAAATGGTGCGCGAGGCCGGATCGGAGAAAGTGCTGTTCGGCACCGATTTCCCCTGGTACGACCCGAATTATATGCTGGGAAGCGTGCTGTTCTCCGGCATCGGCGACGACGACATCGTCAACATTATCCGGAACAACGCCGTGCGGCTCGTGTCCGGCATCCGGGGCAGACGGTGAAAGGCTGCAGGACGGGGACCGGATCGTGGTCAAGCGCTTACGGAACGAAGCAGGAGCAACATCGCATATGAAAAGGAGCAGAACTCATCATGAATGAAATCATTGAATCGTTTGAAACCGCCAAGGGAAACGTGTTCGGCGACTTGCTAACGAATCGGGCGGAGCATCGGCCGCTCAAGGTCGGCCTGCTGACGCTCGGATTTTTCGAATATTGGCGGATGTTCCCGGGCAGTCTGCACGCGAACGTCACGTCGGACCTGACCGCCGTATACGAACGGCTGAAGGCGGCGCTGCCGGATGATCTTGTCGTCTGGCCGGGGTTGGTCGATACGTTGGACGCGGCGGACGCGGCCGGGCGGAAGCTGAAGGAAGAAGCCATCGACCTGATCGTCTACGTCGCCGGGACCTATTGTCCCGATTACATGGCGATCCAGGCGCTGGAGAACTTTCGCCATCTGCCGCTGCTGATGTTCAATACGCAGGGCACAGGCGAGATCAATCTGAAGACGGACTACGAGAACATCCTGCGCAACAGCGCCTTGATCGCCAACCTCCAGCTTGCCGCGACATTCCGTAAAATGGGCTGGTTTGGCGGACTTAAAGTTGTTGTCGGAGCAATCGGCGATGAGGATGCCTATGCGGAGATGGGCCGGTACGCTCGGGCCTACCGGGCATATATCCGACTTCGCAGCGTCAATATCGGCGTCATCGGCCATGTGTTCAGGGGGATGTACGATTTCGAGTACGACAAGACGACGATCAAGGGTACGCTCGGTCCGAACCTCATTTCCATTCAGCTCGATCATCTGTTGAGCCGCTTTGAGGTCGTGTCGGAGGAAGAGATTGCGGACGGCGTCGCTTTGGCCCGGGAGAGCTTCAATATTGTCGGTCTGGAAGAGGACGACATCCGCAAAGCCTCCCGCCTTTACGCAGCCCTTCGGAGCACGTTGGAGCGGTTCCGGCTGGACGCTCTTACGCTGCTCGGGCAGCACTACGTGGAGCAGAAGACGGGAACGACGCCGTATTTGGCGAACACGCTGCTTCACGAGGAAGGCCGCTATGTCGTCAACACCGAGGGCGACATACACGGCTTGATCATGATGACGCTGATGCGGCAGCTGGGCGGGGAAGTGCCGGCATTCGCGGAATGGGGCGAATACGACGAGCGGCTGAACGCGTTATTGATGGTCCATCACGGGTATGCCAATCCGGCATATGCACGAGACCGCAGCTCGGTGAAGGTGAATCGTTCTCCCGAGCAGTGGGGACTGCAGGGCGCCGGCTTCGGCTTTGAATACACACTGAAGCCGGGTGTCGTGACGATCAGCCATCTGATCGTCGATGCCGAAGGATACAAGATGCTGATCGTTCGCGGCGAAGCGCTGGATATCGCGGACAACATTCCATGCGAGGAGATTACGGCCGTCGTGAAATTCCCGGTGCCGATCAAAGCTTTTCTCGCGGAATTGATCAAGGAAGGCTTCGCCCACCACTGCATTATCGGATACGGGGATCTGACGGAAGAACTGTCATATGTCGCCGACTTTATGGGAATTCGCAAAGTAACGTATTTGTAGGAAGCATCAGAGAGGAGCGGGATGGAAATGGCCTCGATACCGGTCGAAGAATATCGCGCCAGAGCCGACAGGCTGCGCGCGTTGATGAGAGAGAAGGGGCTGCAAGCCTGCCTTATCTATGGGGATGAGTATCGCAAAGAAAACCTGCGCTACATGAGCAATTATTGGCCGCTGTTCGAACGAGGCGCGGTGCTGTTACCGCTCGTTGGGGAGCCGATCGTAATTGCCGCTCCGGAGGGGGAGCTTATGTGCCGCGAAATGACGGCGTGGTCCGATGTGCGGCTGCTGCCCCAGTTCACCTGCGTCACGGTGCCGGATGAGATCGAGTATCCGCAGGCGAATTATACGAGCTTGAAAGCGATTCTCGCCGAAATCAATGAGGCGAATCCGCTTCATGCGATCGGCATCGCTGGTCTCGACGCGATGTCCGCCTCGCTGCTGGCGACGATCGAAGGCAGCGCAGAAGGCGTGGAATGGATCGATGCGGGAGAGCTGCTGTTCCGGCTCAGGATGACGAAGACGGAGCATGAAATCGCCTGTCTGAAGGAAGCGGCGCGCATCGCGGATGAGGGCTACAAGGCGATGATCCGCAATGTCCGACCGGGCATGACCGAGCTGGAGTTGTCCGCGTATGCCTATATGGAATGCACGAAGGCGTGCGCGGAGTTCGTGCCGTTCATCGTTATGGCGAGCGGCGAGCGGGTGAACACGATCATCGGCAGGCCGACCCGGAAGGTGATTCAGGACGGTGAAATGATCATGACGGCGATTGCGGTTCAATACGAGGGCTACGTAGCAACCGTCGGATTTCCGTTCGTCGCCGGACAGATGAGCGAGGAGCAGCGGGCGTTCATATCGCTTCTCGTCGAGGCGGAGGATATCGCTCTGTCCCGGCTTGGTCCCGGCAACGCCATGAGCGGACTCGTTGCCGCCGTTAAAGCCTATTTTGCCGACAAGGGCGTTACCGCTTACGATCTGTATCCCCCCTTGCACGGTTGCGGACTTGCCGAAGCGGAATCGCCGTATCCCGATGAGAACAGCGCGGCCCGGTTTGAAGTCGGCATGACGGTGAACACCGACATCAGCCTGTTCGGACATCCTCACGGGTCGAACCGGGTGGAAGAAAGCCTTGTCGTGACGGAGGACGGCTACGAATCGATGTCTGCGCTCGTCCGCCAGCTTAGCCGGACGTGGAAGGAGCGCGGCGTCGTGGCGTTGGCTCCCGAGGACGGAGGCGCGGCATGAGCGGACAGGGCGCGAAAAACTGGTACATCATCGATGGCTACTTACCTTATAAGGGCAAGGTTGAAGAAGAAATTTTCGAAGGCCACGAGGCGATCATGATTCTGAACTGCCAGGAGGAAGACACCGAGGTGCGCATGGACATCTTCTACGAGGATCGCGAACCCGACCGGGACATTCTCATCGCCGTCCAGGCGGAGAGGGTCAAATGCATCCGTATGGATCGTCCGGAGGACATCGGCGGAATCGCCCTGGATCGGCAGCTCCAATACTCCCTGCGGTTCCGCAGCGACAAGAATGTCATCATTCAGTACGGGAGAATGGACATCGCTCAGCCGAATCTGGCTTACATCGGGATGATGGGGTATTCGGAATAATGAAGATTACCGGAAGACGGTTCACCCTCGGGGGAGAGCCCTGAAAAATTACAGAGAAGGTAAAGGCCGATGAGTGATCATCGGTCTTCTTTGTGGTAAATCGGCAAATATAAAATTCGCTGCCCTTAGGGTTGATCAATAGCCAAATCGAAAATAGGTAGCGTTTGTATTGCGGAATGTTTTCCGTAGGTACAAACGCTTATTGGCGTTGTACCTACGGACTGCTTTGCGTATTTTGCAGTTTAAGATTACCTTTTTAATCCATACAGAAAAAGTTTGGTTATTTCTTTGGAAAGCTCATCAGGCGTTTTTAAGCCTGTCCATAATTTTGTTAATGCGAGGTGTCCGATAACGCCAACGATTGCCGAAGCGACAACGCTTAAATCGAAGTCAGGATCAAAAAAGCCGTTTTTTACTTCTGCAGTCAGGTTTTCTTCAATCTGTTTGGCCATTTGCTCTTTTATTTCAGCGGCATCCTCCGAGAGAAAAAAGCCGATTCGTGCGATTTGTTCATTTTCCTGAAATACCTGAAAAACCGAGGCGATATTGTTACCGATTCGTTCCGGCAGCTCGGTCTTCTCACTGTCGGAAGGTAGCCTGCTTTGCTCAACCCGCGGGTGCAGCTTAGATTTAAATAGATCGATTAATTCCTGGAAAATGGCTTCCTTGCTCTTGAAATAGAGATAAAAGGCGGGCTGCGTCACGTTTGCCGCCTTTACGATCGCACTGATTTTCGTATCGTGGAACCCGTGTAATGCAAATTGTTCTGCTGCGATTTTCAAAAGCAGCTCTCTGCTTTTTTCTCCGTCCGCTCCGGCTTTCCGCCCTCTTTTGTTCAGTGGGAACCACTCCAGCCCTTGTATTCTCTCTTAATCGCTTTGCTTATGAATATAATTACTACCTTAACAGCCTCATATCCTTTCGCTTGATTAAAAAATTCATGCCTTCCGGGAAAGCTCTCCGTTGTAAAGCTTCCTCGCGTTTAAGGTGCTTTCCAAATAAATTACTATGTAGTAATATTACTTGTGAGTAATATATTAATCTCATTTCAGCTATAAAATATAAAAAAGGTGGACTGAATTATTCATGGCGAGGCTTATGCGATTCGGTTTGTTAAGTGCGTTGGCTTTTTGTGCCCTTTTTTGGGCCGGGCTTCATGCTCATGCGGCTGTCAGCGGCGATTTTGAATATATGGATAATCCGGACGGCACGGTAACGATTACCTATTATCATGACCCGGTTAAATATGATAATCATTTGGTAGTTCCAGCGCGGCTGGACGGTAAAACTGTAACCGCTATTGGAGATCAAGCTTTTCGTTACGCTTTTATTTTTGGAGTAACGCTTCCGGACACGATCAAGAGTATTGGAAAGGAAGCATTTGAACTGACTCGCGTTCTTAAAAATGTAAAATTGCCAAGCGGATTAGTTTCAATAGGCGACCATGCTTTTAATTACAACCAGATCGAACAGATTACTCTGCCTGACAGCCTGGAACATATAGGTTTCTCGGCATTCAGCTACAATAAACTAAAAAGTGTGTCATTCCCAAGCGGGCTTAAAAGTATGGATTGGTTTGCCTTCTGGCATAACGAAATTACTTCGGTGTCCTTTCCGGAAAATATGACTAAAATCCCTAAACATACTTTTGTTGAGAATAAAATCACTTCGATCACGATTCCGAAACATATAACCGAAATAGAGTCTCACGCATTTTCGGGGAATCCGCTAACAGAGGTAACGATTCTTTCGGCTGCAACCCAGCTGAGTCGAGATTCTATTTTAGAGGTTGGATCCCCATTCACGGTTTATGGGCACAGCGAGTCGCCGGCGCAAAAATTTGCTTTTACCAATAGTTATCTTTTTGAGCCATTTAAGATGAAGGTAACTTACGATGGAAATGGCTCAGCCGGGGGGAGCGTTCCCGTTGACGATAAATCGTATGTAAGATGGGAACAAGCAACGGTGTTAGGGAATACAGGATGGCTGGAACGGCCAGGGTATCGTTTTGACGGATGGAATACCGCTCCCGATGGCAGCGGCGAAGATTACGCCGTTCATAGTAAAGTCAGAATCGAAGAAGATGATGTTATCTTATATGCCAAATGGGGGGCGGCGGCGGATGCCCAAGCTCCCGTCATTACCGATACGATTACCGCAGAGAATACCCAGAGTACGAGCGGGTTGGTCATCATGCCGAATCCGGCGGAGTTCGACTCTGTGACGTATTATAAAATTAGCGCGATTGTTGGCGGAACGCTATACAAGTCTGACAGTACGACACCGATCTCGGATGGAGAATTTATAACGGTTGCAGAAGGCGCTGCGGGTCTGAAATTTACGCCTGATGCGGATGCGAACAGTGTGGCCGGCGATGTATTCTCGTTCCAGGCGCAAGCCGCTTACGATTCTAACGGAACGGGGTTAAGTCCGGCTTCCGAAGCTTCAATTACGGTCAGCGAGGTGAATCAAGCGCCTCTGGCGCCTGATATTCGCTTGCCGGCCAAGGCTATGAACGGGACGAAGCGCATTTCGTTTGCTGAAATTCTAAAGAACGTATCACCGGGTCCGGCGAATGAAAGCGATCAGGCGCTTACCGTCACAGCAGTAGATAACGCGGTTGGCGGCACGGTAGAAATACAAGGAACGGATATTCTTTTTACACTGAACAACAATTATGAAGGTATAGCAAGCTTCCGGTATACGGTCGCCGACAATGGCACAACCAACGGAATGGACGATTTCAAGACGGCGAGCGCGATCGTCAGCTTCGAGGTTGAAGAGGGGGTAGACGATACAAAACCTGATCTTACTTTGAAAGGAGACAATCCGCTGTATCTTCTGCTCGGAGAGCCCTATCATGAGCCGGGATATACGGCATATGACAATGAGGTTGAAGATGTAACGGCTCTTGTAACCGTTACAGGTTCCGTTTATACGCAGACGCTGGGCAGCTATGAGCTTACGTATCGAGTTGCGGATTTAAGCGGTAACGAAGCGGAAGCCATTCGGACGGTGCGCGTGGTTTCGAACGACTTGGCGGATTTGTCTGTTGATGTTAGCGGGTTGCAGCCTGTATTTGATCCGGCAATCGAATTATATTCGATGCAAGTTCCTCATGCTGCGAGTGTGCTTCATGTTACAGCTTCTCTATTGGATCTATCGGCAACGCTGACGATAGACGGAGAAGCGAAGGGGCATCGGGAAGCCAAATCCGTGAGCTTGAGGGAAGGAAGGAACAGCATTACGATCGTGGTGGCGGCACAGGGAGGAGCAACGAAGACGTATACGATCAACGTTGTCCGTGTCGGCGCTCCCTCCCAAGGCGGCGATTCAGGCGGAGGCGTGCCTCCCGTGCCCGACAATACTGACATAGAGAAACCGCAAGAACCACAAAAGCCGCAGGAACCACAAAAGCCGCAACAGCCGCAACAGCCGCAACAGCCCCAAGATTCGGCGCCCTCATTTACGGACATCGCCGGGCATTGGGCGGAAGACACGATCAAGCTCGCTGCGGCGAAGGACATCGTCAGCGGCTATCCTAACGGTCTGTTCAAGCCGAACAGCCCGATTACACGGGCAGAGTTCACCGTAATGCTGACAGGCGCTTTGCACCTGGAAGGATCGCGTACCGCACTCGCCTTCGCGGATCAAGAACGGATCGGCGAATGGGCGAAGCATGCTGTCGCCAAGGCCATGCAGGCAGGCATCGTTCATGGATATCACGATGGCAGTTTCCGGCCCAATGCGCAGATCACCCGGGCGGAGATGGCTTCGATGATCGCGCGGGCGCTTGGACTAAAGCTTGCCGCCGATGGGACCACCGGTTTCGCTGACGATGATGCGATACCCGGATGGGCGAAGAGCGCAGTCGATGCGATTCGCAAGCTTGGCCTTGTCGCTGGTCGTGGAGGCAATCAGTTCGTTCCGAACGAAACGGCAAGCAGAGCGGAAGCTGTCGTTATGCTAGTCAGAATGTTGGAGCTTCAAGATAAGATGACTATTTAAACCAATCAGAAGGACGCCGTCAGGCGTCCTTCTGCCTAGTTACTGACTTTGTTCTTCTGCAGCAGCTCATCGTTTTTTTCTGCGAAACGGTCATTGTGAGAAGAAACGCCCGCCATTTTTGATACTGTAGGATCGATATAGAGTTTGGCGCTATTTACAGCGAGGACGGCATCATTAAATGCGCCTGCAATAAGTCTTACTTTCCCTTCATTCGTTATAATATCGCCTGCGCCAAATATGCCTGGCATACTCGTGCACATTTTTGGCGTAACGGAAATGCCCCATTCTTCCGAGGCTAAGCCCCAATCCAAAATTGCGCCGCCAAAGTGTCGATCAAACCCATGATTGACGAGCACTTCGTCTACTTCAATTTCTGTCGTATCCTTGGAATCAACACGCTGTAATGTGACATGTTCGATTTTATGGCTATTGCTATTGCCATGTAAACGAGAAACTGTATAAGGAACAAAGGTTGTGGCGAGAGATTTCATACGCGTTACAGACGATTCAAAAGCACTAAAGTCATCTCGTCTATGAACGACATACACTTTTTTGGCGATTGGAGCCATTTCAATGGCCCAATCTACAGCGGAATCGCCCCCACCAGAAATGAGTACCCGTTTATCTTTAAACTTGTTTATGTTCGTTACTGTGTAGTGAAGGTTGGTTAGTTCATATCGGTCGGCCCCTTCGACCGTTAATTTCTGAATCCGCGTAATACCGCGTCCTGTAGCTAAAATAATCGTTTTCGTATAATGCTTCTCGCCTGTTTTGGCTGTTAACATAAAAATGCCGTCGGCGCGTTTGTCCATGCCAACAATTTCTTGACCGAATACGATTGTCGGCATAAATGTGGTTGCTTGATTGATTAAGGAATGAATAATATCTTCACAGCGAACAGGCTCAATTCCACCGACATCCCATACTAACTTTTCAGGGTATGTACGCATAAACCCGCCTAATTCCTGTTTCGCTTCGATTATTTTTGTTTTCATTTCACGCATGCCGCTATAGAAAGCAGCATACATCCCTGCAGGACCGCCGCCGATAATAATGACATCATAAATGTCTTGTTTCATTTAGCGCACCAGCTTTTCCACTAGGTAATCAAGGAAGAGGGGAGACCCAACTAAACCTTCACCTACAACGTAATCTGCTGTTTTTAACGGGTAAACATGTCCTGCTTTCACAGCGGCCATTGTTTTCCACATCGGGCTATTCTCTAAATCCTTCATGGATTGTTCGCTGCTATAATTTTGCATTTGACGTTGCTCGACAAAAATATGGTCTGCGTCAATGCCAGGCAATACTTCCAAGGAAATAGGCGTGAACCAAGTATCGCTATCTTTCAACATCGTTGGAATATTTAATCCAAGCTGTGTGTATAGCATGTCACTGCCAGGGCTGCCCTTTTCAGTGCCCAGCACACGATATTGCTTCTGTTCTACACGTAATACGAGAATTTTTTCGTCGCCAATAGCATTGTGCAGTTTTTCTTTGGTGTCTTCTATTTTTTCTCTATACTTCGCGAGAGCAAGCTCAGCTTCTTTTTCTTTATTGAACAGTTCGCCAAGAGTAAGCACAATTTCATCTGTTGAAAGGCCAGCCTCAACGGCAACAGTAGGGGCGATTTTACTTAAAGCCTCATATTTAACGGCATCAATAGCCCCACTTTCAGCAACAATTAGATCGGGTGCCGCCTCCAGAATCACTTCCAGATTTTCTGCATATTGCTGTGTTGGAATCATTTTGACATTGTGCTCATTAAATAATTTCGGGCGATATTCCGGTTCGATTTCTTTTACAATTGTGACCATGTTAGGTGTTACGCCGATTTGAATTAAGTTTTCAGCATAACTAGAACTAAGGACTAGCAGATTCTTGGGTTGGGTAGGGATGGTTACCTCGCCAAAGACATCTTTTACAACACGTGTTGCAGGCTCAGTTTCGTTCCCGTTAACTTTTGCTTCACTTCCGTTATCTTTACTAGCGGTTGAGCAAGCAGCTAAAGTTAAAACGAACAGTAGAAGAAGTGTATACTGCACGGTTTTTCTCACTAAATTACGCCCTCTTTTCTTTGATAATGATTATCACTATCAAATTATAGCGAATAATGAGTCAACCTAATATAGCGTAAAGCGTCTTAAAAATTGGATTATTGTGTTGTTGAATAAGCGCCTCCCAAAATAGATTGTTCAATCTGCCGCATTATTTCCCTTTTACCAAACACACTGCAATTGTTAATCCATAAGCCTGTGTCAACATAAAATACATGTTTGTTTTTTACCGCATCCAAATTGGCCCATTGCTTACTTTGTTGGAGTGTTGATAGGCTGAGGTCTGCATTGTAATAGTCCATTACACGTTTCTCAATAAACAAATACGCAGGATTCGCTTCCTCTAATTGTTGTAAAGAGCACGAGTTGAAACTTTTTTCGTTTGTGCGAAGCTTTGCGGGCATTTGCAAACCGATTTCCTTATATAGAAGTATAGCTGTGTCGCAGGAGGATTCGCCTACATAACGATAGCCCAGCTCTTCTACACGGAGGTAAAGCACGGTAGAGTTACTCGAGATGTGATTTTGTATTTTGTTTTTTAGAAGATCTACCTGAGCAGTAAGCTCGTCAATCATTTGCGTAGCCTGACCTGCTTTGTTGAACAATTCGCCGAAATAGCAAATAAGTGAATTAAGATCGTGCGGCAGCCCTGTTAGGACGGGTGCAGCGGAGCGAAAATGTTGTTTCGTATCTTCGGTTAAGTTGGCGCTGATAATTAAATCGGGTTGTTGTTGTACAACGATGTCTTGCGGAATGACATATTGAGGTGTATCTAATAGGGTCACACCCCATTGATGAAACATGCCTTTTTGATAGCGGGGGGTTAAGGAATTAGTAACGACAACACAATGGGGGATGACGCCGAATGCAATTGCAATTTCTGCGTGTGCAGACGAGAGAAAGCAAATTCGGTATTGTGCAACCGTTTTTTTGAATTTCCTAGGCGAGTGGCCGACAATTCGTGTAAACTGTCGACTAAAATATTGAACATCGTCAAAACCCGCTTTTTTTGCAATATTTTTAGATAAGTCATCTGTGAGGAGCAGCATTTCCTGAGCACGGAAAATACGATAATGAATTAAATACTCTATCGGCGTTTTACGATAGATATCAATGAATTTTCTTGAATAATACGATGGGCTGTACCCGGCGATCGCCGCTAACTCGTTTCTTGTCATCATTTGATTATATTTTTGTTGCATATACGTTACTGTGCGCTCAATTCTTTGTTCAAGCGTGTATTCATCGGTTTGTTGTTCTGGATCTAATTCTTTTAATAAATGGTATAAAACATATTGCTTAATGGTTGTATTGAGATGATCCGTCGTTTCAGCGAGCGATATTCGAATATCTGCTACGACCGTTTCAGGCACTCTTTGAACATAATAGCCCGTCGTCGTATTTACATCCCAATCGCAGAGCGATTTCATTTTCATGTCATACGTATTGAAGCTAATGATATAGCCCGAAAAATCAAGGTGATTGGTTTTTGTCAGTTGGATGACGGAACCACTTGCAATAGCAATTAAATGACCAAATATAATATGCTCTTCATGCCCATTTATCGATAGCGTTGCTTGGCCATCCGTAACCAAAAAGAGAGAAGCTTGGTCAAGGTGCATACTCGATTGTTTAGATAACGATTTGGCTAAATCTTTTATTTCCGTGCAATGTGCAAGCCAATCGGGATTAGAATCAAGCATTATTTGCTCCCCCTATTTTTTGGGTGTGCCGGTCAGAAATAAATAAGAGCGAGACGTGGGCCGGTAAATCCCCCTGTCCCGCTAAGCAGGTAATCGCATAATTTTGTAATCATACAGCAGCTGTCAAGAGAGCGATAGTCGATGAAGGGCACGGTTTTTGGCCATCTCTAAATAGTATCGTCAATAACTCATAAAAACGTTAAGATGAATCTCTTTGGCGAGACTTGGCCGGCGTCTTCTGGAGCTGGTGACATTAGGTTTGCAAACATGTTCTATCCGCAATCAGAGACATCCGATTGCGAGAATGGCAGCTGCTGCGGCGAATAGGATTGGAGAATCGCCTCGTCCGTCATTTGGAAAACGATTTTAGCGCCTTCCGTTAATTGAGCATGAGTAAAGAACAACTTCTCATGCGTTTCACCGTTAAGGGCAACCGATTTTACATACTTATGATCAGAGCTGTTGTTTACGGACTGTATGTCCAGCCTACGTCCATTCTGGAGCTTGACGCTCATGCTGCCGAAGAGCGGGCTTCCGAGCGTATACTCAGGCACGCCGGGGCAGAGCGGATACATGCCCATCGCTCCAAAAATATACCAGGCGGACAGGCTTCCGTTATCCTCGTCTCCGGGAAGTCCGTTCGGTTCCGCGCTGAAATGCTCCTCCATCGTCTTTCTTGCCCAATATTGCGTGCGCGAGGGAGCCCCAAGCGCCGTAAACAAGTAGGGGAAATGGAAGCTGGGCTGGTTGCTGATGGCGAACTGCCCCAGATCGGCCGCGGCCATCTCCGACATCTCGTGAATTTCCATTCCATATGAACCTACATTAAAATGCGGTTTCGCCGCGAACAGCTCGTCGAGCTTGCGAACCATCTGCTCAGAGCCTCCGAGCAGTTCCGCATAGCCGCGAATATCGTGCTGAACAGCCCAACTGCACTGCCAGGCCCCGCCTTCGCAATAAGGGCCGCCCCAATCCAGCGGATTGAAGTCCGGTCTCCATGCTCCGCTTTCTTGCCGCCCGTGCATGAAACCAACCTCGGCGTCGAACAGCAGGCGATAGTTGCGGGCGCGTTCCGACAGGGCAAGCTGCGACTCGCCGTCTCCCAGCGCCCGGGCAATGACGGATAGGCAGAAATCTCCATAGGCGTAGTCAAGCGAGTGGCTTACGCTATGGTGGACAAGCTCGTCCGGCAAGTAGCCCAGTCGAATATAATGATCAAGACCTTCCCGTCCGACCATGTCGCGATCAGGCGGCAGGGTGGCATGCTTCAGCAGTCCCTGGTATGCGGTTTGAGCGTCGAAGCCGTCGATTTCCTTGGCAATGGCGTCCGCGAATACAGCGTCAATGAGCGTTCCCGGCATAGCGCCGCGTTCTCCCGGCGACACCCACTTGGGCATCCAGCCGCTTTCTTTGTAGGCGAGCACCCAGGATTGCAGCATCTCGCCCAGCTCGCGGGGACAGAGCAGACTGAACAGGGGGACTGTCGTCCGGTACACATCCCAAAAACCGACGTCCGAATACATCGGCCCCTCGCAAAGCTTGCCGTTGAATGGGCTATAGTGAACGGTCCTGCCTGAGGCGTCCAACTCGTACGATTTCCGGGGAAACAGAAATGTCCGGTACAGACACGTATAAAATGTGCGCAGCTGATCCACGGCTTCATCGCTCTTTATTTCGATTGTGCCAAGCCGCTCCTCCCATTCAGCGGCGGCCTGACTGCGCAGCTCGTCAAAATCGGCGTCCCCAAGCTCGCGTTCCATGTTCAGCGCCGCCTGCTCGAGGCTAATGAACGACAGGCCAATCTTTGCCTGAGTCGTTCCATCGGTCGGCAGCTTCAAGCCGACGCTAGCGCTAAGCTGCTCGCCCGTATGGCTGAGCGCACCGACCGGCGCGAACTCGGCGTTGTAGATGTCGCACGCCGTTTCGTCCAGTTCGCAATCGAACGCAATTACGAAATACAAGGCGAAGTTGTCGGGGGTTCCGCCTCTGCTCGCTCGCGTGAAGCCGGATAAGGTTCGAGCGGCGTAGTCGAACTGAAAGCTTGATTCGCCTTCGTAGGTCGCCAGCAGCAGTCTGGCATTTCGCGAATCTTCATACGCGAGCCTGATCGCGGCGCTCCGTTCTGCGGGTGTAAGTTCCAGCGAGGCCCGATAGCGGGAGAAGCGCACCGACAAGTAATCCGGCCGCAGTGTCGATTTCTCCGGCTCATAAGAGCTGGGGCGAAGCTCCGGCGCCAGGCAGGACGGTCCGGTTTGCGGCAGCAGCAGCAGCTGGCCGTAATCGCCGATCCAAGGACTCGGCTGACGGGTCAGTCGAACCCCGTTCAAGCGGCGGTCTGACGGATGAAAAAACCAGCCATCCTTCACTTCCCTTGTCTGCAGACTCCAGGAAGCCATGCCGAACGGACGGGAAACAAGCGGCAGCGTGTTGCCGTATGAATATTCATATACGGAAGCGGTTCCTTGCAGCGGATTGACATAGGACAATCGTTCCATCTTTCGCGCACCTCTTTTTCAATTTGAATATTCCCCATTGTAGGTGCTTGTTTTTTGAAATACGTGTTAAAATTAAACAAAACCTCTCATTTTTTATGATGAAAGCCTGGTGTGAGATGATTCCCCATCACTACAGCGGAGATATCGAGATTCATGGAGAGTTTCCCTACACGTTGAAAATCCATCATCTGACCGGCAATGTTCCGTCACACGTGCATTATTTTCTCGAGTATACCTACGTCTTCCAAGGCGAAGCCATCGAGATAATCAACGGAATCGAGCGACGGATCGCGCCGGGAGCGTTCACGCTGCTGTTCCCTCATCAAGTTCACGAGCTGCGAATCGCGCCGGGGCAGGAGCTGTTCATGTACAATGGAGCGATTGGACTTCAGGCTTTTTTTAATCGATCGCATCCTCTGATGTCCTTGCAGGGACTGCTTAAGGAGGCGGAGTCGGATTGGCACACCTCCTATGCGCTTGATGAACCCTATGCGGATTCGGTGTACAGGCTGCTTGTTCAAATGCATGAGGAAATTCGCAGCGATCGGACGTGGCGTGAGGCGATGTTTGTGTCCAAGCTGTTCGAGCTGTTCATTCTTGTGGATCGATTTCGCCGGCGTCTCGGCGGCAGTGCAGGAGCCGGGGGCAGGAACGACGCCAGAGGAGGCATGTGGACGGTCATTCGGCATGTGTACCAGAATTTTCGCGATCCGATTTCGCTGAGCAGCTTGGCGGCGACCTACGGATACACTGAAGCGCATATTAGCGCGGAATTCAAGAAGCTGACAGGGGGAAACTACTCGCGATTTCTGGAACGTATCCGGTTGGCTCACGCGTGCAGCTTGCTGATTGGCACCGGGATGAAGGTGACGGACGTCTGCTATGAGGCTGGGTTTTCATCCTATCCGACTTTTGCCCGTGTTTTTTCCGAGCGAATGGGCAAGTCCCCGATGGCTTATCGGAAAGACGGGAAAAAGTGATGCTTGCTAAAGGTGAAAAATGTTGAATAAATAACGAAACAAGCGTATGATGAGTTGAAAAGAAAAATAATTGAATCAGAGGTTTTGTAATGAAAAAAAAGGTGACCATGCAAGCGATAGCGGATGAGCTGGATATTTCGAAGTCTCTCGTATCCAAGGCGCTGGCCAACCTGCAAGGCGTTAGCGATGAGACGAAAGAGCTTGTAAGAAGGACAGCGATCCGGATGGGCTATCGCGCTGTTCCGGTTCTGAAGACGAACAGAATAGGCAAAACGGGGAACGTCGCGGTGCTGCTTCCGCGCGATGACTTGAAGGATTCCGATTACTGGGGGAAGATCATTCACGGCATCGAGGAGGAGCTAAGCAAGCTGCAATTCAGCATGATTGTTGCCGGGATTGACACCTCGATCGCCATTGAGGATGGAATGCCGCATTGCATTTCGGAAAGAAAAGTGGACGGAGTCATCATTCTGGGACAGATTCCGTATACTTACGTTCAGGCCATTCATGCTGCCGACATTACCGCAGTGTTGGTAGATTCCTCCCAAGGTCGAATTAAACTGGATTTGGTTATGGCTGAAAATTATGGCGGGGCGTACGAGGCGACATGGTACTTGCTGGATCGAGGCCATCGGAAAATCGGGTTTGTGGGCGATCTGTCTTATGCGGCGAGTTTCAAAGAGCGTTACCGCGGCTTTACCGCAGCAGCCCAAGATTATCGCCGCGATCGACCGGATGAAGATATTCGGATGTTTGAATGTACGGGATCTCGGGCGGGGAAAGTGATTCCGTTCTCCGTTCCTGAGTTTGAAGCGATGATTGTACAAGAGGAGAGACCGACCGCAATCGTCTGCGCGAACGATCCCGTTGCTTTTAATTTACTGCAGCTGCTTGGGAAGTTCAATCTTTCATGCCCCGGCGATATTTCTTTGATTGGATTCGACAACGTGAATAAATGCAATTTGTTTATTCCGCCCTTGACGTCTGTAGACGCTTGTAAAGAGCTGATGGGCAGACGGGCGGTAGAGATGTTGATGCGAAGATGGGAAGACCCTGAGCTACGACCGGAGCAAATCAATGTGATGACGCAAATTGTGGAACGGGATTCCGTTGCAAATAGATAATGTTAAAGTTGATATTTGTTGAAGTATTTAATTCAACAAATATCAATTTTTTTATTGAAATTTGCCCTTACCTATGTATAATTGAGTGTATGAACCATTTGAAAGCGCATTAATTCTGGGATGAGGAGTGGATTGGCTCGGGGGATCACCTTTTTGTTTGAAGTTTATTTAAATTTAATTCAACAAGTTTCAATTCGAACGTGAGCTAATGGGGGAGATTGTTTTGAAATTAGTTTCGACGAAAACGATGCTTGCAGCCATAATGGCAACTATGCTGCTGTTAACCGCGTGTGGAAATTCCAACAATCAAACGAACGGTACGACGACGCCGAGCTCGGCGAACTCCAGTCCGTCAGCAGGCGGCAGCCCGGAACCGGAGAAGCAGGAAAATGTGGAATTGAAGGTCATTAACTTCCGCGTCGAGGACAAAGCCTTCTTCGATGAAGTCAATCAGGCGTTTGAAGCAAAATACCCGCACATCAAGATTAAGTATGATGCGGTTCCGACAAAGGATTGGGCTGCTTTTAAGGAAGCGCGTATTACGACTGGAGACGTAGACATCATGGGGAGCGGAGGCGAGGCGGATATTTACAATCCGGCCCTGAGGCAGCAAATGGCGGATATCGGCCAGCATCCGTTCTTCGATCAATTTTATCCGGATGCATTAAAGGCTGGTCAGTTGGACGGCAAACAATACTTCCTGCCGATGAGCTCGATCGCGCTCGTGACCTTCTATAACAAGAAGATCTTTGCCGATCTGGGGCTGAGCGTGCCTCGAACATGGGATGAGTTCGTAAGCGTAAGCGAAAAGCTGAAGTCGGGCGGGATTGAACCGATCATGTACGGGGGGAAAGACCAATGGCCGATCAATATGGTTATCGGCGCTCTGGAAGCCGGTATCGTAAGAAGCCAAGATCCGGCTTTCTACGACAAAATGAAAACGGAAGAAACCAAATTTACCGACCCTGCCTGGGTTGAAGTGTTCGAGAAGCTGGGCGTTATTAGCAAGTATATGATCAAGAACTCACTTGGCCTCGATTACGGCCAGGCGCCAGGATTGTTTGCCCAAGGCAAAGCGGCGATGATGATTGACGGCTCCTGGAGTTTGTCGCAGATTGAAGACGCCAAGCCTAATTTCGAGGTAGGCGCATTCCTGCTGCCTGGCAGCAACGATGAGGAAGCAAACGGTATTGCGACCACGAAATTCGGCTTCGGATGGAATATTTACAGCGGTTCGAAAAATAAAGAAGCTGCGGTTACGTATTTGGAGTTCATTATGGAACCGGCGAATTATCAGAAGTACATGGATATGGTCAGAATGCTGCCGGTCATTGACGGCATTCAGGTGACTTCTCCGGTTGCCAATGAAGTTTCCGCCCTCTTGAAGAAGCAGATGCCGATTTGGGAGCTTTACCGGATTCCAGGCGCCAAATACGAATTCGAAAGAATCGGCGTAGAGATCATTATGAACAGGCTGACGGCTGCGGAGGCTGCCGACCAGTCTCAACAAGCGCTCATCGGAAGTAAAAGCAACTGGCAATAAAACCGGAATGAATTCATGCGGCAAGGCTGCCTTGAATTTGCAGCCTTGCCTGATGGGGAGATCAAATGGCGCCGTTTCAAAGTCGACACGCAAAGCTATGGCCTATTGTTGTCACGCTGCCTGCTTTACTGTTGTTTGGAGTTTTTGTTTTGCTGCCCGCACTTGGAAATTTTTATTTTTCGTTTACCGATTTTAACGGAAATATTCATGTGCCGCATCGTTGGGTTGGCTTGCAAAACTACATGCAGGCTCTATCGTCCGATTTTCGCAATATTGGAGAAGCCGTACAAAATACGTTCATCTTCTCCATTCTGGTCACTCTGGGACAGAACGCGCTGGCCGTTCTTCTCGCGGTTCTTGTGAACATAAAGCTCCGCGGGCGTAATATTTACCGTTCGGTTCTATTTATGCCCAGCGTACTGGGCGTCGTGGTGATCGGATTGATCTGGACGCTGATGTTCGACCCGTTCTCGGGTCCGGTGCATGCGCTGCTGCAGTCGATGGGCTACGACTCGCCGCTGTTGGGCAGTCCGAATGCCGCCTTATATTTGGTTGTTTTTGTCATGATTTGGTCTTATGCCGGGTACTCGATGATCATCTACTTGGCCGGTCTGCAAAATATTCCGGAAGAGCTGTACGAAGCCTCTCGCATCGACGGAAGCTCGGATTGGCAAAACTTCAGACACATCACGCTGCCTCTGCTGCAACCTGCGATCACACTTAACGTTCTGCTTAGCATTATCGGCACACTTGGCGCCTACGACATTATCGTCGTGCTGACGAATGGCGGTCCGGGAATGGCCTCTACGACGCTGGGGCTCTATATTTTTAAAAATCTGTATTTGCCGGGGCTGTCCAAGGGCTACCTGGCTGCGCTCTCCATCCTTCAGTTTGCGCTCATTTTGTTCGTTGTGGTCATTGTGCAGTATTATCTGCGGCGCAGGGAGGTTGATCAGTAATGGCTGCGCGCGA
Source organism: Cohnella phaseoli (assembly GCF_003386235.1). Taxonomy (GTDB): domain Bacteria; phylum Bacillota; class Bacilli; order Paenibacillales; family Paenibacillaceae; genus Cohnella; species Cohnella phaseoli. The sequence goes on from NZ_QRDZ01000010.1 coordinate 81,576, forward strand.
TAAAGGGAAATACGGATTGGCGCATCTGGTGTTGTTGGTTTTCTGTCTGCTGATCCTCGCGCCCGTTCTGCTGCTCGTTAACGTGGCCTTGAAAAGCAATGTGGAATTTCTGAACTCGCCGCTTTCCTTCGTGAAGGAGTTGGAATGGAGCAATTTTACAGAAGCCTGGCTGCAAGCGGAGATGGGGCTCTATTTCAAAAACAGTGTCATTATCACTTTTTTCGTATCCGCATGCACGTGCATCGTGGCAACGATGGCGGCTTATCCGATTGCCAGAGAGCATTATCGAGGCTCCCGGTTTGTTCACATGCTGTTCATGTCCGCGTTGTTTTTGCCGGTTGGTTTAGTTCCGCTTGTCGTCATCATGGATAACCTGGGGTTCATGAATTCATACATCGGCTTCATTTTATTCAAGACCGGGGGCAGCCTTGCAATTGCCGTGTTTATCCTTGTTGCCTTCGTCAAATCGTTGCCGCGGGAACTGGACGAAGCTGCCGCGATGGATGGATGCGGCTACTTGAGATTTATTTTTACCATTGTATTTCCTTTGATCAAACCGGCGTTTTTTACGGTGGCGATGTTGACGGCCATGAACGCTTGGAACGATTTTATTAATCCGCTCCTGTTTATGACGGATAAAAGCATGCGGCCGCTTACGGCCGGTCTGTACATGTTCTTCGGCCAATTTTCTACGAACTGGACGATACTGGCTGCAGGGATTATCGTTGTCGCGGCCCCGTTAATGACGGCATACGTGTTTTTGCAAAAGTATATTATTGCAGGCGTGACCAGCGGTGCGGTTAAAGGATAATGGAAATTTGGGAGGACGTCTTAGTTGGAATTTTTATTGTCGGCGCACAAGTGGTCTGTTAAAGGTTTCTATCCATGGGTTCCGCTGCTTAAGTTCGGAACGGAAACGGGGCGCGAATTGTTGGGGGTCACGGATTGGATTCCGGCTTCCGTCCCGGGCGGCGTACATTACGATCTGTTTAGAGCCGGGTATATCGATCATCCGCACACGGATTTGAACAGCCTGAAGTGCGAATGGGTTGAGAATCGCTGGTGGATGTACAGGACAGTCGTTCCCCGTCCGGAGAGAACAGGCCATAAAGTCGAGCTAGTATTCGAAGGTCTGGATTATAAAGCCCGCATTTTCCTGAACGGGTCGCTGCTCGGCGTTCATGAAGGCATGTTCCATCCGGCGATTTTCGATGTAACGGACGAAGTCAAGCAGCACGAGTCGCTGACGATTGACGTATTGCTCGAGCACGCTCCGGATGAAATGTCTCAAATCGGCTTAACTTCAGAGACGCATACGCAGAAAAGCCGCTTTAATTATAAGTGGGATTTCTCGGCTCGGATGGTCAATATCGGAATATGGGATACGTGCAGGCTTGTTGTTCACGAGACTTGTTCTTTGGGGGAAGTGTACGTGCTTTCCGACACGGAGGACGGAGACGGCTTGATCGAGCTGGAGGCTGAAATTCGGCTGCATGGTCAGGAAACGCTCGTGCCGGGAAAGCAAACGCTGCAAATCCAATGTGTGAGCCCGGACGGCGAAGTCGTTTATTCCACGGAAGAGCCTCTTTCCTTGGAACGATTGTACATCAGAAACAGGTTGAAGATCGCTAACCCCAAGCTATGGTATCCGAACGGATACGGCGAACAGCCGTTGTACGAAATTCGTTTGACGCTAATGGAACAAGGGAACGCCTATGAGACGCGCCGAATGAAAACCGGAATTCGAAAGCTTGCGTATGCCCGGAACGAGAGAAGTACCGACGATGCGCTTCCTTATACATTCGTCATTAACGACACCCCCGTTTATGTGAAAGGGGTCAATATGACGCCGCTTGATATGTTGTACGGCAACGTATCGTCGGCTCATTATGAATGGCTTGTGCTGCTGATGAAAAATGCCAATGTGAACCTGGTCAGAGTATGGGGCGGGGGCATCATCGAGAAGGAAATTTTTTATGCGCTGTGCGACCGGTACGGCATCATGATTTGGCAGGAATTCATTCAATCGAGCTCGGGCATCGACAATACGCCGCCCAAGCATCCGGATTACTTGAACCTGTTGGCGCTCAGTGCCGAATCGGCTGTCCGGAAACGGCGAAATCATGTTTCCCTGTCCGTTTGGAGCGGCGGCAATGAACTGACGAGCGAGTTCAACAAACCGTCCACCTACGAGGATGAGAACCTGGCCATGCTGCAGCAAATCGTTGCTCGTCTGGATCCGCAGCGGCTGTTCTATCCGACATCGGCATCCGGTCCCGTGGAATTTATTACGAGAGACAAAGGCGTCTCTCATGACGTTCACGGTCAATGGAAGTATATTGGGAACCCGGAACACTACGAATTGTATGGCAATTCGGATAATTTATTTCACAGTGAATTCGGCGTGGATGGCGCCAGCTCGGTCAAAAGTCTCGTAAAATTTCTCGGACCCGGCCATCGGCTTCCGGTTTCCATGAAGCAAAGCGAAGTATGGCGGCATCATGGCGAATGGTGGGATACGCTGGACCGGGATGAAACTTTTTTCGGACCGCTGGCCGAATTGGAGCAATTTGTACAATGCAGCCAATGGCTGCAGGCTGAAGGCCTGCGCTATATAGTAGAAGCGAATCGCCGACGTAAATTCGCGAACAGCGGCAGCATCGTCTGGCAATTAAACGAGCCTTGGCCCAATGTATCAAGCACCTCCTTAACGGAATATTACGGTGAAGCGAAAATGGCCTATTACTGGGTGCTGAACGCTTACGGGAAGCTTCATGTCTCCCTGAATTACAGCAAATTGAATTACAGCGCGAACGAAAGGTTTGCATGCGATATTTATGCGGATGGGGAGCAGTCAGGGGAATTCTGGATTGCCGCCGAGGCGCTTGACGGGCAGGGGAACATCCTGACAAAGCGGGAGTACTCGGGAACGCTGTCCGGGGATAGATGCCTGAATGCAGGCGCTTTTTCCTTCATTCTTCCCAATCCCTGTCCCGCTTTGTTCGTCATTCGATTGCGTCTGTACGCAAATGGCGAAACGGCCGAGAATATGTATTATTTTTCCTCGGAGCGGAAGCTGTATTACGAATCCGCGCTAAGCTTGTCGGGTGCCGATTTGTCTATACGCGCAATGAATGATTGGCAGTGCGGCCTGACTGGAACCGAAGGGAGGTGGATGCGAAGCTTTGAAGTAACCAATACGGGAGGTGACATGGCGCTTCACGTATATCCGGAAGAGACGACAAACGCATTTTGGATGGTTGCAGAGCGGGCGTATATTACGCTCATGCCGGGAGAAAAACGAGTATTCAACGTTGTCTGCATGCGAAAGGCTGGAGGCGGCTTTTTGGAGATGGATGCGCCGGGTGCCGGCGCCGAGGTCGATCTGCCGAAAATCGCTTTTAATAAATTCGGGAGTGCAATCATGCGCGGGGAGGAAGACGTATGTTTATCAAGCTAGCGCGAGTCACGCTTGTCATCGCACTTTTGTTTTCTGTATGGGGAGGCGCCGGAGAAGATTTCGGTTCGTATTCGAAAGCTTATGCGTCCGGTACGTCACCGGTTCAATTGGACTTGTCGCCTTATTTTAACAACGATGCGTTCAGCTACGACGCGAACCGCAGCAACGGCGATCTGGATGGGAATGGGAATACGATTTCCGCAGATCTTGTTCAAGTCAATCCGATTTATGCGGGCGCGCCATTCACGCTGGGCCCCTTGAGTGACGGCAGCCAAAATAACATTAAACCGGGCGGCCAGATTATTGAACTGGACGATGAGCCGTACAACTCGATTCGGGTATTGGGAGCGGCCTCGGGTACGGATGAAACGGGCTATTCTTCCGGCAAATTTACTTTTGTCTATGCCGACGGGACGACATCCGAGGAAACGCTGTTAATGCTGGATTATCGAAGCCAGAGCGCCTTCGACCTCGAAAACCAACAAACGGTGCAGACGATGACTCATCATCACAGCAAAACAGCAGATATAATGGAGAACGCGAGATTGTACCAATACAATCTGTCGCCGGAACCGGGCAAGAAGCTGGATAAGCTGATTCTGCCCAACAATGCGCAGTTGAACATTTTTGCGATGACGCTGTTTGTAGGAATTTCGGTCGACTTGTTCAGCGAATATAACCATGACGGTTTCAGCTACGATACGGATACGCATCCTTGGAGAAATCGGAAAATCGGGGATGGCGCTTACGATTCTCTTGCGGGGAGCGGGAAAACGTACTCGGCCAATCTCGTACACCGAATTAATGCGCTCGATGGCGTTTCTTATTCGCTAGGCCTGTTCGAGGACGCTTACGACAATGCAGTCGCTGCCGTCGGTCAAACCATTCCGCTTCGTCGGGACAACTATTCTTCCGTTCAAGTGGCAGGGTCCGCTACCGCAGGGGATAAAACCGGAACGTTTCGCATCCTCTATACGGATGGAACGTATGACGACATGTCCGTGACGATGAAGGATTGGGCCACCGCCAACCCATCCGGACAACATATCCTGCAAACCCTGAATCACAGACATACCGGCCCAAGAGGCAGCGGTTCGGACGAATCCGTGACCAACTACATCTTTGTGTACGAATTGGCAGTCGACACAGCCAAATCGGTATCCGGCATCGTGCTGCCCAATGAATGGAACATGCACATTCTGGCGATGACCTTGCTTCCCGGACCGACGGGAGGTGTGGTTCCGCCCGCACCAGATCCGCGCGTGATGCCCCTGACGCTTCCGTCCGAGGACGTGCCTGTGGCGATGTACAGTGTAACCGATTTCGGCGCGGTCGCGAATGATCTCATCGACGACACGGCTGCTTTTCAGCAAGCGCTGGACGCCGCAGCATTCTACGGTGGCGGAGTTGTTTTCGCGCCAGCGGGGCGCTACGTCTTTGAAGGCCATCTTTCCGTTCCGGAGCTGGTCACGCTAAGAGGGGAATGGCAGAACCCTGAACAGGGCGGGCTTGGAACGGGAACCATTCTGATGTCTTACGAGAACAAAGGGAACGAGAATGGCGCTGCTTTCATTTCCACGAAGCAGTCATCGACCGTGCGCGACGTCACGATCTGGTATCCGGAACAGGACGATATCGGAAATATCCAAGCCTACCCTTGGACGATTGCAGCCGACTTGACAACGCGAATCGGACCGACGCTAAAAAATATCACGCTCATCAATTCGTACAAAGGCTTCAATTTATTTCTTGCGGCGTGCAGCTACTCAAAAAACATATATGGCACAGTCTTGAAGCAAGGCTTCGAGATCGATAAGATCGGCGATATTCTCCGTATGGAAACCGTCCATTTGCGACCCAAATATTGGGCAGACAGCGGTTTGGGGACGCCGCCGACCGAATCTTCCATTATGGCTTACCAGAGAGCGAACGGAACCGGAGTCGTGCAGAAGAAGAACGACTGGGGTTACATGTACGATGTGTTTCTTGAAGGCTACGGGATAGGACTGCTAGTCGAAGAAGGCATATACGGCAAATACAACGGACAGATTCAGAAGCTTCGCACCGAGAACGGCAAGATCGGGATCAAGCTCGCCGATCCGAGCGGTGCCGGAATAACCATTAGCAATAGCACGATCAACACGACGGGCAGCGATGGAATTTCTGTGGAAGCGCCTTCAACCTTCGATGAGGAAGCGGTCGTCTTTTTCAACTCGACGACTTTCGGTTCGCCGGACGGTATTCCGGTCAAGATGGATGGCGCGGGGACGCTTAGCTTCGCTCATGCGACTTTTTCGGATTGGGGGTCGGGGAGGGCTGTCGAAGCGTCGGACGGAACGCTGATTATTACATCTTCCGTATTCGGTGTGGACCAGCCTGAAGTCTGGCTTGGTTCCGGAGTCAGCTCCTTGACGATGGTCGGCAACGAATTTGCCGGCAACTCGCCCGATGTCCATAGCCTCAGCTCGGGAGACATCAAGTTTAACAACGACGCGCGAACGGCCTTCTCTCCGCAGCTGCCTGCGGGCGATCCGCTCATCCCGGCCAATCGCAAGCCGTCGACGTCGAATTTCTTCAACGTGAAGAAAGCGCCGTACAATGCCGAGGCCGATGGAACGACCGACGATACCGGAGCGATTCAGGACGCCCTGGACGACGCCGGGACAGCAGGCGGGGGAACCGTCTACTTGCCGGCTGGTCGCTATAACATAGCCGGACATCTGTCGGTACCTGGCAACGTGGAATTGAGAGGCGTCAGCGACGGACCTTACCATTACGGTTCGAAACGGAAAGGCACGGTGCTGCTGGCATCGGAAAATCAAGGCGACGAAAGCGGCGATCCCTTCCTCGCGTTGGGTCAGGATGCCGGCGTTCGCGGTCTCAGCGTGTTTTATCCGATTCAAAACTTCAGCGCACCTATTGCCTATCCCGCAACGATTCAAGGAAATGGAGCCGGGGCTTATGTGAAGGATGTAACGCTTCCGGATTCCTATACGGGAATCAAAATGAACGAAGGCGACTATTTGATCGACTATGTCAGGGGCGTTGCGCTCAAAACGTTTATCGATCTCGACGGCGTGAACGGCGACCCGGGATATATCCGCAATCTGATGAATACGGTTGGGGACTGGCAGGATGCAGGACGCGAAGACAATGCTCCGCGTATCAATTGGTGGATGAATACCCCTTCGACGATGGCAACTGGCATCCGGATTCATAACACGTCGCATGTGAATGTTTTCCAAAGCTTTTCTTATGGGGTCGGTTATGGAATAGGCATCAGCGGAAACTCGTCCGATATCCAGGTGTACGGTTTCGGTGCGGACAATGCGGAGCACGGGGTTGAGCTGGGCGGCTCGGGCACGAATATTAACTTTATTAATACCCAGCTTACGGCAATCGGAGGAGGCAATAAAAGATACATCAACACCGCTCATACGTTTACCGGGGATGTCAAATTTTTCAACACAATTGCTTGGGCCGCACAGAACGGATCGCAATTCAACGGTCCGGGCAGCGTAACTTTGCAGCAGTACCATGACACTTATTCCGGAAATCCCTATCGGATCAGACACATTAGCGGAAAGCTGTGGCTGGACAGCTCCGTATTCCCGCAAGTCAGCGACCAGGTGTACATTTCGCTAGGCGCTGAGGATGCGGCGATCTTCGCGAACGTTGGCGTAAACGGGCTTCAGGTGCACAATGATTTGGGCGATCCCGATGTATGGATGAATATTCGCAAATAGAACATCCGGGAGGTCTGTCGGTCGGAATGACACCCGGCCGACAGACCCTTCTATAATGGAGGAAATGACAATGGCAAAAAAAGTGAGATTAGCCGTTATCGGCGGCTCGCGCGGCGGGGCATTCGACAATGCGCTTTCGATACTCGCAGAATGCTTGGAGCTGACGGCCGTATGCGATCTGAACGAAAAGGTTCTTCAGGACTGGAAGATAAAGTACCCCGAAATTGTTACGTTTTCCAGCTATGATCAGCTATTGGAAAGTCCGTTGGTCGACGCCATTTTCCTGGCGACCCCGATGTTGCTTCATGCCGATCAAGCGATTCAGGCGCTCCGCGCGGGGAAACACGTTCTGAGCGAAGTGATTGCCGCGCATACGATTGAAGACGGATGGAAGCTGATTGAAGCGGTGGAAGCGAGCGGCTTGAAGTACATGATGGCGGAAAATTACTGCTATACGCGCGAGAATAAAATGGTTCAGCAGATGGCTGACGCAGGCGCCTTCGGCGAGATTACCTATGCGGAATGCGGATACATTCACGATGTCCGGAATTTGCTGCATGGCGCGGACGGGAGCTTGACCTGGCGCGGACAATGTGTACACGATTTTAATGCTTGTACTTACCCGACTCATTCGCTCGGTCCGATCGCCAAGTGGCTCGGCATTGATCAATCGGGCGGTGATCGCTTCGAGGAATTGGTCACCTTCAATACCAAAAGCCGCTCGACGGCCAACTATTTTCGGGAACGGTTCGGAACGGATCACCCGGGCGCACAGCCCGATTTCTGGCGGCAGGGGGATAGCTCCACGACACTTATCCGCACGAAGAAGGGCGTTGTCGTGTCGCTCCGCGTCGATATCCAGTCCGCCCGCCCGCACAATATGGTGCACTATGGGCTGCAAGGGACGGAAGGCGCGTATCTCGGGCCGCGCTTCGAAGGAGAGGACCCGCTCATTTGGCTGCACAACGAGGCTTCCGGCAATTCCGTAACCGATCCGCAATGGGATTCACTTTGGCTTCATAAGACCAAATGGGATCATCCGGATTGGCGAGCGTGGGAGAAAGAAGCTCTCCATACCGGCCACGGCGGAGGCGATTTCTTTGTGATCCGGGAATTCGTCTCTGCCATACAGGAGGACAGGAAGCCTGCGGTCGACGTCTACGACGCGGTGACCTGGAGTTCGCTGTTCGCGCTGTCGTTGCAGTCGGTTTCTGGTGGCGGTTCGCCAGTGAAATTCGTCGATTTTTATGGGAATTCGTGAATATGAATGATGATGGTTGTCCCTTTGCCCATCTCACTCTCTAATTGAAAACGAGTTCCTTTAATTAGAGAAAGCTTTCTAAATGGATTAGTAAAGCCTAATCGCTCGTTTCGCCCGCGCAATAGTTCTTGTTGTTTTTCAAGAGGAATTCCGATCCCGTCATCTTCTATCGTGATTTTGATATGCTGCTGTTCCCGTTCAATCGTAAGACGCAGCGTTCCGCCATCGTTTCTTTGTGTTATCCCGTGACGTACGGCGTTTTCCACAAGCGGCTGAAGGGTCAGTGCCGGGATAGAGGTTTGAATGGTTTCATCAATGTTATATTCGATTTGAAGTCTTTCTTCAAAGCGCATTTGTTCGATCGCTAAATAAGCTTTTACTAATTGTATTTCTTCCTCCAAAGGGACCAGCGAGCGCTGTTTTTGGTAATCCAGCTTTCCCCGGAAATAGGTAGAAAGATGCTCTAATGCCGTTCGGGTCTTTTCCTGATCAGACCAGCTTAGCGCAATAATCGAATTGAGTGTGTTGTACAAAAAATGCGGTGTAATCTGAGCGTAAAAGTAGCTGAGTTCATGCTCTATAGCATCGTGCGCCGATTTTTTCATTAACAGCAACGACTCGATTCGCATCTCTAATTCCTTCAAATTTACTGGCTTTTGCAAGTAATCGTTGGCTCCTAATTGGAAGGAAATCACTAAGTCGGACAATTGTCCTGCTGCCGTTAATATGATAATAGGCAAATCCACCAAGTCTAGCTTCTGTCTAATCGTTTGGCAGACCTCATATCCCGTCATATGGGGCATCATCAAATCTAAAACTAATAGATCAACTTGTTCTGTTTCAATAATGTCGAGTGCTTCCTGACCGCTGCCTACTGCAATTACGCTATATTGAAGCGAATGAAGCCTATTAATAAGCACCTTCAAGTTGGCGGGCTCGTCATCTACAACTAATAGGGTATACGGCTTTGATCCTTCTACTCTTGTAGTCAGGGCAGGCTGCGACTGCTTCCCCTCCCGTTCCATTCTCTGGGCAGACGCAACCTGTTCGTGCGCTTCGCTTATTTCCTTATATCCTAGCAGCTGCTCGTTCGTAGCCAAGGGGATCGTGAAGGTGAAGCAAGAGCCTTTGCCGATTTCGGAAGTTACCCAGATACGTCCGCCTGCGCTTTCCACAATTTTCTTGGTAATGCTTAATCCCAGACCAAGACCTTCCGATTCCCTGGCACGGCTGCTTTCAACTTGATAGAAGGTTGTAAAGATGAGGTCGTGGTGCTCTGCAGCAATACCCGGCCCGGTATCCGCAATCGATACGTGCGCCTGTTCCTCCAGGATTCGAGCCGAGATCGCGATCGTTCCCTGCTTGGTGAACTTAATCGCATTGTAGATCAGATTAAAGAAAACCTGCTTTAGCTTCTGCTCATCGGTGTAGACGAGCGGAAAATTAGCCGGGACCTTATTGATTAATTGGACAGACGGAGAAGGGGGCGTGACGTAGGCAATCTCAGCAAGCACTTCTTCAACCATTCGGATATCGATCGGTTTGGCTGTGAAAGAAACCTCTCCCTGCTTTATTTTGGAGATGAAGGAAAGATCCTTAACCAACCCGGCCAATCTTCTGCTAACCGAGTGTATTAATATTGCGCTTTCTTGCTGGTTCCTTTTTAATGGCCCCTCTACCCCCTCCAGCAGCGATTGAGAAAGATTCATAATCCCATGGAGCGGAGTGCCAAGCTCATGTGAGGTTTTGACTAGAAATTCATCCTTCATTCGGTCGAATTCAAGCAATTCATTCGACATTTCCTCTACTTTGTTATATGCCTGCTGGGAACGATGACTCAGTAATAGCGCCAAACTCAACACCATAATTAAAAACAAAAGAAATGACGGCGTTTCGATATCCACTTCAAATAGCAGAACAATGAGAAGCAGAACGCCATAAAGAGCAAACGTATAAACAACGATCAGCACATAGTTGGACTCATCCGTTTTTTGTTTGTAGGCTTTCAGCAGCAGGATAAAAATATACACGTAACCGATAGCGGTGGTCACTGAAATAATGAGTTGACTGATCGTAATAGAAACGCTTACCATCAGATCGATTGTCATGCTTAGCGTAAATACGGCCAAGGCTTGAATTCCAAGCATTGCGCTTAATGCGGCGACGATCCTTCTGTTGGCGGTCATGTTGAAGAAATGATACACAAACAATAGGAAAAACAAGACGAAAAGCGTAAGCGAGATGGCTTGTATTTCTAGTTGAGAAGCTGGGCTTAACTCCGGAAACAGTAAATAGATCCATCTTTCATTTATCGTCGATATATGTAAAGCTTGCGCTAAACAGAATAGGCTGAAATATAGCTCATACCGAAATTTCCGTTTGTGCTGCAAATAGGCCGTAAAGTATATAAACGAAAATAGCAGATAGCCGGAAATAAGAAAGCCTTCAACGAATTTGGCACGGCCTTGTTCGGATAAGATTTGATCGGCTAGACCGAAATCGAGCGAGCTGACAATCCCGCCAACGACATAGTCATAATTGGCAACGAGAATAACAAGCTCTATTTGTTTATTCTTACTGTTTCCCAACACGACATACTTTTTGTAATCGAAACGATATTCTTCGGCTCTTTGGGAAGGAACGCCTGCCGAGCCAAGCTCCTGCCCGTTTATAAACACTCTATTAGCATTACGAATCGTATTCAGCTTGACGCCATACAGGTCATCTTCCGGAACATGGATAAGCAAGCGATACGTGCCTGTCCCGTATGGAGCTGCCTTCTCTGATTTATAGCGATTCCATGCTGCGGGTACGGGGATGGTTTGGCGTTGAGTCTTGTAACGATCAAAAACATGCTCGTCCGGGCTTGGTACGATTAATTGTTCCGGATAGAAGTCCCATTCTCCATCAAGCTTAAGTTCATCCTGACGATCCCAATGCTGCAACGAGAGAACGCCATCGTTCGCCGTGAATGTATTGGAGTCGAATATGCGAAAGGAATGAAGAACAAAGTACGTTGTCAAGAGAGTGATAGCGACCATAATTAGAGAGAGAATCTTTCTATTTTTCACACTGCCAATTCCTTTCACTATGGGTACTGCGGTGTAGGCTATCTCTCAATAGTATCGTCAGTAACTCGTAAAAACTTTAAGAGCCGCATTACCTGTAAGTTGAAGGGGCTGTCCCATGAGCACAACAAGCTGCTGCCAAAGATAATCGATGATAAAAGTACAAGGGGTATGTACCTCCTTCCGATGCTATACGCACCTGAAACCTGAATGGGTAAACCCGTGATAAGGTGGTTTCAGGAGCGTATGAGGCAATCTCCAGGCTAATCATGACCCACTACGTTTCCAATTTATTGCATATAGAACTTTTACGGCGGATCAATTTGCACACAAGAGTTTACGAAGAGAAGTTAGTCGAAAAATCGTACAACGCAGCTCGAATCAGGCTTAAACGGCGGACGTTTGTAGGAAAAACCGCACAAAGCAACTCGGCTCAGACTCAAACGACGAACGTTTGTAGGAAAAATCGTATAAATCAACCAAGATCAGGGGGTCTATGTTGGGAATTATCTGGAAGTGTTGTGGGTCAAGCGTAGATCTTCAGGAGGTACATCCCCCTTTCCTTTTCTTGCATCTTAACCGGATGGAAGCTGTGTATGCCGGTTGCTAGAAGTACGGTGCAAGCGCGAGTTTAAAGTTTTCTTTGTAATTCACAAGTTGTCCCAACTGCCCTGCTAGAATAGAGGAGAAAAATCGACATCATTTTTCCTATATCCGGCTATGAGAAGGGATGAACAAGTGTGAAGAAGGCAAAAAAATGGGGATGGACGTCGAAATCACGGCTTCTGGCGTGGATGCTGATCGTCAGCATGATCGTGACCGCACTGCCTGTACAGCAGGCGGCAGGGGCCGAACTCCCGGTACAGCGGGCGATAGAGCCCGAGCTGCTGATGCAGCAGGTGGCAGCGATAGAACCAAGCGGGTTTCAGGATGTGAAACCAACGGACTGGTTCTACGATGCGGCCGTCTATGTCCGGAAGAATGGTATATTCGGCGGAACGGGCGGGGGCGCCTTCTCGCCTAAGGGAACGATGACGCGCGCCATGTATGTGACGGCGCTTGGACGAATGGCCGGCGTGGATGTCAGCGAGTATTCCGCCTCGAGCTTTGCCGACGTGCCGGCGGGCATTTGGTATGCGCCATTTGTAGAGTGGGCGGTTAAGAAGGGGATTACTTCCGGCACGGGAGCTCGCAATTTCTCTCCGGATGCAACCGTGTCCCGGGAGCAGATGGCGGCGCTGACTTTGCGCTATTTTGAAAGCTATCAGATTCCCTATCAAACTGGCAATCCCGTAACTACGCAGCCAAAGGATCTCGCGAACGTGTCTTCCTGGGCGGCGGATGCAGTTGTGAAGCTGTGGCAAGCGGGTTTGTTCGACGGGGACAGCAATGGCAACTTCAATCCACATAAACAGGCGACTCGTGCGGAAGCGGCTGTTTTCTTCATGCGCAACAACGCGATTGTGGAGGCGTGGAAAAATCAGAATCCAACAGCACCGACGCCGACCCCCTCGCCGACATCCGATACGGATAATGGCACGACGAACGGCGCAGGGCTGCCGACGTCCGGAACCGGCGGCGGTGGCGGAGGAAACGGAGGCAGCCCAGTTATCGAATATACGCTGACGTTTGAGAGCAACGGAGGCACGGAGATAGCCGACCAGAAGGTGCGGCAAGGGAAAGCGCCGAGTCATCTGCCTGCTCCGGCGAAAGAGGGGTATATCTTCCAAGGATGGTTTAGGGACAGCGATTTATCGCTCATCTTCGCGGAGGGAAGTCCCGTTAACGCGGACACCAAGTTGTATGCGAAATATATAGATAGCGTGAGTAATGCTGTACAGAGCACTCCCAGCTACTCTGAAATGGATGTCGCTCCGGACTTCACTATTACGGTTTTCGATGCGTCCGGCAATCTGACCGCGTCGGAGGTGCAAGCGGGGCTTGAGTTCGAGGATACTTCAGATCCTGATTTTACGGGGATTACCGTCACCGGCTCGAATGGTCACTTCAGATTAGCGGCCGAAGGCGGTCGATTCACAGAAGGACACACCTATCAACTGACGTTAACGGATGACAATCTGTCTTTCCAAGGTCAAGACGCTACGACGAGCATCTATGTTTTTAGCGTTGCCAAGGAAGAAGTCATGAATGTCCCGCTAAATCCGAATATGATCTATCTGCCTTTCGCGGATGTCACGAATATGATGCTTGATGGCGCGGAAGTAGGTTCGCCGGCCATTCCGCTCATTACGACGACGGTAGGTGACAGCGAGAACGGTCTTGCCGCCGCGAATGGCGGCAGTGGAACTTTCTCCTACAGCGGAAGCAGCGAGATTCAAGTGGGCGCTGTCGTTGCAATCTACGAAGGGGTTCGTCCCGATCTGCGCACGGTAGACACAACCGGCGCCGACGATGGCGCTGTCGCTTATGTACAGATTACGGCGATTAACGGCAATACCTACACCTATGATCACGCGGATGCCAAGCAGGTGTTGTTCAAGCCGGATGTTCTGCCTGTGAGCGTAGAGGCGGATACGGACGGAGAACCGGACAATAACTCTATCACGGTAGAGCATATCGCGATGAACTACAGCGACAGCATGTATGCGCCACTAGGCTTGAGCGAGCTCACCACCGTCGATGTAGGCGATTTTATCGCTTTCTATGAGGGTGAGTTAGTGAATGGCGGCTCCCAACTGTTAATCGGTTATGGACGTATTACGTCGATTACGCCTGTGGCGGAGATGGATATTATTAAGTATGTCGATGTCACGGAAGAAGACATCGCGCATATCCTCGACGTCTATCAGCAACAGGCGATTGACGGCGACCAACTGCTGTCGCAGGAGGAAATCGCGCAACTGGAGGATCATATTGAGCAGCAAGCGATCGCCAGCGGCTTCGTCGATCAGGCTGCGGACTATCTGTCTGCGCTGGCCATGGAGACGGATGTCTTCAAGACGCAGATGGAAGTGAATATGCTAGCGGCTAACGGCGTAGGCAAAGTCAGTGTGGAGAATCTGACGGTTGTCGCTGCGCTGGGCACGAGAGTGAATCATATTGCCGGACAAAACTCCGGAGTCAGCGCTACGCTTCAGATCGGCGCCGACATTGTCATTCGCATCCATGAGGAGAGCGACCTCGTCATCCATATGACGGGTACGTTCTTGCAGGAGATTACTTTGAATCTCGGCATCGATGGGGGGACGGATTGGGGGGAGGCATGTGTTTGGTTTCTCTGTGTGCCCTACCCGAAAGATTATCGGATTACCGCCAATCTGGATGCGTACACGTATACCGGAATTAACATTACGGCGGAGATTGCCACGGTGGCACACGATAAGCTGCAGGAAGCACTGGATGACTGGGATGAAGCAGCTACTGGCGGCAAACTAGGCAAGGTTCGCGACATCGCGACAGAGATGCAAGCGCTAATCGACGGTGTACAGGATACGACGGTGGACTCGGCGGAACTGAAGGCACAGTATCAAGAAATGATGGAGAACGAGACGGATTGGGTTCCGTTGATCAAGAAGAAGCTCTTCGAGAAGAGCGTGCGCGTAGTTATGGGTATCGTTGAAGTCAACTTCACAGCCGAGTTTGTGGTCAGCGCCAATGTGAACCTGACGATCGGCGCGGATTTCAACTATACGACAGCCAAACGCTACTCGGCTACCGTACACGTGCTTGGTTTCCGAGGTACGAGCAACACCGTAAGCTTGCCGGGGGACGGCAATTACCAGTTTACCTTCTATGTGATGGGGACAATCGGCTTGCGGGCGGGTGTTCTGCTGGAGCTTAAAGCGGGAGTTGGCAGTGTTAAGCTGAATAGCATCGGGGTGTCTATTGAAGCCGGTGCGTACGTGAATCTGTGGGGGTACTTCTACTATCAGTTGAAGCGACTGGAAGGGGTGCAGACTACCCGGTCAATGGGCGCTCTGTACGTAGAGATCGGCATCTATCTGGAGACTGCAATCGGCGCCCAATTGGGCGATGGCTTGCTCTCGGGCAGTATTCCGGTATACGAGAATACATGGCCGTTGTACACGGTAGGGGAGCAGAAAAATGTCGATGACTTCGCCTATCCGGAGGATAAGCCGGTTAGATTAAACCTGGCGGGCTCCGCGTCATCGATCGCCGTGCCGGAGTCGTGGCTAACCATGAGTCGGTTTGATTTGAAGACTGGCGAAACAGATACCCAGACCTTTGACCGCGCGAAATTCGATTTCCAGGTGGACAACAGGAATTTCAGGTATAGGGCGGATACAGGAAAGATCGAAGTGGTGAACACGGACATTCAGGTGAGCGAGGGCAATCTGGTCATCACCTGGAGAGGCGCGCCTCTGTCGCTCTCGTCCGAACCGATCCAGCGCACGATTTCCTTGAATTGGCTCGCCAGAGTGGGTGACTATATCATCCAACTGGACCTGCAGAACGGTGAAGCGAACCAGATTGTCGCAGCGCCGTACAACGCACCGATCAGCGTGGACAACCCGGTGTATCCGGGATATACCTTTGACGGCTGGTACTGGTCAGGCACCGGCGGTTCGAAGGCAACCATTCCAAGCCGTATGCCTGCACAGGATTGGATTCTATACGCGCGATGGATCCCGAACACGGATACGCCGTATACCGTTCAGCATTATTTGATCGACCCGAATACCAAGACAGCGACGTCGCCTGCAGCGACGGAGACTTTGACCGGAACAACCGGCACGGAGATTCAGATCGTCTCCGACAGGTTCCTTGACCAAGGTTATGCGACAGGTAAGGCAAGCGGGATGAAGATCAAGGGGGACGGTTCGACGGTCGTCAGGGTTGATCACTATCCGGCGAATCGCACGATGACCTTCGACGGAGGGTATGTGGGCTCACCGGGCAGCTCGCTGACGGAAGCAACCGGCAAGAATATCTCTGCTCGCATCCCGATACCGACCAGACCGGGCTATACGTTCGCCGGATGGTCGCCGGATGTTCCAAGTGCGATGCCTGCTACGAACACGTCGTATACGGCCCAATGGACGGCGAAAGAGGACACGTCCTATCAGGTCGCCTACCTGCTGCAAAACATCGGAAGCGATACCTATACGGTAGCGGATATGGAATCGTATCGCGGGGCAACCGATGCCGAGGCAAGCCTGACGAATCCGGCAAAATCCTATGAGGGCTTTACGTTCGACGCCACCATTCCGGGAACGGTACTGTCTGCCCCGATCGCGGGCCGAGGCACAACGGTTCTGAAGGTGTATTACAAGCGCAATAGCTATGCCATGACGATCAATTACAACGGCTCCGGCGAAGCGACCAGGGTCATTGATCACGTACCGTTCGGGGCAACGACGGGGTTATACCTTGGAGTACCGGCTTGGCAGGGGAGCGCGTTCGCCGGATGGTCGCCCGCTTCGCTGACCACGATGCCCGCGTACGATGTCGAGTTTACAGCCCAGTGGGCGCTGAACACCCACACGGTGAGCTTCAACAGCAATGGAGGGTCGGCGGTCAATGCCTTAACGGTTGGATACGGCTTCCAGGCAAGCGAGCCGGATGAGCCGACGAAGGACGATCTGGTGTTCGGCGGCTGGTACAGGGATAGCGCGCTGACGATGGAATACGACTTCGGGACGCAGGTGACGGAGGATCTCGCGCTGCATGCGAAGTGGCTGCACAGCTACACGGTGAGCTTCGAGAGCAACGAAGGGTCGGAGGTAGCCGATCTGAAGGTTAACGAAGGAAGCCATGCGTTGGCGCCTGACGCGCCTACGAAGCAAGGCTTCGTATTCAGCGGCTGGTATAGAGACAGCGAATGGACGAGCGCTTATGACTTCGAGACGGAGATCGTGACGGCCAACCTTATTTTGTATGCAAAATGGGTGGTTGCTACCAAGATCAGCTATACAGTGAGCTTCATCAGCAACAACGGCACGACAGTGGAAGATTTGACAGTAGACGAAGGAGCCGTGGCTACGGCGCCCGGCGCACTGACGTTGACCGGGTATACCTTTGACGGCTGGTACACCGACAGCACCTTCCAGAACCGATTCAGCTTTGCGACACCGGTTGAGTCGAACCTTACACTTTACGCGAAGTGGATGCGGAACAGCTACACGGTGAGCTTCAACAGTAACGGCGGATCAGCGGTGGCCAGCCAGACGGTGGAATACAACGACACTGCGACATTGCCTGCCGCACCGACGAGAAACGGACATATGTTCGCCGGCTGGTACACCACCGCCGGTCTGGGCACAGCCTATAACTTCTCGACCGGGGTGAGCGCCAATCTTACGCTGTACGCGAAGTGGACCGCCGTCTACACGGTGAGCTTCGACAGCAACGGCGGATCGGCAGTGGCCAACCAGACGGTGGAAAGTGGCGGAAATGCCGATGAACCCGCCGCACCGACGATGGACGGTTATACGTTCGCGGGTTGGTATAGCGACGCCCTCCTGCAAGAAGCTTACAGCTTCACGAACAGAGAGGTGAACGCTAACCTCACCTTGTACGCGAAGTGGACATTTAACAGCTATACGGTAAGCTTTGACAGCAATAACGGACCCGCTGTGCAGAGTCAGGCGGTGGTTCCGGGCGGCAACGCTATAGCGCCTCCCGTACCGAAGTGGATCGGTTTCAGATTCGACGGCTGGTATAGCGATCCCGCGACGACAATCGCCTATGACTTCTCGACAGCGGTGAACGCAGATATGACCCTGTACGCGAAATGGACGATGACCTCGTGGACGACACTTGGCGATGCGCTGGTAGGGGGAGCGCAAAGTCACTCCGATATCGTATTCGACAACAGCGGCACTCCCTATAGTGCTTATGTGACGTGGAATAATGAAATCATCGTAATGAAATACGAGGATGACGAGTGGCAACCCGTCGGCAACCTGACTGCCTTCAATAAAGCGTGGAATAATACGATTACTGTTACGCTCGCCATAGACAGCAAGGATACGCTTTATGTTTCTTATATGGCGAAAATCGATGAAGCTTATAAACACGTTGTAATGAAATATGATCAGGGAGCTTGGGAAGCCTTGGATCTTTTTACGCAACAGAATTTCGGATACGATGCCTCCATGGTCTTTGACGAGGATGACAATCTTTATCTGTCTTATCTCGAACAAGGTAACAACATTAGATCCTTGTATGTGAAGAGATACAAGGACAATATATGGGAGAATGTACACAGTACCAACTGGGCTAATGCTAATTATACTGCCCTTGCGTTTAACCCGAGCGGCACCCTTTATCTATTCCATATGTGGTACAACATGCCGGATTATATAAGCAAAACATCGTTGAGGACATACGATGGCAGCATGTCGTGGTCTCCCGTTAACAATGCGGAACTCCAAGCAACGCTTAGTGCGGATGCCTCATTCACACTTAGTCCGGATGGCGTACCTTATGTGGTCTACAAGAGTAAGTCCAATAACGAGGTGGTCGTGGCGAAGCATGAGGGTTCTTCATGGCAACCTGTAGGTACGACTGGAATCTCGTATGAGACGTCCGGGGCTCCCAACATCAAAATCGCCTTTGACAGCGAGGGCACGCCGTATGTCGCGTATGTAGATACGGATCACGGCAACAGGCTGACGGTGAGGAAGTACGAGAATAACAGTTGGAACATCGTCGAGTATGCAGGCATCTCGGCTGCTAACATTAGTTACTTAAATCTCTCCATAGACAGCAACGATAACCTTTATGTGAGCTATAAAGAAGGTATCACCACGACAAGTAAATTGACCGTGATGAAGTATGATCCGAGCCTGCATTAACCTTAAACGGATTGAATCACAGAGCAGCCTGCCCCCATCGGAGCAGGCTGCTCTGCTGCGAGTCCGGCATAGGCCAGAACTTATGCTGGAAAAAAGGACCTCATCGTGATAGTTGTATTCTACGCCTTGCACAGATTTGCAGGGCACAATTTCCTTTAATGATGTTATCATTAGGAGAATTAATTTACATATCGCGCATCCTGTAGATTGGGGTCGATATCATCATGAGGGGCATTCTCCGATTCGGTTCTCGGACGATCTTGCTTTATATCGCTGCTGCCGTTGCTGTCGGTTTGGTTGCAAGCTATGCCGTCATGCCTGCACCGGACTCCCCCAGGATCGAAAGTAAAGAAGGCATTCTGGATTTAACGCAGGTTCATGTCAGTGAGAACCCGCTAAAGTTAGCGGGGGAGTGGGCGTTCTACTGGCAAGAGCTGCTGTCGCCCGAGGATATACAGAATCGCCTGGCAAGGGGCGGCAATCCTGAACGCTGGATCAGCATCCCCAACTCCTGGCTAGGCGATCGGTTGGATGGCCAGCGGCTGAGCGGTACAGGTTATGCCACCTTTCGGGTCGTCATAAAACTTAGCGAGCAGGATCGCAGCGAGCGGCTTGCGCTGCGGCTGCCTGCGATCTTTCATGCTTATAAATTGTGGGTTAACGGCGAGCTTCTGGAAGAGGTTGGTGTGGTCGGTAGGGACAAGAGTAGAGCGATCCCGCGTCTGGCAACGAAGCTTGTGTTCTTCCAGCCCGAGCAAGATTCGGTGGAACTGGTGATGCAAGTTGCCAACTTCCATCATAAGCGAGGCGGCATCACCCAGTATATCGAGTTGGGCGGAAGTGATGGATTAACGGTCAAAACCCATCTGAACATCGCCGCTGAAATGTTCATCACCGCAAGCCTGCTGGTGATTGGGGTCTATCACCTGCTGCTGTTCGCCTTGCGACGCAAAGACAGGGCGCCCTTGTTCTTTGGTCTGTTCACCCTAATGTTCGGCATCCGCTCGTTGCTGGTCGGCGAGCTATTGCTCACACAATGGTGGCCGAATTTTCCGTGGGAATTGCAGTTCAAGATCGAGTACCTGATTCTATGCAGCAGCGGGTATATCATCACGATGTACTTCAATTGCATCTTTCCGAATTATGTGTCGCGTTGGTTCCATCATGGCACGAGGTTCGTAACCGGAGCATTATGTATCGTTGTTGTGGCGGCCCCTGCCATTATCTATACCCGAATGTTGCCAATGATCGGTGTGGTCGTTGTCCTGCATATGGTTTATCTGATGGTTGGACTGGCCCAAGCGGCTGTGCGGCGTAGGGAGGGAGCGCTGATCTTCCTGCTGGTGTCGGTGGTTGCTTTAGTGACGGTGATCAACGACTTTTTATATTACAACGAATGGTCGCGAATCGGAAATACCTCTCCGCTGGGTCTGTTGGTGTTTACAATCGCACAGATGATGCTGCTTTCTTCCAGATTTACGAGGGCGGCGGCGAACGAGGAGAGGATTGCGCGCGAATTGCAGGACGCTAACAACAAGCTGACCGAAATGAATATGAATTTGGAACGGACCGTGCAGGAACGCACACAGGCCTTATCCGCAGCTCATGACGATCTCCGCTTATCGTATGACCAGCTGCTTCAATCCGAGGAAGGGCGGAAGAAGCTCCTCGCCTATATTACGCATGATCTTCGCATGCCGCTGTCCAGCATGCTGGGTTATGTCGAGGCTGTGCAGGACAGAGTCAAGCCGGAACGCAATGATCAGTACCTGAAATATATCCGGGATAACACGATAAGGATTAACCGCATGATCGAGGAGTTAAGCTTCTTGTCGCATTTGGAGACGGGACAAGTCTCGTACCGCATGGAGCCGGTTCATGTGGTTCACTTCTTGCGCCGGTTCTATGAACAATATGAGTTGGTAGTGCGTGACGCAGGTCTGGATTTTAGGCTGGACTACAGAGGTGAGGAAGATCAAGGATCTGATTCGCCTGTTGTCGTGATGGATGCGCAAAGACTGGAGCAGGCGTTGTTCAATCTGGTGTCGAACGCAATGAAGTTTACCCCAAGGGGTGGGGTGGTGCGTATTGCGCTAGCTGTGGATGAGGTGAATCTTACCCGTTATGCGATCATTAGCGTACAAGACTCAGGCATGGGAATTCCGCCGGAGCAGCTCGAGCAAATCTTCGATCGTAATTACAGGTATGATCAACCGGGTGAGAAGGGCGTAGAGGGCAGCGGGCTCGGACTGGCGATTTGCAGGGAAATCGTGCAAGCGCATGGAGGAACGGTTCGAGCGGAGAGCGACGGCAGGACGGGGTCGATCTTCTCTGTATCGCTTCCTTGTATTGTAAATGAAGGAAGGTGACGATATGGCGGTAGCGAACAAAATCATGATCGTCGATGATGATCCCTGTCCTATTCGCTCCCCCGCCCCTAAGGACGGTGAAAGGCGTTTATGCGGTGTTTTAAGCATTCAATGAGACGACGGGTTTTGTTTCCGTTGGCCCAATCACTCCATTTTTATAGCGATGATTAATCTAATAATAACGCTTAGGAGCGACGTAGGGATAATCTCCCTTACGTCGCTATTTTTTTAGAATCCGGATAGGTCCAACTAAGTTGGTCTTCTTGGATGTGGCTTTGTATTTATCTTGAGCGCGAACTCAAAGTTTTCTTTGAGATTCGCCCATGGGCGAATCTGCCATGATAAGATACAAGGAGAGAAAACGCTATAATGTAACATACATCAGGGGGAAAACGAGGCTATGGTGCCCCAGCGGTGGAGGGAAGGTGACGATGTGGTGGACGCTCATAAAATAATGATCGTAGATGATGATTCCCATATATGCGAGATTGTTCAGGTATATTGCGAGCGGGAGGGCTTCATATCCTCCTATTGCCACAGCGGGACAGAAGCCATGAAGCTGCTTGCATCGTTCAAGCCGGATTTGATTGTACTGGATGTCATGCTGGCTAATGAAAACGGCATTGATTGGTGCAAGAACGCACGTAGCTATACGAATGCACCGATCGTGTTTCTGAGCAGCCGTGAGGAAGACGAGGTAAAAATCAGCGCATTATCCGATGGCGGGGACGATTATGTGACCAAGCCGTTCAGTCCGGGAGTCCTCATGGCCAAGATCAAGGCGCATCTTCGTAGAGTGTCGACGGGCAGAAGGGAGCAGCTGCTGGAGTTGCCGGGATTGACGCTGGATTACTACGCACAGTCCGTCATTATGGGGAGTGAAACCGTCTTTTTATCGAAAAAAGAGTTCGGTCTGCTGTCCTATATGGCACAAAACGTGAATCGTGTCGTCAGTGTCGATGCGTTGTTTCAGCTCATCTGGGGAACGGAGAGCCTAGAGGATACGAGAACGGTCGCTGTACACGTCAGCAATTTACGAAAAAAAATCGAGGCCGACCCTGCCAATCCTGAGAGAATCGTGACGATCCGGGGGACGGGATATATGCTGGTTGCCAGAGGTTCGGTGTAAGTATGAACTTAGTGTTAAGGTTGGTAGCCTACCATAAGAAGGGCGAAATATCCTTAAAAAATGGGTTAATGGCGTTGGGGTATGACTTGACGCTGTTGACCTTTTTTTGTTCTTTCCGCTAACAGCGTCAATTAAACGCTTTCCAAGAGATTGTGTTGTAAGCGCGAGTTTAAAGTTTTCTTTGAACTTCACAAATGGATCAATCTACCATGTTATATATAGAAGTAATATTTGAATTAGGGGGGAATGGCGTGAATGTAAAATCCGTGCAGCCGGTCAGTGATTATTTCAAAGCGATGCAGCAATACAAGGACGCGCGTGAGACGAAGGATCAATCGCGTTTGGCATCTATTCGAAATATACTCATGCTGGGCAAGAAGCTACGCACTGACGAAATGGACTATTTACAGCGACAGGATCCCAATCTATATGATCAAGCAATGAGACTCTCGATGGAGCGCCAAGCGTATGAGATCTCATTGAAGCATAGCCGTAGCAAAGCGGATGCGAACTATTACAACACGTTCAAGCTGATGCAGATTGCCGGGCAACTGAAGCATGGCGGTTCCGAGGAGTTGCTGATGCGCACGAACGCGATTCAGGAAGCCCATCGCGAGTTCGTGCGATTGAGCAAGTATGCCTCACTGAGGGGGGGAGACGGATGACGGTTTCGATTAACAGAATGTCTTTGAGTTTCCAATCTTCCAATAATCCGGTGCTAACTCATCTTTATCATTAAAATTCGTTTCCAAGAGCAAGACTTATGGGCAATATATCAAGACAGCAGCAATCTTTTTTTTGAAGTGTGCGCAGGATATTCAAGGATCAGCGCAAAAAATAATGCAGAACGATCATTCATCTTTCCATACTAGGACGGCGGAATCATCGGACAGCAAGAGGGTCACTGCAACTGCATCGGGCGGAGCTGCGAGCAAAAGTTATGAAGTTAAAGTGAATGCAATCGCGACTGCTCAAATGAACAGGGGAACATTGTTATCTGAGCAGGCACGTCCGTTGTAAGCAAAGGCATCAATCAGTTCAACATTACGATAGGCGGCAAGACGACGAAGGTATCGGCTGTTATCTCCGATAACGATACGAACGATTAAGTGCTGAACAAGCTGAAAGATGCGGTCAATGCAGTGAAAATGGGCGTAACTGCAAGTATTGTAACGGATGATAAAACAGGCAATAAGAAACTTGAGTTAAGCAGCGACAAGACAGGAGCGGATCAGGCTTTTGAGGTTGAGGATGTTACCGGTAACGCGATGTCAGCAACCGGCGTTATGAATGCAACGAAACTAGCACTAATGCGTCCTACAGTGTAAACGGCGGCGTAATTCAAACTTCGAAGTCGAACACGATTGATCTGGAGAAGGGCAAAGTTACGGTGACACTAATGGCCCCATTGATGGAAGCTGTGAAAATTCAAAACAAAACGGACAAGACAAAATCATCGCGCAAATTAAAGGGCTGGTGTCGAGTTACAATTCGATGTATGATCGCCTGAAAGAAGCAGGCGGAGTTATGAATTCATCTGTCCGTAAAAGCCTGGAATCGTTAGTCGGTTCATCTACTTATGAGCGAATCGGTAGTAACGGCGATGGTACCCTCAAGCTGGGTGAAGCGCAGCTTACGATGAGCCTAAGCTCCAATTTTGAACAAACAACGAAAGCGATTAGCGGCAACTATGGCCTGGCTGACCGTCTATTATCCGCAGTGGAAATATACAATGAAGTCCCGACAAGAAGCTTGCTGAACTCGAAGGCTCGCCAGATGCAGCAATTCGCGATATACCAATTATTGATGCAAATGGCTATACCGAAACAGGCAAGCGGGTGGGTCGTGAAACTGCTATATTAACTCGATACAGGTAAAGGCGGGTTTGTGCATGTTGTTGGCAGTGAAACCAACTCATGCGGTAGAGCGCTTCGCTGCCAGCAATGACCTCAGCGGTTCGATCCCGCTGAGGTCAACTGTAATTTAAACCACGCAGCCTGCTAAAGATTGCTTTTTCAATTGGAAGGGGGATGTAAGCGGATGAATCAAACGGGGAGCAAGCTATATCCAAGCGCGAATTTAAAGTTTTCTTTGAGATTCATTAACGGGCTAATTTATCGCTTAAGTTTCATAAATAGGCTAATTATTGTTTGTTTCTCTGTTAAGAAGCTTATTCAATAGTGCAGAATAATGTTATTATTTTAATAAAAGTGTCGAACGAAGTATTTCCGCCATTTCCCGCATTCTAATATTGGAGGAATAAGTTAAACATGGTTATACATTTCGCTTCCTCGGGCGCGCAGCTTGGAAGTTTCAAGCCGTTCGAAGTCGGAGACGAAGAGGTCGTGCTCACGGGCTTATGGTTAGATAATCTAGAACCCTCACATCGAATTGTGCTTGAAATTGAAATCGGATGGGACAAACCCATTACCTCCGATCTGGGCGAATTAGAAATCATGATTCGAAAAGGAGATCCAAACGGCGAAATTGTCGAATGGACTCAGGAAAATTGCTTTAATAGCACTTTAACTAAGATAGAAGTAAGTACGGGGGAAGAGTCGTCTTTTCAGAACTATGTTTTGACGGTCAAATCGCTCGGTACGAGGGCGAGGATTATTGGTCCGTACCTCCTTAAAGGAAGCGTTCTAACTAAATAACGTTAGGAAGTGCAGGCTCATTGAGAATCGCCGACATTAAAGGAAAATACGACGACATTTTTAGCTTAGGGCAACTGTGCTATATTTCCATCCAATTGGAGAAAAACGGACTTAGACCCTATTCGGGCGTGCTGGACTGGGTAGGCTCTCCTAATCTAAGCAGCGTTAATAGATTATTGCGGAACCGGTTCCAGGGCTTCATGGACCGCCATCAGATGGAGTGTATTGGAACCGCGGGAGATAAACTTTATCTCGTGCAGGACAAATTGTACGACATTTACTCCAATCATGACTTTTTTGTCGCGCAGAACGATCCTAAGCTGTTGGAGGCATATCCGAGCGTCAAGACCAAATACGACCGCCGGGTAGCTCGTTTTTTAGAGAAGGTCGACACGGCCGAAAGGCTGCTTTTTGTCCGAAGCGGCGGAACGTACGAGGAAGCGAAGGAATTGCTAGAGATTCTGGACGATCTCGTGCGAAATGATTATGTTTTGCTGTTTCTCGACCCTGGCCAAGCGGACGAAATCGAAGAAAACGACTGGCCATTGGAACGCGTTTGTTCGGTGAACGTTCCGCACGTCGATAAATTATGGAACGATAGCGATCATATTTGGAAAGAGTTATTTGCAGGAATTGAGTTGCAAAAATGAGGTGTATGATTTGGTGTCGGAGGAAGCTAAAGTTTCCATTGTCATTCCTGTGTATAACGGGGCGAACTATTTGCACGAAGCCATAAACTGCGCTTTGGCACAAACGTATTTGAACGTTGAAGTCGTCGTCGTTAACGACGGCTCGAACGACGGCGGTGAAACGGAACAAATCGCTCTCTCGTACGGCGACAGAATCCGTTACTTCTCCAAAGAGAACGGAGGAGTGGCTACGGCACTGAATTTGGGTCTCGAAAAAATGACCGGAGACTACTTCTCCTGGTTAAGCCATGATGATATGTACACTCCTGATAAAATCGAAAAGCAAATGAATGCTTTGCGCCAATTCGGTGACCAAGCGGTCGTCTTCAGCGATTATTGCCATATCTCTCCCGCTGGAAAATTGCTTCATACTTATCGGGTATCTCCCCAAGGATCATCCAATACTCGCGCTTTGCTAGCCATTTCGCATGAAGTCGGATTTCATGGCTGCGCTTTTCTGATTCCTCGACAATATTTCGATAGGTTCGGAGTGTTTGATCCGGCGCTTCGATATACCCAAGATACCGATCTATGGTTCCGCATGGCCGGCAGCGTTCCATTCCTGCACGTCAAAGAGATTCTTGTCCGTTCTCGTCAGCATGAAGAGCAAGACAGCCAGAGGTATCATGACGGGCTCGCGCGTGAAGCCGACCGCGTCATGAGTCGAATGATCCGGGATTTATCTATTGAGGAAGTCAACTTATATAACGAGCATTCGTATAAGATTCTCGAACACAGGTATCACTCTTTCAAAAAAATGGGATTCGAGAAGTGCGCATACAGGCTCTTAAAACATTTGTGCTCGTCGACGCTAGATCCCAAAGAACAAGAGAGGGTCTCGGCTCTTATCCAGGCGGACGTCGGAATTAAGGAAATCGATCAATCCCCGATTAACTGGGAACGGAATTTATCTCCCCTATTGGCTAGGAAGAAAAGCAAACCTCGTATTGTCGTCTATAGCGGGGTATGGATTCGAGGCGGTGGCGAAAGAGTATTCTCCGCGATAACCGAGACGTTAAAAGGCAAGTACGATTGGTTTATCGTTTCCAACGATCTTCTGAATAAAGAAGGTTTCCCTATTGCTAAAGAGATTACGCATATTCGATTAAAAGTCGGGACGATGGAGAATCTATCCACTCAGCTGACGGTCGTTTGCTCCTTGCTCGACGCGGATTTGTTCTTGGCCAGCCCGAACTTCGACATCAATCTGCTTTCCGTCTACGAGAAATTAAGAGGGATGGAAATTCGAAGCATCGCATGCAATTTCGGCCATTATTTCCTTCCTTACGTTATCGAAGATTTGTATCCCATCATCGAACGCCGAACGGAGGCTTTCAATCAAGCGAGCGCCGTCACGTGGCTTACTTCTTACAGCGCGAACGTTTATTCCCAAATTAACGACAACGGTGCTTTGCTGCCGACGCCTAACACTTTTCCGAAATCTCCGATAAAGGCACCCAAGGATAAAAAAGTCGTGCTCGCCGTTGGCAGGTTCAATGACCCGATCAAGCGATTGGATCGGATTCTGAAGGTGTTTGCCAAAGTAATGGCGAGCCATCCCGATGCCGAATTGCATCTGGTCGGACCTTACAAATTAAACGCGCGAACCGATAATCGTTCCAAAGAAACGATAGGGGAACTGATTGCGCGCTTGCAAATACCGAGAGATAAAATGTTATTCGTCGGAGAACAAGAGAACGTCGAACCGTACTATATGAAGGCTTCCGTTCTCCTGTTAACCTCGGAGAGCGAAGGAATTCCGATGGTTCTTAACGAAGCAGGCACTTTCGGATTGCCTTGCGTCATTAGCGACATTTCCGGATTGGAAGACATGATTACGGACGGAGAAAGCGGCTATATCGTTCCTCAAGAAGATTTGAATCTGATGGCCGGCAAAGTCTCGGCATTGTTATCCGACTTCGATTTGCGCGATCGAATGGGCAACCGGGCGTACGAACTGGTCGATCGTTTCGCGCGGCAACGGATTTGCGAGAGATGGGAGAAACTGATGGACACCGTGCTGTCGGTCAAAGGCCAAGACGAGCTGAATTCGATACTGAACGATCGATTTATGGAGCCTCCGGCGCAGTACGACAGCTTCTCCAGAAAAGTCATTCGCGAGTACGAAAGAAACATCTCTTTATTGATTGAAACCAAAGGGACGCACAATGTGCCTCAACCGCGACTTGAGACGGAAACGGATAGTCATTCGGAAATCGCGGCCGAGATCGAAGAAAATTTCCGGGCAAGCATTCATGCGGAGGCTTATCAACAAGCGGCGCGGGAATTTTCCAATACGATTTCCTGGAAAGTGACGAGACCGTTACGGTGGTGCAAGCGTTTCTATGCATCCGCCAGAAATGACGGCATTCGCGTCGCCATGCGAAAAGCGGGGCAAAAAATCAAGACCAGGGCGAGAGGTTAACGCGGAATGAATAACTTGATCGCCGCATGCCGACTTGCCAAAACGACCTATGAGATTCATGAAGCGGCACGGATGTTGGATGAAACGATCTTTCGGACTTCCAAGCTCGACGAAGTATCGGAATTGTTGATTCAACTCATCCAGCCCCTATTGAACGAAGAGAGGCGCGAGCCGGTACTGCTGTTTCACGCATACGGGTGGCAATTCGGCGGAGCGGAGAGGCTTATTGCAGGTTTGACCAATTACTTGGCGCGCAAAAAATACCGGATCATCGTATCCGTTTTTGAGCCGGTGCGTAGCAACGGCTTCCAATTGGACCCTTCAATCGCTTTTGTGCCTATTTTGGAGAACGATCGAAGGATCGAGAGACTTATCCAGCTAGTCGGACTACTGTCGCCAGATATATTTATAGGCCACAATAACAGCATCCCCGAGCTAGCCGCCGTATACCCCGTATTCAGGCAATTCGGAATCCGAACGATTGCTTATACGTTGGAATATTATTTTTTTCCGCACAGAATTCCGGAATTGGCTTCCACGGTAATTGCCCGAAGCGAGGCGCTGGCTCAGGCGAACGCGTCGTGTTTTCTTACCCGATTCAGCGCCAACGCTTACGGAATGGCTTATCCTAACGCCGCGGTCATGCAAGGGCTCACCTCGTTCTCCGTTCCGGCTTATGATTCCGATAAACGCAACGGTAAAACGGTAATCGCCGTTGGGAGGTTCTCGGATCCGATAAAGCGGTTGGATCGCGTGTTAACCGCATTTCGCCATCTGCTCGAAAGCCATCCCGATGCGCGGTTATTGATCGTAGGGCCATATGATTTGGAAGCCGCAATTCCCCGGAATGCCAAGGAAACGATAGGCGAGCTGCTTAGACGAACGGGTGTATCCGGCTCTCAAGTCCGATTCGTCGGAGAACAAGAGAGAACGCAAGATTTTTATAGCCAAGGCGACGTATTTGTACTAACTTCGGATAGCGAAGGATTTCCATTAGTTCTCAATGAAGCCGGAAGTTACGGGCTGCCTGCCGTAATCGTGGATATTCCCGGACTTGAGGATATCATTGCGGATGGAGTTAACGGTTATATCGTTCCTCAAGACGACATGCGGGCAATGGCCAATAAAATATCGGCCTTATTCGACGATTCGGAATTACTGAAGAGAATGTCAATGAATGCGCGCGAAATGGTCGGAAGATATTCCATTGATCAAGTCGGACCTCGCTGGGAAGAACTGATCCGAGTCGTGTTATCCCATTCGGATCAAGATGAGATCAATCGGATCTTAGCCGAACGTTTTATGGGCGAGGTCGTTAACAAGAAGGCATTCTGCAGAACGATCGTCAAGGAATACGAACGGACGGCTGTCTTGGTTTCCGCCGTGCCTAAAGTCCGCACGACACGAATGCAACTGGATGAAATCGAGACGATTGCCGTAAAACTCGTAAACCACTTCAGGGATTATGGGTTGCGCGCCACAATAGGCAAGGCGACGTTAAAACTGAGGGGACTTTGGCAAAAGCGCTTCGGTAAATATAGACAAGCTAGACAATGAATTGACCTTCGAGGAGAGGTTTGACCGTGCGAAAGCTCTATAGCAGGCTTTCTGTTGTTTGGAAATATAACAATTTACTCAAGGAACTGGTCATTAGAGATATCAAAGTCAGATATCGAAAATCGGTGCTGGGACTGCTTTGGACATTGCTGTATCCTTTGTTAACCATGATCATCACGACGATCGTATTTTCTTCGCTTTTTAATACGTTGCCCAACTATGCGGTCTATTTTTTGACTGGAAGCATTTTATTCTCGTTTAACACCGAGGCGACGACTTCCGCGGCAATGTCTATCGTGGGTAACGCCGGGTTGTTGAAAAAAATATATATTCCTAAGTATTTGTTCCCTCTCTCCAGAGTATTGTCCTCGCTGGTCAATCTGGCATTTGCTTTCGTGGCATTGCTGCTGGTGATGTTGGTTACGAGCGCTCCCTTTAAACCGACCTTGTTTTTGAGTTTCATTCCGATCTTCTATCTGATTATCTTTACGGCCGGGCTTTCGTTGAGTTTATCCGCGCTGACGGTTTATTTCCGCGACATTAATAGTTTATACGGGGTACTTGCGCTTTTATGGACGTATATGACTCCGATATTTTACCCGATCTCCATTATTCAGGATAAGTATTCCTGGATCTACGAATGGAATCCGATGTATTACTACATAGATTACTTAAGATCATTGATTCTCGAAGGGGTTATGCCCGGAGTGGTTCCTAACCTCATCTGTTTACTGTGCGGGTTCGTTTCGCTCGGCATAGGCTGGTTAATTTTTAACCGGACGCAAAACCGATTTGTTTTATACATGTAAGATACGGAACGGAGAGGTATTCATGCCCGATACGCTTGTGGAAGTCGACGATGTTTCGATGCTATATAACATCAGCCGGGAGAAAGCTGACAACCTGAAAGAATATTTGATACGAGCCCTTAAAGGGGGGCTGGCGATCGACGAGTTTTGGGCTCTTCGAAATGTCTCTCTGCGAATGATAAGAGGAGAATCGTTAGGAATTATCGGATTGAACGGTAGCGGTAAAAGCACATTGCTAAAACTGATTGCAGGAGTATTGCAGCCGGCCAAAGGACGGATAAAAGTAAGGGGGTCCATAGCTCCGTTAATCGAATTGGGCGCCGGTTTCGATTTTGACCTCACCGCACGGGAAAATATTTACTTGAACGGGGCAATCCTCGGACATAGCAGAGCGAAGATGAACGAGAATTTCGACGAGATTATATCGTTCTCCGAAGTGGAGGATTTCGTCGACATTCCGATAAAGAATTTCTCTTCCGGAATGGTGGCTCGGCTTGGCTTTGCGATCGCTACGATCAGCAGACCGGATATTCTGATCGCGGATGAAATCTTGAGCGTCGGCGATATACCATTTCAGAAAAAATGCGAATCCAGAATTGCGGAGATCGTGAACAATGGCGCCAGCGTAATTTATGTATCGCACTCCGTGGAATCCGTAAAAAAACTTTGCACGAAAGCGGCATGGTTGCACAAAGGGGAACTGATTCGTTTCGACGATGTGGGTTCGGTGTGCGACGCTTACTTAGAAAGCTTGGGTTAATTATTCATTCGCGTTCAGAAGGGGAACATCAATGATGATTTCTGGAATATCCAATCAGGTACTGTCCGAGATCGACAGCGTCCGCGGATCTTCGAAAATAAAAGTCGCCTCCGTCGGATCGACGTCCCGTTTGCTTGCGGATTTTTTGGTTTTGCCAAGGAGATCTTATGAGCATTATGAGTGTATCAACTTTCTAGTCTCAAGGCCGGAAGATGCGAGTTTTTGTTTTGAACGTCTGGATGGCGTCGTGGATATCGTGCTTGTGGATGTAGAGGCGAAACAGAGCTTGGATCTGATGGGAATCGCCACCCAGTATGTCCAGCATTCTTCTATCGTAGCTTATAAACCTAACGATGCCAGTGTAGAAGCTGCCGATTTGCTAGTCAGGCAACATTTCAAAGATCAATTAAACGGGAAAACGATATTGATCTTGGGAGCGGGGAATATTTCGGCGAAATTAGCTCTGCGTTTATGCGAAAGGAATGCCAGTATTAAAATGCTTTCCAGAAATTATAACAAAGCAAGCACGGTTGCCGATGGATTGAATGCCATACTGCCCAAATATTCTCGATCTGCTATCAAGGCTATTGAAAGTTTGTCGAATCAGCCTTTATTTGACGGTCTGGTTTCCTTTGTTGCCGCTGACGGTGTAGCTCAAGAAGAAATGGCTTATCTTGTAAAGAGAGGCGGGATCGCGATTGACGGGGGCATTAATAATCTTTCTCCCGGATTTCTGAAGGCAAGCGGGGAGAACGGCGTCATTTGCAATCGCATGGATGTCAGACTAGGCTTTGTGTACTCGTTGCTGTCGTCCAGTCCGGATGTATCGAATTTCTACATGAATGTAAGAGGAGAGCGCTTTGACGATAACATTCGCTTATTAGCTGGTGGCATAATAGGCAACCGGGGGGATATTATTGTAGATCGCATTCAACAACCCACTCAAATTGTCGGAATGGCTAACGGGGTAGGGGGAGTTCTTTCGAGTAAGGACTATTCGTCCAAGGACAAGATCAGGCTGGAACGAGCCCGGGAAATCTTGAATATCGTCACCGAGGAAGGTGTGAGATGAAAGACGGCGACCTGGACAGAAAAAATACTCGCTGGATATTCGCGGCAACGTCCTTTTTCGTCGTTATGTTTTTGTTCCTCGCGCCATTTAATAAGGGTTTGTTCGTTGGGTACGAAATCACTTTCGAAAGGCCATTATACATCGCTCTTTTTTGTAGCTTGGTATGTCTCACTTTCATTTGCGTCTATCTTTACCGAGATTGGCAGCTGGCTTCTCACGGGGACATTCTTGTTGCTCTGATATGGATCATACCGATATCCTATTTCATTGCGACGTTAGAGGCGATCACGAGCCATTGGGCTTTCATCGAAGCTTTCGTCAGATTGGGTTGGGGCGTATTCTTTGTTCTTGGCTATTATGTAGCCCGTCATTCCGCTGGCTATAACCTATTACTGATCGCTTTAATCGGTTCAGGATATGTAATCGTTATGTTTGGATTACTGAACTGGTTCGGCAACGCTCATTATAAAGATGCGGTTCTAGCAGAACGATTATCCAGCGTCTTTCAGTACCCGAACGCTTATGCGGCCTACTTAATCGCGATAGCCATATGCGCCTTGATCATGGTTCAATCCTCTCGAAAGAAAAAATATCGTATTTTTCATGCATTTATGCTGGTACCCGTGTTCTTGTCCTTGCTGCTCACCCTTTCCAGAGGAGCGCTGCTTGTTCTATTTATCGTCCTCATCTTCTATTTGACCTTACTCCCTTGGAAACGACAACTCATAAGTTTAATGGAACTAGGGATTGTTGGGATCGCTGCATTTGCCGTATATGGTTTTGCAGTCAAGACAAGGGGGCAATTGCTAGAAAATTACTCACAGGGGGTCACTTTGCGCGGATGGCTGCTCGTGCTGGGGATTTCTGTAATTGCAAGCCTGGTTGTGCTTGGAGTAAGGCTGTGGTTCGGCAAGTTAGATGATAATAAGGCAGACAAACGATGGAGCCCTAAACATTTGGCGTTACCGGTCGTTCTTGTCTCATTAGGTCTGGCGTTATATGTTCTGATCCTGTCGAACTTTCCATTCAGCAAGATCCTACCTGCGGAGATTGCTGCCAGGCTGGAGGGGGTCAATCTTCAATCTACCAGCGTTTTCTTAAGAAATACATTGTACGAAGACGCATTAAGGGCAGGAGCGGATTATCCGGTATTCGGCGCTGGAGGCGGCGCGTGGTCGGTATTATCCGAGTCGTTCAAAAGTTATCCTTATTCGAGTTCCAAAGTTCATAATTTTTATATAGAAACTTATTTAGAATCGGGATTGTTCGGCTTGATCGTTCTTATGGTTATCCTATGTTACGTGTTTGTCTTATTGATCGGTCAAATAAAGAAGAAGATCAGAGAAACCAATGATGATATTCGGTGGTTGATATTTCCCGTTTTTTCTATCGTTATTCTAGGCCACAGCCTCGTCGATTTTGACATGAGCTTCTTTTATCTGTCTTCCCTTGTTTTTTTAACTTTGGGAGCTACGGCGGCCATCTCGAATAGACCGATCGCAGCTATCTGGGGCAAAGGAAGAGTAACGAAGGCTTTTGCATCAGGATTGTTCCTGGTAGCGATATTTATGATTTACAAGTGCATTATAGCGTTAAGGGCGGATGAATATTATCGATCCTCAATGAACGTGCTCGCCGAGGAGGGGAAATACGCTGCTTATCAATCCGCAATAGAGCAAGCGGAGAACTTGATGCCTGGACATTCCCAATATCTTTTATCCATGGCTCAATTAAATCAACTTATGTATCGCGAAACGAAGAACGAAAGCTTCTCGAAGACTGCGGAGTACGCTTTGAACAGGTTGAAAGCCATTGATCCGTATAACATCGAAGCAGTAGAGATAAATTACGATTTGGATATGGATAGGATGAACTTCGATCGAGCTCATGAGGTTGCAAGAAGAGCCGTCGCACTCTTTCCTTGGTCAATCGGATTCTACGAGAACGCCATAGAGCTTAATCTCAGGCTCGGATCCGATGCTTCTCTCTTGGCAGATAAGCGCAGGGAGTATTCAAATGAGGCTCGTCTACTGGTTGACGAGATCGAGAGAAGAATCGGAAGGATAGATAAATTGCCTGAAACCGAGCGTTTAATGAGCCGAGGAGTCTTCGATGTTAATGACAACCTTCAAGCTCAGTTTCTAATGCTGGATGTAATGGAAGCATTGCAAAAAGCGGAACGTGAACGGTTGTCCACGGAGAGTAAACGACGATGAAGAGATATGCTTGTATTAAAAGGTTTATTGACGTCCTGGTTTCGATAATCGCTCTTGTCTGTTTTTTGCCAGCGTCGCTAATCATCGTTATCTTGATAAAATCGGAATCGAAGGGGCCGGCGTTATTTAAGCAACAACGTATCGGCAAGAACAAGCAACCATTTACGATTCTGAAATTCAGAACGATGAAAGAAGATTCTCCTTGCGATGTACCTACTCACTTGCTGCTTGACGATATTCACAAGTATACAACCAGAATCGGAGCAATTTTGCGGAAGACTAGCCTAGATGAATGGCCGCAATTAATCAACATTCTGAAAGGCGAAATGAGCCTAGTAGGTCCCCGGCCGGCGTTGTGGAACCAGTATGATTTAATTCTCGAAAGGGAGCGCTACGGTGTGAATTCTCTCGTTCCAGGTTTGACGGGATGGGCTCAAATTAATGGGAGAGACACTCTTTCGGTCGATGCCAAAGTTGGTTTTGACAGCGAATACCTCTTAACAAGGAGCACCTTGCTCGATTTGAAGATTATTTTTTTAACGATGATGAAGGTGATAAACAGAGAAGGAGTTGGAGAGGGCGCAGGCGCTGATCGGGGAAAGGGGGAATTGTTGTGAAAGTATTGGTAGTTTGCCAGTATTTTTATCCGGAACAGTTCAGAGTGAACGAAATGTGCTTCGAGATGGCCCGTTCCGGAACAGAAGTAACCGTATTGACAGGTCTTCCTAATTACCCTGGAGGAAACATCCATTCCGAATACAGGCGATTCAAAAGACGAAATGAGAAAATACACGGGGTTACCGTAAAACGAGTGCCGATAATAGGACGGGGTCGTAATCGGATTACGTTATCGCTTAATTATTTGAGTTTTGCACTTATGGCTTCCATTCAATCCTTTTTTCTAAGAAAAAAATTCGATCTCATCATCGTTTATCAGTTATCTCCGGTAACGATGGCATTACCCGCAATTATTCTTAAGCGGCTTATAGGAAAGCCCCTTATCCTCTACTGTCATGATTTATGGCCGGTCAGCGCATCCGCGGGAGGAATAGAGGAAGGGGGCATTCTCTATCGGTTACTGCTGGCCATGAGCAGGTGGCTATACCGAAAATCTGATGAAATCATCATCAGCTCTAAACAATTTGAGCATTATTTCCGCCATGTTTTGGGAATAGAGCGGAGGCTCGCCTATCTTCCGATTTTCGCCGAATCGATCTTCGAAGAATTAAATTTGGATAAGGGCGATTGTGAGGAAACCCATTTCGTCTTCGCGGGAAACATTGGAGAGATGCAAAGCGTCGAAACCATCCTGTATGCGGCTAAAGAGTTAATCGATGAGAATCGCATTCGCTTTCATATTGTCGGAAGCGGTACATCCCGAAAGAAATGCCAACAACTGTCCGAGGCTTTGGGCCTAGTTAATGTGACTTTCTATGGACATCTTTCCTTGGATGAGCTCCCATTCTTCTATAAGATGGCGGATGCCATGATCGTCACGCTGAAAGCGAACAAATCGCTATCCTACACGCTTCCGAATAAAGTTCAATCTTACATGGCTGCAAGCAAGCCGGTATTAGGCGCGATCAATGGCGAGACTAGAAGAGTCATTGAAGAATCGGGTTGCGGATATTGTACGACGGCGGAAGACTACAAAGGACTAGCGTCGATTATCCGAAAGTTTGCCTCTGAAAAAAATAGGCATGAACAATTCGGACAACGCGCTAGGAGCTATTATGAGAGCCACTTTTCAAAATCGTTGTTTATCGAGAGGCTGAATAAAGTGATGCAAAAATATGGTTAAGGTGGAGACGGGAATGTTAGCAGACAGAACGATTGCCATTACCGGAGGAACGGGATCTTTCGGACATGCGGTAGCGAAAAGGTTACTTCAGTCGGACATCAAAGAAATACGGATTTTTTCCCGTGATGAAAAGAAGCAAGACGATATGAGGAAGCATTTCGGAGATCGAAGGCTTAAATATTTCATTGGCGACGTCAGAGATTCGCACAGCCTTAAAGAGGTTTTCTACGATGCGGATTACGTTTTTCATGCGGCGGCTTTAAAGCAAGTTCCTTCCTGCGAAATGTTCCCGATGGAAGCCGTTAAAACCAACATTATCGGAACGGAAAATGTATTAAGCGCAGCAATCGAGAACGAAGTTAAGAAAGTGATTTGTCTATCTACGGATAAAGCTACGTATCCCATCAACGCGATGGGAATATCCAAAGCCATGATGGAGAAGTTGGCAGTTGCCAGATCAAGGCACGCATCCTCGCAAAATATGGTGATCGGTTGTACCCGTTTCGGCAACGTAATGGCTTCACGCGGCTCTGTTATCCCCTTGTTCATCGAGCAAATCAAAGCCGGACGTGCGATTACGGTGACTCATCCCGATATGACCAGGTTTATGATGAGTTTGGAGGATGCGGTTGACTTAGTTCTATTTGCATTTACGCACGCACAAACCGGGGATATCTTGATCAATAAATCTCCAGCATGCACGGTTGGAGACTTGGCAACGGCGATCAAAGAGTTATTGAATGCAAGCAATGACATTGTCGTTACAGGAGTAAGGCACGGAGAAAAGTGGCATGAAAAGTTACTTACGAATGAGGAATCCATGATCGCGGAAGAATTGAATAGCTTCTATAGAATTCCGGCCGACCATCGGGAGTTGAATTATTGCAATGATTACGTGAGCAGGCACAGTCTTCCTTATCTTGATAGGGAATATTCTTCAAGCAGCGCCAGACGGCTGCAATTAAGCGAGATTAAAAATAAATTACTGACATTGGATTGTATACAAGAAGCAATCGGGCAACGGGGGGAGGAAGTGTTATTAAATACTTAATTATCGGTGCTGGAGGTATGGTCGGCCACACGGTTACCCTTTACTTAAGCGAGCAAGGTCATTCCGTTACCGCGGTTGCCAGACGTCCACTGTCGTTTACTCCCCATATGGTTTGCGATGTGAGAGAATTGAAAAGATTGAATGAAATGATTCTAGCTGAACCATACGATACAATCGTCAATTGCTCCGGAATTCTTAACCGCGAAGCCGATTCCCGGCCATCCGAAGCCGTGTTCGTGAATAGTTTTCTGCCCCATCACTTAAGCGATATGACGAGGGACACGAACACGCAAGTTATTCACGTTAGCACGGATTGCGTCTTTTCAGGTCTTCAGGGGGGATATTCGGAACACTCGTACCGGGACGAAATTTCTTTATACGGTCGATCTAAAGCGCTTGGTGAAATCGACAACCATAAAGATCTTACCTTTCGTACTTCTGTGGTCGGACCGGACTTAAACCCCGACGGTATCGGATTATTGAACTGGTATATGAAACAGAAGAAGGAAATGGTCGGATTCGTCAAAGCAATATGGACAGGAGTTACGACTTTAACGCTAGCGAAAGCGATAGAAAAGGCGTCTATCGTTAAGCTAAGCGGGATCTATCATCTCGTTAATCAAACGTCTATTCCTAAGTTCGGGTTGTTACAACTGTTTAATAAACATTTCACCGATAACAAAAGGATCATTCATCCCAGCGAAAGTCTCGTTGTGGACAAATCTCTAATCAACAATAGGACGGAATTTGAATTTGTCGTACCTTCTTACGAAACAATGGTCGCCGATATGAAGGATTGGATGGAGCAGCATAAAGAGTTGTATCCGCATTACGATAAAGATTGAAAGGAAATGGGCGATGGATCGACTCAAAGTCATGACTATTGTAGGGACAAGACCCGAAGTGATCCGATTGAGTGAAACGATCAAGAAAATGGATCGTTACTTCGATCACGTACTCGTTCATACCGGACAAAATTGGGACTATACGCTGAACCAAGTGTTTTTCCAGGAGTTGGGCATCAGGCCTCCGGATTATTGCTTGGAGTGTATTGGAGATCATTTGGGCGAGACGATGGGGAATGTGATTTCGAAATCCTATGCGCTCATGTCGGAGATTAAGCCGGAAGCGCTGTTGATTCTAGGGGATACGAATTCGGCGTTATCCGCGATCGCCGCCAAGCGCTTAAAGATTCCCGTATTTCATATGGAAGCGGGCAATCGATGTTTCGATGAGAATCTCCCCGAAGAGATTAACCGAAGAATCGTGGATCATATTTCGGATATTCATATGCCCTATACCGAGAATGCCAGAAGAAATTTGATCGCGGAAGGGTGCAGAAGCGAGCATATTTTCGTCACGGGGTCTCCTCTGACCGAAGTCATACTCCATCATCGGGACAATATTGAGAATAGCAATGTTCTCGAGCGCCTTGGGCTTAAGGAACGCGGCTATTTTCTCGTATCGGCTCATCGGGAAGAGAACATCGATAACGAGAATAACTTTCTCTCCTTAATGAACGCGCTTAACGAAATCGCCCGTAGATATCAAATCCCAATTTTCTATTCGACGCATCCCAGAAGCCAGAAGATGATCGAAAAGAGAAATTTTAATTTCGACCCTCTAGTTAGAACAACAAAGCCCCTCGGATTTTTTGATTACAATAAGCTCCAATTAAACGCGTACTGCGTATTGTCAGACAGTGGGACACTTCCGGAAGAAGCCTCCATACTCGGCTTCCCGGCAGTATCGATAAGAACTTCTACCGAGCGGCAGGAAACGTTCGATAAGGGCGTCATTCTGATCGGCGGAATTACGACAAACGAAATTATGCAATCGGTTGAACTGTGCAGGCAAATGTGGGATAACGATGAAGCCTATTCCCTAGTCGGCGATTATGCGGATTCGAACGTAGCGAGCAAAGTGATCAAACTCATCCAGAGCTTTACTCCGATTGTAAATCGAACGATCTGGAGGAAATCATGAGCGTGACGGAAGGGGGAAAAGCCGCTCCAAAGAAGGTACTCACGCTTGTTCCGTATTTCGAACCGGGATTTAAGGCGGGAGGCCCGACCACGACGATCCGTAATTCCGTCGATCATTTATTCGATAAAGTAAAGTTTAAGATCGTAACTTCCGACAGAGACTTGGGCGATAAACATCCTTATCCGCTTCCGCTAAATCGCTGGATCCCGGGAGTCCCCGACATCTATTACTTATCGGGACGGAACGGAACAAAACTCATACGAATCATGCGCGAAACGGATTCCGATGTTTTATACTTAAACAGTTTTTTTTCGTTCCAATACTCCATACTGCCCGTTACTTGGAATAAATGCTTTAAATTGCACTTAAAGAGAACCGTATTGGCTCCAAGAGGAGAGTTTTCCGAAGGCGCATTATCTATAAAGCCCTTAAAGAAAAAGGTATTTATAGCGTTAGCGAAATGGTTTGGCATTTACTCGGATGTAATCTGGCAGGCTTCAAGCATTAAAGAAGAAGCAGAGATCGTCAAGGTGTTCGGACCCAAAGCTCTGGTGATCGTAGCACCGGATTTCCCATCTGCAACTAAGCTCGGAGAGGAACCCATTTTCGAGAAAATGCCCAAACAACGCGGTTCTTTAAGACTCGTATTTCTATCGCGCATATGCAGAATGAAAAATTTGAAATTCGCCATCTCATCTCTTCGAAATGTTAAGGGAGAGGTGCAATTCGACATATACGGGCCAATTGAGGATGGGCCCTACTGGGAAGAATGTCTTACCTTGATCCGGGAGCTTTCCGATAACATTAAGGTTAATTATCTAGGGGCGGTAACGTCAGCTAAAGTCAAAAAGATTTTAGGGAGTTATGATTTATTTTTTCTTCCTACGCTCGGGGAAGGGTTCGGTCACGCGATATTCGAAGCCTTGCAAACGGGTTGTCCCGTTTTGATCTCGGATCGTACTCCCTGGGGAGAAGTAACCCGATCGGGAGGGGGAATGGCGATCTCTTTGGATAAGCCGGGAGATTTCGCCTTATGCCTCCAACGATACGTAAATATGGATTCCGATGAACATGCAAAGGCTTCGTTATGTGCTCTTGCATTTAGTTCTAATTATATAAATAATATCGAATTGTTAAATTCGCATCTGTCATTATTTGAGTGAACGATGTGTACGAAAGCTACGACTTTCCGGTTTTATGCAACAGCTGGCATATGCTTCAGTTGTACGGCCTTTACAATCCAAACTGATGTGAACATCGTTCTTCTTCAGTAGAACCATCTACTGTGAACAAACTCATGCGGACACTTTCGCTCGATCGAGCAGAACCGTCTGCAACCGCTCTTGAGGCCAGGGGGAGAGACATGCTGCTGTGTGCGTTGCTTCTCTTTACCGCGGGTAATGAAACAAGAACTCAAGGGAAACAGGTAACAACTGGAAGCATTGAATTTGCTTAATATTCAAACTGCTTCCATAACTTGTGTTGGAACAAAAGGACCTCATCGTGTTGTTCATGTTCAGCGCCTCGCACAGATTTGCAGGGCACATGTTCTCTTAATGATGTTATTATTAAGAGAACAAACTTACTTATCGCGCATCTCTAGATTGGGGTCGGTCTCATCATGAGGTGTATTCTCCGTTTCGGTTCTCGTACAATCCTACTTTATATAGCTGCTGCCGTTTTCCACCAAGTATATCGAGCTGAGCGGAAGCGATGCA
This sequence comes from Cohnella phaseoli, assembly GCF_003386235.1. GTDB lineage: Bacteria > Bacillota > Bacilli > Paenibacillales > Paenibacillaceae > Cohnella > Cohnella phaseoli. Next base: position 123,131 of record NZ_QRDZ01000010.1, read on the forward strand.
TTAACCGGAATCGTCGCTGAAATGTTCATCACTGCAAGCCTGCTAGTCATTGGCGTGTGTCACCTGCACAGGAAGTCCCATCGAGTACATGCAATCTTCTCGTGTGTATTTGAGCAACTTTACGCTTGGCTATATGCCAATTGGCTCTGCCATTCTTCCTATGGGCCATCCGGCGTTGCCATCGCGCAAGCCGTCGCTCTTACTTTACCAGCGAGGTGTATTACGATTTATCTGAATATAAGTATCTTTATACAAGTTTTGGGGATAGGAATTGTAGTGACGATGCTCCTTTCTTTCTGGAAAAAGAGAGAGATCGAACGCTTGTATAGGGGTATGGGTTCAATTGTGGCGATTACCGGTATAGTCGGATCGTTTCTGATTCGTGATGCACTAGTGAAGTCTTTGGATCGTGCCCGTATTCGATTTAATGATGAGGAACGATTTATCCAATGGGCTCTTTCGAAGTTCGACACTTTCGCATTGTGGTCGCTGTTGGTGTTGGCCATTATTATTGTAGCTTTACTATTATACATATGGAAAAATAAGCAACGTTTAACGCCTGATAAACGGCTAGGCTTAACAGTAATTATCGTTCTTCTGATGGTTGCTTCCCCGATCGCGGCTATCGTTTATGGATTTGGAACGATCAATAAAGAATTTGATGTGGCGGCCTATATTTTGACACTGTCGATCTGTGAACTATCGATACTTTACATTCCGCTTCTATTTAAGAGAATGATGGCTTAAAAAATCGCCTGTCCCTTCAAGAGGACAAGGCGATTTTTTTGTCGTGACGCAATAATCCGTCTAGATCAAATCCGATTTTTGCAGCAAGCGTTTAACGATAGAGGCAACCTCGGCTCTGGTTATATAATCTTTCGGAGCCAGCTTGGTGCCGCTTTTTCCCGTTACGATTCCGGACTGTATGATGTCGGCGATGCCGCTAAGCGCCCAACTGGAAGCTTTTTTCGAATCCGCAAACGGACTTAATATCTTGTCGATCGATTGAGCGGAAAGCTTAGCTTTCAATCCGGTGATCGTCATCGCTTTAGCGGTAATGACCATAGCTTCTTCGCGAGTAATCTTAGCATTCGGATGGAAACTGCCGTCCTTCAGGCCGTTGATCAATTGATACGAATAGGCGGTACTAATCGCGCCGTTATACCAGTCGGAAGCTTTTACGTCCTTGAAAGGAGAGGCTTCGTTTTCCGGTTTAAGTCCCAATCCGCGAACGAGAATAGCTACGAATTCAGCACGAGTGATATCCGACTCCGGACCGAAAGAACCGTCTCCTTTGCCGTCGATGACCATACGCGAACCCAAGTCGTTGACTGCGTCTTTAGCCCAATGATTGACAACATCGCTAAACTCTATCGGATGCCATATGATCGAGTAGGCGCTATTGGTCAAACTATTCACTTTCGCGTAATACTTGCCGTCAATCATGACGATCTTGGTAGGTACATGACGTACGGTTCCGTCCGCTTCGACAACAACGCCCGTTGTAATCTTCTTAGGATCAACGCCGTCCGGAATTGCAAACGTGCGTTCAACATAGGCGCTGAACTTGGATACGACAACCGTTTTACCTTCATAGGTCGCTTTAATCGTAAATTCAATCGGCGGTGCGATAAGGGTGAAGCTTCCTTTGTTCGCTGCATTCTCCACCGCTTTTATCGTATTCGCGGTCGATTCGGCGATTTCGATCCGCACCTTTATATCTTTCAGAGGGACCGAATTGCCGATCTGATCGGAGATAGAGCCGATGTTGATTTGTTGAACGGGGAGCGTGTAAGCTGCTTGATTCGTTCTGATTTCCAAAACCGCTTGCTTGCTTTCCATGTTTCGAATCATCTGACCGTTCAGTTCGCCTACGACGACATCGGACTCGGCCATCACCGGAATAATGACGGTCGCGCCCGGACCTTCCGCGGCGAGCTTGTCCTCCAGCTTTTTCTGGTCGACGGTTACGGTGATTACGGTTCGTCCGTTCACTTTGGATGTCATTGCCGTGCCCATGCGCTCCACTTTGCCGTTAACGAGCACATCCACGCTTGTTGTCGCGGAACTTGGATTCTCGTTCGAAGCGTTGCCGCCGCCGGATGGCGAAGGGCTGCCACTGGGTGACGAAGCCGTGACAGCAGAGGTCAATAAACTCTCCGCAGCTAATCCTGTAGTCGTGCCCGTATTCGCAATCGGCGTCACTTCAAAACTAATGTACTTTCCAAGATCGGCCGACCGCAACGTATAGGAGGTTGACGTTGCTCCCGAGATTGCCGTCTTGTTCGCTCCCATCGCATCATCTGAGCGATACCACTTGAATAAACTCGTACCTTCCGCATCAGAGTTTGCATCGCTATAGGTGTAACTTCCGGTTAAGGGTGAGCCAACCTGTGCCGTTCCCGTGATACTCACATGGGAGGCTTTCGGTGCGACCTCTCCGAAAACAATGCCGGATGTGTTTTCAACATTGTTTAGCGTCAGATCAGCTTGAATGCCGTCTCCATCTTTGCCTATTAAAGTTCCTCCGTTGGCAAGCAAGGAACTTCCAATGGTAATGACATCGGTACCTAGGTCAGAAGCCTTCACCACATATTTGAATGTCAGGATACTGGTGCGCGTACCGCCGGAATAAATCGCCTCAACCGCGTTGCTACCGATCGTTAACGGCAAAATTGCAGGGTTTATACGCGCCCGCATCACTTCCGAGAAATGAACCTTAAAGAGCAATTCTTCGCCCACATTATAAACCTTTGCCTCAGGCACTTCGACCGACGTGATCGTCGGAGCTGAAGCGTTTAGACTGATCTGGACAAACGGCTTAGTGTCAATGCTCGCTTGACTGGCATTGCCTCCAGCATCGACAATCGATCCGTTCGTGCTGTCAATCAGTCCTAATGCGTCAATATTGACGTCTCTATCCGTATCTTGAACGGTATAACGGAATATGAGATCGGTCGGTTCTAAGTCCGGTACATCGGACACATATACAGCCTGAGCTACGGAATGGGCGCCGGACAGTAACGACAAACTCGGAATACCGCTAACCTTTACGGGTTCCGTGAAGCGAATCCCGAAATCAAAGCTTTCTCCTGTGACGTAATTCGGCTTGGTCGGATAATTCGGAGGGTAAAAGAAATGCTGTACTTTAGGGAGGACGGCATCGACGCGCACGTCCGAAAGCGCAAGCTTGTAAACGGCGAGAGGCATCGGCGTCGATGCGCTCGCGTCGTTGATGCTTCCACCGTTTAATTGAATGGCGTTGTCGACCCTAATCCCGTTAAGAGCTTCGTCCCCGTTCTGAACGGTATATCGGAACGTAACTTTGTTCCCTGATACATCCGCAACCTTTGCTTGCTTTTCTATTGGCGCTTGTGTTGTTCCGAAGAACAATGGGAGATAAGGCTCGTCGGTCACGGTCACGTTCTGATTATATTGGAATACGAAATCCAAGATCTTGCCTTCATTATAGTAGCCGTCAGCAGGAATGATCTCCGTTACGGGGAAAGATCCGCCGGCGCTTACTTTAACGCCGGTAAGTTCTGTAGCCGTTCCATTCGGGAAAACCGGATTGATTAGGTTATGTGCGGCATCCTCAATCACGCCTCCATACATCTTTATTTCATTGTCGATCGTAATCCCGTCGAGATCTTCAAGGCCAGCTTCTACGTTATAAACAAATTCAAGCTGAATGAGCCCGTTTGTAGAGTTTACCGCTTCTGCGCGTACTTCAGTTCCACCGATATTGAGACTGAGATAGGGCTTACCATAATTACTGACAACGTTGATATTCTCAGAGAATGTTACAAGGAACGAGAGAGGTTCGTTTGCAGCATACGTTTTATCAAGGGGATAACTAACGGAAAGAATACTCGGAATGACCGTATCTATCTTGGTATTGGTATTCAGCACCGATGCACCGCTTGGACCAAACCCGCTGCCGAGATCGGCGGCCTCGCCAGAAGCATTCGTTATGGAAGCGCCATTTAATTGAATGGGGCCTAGGACTTGAATGCCGTCCGCATCATTATCGCCCGGTTGAACCTTGTAAGAGAATGACAAATGTGTCGAGGAGTAAGGCACAGACTTATAAAATGCGTCCCGCATTGTACCGTCAACATCGAGCTTCAGGCTAGGCGTTCCGCCTGTCACGCTCACATTCTCGTTAAATACTACGGTGAATTCAATCACTTCTCCGGCTATATACGTTTTGACCAGGGGCAGGCTCAGTCCCGTAGTCGTTGGCGAAGCTGCATTAACGTGATTCACGGCAAGCGATGTCGTAAAAAGCAAAAACACAAGCAATGCTGCGGTCATCCTTCTCAGTGCCACGATGGTGCCTCCTAATTTTTCTCATAATTTTATTCAGAATATATTATTATTTCAAAACAGTAAACAGAAATTACGAATAAGTAATCCTTTGAGGCCGCCTTGATGTTGGGGAAGTTTCTTTTATGGTTAAATCGGTACTCTTAAACTGTGTGATCCAATTAGGTGTCGTTACATCCGGTCATCCCGAATAGTCGCTTAAGGAGTCGACAGATCCCGTGGCTTTCTCTGTTTAGTCTGTGTTTAGGGTGCTCTACTATAATGGAAATTGACGAAAAACAGCGAAGAATAGAATGGGAGGCGACAAGATGTCGACAAGTAAAGAGAAAGAGACCGGCAAGAGGTTCGGTCATAGAAGTAGAAAGGCGATTTTTCTTGTTTTTGCATTTCTGCTGGCGCTGCCGGCGATGACGGGGGGGAATATTGCGAATGCGGCATCCGATGCGAGCAGTTGGACGCTCGTAGACGACGGCGAACTTATCAAAGATAGGTCAAAGAGTCTTTACAATACCGACCTTATCGAGTATAACGGAGACCTGTATGTCCTATGGTCGGAAGATGCCGACTTAAACGTTCTCATGCATGCGATGAAATATGATGGAAGGGATTGGGCTTCCGTAGACGAGCCTCAAACAGGGTGTCCCGCCGGATGCCTGAATGCGTACGGGAATGAAAACAGGTTCGCAAATAAAGCGGTTTTTCCTTCGCTTGCCGTATATAAGGGCAAATTATATGCCTCTTGGTACGAAGGCTATCTCACATTCGACTATCGAGCCAGAGTCAGACAGTTTGACGGGACGAATTGGACGACGGTAGATGGCGGTACGTTGAATATGGCGCCTGGATTGTCGTGGGATCCGCGAATAACGGTTTTTAACGATGAACTGTATGCGATATGGCAAGAAGGTTCCCAAATTCAAGTTAAAAAATACGACGATACGGGAGCGGGATGGCAAGTTGCATCTCCGACGCCAAGTCTGAGCGGAAGTGGGGCAGGAAGCCCTCAATTGGCCGTATACAACGGTTCTCTGTATGCCGTGTGGCGCGAAGAATCGGGCACGCAGGGCGTGCAGAAGATCAAAGTGAGCCGCTATGTCGGAGGAAGAGACTGGGAGTCGATAGACGGCGGAGGCTTTGGTTCCGATGTGGACACGTACATCAACCATCCGAACGTGGCCGTATTCGGGGACAAAATGTACGTCGCTTGGTCGGACAACAACAAGGCTATTCGGGTCAAGTCCTACGACGAAGAGAACGGGTGGCAATGGGCGGATGACAATGCCGGGTTGAATTACACCGCCGGAAGCAACGTTTCCGTTCCGAAATTAATCGCATACGACGGCCTATTGTACGCCGCTTGGGTCGAGTCGAATACCGTCAGGGCGAAAAAGTACGACGGCATCAGCTGGACGAGCGCAGACAGCGACCACGGGCTTAATGCCCGGGACAACTCGACCGCCAACCATCCTTCGCTCGCCGTATATGGCGGCAAATTGTTTGCGGCATGGACGGAGAAGTACGATGGCAAAAACCAGGTTCGAGTCGCAAAAATGCCTGTGCTCGAAGCCCCCGACGCCCCGCAGTTCGTGACGGCTGTCGAGGGGGACGGCGAAGCGACGGTCAACTTTTATCCGCCGGCGAGCAACGGAGGCAGTCCGATTACGGAATATACCGTAACGTCGGAGCCTGAAGGAATTACGAAGAAGGGCAGTACCAGTCCGATCAAAGTGACGGGTTTGACGAACGGACAGAGCTACACCTTCACCGTGACGGCGAAGAATGCATTAGGAACCTCTGAGGCATCCGATCCTTCAAACAGTATAACGCCGAAGGCGGGCTTTAAAATCTTCGTGTCCGGCGGAATGGATGAACCAGCGGACGTGGCTGCCGACGACGATGGTAACATCTATGTTACGGATTCTGAAGAAGGTCAGGTTCTCAAATACGATGCGAACGGCACGCTCCTGTCGGTGTGGCAGCAGATTGACCCGAGTTCGGAAGTTAACTTCAATGTGCCTGTCGGCATTGCCGTAAGCGTGACCGGAAGCGTCTATGTGGCGGACAAATTGAACGCTCGGGTGTATTCTTTCAACGATAGCGGCAGTTTGGTGGGAATAATGGGCGAGAGCGGCGAGTTGACCGCTCCAAGCGGTGTAGCCCTAGACAAGGTTAGCGGCAAAGTCTATGTTGCAGACTCGTCCCAAATCAAAGTGTACGACGCGAACGGCAGCCTTGAAGGAACGTGGGGAGACGTTCCGGGCAACGGAGCGGGACAATTCCGTAATCCTGTGGGCATCGCGGTAGACGCCGACGGCAATGTCTATGTCGCCGACACCGGAAATCATCAAATTCAGAAGTGGGACGCTAACGGCCAATTCGTTAAAAAGTGGGGAAGCATAGGCGCTTTGGACGGTCACTTCAATAGACCGGGCGGGGTCACTGTGGATGGAGACGGGAATGTCTTCGTCGCCGATACGTTTAACAATCGGATTCAGAAGTTCGATTCCGAAGGCAATTTCCAGATGACGTGGGGAATGTTAGGAGATGACGAAGGCCAATTTGTTTTTCCTCGCGGCATAACGGTAGACAATTCTGGCAATGTCTATGTTGCGGACACGGACAACAGCCGCATCCAGATTTTGCGCAAAGGTCCGTTGCTGCCGACGATCACGGCTCAGCCTTCGAATACGACGGCCGCCAATGGCAGCGCAAGTTTTAGCGTTACGGCTACAGGAACGGGATTAACCTACCAGTGGCAAGTGTATTCGGCCTTGTCCAACAGCTTTATGAACGTGCCGGAAGCGACAAATTCGACGTTGACGCTCGTCCAATTGTCTGCGTCAGATAGCGGGGCACGGTACCGGGTGATTGTCAGCGGTAGCGGAGAGTCGGTGACGTCGTCCGAGGCGACGCTGACCGTAGACGGCGCGGCGGCGAATCCTGCGAACAACAGCGTAACGGCGAATACCCTGACGGTCAAGGTGGGCGCAACCATTACTCTGAGCGCGACAGGCGATCGGCAAGCGGCGGATGGAACCGTGAACGGGGACGAAAGGTACGTTCCGACGACATGGACGTCTACGGAAGAATCCAAGTCCGGCGCGTTCGAATGGAACGACGACGTCAACGGCTACGTCTCGTCGTACGTGACTACGGGGACAGGAAGCTTCGTTGTCACGGCAACGTTCCGGAAGCAAAGATGGAACGGCTCGGAATGGGTGGACATCGTTGGCTCGACGTCGACGAGCACGGTGAGCGTTACTGTGAACGCCGCTTCACCGGGAGGCGGATCCGTATCACCGGGAACCGCGCCGTCGACAGGGCCGGCCGCGGGAACCGAGGACAGCAATGCGGATATTCTCGTCAACGGTAAAGCAGAGAGCGCAGGCAAGGCAACGACAACCAGGATGAACAATCGGAAAGTTACGACGATTGCGATTGACGCGGACAAGCTGGACAAGCGTCTAGCCTCGGTAGGAGATCGTGCGATCGTAACCATTCCGGTCGGCGGCGATTCCGATGTCGTCATCGGAGAATTGAACGGCCAAATGATCAAGAATATGGAGGGCCGGCAGGCGATTCTGGAAATCCGAACGGATCGCGCGACCTATACCGTACCTGCGCTGCAAATCGACATCGATGCCGTTTCCAAAGAAATCGGCGCTTCGGTGGCCTTGAAGGACATCAAGGTACGAGTCGAAATTGCCGCATCCTCGGCAAGTACGGTACAACTGGCGGAAGGCGCCGGTACCAAAGGGGATTTCACTCTGGTTGCCCCGCCTGTAGATTTTAAGATCACAATCTCGTACGGCGATAAGACCATCGAGATCGCGAAGTTTAACGCTTATGTGGAACGGACGATTGCGATTCCGGATAGCGTAGATCCGAACCGGATTACGACGGGAGTCGTCATTGAACCCGATGGTACGGTGCGCCACGTTCCGACTAAGATCATCGTTGCGGACGGCAAGTATTATGCACGAATTAACAGTTTGACCAACAGCACTTATTCGGTCGTATGGCATCCGCTTGCTTATAGCGATTTGGCGGGTCATTGGGCGGAAGAAACGGTGAACGATATGGGCTCGCGCATGGTGATCGAGGGGACGGGCAGCAGCACGTTTAGTCCGGACCGAGACATCACCAGAGCCGAGTTTGCAGCAATTGTCGTTCGCGGATTGGGACTCAAGCTGGACAAAGGCACAACGCCATTCACCGATGTAGCGGCATCCGACTGGTATGCCGGTGCGGTGAATGCGGCATACAAATACGGCCTGATTGACGGTTTCAAGGACGGCAAGTTCCGTCCGAATGACAAGATTACGCGGGAACAAGCCCTGCTGATCATCGCCAAAGCGATGGCGATAACCGGATTGAAGGAGAAGCTTCCGGCGAAGTCCGCAGATACCCTGTTGAAAGGCTACGAAGACAATTCGTCCGTGTCCGGTTGGGCGCGAAGCGGAGTGGCCGACAGTGTGCAAGCCGGCATCGTGACGGGAAGAAACGGCGCGACGCTTGCTCCGAAGGCCTATATGACCCGGGCCGAGGTCGCAGCCATCGTTAGTCGCCTGTTGAAGGAATCGGGCCTCATCTAATCTAATATCGAATATGAGAAAAGCCGCTTCCGGCCGACGTTTGCAGACGTTGGCGGAAGCGGCTTTTTAATCGGGGCTCCCGGGGCTTATCATGCCCTGGCGCTTTAGACCGCTCCTGTGTTCTTGAGAAAATCTTCATTTGACTATAAGGCGAGTTTTTTTCATTATTATTTTAGACTTGAAACCATCTTTTCTGGTTAATGATACTTATTACCACAGTTGGAGAAGACATCTATGACAGAACAAACAACATTACTTAAGGAACAAGGCAATAATCGCGGAGCGTCCAAAGTGGCGGCGTTCTCTGGTATCTATAAATTTCTTGTGAGATTCCGGATTTGGATACTTGCATTCCTTCTTGGACTTATGTCGCTTGTGGCTTTCGCAGCCTACTGGGTCAGCTCTCTTGATATTGAGAAGCTTGTCGTTCCAGTGTTAGCACCTACTCAATTGATAGATAAGAATGGGGAGCCGAGCTCCCAGATGGTTTCCGTCAAAATCGAGCCCGTATCGATCGACCAAATTCCGCTACATATGCAGCAAGCCATCGTCGCCGTAGAGGATAAGCGGTATTACGATCATACCGGAGTGGACGCTTTCGGCATCATTCGAGCTGCATTCCGCAACGTGAAGGAAGGCGGCGCAGCACAAGGGGGAAGCACGATTACTCAGCAGCTCGCCAAGAACGTTTTTCTAACAGGGGAAAAAACGTTCTCGCGAAAGCTGACTGAAGCGGCCTATGCCCTCAAGATCGAATCTACTTATAACAAAGACCAGATTCTCGAAATGTACTTGAATCAAATTTACTTTGGAGAAGGCCAATGGGGAATACAGAGAGCCGCTAAGCGGTATTTCGGCAAAGAGACGAAGGACTTGACGTTATCCGAATCCGCCTTATTAGCCGCATTACCGAAAGCTCCCAGTCGTTATTCTCCGCTTAAGAATAAGGAACTCGCATTGGAGCGAAGGGACCTTGTACTCAGCTTAATGCGAGATGGGGGCTTTATTTCGAATGTTGAGTATAACCAAGCGATCGTTGAGCCCGTTCAGGTACTTAAAGAAGCTCCCTTGGAACATCAAAATGATTTGCTGGGTCAATACGCTTCATATACAGACGAAGTGATCGATGAAGCCATTGAATTATACGGATTTACCGAGCGCCAGTTGTTGGCAGGAAATCTTCTTATCTACACGGAACTAGATCCGATCGTTCAGAGTGCGATGGAAAATACGTATCGTAATGAATCTCTGTTTCCCGATAGCGCCCCCGATCAACTCGTACAGAGCGGAGCGGTCATTATGGATCCTTCTACGGGTGGAGTTCGCGGAATCGTGGGGCAACGGGGCGAGCATGTATTTCGCGGTTTTAATCGTGCGACGCAGCTTGTAAGACAACCAGGCTCGGCATTCAAACCGCTGATGGTCTACGGACCTGCTTTGGAAAACGGCTATGAGGCGAAGTCGATGCTGTACGATGGTCCGTTAGATATTAACGGTTATAAGCCGAATAATTCAGATCATCGAACTTTAGGGCAGGTATCGCTTCGGGATGCAGTTATTCATTCGAGGAATATTCCGGCAGTTTGGTTACTGAATGAGATCGGTCTGCAAACCGGAAAAACGTTTGTTGAGAAGCTCGATATCCCACTGGGCGAAGAAGATAATAACTTAAGTTTGGCGCTGGGAGGTCTTTCGCAAGGGTTATCCCCGCTTCAATTGGCGCAAGCCTACAGTGTTTTTCCTAATCTAGGTACAATGGCTCCAGCTCATACGATAACCAAAATCACTACGACAGATGGACGAGTTTTAGCGGAAGCTAAACTCGAATCGGTGTCGGTTATGTTACCGAATCATGCTTATGCCATGACAGAGCTTTTGGTCGATGTTGTGCGAGATGGAACAGGAAAGAACGCGGCTATGAATCGTCCGGTGGCAGGAAAGACGGGAACGACACAGCTTCCGCAAAATAAACAGTTCGCTGGGATTGCCGGAGGTTCCAAAGATGCATGGTTTGTCGGCTACACGCCGGAATTAGTTGGAGCGGTCTGGCTTGGTTATGACACTACGGATAGCAAGCATTATTTGACCACATCAGGTGGACAATATCCTGCTTTAATTTTCAAAGAGATGATGTCGTTGGCTTTAGAGGGTGTTCCAATCTCCGAGTTTAATCGTCCCGCGACTGGGCAAATAAGCAAAGGGAACGGTCCTAAAGAAAATATGAAAGGGGATAAGGGGAAAAAAGAAAAGGATAAGAAAGACAAAAAAGATAAGATCGATAAGAAAGATAAGATGGATAAGAAAGACAAAAAGGACAAGAAAGATAAGCAGAATATTGATAAAAAAGAACGGAAAGGGAAGAGAGAGGAGTAAATAACGACTACGAGTCATATCAAAATGCACAACTAAAATAAGAGCGAGACGGTAGCCTTCACAGCCTCCTGTCTCGCTTTGATTAATCCTGTGAACCCTTATCCTTATGCGGATTTGGGCTGTTTGTGCGCAGTTCTTTTATTATTCTTTTATTGGACGAGCTTAAGATGAAGATAGAGAGAAATGTTGGAAACCGGAGGACGGATTCGGGTATGGATGCGGGTGGCGCAAGCGGGAATCATTAGCGGTAAAGGGGGCGGGAAATTCGATCCCCATAATAAAGCCACACGCGCAGAAGCGTTGCAGATCATTTTGAATGTGTTGAAGCTCAACCCGCAATTGAAGGCACGGTTGGATTCGCTTAACTAATAGCATGAGAGACCGCGAAGCCAAACGGCTTCGCGGTTTTTCACGTCCGGCCCGTCGATCGTTTAGTAGAGCAACAGGCTGCCAGCACTACCGGCAGCCTGTTTGCTGTGTCTAAGCAGGAGATACGCAAGAAACCTAATAAAAGAACAAAATCGCACGATGTTAAACGCTTTCACCCGATTTTATACTGGGGATGACCATGAAGAAGGCCATAAAATGAGCAATAGCAGAAAGGATGCTAATGGAATGGTTGTCAAAACGGTATACGCCAGCTCAGTCGCGACGTTGGACAGCAACGTTTTTACGGGTGGCGGCACAAACGTCACGCGGCAGCTTCAGGAGGTTCTTGACAGAGCCCTAGTAGACGGAGGAATTCATCTGGTGATGGATGGCGCCGCGCTAGTGAGCGGACTTGTCGTTCACTCCAATACCACGATCGAATGTCTGACTAAAGACTGCGGTTTCTTTTTGGACGAACAGTCCAATTGCTCCATCGTTATTAACGCCGACCGGGACAAAAAGGTGATCAAGAGTCGCAGCATCTCGCTGTTGGGCGGCACTTACAATCACAACGCCCAAAACCAGCTGCATCATGCCCCCACCGACCAGCGCGACCTTGTATTCGGTACGCCCGGTGAACCTGATTTTTTCGACGGCCGTTTGGTGATGGCGCTAGAGTTTTATGGCGTGGAGTATTTGACGATCAAGGATATTACCATTCGCAACCAAAGATCCTGGGCAGCTATTATATGTAATTGGCGTCATGTGGTCGTGGAAAACGTGCATATTGATCTGATCGACCACATGAGCGGACAGAATCAGGACGGCTTGCACTTTTGGGGGCCGGGGCGTTTCCTTACGGTCAAAAACCTCAGCGGACGTACGGGAGACGATATCCTTGCTCTTGCCCCGGATGAGCTTGATCGGGAATCGGATATTACCGATGTAGAAGTCGACGGGGTGTTCATGGACAATGTCGATCAGGGGATCCGCCTGCTCAGCAGGGCCAAGGGACGTCTCGACCGGGTGACTATCCGCAACGTCAGCGGGACCTACAAGTGCTTCGGATTCTATATCAATCCGTGGTTCAGCGAGGACTATGGGTCTTTCGGGAATATTGTGATTGAGAACGTCGATCTGCGTCAGTCGGAACCTAATTACCATTATACGAACCCATTCCTTTTCCGCATCGGTGGGAATATCGAATGTCTTACGCTCAAAAATATCCGGCATCATTTCCCGAGCGACGATCGTCCGATCGCCGAGATCGGCATTCCGTTTGTAGATAAAAAGAAAAACATTGAAAAAGGGCAGGGCCAGCACATTCATACAGTCATCATTGACGGCCTGACTATTCTGGAGGAAGGCGGCGCCACAGCCAACGCCGAGTATATCAAAGTGGCGGGCCCTGTGGAAAATCTGGTGCTGAAAAACGTCATGGCCGTACGGAAAAATGATGCGCCTTGCGGCAAAATCGTTTCCATTGACGAAGAAGCGGGAAGCGTTGAAAACCTTCTGATTGACGGGGTTTACAGCAAAGGGTATGAATGCTTCGCCGATACGCGAGGCAAAGCTTCCAACGTTGATATTCTGAATACGATATGCGACGGCAAGCCTTTGAAGTGAGTAGGATCTGCCTTTTCGAAAGGGGCCATAGGTTGGCTCCTTTGTTATACGTAGGCTGCACACAAATTCGTTGGATAGAAGGTGTTTCGCGTGAGTGTTCATCCCGGCCAAGAAACGTGGAGCAAGGAAGATATTTGCGCGCATCTTGGAGACGATTACGACCGGTTTCTTGGGGCAATCGTCCCGCCGATCTTTCAAAATTCACTTTTTACGAGGAAAACGGTTAATCACGGCTATACCTATACTCGCGTAACCAATCCCACGACCGAGATTGCGGAGACCAAAATCGCCGCTTTGGAGGAAGGGGAGGAAGCCAAATGTTTCGCTTCCGGCATGGCCGCGATCACATCGACTCTGATGAGTGTGTTGGAGCAAGGAAGCCATGTCCTATGTCCGAGAAGCGTCTACACGCCTACACGCGCTTTTCTGGAAAACTATATGCCCCGTTTCGGCGTGGAGGCGACCTTTGTCGAATCGGAGTCCGTGGAAGCGTTCGAGCGGGCGATTCGCCCGAATACGAAGGTGATTTTATTGGAGAGTCCGGTTTCCAACCTGTTCACGCTTCAGGACTTGGCGCAGTTGGCAGGGTTGGCTCGCGCGCACAACCTTACGACCATCATCGACAACACTTGGGCCACCCCCATGTATCAGAATCCGATTCGCTTAGGCATCGACCTGGTCGTTCATTCCGCCTCCAAATATATGGGAGGGCACAGCGATATCGTCGGAGGCGTCGTCGTCGGTCGGAAGGAGACCTTGACCGAAATCATGCATCGCGAGAGAGGCTTGTTCGGCGCGATCATGGACCCGCATCAGTCCTGGCTGCTGCTGCGCGGTCTCCGCACCCTACCGCTCAGGATGCGTCAGCATCAGGAAAGTGGGATGAAGGTGGCAAAGTTTCTCGAAGAACATCCGGCCGTGGAACGCGTATTTTACCCGGGCCTTCAGAGCCACCCGCAATTCGAGCTCGGCCGTAAACAAATGTCCGGTTATTCCGGGCTGATGAGCTTCGTACCGAAGGGCAGCGTCGAGCAAATCAGGGCATTCATAAAGCAATTAAGCTTTTTCGAGGAGGGGCCGAGCTGGGGCGGATTCGAGAGCCTTATCAATTCTCCCGGAGTCGGGATCTCCGAGGAAGCTTCAAGCCTTACCGGCATTCCTTCGGGCCTGGTCCGAATATCGGTAGGCTTGGAAAAGGCGGAGACGCTGATCGACGATCTGGATAGAGGCTTATTCGCAATGAAGGCTTAAAACGGCTTCCGATTTATCGAGAATAAAAGAGCAAGGCAGGGGATGAAGATGCTGATCGGGGGCGAAATGGCCCAATATCGGAATGAGATCGTCCATCACATTTCCGAATTAGTCAAAATACGAAGCGTTCAAGAGGAAGCCGAGCCCGGCAAGCCTTATGGCAGCGGGGTTAACCGGGCTTTAGAGTACATGCTCGAATTAGCGTGCTCGATGGGATTTGCGACTAAAAACGTTGACGGATATGCCGGCTATGCGGAATACGGGAGCGGCGAGCGAATGACGGCGGTTCTGGTTCATTTGGACACGGTTCACGAAGGAGAAGGCTGGACCTATCCGCCGTTCGGAGGCCTGATCGAGGAGGAGCGAATCGTCGGCAGAGGGGCATCCGACAACAAAGGACCGGCTGTTGTTGCGCTATATTGCTTGAAGGCCATTCGCGACCTTGGCCTTCCGATCCGCACCCGAATTCGAATCATCTTCGGAACGAACGAAGAAAGCGGAATGAAGGATATGGACTATTATTTCTCCAAAGAACCGCAACCGGACTTTGCCTTTGTGCCGGATGCAGGCTACCCGTTATTCAATGTAGAGATGGGCAACGCGATGATCCGGATCTCCCACACTCGGGATCGTCGTCAAGGGAGCGGCTCACTCCAAATCGACAGCCTGACGGGCGGGATGCCGCTGATTATGGCGCCGGAAAGGTGCGAAGTCCGGATCGCCTCCGGGCACGTCTCTGAAGGGAAATGGCACGAGTTGTTGAACCGTCGAACGAACCTGCAAGCGGAGATGGGAGCTGACGGGTATATCGCGATTACGGCAAACGGAAATACCGCTAACCAACCAAGCGGCAATGCAATTGCAGATATGATGGAATGGCTCGCCGGTCTCCCATTTAGAACCGATGCCGATCCGTTCATTCTCTTCCTGAACAAAAAGATCGGACATGACACAAGCGGGAAGGCGCTGGGCATCCACCGCAGCGACGAGGTTTCGGGACCGACGCTTGTCCTTCTCAAGCAAATTCTCACAGAAGGAGATACCCTGACTGCCATAATTAACGTTCGTTATCCGGTAACCGAGGATGGGGATCGGCTACTCGGCCTCGTCGCGGAGCAAGCTCAATTGCATGGGCTGCAGATGACGATTACCCGGCATCTCCGTCCAGTGTATGTCTCTCCCGACCATCCCGTCGTTCGCACTTTAAGTCGAGTGTACGAACGTGCGACCGGAGAGAAGGCCGAGCTGTTAAAAATGGGAGCGGGCACGTATGCCCGAAAGCTGAAAAACAATGGCGTCGCCTTCGGTGCCGGACTGCCAGGCGGGGTCGATAACAACGTGCATCGGCCGGACGAGTTTGTCCGCATCGAGGATATGATGAAGCATGCGGACATCTGTCTACAGGGGTTATATGAATTAGCGATACAAGAAATAAATCCGTCCCTTACACAAATTTAGAAGATAATTTAGAGGAGATGATCGACATGAATTCCCACTTGATGCAAGCAAAGAAACATTACGATGATTTAGGCTATGCGGTTTTTCCCGATGTTCTGGACGCGGAAATCGTCCGGGAAGCTCAGGAGCATATCGCTTGGCTAATGAAGAAGTATCCCGACAAGCGTCCCGAGCTGCTTACTCACGACTTGGTCGCCAAGGATCCGTTTTGGGTTCGCCTCATCAGCGACCCGCGTCTTTTGGACATTGTCGAGCAGTTCATCGGCCCCAACATAGCCTTATTCGCTTCCCACTACATTTGCAAGCCTCCGTACGAAGGTCGGCCCGTACTGTGGCATCAAGACGGAAGCTACTGGCCGCTCGAGCCTATGGAGGTAGTTACCTTATGGCTTGCGGTAGACGATTCTGTAAGGGAGAACGGCTGCTTGCGGGTAATTCCCGGCACACATACGATGCAGCTGCAGCAGATGCAGCAGAGGACGGACATCGACAACGTGCTCGATTCCGAGGTGGATCCTTCGCTTGTGGACGAAGCCAAAGCCGTCGACTTGATTTTGAAGGCGGGAAGCGTGTCCATTCATAATCCGAATATTATCCACGGCTCCGAAGCGAATCATTCCGCCATGAGGCGATGCGGATTAACGATTCGTTATATTCCGACGACGACGCAAATCAAGTCTAAGGGCCCGTGGGCGTCCGCCTTCTTGTTGCGAGGGGAAGCGGTACCGGGGATAAACACGTATTTACCTTACCCCAGGTACGTAGAGGGAGAGCATATGCCTTTTCGCGGCTGCGAGCAATGGCAGGGGCATTCGATGACTAAAGAAGGTGAAAAATGAGATGAATGCATCTGCACGATTATCGGAACTGGCTGAGAAGATCGACCGGCTGCGCAATATGTTTCGTTCTAAGAAAGAGCAGCTTCAGGCGATCGCTTCTCTGAGCAAGTGGAGCTATACGAACCAGATTGTACCCGTGGAGCATTGCTCCGCGCAGCATCGCGAGTGGGAGGAAGCGCGCATTCGCTTCGCATGGCCCCCTCAGGAAAGCGACAAGACTTTTTACCTCCAAGTCCGGATTCCGGAGGAGTATATGGGCCTTAAGCTCGTCGGCTCCGAGGCTCTTCTCGAGATTTGCCTGCTGATCGGTTCGAAAATATATATTAATGGCGAGCTTGCGTATGCGGTCGACTATTGGGCCGATACGAAGGTCGTGCCGATCCCGCTGACTGGCGCGGTGAACGGGGACGAAATATACGATATCGTCGTTCACTGCCGCAAAGGGGACGGTTTGGGTTACTTTCACGATGCGGATCTTAGAATCGGCGCCGTCGAGGAATGGCTATACACGCTGGATACGTTCTCGGAAGAGCTTCGCTTCGTGCTCTTCCTGCTGCAAAACGGGGATGCCGATGCAGAGGGCCATATCCGGGCAGTCGAGGACGCCTTGGACAGCTTTGCTTACGCCGCTCTGGAGGAGAATCGCTGGGAGGAGCTCGGGCTGTCCATTGCGTCGGTGCGGGAGAAGCTTCATTCGTTCGAATCGTATGCCAAACAGTACCGGATCTATCTGGTCGGACATGCTCATATCGATATGAACTGGTTGTGGCCTTGGGAGGAAACGGAGGATTTGATCCGCCGGGACTTTGAATCGGTTAACGCCATCCTGGAGGAATTTCCGGACGTCTGTTTTTCGCATAGTCAAGCCGCCACGTACAAGGCCATGCAGGATCGCTACCCGGAGCTGTGGGCCAAGGTAAAGGCGCGGATCGATGAAGGACGCTGGGATGTAACGGCTGCGACATGGGTGGAAGGCGATTTAAATATGGCCGGCTATGAGACGATGGTCAGACAATTGAGCGAAGGAATCTCGTATTGCCGGGAACAACTGAATGTATCTCCGGAAATTTGCTGGGAGCCGGATACGTTCGGGCACCCGGCAACGATGCCGGATATTTTGTCCCTGGCGGGGCTGAAATACTATTATTTTTGCCGGGCAGGCAAAGGGATTCCGATTTTCTGGTGGGAAGGGGAGCACGGCTCTCGCGTGCTCGCCTTTCAGGACCCCCGTCATTACAACGGCAGAATCTATGCCTCGGACATCGTTCCGGGCACGATCGAGATGGCCCAAGACTTCGGATTGGCCTGCAATATGTACGTCTACGGAATCGGCGATCATGGGGGCGGCGTGACCAAGCAAGATATCCGCAGGGGAATGAAGCTGAACGAAAGCCGTCTTTTGCCTCGTTTCATATTCTCGGGCAGTACCGCGTTTTATCGGGATGTGGAGCAATCCGGCGCCCGCCTCCCCGTAATTCAAGGGGAGCTGAATACGGTTTTCGAAGGCTGCTACACGTCTCATGGCGATATCAAGCGAGCGAATCGAGAGACGGAGCATGCGCTTGTTCGAGCGGAAAGCTTATCCGGCATTGCCGCCGCTTACTCGCTTGTATCCGGAACTGAGCCGACGCCGACCGCGGAAACGGAGCAGGCGCTGCGCGAGCCGTGGCGCACGCAATGCTTTAATCAATTTCACGATATCGTTTGCGGCTGCGCCATACAGCTGACTTATCAAGACGCGGTGCCCGCGTCCCGGAACGCCTATTCGATTGCCGAGAGCCAAGGTCGGCTCGCAATGGAGCGGGCATTCCCTAGTCGCGAACATCGCAGCGGCTTCGATCAGGTCATTACCGTCTTCAATTCCCTTTCCTGGAGCCGGACCGATATCGTCACGCTGAGAGGATGCGATTATCCGCAGGTGGAAGGTTGGGAGACTGGCGATGCATTGATCGATTCCTCGGGGAAACGGTCGCCGATCCAAAAGCTGAAGGACGGCTCCGTCGTTTTCTTGGCGGAAGGAATTCCTGCCTATGGCTTCTCTTCTTATCGTTATTCCAAAGCGGTTTATACCGAAGTCTTCAATACGGAAATCGCCGCGGGAGCCGGAAGGACGCATGTGATGGAGAACAGCCGTTATCGTCTCTCCGTGCACAGCGATTCCGGCACCCTTACAAGTCTCTACGACAAAACGCTTGCACGAGAGTTATCAAGCGCGGCCGGCTTTAACTTATTCGAGGTGCACGACGAAGCCCCGCACGGCATGTCGGCATGGAGCATCGGTCCGATCGCCCGGATCCATCGTCTTCTTCGCGGAGCGAAAGTCTCCGTAGAGGATAACGGACCTGTGGTTCAATCGATCTCCGTTGTTCACCGTCACAGATCCTCAGAGATCCGACAGGAAATTCGGCTGTATGCCGGAATCGAACGAATCGATTTTATGACCTGCGTCGACTGGCAGGAGAAGGGGACGGCGGACACCGACGCTCCGATGCTGAAGGTGTCGTTCGCAACGCAGCTCAAATCGCCGGATGCCGTATTCGATATTCCTTTCGGTACGATTCGGCGGGAGGCTGACGGACAAGAGGTGCCGGCCGTTCATTGGTCCGGTCTCTCGGAAGCAGCCTCTCCTTTATCCTGCGGGGTCGCGTTGCTTAATAACGGGAAATACGGATGTTCGGTCCAAGGCTCGACGATGTCGCTGACGCTTCTAAGAAGCTCGTACGAGCCGGATAACCTTCCGGATATCGGGTTGCATGAATTTGCCTATGCGATATATCCCCATTCGTCCGACTGGAAGGAGGGACAAGCGGATCGAAAAGCTTGGGAGTTTAATCAGCCCTTGGCCGTTCATATGAGCGAATCGGATGATGGACAATTAGCGGAATCGTTCGGGGCGATCCGAATCGAGGAGTTCGGTTCTTCCGGCTGGCAGCCGTCCGAGGGCGTGATTGCAACGGCGTTCAAGCCGGCTGTCGGAATCCCCGGCTCACAGACGGATTACGCGATTCGGCTCTTCGAGCCCTACAAAAGACCGACGCGTGCTCGGATCGTCTTCTCGTTCCCCGTCGAATTCGCGGAAGAAGTGAATCTGGTGGAAGACAAGATCAGGCGCCTGTCTCTCGATAATCCTCGTATTCTTGATCTAGGCTCGTTATTGCCGGGAGCGATCGTCACCCTCCGTCTACGAGCCGCGATGCCCGATAGCTCGAATTAAGGAGGTTTGGAATTGGAAAGATCGGGGGAAACTCCCCGGTCTTTTCTTCTGCATTCGTTCTCGGAATAAATAGCGGCACGGAAAGCGCCTATGTTAAGATGACAGAACCATTTATCTTTTCAAGACGGGCGGTGGACAACGTTGATTCCAATAGCGGTTAGTTTACGCGATATGAAGCTCCGCACGAAGTTTTTGCTGTCCTTCGTTTTGATCATCTTGATTCTGGTGTTGACGATCACGACAGTCATTTACAAAGTATCGGTGAATACGATCAAAACCAATACGTCCAACTATTCCCGGTTTCTAAACGAACAAATCGGCATTAACCTGGAGAAGCGGACTTCGGAAATCGAAGATCTGGCCTTCGAGGAATTCAGAATTTCGAATCTGGGCCAAGCTCTAACTCAGGAAAGCGATGACAATTCCGAACATGTACTTCAGAGCAGAGAAATCGCCAACTATTTATCCGATTTGCTCTATTCACGAGAATTTATCGTTCAAGCCGCTTTTATCGAACCGAACGGCGTTCCCCATAAAATCGGGAGAACGTTCGATTCCAATTTGATTGAGCGCGGACTCGACGAGGTCGACCTGGAGAAAGTGAAGCAGAAGAGAGGCAAGGCTTTATGGGTCCCGGGTTCGAGAGGAACCCTATTAATGTTCAAGTCTCTCTACGAATTAACGACGGGCGTTTATGTCGGGACAGTGATCCTGGGTGTCGAAAGCAAACAAATCGAAAGCATCTATACGGAAATCAATCGGTTAACCAGCTCCGGCATTTTGATTTTGAACGAGGATAACCAGCTTATTAACAGCGGCGGCATCGTTCCGGAATTATCCGCATTTTTTCTGGACAATCGCTTTAACTTAAATAGCGACAGCGCTACCGAATCTTTTCGCTGGAATAAGAGCGACTATTTATATACGGTTCTTGCGACATCAAGCGATAAGTGGAAAATCGTTCAGATCATTTCGGTAGCCGAGCTGACGCGGGGGACGTCCGTCATTAAGTATTGGACCATCCATATTACGATCATCGCGTTGATTGCCGCCTTTCTGCTTGCGGCCTTTTTGTCCAAAAGCATAACGGGCAACGTCAGGCTGCTTTTGCAAAGCATGACAAGCTTTACGATGGATTTCTCTCATAAGGTGATTGTGCCGAAAACCAGGGACGAAGTGGGACTGCTGGCGGAAAAGTTCAATCTGTTGACCGAAAAAATCAGCGAGCTTGTTCATACGGTCTATAAAGAAAAGCTGCTTAAGCAGAAAGCCGAGTATCGAACGCTGCAGTTCGAATATAAAGCTTTGCAGGCCCAAATCAATCCGCATTTTCTATACAATACGTTGGAATCGATTTACGGATTGGCCAAGCTTAAGGGCGAGGAGCAGATCGGGGAATTGATTTATTTGCTCGGCTCGTTGCTGCGCGAAAGCATCGGGAAGAAAGGCGACATCATTCCGCTAAGAGAAGAGCTTGATTTTATCCGCAAATATTTAAACATTCATCAGATCATTTACGAGGATAAAATCGAGGTTCGCTATGAACTCGGCGAGACATGGATGGATTGTTCCGTGCCGAAATTTATTTTGCAGCCGATTGTAGAGAATGCGATCAAGCATGGAATCGAAGAAAAACCGGGGAAAGGGACGATCCAAATCGCTTGTCGATCCGAAGGGGAGACATTGCTCCTGGAAGTCACCGACAATGGAATCGGCATGGACGAAGCGATGATCGACAAAGTGATGAACCCCGGGAATTACCCCGACCTGCCCGTTAAGGATAAACATACAAGAGTGGGCATCGTCAGTGTCCACAAACGCATCGGGATCCTGTACGGAGGCGACTATGGATTATCGGTTCGCAGTCTTCCCGGCGAGTATACGACGATTCAAATCCGATTGCCTATTATGTGGGGAGCTGAGCCAGATGAAAAAGAAAGTCATCGTAATTGACGATAAGCCGATTATCGTGAGATCTATTGTCCAGACGCTCGACTGGGATCGTCTGGGCTGCGAAGTGGTCGGTCATGCGGAGGATGGAATAGAAGGCGAGCGTCTGATTCAGAACGTGCGCCCCGACATTCTCATTACGGATATTCGTATGCCCGGCCATGACGGCCTGTATTTGTCCGAATTCATGAGAACGTATCTACCGCAGTCGAAGACGATTATCATCACCGGTTATCAGGAGTTTGAATACGCGCAACGGGCGATTCGTCTGGGTGCATTCGATTTTATCGTAAAACCGATTCGCAATGATGAGCTTTATAAGATTGTAGAAGCAGCTGTCCGCGAGATCGATGCGGTGCGGTCCGAGAAGCTGGCCGTAGAGCAACTGGGCCGCGAATACAACGATCTGGAGCAGCGGCATAACAGCAGCTTGCCTGCTTTACGCAGTCAATGGATGACGGCCCTGATCCGCGGAACGGCGATGGACGAAGAGGGTTTTCTTGCTAAGCAGAAGGAGCTTGGGATTCATTACAGCCGGTTTGCGTTGATCGCACTAAAACCGCTGCAGTCGGGAGTCCAAGAACGAGATCCCGCTAACGTCGCCTATCGCGAACGGATCGTAGACACCGTACTGTCCGCTTCGGTTAAATATGAGCTCCAAGTCATCCCTGCTTATTGGAACGACATAGTCTTGTTCGTCTGCCTGTTCTCCCGCATTCCAACAACGCGCGAAGCGCGAATGAAATTGAAATCGCTTGCATCGGATTGGCTTGAGCGTATTCAGCGATTAAACGGAGTACGTTCCCATATCGCTGTAGGGATGCTCCGAAAGTCGCTGAAGGAGCTGGAAGAAGCCTATAGTGAAGTAAGAGGGTTAATTGACTCCGGCTTTTTCCTGGACGATGACCATATCTTGCTGCGAGATTCGGGTTCGGAATCCCGGGCAACCGGGAAATTTTCCATTATGCAAGATCTAGAACAGTTTAACCGGGTCCTTGAGCAATCGACCGCGGAGGAAGTTATCCGTTACTTGGAACGATTTGTAGATCAGATTCGAGTCTACAGCGAAGGCAACATATTGGTCGTAAAAGGACTGCTGTCGGAGGTTTGTATCGCAACGGCTCGTTATTATTTCCGCTTGACCGGGGATGAGTTCGGACTTGGCAAAAGCATCGATCAGGTGCTCGACGACGTGTTCCGTTTAAATAGCCTTAAGGAAGCATCGGATTACTTGGCAGATTGGGTCGGGGTCGTCAAGCGCAAGGTAGTTGTCGGGGACAAAGAGTACAGCCTAATGGTCAGGAAGGTTATAGACTACATCAACACGCATTTCTCGGAAACGATCAACCTGACCTCTGTCGCCGAGCATTTCGGAATCAGCCACAGCTATCTCAGTCGGCTGCTGCGGACGGAAACCGGCATCAATTTCGTTGACCTAGTGTCTAAGGCCAGAATCGAAGCAGCCAAACGGCTGCTTCGAGATCCCAAATATAAAGTCAATGAAGTTGGCGAGTTGGTCGGATATAAAGAGTATGCGTATTTCTATCAAGTATTTAAGCGAATCGAGGGGCGTTCGCCCAAGGAATACAAAAATGCAGTTAAAGAAAACTAATAAAAGCGTAAAAATCCCGTATGTAAACCTCCTTTGCCCTACATTAAAGTGGGAGATGAACAAGGGAGGAGAATACGGATGCTGAAGCAGCAACTAGATCGGAATGAAATCGAAGCTTTGATCCAGAAGGTCATAACGGGCATGCAAAACCTTGAAATTGGAATCCAGGAGGACACGCCTGTAAGCATCATTTCGATGGAGAAGTGGGATTGGTCGCAAGGAGTCGGGTTGTTCTCGTTGTATCGGTATTATTTGGAGACGGGAAATGATTCGATCCTGACTTATTTGACGGAATGGTTCGACAATCGTATTCGGGAAGGGCTGCCCGCGAAGAACGTCAATACGATGTGCCCGCTGTTAACGTTAAGCTACCTTTACGATCTGACGGGAAACCCCGACTATTTGCGGATCTGCGAGGAATGGGCAAGCTATGCAGCCAACGAGATGCCGCGAACGAAAGAATTCGGCATTACGCATAACGCGATCGATAATCCCAATCAGGGCGAGCTGTGGGACGACACTTTGTATATGACGGTACTCTTTATGGGACGAATGGGAATCCTGCTAAACAAAGATCATTACGTACAGGAGAGTATTCGTCAGTTTCTCGTGCACCTCAAGTATTTGACGGATCCGCGGACCGGCTTGTTCTTTCACGGCTGGACGTTCGAGGGCAATCACCATTTTGCGGAGGCGCTATGGGGACGGGGGAACGCATGGTATACCGCCGGGCTAGTCGATTTTCTCGACATCGTTCAGCTCCCTCTGGGCGTCGAGCTCTTTCTCCTGTCCTCGCTGGAACGTCAGGTTCAGACGCTCGCAGAGTACCAGTCTTCCAGCGGAATGTGGCACACGCTGTTGGACGATCCGCTTTCTTACGAGGAAACGTCGGCGACCGCCGGATTTGCATACGGAATTCTGAAAGCGGTCCGCATGGGCTATTTGAGCGAGTCGTACAGGGAGAGCGGGATGAAAGCCATGCATGCGGTGATCCGCAAAATAGACGATAAAGGCACGGTGCATGGCGTTTCTTACGGAACGAGAATGGGACGCACTTTGGATTTCTACAAGCAAATCCCGCAATGTCCGATGCCGTACGGTCAATCGATGGCCCTGTTGATGCTGGTCGAAAGCCTGAGGCATGTAGAGGATGATCAATGCTAGTTTTCGCGGGTCCTAAGTTAAATAACTAATAAAAAGTAAAGATTGTTATATTTGAAACGCTTACATTCCTTCTTATACTTGTCCCATAGCACTTGTGAGGGGACTTGAAGGCGGCTGCAATCAATCCTTTTAACTGCTTCATTTTTTCGATAAGGAGGGATTCGAAGTATGGCGGAGAAGGGGCGTTCCGCAAGCTTGAGCATACCGGGCAAAGCCGAAGCCCCGGCGACATTGGGGCCGTTCCGGAAGGAATTACGAAGAAACTACGACCTGTATCTGCTGCTCGTTCCCGGATTTTTGTTTTTCTTGATTTTCTCTTATATTCCGATGGGCGGCTTGGTTATTGCATTCAAAGACTACAACCTCTTCAAGGGAGTTTTTGCAAGCGATTGGGCAGGAATGACGCATTTCAAGGAAATGCTGGAGATCCCCGCTTTCTGGCAGATGGTTCGAAATACGTTGACGTTAAACGTTCTAAGTCTGTTAATCGGCTTTCCGGCCCCAATCCTGCTTGCATTGATGTTAAATGAAGTCCGAGCCAAATACTTCAAGAAGATTTCTCAATCGCTTCTTTATTTGCCTCACTTTATGTCTTGGATCGTGCTTGGCGGCATTGTATACAATATTTTGTCTCCCAAGTACGGGATCGTGAACGAGCTGCTGCGGGGAGGCGGCTTCGAGGAAATTTACTTTATGGTCGATAAGTTCTGGTGGGTTTTCGTTTACACGCTTTCGGGCGTGTGGGCGGCAGCCGGCTGGGGGACGATCATCTATCTGGCGGCCATGACGGCCATCGATCCGCATCTCTATGAAGCGGCGGTAATCGACGGGGCAGGTCGCTTCCGTAAAATCTGGAATATTACCTTACCCGGCATCATGCCGACTGTCGTTGTCTTGCTGATCCTGAACATCGGGCAAATGGTCTCGATCGGTATCGAGCAGCCGCTGGCGCTCACGAATCCCGTCGTCACCGATGTATCGGAGGTCATCAGCACTTATATCTATTCCGTCGGGATCAAGCAAGGCGAATTCGGTCTGACGACCGCCGTCGGCATGGTTCAGTCGGTTATCAATCTCATACTGATCCTTGGAGCGAACCATTTGGCCAAGAGGATGGGACGCGAGGGAATATGGTAAAGCGAGCTTCGGAAGGAGATCAGCTATGACGCACTCCAAAGCGCAGGCACAGTCGAGGAGAGTTTTCCGAAAATATACGCCGGGTGAAATGACCTTTAATGTAATCAACTACGGTTTGCTGAGTTTGATTACGTTCGCCTGTTTGTTTCCTTTTCTTAATGCAGTTGCGAACGCTTTCAGCAGCAATCATGCGATCCAGAGCGGATTGGTAACTCTGTTCCCGGTGGAATGGCAGTGGAACGCCATGAAGACCGTGCTGGGCGACGCGCAAGTCATTCGATCCTTATTGGTAACCGTTTTCATCACAGTTGTCGGCACATCGCTGAATTTGCTGTTTACCGTCATGACCGCCTATCCGCTGTCAAGAAGAGATCTAAAGGGTCGCACGATCTTCATGAACTATATGATCGTAACGATGCTGTTCAGCGGCGGCTTGATTCCCTTCTTCCTGCTGGTGAAGTCGCTCGGTATGCTCGACACGCCGTGGGCGCTCATTTTTCCCGGATTAATCA
Organism: Cohnella phaseoli; assembly: GCF_003386235.1. Lineage (GTDB taxonomy): Bacteria > Bacillota > Bacilli > Paenibacillales > Paenibacillaceae > Cohnella > Cohnella phaseoli. The sequence continues at coordinate 149,560 of NZ_QRDZ01000010.1, forward strand.
GCTCATTTAACGTCATCATTATGAAGACCTTTTTGCAAAATATACCTGACGAAATGCGCGAAGCCGCCGTTGTCGACGGCTGCGGCAACATCCGTTACCTGATCCGCATTATCCTTCCGTTGTCTGGCGCTTCGCTCGCAACGATCGGTTTGTTCTATGCCGTGGGTCACTGGAATTCCTACTTCAATGCGGTGCTGTTTATTAACGATGCCGACTATTATCCGCTGCAGGTAAAGCTGAGAAATATTCTGTTGCTGGCGCAGATGGATACTTCACTCGAGACTCTGCAGCAGCAAAATCAGCTGCAAATTATAGAGGAATCGTTAAAAGCCTCGACTGTCGTATTTGCTACATTACCGATTCTGATCGTTTATCCGTTCCTGCAGAAGTACTTTGTCAAGGGGGCCATGCTCGGCTCCGTCAAAGGCTGACAGGGAATAGGGGCTTCTTTCGTAGAAGTTGCCGGAAGAGCTTCCCTTAAACATATACCTGTAGATTAGAAAAGGGAGGAATAGAAGTGAAAAAGGGTTTTATGCTGAGTTTGGTTCTCGCCATGATCACGACTATCTTTGCAGGCTGCGCTAAGAGCAATGAAGCCGGCAGCGGCGGTTCCGGGAACGCAACGTCCTCGGCTTCTACGTCAACGCAATCTGAGACGAAGTCATCCGAGAAACCGCAGAAGGTACGCGTCTCGCTCTGGGATCGCTCCAATTCACCGGACGGAACGAAGATTACGGACAGCATCATCGTGAAGTGGCTGCAAGAAAAAGCTTTGAAGGACGAAAATCTGGAAGTGGAATACGTCACCTTGCCCAGATCGCAGGAAACCGACAAGCTGAACGTGTGGATGGCTTCCGGAGGGGCTCCCGACATAGTCATTACGTACAATGCCGGATTGGTCTACCAATATGCCGAACAGGGCGGAATTTGGGAGCTCGACGACCTGCTTGATCAATACGGTCCCGATATCAAGAAGCTGGTCCAGCCGGCACTTGATGTTGCGGGCACCTATAAAGGCGTACGCTATGCGATTCCGGCTCTTCGGATGAATCAGAGCGGCGGACCTTCGATGAAAATCCGTCAAGACTGGCTCGATAAGCTTGGCATGCAGGCTCCAACCACACTTGATGAGCTGTACACCGTTCTTAAAGCGTTTAAGGAAAAGGATCCCGGCGGCGTAGGCAAGGAGAACGTCGTACCCTGGGCCTTGCCGACCATTAACCAATCGGCGAAAGCCTTCTTCTTTGGTCCGATGTGGGGTGCCGGCGTGAACAGCGGTCCGGGCTTGGTGGACCTCTATATGCCTCAAGGCAATCTGGTGGACGGTCAGTTCCATTCGGCCATCGACACGCCGGAAGGCAAAGAGTTCTTCGCCTTTATGAACAAGCTGTACAAAGAAGGGCTTATTTCCAAGGAATTCGTAACGGACGTTAACTCGCAGAAGTTCACTCAGCAAATGACGACTGGGCAGGCCGGCTTCGTTGATTCGAACGAAGATCCTTATATCATGACTACGAATACAAGGAAATCGGTCCCCGAGGCCAAGTGGGTAACGGTCATGCCGTTCAAACGGAAAGACGGCACCCAGTACATGGACAAGACCGGCGCTCAAGGATTGTTGAACATGATTCCGAAAAGCACCAAAAATCCGGAAGCGGCGGTTAGATATCTTAATTTCTTGGCCAAAAACATAAGCGTCGTCCAGAGCGGCTTCGAGGACGTTCACTACAAGGTCGACGACGGGCTTCGGATTCCAATCGATCCAGATAAGAATGCGAAGGAAATCGGGTGGTATCTCTCCGACCTGAACCTGCTGACACAGGGCTATATGGGATCCCCGACGAAGGAACAGCTTCTCAAATTGGATCCCGATCCGGAATATGCCGAATTAATGGCGCCTTTCTATGAGCAATTCCAGAAGTATGGCGGATCGGGTCCGGGAATCGACAGCCCTCGTCCGGTTGCCCAGGAGAAATCCGTTAACCTTACCAAATACGCGTATGAGGCGCTCTCCAAAGCGGTCATCGCTTCCGACTTTGAGAAGGAATGGACGAAAACGCTGGACGGCTGGATCAAGCTCGGCGGACGCGAATACGATCAGGAAATTACCGAGAAGCTTGCTGAAATCAGAAATAGGTAAATCGAAAAATCGGTAAATGAGAACAAACAGGCCTGCACAAACCGGTAATCCGGAAGGTGCAGGCCTGTTTGCCGTCTCATGCGAAGGAAATGACGGTCTCGTACATCGTTTTGTCCGAAGCTTGGATCAGCTTGAGCAACAGCTCTTTGGCTGCGTCGTAATCATCCGTATGGATCATGGAAGCCGACGTATGGATGTAACGGGCGCATATTCCAAGTACGGCGGTCGGTACGCCGCGGCCGTGCAGTTGAATTTTGCCTCCATCGGTCGCACCCGGCGATATGAAATACTGGTACGGGATCTTATGGGTTTCGGCCAGATCGAGGATGAATTCGGTCAAGGTGCGATTCGGGACGATGGCGCTGTCCAGAATTCGAACGACGGCTCCATTGCCGATACGGCCAAGGGCGTACGGATCTCCGCCGGTATCCCCGGCAGGTCCGGCCTCCAGCGTATAGCATAGATCCGGATCTATCAATGCCGCTGCGGTCTGAGCCCCGCGCATGCCGACTTCCTCTTGAGCAGTCGCCCCGGTATACAAAGTATTCGGCAGCGGAACGGACTTCAGCTCCTGTGCCAGCTCGATGGCCAGGCCTACTCCGAACCGGTTATCCCAAGCTTTGGCCAATATTTTCTTCTCGTTGTGCAGCGGCGTAAATTCGCTCACGGGTACGATGGATAGCCCCGGCCGTACCCCCATACTCATTGCATGGTCGCGGTTGTCCGCGCCAACATCAAGGTGCATGGCGGCGATCTCGACCGGTTTGCTTCGCTGGGCCTCGTCAAGCAGGTGGCGCGGCGTGGACGCGATAACCCCCAGGATGGGACCCCGAGACGTGATGATCTGCATCCGCTGCGCGAGCAACACTTGATTCCACCAACCGCCTAAAGGTTGAAAGCGGATCATCCCGTTGTCGAGAATCGCCGTCACCATGAACCCGACCTCGTCCATATGTCCGCATGCCATAATTCGAGGCCCGGCCGGATCTCCGCGCAGCACCCCGAACACACTGCCTAGCCGATCCTCCACCAGCTCGTCGGTGTGCTTCGCCAATTCCCGTCGTACGAACCTGCGTACCTCGTGCTCGAAGCCCGGTGCTCCCGGAAGCTCGGTTAAGGTCCGAAACATCTGCTTAGTCTCCTGATCCATTCTAATTCCCTCCAATCGCTTGATTACTTTCTCAAATTATCCCGCGCCTGTCGGCCTGTCAATATCGGATGCCGCCAAGCGCAATAATCCTAATAAAAGAACAAGATCGCACGATGTTTAACGGTTCCAACCGCTTTTATACTGGGTTTGACCATGAAACTAAAACGGGAGTTGAGCCTTGTGAGTAGTTCCGCCGTTGGGACGATTCGGGAAATTGTGAGACTGCAGGATGAACGATTAAGTCAATTTCGCAGCATGCGTCTGGAGGCCGAAGCAGCGGGAGAAACGCCTGAGCCGCTTGGGCTCGTCTCCGCTTCTCTCATGCTGCCTTTGTTTGCTAATCCGGAATCAAGCTATTATCGGGACGCATCGCTCTTGCGCGAGCTAGAGGAAGCGCTGGCGCTATTTCTGCAAACCCAGCTGCCGAGCGGCTGTATCTCACTGGTAAACTGCAATATCGATTCGCCGCCGGATACGGCCTTTTCCGTACATCTGGCGGCTTTGCTCTATCAGATCGTCGATCGCTCCGGGATGGACGAGCTGTCAGGGGCGCGAGTGTCGTTGCTTCTCTTTCTTGAGCGGGCGAAGCCCTGCCTTCTGAACGGAGGCATTCATACGCCGAATCATCGCTGGGTGATGGCGGGGGCGTTTGCGAAAATTTATGAAATTTTCGGGGGCGAAGCCTTCCGCGAACGCGCTTTTCAGTTTCTAGACGAAGGTCTCGATATTACGGATTACGGCGAATGGACGGAGCGCAGCAATGCGATCTATAACGGAGCGTGCGCGATCCATCTGTACGATGTCGGACTGATCTTCGGGTACGAGCCGGCGTTTGCAGCGATTCGCTCGAATTTAAATATGATGCAATACATGCTGCACCCGGACGACTCTATCGTTACCGAATATTCCGGGCGCCAAGATTATGGACGGACGATGATGATGGACGATTGGTATTATGCGGTATGTCATCTGATGGCCACGCGAGACCGGAGCCCGCTTTTCGGGGCGATGGCCGGCGTCGCCGCCAAGACTGCGCCTCTCGGCGCGCATGCCTTGATTTTTTGGATGCTGTATCCGGAGCAGATGAATGCTTTGGACCTGTACGAACCGCTCTCGGATGACTACACGATTTTGCTTGGCGAAGAGAACGAGGTTCCGGTACCGAAGAACGTGCCTTATCTCGGCAAGCTTGTGCAGCATCCGCACGGGGCTTCCGTCCTTCGCCATCGGAAGGGCAAAATAAGCGTAACGGCAATGGCGGGGCAACCGGAGCTGCTCCATATTCGATACGGCAAAGCGGTCATGCACGGTTTGAAAATCGGCGCAGGCTGGTTTGGAATCGGGGCGGTAGCTTTCCCTTCGATTAAGAAGGTCGGCGAGCAGACGTACCGGATGGAAGTAGAGCTGGAAGGATGCTACTGGGGTCCGCTTCCCAAGCGCTTGACGGCAGGGACGAACGGCATGTACGTCAAGATGCCCAATCATTTGCGCGAGAAAACGAACGTACAGTTTTTGCCGGTTGCGCTGGAGATCACGATGCTGGAGAACGGCGTCGATGTTCGCGTGCTGTCCGAATCCATACCGAACATTTATTTGCAGACGGTCTGTATGTTTGACGCTAAAGGCGAATTGTCCGGACGTAGCCTGAAGGAAGCCGCGCCCGCCATCGTACAGCTTACGGATGGCGACGCTGTATTCTCAATGGACGAGGATGCCATCCTGATCTCGACAGGGGCTCATGAACACGCGGATGTCTCCATGCGCAACGATCCTATCAACCGTGATGCACTTAACCTGACCGTCAACTGGGTGACGCCGACGGACAAGACGCTCCGCATTCGATTCCGATAAGGGAGGACGGCAGGATGAATCGACAATCGTACCTGAAATACATCAAAGAGGCCGTCCTGGAAGGACGGCGGCAGTACGAGCGGCAGATCGAGAGCTGGAAAGCCTCGTTCGATCCGAATCGTTTCCTGGGTATGTACTCTCCTCCAGGGTTCATTCCGTTGCAAGCGCAGACCGAAGGCTTCCTGTTCCGAGTAACCGGTGAACGCGAATATGGAGAGCAGGCGAAGCGGATGCTGCTGGCTGTAGAGGAGTTCAAGGCGATCCTGCCTGCGGAGGTTGCACAGCGGCATCCCGAATACGCCAAGGGGATTCCTTCCTTCGAGACGATGTTCCAGGGGTCCCATTATATTCAAGGGTACTTATTCCTGAAAGGGTCGGAGCTGCTAAGCGAAGCGGAAACAAGCCGTATTGAGGCATCGATCCGCAGCGCTATTCACGGAATGCTGCATTATCCCGAATGGGGGGCGCACAACCGTTCTATGCTGCGGGTATTTGCGCTGTCTCTGGCTATTGCGGCACTTGGGGATACGGAAGAGACAAGGGAGTGGTCCCAGCTTCGCGATATCCTCGCAGAGGAATCGTATGGTCGTTGGTCGATCGAGGATTCGGAGCTTTACTTGCCGCTATGGTTGATTTCCTGCATGGCTTATGCCGAGCTTACGGGCAAAGAAGCGGACTATTACGCCAAACCGCAGACGAAATATTACTTCGATTTCATCACTCGCGCTATTACTCCTTACGGGCAAATTCCGGATTACGGAGATGCGATGTTTAACAGCCACTGGCTTCTGTGGTTCGTCTGTATGGAGAAGGGGGCGGCGCGATACCGCTGCGGGCAAATGAAATACGCGGCGCAACAGATCCGCGATTACGCCATGAGCCAGCTGGAAGGACCGCAGTCCCTGTTCGTAGCTGCTTATTTCACCTATGCTTATCTGTGGGGAGACGATACGCTGGAGCCGGTGAAGCCGGATTGGAAAAGCGAGCTGCTGCTTGACGACGTGGTCGGCAAAAAGATTGTTTTCCGCGACGGCGCTCAAGAAGATTCCTCCTATTTGCTCCACAATTATCGAGACGAGGGCGATTACGCGTTTACTTCGCGCGAATACTTGCGCCGTACGATCAATGCCCCCGCGGAGAAGGTCCATCACGGGCATGCCGATGAAAATTCGATTTTGATGCTTGTTAAGCAGCAGAACATTTTGCTGCATGACGGCGGATATCGGGACCAGGCTCCTAACGGCAAATACCGGGCGGACATTTATCACAACCGTCTCGTATTTCGAAGCGGACGTCCCGATCCCGAAGGGACCATGTACGACTTTATTCATGACGACGGAACCTATAGACGCGTATCCACGGAGCTGCTGCATTTCCATTCCTTCGGCGGCATCGAGTACAGTAGAACCCGATTATACGATCCATACCGACAGGTGCTGTGGGACCGCTGCATTACGTTTTTGAAGGAGGAAGGGGTGTACATTATCGTCGATTGGACGGTGTCCCGAATCGATCAGTCGCTTAGCACGGTAAATCTGTGGCATCCCGGAACGGTCATCGAGGCGGACCAAGATTACTATGTCGGACAGGTTAGGCATATTTACAGCGCTCCCGACGATCCGAAGCCGTTCGTTAACCGCCGAGAGCTCGGCTTATTGATCGAGTTTCCCGGCAGCAGTCGCCCTAAGGGACATGAACGGATCAGACGCTGTTACGGAGAGAGCGATATGATCTTCGAAGCGGACAGCCGGCAGTTGGAGGCTGGAGGAATGAGCTGCTTCGCGACGGTGCTGACTCCCATTCCGCTTAGTCGGAATGCGAGAGAATTCACCGGAAGAACCATTATTACAGCTCTTTCTCCATCCCATGATCAGCTTGCCTTAACCTATACAGGACTGAACAAGAAGATTGAGCTGACCTATAAATTGGATCTGAATAAAGGCGTTCTCGATGTTCCGGATTACCCTAAATATGATTGGGAGCAGGGCTGCCTTCATTACGGAAGCATCGCGACGGATGCCGATTTCTCGTTTGTATCAACGACGGACTCTTCTACGGGGCGGTATGGATTCGTGAACGGCATCGGAATTCGCTACCGGGATTCGGAGTTGTTTAGGACGCCTGTCATGTCCTCCTATCAATTCCAAACGGATAGCTACAAGGAAGCGAATCATAAGTGGCGAGCATGGCATGGCATATTCCATCCAGGAGGGACACGATGACTAGACTTACGGGAAAAGTAGCGATAGTGACCGGCGCAGGGCGCGGAATCGGCAAGCGGATTGCGATGGATCTGGCGAAAGCGGGAGCAAGCGTTGTCGTGAATTACGCCCACAGCGAGCAAGGAGCTTTGGAGATTGTAGACCAAATAGCGAGCATGAACGGTTCTGCTATCGCAGTCAAAGCGGATATTTCTTCGCTTGAAGGAGTCGATCATCTGGTACGGCAGGCCGTCGACGAATTTGGCCGAATCGATATTCTGGTGAACAATGCGGCTGTCGATCCGACGGAGGATTTCTTTGAAGTTACGGAAGCGTTCTGGGACAGAGTCGTCAATACGAATTTAAAAGGTGCCTTTTTCTGTGCGCAAGCGTGCGCAAGAGAGATGGTCAAATTGGGCAAAGGGAAAATCGTCAATATCAGCTCGGTACACGGGACGCTCACGATGCCTCGCTATGCCGTATACGCCTCGACAAAAGGCGGAATCAACGCCATGACCCGGCAGTTGGCGTTGGACTTGGCAAAGTTTAACATTCAGGTCAACGCGATCGCTCCGGGAGCAACGGAGGTGGAGAAGCTCGCGGACAATCCCCTTCACGACAAGGAACACGTCGGCAGCCTGATTCCGCTCGGCCGTATCGGCTATCCGGAAGATGTCGCGAATGTGGTTGCGTTCCTGACATCGCCGGAGGCGGACTACGTCACGGGACAGATCATCACGGTTGACGGAGGCTCCAGCACCCGATTATTTCTGTACTGATCTTCTTTGCGGCAGATTCGCAGAAGACAAGGAGATTCCGTTGACATGACCACTAAGAACAAACGGCAGGCGTTAAGACAGGCTCTGCTGCTCGGTTTATTTTCGATGCTTGGGCCCTTTACGATCGACATGTATTTGCCGGCATTTCCGGAGATCGTCAAGCAATTCGATACGACGGCGTCGGGGGTGCAGCTTAGCCTGACCGCCTGCTTGCTAGGGCTCGGCATCGGCCAGCTTGTGATGGGCCCGCTGAGCGACGTTCACGGCAGACGCCGTCCGCTGCTCGTCTCCATGACTTTATATGTGGCTGCTTCGTTGGGCTGCGCGCTCTCGCCCCATATCGGGCTGTTGATCGCCTGCCGGTTCGTGCAGGGCTTCGCCGCCTCGGCGGGCATCGTGATATCCCGCGCGATCACGCGCGATCTGTACCACGGTCATGAGCTCACCCGGTTTTTCTCGTTGCTGCTGCTCGTAGGGAATTTGGGACCGCTCGCGGCGCCGGTCGCAGGCAGCGGGGTTCTTTCCTTCTCCTCTTGGATCGGCGTATTCGTTGTGCTCTCGCTGCTCGGTACCTACCTGTGGACGGTGACCAAGTGGCGCCTGCAGGAGACGCTCCCCGTCGAGAGGCGCAGCCCCGCCAATATCAGGCTGCAGTTGCGGAACTATGGAGTGCTCTTGCGGGATCGCCACTTTGTCGGCTACATGCTGACACAGGGCATTATGATCGCGGGGATTTTCGCTTATGTTTCGGGTACGCCTTTTATTTATCAAAATATATACGGGGCTTCGCCGACCGTGTTTGCGCTGTTATTCGGCTCGAACGGCATCAGCCTCATGATCGGCTCCCAGATCGTCGGGCGGGCGGCGCATCGCGTGCCCGAACGCGTATTTCTGTTGTTCGGCCTCTGTCTTGCCCTTGCGTCAAGCGTCGTCGTTCTCGCGGTTGCTTTGTTCCACGGCCCGCTTATGGCCTTGGTAATTCCGCTGTTTTTATTTGTAGCATCTATTGGCATGACGTCTACGGCGGCGTTCCCGCTGGCGATGGAGAGCCAGGCGCATGTGGCGGGCAGCGCTGCGGCGCTGCTTGGCGTCATTCAGTTCCTGCTCGGAGCGGTCGTCTCCCCGCTCGTCGGCATCGCGGGCGAAAACACGGCTGTACCGCTGGGAGTCATTATCCTTTCGACGAGCATCGCAGCGATGCTCGCCTACTTCCTGCTTGTTAGAAAAAGCTCCCGTGCCGAGCCGAAAGCAACAGCGTACAAGGAACATAAAACTGCGGATTGTTGATTGGAGTCTGGAATTAAGCGCCGACCGGGATACGAAACTTTTCCGGGAGTGATCCGTCTATCCATATATGGGTTCTGAGGAGGGCAACCGGTTGCTTAAAAGATGGATAATTGTAACGTGTGTCATGCTGATGCTGATTCCCGCATGGACTGACGCTCCCGGCGTACAGGCGGCGTCCAAGCTATTATACGACGGCTCCAGCAATTCAGAGCAGCAGAAAGCGCTGGCGTCCGTGAACGAGCTCCGTCGACAAATGGGGCTGAACGAGGTGAAGCTGGACTCCGCTCTAACCAAGGCTGCGATTAATCATGCCCGCTATGCCAATGCCTACTACACGTTAAAGTCCACGGGGAACCTCTCCGCCGAAGAGAAGGGGAGGAAGTTCTACACCCAGCCTACGGCCGAAGAGCGAGCGGCTGCAGCCGGATACAGCGGGGCAGGGGATATTCTGGAGACCGTATATATGAAAGAGCGGGCTTACGATGAATTCGATATGGCTAGTGAAATTTATGAGCTATCCCTCGATCATGAACGCAGAGAAGTGATGTTAACCCCAAGGGTCTCTGCGATTGGCATTGCGAGAGTAGGGAAGGCTACCGTGATCGTGGGCGCTGCGAATGTAGAAGACGTCATGACTGCGCCGGTAACCGTAAGCGTATATCCTTATGACGGGATGAAGAAGACATGGGCAGGCTACTTTGGAATGGGAGATCCGCAGAATCTGTATCAAGGCATGGGCACGACGCTTACGATCTTCAGCAGCCGACGGGATGTATCCGACATCAAGGCGTCCCTAAGTACCTTGGCAGGCAACCGCCACATCCGCATTCCACTTATCGTGGAGAAGCTGGGATCTGGTTATGGGTATGTACTGACCGCGCAGCGGCAGCTGCGAGGGGATCGGGAGTATACGGCAGAGGTGTCTTTCCAGTCCGGTGGTCAATCGATGGTGAAGAAGTGGAGCTTCCGCACTAGCAATTTCCAGTATCAGCTAAACTTTGACGATATGCCGCTGATGCATGCACCGCCTCTGTATATCGCGAATGGCAGTTCCGAGGTGCCGATGCGTTATTTGTTTGAGCTTTTTGGAGCTAGGGTGGAATGGAACAAGTCAACCCGCACCATCACCGCTGTAAAGAACGAATTGTCTCTGAAAATGACGATTGACAGCCACACCGCATACTTGAATGGCCAGGCTGTGCCCTTGGATAGTCCGCCGCATCTCTATGTATATACAACCTATGTGCCGCTCCGTTTCATATCGGAAGCGTTCGGCTATGAGGTGGAATACCATCCCGCTGACCAATCTATAGACATTTGGACTGAGCTGGTAGACAACCCGAAGGTGGATTCTGAATAAAGGTAATTCGACCATAAGAGAGATTTTTCTTGCGAAAGGGGCGGGCTATCCCAAAGTGTTCGTGCAACTCAGCGACATTCCCATTAAATACGCGAAAGGATCGCAATTTCTCCTAAAAGTGAAGAGTGCGGTCCTTTTTCGCGGAGAAGATTTTACATATTGTGGTTTTTCTATTCTTCTAAAATTAATTTAAATACATGTTCTTCATGAAAAGCTCTTTCAACTTCTCCCGTTGGAATAAATCCGATTCTTTTATATGCTTTAATTGCAGCATAGTTATCATGAATGTAAACCTGACATACGGCAAGAAAGAAAGCATTCGACCCTACCCATCTTTCAAAAGCTTTCTGCCAAATAAACATTCATTTTCTATCTCCCTTGAACGTCTAATCATTCCTGGTCTTGCACATAACGTTGGGATAATGCCGAATGCCCGACACGCTATACATTCAATCTCTTTCTAATCATTCTGATTTGACCTCTATGATTGATCTCATCTTCAAATACATGAAACCACATAAAATAATGGTTAGCTTGATTGTTCCACCAAAAATCCTCTTCTACATTTAACCAATCATCATTAACTGATTTGAAATATTCAAGTGTTCTATTCCTTACTTCATCTAGTTTTTTGAGATAATACTCTAAATCATTTCCCTTTATTCTCTCTTGTCCTTCTTTCCCTAAATCAAGTGCAGGTCTCCAAATTGATATTTCTTCATCATTCAATTTTCGTTTTTCAAAAGTTAAAACCTGATAGGCATATTCCACAGCTGCAAAATGTAATAATAAAGCTCCGATCGAATTGCTTTGAGAATCCAGCAAAAAATCAAGTTGATCTTGCGTTAGATTCTTCACCGCATCTAATGTTGTAAATCTAGCATAATTCATCATGGATACTAACCGACTGATTTGCGGTGTATAGCCGGGAATATCGGTTATTAGTAAAATGTTTTCCATGTTTAGCATTTACTGTTCCTCCAAGTTTTTAAAGCCTCATTCAAGCAAGCTCCTGTATTATCGTTTCTCGTTAATTCAATGTTTTGCTCAATGTTTATAGCTGAATCGGCTTATAACTTAGTGCTTGTTCAACGACTTGCTCTGCTGTCAGTTCGTTTTCATTCCAGTAAATTAAATCACTCACTTCAGGATGTGGAACGCTATATTTTAGAAGTTCAAGCATATGATCGATTTCTTCTTCACTGCCTTCAACGTTCATAATTTTCCTTACCAACTCTATCAATTCCTCTTTACCTAGCGCCTTCATTACTGTCACCTCTCCTCTAAACGATTAAAAGTACTTCTGCGTAATCACTGCGTTAACCTGCCGCGCAACCGCTTTTTGTCTACTTTATCCACGGTCGTTCGGGGCAAAGCCTCGAGAATGAACAGACGGGTCGGCCATTTGTACCGGGAGAGATGAGGCTCGCAAAAAGCCCGCAACCGTGTTAGGTCCAAACGGCCGCCGTCCTGTAACACTACGAAAGCGACGAGCGCCTCGCCTTCTTCTTGAAGAGGAACGCCGAGTACGGCCACTTCGCTTACCGCCTCATGGGTCGCGATGACCTGCTCCACCTCGGCAAAGCCCCCTTTAAAAATTTCCTCATAGCTATTAATTGTGGTAAAACATGAAGCAGATATAATAAAGTTACGATGTACCAAAACTATCAACGGCTAATATCTATATAAGAAGCCGGCAAAGCCATCCCTTTCGGAATGTAATGGGCTTTCTTTTCACTGGTTCAACTTATAAGCTGCCAAGGAGACAAAAGCCGATGATTCGTGTCATGCTGATCGACGATGAAGAAGATGCGCTGGATTTGTTGGAAATTTTGCTTGGTCAAATCGGGAACGTTGAGATAGCGGGAAGGTATATTAATCCGATTCAAGCGTTAGAAGAGCTGGGCCGTAGAGCGCCAGACGCGGTGTTCCTGGATATCGAGATGCCGGGGCTGAAGGGTACGGAGGCGGCGCGGCAAATAAGAAAGATCTCTCCTCAGATGCCGATCATCTTTACAACGGCTTATGTGGAATATGCGGTTGAAGCGTTCGAAATTCAATCGACCGACTACCTGCTGAAGCCGTTTACGAAGGAGCGGCTGCAGAACACGATGGCGCGCATTCCACATTCGTTGCTCAAGCCTGCGGCCCCATTACCTCCGAGCGCAAGCTTTGTCCCGACCGTTCTTTGTTTGGGGGGCTTCCATATTAAATGGCCCGGCGTAATGAGCAAAACGCTGACATGGAAAACGAAAAAGGAAAGGGAGCTGTGCGCGCTCCTGATTCATTACGAAGGCAGGCCGGTAAATGCCGCAACGATTATCGAGGCGCTGTGGCCGGGTCATGATGTGAACAAGGCCAAGACGTATTTGTATACTTGCCTGTCCTATCTGCGAAAAAGCTTGGTAGAGGGAGGGATCCCGATCCGGATTCGGAAAGCCGATCAAGGCTTTGCCGTAGAATTGGACGAGCTTGCGGTTGACATATCCGAATTCGAGCGGCTGCTGGGCAAGGTTCTGGTTGAAGGCAGGATGGACGACTCTCTTTACGATCAGTTGAAAGGATTGTACAAGGGTGAATATATGGAAGGGTGCGATTTCGGCTGGGCCACCTCCAGACAACTGGAGCTCAAATCTTTGTATATTCGGGCGCTACGCCAAGGGTATGCGTATTTTCGAGGCCGGAGCAGGACGGCGCTTGCTATCGACAGTTTGCAGAAGCTGATATCGCTAGCGCCGGATTCCGAGCTTGACGGGCGCGAGTTGATCCGTCTCCATCTGGAGCTGGGGAATCGCAATGAAGCTTATCGCGTCTGTCTGCAGCTAGAGCACGCGGTTCGCGTTCAATTAGGCGCGGAGCTGGAGGAAGAAACGCAGCGGCTGTTCCGGCAAACGAGGGAGAAGACGGAGCGGTCCTCCCTATGAGTCGGAAAATAGCGGCGTTGTTTATCACGATAGCTTTGTTGTTCGCAACCTACGGGTTACTGTTGACTTACTCCTCTCATCTCAAGAAACCTATGCCTGTTGCCGACAACGGAGTTATCGATTTGACCGGGTGGAAATTCCATGAAGAAGGCGTTGTTCGGCTGGACGGGCAATGGGAGTTTTATCCCCGGCGGCTGCTCTCCCGACAGAATTCCTCGGCAACCGGCACCGCAGAGAAAGCGGCTCCCGAGATGATTCAGGTTCCCGGGTCGTGGTCCAAACAAATGGAGACGCTTGGCATGGCGACCTACAGACTGGAGCTCCTGATCGACGATGCAAGCGAAGTGTACGGCTTAAAGACGGCTGCGATTCTCATCTCCAACCGACTTATCGTGAATGGCCAGGTCGTGGGCTCCAGCGGCAATCCGGACGAGAAGGAGCATTATCAAGCGCTTAACAAGCCGTACGTCAGCTACTTCACGCTGAAGCCGGGCCGGAACGAAATTCTTATCGAAGTGGCCAACTATGAATTTCGGGTGAACAGCGGAATCGGCGAATCGCTTCACTTCGGCAAGGTGGAGCAAATCGCCAAGCTGCGCGACCGGGCGACAGCCCATGACTGGGTCGCATTAACCGCTTTTCTAATTATGGGGCTGTATTTTCTTGGGTTGTTCTCCCAGCGCAGAAATGACCACTCTCTGGTTGTCTTCGGCTTTGTCTGCGTATTTATCGCGGCGTTTACAAGCGTCAGCGGCGAGAGAGTACTGTTCGATGCGTTCGGCGCGTTTCCATTCTGGCTTTATTTTCGCATTCAGATGATATTGACGGTTGGCGTAGGCGCGGGATTCTTCCTGTACGTATATACCGCTTTCCGGCCATATACCTTCAAATGGCTCACGCAAGGCGGCCTGATCGCGGGTGCTGTCTTGATCTTGCTGCATTTCGGTTTCGCCTCCCAGATCACGACGGGGCCGTTTCGTCTGCTGACATCGCTATATGTGACGTTTGCGCTTCTGTACGCTACGTACGTGTTTGTCTACGCGGTGTTGCACAAAGTGACCGGCAGCTGGTATTTGGCCGTGGCGGCTCTGGCTTTGAATGCACTGGTGCTGAACCAGAATATGAACGTGTATTTCGGCGTGCCGATCTATTCGCTGGCGCCGGTCGAGCCTTTTCTCGTATTGCTGATGCTGGCGCTTCTGATGTCCCTCCGGTTTTCGAACGCATTCAAGAAAATCGAGGAGCTATCCGGGAAATTGCTGCAAGCGGACAAGCTGAAGGACGACTTTCTGGCCCGCACCTCTCATGAATTCAAGACGCCCCTGCACGGCGTAATGAATATCTCCCAGTCCCTGCTGGACGATGTCGCGAATCCGCCAACGGCCGGGCAACAGGAGAAGCTGCAGCTCGTGACCGACATTATGAGGAAGCTGTCGCAGCTGGTCTACGACATTCTGGACTTGTCCAAGCTGAAGCAGGGCGAGCTCAGAGTCGAGCCGGGCCCGATCGACGTTCGCGCGGTTGCGGAGATTCAAGTGCGCTTCTATTCTTACCTGTGTACAGAAAAAGAAATTCGACTGATCAACGAGGTGCCTGCGGGGCTGTCTTATGCGTATGCCGATGAAATTCGGCTGGGTCAGATCATCGGGAATTTGCTGGACAATGCCATCAAGCATACGGATAATGGCACGATTGCCATTGACGGGAAAGAACGCGGAGGCATGCTCGAAATCAAGGTGCGGGACACCGGTGTGGGAATCGAACCGGAGGATTTGTCGCATATTTTTGAGCCGTTCAAATCGACGGAGGGAGCGCGGCAGGGAAGCTTCGGACTGGGGCTGTCGATTGCGAAGCAACTGGTTGAACTGCAAGGAGGTACGCTATCGGTAAGTTCCACACCTGGGTCCGGTACCTGCTTTACGTTCACGCTTCCCGTTGCCGAAGAACGGCGAGAAGCGTCTCTGTCCTTGTCCTATTCGACGGCGTCTTCAGCCGTGTCCAAGAAAAATGAATATTCCTTTGCAACGCCATATGTGACGAATGCCGATGGCAAACGTACGGTGTTGATCGTCGACGACCAGTATGTAAATCTGAAGGTTTTATTGGATGCGCTGCAGAAGCTGGATTATCGCGTCATCGCGGTTAAAAACGGATATGAGGCGTTAGAGCAGATCGACCAATCGGGCAGAATCGATCTCGTCATTCTGGATTTGATGATGCCGGGAATGTCGGGATACGAGGTGTGCCAGGAGATCCGCAGACGCTATTCGCTGCTGGAGCTTCCCGTTCTGATGGTCACCGCAGCTATTCAACCTCAGGATAAGGTAGCGGCATTCCAGGCGGGTGCCAACGATTATTTGCCGAAACCTTTTGACCTGGAGGAGCTGAAGGCCAGAATCGGCAGCTTGCTCGCCATGAAGGAGTCGTTGGCCCGAGCCGTTCATATGGAGGTGGCGTTCCTGCAATCGCAGATCAAGCCTCATTTTTTGTACAATGTGTTGAACAGCATTGTTGCATCCAGCTATACGGACGCAGAGCGCGCGCGGAAGATGATTACGGCGCTCGCGGAATACTTGCGGGGAAGCTTCCGCTTCAGCAACGCGGAGGATCGTGTCGGGTTCGCGGAGGAGTTCAGTCTGATCCAAACGTATGTGGAGATTGAACGGGCCCGATTCAGGGATCGCATTCGTTTCGAATACGAGATCGAAGAGACGGCTTATAGCCTGCGAATCCCGCCGCTGCTGCTACAGCCGCTTGTGGAAAACGCCATTCGTCATGGCGTCGGCGATCGCATCGAGGGCGGAACTGTGAGGATGACGGTAGTAAAGTCGGACGAGCAGTGGACTTTCGTCGTATCCGACGACGGCGTCGGGATTCCGCCAGAGCGCTTGAGGACGCTGCTTGAACGAACCGACGGAGCGGAACAGCAAGGCGTCGGCTTGCAGAATATCAACAAACGATTGAAATACGAATACGGAACTTCGCTGGAGATTGCGAGCGAGCCGGGCTGCGGGACCGAAGTCTCCATTCGCATTCCGGTCTCCCGGCTCTGACTCATCTTGCCTCACGAAGGGGCTGTCTGTCCCATAAGCGCTACAAGTTGCTGTGAAAGATAATCGATACGAAATGTAAAAAGGGTATGTACCTCCTTCCGATGCTATACGCTCCCGAAATCTGAATGGGGAAACCCGTGACAAGGTGATTTCAGGAGCGTATGAGGCATCTACAGGAGGTACATACCCCTTCTTTTTTATCGATCATCTTAAGCTGCTTGGCTTATGGGACAGTCTCTTTTGCTTATGTGGCGAAACGTGTCGGTTTTTAAGGTTTTTTTAAGGTGCGATCGGATATGCTGGGTGAAAAATGCGGGACATAGGATATACGACTACGACCACGAAAGGAAGATGACAAATGATCCCGGGAATGAGAAGAAGCATAACTCACGATAGCATCCGAAAAACCATTCATCTCTTGCTCGCCTTTGCGCTAACGATGCCTTTGTTATTTCAAGGAGGCAGTATGGCCTCGGCGTCGGTAGGAGGTTTTACTTTTGTAGATGGCAACCTAGCAACCGGGGTGAATGTGAACACCAACAGAGCAGCCTATGATCCTACCATAGTCGCATTTAATAATGAGATCTATGCAGCATGGCAGGAAACGAATGAGGTTGGCGGAAAAGCCGTTAATCAAATTCACGCGAGGAAGTATAATGGCTCTATTTGGACGAATATCAGCGGACCGAACGGCATCAACGTAGATCCCTCGAAGATGGCAGGTCATCCTACTCTTGCCGTATTCAATGGGTCTGTTTATGCTGCTTGGTTAGAGCTGAGTACCTATGAAAATAAAGGCTCGGATAAAATCCGCATCAGTAGATATACCAACTCAGGCTCAGTCTGGGAGGATGTCACTGGAAATGTAGCCGGATTAAACGTAGATCCCGCTGAACCGGCATTTGCTCCTAGTCTAGCGGTTTTTGGCGATGCTCTATATGCGTCATGGTCTGAAAAAGGAAAAATTCGCATTAAGAAGTATGGTGGAAATAATTGGACGAGTGTGGAGGAGGAAGGGGCAACAGGGCTGAACGTCAATGGTGCAGCTTCTTACCCTAGCATGATTGCCTCTAATGACGCTTTGTATGTGATGTGGGCTGAATCGAGTTCAGATCCGGGTGCTCTTAACCTTCGAGGCAAGAAGTATGATGGAGACAGTTGGACGAGCCTAGACAATGGAGTCCCAGGCGGTTTGAATATCAATCCTTTGAAGCAAGCAGTTGTGCCTTCATTAGCTATGTATAACGGAAAACTATATGTGGCATGGGAGGAAAATATTGGTTATTTGGATTACCAAATTCGAGTGAAGAGGTATGACGGTCCCGGTTGGACAAGCGTTGACGGTGACGGCCCTTATGGATTAAACAGAGATGTTGGACTCAGAGCGGCCGAAGTAGAATTAGTTGTATTCAACAATCTTTTATATGCGGTATGGCACGAAGTGAAAGCATCGACAGTGGTTCAACATATTCGAGTTAAAAAATACGATGGGACAAAGTGGACAAGCGCTGACGGAGACGGACCTAACGGTCTGAACAAAAATCCTGTAGTTGCTGCACAATTTCCAGATGTAGCAGTGCTAAACAACCAATTGTTCGTAGCCTGGCAAGAGAAAAATGGGACTACAAATCAAATAAGAGTGGCGAAACAGTTGCCGCCTGCAATTATTAGCGTAACCTTCACTCATCCTTCCATAGGCATTTTCCAAGGAGGATCCGATCGGCTTGTTGCAAATGTGACGACCGAAGGAGGCGCAGCGAATACGGTAACGTGGACGAGCAGCGACGTTACAGATAAAGTGAAGGTGGACCAGACAGGAACAATAACCGTTGCGACCGATGCCACGCCGGGACAATATGAGATCAGAGCAACTTCGACGGTAGATAGCAGTAAGTTCGCAATTGCCACGGTTAGGGTTGTTGCTCCTTCCATTAATAGCGTAATAGTGAACCCGAGTGTAACAAGTGTAGTTCAAGGAGGAGAAATACAGCTTAGTACCTTCATCAGTGAAAATGGAGGAGCACCAAAGACGGTAACATGGACAAGCAACGACGTTAACAACAAGGTAACGGTAGACTCCAAAGGAAAAGTTGTCGTTGCTGGGGATGCCGCTCCGGGACCCTATACGATCACGGCAACGTCAACGTATGATAATAGTAAAAAGGGTACCTCTAAGATTACGGTTACGGCGGTGCCGCCTGCCATTAACAGCGTAACCGTCAGCCCGCTTACGGCAAGCGTGGAGCAAGGAGGAAGCGAACAATTTACGGCGACAGTAGCTGCGGTTGGGGGAGCGGCGAAGACGGTCGAATGGACAAGCAATGACAGCAAGGTAGCGGTGAGCAGCACAGGGGAAGTAACCGTGACAGAGGATGCTGTTCCGGGGCAGTATACGATTACGGCAACTTCGACGGTAGACAGCAGTAAATATGGAACGGCCGCTATTACGGTTACTGCGGTACCGCCGAGAGTTAACGGCGTAACCGTCACTCCAGCCAGTGTGAACCTGGTTAGAGGAGGAGTGAAGCAGCTCGAAGTCCAGGTAAATGCCGTGGGCGGAGCGGATAAGGCGGTCACATGGTCAACGAGCGACGCAGACGTAGCGGTGGACGGCACAGGGAAAGTAACCGTGGCGGCGGATGCGGATTTGGGCAATTATACGATCACGGCCACCTCGAACTTTGATAGTACCAAGACAGGAACAGCTACAATCACAGTCGTCGAAGCGCCGGCAATTACCAGCGTTACCGTCAGTCCAAGCGCAGAGAACGTAGTGCAAGGAAATCACGTGCAACTGGGAGTCACTGTAGTTGCCGTTGGAGGCGCAGATGAGACGGTAACGTGGACAAGCAGCGATCCTGCAAAAGTTGCGGTAGACAACACAGGCAAGGTAACGGTTGCCGCGGACGCAACGCCGAAGGATTATACGATCACCGCTGCTTCGAATTTTGATGGCAGCAAGACGGGAACAGCCGTCATTACGGTTACTCAAGCGCCGGAAATTAGGAGTGTTATCGTTAGTCCAAGTACGGAAACTGTCATGCAAGGAACAAGCAAGCAATTGACTGTCGCGGTTGATGCGGCCGGAGGCGCGGATGAGACGGTAACGTGGACAAGCAGCGATCCTGCAAAAGTTGCAGTAGACAACACGGGCAAAGTAACGGTTGCAGCGGACGCAACGCCGAAGAATTATACGATTACCGCTACTTCGAATTTTGATGGCAGCAAGACGGGAGAAGCCGTCATTACAGTTACCGAAGCTCCGGCGATTAGAAGCGTCATCGTCACCCCGAGCAGCAAAAATATTGTGCGAGGCGGAGAGACGCAACTTACTGTTCAGGTAGATGCAGCAGGCGGAGCAGATGAGACAGTCACATGGTCAACTAGCGACGGAGACGTAGCGGTGGACGGCACAGGCAAAGTAACCGTTGCGGCGGGGACGGATTTGGACAATTATACGATTACGGCCACCTCGGTTTACGATAGCACTAAATTCGGAACAGCTACGATCACGGTCGTCCAAACGCCGGCAATTACCAGCGTTACCGTCAATCCAAGCTCGGAGAATGTGGTGCAAGGAAATCGCGTACAACTGGGTGTCACTGTTGTTTCCGTTGGAGACGCAGATGAGACGGTAACGTGGACAAGCAGCGACCCTACAAAAGTTACAGTGAGCAGCACGGGCGAGGTAACGGTTGCAGCGGACGCAACGCCGAAGAATTATACGATTACCGCTACTTCGAATTTTGATGGCAGCAAGACGGGAGAAGCCGTCATTACAGTTACCGAAGCTCC